>SSGH01000058.1 GCA_008015835.1 Lysobacter sp.
CATCATCTCCGGCAGCATCAAGCGCATGGAGCGTGGCAACGCGATCATCGAAGTAGGGCGCCTCGAAGCCGTGCTGCCCCGCGATCAGATGATTCCGAAGGAAAACCTGCGCGTCGGCGATCGGGTCAAGGCCTACTTGCTGCGCATCGATCGCGGTGCCCGCGGTCCGCAGCTGATCCTTTCGCGTACCGCGCCCGAGTTTGTGATGCGCCTGTTCGAACTCGAAGTGCCCGAGATCGACGACGGTCTTCTCGAAATCAAGGCCTGTGCCCGCGATCCCGGCCTGCGTGCCAAGATCGGCGTCAAGTCGAACGATCCGCGCATCGATCCGATCGGCACCTGCGTCGGTTTGCGCGGCTCCCGCGTTACCGCAGTGCGCAATGAAATCGGCGGCGAGAACATCGACATCGTGCTGTGGTCGCCCGAACCGGCCCAGTTCGTGATCGGTGCGCTGCAGCCGGCCGAGGTTTCCTCCATCGTTGTCGATGAGGAAGCCCACGCGATGGATGTCGTGGTCGACGAAAACAACCTGGCGATTGCCATTGGTCGCAATGGCCAGAACGTGAAACTCGCTTCCGAGCTGACCGGCTGGACCATCAATCTGATGACCGAAGCCGAATCGGAGCGCAAGTCCGAGGCTGAGCACAGTTCGGTCCGCCAGCTGTTCATTGCCAAGCTGGATGTGGATGAAGAAGTGGCAGATATCCTGATCGACGAGGGTTTCTCGTCGCTGGAGGAAATCGCCTATGTGCCGCTGGCTGAAATGCTGGAAATCGAATCCTTCGACGAAGATACGGTGAACGAGCTGCGCAACCGCGCCCGCAACGTGCTCCTAACCGAAGCCATCGTCACCGAAGAGCAACTGGAATCCGTCGCCGAGGACATGCTTGGCCTCGAAGGCATGGACAAACCCCTGGCGGCCAAATTGGCGCAGGGCGGTGTGCATACCCGCGACGAGCTGGCTGATCTTGCAGTTGATGAACTGATGGAAATGTCGGGGCTGGACGAAGAGCGGGCCAAGAATCTGATCACCAAGGCGCGCGCGCACTGGTTCGAGTAATACCCGGAGGTTCAAGATGGGACAGACAACCGTTACACAATTTGCCGGCGAGCTTAAAATGCCGGCCTCCGCGTTGCTCGAACAGTTGCAGAAGGCTGGCGTTGACAAGACCCTGGAAACCGATCTGCTCTCCGAGCAGGACAAAGCGCGGCTTCTCGATTTTCTGCGGCGTGCCCATGGCGATATGGCAGGCAAGTCCAAAATTACATTGACGCGTAAACAAACCAGTGAGATCCGTGCAATGGACTCCACTGGGCGCCCCCGCACGGTGCAGGTCGAGGTCCGCAAGAAGCGCACTTTCGTCAAGCGTGACGAAACGCCCGGTTCCGATGGTGCGGTCAGTGCCGCGGCCGAACTCGTGGAGCCGGTCGGCGCTGTCGAGATGGAATCGGTGGTCGTAGTGGAGCCCGTCGTTGAAGTCGCTGTCGAGCCGGCTCAGCCGGAGCCGGTGGTTGCCGCTCCGGTAGTGGAGCCGGTTGTAGAAGTCGTGCCCGAACCGGAGCCCGCTCCCGCTCCTCTTCCGGAGCCCGTTCCGGAGCCTGTCGTCGTGGTCGAAGAGCCCGAGCCGGTTGTGCCTGCCAAGGCGCCCAAGGCCGAGCCGGTCGTCGAACCGGCGGTTGTGGCTTCTGCGCCCAAGACCGAGCCGAAGGCCGCTGCGCCCAAGGCCGGGCCTGTGCGCCGGGTTGTCGCCGGGTCGATCCTGAGCGCCGAAGAAAAGGCGTCCCGCGAGCGGGAGGCGCAGCGCCACTCCGAACTCGCAGCCCGTCAGGCTGCAGATCTGAAGGAAAAGCAGGAGCGTGAGGCGCGTGCCCGTGCAGCTATTCAGCAGCGCGTCGAGGAAGAAAAACAACGTCTGGCCGCGGCCGAGAAGGCCAAGGTCGAAGGCGAGGCTGCGCCCAAGACGGGAACGCTGCACAAGCCTGCCAAAACCGAAGAAAAGAGTGTCCGCAAGGATGCCAAGAAGGTCGTTGGCAAGGAAGCGCCGGCCGATGCCAAGCGCCGCGGCGGAATCAAGACTCGGGGCGATACGACGGGCGGAGCCGGTGGATGGCGTGGCGGCGGTCGCAGCGGTGGTCGCAACAGCGGTCGTCACCAGGATACGACCTCCTTTGTTGCGCCGACTGAGCCTATCGTGCGTGAAGTGCATGTGCCGGAAACCATCACGGTTGCCGATCTTGCCCACAAGATGTCGGTGAAGGCCACAGAAGTCATCAAGGCGTTGATGAAGATGGGCATCATGGTCACCATCAATCAGGTGCTGGACCAGGATACGGCGATGATCATCGTCGAGGAAATGGGTCATAAGGCGCTGGCTGCCAAGCTGGACGATCCGGATGCCTTCCTGGAGGAAAATGCCGAGCACAAGGACATCCTGCTGGAATCGCGCGCCCCGGTCGTTACCGTCATGGGTCACGTCGATCACGGTAAAACGTCGCTGTTGGACTACATCCGGCGTGCCAAGGTTGCGGCCGGCGAAGCGGGCGGCATTACCCAGCATATCGGTGCCTACCACGTGGAAACTGACCGCGGCATGGTCACCTTCCTTGATACGCCGGGTCACGAGGCCTTTACGGCAATGCGTGCCCGTGGCGCCAAGGCAACAGATTTGGTGGTGCTGGTGGTGGCTGCCGACGACGGCGTGATGCCTCAGACCAAGGAAGCCATCCATCACGCGAAGGCGGCGCATGTGCCCCTTATCGTGGCGGTGAACAAGATCGACAAGCCGGGTGCGAATCCAGAGCGCGTGCGTCAGGAACTGATCGCCGAAGGCGTCGTTCCCGAAGCCTACGGTGGCGACGTGATGTTTATCGAAGTGTCGGCCAAGACCGGTCAGGGGATCGACGAGCTTCTCGAAGGTATCCTGCTGCAGGCCGAAGTGCTGGAATTGAAAGCGCCGCGCGACAGCATGGCCAAGGGGCTGATCATCGAAGCCCGTCTCGACAAGGGGCGCGGTCCGGTGGCAACCCTGTTGGTTCAGTCCGGCACGCTCCGCCGTGGCGACGTGTTGCTGGCCGGTGCGACTTTCGGTCGCGTTCGGGCCATGCTCGACGAGAACGGCAAGCCGATCGAAGAGGCGGGTCCTTCGATTCCGGTCGAGATCCTCGGTCTGTCCGAAGTGCCGGGCGCCGGCGACGAAGTCGTGGCGCTGGCCGACGAGCGCAAGGCGCGTGAAATCGCGCTGTTCCGTCAAGGCAAGTTCCGTGACGTCAAGCTCGCCAAGCAGCAGGCTGCCAAGCTTGAAAGCATGTTCGAGCAGATGAGCGAGGGCGAAGTGAAGACCCTGCCGCTGATCATCAAGGCCGACGTGCAGGGCTCCCAGGAAGCATTGGCCCATTCGCTGGTCAAGCTGTCCAACGACGAAGTCCGGGTGCAGGTCATCCACGGCGGCGTCGGAGCGATCAGCGAGTCCGATGTCAACCTGGCTCAGGCCTCCGGTGCGGTCATCATCGGCTTCAACATCCGTGCCGATGCTAACGCCCGTAAGCTGGCCGAAACCTTCGGCGTGGATCTGCGCTACTACAACATCATCTACGATGCCGTGGATGAGGTGAAGAGTGCGCTGTCCGGCATGCTGGCTCCCGAGAAGCGCGAGCAGATTCTGGGTCTGGTCGAAGTCCGTCAGGTCTTCACCATTTCCAAGGTCGGCACGATTGCGGGCTGTTATGTGCTCGAAGGTATCGTCAAGCGCAATGCCCAGGTCCGTGTGCTGCGTAACCACGTGGTCATCCATGCCGGCGAACTCGAATCGCTCAAGCGCTTCAAGGACGACGTCAAGGAAGTCAAATTCGGCTACGAATGCGGTTTGCAGGTCCGTAATTTCAACGATCTCCAGGAAGGCGACCAGCTCGAAGTGTTCGAAATCCAGGAAGTCGCGCGGACTCTGTAAGCCATGCCCAAGGAGTATTCCCGCAGCCAGCGCGTGGTGGAGCAAATCCGCCGCGAACTGGCCGAGTTGATCCGGCTTGAAGTGAAGGATCCCCGCGTCGGTTTCATTACCCTGACCGATGTGGAGATCACGCCGGATTACGCTCACGCCAAGATTTTCTTCACCTCGCTGAAGGGTCAGGAAGGCCTCGATGAAGTCCAGAAGGGCTTGCGTCGGGCCAGCAGTTTCCTGCGTCGCGAGTTGGGTCGTCGCATCCGTATCCATACCTTGCCGGAACTGCATTTCGTCTACGATCCGTCCGTGGAGACCGGCAACCGGATTTCTGCGCTCATCGACGTGGCGTTGGAGTCGGATCGTCACTATGCCGACGAGGCGGGCGGCGAAGGCGAGACCGGTGCACCGGAGACGGATTCTCCCCGTTGATATCCAGGCGCTGCGTTCGCAGCGCCTTTTCAGGAAATTCCCGTTTGGCCAAGCTTCCGCAACAGCGACGCGCTCCGCGTCGTGTCGTCGACGGCGTCCTGTTTCTGGATAAGCCGGTCGGCATCAGTTCCAACAATGCGCTCCAGAAGGCCCGTTGGCTTCTGAACGCGGCCAAGGGCGGTCACACGGGAACGCTGGACCCGATGGCGAGTGGCTTGTTGCCGCTGACTCTGGGTGAAGCGACCAAGTTTTCCCAAACCCTGCTCGATGCCGACAAGGCTTACGACGCGACGGTGCTGCTCGGCGTAACGACGACAACCGCGGATGCCGAGGGCGAAGTGTTGGCCCGTTGCCCGGTGATGGTCTCCGATGCGGACATCGAGGCGGCGCTCGTTTCTCTGCGTGGCGAGATCGAGCAGGTTCCGCCGATGTATTCCGCCCTTAAGCATCACGGCAAGGCGCTCTACGAGTATGCGCGTGCCGGTGTCGAGATTGCCCGCGAGCCGCGGCGGGTGACGATTCATCGTTTCGAGATGCTGGAGCGCGACGGCGACAGCCTCAAGGTCACGGTCGAATGCAGCAAGGGTACCTACGTGCGGACACTGGCTTCCGATCTCGGCGCGCTGCTTGGATGTGGAGCCCATCTCACCGCACTGCGGCGTACCCGGATCGGCCCGTTCTCACTCGACAGGGCGATTTCCTTGACCGATCTCGAGGCGCTTCCGGTGGAAGGGCGGGATGGCTGCCTGGCGCCAGTCGATGCCTTGCTCGCACATTTGCCGCGGCAGATTCTCGATGAGAATCAGGCCCGCAACCTGACTCACGGACAGCCGGCGCGTGGCTGTAGCGGCGAGTCTGGCGAGATGTTCCGGGTTTATGAAGGCGAGCGTTTTCTCGGCGTCGCAACGCTCGATGGCGACGGTTTGCTGGTGGCGACACGTCTGATGGCGACCGGAAAACAATGAAACTTCTTGAGCAGGCGAGCTTCTATCCGTTATAATCGCGCGCTTCGCAAGGCTACAACTAACCGAGTTAAACAATGGCAATCTCCACAGAACAAAAAGCGCAAATCGTTGGTGACTACCAGCGCGCCAAGGGCGATACCGGATCTCCGGAAGTGCAAGTCGCTCTGCTTACCGCCCGCATCAACGATCTGACCGGCCACTTCAAGGCTAACGTCAAGGACCACCACTCCCGCCGCGGCCTGCTGATGATGGTGAGCCAGCGTCGTAAGCTCCTCGACTACCTGAAGCGCAAGAATATCGACGGCTACCGCGAGCTGATCGCGCGTCTTGGTCTGCGCAAGTAAGCGGATAGAAGTAGCTTCGTTACCGAACGTGACAACCCTGCCGGTCGTGCAGGTTTGATCATGGGCACAGCCGGTGTAAGTCCGTGTGGCTTCGCCGGCTTTGTCACATCTGTGCGCCCGAGAAAACGGCGCTTTTACCTCGGCTACGCGTGCGGTTGTTGTTTGCCGCCTGCCGATTGAATGAAAGGACATCCTTTGCCTACCGCAATCAAGAAGACTTTTACCTATGGCTCCCACACCGTAACCATGGAGACCGGCGAGGTTGCTCGTCAGGCCCACGGTGCCGTGATCGTCAATATGGACGATACCGTGGTGCTGGCAACCGTAGTGGCAGCCAAGAATGCCAAGCCGGGCCAGGATTTCTTCCCGCTGACCGTCGATTATGTCGAGAAGTTCTACGCGGCTGGTCGTATTCCCGGCGGTTTCTTCAAGCGCGAAGGTCGTCCGACCGAGAAGGAAACATTGACTTCCCGTCTGATCGACCGTCCGATCCGTCCGCTCTTCCCGGATGGCTTCTATAACGAAGTCCAGGTGATCGTTCAGGTGGTGTCCCTGAATCCGGAAGTGGATGCCGACATTCCCGCAATGATCGCCGCTTCCGCCGCGCTGGCCATTGCCGGTATTCCGTTTGCCGGTCCGATCGGTGCTTGCCGTGTCGGTTACGACAAAGGTGAGTACATCCTCAATCCGACGGCCTCCCAGCTGCAGACCAGCAAGATGAATCTGGTGGTTGCCGGCACCGAGACCGCGGTGCTGATGGTCGAGTCCGAAGCCCTTGAACTGCCTGAAGATGTGATGCTGGGCGGCGTGGTGTTCGGCCACACCCAGATGCAGGCCGCAATCACCGCGATCAACGAACTGGTCGATGTTGCCGGCAAGCCCGAATGGGACTGGCAGGCTCCTGCCAAGGACGAGGCGCTGATCGCTCGCGTGACCGAAATTGCCGGCGCTCGTATCGAGGAAGCCTTCCGTATCACCGCCAAGCAGGCCCGTTCGCAGCAACTGTCGGCCATTGGCGACGAAGTGCACGCCGCGCTGGCTGCGGAGGGTCGCGAGTTCGACAAGAACACCGTCAATAACATCATCTTCGATCTCGAGTCGAAAGTGGTTCGCGGTCGCATCCTGAGCGGCGAGCCGCGCATCGACGGTCGCGATACCCGCACCGTGCGCCCGATCGACATCCGTGTCGGCGTGCTGCCGCGTACCCACGGTTCCGCGCTGTTCACCCGTGGCGAAACCCAGGCGCTGGTGGTCACCACCCTCGGCACCGGTCGTGACGAGCAGATCATCGACGCAGTTGCTGGCGAGTACCGCGAGCGCTTCATGCTCCACTACAACTTCCCGCCGTTCTCCACCGGCGAATGCGGTCGTTTCGGTTCGCCGAAGCGTCGCGAAATCGGCCACGGCCGTCTCGCCAAGCGCGCGCTGGCTGGCGTTCTGCCGAGCAAGGAAGAGTTCTCCTACACCGTTCGTGTGGTGTCCGAGATCACCGAATCCAATGGCTCCAGCTCGATGGCTTCCGTGTGTGGCGGCTCCCTGGCGATGATGGATGCCGGCGTTCCGCTGTCCGCACCGGTGGCCGGTATCGCCATGGGTCTGATCAAGGACGGTGGCCGTTTTGCCGTGCTGACCGACATCCTCGGCGACGAAGATCACCTGGGCGACATGGACTTCAAGGTGGCGGGTACCGAGAAGGGTGTCACCGCGCTGCAGATGGACATCAAGATCCTCGGCATCACCAAGGAAATCATGCAGGTTGCCCTGGCTCAGGCCAAGGAAGGCCGCATGCACATCCTCGGTTTGATGAAGAGCGCGCTGGAAGGCGCCCGCGGCGAAGTGTCCACCTTCGCGCCCCGCATGATCACCCTGAAGATCAATCCGGAGAAGATCCGCGACGTGATCGGTAAGGGC
>SSGH01000021.1 GCA_008015835.1 Lysobacter sp.
CAGGATTCGAACCTGCGACCTCTACGTCCCGAACGTAGCGCTCTACCAGACTGAGCTACACCCCGACATTTGAGCCGGCGATTCTAACGACTCCGCCCCCCGGTAGGCAAGCCCGGCCGAGGTGGCGGGGCGGGGGCGGGCGTCCGGGCTGGGGCCTCGGGGCGGGTCGCGGGGACGGCCAGCGGCTACACTTAGCGGCCTCTGCCGCATCCCCGGAGTTTCGCTTGATCAAGCCGCGTACCCCACCCGGCGTCCTCGAATTGCTGCCGCGCGATCAGATCGCGTTCCAGCGCATGCTCGACACGATCCGCCGCACGTTCGAGCGCTACGGCTTCCTGCCGGTCGAAACGCCGGTGATGGAGCTGTCCGAGGTGCTGCTGACGAAATCGGGCGGCGAGACCGAGCGGCAGGTGTATTTCGTGCAGTCCACCGGCGCCCTGGAAAAGGGCGGCGACGGCCTGCCGGAGCTGGCCCTGCGTTTCGACCTCACCGTGCCGCTGGCCCGCTACGTGGCCGAACACGAGCACGATCTCGCGTTCCCGTTCCGTCGCTACCAGATGCAGCGCGTGTACCGCGGCGAGCGCGCCCAGCGCGGCCGCTTCCGCGAGTTCTACCAGTGCGATATCGACGTGATCGGCAAGGACGCGCTGAGCACCCGCCACGACGCCGAGATTCCGGCGGTGATCGCGTCGGTGTTCGAGGCGCTGGCGATCGGCGAGTTCACTATCCAATTCAATCACCGCAAGCTGCTGCGCGGCTTCTTCGAGAGCCAGGGCATCGCCGACGGCGAGCGTCAGGGCGCGGTGCTGCGCGAGATCGACAAGCTCGACAAGCGCGGCGAAGCGGCGGTGCGCGAGACCCTGATCGGCGAGGGCTTCGGGCTGGACGCGGCCGTGGCCGACACGCTGCTGGCGTTCTCGCGCGTGCGTGCGGTCGGGCACGACGCTGCGCAGGCGGTGCTCGATGCGCTGGGCGATGGCTCGCCGATGTTCGAGGAAGGCCGCGCCGAACTGCGCGAAGTGCTGCGCCAGTTGCGCGCCTTGGGCGTGGCCGACGACCGCTTCGCGCTGAATCTGTCGATCGCGCGCGGCCTGGATTACTACACCGGCATCGTCTACGAAACCACGCTGAACGCGCATCCGGAGATCGGTTCGATCTGCTCGGGCGGCCGTTACGAGAATCTCGCCAGCCACTACACCAAATCGAAATTGCCGGGCGTCGGCATTTCGATCGGCTTGACGCGCTTGTTCTGGCAGTTGCGCGAAGCGGGCTTGGTCGGTACCGCGGACAGTTCGGTCGATGTGCTGGTGTCGTTGATGGACGACAGCGGTCTCGAAAGCGCCCTCGCGCTCTCGCAGCGGCTGCGCGCGGCGGGCTTGAACGTCGAAACCCAGCTCGAACCGCGCAAGTTGAAGAAGCAGCTCGAATACGCGAACCGCGCCGGCATCCGCTTCATCGTCATCCGTGGCGACGAGGAGGCCGCGCGCGGCGTGGTGGCCGTGAAGGATCTGCGTCGCGGCGAGCAGTTCGAGGTCGCCGAAGCCGAGGTCGGTCGCGCGCTGCTGGTCGAGCGCGAACAACTGCGCGCGTTGCCGCGAGCCGGGGCGTCGGAATGAAACCGATCCGCCTCGACGGCCGTTCCCTCACCCGCGCGCAATTGGTCGAAGTCGCCTTCGGCGCGCAGGTGATGCTCGACGAAGGCGCGCTGCGCAACGTCGCGCACGCCGCCGCGTTCTTGGCCGAACAAGCGCGTCGCGAAGAACCCATCTACGGCGTGTCCACCGGTTTCGGCAGCAACGCCGACAAGCTGCTCGGCGCGCATCCGTTGCGCGACGAATTGCCGGGCGCGGCGCCGTCCGGGCGTTCGCTGCATGCGGAATTGCAGCGCAATCTCATCGTCTCGCATGCGGTGTGCGTGGGCGAGCCGTTCTCGGCCGACGTGGTGCGCGCGATGCTGTGCATCCGCATCAACACGCTGCTGCGCGGTCACTCCGGCGTGCGCAAGGAAACGCTCGAAGCGCTCACCGCGATGCTCAACGCGGGCGTGGTGCCGGTGGTGCCGCAACTCGGCTCGGTCGGCGCGTCCGGCGATTTGGCGCCGCTTTCGCACCTCGCCATCGTGCTGTTGGGCGGCGGCGAAGCCTTTTACGACGGCGAGCGCGTACCCGGCGACGAAGCGCTGCGGCGCGCGGGACTCGCGCCGATCGAGCTGTCGTACAAAGAAGGTCTCGCGCTGAACAACGGCACCGCCCAGATGCTCGCCTGCGGCGTGTTGGCGCTGCAGCGCTTGGAGGAATTGCTCGACACCGCCGATCTCGCCGCGGCGATGACCATCGACGCCTTCGCCGGCCGTCTCGGCGCGTTCGCCGAAGACGTGCATGCGCTGCGTCCGCATCCGGGGCAAGTCACCTCCGCCGCGAATCTGCGCGGCTTGCTCGCCGGCTCGACGCTCAGCGATATTCCGTATCACCTCGTGCCGAAATTCCGACCTTGGCTGCCGAAAAGCTGGGACGATGATGCGTCCCGCGCGCTCAGCTTCGATATCGGTTGGGACTGGGTGCCGAGCGATCAGCGCCACGGTCGCGAAAAATTCTATCGCCGCTTCAAACCGTTCCGCGGCGGCAAGAAACATCAACCGCAGGACAGCTATTCCCTGCGCTGCATTCCGCAGGTCCACGGTGCGGTGCGCGATGCGGTGGCGCAGGCCAAGCGCGTGTTCGAGATCGAACTCAATGCGGTCACCGACAACCCGCTGGTGTTTCCGGACGCGCGCGCGCGCCACGTCGAAGAGCAAGTGATTTCCGCCGGCCATTTCCACGGCATGCCGCTGGCGCTGGCGATGAGTTACGTGAAAGCGGCCATCCCGGTGCTCGCTTCGATCAGCGAGCGGCGCTTGAATAAGCTGGTCGATCCCGCGACCAACGACGGCCTGCCGCCGTTTTTGATCGGCAACGAAGACGCCACCGAATCCGGTTACATGATCGTCCAATACACCGCCGCGGCCATCGTCAACGACTTGGCCTCGCGCGCGCATCCGGCGTCGGTGTATTCGATTCCGACCAGCGCGAACGCCGAAGATCATGTGTCGATGGGCGCTAACGAGGCGCGGCATGTGCTGGCGATGACCGAGGATTTGCGCAAAGTCATCGGCCTGGAGTTGATGACCGCCGCGCAGGCCTTGGATTTGCGCCGCGACATGATCAACGCCGCCCGCGATTTGGCCGATCGCGCCGACGCCGAGGCGTTCGCATCGAAAGTGCAGGGCGGTCCGTTGCCGGAAGCGCCGGAACGCGCGGCGTTCATCGCCGAAGTGGAAGCCTTGCGCGCCGAATTGTCCGCCGCTGAGCCGTTCCATCCGGGCAAAGCCGTCGCCGCCGCGCACGCCGCGATTCGCGAGCATGTGCCGTTCCTGCCGCGCGACCGGGCTCTGGACATCGATCTGACTGCGATGATGGCGTTGATGCGCGACGGTGCGGTGCTGGCCGCAGCGCACGCGGTCGAGGATTGATGCGGCGCGCCTGAACGATGCGGCGATAGGGGCGCCGTCGTCCGCGATCATCGCGTCGCGCCCGACCGGCAGGCCTAGCGCCTGCGACGTCTGGATCCTGGCGTCAGGCGATGACGTGCGTATCTGTGCGCGCGTCGCCGCGCGCGCTCGCGCGGCAACCCGCGATCAGACGGTCCGCGACGGCGTCGAGCATTCCGAACTCCGGCACCAGTTGTTCGACGAACAAGAATTGCCCCGCCGGATTGTTTTCCAGGAAGACATAGCGATCGTCGGGCGTGACGATTAGATCGATCGCGCCGTAAGCGAGACCATAACTGCGCACGTATTCGCGGCAGCGGCGCTCGATCTCGTCGGGCAAGCGTGTCGCCTCGTAGCGGATCGGTGCGCTGAAGTCGCGGAAATCGATCATCGTGCGCGGGTCGTCCTGCGAATGGATCTTCGCGGCGAATACGAGATCGTCGATCACCGTCACCCGCAGTTCGTAGCGCTTGGGCACATAGCGCTGGAAGAAACAGGGCAGTTCGGCCACGGCGTCGAGCAAGCCCGCGTGTTCGCTGCCGATGCGCGTGGTCGGCAGGCCCGCGGCGACGCGGTCCTCGGGCTCCACGCTATCCGCGCCCAAAAACGGCGAGGCCAAGGTTTTGAACACGATGTCGCCGTCCGCCGCGGCGTGAAACGCGCGGGCGCTGTCCACGCGGTTGGTGACCACGGATTCGGGCACGTCGAAGCCATGCTTCGCGGCGCGCGCGAGCTGCTCGCCTTTCCACATCGCGCCGCGCAGCGCGGCGGGATGGCTCATCCAAAAACAATCGAGCCCGTACAACAGGCCGAACAGCGTGTGCTCCATTTCCTTGCCCGCGTACGCGCGCTCCTGCGGCCCTAAGTCCGGGCTGGCGAACGCGAACTCCGCGGTCTTCCGCGTCCACACCGCGCCGATGCGCGCGATATCCAGCGCATCGCCGGTCGGCAGATAACGCAATACGCCGCCCCAAACGCCGCGCGCGAGTCGGATGTCGAGTTCGTAGCGCGCGGGGAATTCGTCGAGATTCAATCGAAACGCGGGCGCGTCCCGCTGCGCGAGGCGCTCGGCGACGAGATCCGCGTGCAGGTCGGCGGTGTTGGTGACGATCAGGATGCGACGATTCACGCGATGCGTCGTGCGAGGGTAGCGGACGAAGCGCGGCGATCGGGGCGATGCCGCGCCTCTCGTTCAGCAGTAAGCGCGGCCGTCTCCCCAGGGGAACGCTTCGCGCAGGACGCCGTTGGATTTGGGATCGGTGCAGCCGGCGACGGCGACGCCGTCGCGCACTCGCCATTCTTTGTTGGCGTAGGGCGCCTTCTCGGTCGTCGTGCGATCGCGGGCGGCCGCGAGTTTGAAAGCGAATAGCGTATCGCGTCGTTGCATCGCTCGCTCCTTGTCGGAATCAATGTCGGCGATCGAGCGTGGAGTCTCGGCCGAGACTCCACGCGGTTCGCGCGACGGGATCAGCACCAAACGCCGTTATCGCGGCCGAAACGCGACGAGCTGTAGCGATAGTCGCCTTGCTGCGTCGGGTCGGTGCAGCCGGCGACGGCCACGCCATCGCGGACTTGCCATTTCGCTTCGTCGGTATCGGGCTTAGCGGCGGCTTGCTGCTGCGCCAGACGGAAGGCGAAGGTCTTTTGGGTCTTTTCCATGTGCATCTCCTTTTCGGTCAATGAACGAAAGCACTGTGCGGCGCGGATCGCGATTCGATGGGTCGCCGCGAGCCATCACTAACATGCGCGAAACAACGCGTCAACGCATGTCGTCTCGTCTAACGCGACGTTAGCGGAAAGCGAACGGAATCGTATCGAATCCAAAGGGTCGCGATGCGTCAATCGACCCCTTCGCGCGCGTTCGCGGACGATGCCCTCGCGCGTCGCGCGGCTGCGCGAATTCCGTTTGCGTCTTCGTGTTTCGCGCGCAGATGGGAGACGCGTTTGCTGCGATGCGCCAGCCGGATGCGTCGGCTCGCGAAAGCGAAGAGCCTCCCCTCGGGCTCTTCGCGCGGCGCGGGCGACGCTCAGCAGGAGATGCCGGTGTCGCTGCCGAGCATGCCCCACGCGCGGACGTCCCAGCGTCCGGAGCGCGTGCAACCGGCGACCGCGACGCCGTCGCGCGGCTGCCATTTCGGCTTGGCGGCCTCGGCGTTGCGGGCGTTCGTCTCTTCTTTCGACGCCAATTTGAACGCGAACAGGGTGTGGTTCTTTTCCATAAACGACTCCTTGCTTCGGATCGGAGAGGGGGCGTCGGTGCGCATCCGAAAGCGCGTCCCGGCGCACCGCATCGTTAACACGCGGCCGCCGCGCGCGTCAATGCGACGCCGTCACGCTTGAAGCCTCGCGCGCGCGAGGCCGCGGGCCGTCTGCGTCCGGCGAGTCGCGGCCGCGTCGTCCCAAGCCCCGCGCGGCTCGAACGGGATTGACGGCTGGTCGATCCATCGATTAATGTATTAACACGCTAATACATTAGCGTGTAATTCGCTCCCCGCTAACCGACGAACAAATCGAATCCGATCCGGCGGCGCGTCCGCCCCCCCCGTACTCCTTTCCCGCCTGCCGCAACGCCATGAAACAACGTCCTCAACCGCTGACCGATCGCGACGCCGAAGCCGGCCTGAGCGCACTCGCGCAAGCGTTGGCGGGCCTGACCCGCGCCGACGACGTGCGCGCGTTTCTCGAAGATCTGTGCACGCCCGCCGAATTGGAGGCGATGGTCGACCGCTGGCGCGTGGTGCCGCTGCTGCTGGAGAACGTGCCGTATCGCGAAATCCACGACCGCACGCGGGTCAGCGTGACCACGATCGGCCGGGTCGCGCGCACGCTGGAACGCGGCGCGGGCGGCTACGGCCTGGCCATCAAACGACGACAGCGCCGCAGCGGCGCGCAATGAAGGCATCCGATATGCAACGCTCCACCCCCGCGAATGCGCGCGATCGTCTCCGCATCGCGATCCAAAAATCCGGCCGCTTGAGCGAGCCGGCCCTGGCCTTGTTGGCCGCCGCCGGACTGAGCTGGCAGGAGAGCCGCGACAAGCAGTTCTATTACGGCGAATCGCTGCCGATCGATCTGCTGCTGGTCCGCGACGACGACATTCCCGGGCTGATCGCCGACGGCGTCTGCGATTTTGGCATGGTCGGCCGCAACGTGCTGGCCGAGCAGGGCATCGAACGCGAGAACGCCGGCAAGCCGCCGGCCTTCGCCGAGCTGCGCGGGCTGGGGTTCGGTCGCTGCAAGCTGATGTTCGGCATTCCCGACGACTGGGACTGGAACCCGCAGGCGCAACTGCCCGGCAAGCGCATCGCCACCAGCTATCCGGCGCTGCTGGGCCGTTGGCTCGGCGAGCGCGGCATCGACGCCAGCGTGGTGCTGATGTCCGGTTCGGTGGAACTCGCGCCGCGGCTGGGGCAGGCCGAATTGGTCTGCGATTTGGTGTCGAGCGGCGGCACGCTCGCGGCCAATCGCCTCAAGCCGGTGGAAGTGCTGCTCGACAGCGAAGCGGTGCTGGCCGGCCCGTCGGAGCCGTTCTTCGATGTGCGCGCAGGCATCGCCGACCTGCTGATCCGTCGCCTCGACGGCGTGATGAAAATTCGCGACAGCAAACTGCTGATGCTGCAGGCGCCGCGCGCCGCGGTGCCGCAGTTGCTGCAACTGCTGCCGGACGCGGAACCGCCGACGCTCACCGCGCTCGACGGCGGTCAGGATGTCGCGATGCAGGCGCTGTGCCACGGCGCGATGACCTGGCAACGGTTGGAAGATCTCAAGCGCGCGGGCGCGCGCGGGCTGATGGTGGTGCCGGTGGAGCGAATGCTGGCATGAGCGCGCCGTCCTCTTCGATTCCCGCAACTGCGGTGTGGTCTTCGCTCGACGTCGCGGCGCGCGCCGAAGCGCTGCGCCGTCCGACGCAGTACACCGCCGACGCCGTGCGCGACGGCGTCGCCGCGATTCTCGCCGACGTGCGCGCGCGCGGCGATGCGGCGCTGAGCGACTATGCGCGACGGTTCGATCGCATCGACATCGCGCCCGAGGCGATGGAAGTCTCGGTCGAGGAATTCGACGCCGCCGACGCCGCGCTCGATCCTGCGTTGAAAACCGCGATCCGCGAATCGGTCGCGCGCATCGACGCGTTCCATCGCGACGGCGGCTTGCGCGAATACGCGGTGCGCACCGCGCCCGGCGTGGACTGTCGCCGCATCGTGCGCGCCATCGCGCGCGTCGGGCTGTACATTCCCGCCGGCAGCGCGCCGCTGCCGTCGACGATGACGATGCTGGGCGTGCCCGCGCGATTGGCGGGCTGCGGCGAGATCGTCGTGTGCACGCCGCCGCGCGCGGACGGTCGCGCCGATCCCACGGTGCTGTTCGCCGCGCGCGCGAGCGTCGGCGAGGCCGCCTCGCGCTTGCGCGTGTTCAAAACCGGCGGTGCGCAGGCCGTCGCGGCCATGGCCTTCGGCACCGAGCGCGTTCCCGCCTGCGACAAGTTATTCGGCCCGGGCAACGCGTGGGTGACCGAGGCCAAGCGTCAGGTCGCGGCCGCCGAGGGCGGCCCCGCGATCGACATGCCGGCGGGCCCGTCCGAAGTGTTGGTGATCGCCGATGCCGGCGCGAATCCGGCGTACGTCGCCGCGGATTTGCTGTCGCAGGCCGAACACGGGCCGGACTCGCAGGTCCTGCTGCTCAGCGACGCGCCATCGCTGATCGCGAACGTGCGCGGATGTCTCGACGAACAACTCGCGCGGCTGCCGCGCGCCGACATCGCGCGCACGGCGCTGTCGCGGTCGCGCGCGATCGAAACCGCTTCGATCGACGAAGCGATCGCGATCTCGAACCGCTACGCGCCGGAACATGTGATCCTCGCGCTGCGCGACGCCGACGCCTGGCTGCCGAAGATCGAAGCCGCGGGCTCGGTGTTTCTCGGCGATTACGCCAACGAGGGCGTCGGCGATTACTGCAGCGGGCCGAATCACGTGCTGCCGACCGGCGGCGCGGCGCGCGCTTGGAGCGGCGTGTCGCTGAGCAGTTTCCAGCTCGCGATCAGCGTGCAGCGTCTGGATCTCGAAGGTTTGCGCGCGATCGGCCCAGCGGCGATGCGGATCGCCGAGGCCGAAGGTCTGGCGGCGCACGCGAATGCGGTTGCGATTCGTCTCGCCGATCTCGCGGAGGCGGCGGCATGAACGCGTCCGTCGCCATCGACACGCGCGCAACGGCCGGCACCGACGCGGTCTCGACGCTCGATGCCGCGTCCGTCGACGACACCCTCGCCTTGGTGCGCGAAGAGTTGCGCACGTTCGCGGGCTATCGCTCGGCGCGCAGCGAACGCGTGGACGGCGCGATCTGGTTGAACGCCAACGAATCGGCCTGGGCGAACGCGGCGGACGCCGACGGCGCGCTGCGGCGCTATCCAGCGTCGCAGCCGGACGCGCTGCGCACGCGGCTTGCGGCCTTGTACGGCGTCGCCGCGGAACAGGTGCTGATCGGCCGCGGCAGCGACGAGGCGATCGATCTTTTGGTGCGTGCGTTCTGCCGTGCAGAACGCGATGCGGTGACGATCTCGCCGCCGGTGTTCGGCATGTACGCGGTGTGCGCGCGCCTGCAGGCGGCGCGGATCGTCGAGGTGCCGCCGCAGGAGACCAACGATGGCTGGCGCACCGATCTCGACGCCGTGCGCGATGCGACGCTAGCGAGCGGCGCGAAACTCGTCTTCGTGTGTTCGCCGGGCAACCCGACCGGCGAGTTCGTCCCGCTGGCGCGGATCGAATCCTTGGCGCAGGCCCTGCGTGGCCGCGCGGTCGTCGTGGTCGACGAAGCTTATATCGAATTCGCCGACGCGCCGTCGGCGACGACGGCGCTCTCGCGTCACGCCAACCTCGTCGTGCTGCGCACTTTGTCGAAGCTGCACGCATTGGCCGGGGCGCGCATCGGCTGCGCCATCGCGCATCCCGCATTGATCGACGTCTTGCGTCGCTGCCAAGCGCCGTATCCCGTGCCCGCGCCGTGCGCGACGCTGGCGCTGGACGCGCTGGGGCCGGACGCGTCGGCGCGAACCGCCGAACGTATCGCCATCGTCGTGCGCGAACGCGCGCGCATCGAAGCGAGCTTGCGCACCATCGCTGGTGTGCGTCGGGTGTATCCGAGCGCCGGCAACTATCTGCTCGCGCGTTTCGACGACGCCGAACGCGCGTATCGCGCGCTGTTGGCC
This sequence comes from Lysobacter sp., assembly GCA_008015835.1. GTDB lineage: Bacteria > Pseudomonadota > Gammaproteobacteria > Xanthomonadales > Xanthomonadaceae > Lysobacter_I. The sequence continues at coordinate 9,726 of SSGH01000021.1, forward strand.
GCCGGCGTCGTCGTGCGCGATATGCGCGCGACGCCGGGGTTGAGCGACGCGTTGCGCATCACCATCGGCAGCCCGCAGGAGAACGACGCCATGCTCGCCGCACTGAACGCCATCGACGCCGCGGCCGGGAGCGTCGCATGAGCGGGGCAAAACCGATTCTCTTCGTCGACCGCGACGGGACGCTGATCGAGGAGCCGGCGGATTTCCAGATCGACGCTTACGAGAAGCTCGCCTTCGTCGAAGGCGTGATTCCGGCGATGCTGCGCCTGCGCGACGCCGGCTACGAGTTCGTGATCGTGACCAATCAGGACGGCCTCGGCACCGAAGCCTTTCCGCAGGCCTCGTTCGATGGCCCGCATGGCTTGATGCTGCGCATTTTCGAGAGCCAAGGCATTCGTTTCCGCGATACGCTGATCGACACCAGCTACGCGCACGAAAGCGCGCCGACCCGTAAACCCAACCTCGGCCTCGTGCAGCCGATGCTGCGCGATCGCGGCATCGATTGGTCGCGGTCGGCGATGGTCGGCGACCGCGATACCGACCTCCAGTTCGCCGACAATCTCGGCATTCGCGGCTTCAAACTGCGTTCGCCGGTGTTCGGCGAAGGCGTGGATTGGGCGCAGATCGCGCATGTTCTGGTCGATACGCCGCGCACCGCGACGGTCGAGCGCAACACCAAGGAAACCCGTATCGCGATTACGGTCGATCTCGACCGCGAAGCGGAGCCGCGCGTCTCGACCGGGCTCGGCTTCTTCGATCACATGCTGGAGCAGATCGGCAAGCACGGCGGCTTCGCGCTCGACATCCGCTGCGAGGGCGATCTGCGCGTCGACGAACATCACACCGTCGAAGACACTGCGCTCGCGCTCGGGCAAGCGCTGCGTCAGGCGCTCGGCGACAAGAAAGGCATCGCGCGCTACGGCTTCGTGCTGCCGATGGACGAGTCGCAGGCGAGCGCGACCTTGGACTGGTCCGGGCGTCCGTACCTCGTGTTCGAAGGCGATTTCGCGCGCGAGCGCGTCGGCGACCTGCCGACGGAACTCGTGCCGCATTTTTTCCGTTCGCTGTGCGAGACCGCCGGCTTGAATCTGCACCTCGCGGTGCGCGGCGATAACGATCATCACAAGATCGAAGCCTGTTTCAAAGCCGTCGCGCGCGCGTTGCGGCGTTCGTTCGTGCGCGAAGGCGATGCGCTGCCCAGCACGAAGGGGGCGCTGTGAATCTCGCGTTGATCGATGCCGGCGGCGCGAATCTCGGTTCCGTGCGTTACGCGCTGGCGCGCTTGGGCGTCGAACCGCGCATCGTGCGCGACGCCGACGCGCTGGGCGCGCCCGATCGCATCATTCTGCCCGGCGTCGGCGCGGCCGCACCGGCGATGGCGCTGTTGCGCGAACGCGGGCTCGATCGCGCGTTGATCGCGAGCGCCGCGCCGCTGCTCGGGATTTGCCTCGGCATGCAACTGCTGTTCGATGCGTCGGCGGAAGGCGATGTCGATTGTCTGGGCTTGCTGCCCGGTCGCGTCGAAAAAATGACGGGCGCGCGCGGCATCCGCATTCCGCATATGGGCTGGAATCGTCTCGAACCTCGCGCGCGGGCCGACGGTGCGTCGTGGCGTCTGCTCGACGGCATCGAGACCGGCGCTTACGCGTACTTCGTTCACAGTTACGCCGTGCCCGTGCTCGATTGCACGGCCGCGTCGAGCGTGCACGGCGCGACGTTCTCGGCGGCGGTCGAATGCGGACGATTGTTCGGCATGCAGTTCCACCCCGAGCGTTCCTCCGAGGTCGGTTTGCGCATGCTCGCGAATTTTCTGAAGGTATCGGCATGAGCGTCGGCGACGAGACTGGGCAAGCCTTCGTCGTCTATCCCGCGATCGACGTGCGCGAGGGCCGCGTCGTGCGCTTGCGGCAGGGCGACTACGCACAGGAAACCCGATACGCCGAGGATCCTTTCACGCTCGCGATGCGCTACGCCGACGCCGGCGCGCGCTGGCTGCATTTGGTCGATTTGGACGCCGCGCGCACCGGCGGCTACACGCTCGCGCCCTTGCTGCGGCGGATCGCCGACGACGGCCGGCTGCGCGTGCAGACCGGCGGCGGCGTGCGCGACGAAAATGCGGTGCGCGCGATGCTCGATGCCGGCGCGTCGCGGGTGGTGGTCGGTTCGCTCTCCGTGCGCGCGCCCGAGTTGGTCGAATCGTGGGTGTCGAAATACGAAGACCGCATCGTCGTCGCCTTGGATACGCGTCAAGACGACGACGGCGTCTGGCGTTTGCCGATCCACGGCTGGACCGAGCGCGCCGAACTCGACTTGCCGACGTGTTTGCGCCGCTATCGCGAAGCCGGCGCGCGCCATGTGCTGTGCACCGACATCGCGCGCGACGGCATGCTGCAAGGGCCGAATCTCGCGCTGTATCGCATGTTGATCGAAGAGCGCTCCAACGAGGGTAACGACTGCGATCCCGTCGGCATCCAAGCCAGCGGCGGCGTGCGCGATCTCGCGGATGTCGTCGCCGCGAAGGCTGCGGGCTGCGCGGGCGTGATCTTGGGCAAGGCCTTGCTGGAAGGCCGGCTCGAACTCGCGGAGGCGCTGGCATGCTGAGCGTGCGTATCGTGCCCTGCCTGGACGTGCGCGACGGCCGCGTGGTGAAGGGCGTGCGCTTCCGCGATCACGTCGACATGGGCGACATCGTCGAACTGGCCGAACGCTATCGCGACGAGGGCGCGGACGAGTTGGTGTTCTACGACATCGGCGCCAGCCCGCAGGCGCGCGCGGTGGACGCGGGCTGGGTCGAGCGCGTGGCTTCGCGCATCGATATTCCGTTCTGCGTGGCCGGCGGCATTCGCGACGTCGAGACCGCGCGCCGGGTGCTGTTCGCCGGCGCCGATAAAATTTCGATCAACACGCCCGCGCTGGAGCGCCCGGCGCTGATCGCCGAGATCGCCGAGGCGTTCGGGACGCAGTGCGTGGTGGTCGGTATCGACTCGGTGCGCGACGCCGACGGCGAGTGGCGCGTGCGCAGCCATACCGGCGATCCGAACGCGATGCGCGCGCCCGGCAAGCGCACGCTGGATTGGGTCGCGGAGGCGCAGGCGCTGGGCGCGGGCGAGATCGTGCTGAACTGCATGGACAGCGACGGCGTGCGACGCGGCTACGACATCGAACAACTGCGCGCGGTGCGCGCGATCTGCGCGGTGCCGTTGGTGGCGTCGGGCGGCGCCGGCGAAGTCGCGCATTTCCAGGCCGTGTTCCGCGAGGCCGATGTCGACGCCGCCCTCGCCGCCAGCGTGTTCCATTCCGGCGCGATCCGGATTCCCGAATTGAAACGCGACCTGCGCGATGCGGGTATCGAGGTGCGACTGTGAACGACACGGCGAAGATCGCCTTCGACCCGGCGACGCTCGACTGGGAGAAACAGTCCGGTCTGCTGCCGGCGATCGTGCAGCACGCGCGATCGCGCAAAGTGCTGATGCTCGGCTATATGTCGCGCGAGGCGCTGAACACCACCCTCGATCGCGGCGAGGTGACGTTCTACAGCCGCAGCAAGCAGCGCCTGTGGACGAAGGGCGAACGCAGCGGTCACACGCTGCGGCTGATCGGCATCGACACCGATTGCGACCGCGACACGTTGCTGGTCCAAGCGCAGCCGCAGGGCCCGACCTGTCATTTGGGTCGCGAGAGCTGTTTTCCGCAGGCGCCGGGGGATGGATTGGCCGAACTCGAAGCCGTCGTCGCGCAGCGCGCGCGCGAACGCCCCGTCGGCAGCTACACCACGCGCTTGTTCGAGGCGGGCATGAAACGCATCGCGCAGAAGGTCGGCGAAGAGGGCCTGGAGGTCGCGCTCGCGGCCGTGGTCGAGGACGACGCCGCGTTGCTCGGCGAGGCGGCGGACCTCATCTATCACCTCACGGTGCTGCTGCGCGCGCGCGGGCTCGGTATGAGCGACGTCGAGCGCACGCTGGCGGCGCGGCGCGCCTGATTCGTCGGCGTCTTCGCGCCTCAGCGCGTGGGTCGGCATGGCAGTCGCGTATGGCGAATGCCTGCGGCAGCGGAATCCCGAATCGCGCATGAACGAAACGCATCGCGCGGCCCGGTCTGTGCCATCGGTCATGGCCTCGAACGCCGCGTCGCGCTGGTAGCATGCGCGGGCTGTTTCACCGCGCTCGCGCGCGTTCCATCCACACTCGCAGCCCACAGGACTAGGCCATGTTCAAGAAATTCGCCGCCGAAGCGCTCGGCATCAGCGATATCGGCGTCATCGTATCGCCCGCGGACTACGACAAAGTCGACGCGGACGATTATCTGTTCCACGAGGACGGGGAAAAGATCTTCTTCCTGATCAAGTCCAAGAAAGACGAATATTGCTTCACCAATCTCGCGCTGATCCACGTCGACGGCGATTCCGCGGTCTCCACCAAGCGCATGATCAAGCGCTACGAATACGCCGCCCAGCGCATCGGTTACGTCGCGATCGAAACCGCCGGCACGCTGGACATGGACATCGAGCTGAAATTCGCCATCGGCGAGTCGGCGTTCAGCATCGACGTCAAGAAAAGCTACATCGAGCAAGTGAAGGATATCTACAAGGCGCTGATCGCCATCGGCAAGCAGCAGGCGCGCGACGCCGCGGCGCGCGACAACGCCCTGCGCACGCTCGAAGCGATGGGCGGCATGCTGAAGATCAACAACCTCGGCGGCGAAGCCGGTGTGGTGTCGCACTTCAACGCGGTGTTGGATAACCTCAACGACGCGATGCTCAACCGCCACATCACCCTGGATTACACCAAGGTGTTCGAGCGCTACATCCACAACAACGCGCCGCCGCCGATTCCGCGCTGAGGCGCTGCCGGCTCGGCGTCGTTACGAAGCTTCGACGAAAAAGGCCCGCGCGATGCGGGTCTTTTTCTTGGGCGGCGCGAGCGGACGGAACGCCGCGGATATCGCGGCCGAGTCGCGCAGCGATCAGACGGCCGTCAGCGAGGTGCGTACGCAGTCGCGGCCGCAGGCCTTGGCGTTGTAGAGCGCATGATCGGCCGCGGCGAGCATGGCGCTGGCGTCGCCGTCGTGATGGTCGGGCAGTCGCGACGGATCGACGGTGTGCACGCCGATACTGGCGGAGACGCGAATGACGTGATCGCCGGATCGGCAGGGCTCTTCCACCAGCTTCTGCCGCAATTGCTCGGCGGCGGCGATGGCCTGCGGCAGATCGTAACCGGGCAGGGCGACGACGAATTCCTCGCCGCCGAACCGCGCCAGCAGCGCCGATTCGTGCGCGCGCAGCGACTGCCCGATCTTCTGCGCGGCCCAGCGCAGGCAATCGTCGCCGGCCAAATGGCCGTAGCGGTCGTTGATCTGTTTGAAGTGATCGAGGTCGATCATCATCACCGACAGCGGCTTGCCTTCTTCGCGGCCCTGTTCGAGCGCGCGGTCGAAGGCGTCGTGGAAATGCGTGCGGTTGTACAGGCCGGTCAGCCCGTCGCGACGGCTGGAATCGCGCAAGCGGCGATGCGCGTCCTCGAGCTGGATCAACGCGCTGCGCACCTCCTGGGTGCGTTGCGCGACTTTACGCTCCAACTGCAGATTCGCTTCGTTGACGATGCGCTCGTTCTCGTTGCGCAGCGAGGCGTAGCGATACCCCAGCGCGATCGACAGCAGCAGCATCTCCAGCGCCGAACCGATTTGCACCCCATATTCGGTCATGAAGTTCTTGGGCACGATGCCGAACGCCAGCACGGTGAACATCGAGGTGCCGAACAGGAACATGCCCCAGGCGAGCAGGAACAAACGCGCCGGCGCGTAGCCGCGGCGCATCACGATGAAGGTCGCGATCACGATCCAGAGCACGCCGATCAACACCGCGCGCGAGGCGATCGGTGTCGACACGCGATACGGCAGCCAGAACGAGGCGATGCCGAGCAGCACGAAGAATGCGATCAGGGTCAGACTGATGCGATTACCCCACGGCAAGCGCTGCGGAAGCTCCAAGAACGTGCGCGCGAACTGCTGCATGCCGATCAGCGCCAAGCAGATCGAGAGCGGGACCGATTTGTCGGCTAGCCACGTCGAATTCGGCCACAAGTACTCGAAGCCGAACCCGTTGAGCGTGAACAGCACCAGGCCGAACGCGCTGATGTGGAACAGATACCAGAAATAGCTGGAATCGCGCAGGCTCAGCCACAGCACCAAGTTGTAGGTGAACAGCGCCAGCAGAATGCCGTAGTACAGCCCCATCACGAATTGCGTATCGCGCGACATCGACGTGAACGCGAACGGCGTGTACAGCTCCAGCGGCACCTGCATCGAGCTCTGGCTTTCCACCCGCACCAGCAGTTCGACGGTTTCGCCGTAGGGAATGTCGATGCGGAAATTGGGGTCGCGATACGGAATGCTGCGCGCCGAGAACGGCAGACTGTCGCCGCCGCGCTGCGAGAATTCGCGGCCGTCGGCGTAACGTCCGTAGACGTCGACCTTATCGCTCAGCGCGTAGTCCTGCACCAACACCCAGCGCGTTTCGTCGGGATTGTCGTTGCGCAGCGCGACGTGGAACCAAAACGCACCCTTCTGGAAGCCGAAGGCGGTCTTGCCGCCGGGCAGCGGTTTGAAGCGACCGGCGCGGGCATGCGCGAACGCGTTTTCGGCGCTGTCGGTCGAGGTGATGTCGTGGCGATACGCGGTGTGCGCGGTCAGCGAGATCCGATGCATCCCGGGCGACAGAACCAGGGGTTCGAGGGCCGCGGCATCGTGCGCGACGCTTTCGAACGTAGCCGATCCGCCCGCGGTCGGTTCGCCGGCCGGCGCGTCGTACGCGTGCGCCGTCGCGGCCCCCAGCAGCAGTAGCGCGATCATCGCGACGAAGCGCACCGTCGCGAAACGCCCGATCGAACGGACCGCCATGCTTTCCCCTGAGCTTCCAGTCGGTCGACGATCTTACTGCAGCCGAGCGACGTTGACAGGCTCGGCCTGACCGCCGGGCGGACCGAGCCTGCGCAGCGACGCATGTAACCGGTTTCGCGCGGCTCAGCGGCATAATCGGCGCTTCATCGTCGGAGTCGTGGCATGCGCATCGTCGTCGGATGGGGGTTGGCCGGCTGTTTGGGCCTGCTGGGCGGGGCGGCTTTTGCGCAAGCGGGCGGGTCTGCCGGGCCTTCGAGCCCGAGCGCCGCCGCGCCGGAGACCGTCGTGTTCGAGGGCGTCGTGTACGACGATCGCGACGACGACGGCGTGCGCGATCGCGGCGAGCCGGGCGTGGCCGGCGTCGGGATCTCCGATGGCCTGCGCCTCGTGCGGACCGGGCGCGATGGGCGTTACCGACTGACCACCGCGCCGGGCCGCACCGTGTTCGCGATCAAACCCGCCGAATGGTCGTTCCGCGCGCGCGCCGACGGCACGCCGGCCTTTTGGGCGCATGCGCCGCGCAGCGAGGCGCAGCGACGCGAGACGCCGACCCCGAAATACGGCGGTATCGTCGCCAGCGCCGCATCGTCGGGATCGAAGATCGCGTTCGAGATCGCGCTGCGTCGCAACATCGACCGCGCGCCGGGACTCGATGTGCTGATCTTCGGCGACCCGCAGGTCAAATCGCGGGCCGATGTGGGCTATTACGCCCGCGACATCATCGACGGCGTGCTCGCCGAAACCCCTGCGCCCGCCGCGCGATTGGGCGTGAGCCTGGGCGACATCGCAGACGACGTGCTGTCGCTGTACCCCGCGCTGAACGCCGAGACCCGCCGCCTGCGCACGCCTTGGCTGCACGCGCCGGGCAATCACGATATGGACGTCGACGTGGCGCGCGACGAAGACGCGCTGCTGTCGTTCCGCAACGTGTTCGGCCCGGACACCTACGCGTGGGAAGAGCGCGAAGCGATTTTCGTGGTGCTGGACGACGTGATCTTCCGGCCCGGTCAAAAACCCGCGTACGTCGGCGGGTTTCGCGAAGACCAATTCGCGTTTCTCGAAGCGTATCTCGCCGACGCGCCGAAAGACCGCCTGCTGGTGCTGTCGATGCATATCCCGCTGTTCGAATCCGAAGGGCGCGACACCTTCCGCGACGCCGATCGCGAACGTTTGTTCGGCTTGCTGCGCGCATTCCCGCAGCGCTTGATCCTCAGCGCGCACAATCACACCCAGCAGCACTATTTCCACGATGCGCGCACCGGTTGGCGCGAAGCGACGCCGCTGCACGAATACAACGTCGGCGCGACCTGCGGCGCGTATTGGTCGGGCGCCAAAGACGCGCGGGGCGTGCCGGATACGACGATGGCCGACGGCACGCCGAACGGCTACGCGCGGATGCGCGTGGACGCGAACGGGACGTACGCGCTGACGTGGCGGGTCGCGGGCGTCGAGTCCTGGACGCAGGCGTCGTCGAATCCGCAGGCCGGCGGCGCGCACGAGATGTACCTGTACGCGCCGAAAGCGCTGCGTCGCGGCGCGTATCCGGGCTGGGCCGTGTACGCCAACGTTTACATGGGCCGCGCCGACACGCGCGTGGAGTACCGCGTCGACGACGGCCCGTGGAAAGCGATGACGCGCGCGCGTCGTTTCGATCCGCGTTTGCTGTTGGAGAACGCGCGCGACGATACCGCCGAGGCGCTGCGTGGGTACGACCGTTCGCCGGAACCGGAGCCGTCCGAACATCTGTGGCGCGGCGCGCTGCCGACCGATCTCGCGGTGGGCGCGCACCGCGTGGAGGTGCGCGCGTTCGACGCGTGGCAGGGCGAACAGCGCGCGAGCATCGAGTATCGTTTGCTCGAACCGGAGCATTGAGCATGGCCGAACGAGGCAAGGCAAGAAAGGCGACGACTCCCAAGGCCGCAGCGCCGAAGACGTCGCCGAGCGCTCGAAAAGCGCCCTCGACGCCGGCCGCGAAGCCGTCGCCGCGCGCATCGGCGGCATCGAAATCCGCCGCAGCCAACGCCTCGACGGCGAAGCGCTCGCCCGCGCGAACATCCGCTGCGACGCGCGCACCGAAAAGCGCGTCGAAAAGTGCGCCCAAACCCGCATCGAACGCCGCGACGCGAAAGTCCGGCACCGATGCGAACACGCCGTTACCCGACGCGCTGCCGGTCATCGCGTTCGTCGACGAAGCCGCATGGGAAACGTGGCTGATCGCGCATGCCGACGCGCCCGGCCTCTGGCTGAAGATCGCGAAGAAAACCGCGGGCATCGCCTCGGTCGATTACGCCGGCGCGCTGGACGTGGCGCTGTGCCACGGTTGGATCGACGGCCAGAAGCGCGGCTTCGATGCGGACTATTTTCTGCAGCGCTTCACGCCGCGGCGGCCGAAAAGTCTGTGGTCGAAAATCAATATCGGTCATGTCGAACGCTTGATCGCCGCCGGCCGCATGCGCGCGGGCGGGCAACGCGAAATCGATGCGGCGAAAGCCGACGGGCGCTGGGCCGCGGCTTACGACGGCGCGTCGCGCATGGATGTGCCCGAGGCCTTGGCCGCGGCGCTCGCGCGCGATCCCAAGGCCGCCGCGTTCTTCGAGACGCTGAATAAGACCAATCGTTACGCGGTGTGCTGGCGCGTGCAGACCGCCAAAACCGAGGCGACGCGGGCATCGCGCGTCGAAGCGTTGGTCGCGATGTTGGCGCGCGGCGAAAAAATCCACGGCTGAGCGCGGATCGGCGGCGACGCGTTCGTCAGTGCGGAGATTTTTTGTTCGGGCCGCGCGCGGCGGGCGCGGCGCTCGGGTCGGTCGCACGCGTGCGGTCGTTCGAGGCTTCGGCCGTGCCATCGCCCGCGCCGCCGGCGTACGGGTAGGCCAGCGTCGGGCCGGGCCGCAGTTGCGCCTGCCACGCCTGCAGCCGCGCTTGGATGTTCGCGCCGATGTCGATCTGCGGGAACGAGGGCTTGAAGTGCTCCGCTTTCTCGCGGGCGGCGATGCGCGTGCGCGCGCCTTCGAAGGCGGCGACGAAATCGGTGGTGTCGTTCAAGCCTTCCACCAACCACGCGCGGCCGAAATACGTGGCGTCCGATTCCGAGCCGCAGCCGAACGACGGCCGGTTCTTGCGCGACGCGGTCAGAATCAAAGTGTCGTCGTTCTTCAGCGCGGGTACGAAACCGCCGGAATAGCAGGCGGAAATCACCAACACGCGATTGCGCACCCCGGCGTCGTCCAGCGCCTTGCGCAGTTCGTCCGGGTCGATCAGATCCAAGTAGCGCGGCGCCATCTGCACCAGCAGTTCGTGGCCCGGCGTGCCGTGCATGGTCATGAACAGCAGCAGCACGTCCTGCTCCGGGTCCATGCGTTTCGCCACGCCGGCCAGCGCGGTGCGCAGATTGTCCAGCGTCGCCAGCGGGCGCGGCGCGGTCATCAGGCTGTCGCGATGATTGATCAGCGCGACCACGCGGTCCTGCGCGCCGAAGCGCTGGGCCATCAGCGTTTCGAGATAACGCACTTCGTTGCGGAACACGTTCTCTTCGCTGTCGCCGGCGAAACCGACGACGTACAAGTCCGGCACGCCCGGGCGCTGCGGCGCCAGTTTCGCGAGGGTGTCTTCGAGCAATTGCCGATCGCGTTCGCGCACCGCCGGGCTGGCGGCGGTTTCGCGCGCGCTGGCCTGCAGCGCGCCGCACAGCGCGAACACCGCGCATAGCACTAGCGCCTGCCACAGTTCCGGGCCGCGACGCCGACGCGACGCCGCGGTGCGCGCAACGGAAACGTCGCAGACGGGGCGGGCGTCGGGGTCGGTCATGGCTCGCAGATTAAAGCGCGGCGGCCTCGCTGGCGATAGCTAAATCTTGGAACGATTCGACCCGCGGATGACTATGCGCGGCATCGCCCGTTCGCGGCGTCGGGTAGTCCTCCCGGCGGTCGATCAACGCGGTGCGCAGGCCGGCCTCGCGGGCGGCGTCCAACTCTTCCACCACATCGGACAGGAACAGAATCTCGCCCGGGGCCTGCGCGAGCCGGCGCGCGATTTCGCGGTAGCTGCCGGCGTCGCGCTTGTGACCCACTTCGGTGTCGAACCACGCCCCGAACAGAGGGCTGAGGTCGCCCGCATCGGTGTGGCCGAAGAACAGCCGCTGCGCCGGCACCGAGCCGGAGGAATACACCGCCAGCGGGATGCCCGCCGCGTGCCACGCGCGCAGCCGCTCGGCCGCGTCCGGGTAGATGTGCGCCGTGAAGTCCGCACTGTTGTAGCCGGCCTGCCAGATCATGCCCTGCAGCGCCTTCAGCGCCGTGTGCTTGCGGTCTTCGTCGATCATGCCCTGCAGCAATTCGACGATCATGTCGTCGCTGCACATCGTGCCGTGCTCGGTCGCCACCGTGTCCAGCCAACGCCGCACCTCCGGCTCACGCCCGCGCGCCCGCACGAACCCGGGCAACGCCTGCCGCGCGTAGGGAAACAGCACGTCCTTCACGAACGAGATGGAGGAGGTGGTGCCTTCGATGTCGGTGAGAATGAGCATATGGCAGTTATTTTCGCGAATTGGATTTGTTTGTTAGGCGTTTCAAGCTGGCGGATAGCCTATAAAATTTGCTTTGAGTAGTTTGTTCGATTTTTTCAGGGTAGGAAACCAAATCCAATTCTTTCCTTATCGCAACCATCAGCGCATCTTGGAGGGGAACCACTAATTTAATCTGTTCGACTAGTTCTTCTGTGTAAGATTTTAGTGATTTTTCATGCTCTCGATATAATTCGGCTCTCTTCTTCGAAAAGAGGTCCGCCAGGCTTTGCGACTCGTCTAAGGAGTTTTTAAGAGCTATAAATTTCTCTGAATTATATTTTCCGGATTCATTAATTTGCTTCATTTCGGCAATAATTCGAGAGGCTTCTGTATGGTTGTTCTCAAAAAAAGAATCACTGATTTTGATCTGGATGTTGATATGATGGATTGGCGTTGATTTTTTTAGAAGGTGTAATAGGATTTCCCCGTACTTGAGATTGAGCTCTCTAGCAAGGACTACTGTTTCTGGTTGCGCTACAAGTTGAAGTCTGGCTGATGCGCTTTGAAACTCCGATAAGCCGTCGCCTATGTTTTGAGTCACGGGGTCAATGCTGGGAATTCTTCCGAAAAAGCCGCCTACCTTTGCAGTTTCTTCAGCGGCTTTTAGATATACCTCTTTTCTCAAATTGTTAAGTCGATCTCTCTCTTTTTGGTTGGCATCGTGTTCGAGTTGCTTGAGCAATCTTTTAGTATTGCTGGCGTTTGAAATCATTACCCCGCCTAGAGTCACTATCGACGCTATAAGGCCAGACCAAACTACGCTGGGGACTAAAGAAAGAAGCTCTATTAGTGAGTAATCCATGATGTTTTATTAGCTCCACTCCTTAGTATCACGCGGCTCTACTATTCGCGCGTCTATCTTTATGACGCCTTTCACGACAACTTGGTTCCAGCGGCATAAAAATTAGTAGAGATTTGATCAATTACCTCTCATGTCGCGGAAACTGCTTCGCAATCTCCGTCCCGGTGAAATGCCCCACCCAGCCATCGGGTTGTTGGAAGAAGCGGATCGCGACGAAGCTCGGTTCCGGGCCCATATCGAACCAATGCGTGGTTTTGTCGGGCACGGAAATCAAATCGCCGGCTTCGCAGAGCACCTCGTAGACCTTGCCGTCGACATGCAGGTCGAACAGGCCGGAGCCAGCGACGAAGAAGCGCACTTCGTCTTCGACGTGATAGTGCTCGTCGAGGAATTTCTGGCGCATCGCTTCGCGGTTGGGGTTGTCGGGCGCGATGCTCACCACGTCGATAGTGACGAAGTTGCGCTCGGCGCTGATGCGGTCGATGTCGGCGCGATAGGCGGCGATGATCGTCTCCGGCGGATCGCCGGGGGCGATCGGCGCCGCGGCTTCCCAGCGTTCGAAATCGACGCCGAGCTTCGCCAATTCGGCGGCGATGTGCGCGTGGTCGTGGGCGACGAACAGAGGCGCGTCGGGGCGATTTTCGTCGAAGATGCGCAGGCGGCTCATGCGTTGGGTCCGAGAAGAGAAACGATGATGGCCATGATGGGGCCGGGCGGTAGGGCGATCAACGCCGCGCGGGGAATTCTCGGGTGCGGAACGCCTTAGGAGTGCGCGTAAGGAAGGTTTGAATCGCTCGTCGCCCCGGCGAAAGCCGGGGCCCATCGCTTCGGTCCACCACTCCCATAGCGGGATCCCGGCTTTCGCCGGGATGACGGCAGTGAACTATTCAGACCTTCCTCGAGCCCGACGGTTTTCCGCGGACTGGATGGAGCGGGCCTGAAAGTCCTCCTAAGCCGCGCGTTCTTCCGACTCAACCGCGCAGGCGGCGCAGATCCAATTCGCACCCGATCAAGAATTCGAAGGCGTCCAGATGCCGCCGCGCTTCGGCCATGTCGCGGCCCCAGGCGTAGAGGCCGTGGCCGTCGATCAGATAGCCCCACTGCGGGCCGGCGTCGAGCAGCGTTTCCACCTGCGCGGCCAGAAACGGCATGTCCTGGGTGTTCGGCAACACCGGCAGGTCGATCGCGGCCTCGTGGGTGTGGTTGCCGGCGAAGGCCTTGAGCAGTTCGTAACCTTCCAACCGCATCGCGCCCGCGCCGCCGTACAGCCGCGAGGCCACGGTCTGATTGTGCGAATGCGTGTGCAGCACGCAGCCGATGTCCGGGAAGCGCCGATACAACTGCGTGTGCAGCAGGGTTTCGGCGGACGGGCGATGGTCGCTGCCGACGGCGCGGCCGTCGAAATCGACCACCATGATGTCGGCGGGCGTGAGCTTGCCCTTGTCGCGCCCGGAGACGGTGATCGCCGCATGACGATCGTCCAGGCGCCGCGAAAAGTTGCTGCTGGTCGCGGGCGTCCAGCCGGCGGCGGCCAGTTCGCGCACGTTGACGATGATTTGCTCGGCCAACACGGCGAGCCGGGCGGTGTCGTAGGGCGGGGCGAAAGCGTTCATGGCGCGCATTGTAGAGGCTGCGCACGCCGAAGCCCGGCTGAATTCGGAACGAACGTCGCATCGCGATTCGGTCTGGACTTGATCCGGCTCAATGTCGTCATGCGCCCCCGGCCCGAGACTGCGGGCCATCCTCCCACAGGTGCCTAGCCACATGAGCCACGATGCCTCCCGCCGCCGTTTCCTGACCACCGCCGTCGCCGCTGCCGCCGCTGCGCCCATCGCGCTCAGCGCGTTGAACGCGACCGCCGCCGCGCCGGCCGCCGCCGCCAAGCCGCTGCCGAAGCTGCCGTTGACCGACAACGCCGCCAAAGCCTTGGCCTATACCGAAAACGCCGCCGCGGTGAAGCACGCCGCGTTCAAAGCGGGCAGCAACTGCGCCAACTGCAACTTCTTCAAAGGCGCGAAGGGCGCCGCCACCGGCCCTTGCACCATCTTCCCGAAGAACAGCGTGGTCGCGAAGGGCTGGTGCAGCGCCTGGGCGAAGAAGCCGTAAGTCCGGCTTCGGTTTCGGCAAACAAAAACGGCGCGGAATTCCGCGCCGTTTTCGTGTGCGTCGACTGGAGACGGAATTACGGCCCGGTGTTCGGACCTTCCTGCACCAGCGGGTCTGCTTCCAACTTCGAGTCTTTGCTGTGCCCGTGCAGCAAATGTTCGTTGCCGGGCGCGAGGTGGCTGCGGCGGCGCGCGTAGAGGAAGTACACGATCAGGCCGAGCGCGGCCCAGAAGCAGAAGAACTTGATCGTCGGGTTCCAGCCCAGGCTGAAGAACAGCAGCACGCAGCCGGCCATCGCCAGCGGGCCGACGATCCACACCAACGGCGTGCGGAACGGACGCACGCGGTTCGGGTCGCTCTTGCGCAGAATCAACACGCCGGCGGTGACCATGAAGAAGGCGAACAGCGTACCGGCGTTGGAGATATCGGCCAGGATGTCCACCGGGAACAGCGCGGCGAAGAACGCCACGAACACGCCCGTGATCCAGGTGACGACGTGCGGCGTGTGGTACTTCGGATGCACCGAGGCCAGTTTTTCCGGCAGCAAGCCATCGCGCGACATCGTGAACAGAATGCGGGTCTGGCCGAACATCATCATCAGCACCACCGAGGGCAGCGCCAGGATCGCGGCGGCGGCCACCATGTCGCCGATTTTCGGCCAGCCGATTTCGCGCAGCACGAAGGCCAGCGGTTCTTTCGATTGCGACAACACCCCGCCCGGCTGCGCGCCCATCGCGCCGACCGCCGCGTAAGCGACCAGCAGATAGAAGATGGTGCAGATGCCGAGCGAGCCGATCAGACCGATCGGGATATTGCGGTTCGGGTTTTTGGTTTCTTCCGCGGCCGTGGACACCGCGTCGAAGCCGACGTAGGCGAAGAAGATCGAGGCGGCCGCGCCCAGCACACCCACGCCCGACAGCGGCGTGCCCCAGCCGTTCGGCAGCATCGGTTCGAAGTTGCTGCCTTGCACCGCCGGGAAGGCCAATGCGATGAAGGCGGTGAGGGCGGCGATCTTGATCATCACCAGCACTGCGGTGACTTTGGCCGACTTCGACGTGCCCAGGACCAGCAGCATCGTGACCAGCAGCGAGAGCAGGAAGGCGATCAGGTTGAAACCGCCTTTGTGATCGACGCCGTCGACTTTGTGGATCACCGCGCCGTTGGCCGTCTGCTCGACCCAGAACGGACCTGCGGTGAGGAAATCGGGCAAGCCGAATCCGTGATGCGCGAGGAAGCCGTTGGCGTACCCCGACCATCCGACCGAGACCGCACCAGCGGCGACCGCGTATTCGAGAATCAATGCCCAGCCGACCATCCAGGCGATCAATTCGCCCAACACGGCGTAGGAGTAGGTGTAGGCGGAGCCGGAGACCGGCACCATCGCCGCGATTTCGGAGTAGATCAGCGCCGTCAGCGCGCAGACCACGCCGGCGATGATGAAGGAATACATCATGCCGGGGCCGGCTTTGTTGGCCGCGACCGCGGTCAGCACGAAGATGCCGGTGCCGATGACCGCGCCGATGCCGAGCATGGTCAGATCGAAGGCGCCGAGCTGGCGTTTGAGCGACCGTTTTTCGGCGGTCTCCAGAATCAGATCGAGCGGTTTGATTCGCTGGAACAGCATTGACGACTCCCCGGTAAGACGAACGAAGGATGCCGGCGTCCTGCGCGGCACCGGAACCCGGCGACCATACCCGGCCCGTCGCGTCGGCACAAGCGCGGGGCATGGCGTCCGATGCGGCGACCGGCATAATGCCGCTCCCGTTCTTGGTGGTGCGCCGCAGCATGATGTCCGACGACCCGCGCGCCTCGCGGCCGCAAGCCGAGAGGGCGCATTCCGCCTCGCCGCAGACGGCGCTGTCCGATGCGTTCGCCGACTACGCCATGCGCTGGCCGGACGAAGCCGACGTGGCGGAAGCGTTTCGGACCTTGCTCGCGGAGGCCGACCTGCCGGAGACGGCCGACCCGTTCGCCCGCGCGCGTCTGGCCGGGCATTTCACCGCGTCCGCATGGTTGGTGGATCGCGCCGGCATACGCTTGCTGATGACCCATCACCGCAAACTCGACCGCTGGCTGCAGCTCGGCGGTCATGCCGACGGCGATCGCGATCTGGCGGCGGTCGCGCTGAAAGAGGCCGAGGAGGAATCGGGCTTGACCGATTTGGTGGTGGAACCCGCCATCTTCGATCTCGATCGCCATTGGATCCCCGAGCGCGGCGATGTGCCGGGCCATTGGCATTACGACGCGCGCTATGTCGTTCGCGCCACCGGCGACGAGAGTTTCGCGATCAGCGACGAATCGCACGACTTGGCGTGGCGCGAGATCGCGGCCTTGCCCGACGATCCGAACCTCGACCCCTCGATCCTGCGCATGGCGCGGAAATGGGTAAGCCGACGCGCTTAATCGATGCCCTATCGGCATCGGCTGTGCTTGCGAACGCCCGGCCGGCCCGCGATAGCAATCAAAGCGCCTTGGCGATGAAGCCGCGCCTGCGGCTATGAAGCTCCCCGCTTCGTTTTTCGGTCCTTCCGGGCCTCCCACAAAAAGGATGGCCGGGCCGGGCGTTCCGAAGAGCGAAAGCGCAACGCCATGGATGGCAGCTCGAATCGCAGATGCCCGGCCGGCTCGCAATCGCAATCAAAGCGCCTTGGAAATGATGCCGCGCCCGCAGCTATGAAGCTCCCCGCTTCGTTTTTCGGCCCTTCCGGGCTTCCCACAAAAAGGATGGCCGGGCCGGACAATCCGAAGCGCACAGAAGCATCGCCATGGACGGCAAGTCGATTAGCCGATGCCCTATCGGCATCGGCTGCACTTGCGAACGCCCGGCCGGCCCGCGATAGCAATCAAAGCGCCCTTGGAAACGATGCCGCGCCCGCGGCCCTAGAGCTTCCCGCTTGGTTTTCGGCCCTGCCGGGCCGGCACCCGACCGCGACAAAAGCGCCCTAGATATGACGCCGCGCCTGCGGCCGTAGAGCTTCCCGCTTCGTTTATCGGCCCTTCCGGGCCTCCCACAGAAAGCCTCGCCGATGCTGGCAGGCCCGCGATAACAATCAAAGTGCTTTGCAAATGATGCCGCGCCTGCGGCTGTCTGACTTCCCGCTTGCTTCTTCGGCCCTTCCGGGCCTCCCACAATCGAGCGCGATGCGGGGACCCGCTATGGTTCGATATCGGTCTCGAACTCGCCGAGCATTTTCGCGATCTCGGCATCGTCGCGATATTTCGCGCGCAGTCGCGCGAGTTCGGCGTCGGTGCCGGCGCAGGCGTCGCGCATGCCCTTGGTCAGTTGATCGCGGCGTTCCTGCATGCCCGGCTCGTCGCCTTCGGGCCAGGGTTCGCCGCGGAAGTGGTCGCAGCTTTCGCGACGCTCGGTGAAGATGCGGACTTCGTGCGGGTAATCGCACCAACGCGCTTCGGGGTCGTCCGGCACTTCGCACTGAGAACGCTCGCGCAGGCTCAATCGCCCTTCGGGGCGCGGGTCGTCGAAGGCCGCGAACGGATTCGCGGCGCCGACGCAGAGCGCGCACGAGAGCAGCGCGGCGGCGAGTGTTGCGCGCGCGCGCGTCGGCGCGAATGCGCGGGTCATTCGATCAATCCGCGCGGCCGGCGAATTCGCCGGTGACCGTGTTCACCCACACTTTCTCGCCGTTGCCGATGTACTCGGGCACCTGGATTTCGATGCCGGTATTGAGTTTCGCGGGCTTCGGGCGCTTGGTGGCGGTGCCGCCTTTGAGTTCCGGCGGGGTGTCGATCACTTCCAGCACCACGCTCTGCGGCAACTGCAGTCCGACCGGGGCGTCGTCGATGATTTGCACGTAACAGCCGGTGAGGCCGTCGCTGATGTAACCGGCGTCGTCCCCGACCACGTCGGCGTCCAGCGTGTACGGGGTGAAGTCTTCATCGTCGAGGAAGACGAAGGCATCGCCGTCCTTGTACGAGTAGGTGGCTTGGCGGCGGGCCAAATCGACTTCTTTCAAATCGTCTTCGGCGCCGACGCTGATGTCGAGTTTGTTGCCGCCGGGCACGCTGTACATCGTGAAACGGTATTTCACGTTGCCGCCGCGGCCCTGCGGCGAGCTGCGTTCGATATCGCGAATTTGATAAGCGCCGCCGTTGTATTCGACGACGTTTCCTTTTTTGATGTCGTAGGCTTTCATGTGTCGTTGTGATCGATGTGCGTGGATGCGTTGCCCCTCGCTCGCCCTGTCGGGCGCCCTCTCCCCGCTGTGCGGGGGAGGGAAGAGCGAATGTGTCGAGCGAGGGAAGAGGGACGGTTCTGCCCGCATGCGGGAAGGGACAGCCGGGAGTGTAGCGAGTGACGATGAGGCGCGCGCCCCTCACCCGCCCTGTCGGGCACCCTCTCCCCGCCTGGCGGGGAGAGGTAATAGCGAATTTGTCGAGCGAGAGAGACTCGGTTCTCCCCGTATGCGCGAGGTGAGACGAGGGCGAGTCTGGCGAGTGACGGTGAAGTGCGCGCCTCTCACCCGCCCTGTCGGGCACCCTCTCCCCGCCACGCGGGGAGAGGGAAGAGCGAGCGTAGCGAGCGAGGGTGAGGGGCAACCCTCTCCCCGCACGGCGGGGAGAGGGAAGAGCGAGCGCAGCGAGCGAGGGTGAGGGGCGCTCTTCTCCACGCGCGCAGGGCAATGTGTCTACTTCGGCGCCAACCGCGTCGCGCCGTCCAGGCGGATGGTTTCGCCGTTGAGGTAGACGTTGCCGAGGATGTAGCCGACGAGGTCGGCGAATTCTTCCGGCCAGCCCAAACGTGAGGGGAAGGGAATCGACGCGGCCAGCGATTGCTGCACCGCCTCGGGCATGCCGTCCACCATCGGCGTCCAGAAAATGCCGGGCGCGACGGTCATCACGCGGATGCCGAAGCGGGCGAATTCGCGCGCCATCGGCAGGGTCATGCCGACCACGCCGCCCTTGCTGGCCGAGTACGCCGCTTGACCGATCTGGCCCTCGTAGGCGGCGACCGACGCGGTGTTCACCACCACACCGCGTTCGCCTTCGACATTCGGTTCGTTATGCTGCATGCGCGCGGCGGCGGCTTTGGCCACGTTGAAGCTGCCGATCAAATTCACCATCACCGTGGTTTGGAACTGCGACAGCGGCATCGGGCCGTCTTTGCCCAGCACGCGGCCCGCGCCGAGGATGCCGGCGCAGTTGATCGCGGCGTTCAAACCGCCCAGGAATTCCGCGGCGGCGGCGACGTTCGCCTCCACGCCGGCTTCGTCGGTGACGTCGGTGCGGAAATAGCGGGCGGTTTGAACGCCGAGTTCGGCTACGGCGGCCGCGCCCTTCTCGTCGTTGACGTCGAACAACGCGACCTTGCCGCCGCCGGCGACCAGACGCTTGGCGGTGGCGAAGCCCAGACCGGAAACGCCGCCGGTGACGATGGCGCGAACGTCGGAAAGTTGCATGGGAAGGTACTCGATCCGCGGAAACCGTGGATTTTAGCCGATCGCGGGAATCGTCCCGCCGATCGGATCATTCCATCGTGCGGCTCATCGCATCGCTAATGGCACCACTGCTGTTCGCAGGGGTCGCCGTCGCCGTTGCCGTCCATCTGCGCGCCGGGACAGTTCGCGAGGAAATAGCGGGCCTCGGCGCAGGAGGTCATCTGCGAGCAGTGGGTGCGACCGTCGCAGCGGAAGCCCCCGACGGCGGCATCGGAAAACGAGGAGGCGGCCGGCGCGGGCGCGGCCGAGACGAAGGCGGTGGGCGCAGCCGGCGCGACATCCATCGTCGTTGCCGGCCTCTCCGCAGCGGGCATCTCTGCGGCGGGCACGGCTGCACCGGGCATCGCCGACGCCGATGTCGAGACGGATGTCGAGACGGGCGAAGACGGCAGATACGTTTCGATGGCGTCGCGTCGGACGATCGCGGCGCCCGCGGCGACCGCCGCCAGCAGGACCACCAAACCGCCGATACGCCCCGACGAGCGCTCGTCGGCGCGTCGGTGCCGATCCGTCTGCCGCGGGCGACGCGTATGCCGCGTCGACGCGCTCGCGGTGCGCGGCGTCGCGACCGGGGTGGGGCGCTCCGCGTTGCGCATCGCCATCAGCGCCGCCGCGGACGGCGGGTCGAGATAGCTCACCGCCACCGCGCGCTTCTTGCCGTCGTGGTCGGTTTCGATCGAAAAGGCCAACCGCTCGCCCGGCTGCGGGCGACGCCCGGTTTGCGGGAACGAGGAAATATGGACGAACACGTCCTGCTTGGTTTCCGAGGTGACGACGAACCCGAAGCCGCGGTCGTCGTTCCAATTCCTGAGAGTGCCTTCCGTGCGCATGAAAATGATGTCGATGACGATGAACGAGGGGAATCTTAACCTCGCCCCGTAGAGCGGAGCGCAGCTCTGCTGAAAATTCTTGGCGCACCGAAAGATTCGCGCGGCGGTTGCACGGTGCGCTGAAGCGCACCCTATGGGCATGTCGACGGCTCGGCGCGGGTGAGCGGTGCGTCATGGCGCACCGAAAGATTCGCGCGGCGGTTGCACGGTGCGCTTAAGCGCACCCTATGGGTCTGAGAGATTCGCGCGGTGTTGGCATGGTGCGCTGAAGCGCGCCCTACAGATCCAACAGATAAAACGTATTGCAGCCGCCGTGTCCGGTCGCGCCCATCGCCTGCGGGATGCGGCGGAATCCGCTGCGTTCGTAGAGCCGCATCGCCGCGTCCATGCCGGAGAGAGTTTCGAGATAGCAATAGCGAAACCCGAAACCGCGCGCGGCGTCGAGACAGCGCGCCATCAGCGCGGCGCCCGCGCCCAGGCCGCGCGATGTCGGCAAAAAATACATTTTCCGCAGCTCGCAGACATGCTCATCGCCGCCGACCAACGGCGCCACGCCGCCGCCGCCTTCCACAACGCGCGCGCCGTCCTGGAGCATGCCATCGTCGCGCCGCCGTTCGACCACGAAATACGCCGAGCGCGGTTCGGCGTACGCCTTCGACATCCAATCCACTTCGGGGTCGTTGATCGCGAAGCCGCAGCCGGTGGCGCCGAATTCCGGCATCACCGCGCGGATGATCGCGGCGACCGCGGCATCGTCGCGGGCGGCGATGGGGCGGATCGCGAACGCGGGCTCAGTCATGCGCGGGGAAGCGTTCGGGCAACGGGTGCAATCCGCCCGCTTCCAGGCGGCGCGCGAAATCGTCGGGTTTCAGGCCCGGCGCGAACAGGAAGCCTTGGCCGATCGGCACGCCCAAGCGCAGCAGGAACTGGCGCTGCGCTTCGGATTCCACGCCTTCGGCGACGAGGCCGAGATTCAAACTGCGCGCGATGCCGGCCACCGCTTGGCACACCGCCACGTCGGACGGGTTGCTGGGCACCCCGGCCACGAACAATTGGCTGAGCTTCAAACCGTGGATCGGCAGCCGCCGCAGATAATTCAGCGCGCTGTAGCCTTCGCCGAAATCGTCGATGGTCAGCATCACGTCCATGCCGCGCAGATCGGCGAACGTGCGCAGCGTGTCCGGCGCATCTTCGATCAGCACGCGCTCGGTGAATTCCAATTCCAGGGCCGCGCCGGGCAGTTGGAATTCGTCGAGAATGCGGCGCACGGTTTCGGCGAGATCCTCGCCGATGAATTGGCGATAGGACACGTTCACCGCCACGCGCACGATGCCGAGACCCGCGTCGCGCCAGCGCGCGACTTGGCGACAGGCTTCGCGCAGCACCCAACCGCCGATGCGCACGATGTCGCCGGTGGTTTCGGCGTGGCTGATGAAACGGTCGGGGCGCAGTTCGCCCAAGGAATGGTTTTGCCAACGGATCAGCGCTTCGGCGGCGACGATGCGGCCGCGCAGCAGATCCACCTGCGGTTGGTAGACCAGATGGAATTCGCCGTTGTCGGCGGCGCGGCGCAGATGCGTTTCCATCCACAGCCGGTCGGCCTGCGTCTGCGCCAGCGCGGGCGTGAACGCCTGCCACGCGTTGCGCGCGCGGCGCTTGCTGTCGTACATCGCGGCATCGGCGTTTTGGATCAGCGTTTGCGGGCGTTCGCCGTCGACGGGCGCGGTGGCGACGCCGATGCTCGCGGTGATCGCGAATTCCTCGCTGTCGAAACGGAAACTTTCGCGCAGCGAGTCGAGGATCGCGTTGGCGATGCGGCCGGGGCGCTCGGCGTCGTCGGCGGTGGCGCAGATCACCAGGAATTCGTCGCCGCCGAAGCGCGCGACCGCGCCCTCGTCGCCGACCGCGCGCGCGATGCGCTGCGCGGCGGCGGCGAGCAGTTCGTCGCCCGCGGAATGGCCGAGCACGTCGTTCACGACTTTGAAACGGTCAAGATCGACGTAGAGCACGGCGACGGTCGCTTGCGCCGGGTCCATCAGGCGCTGCTCCAACTCGGCCAAAATCGCGTCGCGATTGAGCAAGCCGGTGAGCGGGTCGGTGCGCGCCTGCACGCGCAGCGTTTCCTCGGCGTGTTTGCGTTCGGTGATGTCCTGCAGCGTGCCGACGATGCGCGAGGTGCCCGGGTCGGCGGTGTCGGCTTCGCCGATCACGCGGACCCAGCAGGCGAGGCGATCGCTGCGCACGTACTGCAGTTCCAAATCGAAACCGCCGCCGGTCTCGATCAGGCGTTCGAACGCGGTGCGCAGCAAGGTTTGGTCGGGGCCGTACACGCCCGCCAACAAATCTTCGATGGTCTGCGGCGACGGCGAACGGCCGAGAATGCGCTGCGCTTCGTGGGTGAGATACAAGCGGCTGCGGCCGCGATCCCATTCCCAACCGCCGATGCGCGCCAAGCCCTGCGCGCGGTCGAACAGCACGTTATCGCGCTTGAGCGCGGTCACGTCGCTGAACATCGCGAACACGAATTGCGGTTCGGTGCCGTCGGCCTGGAACACCGGCACGCTGGTGACCGAAATCCACGACATGCGCCGGCTGGGCAGGTGATACAGACCGATGACCGTATTGCTGATGACCTGCGCGCTTTCCAACGCGCGCGTGGTCGGCCATTCGTGGAACGACAGCGGACGGCCGTGATCGTCGACGATCTTCCAATCGTCCGGACGCAACAGTTCGTGGATGCTCTGTCCGACCTCGCCGCCGACGGTGCGGTGCGCGGCGGGGTTGGCCGAGATCACGCGCATGTCGCGATCGAACAGGATCACGCCGACGTCGATCGATTCCAGCAGCAGCCGGTAGCGGGTTTCGGCCTGCCAGCGCGTGCTGAGGTCGCGGGCGACGGCGACGATGCGTTTCTTGCCTTTGTAATCGAAGCCGGCGGAATGCACTTCCACCGGGAAGCGGCTGCCGTCGGCGCGCATGTTGGCCACTTCCACCACATAGGTCTCGCCGCGACTCAGCGCTTCCCACACCGGCACCATGTGGTCTTGAGGCAAGTCCGGATTCAGCACTTCGATCGGCTGGCCGACGACCTCTTCGCGCGATCTGCGGTAGGCCTTCATGCCGGCCTTGTTCAGATCCAGCACGGTGCCGTCCCAATCGATGATGCTGACCGGGTCGGGCACGGCGTCGAACAGCGCGGTGTAGCGCATGCGTTCGGATTCGGATTCGGCCAGCGCGGCGCGGAGCGCGGTTCCGGCGCGGGCGAGCAGGGCGCGGGTCTCGGCCGGGAGCGCAGGGTCGCGTTGCGCGCGTTCGAGCGCGTCGAGCGTGTCCGTCGCGGCCGTCTGGGCCTGAGCGGTGTCCGACGAAGCCGCCGCGTGGGGTGGGGTCATGCGCGCGGGCCGTCCGTGGGGGAATGATCGTCTTGGGCGAACATGGCTCGGCTCACCTTACTGCCGCTTTCGCGGCCCAGCAACTGCGAGAGCCAACGGCCGGCGGCGGCTAACGCGGCCAAATCCACGCCTGTCCGCAGCCCGAGTCCGTGCAGCATGTAGACCACGTCCTCGGTGGCGACGTTGCCGGTCGCGCCGCGAGCGTACGGGCAGCCGCCCGCGCCGGACACCGCCGCGTCCACCACGCGCACGCCTTCCTCCAGGCAGGCGTGCACATTCGCTAGCGCCTGGCCGTAGGTGTCGTGGAAATGCACCGCCAGGGCGGGCATCGGCACCTCGGTCGCCACCGCGCGCAGCATCGCGGCGGCCTTGCCCGGGGTGCCGATACCGATCGTGTCGCCGAGCGAGATTTCGTAGCAGCCCATCGCGTGCAGCGCCTTCGCCACCCGCACCACGTCGGCCAGCGGTACCTCGCCTTGGTACGGGCAACCCAGCACCGTGGAGACGTAGCCGCGCACCGCGACGCCGTCGGCCTTCGCGCGTTCGATCACCGGCGCGAAGCGCTGCAGCGATTCCTCGATCGAGGCGTTGATGTTTTTACGATTGAACGCTTCGGACGCGGCGGTGAACACCGCGATCTCGTCCACGCCGACGGCGCGCGCGCGTTCGTAACCTTGCTCGTTCGGCACCAGCACCGGGTAGCGCACGCCCGGACGCTTCGCGATGCCGACGTAGACTTCGGCCGCATCGGCCAATTGCGGCACCCATTTCGGGCTGACGAAACTCGTCGCTTCGACGCTGCGCAGCCCGGTGGCGGACAAGCGATCGATCAGTTCGATTTTCGCGGACGCGGGGATCAGCGTCTTTTCGTTCTGCAGCCCGTCGCGCGGGCCGACTTCGACGATGCGGACATCGTCGGTCACGGCGATGCGCCTTCCGGCGCGCGGTGCAGCACCAGCGCTTTGTCCGTGGCCATGCCCGAATACAAGGCGTCGCCGCGTTCGCGCAGCAGCGCCGCCAAGCGTTTGCGTTTGCCGCTGAGGTAAATATTGCTGGGCACCATGCTTTCGATCGGCTTGCCGGTTTTGGGGTCGCGCATCGCGTCGCTGTGCGTCTGCACGCCGCGCATGTCCACGGTCGCGGCGACGCGAGGGTCCGCCGCCCATACCTCCAAACGATCGCCGTCGAGGCGATAGCGCAGCAGATTCACGCGCGTGGCCGGCCAGGTTTCGATGGGTTTACCGTCGCTGTCCGAGACCGTCGCCGCCGCGTCTTCTTGCATCACGAGGTAGCGATGGCCGTCGTATTCGGTCGTGCGCAAGCGATAGGTTTCGGTGCTGCCGTCGTCGTTGGTGCCGGTCAGCGTGCAGTCGCGGCCGAAGATGGCCGCGCCTTTGCGCGCGCCTTCGTCCTTGTCGCTATGCCACGTGCCGGCGAGCGCCGGATCGCAGCCGAGCGTTTCGGTGGGCGCGAATTCGAAGGTGACGCAACCGGTCAGCAAGCTGCCGGCCGCGAGCAGCAGAACGAAGCGGAACATCGCGCGCTTCATGCGGCGTCTCCCATCACCACCAGCGCCGCATCGGCTTCGACGAAATCGCCGACGCCGACGCGAATCTCGGCGACCACGCCGGCGCGCGGGGCTTTCAGGGTCAGCTCCATTTTCATCGCTTCCATCACCAGCACCTCTTGTTGCGCTTCGACGGTATCGCCGACGTTGGTCTTGAGCAGCACGATGCGGCCGGGCATCGGCGCCAGCACGCGATCGCCGACGCTCGCGCCGGCGTCGGCCGCGGGGCGATACGCCGGTTCGCGCACGAACCGCCAGCGCCGCGCGCCGTCGTGGATGGCGATGCGCGGCAAAGCGCCGGTCTCGTCGATGTCCACCCGCAGCCGGCGGCTCTCGTCGTTCAAACGCAGGGACAGCGCGCCGTCGGCCTCCCAGCGCGCGCCGCGCGCGTCGAGCGTTTCGCCGCCGTCGCCGTCTTGGAGGCGGTAGTCGCCGCCGCTGCCGTGCGCGACGAACACGCGCTTGCGTTCGCCGTCGTCCAGCACCAAACGTCGATGTCCGCCGTGACCCAAACGCCAGCCGTCGGCCAGCGCCCAAGGCGAGGTCGCATCGCCGCTGGTCGCGGCGGCCGCGCGCGTGCGCGCCTCTTCGCGCAGCAGCAGGGCGACGACCGCGGCGGCGCGCGCGACGCGCGCTTGCGCGGGGTCCGCGGGTTGCGGCATGAACGCGTCGAGATCGCGATCGAGCGTGCCGGTGTCGATGGTGGCGTCGACGATCTCCGGATGCCGCACCAAACGTTCGAGGAACGCGATATTCGATTTCGGGCCTTCGATCGCGCACTGCGCCAGCGCTTCGCGCAAGCGCGCCAGCGCGCGCGGACGCGTTTCGTCCCAGACGATCAACTTGGCGATCATCGGGTCGTAGAAAATGGTGACGGTGTCGCCTTCGATCACGCCGCCGTCGATGCGCGTATGCGCGTCGGGCGCGGGCAGACGCAGGCGCGTCAATTTGCCCGAGCCCGGCAAGAAACCGGCTTCCGGGTCTTCGGCGTACAGCCGCACTTCGATCGCGTGGCCGCGCTGCGCGATCTCATGCTGCGCGTTCGGTAGCGGTTCGCCCGCGGCGATGCGCAACTGCCACTCCACCAAATCCAAGCCCGTCACGTACTCGGTGACGGGATGCTCCACCTGCAGGCGGGTGTTGATTTCCATGAAGTAGAAACCGCCCGGCTTTCCATCGGAATCTTGGCCGACGATGAACTCCACCGTGCCCGCGTTCTGATAATCGATCGCGCGCCCCGCCAGCACCGCCGCCGCGCCCATCGCCTCGCGCAATTCGGGCGTGAGGAACGGCGAGGGCGATTCTTCCAACACTTTCTGGTAGCGACGTTGCGCCGAACACTCGCGCTCGTTGAGATGGATCACCGCGCCGTGCGCGTCGCCGAAGATCTGGATTTCGATATGCCGCGGATGTTCGACGTAGCGTTCCAGCAACACTCGGTCGCGGCCGAAGGCGTTGCGCGCCTCGCGCTGGCAGCT
Source organism: Lysobacter sp. (assembly GCA_008015835.1). Taxonomy (GTDB): domain Bacteria; phylum Pseudomonadota; class Gammaproteobacteria; order Xanthomonadales; family Xanthomonadaceae; genus Lysobacter_I. Next base: position 36,815 of record SSGH01000021.1, read on the forward strand.
TTCGAGATTCGGCAGGAACTCCGCCGCGCTGCGCACGATGCGCATGCCCTTGCCGCCGCCGCCGTGCGCGGCTTTGATCATCAGCGGATAACCGATCGCGTCGGCTTCGCGCTGCAGCAGCTCCGGCGATTGATCCTCGCCGGTGTAGCCCGGCACCACCGGTACGCCGGCCGCTTGCATCAATTGTTTCGCGCCGGCTTTGCTGCCCATCTTGCGCATCGATGCGGCCTTCGGGCCGACGAAGACGATGCCCGCGGCTTCCACGGCGTCGGCGAAATCCGCGTTCTCGCTGAGGAAGCCATAGCCCGGATGGATCGCCTGCGCGCCGGCTTTGAGCGCGACCTCCAGAATGACCTCGCCGCGCAGATAGCTGTCCTGCGGGCGCGCGCCGCCGATCGGGAACGCTTCGTCCGCCAAGCGCACGTGCTGCGCGTCGGCGTCGGCGTCGGAGTACACCGCGACGGTGCGAATACCGAGCTTGCGGCAGGTGCGGATCACGCGGCAGGCGATTTCGCCGCGGTTGGCGATGAGGAGTTTCGAGAACATCGAGGCGGCGCGCATCAGGCTTCGCCGTCCCAGTAATCCAAACCCGCGCCTCGGCGTTCGAGTTGGCGGAAGTCGTCCGGTCCGAATCCGGTGATCGCGTTGAGTTTGTTCGAATCCGGGTATTCGCAGATTTCGGGGAATTCCATCGTGCTGACCGCCAAGTAGCGCATCGGCGATGCGCCGGTGTTGATGAGTTGGTGCGCGGTGTCCGGGCCGCCGGGCGGGCAGGCGATCACGTCGCCCGCGCGCACCGGATAGATCGCATCGCCGTAACGCAGTTCGCCGTCGCCTTCGATGACGTAAAACATTTCCTCGTTCGCGCGATGCGAATGTTTCGGAAACGCCGCTTTGCCCGGCGCCAGTTCGGTCACGTTGTAGCCGAGCTTGCGCGCGCCGACTTTCGGCCCGATGGCGCCGATGCGCCCGCCGAAACGCGCGATCGGCATTTCTCCGCCGCGTTGGCGCGCGCGTTCGGCCAAGTCGAGCATCTCGACGTCGGCGAGGTTGAGGATCGGGTGCGGCATCGCGGCGGTCATCGTCATTCCGGGTGGTGGCACACGGCTTCGACGTTGTGACCGTCGGGGTCGATCACGAACGCGCCGTAATAATTCGGGTGGTATTGCGCACGCACGCCGGGCGCGCCGTTGTCGCGGCCGCCCGCGGCGATCGCTTCGGCGTAAAACGCGTCCACTTGCGCGCGGGTGTTCGCGGTGAACGCGATATGCAGGCCGCCGGCCGGCGCATCGCCGTCGGCTTTGCCGACCCAGAACATCGGCCGGCCCGGCGGCCCGAAGCCGCAGCCTTCGTAACCGCCGGTCGTCTCGCGGTCCACTTCCATCACCACGCCGAAATCCAGCGGCGCCAGCGCGCGTTCGTAGAAACTGCGGCTGCGCCGATAGTCGGCGACGGGGAAACCGAGATGGTCGAGCATCGGACGCTCCTGTCGTTTCGAGGGCTGAGTGTGCGGGCGGTCAACCCGCCCACTGCGGTTTGCGTTTTTCCAGGAACGCGGCGATGCCCTCCTGGCCTTCGGGCGAGACCCGCAGGTGCGCGATGAGGTCGGCGTTGTCGCGGTCCAAGCGGTCGCGGTCGCGCCAACCGGCGACGCGGCGGATCATCGCCTTCGCCTGCGAGGTGGCGTGCGGCCCTGCGCTGAGCAGCAGATCGATTTGGCGATGCACGGCCGCGTCCAGATGGTCGGGCTCCACCACCGCATGCAGCAGGCCGATGCGCAGCGCTTCGGCGGCGTCGAACATTTCGGCGGTGGCGAACCAGCGCCGGGCTTCGCGCGCGCCGATGGCGTCGATCACGTAGGGCGAGATCACCGCCGGCAACAGGCCCAGGCGGCTTTCGCTGAGCCCGAATTTCGCGCTGGGCACGCCGATGGCGATGTCGCAGCAGGCGACCAGCCCGACGCCGCCGCCGTAGGCCGCGCCCTGCACGCGGGCGATCGTCGGTTTAGGCAATTCGTCCAGGCGCCGCATCAAACCGGCCAGCGCCATCGCATCGGCGCGGTTCTCGGCCTCGCTGGCCACGGCCATGGCGCGCATCCAGTTGAGGTCGGCCCCGGCCGAAAAACTCGGCCCGGCCGCTTCCAGCACCACCACGCGCGCCGCGGTGTCCGCGGCGATGGCGTCCAAGGCAGCGCTGAGCGTGCCGATCAAATCCGCGTCGAAGGCGTTGTGCCAATCCGGTCGATTCAAGCGCAGACGGGTTACGGGGCCGTTGCGGTGGAAGATCAGGTTGTCGCTCATGCCGTCACCTGTGCCGGGAGTGGCCGCATCATAGCGGCTCCGGGGGAGTCTGAACGCGGCCTTCCTGGCAGCGAACATCGCCCTGGAGCCCTGGTCGTCCCCGACGCGCCCCAGCCGATGCGGGCTCGATCGACGCCGCGCGAACGAAGACCGACCTCGATCAATCTCGATCGCCGCGCTTCGTGCTATACAATTGAGAACTATTCCCATTTTGATGATCGCGTGAGACTGAACGAACTTCCGTTGCGTGTCGGCGCTTGGGTGGAAGCGGTCGAAGACCAGCTGGCGAACGATGGCGTCGCCCGGCGATTGCGCGAACTGGGGTTCGTGGCGGGCGAGCGCGTCGAAGTGGTCGCCGCCGGGCCGTTCGGGGCCGACCCGCTGCTGATCCAGATCGGTTTCACGCGCTTCGCCCTGCGGCGCGGCGAAGCGGCGCGGGTGCGTCTGCGGCCGCAAGGCGAAGGCGCATGAGCGACGCGCAGGCCCAGCACGCATCGACGTTCCGTCTCGCGCTGATCGGGAACCCCAACTGCGGCAAAACGGCGCTGTTCAATCTGATGACCGGCAGCCGGCAGAAGGTCGCGAACTACGCCGGCGTCACCATCGAGCGAAAGGAAGGCCGTCTGCTCTCGCCCGGCGGCCGCTCGTTCGCGCTGCTGGATCTGCCCGGCGCTTACAGCCTGCACGCCGCCAGTCTGGACGAAGCCGTCACCCGCGATATTTGCCGCGGCTTCTACCCGGGCGAGCCGCCGCCGGACGCGCTGGTGTGCGTGATCGACGCGACCAACCTGCGGCTGCATCTGCGCTTCGCGCTGGAAGTGATCGCGCTGGGCAAGCCGGTGGTGATCGCGCTGAACATGATGGACGCCGCGCGGCGTCGCGGGATCGAAATCGATGTGGCGGCGCTGCAGCGCGAGCTGGGCGTGCCGGTGGTCGAAACCGTCGCCGTGCGTCGCGATGGCGCGCGCGCGCTGTTGGCGCAACTCGACGCGATCGCCGCCCATCCGACGCCGCCGCCATCGAGCGAAGATGCGGCGTCGATCGATGCGATGCACGCGCGGACGCGGCGATTGATCGAGCTCGCGGTGACGATGCCCAGGCGTACCGGGCGCGTCGACGATGCCTTGGACCGCTGGTTGTTGCATCCGGTGGTCGGTTTGCTGGCCTTGGCGGCGGTGATGTTCCTGATTTTCCAGGCGGTGTACGCCTGGGCGACGCCGTTGATGGACGCGATCGACGCCGGCACCGTGTGGCTCGGCGATGCGGTGGGCGGCGCGATGCCCGAGGGGCCGCTGCGCAGTCTCGTCGTGGACGGCATCATCGCCGGCCTCGGCGGGGTAGTGATCTTCCTTCCGCAGATTCTCATCCTCTTCGCCTTCATTCTCGCGCTGGAGGAATCCGGCTACCTGCCGCGGGCCGCGTTCTTGTTGGACCGCTGGATGTTCAACGCCGGTCTGTCCGGCCGCAGCTTCATTCCGCTGTTATCGAGCTTCGCTTGCGCCGTGCCGGGCATCATGGCGACGCGGTCGATCCAAGACCCGCGCGACCGCATGGCGACGATTCTGGTCGCGCCCTTGATGACGTGTTCGGCGCGTTTGCCGGTGTACGCGCTGTTGATCGGCGCCTTCGTTCCGCGACGCGAAGTGTGGGGCGCGTTCAATCTGCAGGGGCTGGTGCTGTTCGGCCTATACGCGGCCGCGATCGTCAGCGCATTGCTCGTGGCGTACGTGATGAAGCGCTGGCGGCGCGACAAGGGCGAGCATCCACTGTTGCTGGAATTGCCCTCGTATCGCGTGCCGCATCCGCGCGATCTGCTGATCGGGCTGTGGGAGCGCGCCGCGATCTTCCTCAAGCGCGTGGGCGGCATCATTTTGGCCTTGACCATTCTGTTGTGGTTCCTGCTGTCGTTTCCGGCGCCGCCCGCGGATGCGGTCGGTCCGGCGATCGATTACAGCTTCGCGGGTCGCATCGGCCATGCTTTGGAGTTCGTGTTCGCGCCGGTGGGTTTCACCTGGCAAATCTGCATCGCCTTGATCCCCGGCATCGCCGCGCGCGAAGTGGCGGTGTCGTCGCTCGCCACGGTGTACGCGCTCTCGGCCGCGAACGACGCCGACGCCGCGAACGCGCTGTCGCCGTTGATCGCACAGGATTGGTCGCTCGCCACCGCGCTGTCGCTGCTGGCGTGGTACGTGTACGCGCCGATGTGCGTCTCCACGCTGGCGACGATCAAACGCGAAACCAATTCGTGGAAGCGCATGGCCGCCGCCGCCGCGTACCTGTTCGCGCTGGCCTACGGCGCTTCGTTCGTCACCTACCAGGTGGCGGTGGCGCTCGGCGCGGGTTGAAGCGATGACGACGCTCTCGCTCGCGCTGCAATATCCGATCGTCGCCCTGGCGGTGGCGATCAGCGCGTGGGTCGTGCTGCGCAAACAGTTCCCGCGCGCCGAGCGTCGCCTACGGATCGCGCTCGCCGCGCCGCTGGTGCGCGAAACGCGTCCGCGCTGGCTGCGCGCCGTCGGCCGTCGCATCGCCCCGCCGCCGATCGCCGCCGCGAGCGGCGCCTGCGGCGGCTGCGATCGCTGCGAGACCGGCCCGAGCGAACGCGTGGTCTGATTCGCGGCGTCTCGTTCCGCGCCCTCGTTTGTCCGCATCGTCCGCGGTCTTCGCTCGTCCCACGCCGAAGCGTCGCGCAGCCGCCGACCAAAGCACCGACGCACTCCCTTCGCTGAACGCGAACGCGCCGAGCGCGTCGGCCGCGCACCGATTCGCCGCTCGCTGCGCTCTGATGTTCGATCGTACGCGCCGCATCCGTGCGCGCCCGAGCCCCGTATGTTCCGTCGATGTCTCCCGACGCCACCGGATAGGATCGTTACGATGACCGCCCCGTCTGTTCCGCAGCCCGCCGCGCCTCGCGCCTCCCGCCGCGCCTTTCTGACCGCGACGTCGCTCGCGTTGACCGGCTTCGCGCTCGCACCTTTGCGCGGCATGGCGGCCGGCCCCGCGGCCTCCAAGCGCAGCGCAGGCGCGGTGCGTATCGCCGAATTCGCCGACGACGGCCGGCCGCTGCGCGTCGTCGAGCTGCCGAGCGTCGTGCGCAGCGACGCCGAATGGCGGAAGCGCCTTTCGCCGCTGGCTTACGACGTGACCCGACGCGCCGGCACCGAACGCGCGTACACCGGCGCGCTGCTCAAGAACAAAGCTGCCGGCGTGTATCGCTGCGCCTGCTGCGGCACCGCTCTGTTCGACGCCAAGACCAAATACGAATCGCATACCGGTTGGCCCAGTTTCTGGCGCGCCATCGCGCGCGAGAACGTCGTCGAGCGCGAAGATCTGGCCTACGGCATGACCCGCACCGAAGTGGCCTGCGCCCGTTGCGATGCGCACTTGGGGCATGTCTTCGACGACGGCCCGCCGCCGACCGGTTTGCGCTATTGCATGAACTCGGTCGCGCTGGCATTTTCGCCCGCCGCCGCGCCGGCCCGCGCCGGGTGATGCGTCGGCGCTCGGCTCGATAAACGCGCACGCAAGTCCGCACGCACGCTCGCCCGCATGAAATTTTTCGAGGATGCCGTCATGAACCACCGCGTTTCGATTCCTTCGCTCGCGCTGTCGCTGTGCATCGCGGCCGTCGCACTCGCCGCCACCGCCTGCGCCGCCGGGCGATCCGTGGCGTTGCCCGACGCCGAACTCGATGCGCCGCTGGCCGCGGGTCGGGAGCAAGTCGCGGTGTTCGCGGGCGGCTGCTTCTGGGGCGTCGAAGCGGTGTTCGAGCACACCAAGGGCGTCAAACGCGTCGAATCGGGCTATGCCGGCGGCGCGGCGGCCGATGCGAATTACGACGCGGTTTCGAGCGGTTCGAGCGGGCACGCCGAAGCCGTGCGCATCGTTTACGATCCCGCGCAGATCAGCTACGGCCGTCTGCTGAAAATTTTCTTCTCCGTCGCGCACGACCCGACGCAGTTGAACCGGCAGGGTCCGGATATCGGGACGCAATACCGCTCGGCGATTTTCGCCGTCGGCGGCGAACAGACGAAGATCGCGCGCGCGTACATCGCGCAGCTCAATGGCGCGAAAAAATTCCGGTCGCCCATCGTCACCCAGGTCGGACCGTTGACGGCGTTCTATCCCGCGGAGGCCTATCACCAGGACTACGCGCGGCGGCATCCGAACCAGCCTTACATCGTGATTCACGACGCGCCGAAAGTCGACGCGCTGCGCGCGCTGTTTCCCGAACGCTATCGCGAATTGTGACGCAAGCGCCGCGACGCGGTGCGTGATCGCGCGGCGCGAATCGATGCGCGAATGCGCACGCGCAGCTCAATGCTTGCGCGGTTTCGCGCCCTTGGCCTCGAACACTTCCACCGACAAACTGAAACTGCGCTGCTCGTTCGCGTGCAGCGCGCCGACGCCGACGACTTGACGGCCGACTTCCTGGCCGCGCTCGTCGCGAATCACGACCACGATCGAATACTCCCAGGGATCGCCGTCGGCCGGATGCCGGATCGTGCCCTCGACGTGCAGCGGCACCTGCTTGGGTTTGGCCGGCGTCGCGTCCGAGTCGTAGCGCAAATAGTGCTTGCACGCGGGGCAGATCACCGCGCTTTCCAAAATCGTGGCCTTGCAGTGGGGGCAACTGCGCGTCGCCCCCGCGGTGATCGGGCCGGGCTTCATGCGGCTCGCTTCATCGGACGGATGTCGTCGGGCTCGGTGCGTCGCGCGCGGTGCGTCGCGCGCGGGCGTCAGGTTCGGCGTCGCGGTTCGGTCCGCACCGAGCGCCGATGCCGACGATTACGCGTCTTGCGCCGGAGCGGCCGGTTTGCCGTTGCTTTTCGCCGCGGCGGGCGTCGCGCCGGTTTCCCAGCCGCAATCGATGTGGCCGCGAATCTTCGAGCCGGCGGCCACCGTCAACGTCCCGGCCTTGATGTCGCCGACCACCGAGGCCGACTCCAACAATTCCACGCGTTGCGCCGATTCGATATTGCCTTCGAGCTCGCCGGCGATCGTGACTTTCTTCGCGCGCACGCCGCCGTTGAGCTTGGCGCCGCGCTCCAACGACAAATCGCCTTCGACGTTGGCGTCGCCTTTGAATTTGCCGGCAATGCGCACATGCCCGGCGCCTTCGATTTTGCCTTCGATGGTGAGGTCGGCGGCGATCAGCGATTCCTTGGCGGCGGGCGCCGTCTGCGCCTGCGGCGCGGAGAAGTCCGCGCGCGGCAGCGTGGCCGGCGCGAAATCGGTGTTCGCCTGCGGCGGCGGCGTCTCGCGCGCGAAGCTCGGCGTTTCGGCCGCGTCTTTTTTCGGCGAATGGGATTGATTGAAAATGGCCATGGGGGCAGGCTCCGAGAACGCCGAGCGAAGTGCGGCAGGACTTGCGAGCCTAACCTCGCGTGAAACCTGAAGTTGTGACTCCGGCAGCAGAACGCGCTGCGAAAACGTCGCATCGGCGAAGCGCGGAAATTCCCGCTCGCCGGGTTGGCGCTGCGGTTGCGCTCGAATCGCTCATGTCATCGTCAATCGCTGGTGGGCAGTGGCTTCTCGTGTCGCATGTTTCTACAACAGGAGCAGTGGCGCCAGGATCGCCGCAGCCAGGAAGACCGTATGCGGCAAGAGGGCTAGCCCGTTCCGCTTGCGTAGAAAGGCATAGCTCGGAAAAAGCACCACCAGATTGAACGCCATCGCCGCCAGGCCGGCGAGGCCGATCGTGCCGGCGGCCATCGCGGAATCGCCGGGCAACCGACCGGCTTCCTCGACGGACGACAGCATCCAGACTTCGAAGCCGACGACGAGAAGAATCAGAGCGAGCAGAAAATTTCGCATCGGTCGCCTCTGCGCGCGGAAAAATGGATCACATTCTGAACACGCCGAACTTCGCAGGCTCGATCGGCGCGTTCAGCGACGCGGAAATGCCCAGACCCAGCACGCGTCGCGTATCCGCCGGGTCGATCACGCCGTCGTCCCACAGTCGCGCGGTGGCGTAGTACGGATTGCCTTGGGTTTCGTACTGTTCGCGGATCGGGGCTTTGAACGTTTCTTCTTCCTCGGGCGTCCACGCCTTGCCCGCGGCTTCGATGCCGTCGCGCTTCACCGTCGACAGCACGCTCGCCGCCTGTTCGCCGCCCATCACGCTGATCCGCGCGTTCGGCCACATCCACAGAAAGCGCGCGCCGTACGCGCGGCCGCACATCGCGTAATTGCCGGCGCCGAAACTGCCGCCGATGACCACGGTGAATTTCGGCACGCTGGAGCACGCGACGGCGGTCACCATCTTCGCGCCGTCCTTCGCGATGCCGGCGTTCTCGTACTTTTTGCCGACCATGAAGCCGGTGATGTTCTGCAGAAACACCAGCGGAATGCCGCGCTGATTGCACAGTTCGATGAAATGCGCGCCTTTAAGCGCGCTTTCGGCGAACAGGATGCCGTTGTTGGCGACGATGCCGATGGGGTAACCGTGCAGATGCGCGAAGCCGGTCACCAGCGTCTTGGCGTAGCGCGCTTTGAATTCGTCGAAGTCGCTGCCGTCGACGACGCGCGCGATCACTTCGCGGATATCGAACGGGCGACGCGTGTCTTTCGGCACGATGCCGTACAACTCTTCGGCCGGATACAGCGGCTCGGCGCTCGGGCGCGTCGCTAAACCCACGGTTTTGCGGCGATTGAGGTTGCCGACGAGAGTGCGCGCGATTTGCAGCGCATGACGGTCGTCCTCGGCGAAATGATCGGCCACGCCCGACACGCTGGTGTGCACGTCGGCGCCGCCGAGCGCTTCGGCGTCCACCACTTCGCCGGTCGCCGCTTTCACCAGCGGCGGGCCGCCGAGGAAGATCGTGCCCTGTTCCTTCACGATCACGCTTTCGTCGCTCATCGCCGGCACGTACGCGCCGCCAGCGGTGCACGAGCCCATCACCACGGCGATCTGCGGAATGTTGTCGGCGCTCATGCGCGCCTGGTTGTAGAAGATCCGGCCGAAGTGCTCTTTGTCCGGGAAAACTTCGTCCTGCAGCGGCAGGAACGCGCCGCCGGAATCGACCAGATAAATGCACGGCAGTTTGTTTTCGCGCGCGATTTCCTGCGCGCGCAGATGTTTCTTCACCGTCATCGGGAAATACGTGCCGCCCTTCACCGTGGCGTCGTTGGCCACGATCATCGCCTCGATGCCCATCACGCGGCCGATGCCGCAGACCATGCCGGCGGCGGGCGCCGCGTCGTCGTACATGCCTTCGGCGGCGAGCGGTGCGACTTCGAGGAAGGGCGAGCCGGGATCGAGCAGGGCGTCGATGCGGTCGCGCGCGAGCAATTTCCCGCGCTCGGTGTGCTTGGCGCGGGCTTTATCGCCGCCGCCCTGCGCGGCGCGGGCGAGACGGGCCTCGAGTTCGGCGACCAAGGCGCGGTGATAGGCCGCGTTGTCTCGGAAGTCCTGGGATTGCGGGTCGAGGCGAGTGCTGAGCGCAGGCATGACGGGGCGGGTCTCGACGAAACGATGCGCAAGGATACCCGCTGCGTCGATGCGGTCGAACCCGCGGCGATGCCTTTCGGCCGATCGCGAGACTGCGGTGGTCGCGTCGCCTGCGCTCGCGCGGGCTTGTGGCGCGGCGGTCGACGCCGGCGATCGCCGTGTGGTCGGTTGGTGATCGGATCAGCGATCGGAGCGAATGCCCCGGAGCGACGATCGGTGTCTAAGACCGCTGCAGCCGACGGATTCGAACGCCACGGATTCGAACGCGCAAAAAGAAAGACCCGCCGAAGCGGGTCTTTCCGTAGAGCAGCTCGCGAAGCGCGAAGCGAAGAATTACTTCTTGGCTTCTTCGGCAGCGGCTTCGACCTTCTCAGCAGCGGCTTCCATCTTCTCGGCGCCAGCGGCAGCGGCGTCGGCGGCGCCAGCGGCGGCGTCGGCAGCGCCAGCGGCGGCGGTGGCGGCAGCGTCGGCGGCGCCAGCAGCGGCGTCGGCGGCGGCGTCGGTCGTCGCGGCAGCGGCGGCGTCGGCGGTGGCGGCAGCGGCGTCGCCAGCGGCGGCAGCGGCGTCGCCAGCAGCGGCGGCGGCGTCGCCAGCGGCAGCAGCGGCGTCGGCAGCGGCGTCGGTGGCTTCGGCGGTTTCTTCTTTCTTACAGGCCGACAGAGCGAGGACGCCGGCGGCCAGGAGGACGTAAAGCTTCTTGTTCATGTTCTCTCCGAAGGAGTTGTCTGAGGTTACGAAGGGGTCAGGCAACGCCAGTGCGCGGGGCAGTCCGGCGTGAGCCGGCATGATTCGTTCACTGACAGCGTGCGGTACGTGTCCGTACCCGGTACAGCGGTGCGAGGGACCGCACCATGAAGAAAACTACCGGCGAACCGGCAGTTCTCTCATTCTAACAGCGGGTTCAGGAAATTTTCATCTCCCTGAACCCGCGTGATGCATTACTTCTTCTCTTGACCCGCAGCGGCGGCGTCGGCGGCGTTCGCGGCCGCTTCGGCGGCGTCGGCGGCCGCATCGGCGGCGGCGGCGGTGTCGGCGCCAGCCGCGTTCGCGGCAGCGGCGGCGTCCGCAGCGTCTTTCGCGGCGTCGGCGGCGGCATCGGCCGCAGGCGCGGCGGCGTCGGTGGCCGGAGCGGTCGCGTCGGCCGGCGCGGCGGCGGCATCGGCCGGAGCGGCGGCGGGTTCGCCAGCGGCAGCGGCTTCGGCGGCCGGGTCTTCGGCCTTCTTCTCGGTGCAAGCGGTCAGGGCGAGGCCCAGAGCGGCGGCGATCAGCAGTTTGTTCAGGGTCATGGCGGAGGTCTCGGGTTCGGGAGGGTGTCAGGCCTAGGAACCGGCGCCGGGGTCGGCGCACGGCGACATCATGACAAGCCGTGAGCCGGTGTCAAGCGGGCGTGTCCGGTTTTTTTTTCTTTTTACGTATTCAACCCTTTTGGAGGGGTCGATCGTCGCCCTCCGGGGGGCTTTCGGCGCCGAGGCGGGGGCCGCGGCGCCGCCGAACCGGTCACGCCAATTCGATCGCGATCGCGGTCGCTTCGCCGCCGCCGATGCACAGCGACGCCACGCCGCGCTTACCGCCGGTGGCGCGCAACGCCGCGATCAACGTCACCACCAAACGCGCGCCGCTCGCGCCGATCGGATGACCGAGCGCGCACGCGCCGCCGCGCACGTTGAGTTTCGAATGCGGAATGCCGAGTTCTTTCATCGGCGCCATCGCGACGACCGCGAACGCTTCGTTCACCTCGAAAAGATCGACGTTTTCGACGCTCCAGCCCGCTTTCTTCAACACGTTGTCGATCGCGTTCACGGGTGCGGTGGTGAACCATTCCGGCGCTTGCGCATGCGTGGCGTGCGCGACGATGCGCGCGAGCGGCGCGAGACCGCGACGCGCGGCTTCGTCGGCGGACATCACCACGGTCGCGGCGGCGCCATCGGAAATTTTCGAGGACGACGCGGCGGTGAGCACGCCGTCTTTGCCGAACGCGGCGCGCAGGGTCGGGATCTTCGAGACGTCGATCTTGCCCGGCTCCTCGTCGGTGTCGACGACGGTCTCGCCCTTGCGCGTCACCACCGTCACCGGGGCGATTTCGGCTTTGAACGCGCCGTCGGCGATGGCCTTCTGCGCGCGGAAGGCGCTTTCGGCCGAGAACGCGTCGGTGTCGGCGCGGGTGAAGCCGTGTTTGACGCAGGTGGCGTCGCCGAACACGCCCATCGCCTGCTTGTCGTACGGGTTGGTCAACCCGTCCCAGGCCATGTGGTCGAGGAATTCGCCGCTGCCGTAGCGGATGCCGGTGCGCGAGCCGTTGAGCAGGTGCGGCGCGTTGGTCATCGATTCCATGCCGCCGGCGACGACGACGTTCGCGGAGCCGGCCTTGATCAGGTCGTGCGCGAACATGATCGCCTTCATGCCCGAGCCGCACACCTTATTGATGGTGGTGCAGCCGGCGGAGGTCGGAATCTTCGCGGCCAGGGCAGCTTGGCGGGCGGGCGCTTGGCCGAGACCGGCGGGCAGCACGCAGCCCATGATGACTTCGTCGACCTGATCCGGCGCGACGCCCGCCTGCTCCAGCGCGCCGGACATCGCGGCCGCGCCGAGCGTCGGGGTGGGCACGCCGGTGAATTGGCCGAGGAAGGAACCGATGGCGGTGCGCTTGGCACCGACGATGACGATGTCGGACATGACGGACTCCTGCTGGAAGTGGGCGGCCGTGGGCGCATTCCCCCGCGCCGGCCGGGTCGGCGTGCGGCCGAAAACGCGATTATGCGACTCATGTTGCGGTGCCGCAAACCGCTCGTCGGACGCTCGGCCGGGCGGGGACGTCGTCCGCCGTGGGCCGCGTGGGTCTTGCGGCCGACGCTACAGCAACCGTAGCGTGATCGCCTTCAGCACCGCGTGGGTGCGGTCGCGGCAGTCCAGCTTGACCAGCAGTTCGGACACGTAATTTTTGACCGTGCCTTCGGACAAATGCAGGCTGCGGGCGATTTCCTTATTGGAATAGCCGCCGGCGACGAGGCGCAGGATCGAGCGTTCGCGTTCGGTGAGGCGCGGCCCGTCCGCGGCCGCGTCGGCGGCGCTCAACGGTGCGCTCAAGCCCGCGCTCCACCCCGCGCGCACTGGCCCCAGACTCACCGGCTGCAGCAAGGTTTCGCCCGCGGCGACGCGCAGGATCGCGGCCTTCAAATCTTCGGGCGAGGCGTCTTTGAGCAGGAATCCCTGGGCGCCGGCCTCGACCGCGCGGATCATCAGGTCCGGGTCGTCGAAGGTGGTCAGCAGGATCACCGGGGTGGCGTCGCCGCGTTCGCGCAGGGTGCGCAGCAGGCCGATGCCGCCCAGGCCGGGCATGCGAATGTCGCTGACGATCAGATCGACCGGGCGTTGGGGCAATGCGGCGAGCAAGCGCTCGGCGTCGGGGCTTTCCACGGCGATCTCGAAGCCCAGATCGGCGAGCAGACTCGACAAGCCGCGCAGTACTAAGGCTTGGTCGTCGCAGAGCGCGAGGCGCAGCGCGCGCCCGGCGCGAATTCCGGTCGCGCTCATGCCGCACGCTCCGGCAGGCGCACGCGCAAACGCAGGCCGCGCGGCGATGTCGAGGTCACCACGACATCGCCGCCGAGCGCGGCGACGCGTTCGCGCATTCCGGTCAGGCCGTTGCCGGGCGCGATGTGCGCGGGCGCGAGGCCGTCGTTGTCCACCGTCATCGTCAGCCCATCGGCTGAGCGGCCGCTGCTTTGCATGGTTCCGTCGTTCATCTCGTCGCCTGTTCCGCGTCGTAGCCGCACATCGATACGGCCGGCGCGGCCGTGGCGCAGCGCATTGGTGATCGCTTCCTGCGCGCAGCGCAGCAGCGTTTCGGCTTGATCGATATCGTCGACGCGCAATCCGTCTTCGATGTCGATGCCGATGCGCACGCCCGGCAGCGGCTGCGCCAGGGCTTCGAGCGCGGCGCGCAAATCCACGCCGTCGTGCGCGCGCAACGCGCCGACCACCTGTCGAATCTGGGTCAGCAAATCGTCCGCGAGCGCGGTGGAGGTGCGGAGTTCCTCGCGGTCGGCCAAGGCCGGGTCGCGGGCGAGCCGGGCGAGGTTGAGCTTGAGCGCGGTGAGGCTGTGGCCGGCCACGTCGTGCAGCTCGCGCGAGAGTTTCAGGCGTTCGCCTGCGCGCGCGGATTCTTCCAGCAGACGGCGCGTCGCGAGCAGTTCGGCGTTGACCTGCGCCAAATGCGCGCGGGCGCGTTCGCTGCTGCCGGCGAAATGCCCGGTCAAGGCCGCGAACGCTTGGAAGCCGATCACCGGCACCATCCACTGCAGGATCGCGCCGACGTGGCCGCTGCGTTCGAACCACAGCCAGGCGATCGCCGCGTTCGCGACGAACAGCCAGGCGACGGCCGCGCGCATCGACATGGTGAGCACGAGTTGGCTGGCGACGATGATCATCAGCACCGCGGTTTGCCCGCCGCGCAGCGTCGCTTCGGCCAACACCACCAGCGCGCCCTGCAGCACGACCAACAGCGGCAGTTCGCGCGGATACCGATGCGGCTCGCGCGAGGCGCAGCGCACGAACAAGCCCAGCATCGCCAGCAGCGCGAGCGTCCCGATCCATGCGTTCGGCGCGCCGGCGCGCAATTTCGCGCGATCCAACACGCCGACGAAGACCGCGAGCCAGGTGACGTAAGCGGCGATGTTCAGCGGCGTGAACATGCGCTGGCGCAGCGTGCCGGCGTGCGCCTGCAAGACGCCGGGAGTCGATGTCTGCTGCTGCGTCGCGCACGGCGGAAGCGGATCGGTCATGCCGCCAGCATGGCAGCGCCGTCGTCGGCGCGAAAGACGGCGCGCGCAGAAGGTGACTTTTCTCACCCCTGCCGGGTGACGAGACGCAGGTGGGCGGCGCGGCCTTGCGACGGGAGACTGTGCGCATCTTCTCGGGAGCCCGCTATGGACACGTTCTACCGCCTGTTGGTCGCCGCGCACGGTTTCGTCGGCTTGGTCGCGCTCGTCGCGTTCTGGTCGGCGGCGATCGCCAAGAAAGGCTCGCCTCTGCATGTGCGCGTCGGCAAAACGTATATGGTCGCGATGATCGGCATCATCGCCACCGCGGTGCCGATGGCGGCGGTCATTGCGCTGCGCGGCCACATCGAGAACGCCGCGTTTCTGGTCTATCTTTCGATCATCACCGCGAACGGCGTGTGGCTGGGCTGGCGCGCGATTCGTCGCAAACGCGATCAGGCCGCATTTCGCGGCGGCCCGTACACCGCCGTGGCGGTGCTGAACGCAGTGTCCGCGGCGGCGATCTTCGCGGTCGGCTTGCGCAGCGGCAACGTGCTGTTGATGGGCTTCAGCGCGGTCGGCGCGCTGAGCGGCGCGCAGATGCTGATGCGACGCGCGCGTCCGCTGCAGGAAACGCGCTGGTGGTTGCGCGAGCATTTCGGCGCGATGATCGGCTGCGGCGTCGCCACCCATATCGCGTTTCTCTCGATCGGCCTGAATCGCCTGATCGAAGCGGCCGGCGTGCGTCCGCCGTCGTGGTACGGCTTGATCGCGTGGTTCCTGCCGCTGGCGCTGTCGGTGGTGTTCGCGGTGTGGCTCAATCGCAAGTACATGCCGAAAGCCGGCGCCGGCGCGATGGCTGCGTCGCGGGCGAGTGCGTCGAAGGGAGGATGGTCGTCCGCGATGCGCGCGGATTGAGCTTACGCCGCGCTCACACGCCTAGGCGGTCGCGCACGAGCGCGACGACGCGCGCCTCGGCCATGCCGGGGCGCAGCGCATCGACGAAACGCGCGGGGCGCAGCCCCGCTTCGCCGCGCAACACGCGCTGCAGCGCGGATTCGATCTCGCGCGGATGGCGCAGCCGCAGCGCGACGCCCGCCGCTTCCAAACGCGCCGCGTGATCGAATTGATCGTAATCCTGCGGCAGCACGATCGACGGCACGCCCGCGCGCAGGCATTCCCACATCACGCCCGCGCCGCCGTGATGCGCCACCGCCGACATCGCCGGAATCCAGCTCGGATAATCGACCCAGGCATGGCGATGCAGCGCATCGTGCGTTGCCGCCGCGTCGCCGTCGTGGACGCCATCGCTGAAATGCAGCCGCCAGTGCGGATTGCGCCGCGCGATTTCGCGCAAGGTCCGCGCGAATCGATCCTTCGCCCAACCGAGATGCGTGCCGAGCGTCGCGAGCACGTGCGGCCTATCGCTGGCGGCCGGCGGCGGTTCGCCGCGATCGGGCGGGCTCCACAGCAGCGGGCCGACGAAGCGCACCGAGTCGGGCCAAGCGCGTTCGAATTCGAGTTCGCGCAATCCCAGCGCCAGGATGCATTCCGACGAATACGCCGCTTCGCTGCCGTCGTCTCGATAGACGCGATCGAGCCCGAGCTCGGACAGCGCGCGTCGATGCAGGCGATGCACGCCGCGCTTGAATAGCCGCACCGTTTGCGCCGCGCAGGCATCGCGCGCGCGACCGAATGCATTGCGCCCCGGCGTCCATCCGCCGACATACGCGGGTGGTCCGCCTGACGCTTCGATTACGCAAGGCGATGGATGGCTGGTCCACCACGGCATGCCGTAGCGCGCGGCGATGGGGCCAGCGACGATCAGCGTGAAATCGGCGATCAGCAAATCCGCGCGGCGTTCGCGATAGCGCGCATCCAGCGCGGCGGCGAACGCGGTCTGCAGCCGCAGCGCTTGTTGGAATTGCGCCCGCAGTCGCAGCGGGTTCGCGCCGACCGCGTAGGGCGGATCGGTAAGCGCGCGCAGCGCGGCGTCGGCGCCGGGCACCAGCGCGACGCCGCGCAGACCCGCGGCGCGAATCCGCGCCTGCGCGCCTTCGGTGCTGACCACTTCGACATCGGCGATGTCGCGCAGCGCGCGACCGATGGCGAGGATCGGATGCAAATGTCCGGCGAACGGCGGCGCCAACAGATCGATGCGCGGTTTGTCGCGCGCGCCGGACGAGTCGTTCAAAGGAGCGCTCGCGTTCATGCCGCGCCCCGCAGCCAAGCGAGCTGCGCGCGCGCGGCGCCGAGCACCGCATCGCACGCCGCTGGCCGCGCGAGATAGTCCATGTGACCGCAGTCGATCGTGCGCGGCGCCGGTCCGTCGTTCGGCCCGAACCACGCGACGATGCGATCGCGGCGGCCGCGTAGTTGCGCGCCGTCGACGCCGCGCGGCCAACGCGGCGCGACGCCGCCGTAAGCGACGATGCGAAGATGCGCGCGCTGCGTAGCGTCGAACGGCGCGATCAGCGCATCGAGTAAGCTCAGGCCGCAACTGCCGACCAGCAGCAGCGTGCGCGGCGATGCGAGCAGCCGCGCGCGCGCATGTGCGATAGCGTCGTTCGGCAGATCGGCGAAACCGCCGCGCCGCGCCGCGAGATATTGCCGGCCGTTGGCGAGGCTCGCGCGCAGCAGCGGCGTTTCGCGCCATGCGCGGTCGTCGTCATGGCGATGGGGTTCGTTACGATGATCGCGTGCGTCGCGATGCGCATGCCACGGAAAATTCAGCGGGTCGAGATGCAGATCCGCCGCAAACGTCGCTAGGACATCCAGCGCTGCGCGCTGCACGGGCGAGAGCGCGCAGCGGCCTGGATCGCTGCGACCGGTGAGGAACGCGATGCGCGGCAGGGCTTCATGCGCGGGTTCGTGCGCATACGACGGCGTCGTCGGTTCCATCTCGACGACGCTCATTCGCAGTCCACGAAACGGTCGTTGGCGTACACCCGATAGCGATGCGTGCGCCAGCGGATGCGTCGATCGACCGCGGCGTGAAGCGCGTGCAGCGGCAATAACAGCGCGGACAGCAGCGACAGCAGCGGTTCGGCTTTCGCGGTGGCCGCGCCGGCGCAAGCGCGCTGCAGACGCTTACGGCCGAGGACGTGCAGCGTCGCGCCCAGCGCGAGCGCCGCGACGCCGAACCAAGACGGCGCGAACGCGAACGCGGCGAGCGCAATCATCGGCAACAGCATCGGCACGCCATGACCGAGCAGAATGCGCGCACGCGCGGCCCAGGGTTGGCTGCGCAGCAGCAAGTGCGCGAACAGCATCCAGCGATGCATCTGACGACGGTACGCGCCGAAATCCGGCAGCGCAGTGCGCATCCACACCGGTTCGCTGCGCTGTTCGATGCGTCCGCCCGCGCGCAGCAGCGCTTGCGCCATCGCCAGATCGTCGGTCAGGTGCCGCAGCCACGGTGCGAAACCGCCGATCCGCAGCAGACGTTCGCGACGCATCGCCCAGCACATGCCGTTGAGCGTCGGCGCGCCGCCCGACAGGCGCGGCGGCAAGTAGGTCAGCGCGGCGTTGTCGTTGACGAATCGCGCGAGCAGCCGCGCGCCGAGCCCCTGCGCGGGCAGATACGCGGGCAATGCGGTGGCGACGACCGGCGCGGTCTCGCGGTCTCCGTCGAGCGCCGCCAACAACGCATCGAGCGTGGCCGGAGGCAGATGCGCGTCGTCGTCGAGCACCAGCACGACATCGCCCGCGCAGTGCGCGAGCGCGCGATCGAGTTTGAACAGTTTCGGGTTCACCCCCGACGGGCATTCGGGATGCGCGCTCACCGCGACCTGCGATGCGAGCGCGGCGTGCTTCCGCAGCAACGAGCGCACGACATTTCCGGCGACGACATCGTCCTCGTCGATCGCCCAATGCAAGCGCGCGCCGCGGGCCCCGAGCGCGCGCAGCGAGGCCGCCAGCGCTTCGCCGAGGCCGACATCGCCGCTGCGGATCGGCTGCAGCACATCGATGCCGACGAAGGGCCGCGCATCGGCGTCGCCGGTTTCGACGTCGGCTTCGGTCGAAGCGCGACGCGCGACGCGCGCGGGCGTCGGCGGCATCGTGCGCAGCGCGCGCCATGCGCGCATCTGACGCCAAAGTTCCCACGCCGGCCATAGCGCGATCGGCGCCAGCGACCACCAAGCGAACGCTCGAAACGTTTCCAGCATGTGCGTCGTCATCGCGTTCATGGCTGCGCCCGTTGCCACGCGACGAACGCGTCGGTCGCCTGCGCCAGCGTTTGCGACGGTTCGCCCAACACCGCGCGCGCTTTCGCGATGTCGAAGGTTTTGCTGAAGCACAGCACATCTACGCCGAAACGCGTCACCGGCGGCTCGCCGCGCAGCCGCAGCAGCGACCACAAGCACTCCGCGGCGAAGGCGGCGGTGCGCGCCGTGCGATAACCGATCTCGCGGCCGGGCGGCGGCAAATCGAGTCGCCGGAATACGTCGGCGAGAAACGCCTGCATCGGCACGGGTTCGCCGTGGCTCAGATTGAACGCGCCGGTCGCCTCGGGCCGCTGCGCGGCGCGCAGCATGTAATCGACTAATGCGTCCACGCCGATGAGATCGCCGACCGCCGCTGGCCCTTTGCGCACGATGCGCGGGAGCTTTCCGCGCTTCGCCGCCGCCAGCAAACGCGGAAACAGCACGGTGTCGCCCGGACCGAACACGGCGCGCGGGCGGAGAATCGTCCACGCTCCGTCGTAATCGCGCACGAGCGTTTCGCCCGCGGCCTTGGTTTCGGCGTACACGTTCGCGAACGTCGGGCCGATGGGATCGTCTTCGCGAATGCCGAGTTGATCGCAGGGGCGGTAATGGACCGAACTCGACGAGATGTAGACGAATTTCGGCGCGCCGTGCGCGCGGCAGCTCTCCAGCGTCTGTCGCGTCGCCTCGACGTTGTGGCGCAGATACTCGCGTCGCGGCGCGAACGGCGCGGCCAGCGCCGCGGCGTGGACGACGACATCCGGCCGAAACGCGCGCAGCGTGGCGTCCAGCGCATGCGGCTGCGACAGATCGATCGAACGGTAGTCGGGAAAATCCAGCGTGCGTCGTCCGACGCCGAGGAGCTCAATGTCGTCGCGATCGCGGAACCGCTGCAGAAAACGGCCGCCGACGAAGCCGGAAGCGCCGGTGATCAGGATTCTCATGGCATCTTGCGTTTCATCAAGCGCGTCTCATGCGGCGCGCGCAGAGTGCGCAGCGCCGACGGCTTCGCGCATCGATGCGGGTAAGGCGTCGTAGCTGTGCGGGCAATGCGACGGCAACAGCGCGATGCCGTCGTCGCCCGCGCGCTGCGCGTCGGCGAACACGCGATGGAGTCGCGCGCGGGTGTCGCGATGCGCGGCGGCATCGTCGATCAACCATCGCGTCGGCCATGCGGGTGCGCGATGTTCGCGGATTTCCGACTGTCGCCACACCGCATCGCCGACGAGCAGCCATTCGCGGTCGTCGTCGTGACGCAGCAGCAGGCCGTAATGGCCGCGCGCATGCCCCGGCAGCGGCACCGCCCACAGACTGCCGTCGCCGATCAGCTCGCGCCCCGCGCCGAGCGCCGACCAGCGCGCCGGCAGTGCGCGCGACGGCGCGTCTTCGATGCGGCGATAGCGGCGCTCGAAATCGTCCGGCAGCAGCGTCGGCAAATAGGCGCGACGCAGCAAACCGATACGGCTACCGTCGCGCAGCAAACGCAACGCGTCGTCGCCGCACCACACCTCGGCGTTCGGCAGATCGCGCAGGCCGGCGATGTGGTCGCCGTGCAGATGCGAGGCGAACACCGTGCGCACCTCGTGCATGGCGATGCCGCGCCGCGCGAGCTGCGCCTGCAGGCATTCTTCCGTCGGCAAGACGACCGGCGTCGTCCAGCGATATAGCCGTTCGGGAAAACGATCGGTGGCGCGCACGAAATGCTCGGCGTAGCCGGTGTCGAACAACAGCGCGCCCGCGGCGGGATGACGAATCAGGCCGACCAAATTCGGAAAGTCCACGACGCGCCACGCGCCGCCGCGAATCGCCATGCATTCGGGATGACGGCAGTGCCCGACCCGCAGCACGTCCAGCCGCACGCGAGGAAACGACGATGCGCCGACGTGAGACGCGCCGATCCGATCGGCGACGACGCTTTCGTTCACAGCCGCAGCACCGCGCCGCCGAGGGTGACGCCCGCCGCCGTGCCGATCAGCAGCGCCGTCTCGCCCGCGCGCAGACGGCCGCTCGCTAGCGCCGAATGCAGCGCGGTCGGCAGCGACGCCGACACTTGGTTGCCGTGCGCGGCGAAAATGTCCTCGATGCGATCGCGCGGCACAGCGAGGCGTTTGAACACATGCGCCATGCCCAGCGCGGAGGCTTGATGCGGAATCACGCGATCGATCGCGTGCAAATCGAGCCCGGCGTCGGCCAGCAGCGCGGCGACGAAGTCGTCGAAGCGATCAGCGACCGCGCGATACAAGCGCTTGCCGTCCATGCGGAACGTGCAGACGTCGCGATAGTCGCCCGGATACCGGTCCGGCGTGAGGCGCGAGCCGCCGCCAGGAATTTCGCAGGCGTGCGCGGCTTCGGACCAGGTCTCGAAGCGCGCGGACAACAGCGCGGGGCCATCGGCGGCATTGTCGGCGGGATCGTCGGCGTGCGCGGTTTCCACCACCGCGGCCGCGGCGCCGTCGCCGAACAAGCCGTAGGTGTCGAGGTCCTGCGCGTCGAGCGCGCGCGACGCGAGATCGCAAGAGGTCACCAGCACGCGACGATAGCGGCCGCTCGCGAGCAGCGAGGCGACCAGATCCAAGGCCATCAAGAATCCGATGCAACTGGCGTTGACGTCGAACGCCGGCACCGCGCGCAAACCGAGCGCGCGATGCAGCAGCGCGGCGTTGCAGGGCATGGCCTGATCGTGGCTGGCGTTGGCGCAGACCACGGCATCGATCGCGTTCAAGCCGAGTCCCGCGCGATCCAGCGCCGCGCGCGCGGCCTGCGCGGAGACTTCGGCAGCGTTGCGATCCGGCTCCACGCCGCGGCGCGCCACGCCGGTGCGCGCGAAGACCGTGCCGGGCGTCAGGCCGAGACGCGCATCGAGTTCGCCGCTCTCGACCCAGCGCGCGGGCGTGGAGACGCCGGTGGCGAGGATGCGGAGCGGGCGGGCGTGCGGCGTGGTCATTGGCGTATGTCGACGAGTGCGCGCGCAATGTACCGGGTTTGCCCCGCCCGGGTCACGCGAACCGCGACACGGGCGCGATGCGTCGCGCGAAGTCGCGGATAACTCGACTCAAAGGCGCGACCGAGAGGTGCGGCGCGGATGACGCTGTGCAAATAATGTCGCGAAAAGACGCGACGTCTCAGAAATTCCCGTTGAACAACTCGCGGCCGATCAGCATGCGGCGGATCTCGTTGGTGCCGGCGCCGATCGCGTACAGCTTGGCGTCGCGCAGGATGCGGCCGGTCGGGTATTCGTTGATGTAGCCGTTGCCGCCGAGGCTCTGGATCGCTTCCAACGCCACCTGGACCGCGGCTTCCGAGGCGTGCATCAGGCAGCTCGCGGCGTCGATGCGGGATTTATGCCCGGCGTCGTAATCGCGCGCCACTTGGTAGGCGAAGGCGCGGCTGGACTGCAGCGCGGTGTACATGTCGGCGACCTTGGCCTGCATGATGCCGAAGGTGCCGATGGCCTGGCCGAATTGGCGGCGTTCGCGCACGTAGGGCAGGGTGACGTCCATCGCCGCTTGCATCAGGCCCAGCGGGCCGCCGGTCAGCACCAAGCGCTCGGTGTTCAGGCCGCTCATCAGCACGCGCACGCCGTTGTTGGTCTGGCCGAGCACGTTGTCTTTCGGGATCTCGCAGTTCTCGAACACCAATTCGCAGGTGTTGCTGCCGCGCATGCCGAGTTTGTCCAACTTCTGCGCGGTCGAGAACCCGGGCATGCCGCGTTCGACGATGAACGCGGTCATGCACTTGGAGCCCAATTCGCGGCTGGCGGTGCGCATGTAGACGATCAGCACATCGGCTTCGGGGCCGTTGGTGATCCACATCTTGTTGCCGTTCGCGATCCAAACGTCGCCCTTCAGTTCCGCGCGACAGGACATCGACCCGACCACGTCCGAACCCGCGCCCGGTTCGCTCATCGCCAGCGCGCCCTTCCACTCGCCGCTGCACAGCTTCGGCAAATACTTTTGGCGCTGCGCTTCGTTGGCGTTGGCGAACAGATTGCTGACGCACAGATTGGAGTGCGCGCCGTAGCTCAAACCGACGGAACCGGACGCGCGCGAAATTTCTTCCATCGCGACCAGATGCGCCAGATAGCCCATCTCGCTGCCGCCGTATTCGCCGGGCACGGTGATGCCGAGCAGACCCAATTCGCCGAGTTTCGGCCACAAGTCCTGCGGGAAGGCGTTGTCTTCGTCGATCTTCGCCGCGCGCGGCGCGATTTCGGTCTCGGCGAACCGCCGAACCGCATCGCGCAGCGCATCGATGTCTTCGCCGAGAGGAAATGGGCGCATGGAGATTCCGTGATCAGAGAGCAGAATGCGGGTTCGCTGTCGCTTAAGGAGCGCGGATGATGACGATCCGAGCCTTATCGTAACGGAATGCAGCCCCCCTTTAGTAAAGGGGGGCGCCGCGTCAGCGGCGGGGGAATTGGAAGCGCATAGCGGGGCCCAAGTTCGTGTAACGAACTTGGGTTGATCCAGGCGCAGCCTGGATCAATGCCCGCGCATACGTCCGAGGAAGCGCGGCGCAGAGCGGCCCATCGGAAGTTTCAATTTGCCGATCGCCGCGATGCGTTCTTCGGCCAGACGATCCGCGGCCAGATAGGTCGGGATCTTGTCGCGGTCGGAGATTTCGTAGATGCGGCCGAGGTTGTGGTAGATCGTCCGCATCATGCGCATGGCGCGTTCGCGGTTGTAGCCGTCGATCTCCAGCGACACGTTCATCACGCCGCCCGCGTTCACCGCGTAGTCGGGCGCGTAGACGATGCCGCGCTTCTGCACTTCGTCGCCGATCGCGTTGTTGGCCAACTGATTGTTCGCCGCGCCGCAGATGATCTTGGCTTTCAGGCGCGGCAGCGTCTGTTCGTTGATCGTGCCGCCCAGCGCGCAGGGCGAGTACACGTCGGCGTTGACGTCGTAGATCTCTTCCGGGCTGACCGCTTCGGCGCCGTAGTCCTCGACCGCCTGTTCGACCAGACTCTTGTTGATGTCGGTGACGAAAATCTTGGCGCCGCGTTCCTTCAGCAGCTTGACGAATTCCATGCCGACGTGGCCCAGACCCTGCACCGCGTAGCTATGGCGACCTACTTCTTCGTCGCCGTATTTGCGGTTCAGCGTGGCCATCAGGCCCTGCAGCGTGCCGTACGCGGTGAACGGCGAGGGGTCGCCCGAACCGCCGTGCACCTGATGCACGCCGGTCACGAATTCGGTTTCGCGGTAGACGTATTCCATATCGTTGACGTCGATGCCCACGTCCTCGGCGGTGATGTAGCGGCCGCCCAGCGAATCGACGAATTTGCCGAAGGCGCGGAACAGCGCTTCGGATTTGTCTTTCGACGGGTCGCCGATGATCACCGCCTTCCCGCCGCCGATGTTCAAACCGGCCACCGCGTTCTTGTAGGTCATGCCGCGCGACAGACGCAGCACGTCGTTCAGCGCGTCCTGCTCGGTTTTGTACGGCCACATGCGCAGACCGCCCAACGAGGGCCCCAGCACCGTGTTGTGGATCGCGATGATGGCTTTGAGCCCCGCGTCTTTGTTGTGACAGAACACGACCTGCTCGTGGCCGTATTGATCGACGTGTTCGAAAATCATCGAAAGCTCCGTTGCGCCGGCGTCGAGCCCGAGGCGGGCGCCGGAAAGTTGGGCAAGTCGTTGAAATAAAAGGATTCGACGACCGATTGACGTGCCCGCGGCGGGGGCGCGGGCGCCTAGTCTAATGGAATCGTCCGCGCGGGGCCGTGCGCCGCCGCATGGCGCGCGGAGGGCGCTGACGAGCGGCGTCGCGGCGATGCGATCGACAGCGTTGGACAGGGCCGTCGTGCGTTTCGCGGCCGACATCTCGCGCAGGTCCCGCGCATGCGCGCGGCGGCGCGCGCTCAACCGACGAACGTACGCGCAGCGAACGCGTTCAGAAGTGCCGGTAACGCCGCTGTCGTATCCACAGCGTCGCGAGCCATTTTTCGCCCGCGATCACCGGCGCGCCCGCGTGCAGCGAATCGGGATCGAGACGGCCTTCCGGCGACGCGCCGTCGAACCGCATGCTGTCGAAGATCACCGCGCGTCCCGGCATCGGCGCGACCTTCAAACCCGCCGCGGGGAATTCGGTTTCGCCGCCGGCCTCGACCGGATTCAGATACACGCACACCGTGCGCGCGCGATTGCCCGCGAGCGGGCGATCCATCTGCAGCGTCGAGGTCGGCAAATAATCGCGATGCGGGCGATATTGCTGGCCCGGGCCGTAACGCAACACGGTGAGGTGTTCGGCCTGCGGCAGATCGATCCCCGCCGCCGCCGCCATGCGCAGCAGGATCGAACGGATCGCGCTGGTTTCCACCAACGGGTCGAAGCTCGCTTCGTGGCTGGTGCGCACCGCCATGGTGTCCGGCACGCCGGTGAGCGGATCGGCGGTTTGCGAGGGATGCAGCAGCGGGCGCGAGACCGCGATCAACAGCCGGCATTCGTCCGCGGACAGCAGGCGATCGATCGCCGACACCCGCGGCGCATCGCTGAGCGCGCGGGCCGCCGGCGGACGCATGATCTCCTCCAGCGCGAGCTGTCGCGGCGGGCCGTGTTCGCCCGGCGGCGGCAGGGTGAACGAAGGCAGCGGCGCGAAGCCGTCGCGCGCCAATTGCGCGCGCAGATCCTCGGCCGCGCTCGGTTGCGCCGGGCAGCCTTCGCCGTGCGCCAAACGTTCGGCCAACAGCGCGGCCGCGACGACATCGCCGCGCGCTGCGCCGCGTTCGAGCAACTGCAGGCACAGCGCTTGATCGTCCGGATGCGGTTTGCGGCCGAAGTGCAGCGCGGCGGTCAGCAGCGCGGGCGGATAGTCGGCCTGCACGCCGCGGTGCAGGCGTTCGTTGATGCGGGCATCGCGCGGCAGCGCGATGCCGCCCAGCGCGATCTGCAGCAGAAAATCCCCGGCCGCCGGCGCGCCCGCGCGTTCGGCGCGCTCGAACCACTGCACGGCTTGGCGCGGATCGGGCGCCGACAGCATGCCGTACAGCGTCAAACGGCCCATTTCCAACATCGCGCCGGGATGGCCGGCGTCCGCGGCGGCGTACAGCCGCGCCGCCGCGCCGCCGAAATCGCCGCGACCGATGAGGGCCACGCCGTAGCGGAACGCGGCTTCGCGATCGCCTGCATCGGCGGCCGCGCGCAGGGCGTCTTCGTTCGAACGATCGTGCGCAGCGTGAGCGTCGTCGTGCATGCGGGTTCCGGCTTATGCGGCGGTGAGGATTGCGGCGAGAGCGCCGGCGCGAGTCGAGATGCCAGCGGAGATGCGAGCGCCGATGCGGCGAGCGATCGACGCGCGAAGGGACGCGTCGTGTTCGGCGTCGATCACAACTGCGATTCCAGCGGCAGCCACGCCATCGCGGTCGCGGTGGCGCGCTGCCCGCGCGTGGTGTCGGGCTCCACTTTGAGCAAACGCGGCGGCGACGCGGCGGCGTCCAACCACTGCGCATCGCCATCGCCGTTCAGACGCATCCAGTAGCTCAACTCCGGGCCGGCCAAACGCCGGTATTCCTCGCGCACCGCGCGCGCCAGCGCAGCGTCCTCGAACATCACGCCCATTTCGGTGTTGAGATACGCCGAACGCGCGTCCAGATTGAACGAGCCGATGAAACCGCGCGCGTCGTCCACGCTGTACGCCTTGGTGTGCAGGCTCGCGCCGCTGCTGCCGAACAGGCTGCTGCCCGGATGGCCCTGCGCGCGCAGTTCGTACACGCGCACGCCGCCGCGCAGCAGCGCATCGCGATACGGCCGATACGCGCTGTACACCGCAGCCACGTCGTTCGCGGCCAGCGAATTGGTGACCACGCCGACGACCACGCCTTCGCCGGCCATCTTCGTCATCGCGGCCGTCGCCTCCGGGCCGGGCACGAAATACGGCGAAATCAGCAGCGATTTGCGCTTAGCGCCCGCGATGTCCTTCACGATCCGATGCACCAGCCAATCGTCTTGCTGATCTTCCTGCCATTTCAGCGGCGGGTCGGAGACGACGCGGATGCCCGCGCTCCAGAACGGCGTCAAGCGCTCGCCCGCGTAATCGCTCACGTTGGGCGAGGCCGCCACGCGCCGCAGATAGCGCTGCGCCATCGGGCCGGTCGCTTCTTGTTCGATGTTGCGCGCGATCCCGTCGAAGCCGCCGTGCGGCGCGTCCGCCAACGCGGCCAACGGCACCACCGCGGCGCTATTCCAGTAGCGGTCGAACACCGCGCTGGCTTCGCCCACGGCGGGCCCGAACAGCGCGATGTCGAAGTCGCGGAAATTCACCTCGTCGCTGGCGCCGAAATACTCCATGCCGATATTGCGCCCGCCCAGCACCGCGAACCGGTTGTCGGCGATCCAGGCTTTGTTGTGCATGCGGTGATTGACGCTGACGATGCGCTGCGCCAACTCGAACACCCGCGCCATGCCTTTGCGATTGCGGAACGGGTTGTACAGCCGGATCTCGATATTCGGATGGCCGTCCAGCAGCAATAGTTTGGAGTCCATGCCGCGCGCGTTCATATCGTCCAGCAGCATACGCACGCGCACGCCGCGTTCGGCCGCGCGCCAGGCCTCGCGGCCGAGCAAACGCCCGGTGAGGTCGTCGTGCCAGATGTAGTACATCAGGTCCAAACTGCGCTCGGCCTTCTGCGCCGACAGCGCGCGCGCGGCGAAGGCATCGACGCCGTCGCTGAGCAACAGCGCGCCGGTCCGGCCCGGGTGTTCGGCCAGCAGCGGCCCGATTTCGCGATCCAGCGCGGCGGCCTTCGCGTCGGTGTGGGCGACGGCCGGCAGCGCGGCGCTGGGCTCGCCGCTGGCGGGCGGGGTCAGCCGGTCGGCCAGCAACACGCCGCTGCCCACCAGCGCGGCCGCCGAAAACAGCCCCCAGGCGGCGATGCGCCGAATGCGTCCCCACGGCAGTGCGCTCATCGTCGGCCCATCGCATCGTTCCCCATCCGGTGGAGTATCCCCGCGCGGCGGCGGCAGGGGCAAGGGTAAGGGCAGGCGTCGCGGCCGCGCGCACGGCCGCCATCGGCTGGGGGCGCTCGGGGCGACCGGCTACACTAACGGCATCGTCCTTTTCCGCACGGAGCGCGCCATGAGCACGCCAGTCGCCCCCCTCGATCTTCGCGCCGCCGACACCCAGAGCGAGCCCTCGCCCCTGCGGTTCGTCACCGCCGCCAGCCTGTTCGACGGCCACGACGCCGCGATCAACATCATGCGCCGCCTGATCCAAGCCCAAGGCGCGGAAGTAGTGCATCTGGGCCACAACCGCAGCGTCGAAGACGTGGTCCGCGCCGCGCTGCAGGAAGACGCCGACGCCATCGCGCTGTCCAGCTACCAGGGCGGGCACGTCGAATACTTCAAATACATGGTCGACATGCTGAAGGAACGCGGCGCCGACCACATCCGCGTGTTCGGCGGCGGCGGCGGCACCATCACGCCGGAAGAAATCCGCGAGCTGCAGGCCTACGGCGTCGAGCGCATCTATCACCCCAACGACGGCATGCACATGGGGCTGGTGGCGATGATCGAGGACGTGGTCCGCCGCGCCGGGGCCGCGCGGGCGGGTCAGAGCGCCGTTTCGCACGCCGCCGCAAGCGAATCGGCCGACGCTCCGGTGAAAAAGCACTCCGCAAACCACTCCGCCTCTCTTTTCGACGACGAAATTTCGATCGGCCGCATGCTCAGCCGCATCGAAGACGGCGCCTTGAGCGACGCCGAACTCGCGCATCTGCGCAAAGAATGGCAACTGGCCAGCGGCAAGACGCCGGTGGTCGGCATCACCGGCACCGGCGGCGCCGGCAAGTCCTCGGTCACCGACGAACTGCTCAATCGCTTCCTCGCCAGCTTCCCCGAGATGCGCATCGCGGTGATTTCGGTCGACCCCACCCGCCGCCGCACCGGCGGCGCGCTGCTCGGCGACCGCATCCGCATGAATTCGCTGCGCAGCCCGCGCGTGTTCATGCGCTCGATGGCCACCCGCCGTCAGCACATGGCGACGAACGTGATGCTCAAGGACTGCATCGCCTATTTGAAATCCCTCGGCGCCGACTTGGTGATCGTCGAAACCGCCGGTATCGGCCAGAGCGATTCGGAGATCGTCGATCTGGTCGATTTCCCGATGTACGTGATGACCAGCGATTTCGGCGCGCCCAGCCAGCTCGAAAAGATCGACATGCTGGATTACGCCGAACTCATCGTCCTCAATAAGTTCGACAAACGCGGCGCCGAAGACGCGCTGCGCGACGTGCGCAAACAGTGGAAGCGCAACCGCAACGCGTTCGCCGCGAAGGACGAAGACCTGCCGGTCTACCCCACCATCGCCAGCCAGTTCAACGACCCCGGCGTGACCTGGATGTTCGCCAATCTGTGCCGCCTGCTGCGCGAGAAGCTGCATGTAGGCGCGCCGGTTCTCAATAGCCAATCGGCGGGTCAAGGCGCAACAGGCAGTCGCTGCGACTTCACCCCGCAGATCGACACCTCATTGAAAGAACCCCGCGCCACCGTGCTGATTCCCGGCAACCGCGTGCGCTACCTCGCCGAAATCGCCGAACAAGGCCGCGGCATCAACCGCCGTATCGAAACCCAAGCCGACACCGCCGACCGCGCGCAGAGCTACTGGCAATCGCTCCGCGACCTGGGCGATACCGCGCTGCCGAAGGCGCTGGATTTGTTCTCCGATGATGCTCTTCTCCCTCGCTCGCGCGCGGGGGCAGTCATGGGAGATCATCTCCGTTAAAGACCATATCCCGCGGTATCCAGGCACCGCCCTGGACCGGAAACAAGCTATAAAAACACTGCG
>SSGH01000048.1 GCA_008015835.1 Lysobacter sp.
CACGAGGAGAGGGGCTCGAGCTCGCATCATAGACTGCCGTCCTCTTCCTTCTCCCCATGCGTACCTTCTCCTCGCTGTGCGGGGAGAAGGTGGCGCGAAGCGCCGGATGAGGGGCCGAAGATCGCACGATGAGTAGGCCGCTACGCCGCGTTGCGGAAAGCGCCCCTCACCCGGCCTTCGGCCACCCTCTCCCCGTGCGTGGCACGAGGAGAGGGGCTCAAGCTCGCATCGTAGACTGCCGTCCTCTTCCTTCCCCCCGCTGTGCGGGGAGAAGGTGGCGCGAAGCGCCGGATGAGGGGCCGAAGATCGCACGATGAGTAGGCCGCTACGCCGCGTTGCGAGGAGCGCCCCTCACCCGGCCTTCGGCCACCCTCTCCCCGTGCGTGGCACGAGGAGAGGGACGTCGCGCGAGGAATAGGGAGCCGCGCGAGGAGACGGGAGCAGTACGAGCACAGGGGCTCAAGATCGCGGTCGTGTTCGCGTTCCAGAGATCGAGTCGAGTAACGCATGCCGCCTTTGGCTGAGCGGCGCATGCCGCCTTCGCCGTATGCGTCCGACGGGGCCGATACCGCTCGAAATGCCCCGTCGCCGCGCGGGGCCGGCATAATGGCCGCATGACCGCAGACCGCATCATCGCCGCCGGCGCCACGCGCGAAGACGAGCTCGCCGACGCCAGCATCCGGCCCAAGCGCCTGGACGAGTATCTCGGCCAGCAGCCGGTGCGCGAGCAGATGTCGATCTACATCGAAGCGGCGAAAAAGCGCGGCGAAGCGCTGGATCATGTACTGATCTTCGGCCCGCCGGGGCTCGGCAAGACCACGCTCAGCCACGTCATCGCCAACGAATTGGGCGTGAACCTGCGGGTCACGTCGGGGCCGGTGATCGAAAAGGCCGGCGATCTGGCCGCGCTGCTCACCAATCTGCAGCCGCACGACGTGCTGTTCGTGGACGAGATTCATCGTCTCTCGCCGGTGGTCGAGGAAGTGCTGTATCCGGCGATGGAGGACTTCCAGATCGACATCATGATCGGCGAGGGCCCGGCCGCGCGTTCGATCAAGCTCGACTTGCCGCCGTTCACGCTGATCGGCGCCACCACCCGCGCGGGCTTGCTCACCGCGCCGCTGCGCGACCGCTTCGGCATCGTGCAGCGTTTGGAGTTCTACAGCGCCGAGGAGCTGACCCGCATCGTGCGCCGCTCCGCGCAGATTCTGGGCATCGCCTGCGAAGCCGAGGGCGCGGGCGAGATCGCGCGCCGCTCGCGCGGTACGCCGCGCATCGCTAACCGCTTGCTGCGCCGCGTGCGCGATTTCGCCCAGGTGAAGGCCGCTGGGCATATCGATCGCGAGGTCGCCGACGCCGCGATGAAGATGCTGAAAGTCGACCCCGAGGGGTTCGACGATCTCGACCGGCGTCTGTTGAATCTCATCATCGAGAATTTCGACGGCGGGCCGGTCGGTGTGGAGTCGCTGGCGGCGGCGCTCAGCGAAGAACGCGGCACGCTGGAGGACGTGATCGAACCCTATCTGATCCAGCAAGGGTTCCTGGTCCGCACCGCGCGCGGCCGCATGGCGTCGCAGAAGGCCTATCGGCACTTGGGGCTCGCGCCGCGACGGCGCGACGATCTGTTCGCGCCGGACGAGCGTTGATCGCGCGCTCGTCTCGCCGCCTGCGTTTCGCCGATCGAGTTCCGCAGCCTCGCCTCCCACTGCCGCAACACTGCCCGCTTCCGAACGACGCCCGACGATGAACGCTCCATTCACGCACGCATGCCGCGTTTACTGGGAAGATACCGACGCGGGCGGTGTGGTCTACCACGCGCAATACCTCGCGTTCATGGAGCGTGCGCGGACCGAATGGCTGCGCGCGCAGGGATACGGACAGGAACTTCTGCGCGCCGAATACGATCTGGTGTTCGTGGTGCGCGAGATGCGTCTCGATTTCCGTAAACCCGCTCGGCTCGACGACGCGTTGAAGGTCTCGGTCGCGGTGCGCGAATGCCGCCACGCCAGCGCGGTGCTCGACCAAGTCGTCGAATGCGACGGCCGGCCGCTGGTCGAAGCGCAGGTGCGGATCGCGGCGCTCGGCGCCGGCGACTTCAAGCCCAAACCCATTCCGCCGGCGTTGTCGGCGCTGTTCCGTTCGGCGCTGGTCGCGGACGTTCCGCGCTGACCCCGCCGCTCGCCCTCTCTTTCGTTTCGATTTTCGGAGTTCTCGTCGATGAATCCATTCCCGATTGCGCTGCAGGCCGCCGGCGCCGCGTCCGACGGCGCGACGACCGCGGTCGTCGAGGCCGGCAAAGGCATCAACTACCTGCAACTGATCCTCGACGCTAGCGTCCCGGTGCAGGCGGTGATGGCGCTGCTGCTGCTGGCTTCGATGGCGTCGTGGTTCATCATCTTCAGCAAGAAACGCGTGCTCGATCGCGCCCAGCGCGAGGCCGACGGCTTCGAGGAGCGGTTCTGGTCCGGCGCGGACCTCGGTCGGCTCTACACCGAAGTGGCCGCGCGCAAGCAGCAGATCGGCGGGATGGAGGCGATCTTCGAGGCCGGCCTGCGCGAGTTCAATCGCGTGCGCCAGCGTCGCGGCATGGACGCGCGTTCGCAGCTCGAAGGCGCGCAGCGCGCGATGCGCGCCACCGCGTCGCGCGAACTCGATAGCCTCGAACACAATCTGGAATTCCTCGCCAACGTCGGTTCGATCAGCCCTTACGTCGGGCTGTTCGGCACCGTCCTCGGCATCATGATGTCCTTCCACGGCTTGGCGAAGATGCAGGAAGCGACCATCGCCACGGTCGCGCCGGGCATCTCCGAAGCGTTGCTCGCCACCGCGATGGGCCTGTTCGCGGCGATTCCCGCGGTCTGGGCCTACAACCGGTTCGCGACCCGGGTGGAGCGCATCGGCAACCGCTACGACACGTTCACCGAGGAGTTCTCCTCGATCCTGCAGCGCCAGGCGCACGTCGACGAGCACGCGTGAGCCGCGCGCCGCGTCCTCGCCTCATTTTCTGTCGCGACCGCGCCCGCGTCGCGACCCCGCTCGCGCCGGACGGACGTTGAGTCCGGCGACCGCACGAGATCGTCATGCCCACTTCCATCGCCCGCCGCAGCCGCAGCCGTAAGCGCAAGGCGCTCAAAGCCGAGATCAACGTCGTGCCCTACATCGACGTGATGCTGGTGCTGTTGATCATCTTCATGGTGACCGCGCCGCTGCTGAATCTCGGCACCGATATCGACCTGCCCAAGTCGCGGGCAAAATCGCTGGAAACGCCGAAAGACCCGATCGTCGTCAGCATCTACGCCGACGGCCGCTACGCGCTGATGCTCGACCGCGGCAAGAACCGCAGCGTCGGCGCGGACGATTTGGTCGCCGAATTGCGCGCGATCGGGCGGCAGAACCCGAACGCCACCGTGCTGGTGAACGGCGCGCGCGATGCGCGCTACCAAACCATCATGGCGGGCATCGATTTGATCAAAGACGCCGGCATCGGCAAGGTGAGCTTGGTCAGCCTGCCCGCGGAAGGCCGCTGATGCGCGAAACCGGCGCCGACACCACCTACGCCATCGCCTTCGCGCTGCTGCTGCACGCGATGCTGCTGGCGTTTTTCCTGCTGGCGGCGCTGTGGCCGGGCGGGGATTCGGCGTCGGCGGGCGAACCGATCCAAGCCGATGTGGTGAACCTCGACGCGCTGTCGACTAGCATGCGCAGCGCGCTGCAGCGCCCGCCCGAGCCATTGTCCGAACCCGTCGAAACCCCGAGCGAAACGCCGCCCGAAACCTTGCCGGAAGCTCTGGAAGAACCGGTGCCCGAAGAGACGCTGCCCGAGCAACAACTGCAGGCGCAGGAGCAAGTGCCCGATCCTGACGAGACGCAGCAGGACGAGGTGAAACCCGACGCGACATCCGACGAGACCGCCGAGGAAGCGCAGGAGGCCAAGCGGATGCAGGGCCAGCGCGATCTCACCGAAAACCGCGAGACGCAGGAAGAGATCGAGCAGAAGCGATTGACCGAGATGGAGCGTCAGCGCCAACAGCAGTTGGCCGATATTCGTCGCCAACGCGCCGAGGCCGCGCGTCAGGCGGCGTTGTCGGAGGAACGATTGAAACAACTCGCCGATCGCCGCGCGCAGCAGGCGTCCGACGTCGCTGCGGGCGCGCCGCCGCCCGGCAATCGCGGCAGCGACACCGATCCCAACGCGGCCTACGCGAAAGCCATCGCCGAGGCCATTCGCCGCAATTGGGTGCGCCCCGACAACATCTTGCCCAGCCAGCGTTGCCGCATCGTGATCCGCCAATTGCCGGGCGGCGAGGTCATCGATGCGCAGGTGGATGCGAGCTGTCCCTACGACGAACTCGGCAAACGCTCGGTGGAAGCGGCGGTGCTGAAGGCGCAGCCGTTGCCGTACGTCGGCTTCGAGCGCTCGTTCCAGCGGACGCTGATCCTCAATTTCCAGGCCGAAGAACGCTGATGACCCGCGCCGTCGTCGCGATTTCTCGTAAGGGATTCATTAAATTCAACGGCTTGCGGGTATATTCCCGCCGCAAGTCCGCCCCCGTTCATCTTTGCGGGCGCGTTCCCGGCGAAGCTTAGCCCTCCCGCGAATTCGCCTCGGATGTCGCCCGCGCCTTTTCTGATTCCGGACCCTCGATGACCGCTTTCCGTTTCCGTCAGTTCCGCCTGCCTTCGATGCGCACCTCGTCTTCGGCTTCTTTCCGCCGATCCGCGGCGCGCGCACTGGTCGCGCTGTGGTTCGCCGCGTTCGCGTTCGCCGCCGCCGCGCAGCAAAAGGGCCTGGAAATCGACATCATCGGCGGCAACGCCTCGGCGCTGCCGATCGCCGTGGTGCCGATGCCCTACGAGGGCAACGCCGCTGCGCCGGCCACCGATGTGGCCGAAGTGATCCGCAACGATCTCGCCCGCTCCGGCCAGTTCAACGCCTTGCCCGAACGCGACATGGCGCAGCGTCCGAGCCGCGGCGCCGATATCCAATACGATTTCTGGCGCCGTCTGCGCCAGGATTTCATCGTCGTCGGTCGCGTGGTCGACACCGCCGACGGCGGTTATCGCATCGAATACGAATTGTTCGACGCCGCCAAGCAACAGCGTTTGTTGGGATTCGCGATGCCCACGCGCGCGAACGCGATGCGCGAAGTCGCGCATCAGATCGCCGACGCCATCTACGAAAAAATTCTCGGCGTGCGCGGCGCGTTCTGGACCCGCATCGCCTACGTGGTGCAAACCGGCGTCGGCAAGAACGCGCGCTATGCGCTGATGGTGGCCGACGCCGACGGCTATAACCCGCAGACGATCGTGCGCTCCGACAAGCCGCTGCTGTCGCCGGCGTGGAGCCCCGACGGCCGCAAACTGGCTTACGTGAGTTTCGAGCGCGGCAATTCCTCGATCGTCGTGCAGGATTTGGCGACCGGCGCGCGCGAAACCGTCGCCGGATTCAAAGGCATCAACGGCGCGCCGAGTTTCTCGCCCGACGGCCGCAAATTGGCGATGGCGCTGTCCAAGAGCGGCAACCCCGAAATCTACGTGATGGATCTGGCGAGCCGCGCGCTGACTCAGCTCACGAATCAATTCGGTATCGACACCGAGCCGGTATGGAGCGCCGACGGCGGCAGCCTGTATTTCACGTCCGATCGCGGCGGTCGCCCGCAGATTTATCAGGTGCCGTCCGGCGGCGGCAGCGCGACGCGCGTGACGTTCCAAGGCAGTTACAACGCCAAGGCCACGGTGTCGTTCGACGGCAAAAAAGTGGCCGTGGCGCAGGGCGGCGGCAACGTGTACCGTATCGCGATGCTCGATCGCAGCCTGGGGTCGCCGCGCTGGTCCATGTTGTCGCCGGGTGCGCTCGACGAATCGCCCAGCTTCGCGCCGAACGCCAGCATGGTGCTGTACGCGGCGCGCGAAGGCGGTCGCGGCGTGCTGTACGCGGTGTCGGCCGACGCGCGCGTACGCCAGCGTTTGGTCGTCGCCGGCGGCGATGTGCGCGAACCGGCCTGGGGCCCGTACCGTCCGCGTTGATGCGCGCCACGCCCTTTCACCCGAATCCGATCCGACTCCCACCCTGTCCCCGCGAGAAGACGAGACTCCCGATGAATACGACGACGCGAGTGATTTTGACCGTGCTGCTGTGCGCCGCCGCGGCCGCTTGTACCAAGAAGGTCAAGGACAACAATCCGCAGGACAGCGGTACGAACGTGGATAGCGGCACCGTGACCACGCCCAACACCGGCGGCGGTACGCCGTACGACAGCGGCGGCCCGGCCCGCACCGGCGCGTACACGCCCGGCGATTTGGACACCGACGCCTGCCTGCGTCAGCGCGTGGTGTATTTCGATTTCGACCAAGACGCGTTGAAGCCGGAGTTCCAGAACATCGTCGCCTGCCACGCGAAATATCTGCGCGACCGTCCCAGCGCGCGCATGACGCTGGAGGGCAACGCCGACGAACGCGGCAGCCGCGAGTACAACGTCGGTCTCGGCGAGCGTCGCGGCAACGCGGTCTCCTCCGCGGTGCAGGCCAACGGCGCGTCCGGCGGCCAGATCGAGGTGGTCAGCTACGGCGAAGAGCGCCCGACCTGCACCGATTCCAGCGAAGACTGCTGGGGCCAGAATCGCCGCGTCGAGATCGTCTACACCGCGAAGTGATCCCGCGGGCGGCGTCGGATCGCGACGCCGCCCGTTCTTTCGGCGCGTCATCGCCCCGTGCGGCCGCGCGATCGCAGCATCGATGCGTCGCGTCTCGCGCTTCCACGTACGGACGACGCGCGAACCCGCTACGGCGCGTCGCACGCACGCGCTCCACCGCATCGACAGTAGGCTCTCGCGATGTTCTCACGCGTTTCGTTCGCGCTTCTCACGAGTCTTTTCGTTCTGGTCGCGGCCTTGGTCGCGACGCCCGTCGCCGCCCAGCGACTCAGCACCAACGATCGTCTCGCTGCGCTGGAGCAGCAGCTCGCGGCCAGCCGCAGCGGCAATATCGATCTGCTGAATCAAATCACCCAACTGCGCACCGAACTGCAGTCGCTGCGCGCGCAGATCGAAGAACTGCAGCAGCAGCTCGATCAGCAAAAGCAATTGGGCCGCACGCAGTATCTCGACCTCGACGGCCGTTTGAATCGGCTCGAATCCGGCGACGCGCCGCTCGCGAACGGCGCGCCTGCCGCCACGCCAGCGGCCACGTCCGTGGCCGCTACGACCGCATCGACGAGCGCCGCAGCGGTCGCCAAACCGGTCCCGACCACGGCCGCCGTCGCCACGCCGGCCGCGAACGCGCCCGTGCCGCAGGACACGCCGCCGCGCGTTTACGGCGACGCCGCCACGCTCGGTCGCAGCGGCGATGAGCGCGGCGCTTACAACACCGCGTTCGATGCGCTCAAAGGCGGCCGTTATGCCGAATCGGCGCGTCTGTTCCAGAGTTTCCTCGGGGCTTATCCGAACGGCAGCTACGCGCCGAACGCGTACTACTGGCTCGGCGAGAGTTACTACGTCACCCAGAACTACGCCTTGGCGCAAGAGCAATTCCAGGCCCTGCTCGATCGCTATCCCACGCACGACAAAGCCGCCGGCGCGATGCTGAAAATCGGTTTGGCGCAGTACGGCCTGCGTCAACTCGACGCCGCCGAGGCTACGCTCTCGCAAGTGATCGCGCGCTACCCGGGCACCGAAGCCGCGCGCACCGCCGACGATCGCCTGCGCGCGATCCAGTTGTCGCGGGTGCGCTGATCCCGTTTGTAGGAGCGGCGCAAGCCGCGACCGCCCGCTGAGCGATGCCGGGTCGCGGCTTGCGCCGCGCCTACGCGCGTATGGCGGGTCGCGGGTTGTGCCGCCGCTGCGGGTAAAATGCGGGCATGAGTATCGATACCGCCCTCAGCGCCGAATCCGCGCCCGCGGCGACCGCCGCCGCGGATCGCCTGAAAATCACCGAAATTTTCATGTCGCTGCAGGGCGAAGCGCGCGATGCCGGTTGGCCCACCGTGTTCGTGCGCCTCACCGGTTGCCCGCTGCGCTGCGTGTATTGCGACACCGCGTACGCCTTCCACGGCGGCGAATGGCGCGGCATCGACGACATTCTCGACGAGGTCGCGCGCCATGGCGTGCGCCATGTCTGCGTGACCGGCGGCGAGCCGTTGGCGCAGAAGCGCTGCCTCGATCTGCTGCGACGGCTGTGCGACGCGGGTTACGCGGTGTCGCTGGAAACTTCCGGCGCGTTGGACGTGGCCGAGGTCGATCCCCGCGTATCGCGCGTGGTCGATCTGAAAACGCCGGACTCCGCAGAAGCCGCGCGCAACCGCTGGGAGAACCTGCCGCTGCTCAACGCGCACGATCAGATCAAATTCGTGATCTGCAGCCGAAGCGATTACGAATGGGCGCGCGGCATCGTCGCCGAACATCGCTTGGCCGAGCGCTGCGATGTGCTGTTCTCGCCCAGCAAGGATCAGGTGGCGGCCCGCGACCTCGCCGATTGGATCGTCGCCGACCGCCTGCCGGTGAAGTTCCAAATGCAATTGCACAAACTGCTGTGGGGCGACGAACCGGGGCGGTAAGCCGGTATTCTCGAACTGTCGTTCGTGGGAGCGGCGTAAGCCGCGACGCAGGCGCGACGGCCTATCCGTCGCGGTTTACGCCGCTCCCACACCGATTCCCGATTTCTCGAACCATCACGTCATGTCAATGAAACCCGCCGTCGTTCTCGTTTCCGGAGGCATGGACTCCGCCGTCGTGCTCGCCATCGCCCGCGAACGCGGCTTCGCGCCGCATGCGCTCAGCGTGCGCTACGGTCAGCGCCACACGTCGGAACTCGATGCCGCCGCGCGCGTGGCGAGCGCGCTCGGCGCTGCCGCGCACAAGATCGTGCATGTCGATCTGCGCAGCCTGGGCGGCTCGGCGCTGACCGACGACGGCATCGACGTGCCGGTGGATTCCGACGGTCACGTCATCGGCGTCGGCATTCCCAGCACCTACGTGCCGGCGCGCAACACCATCATGCTGTCGGTGGCGCTGGGCTGGGCCGAAGTGCTGGGCGCCACCGATCTGTTCTGCGGCGTGAACGCGGTGGACTATTCCGGCTATCCCGATTGCCGCCCCGAATTCATCGCGACGTTCGAGTCGCTGGCGAATCTGGCCACCAAAGCAGGCGTGGAGGGCGCCGGTTTCCGCGTCCACGCGCCGCTGATGCGGATGAGCAAGGGCGATATCGTCCGCGAGGGCCTGCGCCTGGGCGTGGATTTCGCGCAGACCGTGTCCTGCTACCAAGCCGATGCCGACGGCCGCGCCTGCGGCCACTGTGACGCCTGCCGCCTGCGCGCCGAAGGCTTCGCCGTCGCCAGTGCCCCCGATACCACGCGGTATCGGCCCGCCTGAATCGGGCCGACCGAACCGGGTCGCCTAGGCCGCCGCGTCGATGGCGGGCGAGGTCAGTTCCGACGCGAGGCCCCGCTTCGGCGATGTCCACATCCGAGTTTTTTTCGGCTAAACTGCGCGCCCGGCGCAAGGCCGGGCCGGTGTTCCGGACTCGTGGGTCGTTAGCTCAGTCGGTAGAGCAGAAGACTTTTAATCTTTTGGTCGAAGGTTCGAATCCTTCACGACCCACCACTTTCGATCTTCGATCGACACTCTCACATGTGAAGGATTTCCCGCCCTCGCGCGCAGCGCTCGGGCGCTCAGCGGCGCGCGAGGCGATGCCTCGTTCGGGTGCCGCCTTCTCATGATCTACCGCTTCGGTATTCGCGCATTCGATCGTTTCGAGCGAGGCGTTATCGTCGTCGATGACGCCTTCGCGATCCGCGGCGGTTCATCCAGAGCGTAGCGATGGGCGACAAATCGATGTCGAATGTGGTTCGTTCGAAGCGATCATCCGCCTCGTGACGAACGAGCGCTCGGCGCATAATCCTCGCCTATACCCGGAGCCTGCCCATGAGCGGACGACAAAGCGAATTGACCCTGCGGTTTCTGGCCGAGCCCGAGGACGTGAACTACGGCGGTAAGGTGCACGGCGGGGCGGTGATGAAGTGGATCGATCAGGCCGGTTATGCCGCCGCGGTGGGTTGGAGCGGGCGTTACTGCGTGACCGTGGCGGTCGGCGGCATTCGTTTCGTCGCGCCGATCCGGATCGGCGATTTGGTCTGGATCAACGCGCGCCTCGTGCATACCGGCACCACCAGCATGCATTTCGCGATCGACGTGCATGCGCGCGCGCCCATGGACGAAACCGCGGACAGGCTGTGCACGCATTGCGTGATCGTGTTCGTCGCGGTGGACGCGGACGGGCAACCGATCGCGGTGCCCGCGTGGACGCCGCGAGACGACGAACAGCGCCGTCTGGCCGACTATGCGCAGCGGGTCATGGCGTTGAGCAAGGACATCGAAGCGACGGTGGCGCAATTCCGTCGCCCGCCGAGCGATTGAGCGCCGTCGTCGCGACGACGGCATCGACTGCGGCCTGCGTTCGTCGCTTCGGCATTCGTCTTAGATCGCGTCGATCATGCGGACCGACTCGCAAAGCCGCGATCCCGGCATTTCGTATCGACGGCCGCGTTCGAGACCGCGGTGCGCGCGCACGGATGAAAATGCACCGCCCCAAACGCCGAGAGCCGCATCGCTGCGGCTCTCGAAAAAATCGCGGTTCGCGCGAAACGCACCGAATTACAGCGTTTTCGCTTCCGCGGAGCTGGTTTCGACGACTTTCGCCACCGCCATTTCCTCGCTGGTGCCGGCGGGCGCGACATCGGCCATATCGGCCGGCGCGACGCGGCGACCTTTCAGGAAGTGGTTGCTCCAGTAGCCGGTGGCGAGCGTGCTGATTTCCACGTCCTTGCCGGTGCGCGGGGCGTGCAGGAACTTGCCTTCGCCCAGATACAGGCCGACGTGATCGACGCGGCCGCCGCGGCGGCTGAAGAACACCAGATCGCCTTGACGCAGATCGCTGCGATCGCGGATCAACTCGCCGACGTTCGCCATATCGCGCGAGATGCGCGGCAGTTCGATGCCGAGCGTGCTGCGGTAGACGTAACCGACCAAGCCGCTGCAGTCGAAGCCGTGTTCCGGGGTGGTGCCGCCCCAGCGGTAGGGCGTGCCGAGCAGGGCCAAGCCGCGGTTGATCATGCGCTGGATGCGGCTTTCGCCCTTGGGCGCGGCCTCTTCGACGACCGGCGCGGCCATCGCGACCGGGGCGCTGTCGAACACGCTGCGCATGCCGCGGAGGTACAGGGCCTCGAAACGCAGACCGTCGCGGTCGTCGGCGGCCTGCGGGGCCAGCAGCGAGGGCGCGGAATCGGTCGGGTCCTGCGGCTCCATGACCGACGGCGCGGCCAGAACGGGCAGGGCGGCCACGGCCAGAACGGCGGTGGCGAGAAGACGGGAGGTGGCGGAGGGGCGGCCGGAGCCAAGGGCTGGGGTCGTCACGCGGCGGTCACATACTCGAAGAACGAGGGGGGAGTGTGCCCGACCTTGGCCGGCGGCGAGTTCAAAAAACGTTAGACCCGCCCGGAAAAGTGTGACCGGCCCCGCAAAGTCTCACTTCAGGACGCGTTTCGCACCCGTATACCGTTCGCGCCAGTACGGGCCGTCGAGCCGATCCAGGCGGACGGTGCCGCCGGTCCGCGGGGCATGTACGAATCGGCCCTCTCCGACATAGATGCCGACGTGCTCGACCTCGCCCTGACGGCCGAAAAACACCAGATCGGCGGCGGTCAGCCGGTTCGGGTCGATGCGCGGCCCCTGGATCGCCGCCAGTTCGCGCGACGTGCGCGGTAGGCGCAGATCCAGCATGTCGTGGAACACATACGTCACCAAGCCGCTGCAGTCGAAGCCGCTTTCGGGGGTATTGCCGCCGTAGCGGTAGGGCGTGCCGACCAGCCCGATCGCCCGGATCACCACCGCGTTCGCGGCGGCGGGGTCGGCGGGTTCGACCAGCGGGCGCGAGGGCGAAGGACGCGCCGTCTGCGGCGGCGGTTTGCGCACGGCGTCGCCGCCGCCGCAGCCGGAGAGCGCGATCAGCGCGCCGCACAGCGCAGCGCGGAACGCGGTCGCTGCGCCGCCGCGCCCAACCGCGCCGCCGCGCCCAACCGCGCCGCCGAGCCGCGCAGCGGATGGCGTCGCGGGCCGCGAGCGCGGATAATGCCCGGCCGTTTTTCGTCGATCGATCGTCACGGCGGCCATCTTGGCCGCACCGCCCTCCGCCGACAAGCCGGCGCCATCGCCCGCTTGAGGCCCCGACCCGTCTGGATTGCCCGAGTAACCGTATGAAAATCGAAAAAGACCGCGCCGTACGCTTCCACTACACCGTCGGCGAAGTCGGCCAGCCCGCGACCGAAAGCTCGCAGGGCGGCGAACCGCTGGCGATCCTGATCGGCCACAACAACATCATCCCGGGCCTTGAGAAAGCGATGGAAGGCCGCGAAGCCGGCGACACCTTCGCCGTCGACGTGCCGGCCGCCGAGGCCTACGGCGAGCGTCGCGAAGGTCTGACTCAGCGCATTCCGAAGAAGCATTTCGGCGACGAGCGCCTCGTCCCGGGCATGCAGGTGGTGCTGCAGACCAACGTCGGCCCGCGCGCGGTGACCATCGAGAAAGTGGGCATGAGCGTGGTCGATGTGGATCTCAACCACCCGATGGCGGGCAAAGATCTGCATTTCGATATCGAAATCGTCGATGTGCGCGAAGCCTCGGAAGAGGAAGTCGCGCACGGCCATGTGCACGGCGACGGCGGTCATCACCACTGAGTCGCTCGCTTCTGCGCGACCACGAAAGGCCCGCCCCGTGCGGGCCTTTCGCGTTTTCGGCGGCGGCATGAGCGCGACGCGACCGCCCGCCTCCGTTCGCGCGCGAGCGCGACGCATGGATGCGCGGTGGGTCGTCGTCGGGCTGGTAATATCGACGCATTCCCGAAACGCGACGAACAGGCGAGCGAACGGATGAGCGAACGACCCGATGTCCTCGTGATCGGCGGCGGCGTGGCGGGATTGGCGAGCGCGTTGGCGCTGTCGCGCGCCGGCCGCAGCGTGCGGCTGATCGATGCGGGCGCGGTCGGGCGCGGCGCGTCGCACGGCAATTGCGGGACGATCACGCCCAGTCACGCGGCGCCCTTGGCCGCGCCGGGCATGGTGCTCACCGCGATGAAATGGATGCTCACGCCCGATGCGCCGCTGTACGTGCCGCCGCGTTTCGATCCGCGGCTGTGGGAGTGGATGCTCGGGTTCGCCGCGCGCTGCAACCCGCGCGATTGGGAAGCGAGCGCGCGCGCCAAATCGACGCTGCTCAACGATTCCCGCGCGCGTTTGCGCGAGTGGATCGACACCTTCGGTCTCGACTGCGAATTCGTCGAGGCCGGCGAGGACTACGTGTATCGCGACCCCGCGAAATTCGCGCACGGCCAAGTCGAATTGCCGCTGCTGCGCGAACTGGGCGTCGCGGTGGAAGTGATCGACGGCGCCGAGTACGAAACGCGCGAACCGGCGGTCAAGCCGGGCGTTGCCGGCGCGATTCGCTTCTCGGGCGATGCCGCCTTGCGGCCCGATCGCTATATCGACGAGTTGGCGCGCGTATTCCGCGCGCAGGGCGGCGAGATCGTCGAACACTGCGCGCTGACCGCGCTGCAGGAAGACGCCGACGGCGTGCGCGCGGATACCGCGCAGGGCCCGATGCGCGCGGGGTTGGCGGTGATCGCGCTCGGCGCGTGGTCGCCGCGCTTGGCCGACGCCGTGGGCATGCCGTGGATGAAGCGGGTGATCCAACCGGGCAAG
Organism: Lysobacter sp.; assembly: GCA_008015835.1. Classification (GTDB taxonomy): domain Bacteria; phylum Pseudomonadota; class Gammaproteobacteria; order Xanthomonadales; family Xanthomonadaceae; genus Lysobacter_I. The sequence goes on from SSGH01000048.1 coordinate 13,748, forward strand.
GGGTATTCGATCACCTACGACCGCCCGCCGGTGGTGCCGAAACGCTCCCTGGTGCTGCGCGACCGCTCGGTGTGCGTCAGCGTGTGGCCGAGCGGTTATCGCCTGGGCAGCACGATGGAGTTCTCCGGCTACGACGACAGTTTGAACGCGCGCCGGCTCGGCGCGTTGGAGCGCGCCGCGCGCGAATATCTGCATCATCCCTACGGCGCGACCGTGCACGAACGCTGGTGCGGCTGGCGGCCGATGTCGCGCGACGATGTGCCCTTGATCGGGCTGGCGCCGGGTAAGCGCCGCACATGGCTCGCCACCGGCCACGGCATGATGGGCGTCGGCATGAGCACCGGCACCGGGCAATTGATCGCGGACCTCGCGACCGGGCGCGCGCCGGCGATCGATCCCGCGCCGTTCCGTCCGGAACGTTTCGCATGAGCGCGCTCGAGCGCGATGCATTGGAGCGCGTACTGATCGGCGCCTATCCGCTGCTCGCGGAATTGCCCGCGCCGCTGCGCGGCGATGTCGTCGACGCGGCCGCTGTCCACGACTTTCGCGACGGCGCCGTCGTCTTCAGCGAACGCCAAGCCTGCGGCGGTTTGCCGCTGGTGCTGCAGGGCGACGTCAAAGTCTTCAAGCGTTCGGACGCCGGGCGCGAGATCGTGCTGTACCGCGTCGGCCCGGGCGAGACCTGCATTCTCACGTCCAGTTGTTTGATCGGCGGCGCCGATTACAGCGCCGATGGCGTGGCCGAAGGCGCGCTGCGCTTGGCGATGCTGCCGCCGACGATGTTCCAACGGATGATCGCCGAATCGCCGCCGTTTCGCGCATTCCTGTTCGCGATGCTGTCCAATCGCTTGACCGATTTGATGGAGCGCGTCGAGCGGTTGGCGTTCCATCGTTTGGACCGCCGATTGGCGGAATTCCTGGTCGAACGCGCCGACGCCGGTTTTCGCACCGTCGCGATGACGCATCAACAGATCGCCGACGAAATCGGCAGCGTGCGCGAGATGGCGACGCGCACCCTCGGGCAATTGGCCGAACAGGGCTTGGTCGAACTGTCGCGCGCCGGCGTGCGGATCGTCGACGCCGAGGGCCTGCGCGCCATGGCGGTACGCGACGGCCGGTGACAAAGGTCACTGAGCCCGCATTCGACGCAGCGTAGCTTGGCGCCATCCCGCTCACTGGAGAGTCGCCATGAAAAAGAACGTCGGTTCCTTCGATAAGATCTTCCGCATCGTCGTCGGCCTCGGCCTGCTCAGCCTGCTGTTCCTGCTGGAAGCGCCGATGAACTATCTCGGTCTGATCGGTCTGGTGCCGCTCGGCACGGCGTTGATGGGCTGGTGCCCGCTCTACACCCTGTTCGGCATCAACACCTGCAAAGTCAAACAAGCGGCGTAGCCCCGCCGCGCCGGTCGCGACCGGCGCGCCGCGACCGCGCCCTTCGCCTCTTTCGTCCATGCCGCGAGCCGCTACACTCGCGGCATGGACGTTTTCGCATTGCACCGCGGCACCGCGCCGTTGCTGATCAGCCTGCCGCACGACGGCAGCGAAATTCCCGACGCCCTGGCCGCGCGGATGACGCCGGAGGCGCGGCATGCGCCCGACACCGATTGGTTCGTGTCGCGGCTGTACGCCTTCGGCCATGCGCTGGGCGCGTCGGTCCTGATTCCGCGCTATTCGCGCTACGTGATCGATCTGAATCGTCCGCCCGACGACGTCTCGCTCTACCCCGGCCAAAACACCACGGGCCTATGCCCGACCGTGCGATTTTCGGGCGATCCGGTGTATCGGCCCGGCGAACAACCCGATGCGGACGAGATCGCGCAACGCGTCGAGACCTACTGGCGTCCGTATCACGACGCGCTGCGCGGCGAACTCGAACGCTTGCGTGCGCGGCATCCGCGCGTGCTGCTGTGGGAAGGCCATTCGATTCGCGGCGAACTGCCGTTTCTGTTCGACGGACGGTTGCCCGACTTGAACCTCGGTACCGCCTCCGGCGCTAGTTGCGACGCCTCGGTGCAGGCGCGCATCGAAACCGCTTTGCGCGCGCAGAATGCCTACGACTGGGTGGTCAACGGCCGCTTCAAGGGCGGCTATATCACCCGCCGATACGGCGATCCGTCGCAAGGCGTCGATGCGGTGCAATTGGAGATCGCGCAGCGCATCTACATGGACGAGCGGACCGGCCGATGGCGCGACGACCTCGCCGCCGCCGCCGGCGACGCCATTCGCGGCCTGGTGACCGCGGCGCTGTCCGCTCGACCTGCGATTTCGCGTGCCCTTGATCGCGGCGGGCGCGGCCACGTATCGTAGCCAGTCGCTCCGCACCGTGCGCGAGGGGGCTTGATGGGTACGTTTCTCCAGATCGTCGGCGGGCTCGCGCTCGCGTTCGTCCTGCTTATCGTGGCGGGGCTGTTCTACCTGCGCTGGCGGATCAAACGCTACGCCAACAGCGACGCCGCCAAGTGGGCGCAGATCGGTCAGGCCGGCGTGGCCGCGCGCATTTCGCTCAAGCCGTTGGACGAGCCTTTCCATCATCCCGAGATCATCGAGGGCTTGATCGCCGAATTGCAGGATTTGGGCTATCGCGAGGTCGGCCGCTACAGCGTGCCGGAGATGCCGACCCTGCAATTCTGGGGCGGCGCCCATCCGGAGGACGGCAGCGGCGCGACGGTGGTCGATCATTCGATGATCGCGCCGTTCTTCGAACTGTGTCTGGTCAGCGACACCGACGCGCGCCACACGCTCACCGTCACCACCAATCCCACGCACAACCCGGCGCATACGCGCACCGGCACGCGCGTCATCGCCGACGGCGCGTTCACGCCGATGGCCGCGCGATCGGAACTGCTGCGCACCGCCGCCGACGAACCTTATTTGCGGTTCGATGCCGAGAATTTCGAATCGATCTTCGTCGACCTGTACGCGCGTCAGATGGATTTCATCCTCGCCAAGGGCGGCCCGACCGAAGCGGATATGCGTCGCGAAGCCGCGCGCATGGCCGATCTGCCCGAATTGGACGACGACCAAATGCAAATGGCGCTGCGCATGTCGCGCGCCAGTCATCAGCAAGCGCTGGAGGACGCGATCATCGACCGCTTCCTCAAACGCTACGATCTGCCGGCGCACGAATGGGAGCGCTTGCGCGATCGCGTCATCGTGATCCACGACCGCATGAACGGCGAAGAGATTTGCCAACACGCATTGGGGCATGCGGGTGCCGAGGTCGACGAAATCGAAGTCGAACGCATCTTGTTGGTGTCCGACTCGCGCGTCGCCGCATTCCATGCCTTGCAAGAACTGTTGCCCATGGCCGAGCGGTTCCGTTTGATCGGACGCACCGACGAACCGGTGGGCGCGGCGCTTTACGAGCGGGTTTGATTTCTTAATGCATCTATGGCTGAAATACCTGGTTTTTGGGATGTTGGTCCACATGAGCCTCTTGATGTAGAGGCTGCTTGGAAAAATTTTGTCTGTAGCATCGGCGGGTCTTCTCTTGATAAAGAGCTAGAATTTCCGCGGTCTTTTGAAAATGCTGACTTTTACTTTCCCGAATCTTGCATCGTAGCGGAACTGAAAGAAATTAAAACTGATTTTGCAAATGCAGTGCTATTTAATCAAAAGCATAATGCTTTGTTATCAAGGCTTTTTCGCAATAACCCTGAATGGCGTCCCTCGCTACTTGGCGGCGATGGTTCGTATCCTGAATGGTTTTTGCAAGAGTACATCCGACTTTTTAGACCGCATTTGCAGAGAATTCTCAAAAAAGCAAATAGTCAAATTAGAGAAACAAAAAAGCATTTTGAAGTCTATACAAATACCGGGGTCTTGTTGTTGGTGAACGATGACTTCATATCTATTGGGCCTGGGCTAATTCGTGCAATGGTTTCGGACATACTTTTGCATAATTATTCGTCCATAGATTGTTGCGTTTATCTGACTGTAAATCGATATGTAGAGTTGCCTGGTTCGAATGTGCCGCGCTTGCTTTGGGCGCCTGCATATAGCGATAGGGCGCCTGATTATCTTGCCAACTTAATCAACGCCCTAGGCGCTAAATGGTTTCGATACTTGGAAACTCTTATTGGTACATTTTCCCAATCAGATGTTGATTCTTCCGATGGCTCTTGGCTCATGCAAACGCGAGCCATAGTCATACCGTCTCCTGCTGAATGTTAGTGATTCGTTCGACTTTCTCGCGCTCTCCTTCCGCGCTTCCACCACACATGCAGCGGCAAACCCGCCGCGACCAACACAGCAGCCCACGCCAACGCTTCGGCGCCGGTGCCGATCAGCGCGTACACGCTGTAAATCAACGCGAGCGCCGCGACGACGCGGCCGCGACGCCCGAGGCGCAGCCACGCCGCAGTGCTGGCGACGTAGGGCAATAACGTCGCCGCGGTCGAGAGCAGAATCGAGAACGTGTAGAGCGCGACCAGCGAATCGCTGAAGTTCGCGACGACCAACGCGCTGGCGAGCGCAGCGCCTAAGATCACACCGAAACGCGGCGTGCCGTTCTCGTCGAGCCGCGCGAAGGCCTGCGGAAACAAACCGTCCTGCGCCGCGGCCATCGGCAATTGCGCCGATAGCAACACCCAACCGTTGAGCGCGCCGATGCAGGAAATCGCGGCGACCGCCGCGATCGCCGCGCCGGCTTTATCGCCCCACAGCGCGCGCGCCGCATCGGCCATCGGCGCGGGCGAACTCGCCGCCGTTTCCGCGGGCAGCAAACCCAATACGACGGTGCACGCCAAAATCGTCGCGATGCCGGCGAGCAACGTTCCGATCAGCGTCGCCCGCGGCACAGTTCTCTCCGCATCGTGGATCGCGCCGGAGGGAATCGTCGCCGCCTCCAAACCGAGAAACGCCCAGAGCGTCAATGCGACCGTGGCCTGCACGGCATCGGCCCATTCCGACGCCTGCGCGGCGGCAGGTAACGGCGCATGCAGCGTCGAGGGCTCCAACCACCACACCGCGACGCCGCCGAACACCAGCAGCGGCACCACTTTCAATGCGGTGGTGATGATCTGCATACGCCCGGCTTCGCGCACGCCGGCGAGATTCACCGCCGCGCACACCCACAACGCACCCAGTGCGCAGGCCGCACCGCGCAGCGGCGTGGCGGTGAGGCCGGGAAACAACGCACCGATGCTGGCCGCGAACGCGACCGCGATCGCCGCGTTCGCGCACCAGATCGAAATCCAATAACTCCAGGCGATCGCGAAACCGACGGTATCGCCGAACGCTTCGCGCGCATAGGTGTACGGGCCGCCGCTGTTCGCCGTGCGTCCGGCCAAGCGCGCGAACGTGAGCGCGAGCAACAGCGCGCCCCCCAGCGTGATCGCCCAACCGTACAGACTCACGCCGCCGTAAGGCGCCAACGACGCCGGCAACAAAAACACGCCGCTGCCGATCATATTGCCCGCGACCAAGGCGATCGCGGCCCACAGACCGAGCGGGCGGGCGCTCATGCGTGCGGTCGTTCCTTCGCGATGCGAGCGTGGCGCATCAGCGCGTCGTGTCCGAAGCCGCCGCACGATACGCGCGGCGCAGCAATTCGTGGAAATGATGCACCGCGTTCTCGCGCAGCGGATTCAAGCGCCCCGCGACGTACGAACCGGAGGCGAGGCCGCGCTGCACGTCTTCGCAAATGAGCAGATCTTCTTTCTGCACCTCATCGCTGAAGGCGATATCGGCCGCGCGCCGCGCTTCGCCGGCTTCGCTCTCGTCGATGGCGTAGTAGAAATCGAATTCGACGCGGCAGCGTTCCGCGCCCAACGGCACGATGCGATTGGTCTGCAGCCGGCCCGGCAGAATATTGAGCATCGTGTTCGGCCACAGCCAGTAGTACAGCGCGTCGCCATTGCCGTAGAGATCGCTCGCGCTCTCCAACGGGCTGAATTGGAAGGAATACCACTCCGCGGTTTCGGTGATGTAGCTGCGGTAATCGAGCAGGCTGTTCAAACCGGGATGCACGTGCGGGACGTGATAGCCCTCGAGATAATTATCGACGTACACCTTCCAATTGCAGGCGACATCGTAGGCGACGCGGCGGTGATGCCCGTAGTCGGCGAGCCCACGCGCATCGCCGATACGCGCATCGATGCCGGCGACGAAGGCCTCGAACGGCGGCGCCGTCGCTTCGTCCACCGCGGCGAACACCATGCCCTGCCACACCCGCACCGCCAGTTGCGGTAGACGGATCGTCGTCGGATCGAAATCCGCCACGCCAGCCATTTCGGTCGCCGTGCGCAGCGTGCCGTCGAGCGTGTAGGTCCAGCCGTGATAGCGGCAGCGCAGCGCCTTCGCGCCGCGCCCGTCGCAGTGCGCCAACGGCCCCGCGCGATGCCGACAGACGTTGTGCATCGCCCGAATCTCGCCGTCCGCGCCGCGTACCGCGATCACCGGCAAACCGGCCAGATCCACGACGACGTGATCGCCCGCCTCGCGCAACTGGCAGACGTGGGCGATGTACTGCCAGCTGCGGTCGAAAATCGCACGCCGATCCAACGCCACCGTCGCCGCATCGGCGTAGTAGCGCGCCGGCAGCGCGGTGGCGCGGTCGAGCGGTTGCGGGACGAGATCGGCGGCGGCGAGGAGGGCGGTCATGCTCGGAGTATCGCGCAGACCCGCCGACGCCCGCCAGCCGCACCGCATCATCGTCGATAGCCGCCGCGCAGTTCGGCTTGGGCTTGCGCGATGGCGTCCGCGAGCGCCGCGCGGCCGTATTGGCGCCCGGTCGCGCGCGTCAGCGTGAGTTGCAAGACCTCCCACACCAACAGATCGCGCAACTCGTCGCCTTCGATTCGCGTCGTCTTGCCGTCGCTGCGCAGCCGGTCGCCCAAGCCGCATTGCCGCTCCGCCAACAGCGCGAATTCCGTCTCGTCCAATCCCAAGTCCACTTCCAGCGACAGCCCATGCCGCAGACGTTTCGCCGCCACCCCGCAGGCGGCGGCGATATGCATCAACGTATCGCGGGCCGCATCCAACGCATCGTTCCGATCGCGCATCGTGTCCGTCCTCCATGGATCGTGGCCGCACGTGCCGCACGGCCACCGAAGCGTTGCGCCCGTCATTCCGGCCGATCGCGCAACAACAACTCGACCGCGACGCCGAAATACCGCGCGAACTCGCGCGCCGTGCGATAACGCGCCGCATCGACGCCCAACTCCGCGCGCTTGATCGTCGCGATCGACAGCCGAATGTTGCGATCCGAAGCGTCGTCTGCCATATCCTGCTGGCTCAGCAATTTCTGATGACGCAGGAAGCGCAGCACCTCGGCGCGCAGGAACACGCTGCCCTTGGCGAATCGCTTGGACGACACCGGAGGCGGCGACGCCGAGGAACCGGGGCCAGGCCCAGACTCGGGCGGATGCTGCGGCGGCGAACCGTCGGCCTGCGCGGAATCGACATCGCAAGGCGGAGCGGGCCAGCCGGCCCCCGGCGTCACGGGCGCCAGCGCCCCCTCCACGGCGGCGTCGGCGGGCGAAAGCGAAACGGTCAGACGGCTGCCGTCGAGCGCGACGAGCGTCCCGGCGGCCCCGAAAGGCGTGGTATCGGTCATGACAGTAACCCCTGTGAACGAGCCATCGAGGGGATGGCGCCCCGCCCCGAGGCGGATGCCTACGGGGCGGGGTGGAGACTGTCGAAACGCCGGAAAAGAAACATTCCGGAAATCTTACTTCTCCTAACCCATTAGTTTTTTTGAAAAAACTAAGTTTTGGTGCCGTTCTCGACTTGAGGGTCGCAGTCGATTAGTGACATGTCGACGGTGTCTAAAACGTGTAGGGTAATGTAAGTCCCCTGCTTATCACGGAGTTTCAACTGAAATCTAACGGCTTGAGTGCCGCTTGGAAACTGCGGGGATGCCCCCGTCTGATGGAGTTTAAACCCTCCCCCATTATCGCAATAGACATCTCCCTTTGGAGCCTTATCTCTGAACGCGTAGCTAAATATATGGAACCTATTGGGTACGGGCGAATGCAACCGAATCGTTAACTCTTGAGTGCTTCTATCAGTTAAAAAATTGATGTTCGAACCTGGAGTGTATGCATACTTGACTTGTTGTAGATTGCTGTCATACCAGACAACAAGGTCAAGGCTTATCTGGTCTATATGATGGAAGGGGCCGCCTGCAAGTGTTTCTGGGATATTGAGAGTTAACATGTCATCCTCACAAAGTTGATGTTCAATCGAAGGGGCTAATGAGTAGATCCTTCTAGGCTATGCTCTCCTGATCCCATTATCAAAAAGACGGCTACTTGGCCTCACATTGATATCAATTCCGGGTAAAACTAAATTCGAGTTAATTTGTAAAGATTGAATTTTCTTTTAGAACCTATCTCAAAATTGCCGGAGCAGCAAAACCACGGCAGAAACCGACGCCCCCCGCTTTCAGTAGCGTGGCTGTTTGGAGTCCGGGGTTAGGTTAGCTGAGTTGCCAGTTGCCTTGCATAGTCGGCGGGCGTCAGCCCGCCGAGGGCCTTCTTCGGTCTCTTCTCGTTGTACTCACGGCGCCAGGTTTCGATGACGGTGCGGGCCTGTAATGACCCAGCAGAAACCTGCTCCGGTGTAACCTTGGAAAAGGAGCCACCCATGAGTGCAGTGATGGAAGAAGAGATCAAGCGTTGGACCGCGCGTCGGAAGTCTCAACTGGTATTGGAGATCATCCAGGGCAAGACGACGGTCTCTGAGGCGAGCCGACAGTTCGATATACCGCCGTCTGAGATCGAGAGCTGGGTCGATGAGGGCAAACGCGGGTTGGAGAATGCGCTGCGGGCGAAGCCTGAGGACGTGCGTGAGCAATACGA
>SSGH01000022.1 GCA_008015835.1 Lysobacter sp.
AGGGGCGACTTCAGTCGCCCTCAACCGGCCGAACCGGGGTCGATCCCCTGTTCAAGCGCCGCGGGCGACTGAAGTCGCCCCGGCAGACCCACCCGGCCTAGCCCCACTCCCCATGACCCAATAACCGATACCCTCTCATGAAGATCCTTCTCTTCGGCAAGAACGGCCAGGTCGGCTGGGAACTCCAGCGCAGCCTCGCCCCCCTCGGCGAGCTCATCGCCCTCGACCACGACGGCGCACCCGGCCTCTCCGGCGACTTCGCCCACCCGGAAAGCCTCGCCGCCACCGTGCGTGCCGTCGCCCCCGACCTCATCGTCAACGCCGCCGCCCACACCGCCGTCGACAAAGCCGAAAGCGAACCCGACTTCGCCCGCGCCCTCAACGCCCTGGCCCCCGGCGTGCTCGCCCGCGAAGCCGCCGCCCTGGGCGCGCTGCTCGTGCATTACTCCACCGACTACGTCTTCGACGGCAGCGGCAGCGCCCCGTGGATTGAGGACGCCCCCACCGGCCCGCTCTCGGTGTATGGCGCCACCAAGCGCGAAGGCGAAGAGCTCATCCGCCAGAGCGGCTGCCGCCACCTCATCTTCCGCACCAGCTGGGTGTATGCGGCGCGCGGCGGCAACTTCGCCAAGACCATGCTCAAGCTCGCCGCCGAGCGCGACACACTCACCATCATCGACGACCAGCACGGCGCCCCCACCGGCGCCGAACTGCTCGCCGACGTCACCGCCCACGCCGCCCGCATGACCCTCGCCAACCCGGATCTGGCCGGCACCTACCACCTCGTCGCCGGGGGCGAAACCACCTGGCACGGCTACGCCCGCCACGTCATCGAATTTGCCCGCGCCCGCGGGGTCCCGATCAAGGTCGCCCCGGAAGCCATCCTGCCGGTGCCCACCAGCGCCTTCCCGACCCCTGCCCGGCGCCCGGCCAACTCCCGGCTCGCCACCCACAAACTGCAACAGGCCTTCGGCCTCGTGCTGCCCGACTGGCGGCAGGGCGTCGAGCGCATGCTCACCGAAATCCTGTAGGCGCGGCGTCAGCCCCCCACACCCGACACGATCTGAAACGGACAGCACCATGACCCAACGCAAAGGCATCATCCTCGCCGGCGGCTCCGGCACCCGGCTGCACCCCGCCACCCTGGCCGTCTCCAAGCAGCTCATCCCGGTCTACGACAAACCGATGATCTACTACCCGCTCAGCACCCTCATGCTGGCCGGCATCCGCGACATCCTCATCATCTCCACCCCCCAGGACACCCCGCGCTTCCAGCAACTCCTGGGCGACGGCAGCCAGTGGGGGCTCAGCCTGCAATACGCCGTCCAGCCCAGCCCGGACGGCCTCGCCCAAGCCTTCATCATCGGCGAAGACTTCGTCGGCAACGGCCCCAGCGCCCTCGTGCTCGGCGACAACCTCTTCTACGGCCACGACCTCGCCGGCGGCCTGCGCAGCGCCAACCGGCAAACCGGCGGCGCCACCGTCTTCGCCTACCCGGTGCACGACCCCGAGCGCTACGGCGTCGTCGAATTCGACGCCGACGGCCACGCCATCAGCCTCGAAGAAAAGCCCAAGCTCCCCAAGAGCCGCTACGCCGTCACCGGCCTCTACTTCTACGACAACCGGGTCGTCGACATCGCCAAAAACCTCAAGCCCGGCCCCCGCGGCGAACTCGAGATCACCGACGTCAACCGCCAATACCTCGAATGGGACGCCCTCGACGTGCAAGTCATGGGCCGCGGCCACGCCTGGCTCGACACCGGCACCCACGAAAGCCTGCTCGAAGCCAGCCTGTTCATCCAGACCATCGAAAAGCGGCAAGGCCTCAAGATCGCCTGCCCCGAAGAAATCGCCTGGCGCGCCGGCTGGATCGACGCCGCGCATCTGCAGAAGCTCGCCGCCCCGCTCGCCAAGAACGGCTACGGCCAGTACCTGCTGCGCATCCTCGAAGAAAAAGTCTTTTAACTGAGGGGATTCCGATGAAAGTCATCCCGACTGCGATCCCGGACCTGCTGATCCTCGAACCCAAGGTGTTCGGCGACGCCCGCGGCTTCTTCATGGAAAGTTACAACGCCAAGGTCTTCCACGACGCCACCGGGCTGAGCCCGAACTTCGTGCAGGACAACCACTCCCGCTCGGGCAAAGGCGTGCTGCGGGGTCTGCATTATCAGATCGAGCAAGCCCAGGGCAAGCTGGTGCGGGTCACCCGCGGCGCGGTGTTCGACGTGGCAGTGGATCTGCGCCAATCCTCCCCGACCTTCGGCCAGTGGGTCGGAATCGAACTGTCCGAAGAGAACAACCGCCAGTTCTGGATTCCGCCGGGCTTTGCCCACGGCTTTCTGGTCACCAGCGACTCGGCCGACTTCCTGTACAAGACCACCGATTACTACGCCCCGCAGTTCGAGCGCAGTCTGGCGTGGAACGATCCGACCGTGGGCGTCGCATGGCCGCTCGAGGGCATCACGCCCTTGTTGTCGGCAAAGGACCTGGCGGGCAAGGCGCTGGCAGAGTGCGAAAAATTCGCGTGACGCCGGTCGCAACCGATCCGGCGCCATTGCTTGTGCATTTCTGACAATTATTTCTTCGTAAAGCCCTGCGGCGGCGCGTGATAATGCGCGCCTGTCATTCTGCTCTGGAGCCCCGTATGTCCCGTTCGCTGATCTACCTCGTTGCCGGCGCGCGTCCCAACTTCATGAAGATCGCCCCTATCGTGCGCGCCCTGCAGGCCCGCGCGGACCGCTTCGAGTTTCGGATCATCCATACCGGCCAGCACTATGACCGTGAGATGAGCGACGTCTTCTTCGACGAGTTGGGCATTCCCAAGCCGGATTACCACCTGGAAGCCGGTGGCGGCAGCCACGCGACCCAGACCGCCAAGATCATGGTGGCCTTCGAAGAAATCTGCCAGAAGGCCCGCCCCGACTGCGTGCTGGTGGTGGGCGACGTCAATTCGACGCTGGCGTGTTCCATCGATGCCAAGAAGCTGGACATTCCGGTGGTCCACGTCGAAGCCGGCCTGCGCAGCGGCGACATGCGCATGCCCGAGGAAATCAACCGCCTCGTCACCGACAGCATCTCCGACTGGTTCTTCTGCACCGAACCGGCCGGCGTCGACAACCTGCTGCGCGAAGGCAAGCGCCAGGATGTGGTGTTCAACGTCGGCCACGTGATGGTGGACAACCTGCTGTTCCAGCGCGACAAGCTCGACACCGCGGACAAAAGCGGCATGGAAACCGAGGCCATCAAGGCCAAGTATCCGAAGTACGGCGTGGTGACCCTGCACCGTCCGTCCAACGTGGATGACGAAGCCAACCTGCGCGGCATTGCCGGCGCGCTCAAGCAGATTGCCGTCGACCTGCCGTTGATCTTCCCGGTGCATCCGCGGACCCGCGGCAATCTCGAAAAGTTCGGTCTCGATCTCGGCCCCAACGTGGTCCTGACCAAGCCGCAGTCCTACATGGAGTTCCTCAATCTGTGGAAGGATGCCGCGCTGATCATGACCGATAGCGGCGGTCTGCAGGAAGAAACCACCGCGCTGGGCATTCCCTGCCTCACCCTGCGCGAAAACACCGAGCGTCCGGTGACCATCGACGAAGGCAGCAACGTGCTGGTCGGTACCGACCCTGCACGCATCCTCGAAGAAGCGGGCAAGGTACTGGCCGGCCAGGGCAAGCACGGCCGTCGTCCGGCCCTTTGGGACGGCAAGGCCGCCGAGCGCATCGTGGCCGAACTGGATCGTTTGCTGCCGGCCTGAACCCGGCCGTCCCCATGAAAAAGCCGCTGACGGCAATGCCGCAGCGGCTTTTTTGCACTCGGGACGGCGGTATTCAGCTAGCTTCGTTTTTGCCGCTGCCGAGGGGTGTGAACAGCGCTTCGACGAACTCCTTGGCCCGGAAGGTTTGCAGGTCGTCGATCTGTTCGCCGACGCCGATGAAACGCAGCGGCTTGGGGCTCTGGCGGGCGATGGCCGCCACCACGCCGCCTTTGGCGGTACCGTCGAGTTTGGTGAGGACCAGGCCGGTGACGCCGATGGCCGCGTCGAAGGCCTTGACCTGCTGCAGCGCGTTTTGGCCGATGTTGGCGTCGAGCACCAGCAGGACTTCGTGCGGCCCGGAGGGCTCCGCCTTCTGGATGACGCGGCGGACCTTGGCGATTTCTTCCATCAGGTGCAGCTGCGTGGGAAGACGGCCCGCGGTGTCGGCCAGCACAATGTCGATGTTGCGTGCGCGGGCGGCACTGATGGCATCGAACACCACGGCGGCCGGGTCGCCGGATTCCTGGGCGATGACGGCCACGCCGTTGCGCTCGCCCCAGGTCATCAACTGCTCGCGGGCGGCGGCGCGGAAAGTATCGCCGGCGGCCAGCAGCACGCTCTTGCCTTCGTTCTGGAAGTGCTTGGCGAGCTTGCCGATGGAGGTGGTCTTGCCCGAGCCATTCACGCCCGCGATCATGATGATGTAGGGGCGGTGGCCGCTGATTTCGAGGGGTTGCTCCAGCGGGGCGAGAATGGACAGCAGGCCTTCGGCCAGCGCGCTTTGCAACTGATCGGCGGTTTCGAGCTTGTCGCGCTTCCAGCGCAGGCGTAGTTCCTTCAGCAGGTGCTGGGTGGCATCCACGCCGCAGTCGGCCATCAGCAAGGTGGTTTCGAGTTCTTCGAGGAATTCCTCGTCGATCTTGCGGCGCGAGAACAGACTGGTCAGACCGCCGAGTCCGCCGCCGATCTGTTCGCGCGTGCGCGACAGGCCGGAGCGCAGGCGGTCCATCCAGGAGCGCTTTTTCTCCTGTTCGGGAGCCGGGTTGGAAACGGGGCGGGGTGCGGTTTCGGGGGCCGCGACGACGGGGGGCGGCGCGGAAACTGCCGCGGTTTGTGTCGGAGCCGCCAGCGTTTCCGGCGCCGCTGCGGGCGTTTCGGGAGGCGTATTGCCACCCTTGAGGGTTTTCTTCAGGAAACCAAACATGAGGAGCCGGGTCAGAGTGAGTTCGATCGGGACGGGCTGCGGGTGGAAATGCCCCACGCTGCCCGATTGGCCGGGCCACCGGAATGCCGCTATGATCCGCGCGGCATCAAGCCCGCAGTATCGGATCCGACTGGACCCGATACTGCGGCCGGCAACCATCAATTTTCAATTTTACCAGATGCTTCAAGAGCCTATGATGAATCGCAGTTTGCGCATCGGCGTCGTTGCCGGCGTCCTGTCCGCGGCCGTCGCCGTGGCCCTTCCCATGTCGGCCCTGGCCAACCCTTTCGAGAGCACGCTTCCCAATGGAATGAAGCTGATCGTCAAGGAAGACCGGCGGGCGCCGTCGGTGGTGCATATGGTTTGGTACAAGGTGGGCGCAATGGACGAGGTGGATGGCACGTCCGGGGTGGCCCACCTGCTCGAACACATGATGTTCAAAGGCACCAAGCGGGTCGGTCCGGGCCAGTTCAACAAGCAGGTGGCCGCCGTCGGCGGTCGCGACAATGCTTTCACCAGCTACGATTACACCGCCTACTTCCAGCAGGTGCCGAAGGAAGCGCTGGGCAAGATGATGGCGCTGGAAGCCGATCGCATGGCCCATCTGCAGGTCACCGACGACTCCTTCAAGAAAGAGATCGAGGTGGTCAAGGAAGAGCGCCGTCTGCGCACCGACGACAAGCCCCGCTCGCTGGTGGTGGAGCAGCTGATGGCCACCGCCTTCCAGGCTCACCCCTATCGCCGGCCGATCATCGGGTGGATGAGCGACCTGGACAACATGACCGCTCAGGACGCCCGCGACTGGTATCAGCGCTGGTACGTGCCCAACAACGCGACGCTGGTGGTGGTGGGCGACGTGGATCACCGGGACGTCTTCAAGGAAGCCCAGCGCAGCTATGGGCAGATCAAGACGCGTGCCCTGCCGGCCCGCAAGCCGCTGGTCGAACCGGAGCAGACCGGCACCCGTCGCACGGTGGTCAAGGCCCCGGCCGATCTGCCCTATGTGGCGCTTGCCTGGCGCGTGCCGACCCTGCGCAACGTCAAGGCCGACGGCGATTTCTACGCGCTGCAGGTGCTCGCCGCGGTGCTCGACGGTTACGACGGCGCGCGCCTTGCCAAGAACATCGTGCGCGGCAGCCGCGTGGCGGTGACGGCGGGTGCGGGCTACGACGGCACCGCCCGCGGCGAATCGCTCTTCATCCTCGACGGCGCGCCGGCCCAGGGCAAGAGCGTGGCCGACGTCGAGGCCGCGCTGCGTGCCGAGATCGCGCGGATCCAGAACGACGGCGTGTCCGAGGACGAGTTGCGGCGGGTCAAGGTCCAGGCGGTTGCCGGACAGGTCTACAAGCGCGACTCGCTGATGGGGCAGGCGATGGAAATCGGCATGGATGAAATGGTCGGTCTGTCGTGGAAGGACGACGCGGAAATGCTCGAACGCATTCGTGCCGTGAGCGCCGCGGAAGTGCAGGCCGTTGCGAAGAAGTATTTCCGCGACGACACCCTCACCGTGGCCCAGCTCGATCCGCTGCCGATAGACCCGCAGGCCCGTGCCAAGGCCGCTGCTGCCGCGCCGCACCACCACTGAACGCTCCCGCTGCCTGTCCTGTTTCGAGGTTAATCGATGATTCCCCATAGCAAACGTTTCGGCTTCGCCCTCGCGATGACCGTTGCGACCCTCTTCGCCGCCCCTGCGGCCCGCGCCAGTCTGGCAATCCAGACCTGGACCACGCCCGGCGGTACCAAGGTGTTCTTTGTTGAAAGTCGCGCCTTGCCCATCGTCGACGTGCAGGTGGATTTCCGCGCCGCCGGCGCCGAGGCTCCGGCGGGCAAGGCCGGCATTGCCGGGCTGACCCGGGCCCTGATGGAATCCGGTGCCGGTTCGCTGGACGAGGACGCCATCGCCAACCGGGTTGCCGATCTGGGCGCCCAGATCGGCGGCGGGGCCGACATGGATCGGGCGTCGCTGTCGCTGCGTACCCTGAGCAGTCCGGTCGAGCGCGATGGCGCGGTCGACCTCCTTGCCACCTTGATCCGCCAGCCGGTCTTTCCGGCCGCGGCCGTCGAGCGTGAAAAGGCGCGCACCATCGCCGGCCTGAAGGAAGGCGACACCCAGCCGGATTCCATCCTGTCGAGGCGTTTTGCCG
>SSGH01000043.1 GCA_008015835.1 Lysobacter sp.
GCCTTGCATGCTCGGGCATCAATGCGGCCAAGCATTTCAGGAAGTGCTTTTCCGCTACGGGCGCGCCTTGCTGCTTGCCCGGGAACACCATGTCCAGCACGGGAACGGTGCGGCCACCGACAGGAACCGCTGCACGCACCACACACCAACTGCGATCCTCCTTGAGATCCGACCAGTCGATCACGATCACCGGTCGCTCTGCACGCAGCAGCCAACGGGCCATGTCGGCATAGATGCCCTCGTGCTCGGCGTGCAAGCGACGGTTGCTGATCAATCGATCAAAGGCCTTGAGCGGCGCCTTGATGCGCTCGGAACCGGGCCAGGCGCGCGCCACATCGGTCAGCGTCAACCGCCGGCCGGCAACCAATGCTTCGACCGAGCGCAACAGTACGCGCTCGCGAAGCGCGTGCATCTGGCCGAGTGATTCAGGTAAGCACTTCTGCAATACTCGGCTGGCGCGCATGGTGGTCAGTCCTTCTTTGGCTTAGTCACCTTGAAGGCTGCGCCATGCGCGCACTCGTTTCCAGTCGTAACAGCGCTAACAAGCTGATCTCACGGGGGGAAAACGTGGGGATATCTCAGACTCTGGCCCCTGATTTTCCGCCTTACAGCCTTAATCACGCTGGTAGCACACATATGCCACGCGATCAGAAATTACATGCATATTGTCCGAAACAACCCCAAAACGTCTGAGCACATCACCGGCGGATGACATTGAAATGATCACACCATGCATTGATCGATGTCCAAAAAAAATGGCTGCCGGCATCTGATGCTCATTCATAATGACTCGCGCCACCGAGTTTGGCGGAAATCCAATGCCCTCGAGATTTGGCGAATTTTTGACAAGAAAGCTTCCAGGCTCATGCACCATTGCTCCCGGATCATTAAGCTCTATGGATTCAAGACTTTTTGAGAATTCACCGTCTATCCAAAGTTTCAAAGTGCTAATGACTTCTTTATCGTTCGCGAGATGTTCATACGGGGCGCAAGAGCTCTCGCCCCGCTTGCAACCCGCCACAAAAACAATAAGCGTGCAGACTAAAATCAGATTTACAATGTTTTTCATTTGATTTCATCCTTCATATTTCTATAGAAATCTCGCCCGAACTCCGCCCATCCTTTAGCATTCGGAATCTGATCAAAATTTCTATATATATTTTCTATATAGCCAATATCTCCACTGTATTCGCCAGTCGCTGCTTGCCTCAGATTCCATGCAGTAATTGCAGAATTTGTAATGGAGCCTGGATATCCCGCCGCTTCCCAGAACATGCCCTGAGAAAAATAATTAATTGTACTTCCTTGATGCGCACCACCAAAGTCACCAAGCTCTGCAGGAAGAATAAACGTATCTTTGGCGTACAGTGTTGTAAAGGGAGAATCTTGTGTTTGCACATAAAGGCTGAACTGATCCCAACTCCACTTATCTATAGATTTTCCGATTTTGCCTTCATCTTGCCTCAAGACAACTATTTGCCTTGCAACAAGCAAGGAAAAAGACTCCAAATCAAGATGGATTGGCTGCCCCGGATTCGCCCTTTTCTGTTTATCAATTGAATTTAGGGCATCTCTGGCTAAACGCATGATGTTCTTTCTTTTTTCGTTGTCCTCCACCGGATTACTACTACTCAAAAAATTCGGCTTAACACCGCGCCGCCCTCCCGAAGAAGATTGCGTAGAATTTGACGCGCTGTCCATCTGACTGCTCGTGCTCGCCATACCTTTTTGACTCGCCGCCGCAGCCGCTTCCTTTCGCCCGGCATCCGTCACACCCTTCGGCGCAGCGCCACCATTCAGCCCGCGCTGCTTGTTGTCCGCCGCAATCGCACTAAAGCTCGCACCCGAAGTGGACACACTGACCTTGCCGTCTTTGCCGACCTTGTAATCGACATCGTGATCTTTGCCGTCCGAGGTGGTGTAGGTGCAACTGCCGCTGCCCGCTTCCGATGTGCTGACATCGTTGCACGCGGTATACCCCGTCGGATCAGTCCCTGACAACGGATTGTTGAGGATGTACGAGTACGGATTCAGCGACTGCGAGTTCAACGGGAACTGGATCACCGGGTCCACGCCGGTGAATCGTCCGACGTTGTAGTCGAACAGCCGGCCGTTCATGTGGATCAGTTCGAGCTGGTTGAGGTGCTCGTGCTGGGTGAAGCCCTTCGGGGTGACGCTCGTGCTGCCCAGTTTCGGCGGGGATAGATCGGCCCAAGTCCCGCTTCTTGGTTTGCCGAACGCGTCGTAGCCTCTTGTTTCCGTAATCGCGCCCGCGCTGCTCGCCACCGCGTCCACACTGCCGAGGCGGTCTTTCAGCAGATACTCGACCTTGCGTCCTGCGCTGCCGTTGGTGATCACCGCGTAATCGCCCACGTACACCTTCGTCTCGTTGGTGTCGATCCGGTGTTCGTAGCCCGGCAGGTAGATTCTCGATCCATCGCTGCCCCAGCTTCTGGTACGCCCGCCGTCCGCGCCGTAGCGGAAGTCGTCGCGCAACGCGCCGCGCTGAGCCACGGTGGTCATGCCCATGTGGTCGTACTTCAGGCTCAGGCCCGCGTTGTCGCCGGTCAGGTTGCCGTTCGCGTCGTAGCAGTAGGTTCTTGTGCCGCCCGCTGCGAGGGCGATTTGTTTGACCGCATTCGCGCCGCCGCCGCAGGCGCCGCCGGTGTAGCTGTACGCGTTCGCTGCGCTGGTGCTGAAGTCCGTCTTCTTGGTGAAGTTGCCCACCGCGTCGAAGCCGTAGTTCACCGTGCCGCTGGCTGCGCCCGATCGGATGCTCTGCACCAGTCGGTGCAGTTGGTCGTAGCTGTAGTCCTCCTGGCTCTGGTTCGTGTTGAGCGTCTGTCGCTTCAGGTTCCCGAACACGTCGTAGCCGTAGCCGAGCTTTCTCAGATCGCTGCCGTTTTTGCTGTACTTGAGTTCGGTCAGTTGCCCGGTCTGCCATTGGTACTGCGGGTTCAGCACCACGCCGTTGCCGAAGGTCTCCTGCGTGGCCTGGCCGCGCGCGTTCACGCTGTTGGTGCGCCGGTACTCGGTGCCCGTGACGGGGTCTTTCTCGGCCACCGCATGACCGTAGTTGCCGTACAGCGCCTGCACCGCTTCGCCGTTGGGGAACTCCTGGCCCACGGGGCGGCCGTAGTAGCTGTCGTACTTCGTGCGGGAGACGTACGCCGATGGCGCGCCCGCCTGCGCCACATGCGACAGCACCGGGCGGGCCAATGCGTCGTAGACCGTGGTGGTGCTTCGCTCCAGCGCGCTGTTGATCGCGCGTTGCGCCACCGAGAGCGCGCCTTTCGCGTTCGCCGGGTCGTAGCTCCAACTGTCGTTGACTTGATCGGCCACGTTGTCGCCGGTCACGTCGATCGTCGCCGTTCTGCTCAGCGGACGGCTCAGCTTGTCGTAGGTCATCGACGTGACGATGCCGCGTGCGTCGGTCTGGTTCAGCACCTCGCCCAGCGCGTTGTACAGGAAGCTCCAGGTGCCTTGGTTCGGGTCGTTGACCGATGTGCGTTGGCCGATGGCGTTGTAGGCCGCCTTCGTCGTTACGCCGTTCGCGTCTTCGATCGCGGCCACGTTGCCGTTGGCCTCGTACCAGAACCGCGTTCTGCCGTTCAGCGCGTCCCGCGTCTCGACGTACCGGCCCAGGCTGTCCGTCGTCCGCGACAGGTTGAGGCAATTCCCCGTGCCCACGTCGTTGCTGCCGCACACCTGGATGCTCGTGGTCCGTCCGCTGTAGCCGTACGTCGTCACCATGTCGCCGCGGCCGTCGATGCCCTGCTTGGGCACGATCTTCTTCGTCATCCGGCCCAGCGGGTCGTTGTATTCATAAAACGTGTACTGCAACGCATCGCCGCCTCGGAACGGCTCCGTCCGGTATTTGAGCTGACCGCGCGGCAGGTACTCGTTGAACACGTTCACCCATTCGCCGTCCTGCCCCAGTTGCGCCTCCAGCCATACCCGCCCAAGCGCATCGCGGCGCGTCAGGCTCGTCGGGCTGCCGTCTTGCACCGTCAGCGTCTGGTACTGCTCGATCGGCGTCCAGCATCCGGTCACGCTGCAGCGCGTCACCGCCGTCTGCCGATCCGGCGCCACGTACACGCTGTCGGTCGCGCCGCGGAAGCGTTGCCTGGTCGCGAACCCGAACGCGTCGTAGTCGGTCAGCGTGCGCAGGCCGTTGGCGTCGGTCACGCTCACCGGCTGGCCGTCGCGGGCGCGCACCGTCGTGGTCGCGCTGTGGCCCAGCGCGTTCGCCACCGCCAGCGGGAAGTAGCCGTCCGCGCTGTAGCTGGTGCCCACGCTGCGCGAGCCGTTCGGATCGCCGTCCGCGGTCACGCCCACGCCCGAGGGCAAGCCGTAGTTGCCCGTTGTCGGATACGTGTACGCCGTCACCACCTGCTGGTTCGCCACACCCGGTTGCTTGATCTCCGTCGCGAGCGTGCGGTCCGGGTTCCACGCGAAGTCGGTGATCAGGCTGCGCGCGGGATTGGACGTGCCGGCCGGCAACGCGTGCTGCGCGCCGTCCCACGTCACTTGCGTGATCGCTTGTGTGCGGCTGACGCGATCCAGCCACCACGCCGACACGTCCGGCAGCACCGTCGTGATCTCGCGCACGCACTGCCGATCCAAGCGGTTCGCGGTGCCGCTGGCGCTGCCCGTGCCCAGGTCGCCCGCGTGCGTGGTGCGGGCCAGCAGATTGCCGTAGGCGTCGTAACCGGAGGTGCTCGCGAAACTGCCGCTGCAGGTCGCGTCGTCCGCCGCCACTTCCTGCGTGTAGCCGAGCACTGCCGGCGTGCCGCCCGCTGCGGCGGTCGTGGCGTCGTACGTCCACGACTCCTTCGTGTCCAGGAACGGGAACCACTTCACCAGCGTCCCCGGCGTCGGCGTACACGCCGCCGCGTTCGCGCGGTTCGTGCGGTCGCAGCGCCACGTGTATTGCTCTTTGCTGATCGGCCCGTCCTCGCCCGTGCGCGAAATCGGATTGACGACGATGCGCTCGGGTTGGCTGGTCAGCGGGAATTTTTGGTGGAACGTCGTGGTCGTGCGCAGACCCGCCAGCACGTCCTCTTCGATGATGGTGCGGAAGCCTTGGAACCCGCGGCCCTGCGTGTGGTAGATCGCCTCGCCGTAGCCGTAGCGCCATGTGCGCAAGCCGCCGATGCCGTCGCTGCGCAGCATCTCCGCGACCACATTCATCGACGAGGTGAAATAGATATGCCGCTCGTCGATGTACCGCTGCGACGCCACCATCGGCACCGTGTACAGCAGCGTCGTGCCCGCCGTGCGGCCGGCTTTGCCGGCCAGCGGCGAATAGCGCCATTGCACCTGCAGGCCGAAGCCTTCGTTCACCGATGCGATCACGTCCTGCGTCTGCGGCGTCAGTCCGTCGGCGTTCTTCGCCGCCGACGGCCCCGTGTTCTCGTTCACCAGCACGTTGCCGGTGAAGATCGGCAGGCCGTTCGGCAACGTCGTCGGCGACACGCTGGGTGGCACTGGCGTAGCCGGGTTGCCCTGCGAGGTACGAATGCCGAAGGAATCGCGCATGCCGTACTCGGGCGAAGTCATCAGCAACTGGTCGGTCTGACCGTCGCCGTAAATATCGTCCGACGGCATGTTCGCCGCGCCCGACAACGCCCCCGTCGTCGCCGTCACGATGCTCGGCACGCCCGTCGCGCTCTCGACGATCTTCAGCGCGCTCAGCTTGTACGTGCTGAAATCCTGCCGCGCCAGACGGCCCCCAACGCGGCGGCGATGACGAACGCGTCGCCACGCGTGGGGAGGGTAAACAATGCGTGCTTGTGCTGTCGTGCGGCTCACGCGGCGATGAAAGCGGAAATTGTAGCCGCCGTCAACCGGTGTCGCTTTTAACGAATACAGACAGAGTTTCAAAACCTTTTATTCGCTTCCAGCACTTCGAGCCCGATCTCAACGCGGTGCCGGCAGCGAGCCGCTTCATCTACAGGCCATTTTTCATCCTCTTGCAGGAGATATTCAAATGCGCTCGCATCGAACGTCTTTCTGGAATAACGAAATAGCGCGCAAATGAAGTTGTCCAGTCGGCGAATATCGTTGGGGTGATGGCTGTGCGGGAACGCGTCGAGATAAGATCGAAGCAATCGCCATGTCTTTTTTCCCGAAATCAAGTCGCGCAAATGAATCGTTGCTTTTGACATGGTCAGGTTAATCTTCATGTTATCCGATCTTGACCGGGCACCAAGTTCGCGCGCAAATCTCGCGGCGATAGTGTTGTATTCGTCCTTGGTGAGAGAATTTTTCTCAAGCGGTACGATATTTGGCATATACAGAGTGTCATCACGAAACACCGTCAGGTGCAATGCCGCCCTTGGGTGAGTAGCTGAGGCAGAAATGAAACAACAGGACGGCTTTCCGCTCTCAGCCGCATATAGAGCGCTTTTTTCTTCGATGAATTCCCAGCCGCCGGTGGATTTGGCGAAAGATTCGATATAGGCCACAAGGGAAGCCGCATTCAATGTCGGCGACGACACTTTCAGATCGCGATAGCGCTGCATTCCATCTCTCCTTGAAGCTGCCGATCAAATCAGCATGCGGCTGACGGCGATATATCTTGCGAAAGTCGTCTTAATTGTAGGAATTTTCCTACGTCGCCGCTCGAAGCCAACGCCTTGACCTGCATACGAGAACCCACTACATTCCCTACAGGTGATGAACACACCTTCTACTAGCGGTCACCGCACCCGACAGCCCTGCGGTTTTTTTGCGTCCATCGTTTTCTATGGTCGGGTAGCGCGCAGCCATACAACACCCGTGAGGGGAAAACTGCGGGCCGTCTAGTAGCGGTGTTCAAGTACCCGACCGCCCCTCTGAACAAGGGGCTTATCGAACGCATCTACTAGGAGGCCATCATGGCTGCTCAACGTTATTTCCCCGCATCCCGTCTGCTCAAGATCGGTTATCACCACTACGACCAGCGGCAAGCCGGCCGTTGGATCGGCGCGCAACAAGTGCCGCAATTACGGTTGCAGGGGCGTTGGATGACAGACGCGGGTTTCGCCATCGGCGAACGCGTGCAACTGCAGATCACCGAACGCCGCATCGCCATCGTCCCCGCCTCGCCGCAGGCGGGATGGCCGGCGTGGGTGTGGAACGAGGGATAACGCGGCTCGCACGAGGTTCACGGCTCGGCGTGTGAAGCTCACGACTTCGCGCGCCGAGTTCGAGCGCTCGGGCCGCCGAGCGCCGAACTCGGCCACCCGAGCGAAAGATCCCGCGTGCCAAGTTCAAAGCTCGACGTGCGGAGCGGAAGACTTGGCGCACCGCGCTTCTCCGCTCGACCGGCCGGCCTCCACGCACCACATTCCGAGCAAAACGCTCGACGAGCGACGCTCAAAACTTGGCCCGCCGAGCAAAATGCTCGGCGGACGACGCTCGAAGCCCGGCACGCCGAGCGTTTTGCTCGGCCGCTCACGAAAAAAGCACCGCAAACGGCGCTTTTTCCATCGATAAATCAATGCGTTGGCGAATCCATGGCGATTTTCACCCCGCCACCGCCTCAACCGCCTGGGCCGGGCGCGCCCTCCGCCTTCCCGCCCGAACGCGCGAACCGTGCCGACAGTTCCTTGCGCAGCCCCTCCAAACCTTGGTTTTTGCCCGCGAACTTGAGCAGGGCGTATCCCTCCAGCGCGAACGACATCACATCTCCACCCAGCGCCGCATCGGTATCGCCCGCGCGTTCGGTCAAGCGCTCCAATCGCGCCAAGCGCGGACGCAGCGCATCCAACGCCGTCAAGTCCGCTTGCGCTTCCGCCAGATTCACGCTGGGCGGAATCACCTGCGGGTTCTGGCTCAACACCGTCAATGTCTGCCGGCAAAACGCTTCCGACTTCGGCCCCATCTTGGTCATCGCGCGGCGTTGATCGGGCGTCAAGGCGATCAAGCCGGCAAGCGCCGATTCCAGCGATGCCAAAGCCGCATCTATCGCGGCGAGTTGTTGATCGGTGAATTGCAGCGACAGCAAATTCTGGCTCATGGCCGCTCCGTCTTGGGAAAGGGATGCTCGTTGCGAGCGAAGCGATGCTTTCCTAAGACAGGGCGATTGCGAAGCTGGTTGATCTGACAGGGTGGTGTGGCTAACAATGAAATTTGAACAGAGAAATCAGGGTTGGCTCAACCTGACCCGTTGTTCTGCTATTTCATCGCCAACAGAACCAACTGCGCCACGCGCTGCGCGACTTTCTCCAGTGGTGTGTCCGGCGGGAAGTATTCTAGTTTGTCCTCGTCATCCACCCAGCCGCCATCTTCGTGCGTGCGCTGCGGCCGGATCACGATGTGCTTCGTTTCGAGATCGACGGCCCACGTCTGCGCACCCTTCTCGAACGTCTTCCACGACTTCACGCCCGCGTAAGGCAACACAACCGGCGGCGGGAACGCATCCCGCGCTGGCGTCTTGACCTTCGGATTTCCCCTTTCAAGCGCGGTGACCACGGCGCGTACGACCAACTCTGTATTCGCAGCATCGGCAACCGCCACTGGCTCAACTCCTATAAAAAAACCGGCTTCAGTCTCTGCCTTAGTCGGAACTATTACTTGATTTTTACGCAGATAAATGGAGCATGTCGTCATCATCATGGCACCGTCTTTGTCGTAAATTGAACACCCATCTCCTGAGCCCGCTTCGCTGCCGCCTGGATTGCGGCTTGCTGTGCTGCTGTTCCTCGTCCTGGCACAGCGAGTAAAAGCTCGCGGCCACGTATTCGAGATGCCGGCACTTCAACGTCAGCCCATGTTCGCCCTTTAAAAGCAGCGACCTTATCGACATATCCGTTTAACGTGCGCTGCAACGTCGCGGCATTCTGATAACTCGGCAAACGCAAGTCTACAGATTTGATGCTCGTTGCGATGCCATCTTGGAAGCGATCGATTGTCGGAAAGTTGCTGGGCAGATTCCCACCCAGCATCTTCTCGATCTCGAATCCGCGTTCGAACGGGTTTTTGTTCCAAGGGCTGCTAAGTCGTAGATTGCGTAACAACAACGCAGGCAGTAAAGCCACCGCAGGAGCAAGTCCTCGCCCAAGTTGCTGCTCGCTATTCTCAGGCGGATCGGGGTATGGCCTCCACGCCTGCATACCTCTTGACTCCAGGGAATGCTCCTCCCCTGCGGCGCAAGCAATTTGCGATTCACATGCGTAGTCGTACGACGACGCATGATCGGCAGGCATGTTAGCGAGCCCTTCAGCGATGCCACGCACCACTTGCCTCCCCTTAGAGCTTGATGAAGGCGTATCGCCGTTCGCAGCATACGTGTTCTCCGACCACTCTTGAGCATCCCCCTGCTTGGAACTGCCTGCAGATTGACCTCCAGTTGCTCCGCTTGCCGTGCCCGTTGTACTGCCTGAGAACAAGCGGTCATAGGTACTGCTATTAATCAGTGCCTTCGTTTCTTTAGTTTCCCCGCCGACCGTTGTGGTTTGGACTGTAACTGTGTCGCATGATTTGACGTGCGAGCCGGCATCAGGCGTGCAAGCATTGATCGTGTAACCCGTCGGATCAGTGCCACTGAGCGGATTATTCAAGATGTACGAATAAGGGTTAAGCGACTGCGAGTTCAACGGGAACTGGATCACCGGGTCCACGCCGGTGAACCTGCCGACGTTGTAGTCGAACACCCGCCCGTTCATATGAATCAATTCCAGTTGATTCATATGTTCGTGCTGCGTGAAGCCTTTAGGCGTCACGTTCGTGCTTCCCAGCTTCGGCGGGGTGAGGTCGGCCCAGGTGCCCGATCGCGGTTTCCCGAACGCGTCGTAGCCTCTTGTTTCCGTAATCGCGCCCGCGCTGCTCGCCACCGCGTCCACACTGCCGAGGCGGTCTTTCAGCAGATACTCGACCTTGCGTCCTGCGCTGCCGTTGGTGATCACCGCGTAATCGCCCACGTACACCTTCGTCTCGTTGGTGTCGATCCGGTGTTCGTAGCCCGGCAGGTAGATTCTCGA
>SSGH01000044.1 GCA_008015835.1 Lysobacter sp.
ATACCACCGTCATGATGGCGAACTGCCGCACGACTTTATAGTTGTAAGTCTGCGATTGCATGTGAGTCACCTCAATAAAGAAAAACAAAACCCCCCGTGCCTGCGCGGCAGAATGTCGGCAGGCTTCCGCGGAAGGATACCCCGCGATAAGGGCGACATTTTGACACAGATCAACTTGGTTGCACCGCGGGATCGGCTGAACTCGTTACGCCGTGTGCCTTTCGAGGTTTTTCCCCAGATCCGCCAAGGGGCAGGCTTTTTCTCTTTCGCCTCCGTAACTTAGAGGGCCACCCTATTCCAGGAGTCCACGGCGGACATCATCGCGGACACCCAACATTCAGTTTTTACCGAACAAAACATATCAACAATTCTGATTTTATTTATATTTTTCGCGGGCTATCCTTCCGCGGTTACCCCTAACAACAGGAGACCCCTCATGAAATCCTTCGCCCTGCTGACTGCCGCGCTTGCCTTGGGCCTGACGCTGGCAACCGGCGATGCGGACGCGGCCAAGCGCTTCGGCGGCGGCAAATCCTCCGGGATGCAGCGTCAGGAACTCAGCCAACCGAAGGCACCGACGGCAACGCCCGCCACCCCGGCCCAAGCCCCCACCGCGGCTGCTGCGCCGAACCGCGCCCAGCAGGCAGGCGCGCCGGCGGCACCCCAGGCGCAGCCCAAGCGCTCCTGGATGGGCCCGCTGGCAGGTCTCGCCGCAGGCATCGGCCTGGCGGCTCTCGCTTCCCACTTCGGCTTCGGCGAAGAACTCGCCTCCATGATGATGATGGGCCTGATCGCCGTCGCGGCGATGATGCTGATCGGATTCTTCATGCGCCGTCGTGCCGCTGCGCAACAGCCCGCCATGGCGGGTGCAGGTGCAGGCGCCATGAACTACACCAGCTCGAACCCCTCCCAGTACGACGCTGGCAGCAGCCAGCCGGCTTACGCCGCTGCCAGCACCCCGGAGGCTGTC
Organism: Lysobacter sp.; assembly: GCA_008015835.1. Classification (GTDB taxonomy): domain Bacteria; phylum Pseudomonadota; class Gammaproteobacteria; order Xanthomonadales; family Xanthomonadaceae; genus Lysobacter_I. Next base: position 971 of record SSGH01000044.1, read on the forward strand.
CCTGCCGACGCTCAGCCCGCAGGCTCGATTCCAGCCGACTTCGACGCTGATGCCTTCGTGCGCAACGCCAAGGTCAACTTCATCCGCCTGCAGGCCGCCAACGACGCCCGCAACCTCGAGGACATCCGTGAGTACACCACTCCGGAACTGTTCGCCGAGATCAAGATGAACTGGATGGAACAAAGCGGCGGCGCCCAGAAAACCGACGTCGTGTCGCTCAACGCCGAAGTCCTCGACGTGACCGAGGAAGCCGCCCGCTACATCGTCAGCGTGCGCTTCACCGGACTGCTCCGCGAGGACGTCAATGCCGCGCCGGAAGCCATCGACGAGACCTGGCACCTCACCAAGCCGCGGAGCGGCAACTCCGGCTGGCTCGTGGCGGGCATTCAGCAGAACGCCTGACGACAGCCCAGACTTGCCGAACCCCCGCACGGGCACTGCTCGCGCGGGGGTTTTTCGTTTACCTCGCAAAGGGCGGGCCGGCATCGCGCTCGAGCGCCCCCAAACCGGCACGAGCCGCTTCGGAAATGGCCAATACGCAAGGGTGAGTCAGACGCCGCTCCACCGAGATCGCGAAGTACTCGATGCGCACGTCCTCGGCCCGCCCCAGCAGGACCAACTCGCCCCCGGCCAGGGTTTCCGCCTCGATGGCGGTGGGCACCGCGAAGGCGCCGACGCCGGCCCGCCCGAAGGCCGTCATCAGGGCCGTGTCGTCGAACTCGCCGGCGATGCGGGGGCGCAGGCGCTTGCGGTCAAGCCAGTCGACAAACTTGCGCCGGATCGCCGAATCCTCACCCGGGAGCAGTGCCGGCAAGACCCCCATGCATTCGGGAAACGCCGGCGTCGCCGGATCGACCAAGGCACGGGCGGCAAAGAAGCTCAGGCCGGAATCGCCGAGAAGGTGGTTGTATGCGCGGACATCCACCGACGGCGGGATGGGTGAATCGGCGATCACCAGATCCAGCCGGTGGATCGCCAGCTCCGCCAGCAGGCGGTCGAGCCGCCATTCACGGCAGATGATGCGCACCGGATCCGCCGGATCGACCGCCGGATGCAGCAGACGATAGGCGAGCGTCTTGGGCACCGCATCCGACACACCGACCCGGAACTCCACCGGCCTGCCCTTGGGATGGTGACGCAGCGCCTGCTCCAGCTCGGCACTCAGGGAGAACATCTCATCCGCATACTCCATCGCCAGCCGGCCTGCGGGAGTCAGCTCGAGGGAGCGCCCGTCGCGGGTAAAGAGCTGGGTGTCCAGGCTCTCCTCGAGCAGGCGTATCTGGCCGCTGATGGTCTGCGGCGTCACGTGCAGCAGCTCGCCGGCCCTCACGACGCCACCGCTGCGAGCGGTCTTCCAGAAATAAAACAGATGCTTGAGATTCATGACCGGTCACCCCCTCTGGAAGACATATCATTTCGAATTTTACGAACCATCCAGGCTCGCAATCCGAATTTACCTGAAAGCCAGAGACACCTGAAGCACACCGCCCCAACCATTGCCACGCCCCCACGACCGCATCACCGGCGGGCTCCCGCCCCGAGCCGGGAATCGGGTTAAAATCCGGGCCCGAAAACGCCATCTGCGGGATCAAGCACCCCGCCATGACCAGCATGCTGCGACTCTCCGAACTCCGCCTCCCCCTCGACCACGCGGCCGACGCCCTGCCCGCCGCGATCGCCAGGCGCCTCGACATCCCGACCACCGACCTCGTCGGCTTCACCGTCTTCAAGCGTAGCTACGATGCGCGCAAGGCGAGCGCCCTGTCCTTCATCTACATCATCGACCTCGAGGTGAAGAACGAAGCGGCGCTGCTCAGGAAATTCGCCGACGACATCCACGTCAAGCCCGCCCCCGACACCCGCTACCACTTCGTCGGCAAGGCGCCGGAGGGCTTCGGCAAGCGCCCGGTGGTCATCGGCTTCGGCCCCTGCGGCATCTTTGCGGCGCTGGTGCTGGCCCAGATGGGGTTCCGCCCGATCGTGCTGGAGCGCGGCAAGGCAGTGCGCGAGCGCACCCAGGACACCTGGGGGCTGTGGCGCAAGAACACCCTCAACCCGGAATCCAACGTGCAGTTCGGCGAAGGTGGCGCGGGCACCTTCTCGGACGGCAAGCTCTACAGCCAGATCAAGGACCCCAAGCACTACGGCCGCAAGGTACTCACCGAGTTCGTGAAGGCCGGCGCCCCCGAGGAAATCCTCTACGTATCGAAGCCACACATCGGCACCTTCCGGCTGGTCGGCATGGTCGAGAACATGCGCGCCGAGATCCGCGAACTGGGCGGCGAGATCCGCTTCGAGCAGCGGGTCACCGAGCTCGTCATCGACAACGGCCAGGTGCGCGGCGTGAAGACCGCCACCGGCGACGAAATCGAGGCCGACCACGTCGTTCTGGCCCTCGGCCACAGCGCCCGCGACACCTTCGAGATGCTCCACGACAAGGGCGTCTTCATGGAAGCCAAGCCCTTCTCGGTGGGTTTCCGCATCGAACACCCGCAGTCGCTGATCGACAAGGCTCGCCTCGGCCCCCACGCAGGCCACCCGCTGCTCGGCGCTGCCGACTACAAGCTCGTGCACCACGCTGCCAACGGGCGCGCGGTGTACAGCTTCTGCATGTGCCCCGGCGGCACAGTGGTGGCCGCAACTTCCGAGCCCAACCGGGTCGTCACCAACGGCATGAGCCAGTACTCCCGCAACGAGCGCAACGCCAATGCCGGCATCGTGGTCGGCATCACGCCGGAAGATTACCCCGGCAGTGGCCCGCTGGCCGGCATCGCACTGCAGCGCGAACTGGAGAGCCGCGCCTTTGAGCTGGGCGGCGGCACCTACGAAGCCCCCGGGCAACTGGTCGGTGATTTCCTCCAAGGCCGGCCATCGACCAAACTGGGCAGCGTCGAGCCCTCATACAAGCCCGGGGTGCGCCTTGGCGACCTGTCCACTGCTCTTCCCGACTACGCGATTGCGGCGATCCGCGAGGCGATCCCGGCCTTCGACCGCCAGATCCGCGGCTTCAACCTTTACGATGCAGTCCTGACCGGCGTCGAGACGCGCACCTCGTCCCCCCTGCGCATCACCCGCGGTGACGACCTCCAGAGCCTGAACGTGAAGGGCCTCTACCCAGCCGGCGAAGGGGCGGGCTACGCCGGCGGCATTCTTTCGGCCGGCGTCGACGGCATCAAGGTGGCCGAGGCCGTCGCCCTCGACCTGCTCAAGCAGGCCTGACAAACGCGCTCAGCGCAAAAGATGGGCGCGGAAGCTGTTTTCGCGCCCCAGCACGAGACGCCCGAATTCGTCGAGCATGGCCTCGCCGACGGATTCGGGCAGCAAGCTCACCATGGCGTGGCCAAGACGCTCCAGGTTGCGGCTCTCCAGCACCACCACGCCCTTGTCCAGATCGGCCCGCCAGACCAGCTGGACATTCACCTCGTCCGCCACCGTGAACCAGGCCTGCTCGAGTTCCCGCTGCCGATTGCGGCGCTCCCGGCATTCGAAGCGCAAGCCCAGGTCGAAGAGAATATGCCGCAGTCGCTCGACGCCCGGCCCGGCACGCTCCAGGGTGCGCTCGCCCGGCCCCTTCAGCGTGTAGGTGAAGCTCACGCGCTCGATCCCGCCGCCCTCCTGCTGGGGCCGGGTGCGCAAATCCGTGAAGCCTTCGCTCCAGCTGAGCTCACGGAAGGCATCGTCGGAATCAAGAAAGAAGTAGGCCCGATCGACCTGCGGCTTGAGGTAATTGAGCTGGGTGCACAGGTCGTGGAGATAGTCGAACACCAGACGCAGGCGACTGTCGAGGGTAGCGCGCATCGCCCCCTGCTCCTGGGAGGCTTCATCGGCCCGGCGCTGCCGGGTCGCGACCTCATCGCGCAACTGAGCGAGAAACCCTCCCGGTCCGGCTTTTTCACGCTCGACCGGCACCTCTTGTGCGGCGGCTGGCACCGCCTCGGGGAGAGCCGGGATGCTGGGCAAGCCGGGGTCGGGTGCGACACCTGGAAAGACCGTGCTCGAACGGCGCGGGCCCGTGTTGCGTGCGTCGATCTCCTGCACCCGCCGCCGCGCGGCTTCGATATCGAAGGCGTCGATATCGGCCAGCAGCGCAGCCGCTTCCGCGTCCAGCGAATCACCGACGGGCTCAATTGCCGAAGCGTCGCCTTCACGGCGGGCTTTCGACGAGGGACGGCGGACGAAGGGCGGGTCGTGGGGCACGATTACGGAGCGGGTAAGGATGTGGGCGGTACATTCAGGGCCGACGGCCTGAAAGTGCAAGTATTCCGTTAGCCTA
>SSGH01000004.1 GCA_008015835.1 Lysobacter sp.
GTCATGTAGCTTTCTCCCCGGTCAACATAGCTGTTGGCGCCGAATCTTGGTACGGGCTTGGTCCGCTTTCGGTGGCGCCAGAGTTTCAGCGCCAAGGCATCGGGTCGTCGCTTGTTCACGCGGGCATTGCGCAACTCCAAGCTATGTCCGCTGCCGGGTGCGTTGTACTTGGGGATCCTCAGTACTACGGGCGGTTCGGCTTCGCGGCTACCCCCGGCCTCACCTATCCTGGTCCGCCACCCGAGTACTTCATGGCAAAGCCTTTCAACGGGTCCGCGCCTCATGGGGTCGTCACCTACCATGCGGCGTTCGAAAGCGAGGCCTAACCCTTCGCTCGAGCGGACCTCCACCGGCTTGGCACTTGGGCCGCGAGGCCGTGCTGTTTATCATCGGCCTCGCGGCCCAAGTGCCAATCCGGTGGGGTCCGCTCAGCTCAAACGTTAGGCCGCATGAAAACTTCTACCTCACCGGAAGCATTTGGCCCCGCCAGCGAATGCTCTTCGCTCGCTGAGGCTATAGAACTTATTCGCTCTGGCTCGGGCCAAGAGATTCGATCACTGGCGGCGGCGCATGGCATGGCTCTTCATGCGCTCCAGACTGTCCGAGATACCCATTACTTTGAGGACGCTAGGTTTGTTCTGGATGAGCTGTCTCGTGCAAAAGCCGAACTGGACATAGCCGCCTGGCATGGAAGAGATGTAACCTCAACTACTGCTGCGATTCTTCTTGCTGCGCAAAGCTACGTGGATGAGGAGACAATCGGCTGTAACGAGTGGCCGCTCCCTGAAGAGGTCGCTGAGCTCGTACTCAACACTGCCAGAAAGCTCGCTGCGGCCTAACAATTCGTTCAAGCCGACCCCGCATCGTGGCGTCGGCCACGTGCCTGCGCTACGCTAGCACGCGTCCGCCACCCCGCTGCGGTGGCGGCTTAACTCAGGCGTTAGTGCCCATGTTGAGAGGTATCACGGTGGAAAATACTGCAGTAGTTGTCGCGTTCATAGCGGCAGCGATGTCGCTGACAAGCCTCTTGCTCACGACAAACTTGACCGAATCACGAGACCGCAGAAGAGCAATCTGGGAGCGAGAGCTTGGACGGTTCTTTGAACTGGAAGAGACTGCCGGGGTTCTTGTCGAGAACATTCTTTCCTACCAGAGTCCTACCGAGGCAAGAACCACCGATATCCATCAGCAAATGGAGTTCCTCCATAGAGCATCAGGCCGGTTTCAGCGCTACATAGACGTCTCTGCTTCGCTCCGGGATCTACATCATGCCATCGCTCTATTCGTCTCACAGCGATCTTCCTTTGGCAGCAGCGCTGAGTTCAATCAAGCTCGCCAGGACATTACTGACGCCTTCAACAGGCTCCTAGTTGCATCTGATAAGGCGTTAGGCAGCTCACACCAAAGACTTAGCTTTTGGCATCGTTGGTTTGGGCGCTAACAATTCGTTCAAGCCGACCCCGCATCGTGGCGTCGGCCACGTGCCTACGCTACGCTAGCACGCGTCTGCCGCCCCGCTGCGGGGCGGCGTAATTCAGGCGTTAGGCAGCAGTGAAAAATCCTGATCGTTTCAAAGGCAAGTCCTTCGGCTGGGCGTTCATTCTGTTTGCTGTGTTATTCATGTGTTCTGCCTTCTGGGGAGAGCATGTCGGGCTGAGCAAACATGCTTCCGCGCTGATTGTCGGCATCAGCGGTTTCATCCCATTCGCCATTCAAGCCTTCACTGGCTGCGCATTAGATGGAGCGTGGGTAGCAAGATTCAGCCGTCTAGAGTATCCGGCAAAGTACTGGTTTTTGCTTATGATTTCTGCGGCGATTGGCATGAGCTTTTCCTACGCGGCTTACAGCATGTATACGGAGGCATCACGTGTTGCTGCCTAACAATTCATTCAAGCCGACGCCGCTTCGCGGCGCGGCTTAAGTCAGGCGTTAGGACGCAGGATGAGAGATGAAAGAAGTCTTGCATAACCTACTGATTGTCTTAGCCCTTACGGCACTCGCTGGTATTTCCGGAGGCATGCTGATTGGCGGACTTCTGAGTGGCGTTATTGATGGCCCTGCCAGAGGCAATGACCTCATAGCGTTTTCCGCGCATCCGGTGGGTTTCAGCCTTATAGCTCTTCTTTACCTTGCCACGTCTGCGGGCTCAGTCACTTATGCATATCGCATTGCCAAACGCAGGCCAGCGGCCTAACAATTCGTTCAAGCCGACGCGGTTTCTTACCTGCGTTGAAAGTTCAGTCGGCGGGCGCAATACTGGCTCCCGTCCGCCGCGGTCGGCGCGGATTAAATCAGGCGGCATAATGGCGGTAGATATTCGCTCTTTGGCTGAGCTGGATGACGCAGCTTCTCGACTACGAGAAGCTGCGGTAAAAGTAATCGATCGAGGCAATGGCCAGTCGCGATTTGTTTATGCCGAACGAAACGGCTACGCAATCGAGCTATCTAAATCTGCCGAAGGATGGTGGGTTGAATTTTGGGCAAACGAGCGGGTAGCGGCCGAGCACACTTATGCTTTTTGTATTGACGCTGTTTCAGCCAGCAAATCATGGCTAGCCCAGAATGCCGCCTAACGATTCGCTCAGGCCGAAGCCGCTTCGCGGCGAGGCTTAATTCCGGCGTTAGGACCCACTAGAGTTCTCGAGGAATTCAATGCAGAAGTTGTTCGCTATCGTCGCTGCCGCTGCGTTGTTTGGCGGTTGCGATTTCCAGAGCGTCGACATCGATCAACCTGTCGCAGTTGCCGACAAGTTCTACGGCGCTTTAAAGAACGGAGATGGAAAGACTGCTCTCGCTCAGTTCTCTCCCGCGTTCAAAGCCAAAGAAACGGAATGGCCTCGCCTACTTGAAAACATGCAACGCACTTACGGTCCAGTGACATCGGTAACGCTGCAAAATTCTTCGCTTGCTTCAAATGGTGAGGATCCCTGCTATTTACTTACATACGCAGTTCAACGCAGATCGCTCGCGTCGACAGAAACGCTTTTTCTCTGCGCCAGGGCGAATGTTCCGCCTTGGCTGATCTCTGGGCATTCCTTGACACGTGCAGACAATCATCAATCGATCGCCGGCGGCATGCTGCCATCAGAGATAGGCGTTCATGTTCCATAGAGCGACCCCTAACAACGTATTCATGCTGAGGCCGCTTCGCTGCGCGGCTTAACTCACGCATGGGCGTCGATATGCAAAGTATCCACAAGTTCAGCTGGGCTGCTTCAGGCGCCATAGCTATTTTTGCTGCGCTACTCTTTCTTTTGGCGGTCATCCCAGAACCACGGCCAGAAGATCGTCATGGCGGGATATTTTTATTAGCGCTTTCAATAATTCTTTTGCCAATCTCTGCCTATTCCTTTCTAATCGGCTTGTGGTTTAAGAAGGCATGGCCTGGAAAATGGTTTGTGCTAGCCCTTCCGGCTATAGCTGCAGTAGGCATCATTGCGCTTAGTATTCTCGGCTTGATTCCTCCCATCTAATGGCCGCTAACATTTCCTTCAAGCCGACCCCGCATCGTGGCGTCGGCCACGTGCCTGCGCTACGCTAGCGCGCGTCCGCCGGCCCCGCCACGGAGCGGCTTAGCTCAGGCGTCAGGTGGCTATGAACGTCTTTATGTTGCTACTTGCGCTCGCCGCTTCATCTAGCGCCTCTGCACCAGAGGATTCCTGTGAGCAGCTAGACCCAGAGCTCGTTTACTGTCCGGCACCAGCAGCGCCTCGTATCACCGAGCTTCGTGGGGCTACGGTAACACTGGAGCTTCAAATCGGCTCGGACGGCTCTGTTCGATCCTCCAAGGTTCTTTGGTCATCCGGCCACTCCGCTTGGTCTAGCGCCGCGCAGGCTGCGGTGGCGAAGTGGCGTTACTCGGCGGGTTCGGTGCCCCGTACACGAAAGGTTCCATTCAACTTCGCGTTGGGCGAGCCGTAGCCGCCTCACAATTCATTCAAGCCGACGCCGCTTCGCGGTCGGGCCTAATCCATGCGTTAGGTGGCTACGATGTCTCTTTGCTGCGCATTGCGCTTGCTGCTTCATCGAGCGCCTCTGCGCCAGACGATTCCTGCAAGCAGCTAGCTCCGGAGCTGGACGGAATCCGCGCAATGGATCGCGCCACCGGCATTGACGTCCTACAGCCGCATTCCGAGCCAGATCACCGTTTCGGTCGATGCCGAAACGATCGGCGCGATGGTTTTCATCCACCATGAGTCGGGAGACAAGCGCTCGGCCGAGCGGTCGTGATGTTCGGTTTCTTCGGCGACGATGGCGCCGCGGCCGAGCAGCCCGGTGATGAGGCCCAACGCCCACCCGCCGATGCCGCACAGGGCGTAGCTGCGGCAACGGCGACGTGCGCGCCGCTGCAGTTCCGCGGCGAACAGCGCGCGATGGCCGCATTCGTGCGCATGGAATTCGCGCAGTTCGGGCAGCAGGTCCGGCGCGGTGAAGCGCGCCGCCCACGCTTGGCCGCGATAGATGTTCACCGCGCCGTGTTCGCCGGCATGGTCCACTTTGAGAAAGCGGTCCCCGAGCGTTTCGGCATCGCGCGAGGTCATGACCAGTCCCCTTTCGCGCCCGCCTTTCGCATCACATCGCCACCCGATCCGTCGGCGGCGGTGCGGCATTCGCGTTGTCGTCCGGGCCGAGCAACTGTTTCCAGCCCAGATAAATCGCGTTCGTCGAGATCGGGGCGAGCAGGGCGACGAAGATCGCGTTGAGCGCGAGGCCCGCGAGCGCTTGCCCCATCAGGGGCACCAGCAGCACGCCGACGACGCCGACGGCCATCATCGCCACGACGCCGACGACGCACATGGCGATGGCGAACAGCAGCATCGCCGGCAGGTTGCGCAGGCAGGCGCGTACGCTGCGGCCGAGGGCGGCCAACAGGCCGATATCGCCGAAGATCATGTCCGGCAACAGAGTGAAGGTGAGCAGGCCGATCGCGATGATCACCGCGACCGCGGCGGCGATCCACAGCAGGATGCCGGCGAGCGGCAATCCGGCGAGGGCGTCGGGCGTGATCGCGCCCGCGCCGCCGGCCTGCAGTTCCTGGATGGTGTTGGCGAAGCGTTCGGCTTCCTCGAACCCGACCAACCAGCTCAGCAGCAGACCGATCGCCATCAGCGCCAACAGTTGCGGGCCCAACACGCCGATCAATAATCGTCCGGCTTTCCCGCCCTGCAGCGCGCGGAATAACTGCCCGGGGCCGGCGCCGCGGCCTTCGTCCACTTCGCGCGCGACGTAGAACAGCGCCAGCACCACCAGCGACGAGGCGATCAGCGAAACGAACTGGACGAGCGCCGCGATCTGCATCCCCGCCCCGGCCACGACGCTGGGCAGGATGCCGAGCACGCCCAGCCACAGGCCGTAGAAACCGAAAGCGCGCGGATCGCGCCACCACAATTTGACGCCGTCGATCACCCAGGTCGCGCCGGCGAAGGGTTCCACTGTACGAATGCTCATGCGCGCGACGAGACTCCGAAAGAGCGAGAAATGAAGAGGTGGGATTCGGGACGAGAAGCCGGGCGCGGAACGCTCGAAAACCGAGACGGCGGCGGCGAACGGCCCGCCACAGCGTAACCGCGAACGCGTGAACCGAACGCCGCGGAACGATGCGCCCGGTGCGGCGCGCTCGCTGCGCGCGTCAATGCCCGCGCAGCGCGGCCGCGTGGCGCACGAAACGACGCAGCAGACCGCGCGCGTGCGGCGTGGGCTTCACGCTCTTCGCCATCCCGCGATGGCACTGGCCTTCGCGCTGCAACGCATCGCGTCGCGCCTGCACGTAGCCGCGCATGTGGCCGACGCTGAATTCCGGGTGGAATTGCAGGCCCCACGCGCGGTCGCGCCAGCGGAAGGCCTGGCAATCGTCCTGGTCCGAACGCGCCAGCACGGTGGCGTCGGCCGGCGGCTGCAGCACGCTCTGCAGATGGCTCACCTGCACGGCGAAGCGCGCCGGCATCGGCCCGAACAGCGGGTCGTCGCCCGCGTGCGGATGCAGGTCCACAGGCACCGTGCCCATCTCGCGGCCGCGCGGGTTGTAGTCCACCGCGCCGCCCAGGGTGTGCGCCAACAACTGATGGCCGTAGCAGATGCCCAGCACCGGCAGGCCCGCGTACAGCCGGTCGCGCAGCCAATCGGCGGTGCGTTCGCTCCAGTCGTGGCGGTCGGTGACCATCGAACTGGAGCCGGTCACGATCACGCCGGCCACGTCCGCCTGCGCCGGCAGGGTCTCGCCGCCTTCCACGTTCACCACGGCGGTTTGGTCGGCCGCCAGCCCCGCCGCCACCCGGATCCAGTGCGGGAATCGGCCGTGCCGGCGCAGGCTGTCCACCGGTTGCCCGGTTTCGATGATCAGGAAGCGGTCGGTGGGGCGGGGTCGGGCGTTCACGGGGCGCGGGCGGGACGGGTGGCGGGGGTCGACGCTTATACTACCCAGTCCCCACACCGCCAGCGCTTCGACATGCAGGGACCGACATTCCAAAACCTCATACTCCGCCTCAACGAATACTGGGCGGCGCAAGGCTGCGTGCTGATCCAGCCGCTCGACCTCGAAGTCGGCGCCGGCACCTTCCATCCGGCCACGTTCCTGCGCGCGCTCGGCCCCGAGCCGTGGAACGCCGCCTACGTGCAGCCCAGCCGCCGCCCCACCGACGGCCGCTACGGCGAGAACCCGAACCGCCTGCAGCACTACTACCAGTACCAGGTGGTGATGAAGCCCAACCCCGACAACATCGTCGAACTGTATTTCGATTCGCTGAAGGCGCTGGGCATCGACCCGCAAGTCCACGACCTGCGCCTGGTCGAGGACAACTGGGAATCGCCGACGCTCGGCGCCTGGGGTTTGGGTTGGGAAGTCTGGCTCAACGGCATGGAAGTGACGCAGTTCACCTACTTCCAGCAAGCCGGCGGTTTGGAATGCAAACCGGTGTTGGGCGAGATCACCTACGGCTTGGAGCGGCTCTGCATGTATCTGCAGAACTGCGACAACGTGTACGACTTGATTTGGACCATCGGCCCGCAGGGTGCAGTGACTTACGGCGATGTGTTCCTGCAGAACGAACGCGAACAAAGCGCGTACAACTTCGAGCACGCCAACGTCGAAGAACTGTTCCACCGCTTCGACGCCTGCGAAGCCGAAGCGTTGAAACTGGTCGAACTCGGTCTGCCGCTGCCGGCGTACGATCAAGTGTGCAAGGCCTCGCATTCGTTCAACCTGCTGGATGCCCGCCGCGCGATTTCCGTCACCGAACGCCAGCGTTACATCCTGCGCGTGCGTAATCTGGCCCGGTCCGTGGCCGAGAGTTATCACGCGCAGCGCGAAAAGCTCGGCTTCCCGGTGCTGAAGGACGAAGCCAAGCGCGCCGCGTTGGGTTTGGCGCCGCTGAACGCCACACAGGACGCGGCGTGAACGACGCCACGGCCAAGCGCGATGTCTTGATCGGCATGTACGACTCGCCGTTCGTGCGGCGCGTCGCGATCAGCATGGACGCGCTGGGCTTTCCGTTCGAGCACCGCGACTGGTCGGTGGGCAAGGATTTCGATCGCATCCGCGAGTACAGCCCGCTCGGCCGCGTGCCGGTGCTGGTGCCGGCCGAGGGCGAGCCGCTCACCGAGTCGGCGATGATTCTCGAACATTTCGACGATCTCGTCGGCCCCGAACGCGCCTTGATGCCGCCGAGCGGCCCCGCGCGTCGCGAAGCGCTGCGCATTCTGGCGTTCGCGACCGGCGCGGCCGAGAAAGCCATCCAGATCGTCGCCGAACGCGTGTTCCGGCCGGAAGACAAACGGCATGCGCCCTACGTCGAGCGCTGCCGCACGCAGATGCGCGGCGCGCTCGGCGAATTGGACAAAGTGTGCGCGCAGGCGGCCGATCGCGAATGGTTGATCGGCGAGCGTATCGGTCAAGCGGACATCACCGTCGGTTGCTTCGTCACCTACGTGCGCGAAGCCGTGCCCGAACCGATCGACGATTTTCCGGCGCTGCGCGCGCGCGTCGATCGTTATCGGGCATTGCCGACGTTCCAGCGTTACTACGCGCCGTTCTTCCAACCCGACGCGAGCGGACGCGCCAGCGCATGAACCCGTTGCCGACGCGACTGACGCCGGACCTCGTGGCGCGCTTGGGCGAGGCCGAGCCGTTCGCGAGCCGTCGTTTCGCCGAAGTGTTCGCCCACGGCAGTCTCAGCGTGGAGCTGTACGCGCCGCGCGGCCACGACCCGCAAACGCCGCACACGCGCGACGAGGTGTACGCGGTGATCGCCGGCCGCGGCAAGTTCGTCTGCGACGGCGAGACCCGCGAGTTCGCGCCGGGCGAGTTGTTGTTCGTGCCCGCCGGGATGGAACACCGTTTCGCCGAGTTCAGCGACGACTTCGCCGCCTGGGTGCTGTTCTACGGCCCCGAAGGCGGCGAAGCGGCGCGACAGGATTCGACGCGATGATGCGGATACGACATCGCTTGAACGAATGAATCACATGATCCAAGCCCCTCTCCCCCGGGAGAGGGGTTGGGGTGAGGGTCGGTCGCCGATGTTTTCGCCGGCATCACCCTCACCCACACCGCAACGCCGACCCTCATCCGCCCTTCGGGCACCTTCTCCCGGAGGGAGAAGGACACACCAGAAAAGAATCGCAACATGAGCCAGATGCAATCGCTGTTGATCGAACTGGGCACCGAAGAACTGCCGGTCAAAGCCCTTCCCGGCTTGGCCCAAGCGCTGTTCGACGGCACGCTCGAAGCGCTGAACAAACGCGGTATCGCCGTCGAACGCGGCGACGCCAAACCGCTGTACACGCCGCGCCGCCTCGCGGTGCTGCTGCCCGGCGTCGCCGCGGAGCAGCCGGAACAGCGCAGCGAAGTGCTGGGCCCGTATCTGAACATCGCGCTCGGCGCCGATGGCCAGCCGACGAAAGCGCTGGAAGGTTTCGCGGCGAAAGCCGGCGTGACGTGGACGCAGCTCGAAAAAACCAGCGACGCGAAAGGCGAGCGTTTCGTGCATCGCGCGGTGAAACCCGGCGCCAAAACCATCGACCTGCTGCCGGAGATTCTGCGCGAAGCGATGGCCGCGATGCCGATCCCCAAACCGATGCGCTGGGGCGACCGCGACGCCGGTTTCGCGCGCCCGGTGCATTGGTTGGTGATGCTGTTCGGCGACGCGGTGGTGGACGGCGAGGTGTTCGGCATCAAAGCCGACCGCATGAGCCGCGGCCATCGCATGATGCACGAGGGCGCACATCAAAAACCCGTGTGGATCGGCACGCCCGACGTGTACGTCGATGCGCTGCGCGCCGCGAAAGTGTTGGCCGATCCCGACGAACGCCGCGCCCGCGTGGTGGCCGAAGTCGAAAGCGCCGCACTGCGCGCGGGCGGTTCGCCGCGCATCACCGAGGATAACCTCGAACAAGTGCAATGCCTGGTCGAATGGCCGAAAGCCGTGCTGTGCGCATTCGAGCGGGAATTCCTGGCGGTGCCGCAGGAAGCGCTGATCGCGACGATGGAAGCGAACCAGAAATTCTTCCCGGTGCTCGATAGCGAGGGCAAGCTCACCGAGCATTTCGTCGGCATCGCGAATATCGAATCGAAAGACGAAAGCGAAGTCCGCAAAGGCTACGAACGCGTGATCCGCCCGCGCTTCGCCGACGCCAAGTTCTTCTTCGACGAGGATTTGAAGCAGGGTCTCGCGTCGATGAACGAAGGCCTGACGACGGTGACGTATCAGGCCAAGCTGGGCACGGTGGCCGACAAGGTCGCGCGCGTCGCCGCGCTGGCCGAAAGCATCGCCGCCGACGTGGGCGTCGATCCGAAACTCGCCAAACGCGCTGCCGAACTGGCGAAAGCCGACCTGCAGTCGCGCATGGTCAACGAATTTCCGGAACTGCAGGGTATCGCAGGCCGCTACTACGCCATGCACGATGCGTCGTTGAGCGATTTGTCGGAGGACCAGCGCAAGCAACTGGCCGACGCCATCGACGAAGCCTACATGCCGCGCTTCGCGGGCGATGCCATCGCGCCGTCAAAGCTGGGGCAGGTGTTGGCGATCGCGGAGCGGCTGGATACGTTGGCGGGTGGGTTCGCGGCGGGTCTCAAGCCGACGGGCAATAAGGATCCGTTCTCGCTGCGTAGGAATGCGTTGGGGTTGGCGAGGACGGTGATTGAGGCTCAGTTGGATGCGTCAATTCCGGATAATTTGCGCCGAGGCTTTGTCGCAATCAATCGTAAGCTTGAATTTTCTAAGGCAAAGTCTGAAACGAAGGAAGTAAAAGGTCTTGGAGATGTTTTCAGTTTCTTTGCGGAGAAGATTGCTGAAGAACCAGGTTTCCAGAAAATACTTTCTTCAGATTTTGTCTCTGCCAAATTTGCGGCTAAAGACGAACAGATTTTGGAAATCCAAGAATTCATCCTCGACCGCCTCCGCGCCTACTACGCCGACCAAGGCGTCACCCCGCAGCAATTCGAAGCTGTCGCGGCGCTGATGCGTCCGGTCGCGACTGGCGTCGCTCCTACAGGGGCGCGTTCGGATGTAGGAGCGGCGCAAGCCGCGACGAACGCAGCGATGAACTCCGGCTCCCTGCTCGACTTCGACCGCCGCCTCAAAGCCATCGGCGCATTCGCGAAACTGCCGGAAGCCGAAGCCCTGGCGGCGGCGAACAAACGCATCCGCAACATCGTCAAGAAGGCCGATGTCGCGATCCCCGACGCGCCGAATCCTGCGCTCTACGACAGCGACGCCGAACGCGATCTGCACGCCGCGATCGAGCAAGCCATCGCCGACACCGACCCGCTGCTCGCTTCGCGCGACTATGTGGCCGCGCTCGCGCGCCTCGCGCGCCTGCGCCCTGAGGTGGACGACTTCTTCCTGAAGGTGCTGGTGAACGCCGACGACCCGGCCGTGCGCGCCAACCGCCTCGCCCTGTTGCAGCGCCTCGCCGACCGCCTCGGCAGCGTCGCCGCGATCGAGCATTTGTCGGTCTGAGGTCGCACCCCTCGCCCTTCGCTCGCTCTTCCCTCTCCCCGCGTGCGGGGAGAGGGAGAAGCGCCCGCGGGGAGAGGGGGAAGGGCGCGTCCGCTCGCGCATCCCCCGCCCGCAGAGCGCATAATTCGCGCATGTCCGCCGTCACGCCTTTGCCGATCCCGCCCGTCGGGTCTCTCGAAGCGCATTTCGCGCCCTTCCGCGCCGGCGTCATCGGCCACGATCTGACCGACCCGCGCATTCATGCGCCGGGACGCGTGGTCTACGCCGATTGGACCGCCAGCGGGCGGTTGTATCGGCCGATCGAAGAGTACGTCGCGAACGTGTTGGGCCCGTACGTGGCCAACACGCACACCGAGACCACGCTCACCGGCACGCAGATGACCCACGCCTATCATCAGGCGCAGGCGATCATCAAAGCCCACTGCAACGCCGGGCCGAACGATGTGCTGATCGCGCAGGGCTCGGGCATGACCGGCGTGGTCAACAAGTTCCAGCGCATCCTCGGTCTGCGCATTCCGGAGCAAGTCGCCGACCGCGTGTCGATTCGCGACGAGGAAAAACCGCTGGTCGTGCTCACCCACATGGAGCACCACTCCAACCAGACCACGTGGGAAGAGTGCGCGGTGCATGTGGAGATTCTGCCGCGCGCGTCCTGCGGGCGCCCCGACATCGATGCGCTGCCGCGCATTCTCAAGCGTCATGCGCATCGGCCGCTCAAGATCGGCGCGTTCTCGGCCTGCTCCAACGTCACCGGCATCGTCACGCCGTATCACGAGATGGCGGCGATCATGCACGCCCACGGCGGCGTGTGTTTCGTCGATTTCGCCGCGTCCGCGCCGTACGTGCGCATCGACATGCATCCGAAGCATCCGGCGCAGGCGCTGGATGCGGTGTATTTCTCGCCGCACAAATTCCTCGGCGGCCCTGGCGCTAGCGGCGTGTTGTTGTTCGATTCCGCGCTGTACCGGCTGAAAGTGCCGGACGCGCCCGGCGGCGGCACCGTCGCGTGGACGAATCCCTGGGGCGGCCATCGCTTCGTCGACAGCATCGAAGCGCGCGAAGACGGCGGTACGCCGGGCTTTCTGCAGACCATTCGCGCCGCGTTGGCGGTGCGCGTGAAAGAGGCGATGGGCGTCGAGCGCATCGAAGCGCGCGAACGCGAATTGCGCGATCTGTTCCTGGCCGAGCTGCGCAAGGACCCGAGCATCCAGTTGCTCGAACCCGAGCAGTGCGATCGTTTGTGCATCTTCTCGTTCTATTCGCTGGAGAAGCATTACAACCTAATCGTGCGTCTGCTCAACGACCGCTTCGGCGTGCAGGTGCGCGGCGGCTGTTCCTGCGCTGGCACTTACGGCCATATTTTGCTGAACGTGGATCAAGAAACTTCGCAGCAGATCACCTGCCAAATCGATGCGGGCGATCTGAGCGCCAAGCCCGGCTGGGTGCGCGTCTCGCTGCATCCGACGATGACCGACGAGGAAACGATCTACGTCGCCCACGCCATCCACGAGACGATGCGCCACTACGACGCGTGGAAGGATGATTACGTCTTCGACGCGGCCTCCGGGGAGTTCCGGCCGAAGGCGGGCGAGGTGCCGCAACCGGGCCTGGAAGCGTTCCGCCCGGTGTGAGGCCGGTGCGCACGACGCGCGCGATTCTGTCACGCGAATCTCTGCGGGTTGTCATGCCGCTTGCCTAGAGTGAGCGCCTTCACCGGGCTTCGAGGGGCGTCATGCGTCGTCGAAAATCGCTCGCCATGCTGGTCGTGTCGTGCGTCTGCGTTCCATCGCTCGCCCTCGCGGATGACGGCCCCTGGGCCGAGATCGGCGTGGGCGGTCAGACCGATGCGAAGCGCGCCCAGTACGACGTGATGGTCGCTGTCATCGACGGGTCGATGGATTTCCCGGACCGATCGGTGTATCGGCTCGCGCCCGGACGCCACGGCTTGCGTCTCGCCAGCTACAAGCGCGGCGCCGGCGGCGCGATGACCGCGCAGCCGCTCGCCCTGGAGCTGCAGCCGTGCATGCGCTACGTCTTGGCCGCCGACCATTCGCGTCCGGAACCTCAGCGCAGTTGGCGGCCGCGCGTCGTCGCCGCCGAACCGATCGCGAAGTGCGCGAAGAAGTACGCCGATCGCATGTCGCCGACCGCGTCGCCGATGGCGTCGACCGAGCCCTGAAGACTCGCGTCGCCGCGTCCTGCGGCCGCGGACGATACCGCGCGCGCACGAGGGCAAGATGAACGGCGGTCGCGCCGCGCGACCGACTCGTCGCGCTCGGCGGTTATCCTGTCGCGATGCCGATCGCTCTTCGTCCCGCCATCGCTGCCGCCGCCGCCGTCGCTGCGTTTGTCGTCGCGCTCGCGCCCGCGTCGGCGCACGCGGCGCGCATCGGCGCGGTCGAGATCGTCGGTCTCGACGAGACGATGACGACCAACGTCAGAATCGGGCTCTCGCTGGAAGACGCGAAAGACAAAACGGTGTCGCCTGCGCGGTTGGACTATCTGCTGCGCGTGGCCGAAGACGAGACCCGCGAAGCGTTGGAACCGTTCGGGTACTACTCGCCGATCATCGAGATCCGCGAAACGCCCGCGCTCGACGGCATCGTCGACGAGTTGCCCGAGGACGCCGTCGTCTCGGTGCGGATCGCGGTGCGGGCCGGCGAGCCGGTGCGCGTGCGCCGCGAGCATGTGGCGATCGAAGGCGACGGCGCGGACGATCGTTATCTCAAGCAGGAGATCGACGCGTTCGCGCCGCGCGCCGGCGATGTGTTCGAGCACGCGCGCTACGAGCAGAGCAAGGCGTTCATCAGCCGCCGCCTGGCCGAGCGCGGCTATTTCGACGCGGATTTTCTCAGTCGCAAGGTGGACGTGACGCGCGCGGATAACGCCGCCGACATCGATTTGGTGTGGGACAGCGGCGACCGTTACGACATGGGCGAGATTCGCTTTCTGCAAACCCCGAAACCCGCGATTCGCGAATCGCTATTGCGCGAGTTGATCTACTGGAATCAAGGCGAGTATTACCATCAAGGCCGTTTGGATCGTCTGCGCAAAGCGCTGAGCGAGTTGGATTACTTCAGCCGCATCGATATCGAACCGCGCCCCGAGGATGCTGTCAACGGCGAGGTGCCGGTGGACGTGCGGCTCACGCCGGCCAAGCGCAGCCTCTACACCGTCGGCGCGAGCTACGGCACCGACAGCGGCTTCGGCGTGTCGCTGGGCTTGGAGCGGCGCTATTTGAATTCGCGCGGCCATAAAGGCTTGGCGCAGCTCGACTACACCGAAAAGCGCAAGACGCTCACGCTGCAGCATCGCATTCCCGCGTTCGCGTGGCGCGATGGTTGGTACACCACGAGCCTTCAAGCCTACGACGAGCAGACCGACTATATCGACACTCGCCGCTACGAAGCGGTGTTCAGCCGCAGCGCAGAGTACAGCCGCGATCTGCGCTTCACGGCGTCGCTGCACGCGCTGCGCGAACGCTGGGCCTACGCCTACAGCAGCCTGACGCGCTTCGATGCGGCGACGCTGTATCAGCAGTCCACGTTCTTGTATCCCTCGCTGCAGGCCGATTACGTCAAAGCCGACGATCGGTTTCGTCCGCGCAACGGCTTCGGCGGTACCGCGACACTGCGCGCGGGAGCGAGCGCCCTGGGTTCGGATGCGAATTTTCTGCAATTGCATGCGCGCGCCAGTTGGTTTCGCGGTCTCGGCGCGCGCAGCCGTTTGATCGCGCGCGGCGAATTCGGCGCGACCTACACCGACACGCTCGTCGACGGCGCGCTCGTCGATATTCCGCCGACGCTGCGTTTCTACGCCGGCGGCGACCGCAGCGTGCGCGGTTACGACTTCCGCGAAATCGGGCCGCGCATTCCCGCGGCGCCGGGACGCGAGGCGTTCGCCTTGGGCGCGCGCAACGTGATCGCGGGGAGCCTCGAATACGAGCAATTCTTGAACGACCAGTGGGGCTTCGCCGTGTTCGCCGACGGCGGCAGTGCGTTCAACGACAAGCTCGACCGTTTCCGCAAAGGCGTCGGCGTGGGCCTGCGTTGGAATTCGCCGGTCGGCCCGCTGCGCGTCGATATCGGTCGCGGCCTGGACGACCCGGACGCCTCGTTCACGCTGCACATCAATCTCGGTGCGGACCTGTAAGCGCATGCGCGACGCGTCCGCATCCTCCACGCCGACCTCGCTGCCCGTGCCGGACGAGCGCGACGCACGCATCGCGGCGCTGCGCGCGCGCCGTCGCGCGCGTTTGCGTTGGTTGGCGTGGCGCAGTGCGTTCGTAACGGCGGGCCTGGTGTTGTTGGCGCTCGTCGTCGGCTATTGGTTGTTCAATACGCTGCGCGGCCGCGACGTGTTGCTGGATCAAATCGTCTCGCGCCTGCCGGCGGGCACCGAGCTGCATTGGTCGCGCGCCGAAGGCCCGGCTTCGGGGCCGATGACGCTGCACGACGTGCGTTTCGTGCAGCGCACTTGCCCCGATGTCGGCGGCGAACCGGTGGCGTGGCCGAACTGCGCGACGCCCTTGATCACCAGCTTCGCCGCGAAACGCGCGACGCTGGACCCGACGCTGCGGCCGTTGCTCGGCCGCACGCTGCGCTTGGAAACGCTGGCGATCGCCGAGGCGGCGTTGATCCTGCCCGAAGACGACGCGCCGTTCGAATTGCCGCGCTGGCCCGAATCGCTGCCGAAGATCGCGCCGCCGTTGGCGCTGCAGGCGGAGACCATCCGCATCGACGGCTTGAAGATTCTGCGTCGCGAAGGCAAGCGACTCGCGCCGATCGTGCGCATCGCACGGTTGCGCGGCGGTCTCGACGCGGAAGACGGCCGTCTGCAGGTACGCGACCTCGTCGCCGACACCGACCGCGGCCGTTTCGCCCTACGCGGCGAGTACGCACCGCGCGACGACTACCGCATGGATCTGCTCGCGACCGTCGTGTTGCCCGCGCCGGCCGGGCGCACGCCCGCACGCTTGGGTTTGATCGCGCGCGGCGACATCGATGCGTTGGACGTCGGCATCGGCGGGCGCGCGCCGGGGCCGGTGCGCGTCGGGTTGACGCTGCGCGGCGCGCGCGACCCGCGCTGGACCGCGACCGCGCGCGGCGAACGGCTGCGACTGTCCGCGTTGACCGGCGAAGACAGCGACGATGCGACGTACGCATTCGACTTGCGCATGCGCGGCACGAACGGCGCGGCGAAGCTCGACGGTCGCATCGCGCAACAGCCGCCCGGCGATGCCGACGCGCCGTCGCGCGAGATCGCGATTTTGCCGTCGGAACTCGCGCTGCGCGACCAAGTGTTGACGGTCGCGCCGCTGTCGTTGGCGCTGTTCGATGGCCGCATCGATCTGCGCGGCCGCTTGGACGTGCGCACGCCGGCCGACGCGCGTTTCGACGGCACGCTCGCCGCGCGCGGTCTGCGCTGGCGGAACGCCGATGCTTCGACCGATCTTCTTGGCGACGGCGATTTCGTCGTCGCCGGGCGCGCGGCCGCGTGGACCGCGACAGGCGACGCGAGACTGCAGCGCAAGGTCGGGAAAACGCTCGAGCGCGCGACGATCGCGTTCGATGCGCGCGGCGACGCCGCCCATGCGGACATCGCGACGTTGCGGGCGACGATGCCGAACGGGCGACTCGACGGCGACGGACGCATCGAGTGGTCGCCGACGCTGCGTTGGCGCGCCGACGCGACGCTGGCGGGTTTCGATCCCGGGTATCTGCTGCCGGACTGGCCGGGTGCGGTGAACGGACGCGTGCGCAGCGAAGGCGCGGCGCGCGACGACGGCGCGATCGATCTGTCGTTCGACGCGACCGAACTCGGCGGCCGTTTGCGCGGCCGCGCGCTGCAGGGTCGCGGCGTCGCGCGCGTGCGCCTGCCCGCGGACGAGAACGGTCGTATCGACGGCGAGGGCGAGATCGCGCTGCGCATCGGCGACAGTCGCATCGATGCGCGCGGCCGCGTCGCGCAGACGCTCGATGTGGATGCGACGCTGACGCCGCTGCGCCTGGAGGATCTGCTGCCGGATGCGCAGGGTCGCGTGCGCGGCACGCTGCGCCTGACCGGTGCGCGCACCGAGCCGAATATCGACGCCGATCTGAGCGGCGAAGGCGTGCGTTACGCGGGCTATCGCGCCGACACCGTACGGGCGCGCGGCCGCTTGCCGTGGCGCGCCGGCGAACGCGGCGCGATGACGGTCGATGCGGAGAATCTCGACGCGGGCATCGCGCTGCGTCGCGTGCATCTCGACGCCAGCGGCGCGCTGCAGGCGCTGCGCATCGAGGCCGACGGCGATAGCGAATCGCTCGGTCGCATCGCCTTGAGCGGCGATCTCGCGCAACGCGGCGGCCGTTGGCAGGGCACGTTGGCGTCGCTGCGCTTGGCGCCGCCGAGCGGCCCCGCATGGCGCTTGCGCGCGCCCGCCGCCTTCGCGCAAACGGGCGCGAACGGTTGGAAGATCGCGCCGAGCTGTTTCGGCCACGAAGACGGCAGCGCGGGCGAACTGTGCGCCAGCGGCGAGTGGCCGCGGCAACTGGACGTGCGCGGCGAAGCGCTGCCGGTGGCGTGGTTGGCGCCGTATCTGGAAGGCGCGCTGCCGCAGCGCGATGCGCGCGCGCAATGGTCGATCGAAGGCGTCGCCGCGCTCGATGCGCGCATTCGCGGCGACGGCGCGAGTTGGCGCGGCACGGCGCAACTGCGCTCCGATGCCGGCGCGCTCGCGCAGAAAATTCGCGCGCGCCGCGATGTCCTGGTGTATCGCGACCTGCGCATCGCCGCGAATTTCGACCCGCATCGTTTCGACGCCACGCTCGACGCGAGTTTGCGCGCCGAAGGCTCGGTGCGCGCGCGCATCGCCGCCGGTTGGGACGCGGACGCGCCGCTGTCGGGCGAGGTCGCGATCGACGCGCGCGAGTTGACGTGGATGGAATTGTTCTCGCCCGACATCGTCGCGCCGACCGGCCGCCTGGTCGGCACGATCGCGCTGGGCGGGCGCGTCGGCCAACCGAGCATCGGCGGCCAAGCGCATCTCAGCGCGTTCCGCACCGAATTGCCGGCGCTCGCGGTGAGCCTGCGCGACGGCGATCTGCGCATGGACGCGCAGCCCGACGGCAGCGCGCGTCTGGTCGGCAGCGTGCGCAGCGGCGAGGGCACGCTGCGCGTCGACGGCACGCTCGGTTGGCGCGAGGGCGATACGCCGCTGCGACTCGCCTTGCGCGGCGAGAATATTTTGATTTCCGATACGCGCGAACTGCGCGCGATGGTCGATCCGAACGTCGACGTGCGCTACGCCGTCGGCCAACCCATCGCCGTCAGCGGCGAGGTGCGCGTGACCAGCGCGAAGATCGCGCTCGAAGGCTTGAGCGAAGGTGTGTCCGCATCGCCGGATGTGGTGGTGCTCGATCCGGCCAATCCGCAGCGCACCGCGAGCGCGCCGCTGGATTTGGATCTCGCCTTGACCATGGGCGACGACGTGAAGCTCTACGGCTTCGGCCTCGACGGCACGCTCGGCGGCAGCGTGCGGATGCGCGCGCGCCCGGGCCGCGAAACCGTGGCGACCGGCACGCTCGATATCGACGGCCGCTACAGCGCGTACGGCCAAAAACTGCAGATCGAACGCGGCCGTTTGGTGTGGTCGAACACGCCGTTCGCCGACCCCATTCTCGATATTCGCGCGCAGCGCGTGGTCGGCGACGTCACCGCCGGCATCGATGTGAAAGGCCGCGCCTCCGCGCCCGAAGCCGAGGTGTGGAGCGATCCGGCGACCAGCGAATCGGAAGCGTTGGCGTATCTCGCGCTCGGTCGCCCGCTCGCCACCGCCAGCGCCGACGAAAATCGGCAGCTCAGCGCCGCCACCGCCGCGCTGTCCGCCGGCAATCTGCTGGCGGGTCAACTCGGCGCGAAGATCGGCCTGGACGATGCCGGCGTGATCGAATCCCGCGCGCTCGGCGGCAGCGTGCTGGGCGTCGGCAAATATCTGTCGCCGCGGTTGTACGTGAGCTACGGCGTGTCGCTGCTCGGCACCGGGCAGGTGGTCACGCTGAAGTATTTATTGCGCAAGGGCTTCGATATTCAGATCGAATCGAGCACCGTGGAGAATCGCGGCTCGGTGAATTGGCGGCACGAGAAATAAAGCGTCCGCAATCTTTCTTGTGGGAGCGGCGGAAGCCGCGACAGCTCCCCGCGAGAACCTTGTCGCGGCTTCCGCCGCTCCCACAAAAAGCATCGGGCTTACACCGGTTTCTCAAAAGAATTGGGCTTTCGCCGCTTACGACTGTATCAAGCGTCCGCTTGGAGTCGCGGGAACAAACCCTCGCCCTTTTCGATCTTGGTGCCCGGCGCGATGCCGCCCCAGGCGCACCAGGTGTCGAGGTTCTGTTCGGCGGTCGGCGCGAGGTACTGCGCGCAGCCGATGCGTTTCCACACGTCGCCCATTTTTTCCGGCATCACCGGCCACAGGAACAGCGAGGCGAGACGCAGGGATTCGAGGCAGGTGTAGAGCACGCCGCCGAGGGCGTCGCGCTGTTCGGGCGCGGTCATCTTGAACGGCTGCGCGGTCTGGATGAACAGATCGACTTCGCGCACGATCGCGACCGCCGCCTGGGTCATGCGGTCCACCGCCAGATCGTCGGCGGCGCGGCGCGCCTGCTCCACCAAGTCCAACACCGCCTGTTTCGGCGAGGCGGCGTGTTCGAGCGGCGCTTGGACGATGCCTTCGAAATACTTGTCGAGCATCGTCGTGGTGCGGCTGACGTTGTTGCCGACGGTGTTCACCAGATGGGTGGTGTACGCCTCGTGGATGCGTTCGCGCGCGAAATCCGCATCGGCTGCGCCCAGCGGGCCGGCGACGACGAGGAAGAATCGCATCGCATCCAGGCCGTATTTCGCGACGTAACCGTCGATCTCATTCAAGTCGACGAAGTTGCCCATGCTCTTGGACATCTTCTCGCCTTCGCGAATCCAGAACCCGTGCGCGTGCACGCGCTGCGGCGGCGCGATCCACTCGTTGCCGGGGCGCTTGCGCAGCGCCAGCAGCAGCGCGGGCCAGATCACCGCGTGGAACCAGAGGATGTCCTTGCCGACCAGATGCACGTCGGCCGGCCAGTAATGACGGCGACCGTCGGTATCCACCGCGGACAAATAATTCAGCAGCGCGTCGATCCACACGTAGATCACGTGCCGGTCTTGTCCCGGCACTTGAATCCCCCAGGATTCGTCGCTGATGCGCGACACCGGCACGTCGTTCAAGCCGTCGCGAATGCGCGCGAGCATTTCCTGCTTGCGGCCCGGCGGCTGCACGCGCATGGCGTCGGATTCGATCAACTCGATCAGCGCATCGGCGTAAGCGCTGAGGCGGAAGAAGTAATTCTGTTCGCGACGACGCACCAGCGGGCGTTTGTTGATCGGCGACAGGAAATTCGATTCCTCCGCCGCGGTTTGGGTGACGTACTCTTCCTGGCCCTCGTCGTACCAACCTTCGTACTCGCCGAGGTACACGTCGCCCGATTCGAGCAACTGCGACACGCGCAAACGCACTTCGTCTTTGTGGCGCGGTTCGCTGGTGCGGATGAAGTCGTCGAACGCGAGTCCGAGCGATTGGAAACAGGCCTTGAACGCATCCGCGTTCTGTTTCGACCACGCTTCGGCCGACATCCCGTTTTCGTTCGCCTTCTCGATCACCTTGTTGGAGTGCTCGTCGGTGCCGGTGAGCAGGAAGGTGTCGTCGCCCTTCAGCCGGTGGTAGCGCGCGATCACGTCGGCGATCAACGTCGTGTAGACGTGCCCGATGTGCGGGCGGTCGTTGACGTAGTAGATCGGCGTGGAAATGTAGAAACGGGACATGGGGGCTTCGCGGTGTGGGGGCGTCGCGCGGCGTTCGAAGCGGCGGCGAAAACGCGGATGGATGCCTATCTTAACGGAAGGGGTCGGCCCCGCGGCGCGAGACCGACCCCTCGTATCGCGTCCGCGACGAACGCCGCGGCCGATGTCGTCGCCTTCAGCCGGCCAACAGGCGATTCATCCGCGCGACGAACGCCGCCGGGTCGTCCAGGCTGCCGCATTCGGCCAGCATCGCCTGCTCGAACAGCAGCGTCGCCCAATCGCCGACGCTCGCTTCGTCGGCGTCCTGCAGGCGCTTCACCAGGGCGTGCTCGGCGTTGATTTCCAGGATCGGCACGCTCTCCGGCGCCGCTTGGCCGGCGGCCTTGAACAGCCGCTGCATGTGCAGCGACATGTCGTATTCGTCGACCACGACGCAGGCGGCCGAATCGACGAGCCTATTGGACACACGCACGTCCTTCACCTTCGCGCCCAGCGCGGCCTTGATCTTTTCCACCACCGGCGCCGCGGTTTTCACGGCTGCCTCGTGCGCGGCCTTGTCCTGCGCGTCGCCGAGTTTGTCCAGATCCAATTCGCCCTTGGCGACGTTGCGGAAGGATTTCCCGGCGTATTCGTGCAGATAGCCCGACATCCAATCGTCGATGCGCTCGTGCATCAGCAGCACTTCGACGCCGCGGGCCTTCAACGCTTCGAGTTTCGGATGGCTGCGCGCCGCGTTCCAACTGTCGGCGGTCAGGTAATAGATGTCTTCCTGCGTGCCGGTCATCCGCTGCAGGTAATCGTCAAGACCGATGCGCTGGTCGGCGCTGTCGCTGCGCGTGGTGGCGAAGCGCAGCAGCTTCAGCACGCGCTCGCGATTCGCGGCGTCTTCCACCACGCCTTCCTTCAGCACGGCGCCGAACGCATTCCAGAATTTCGCATAGTTCTCCGGTTCGTCGCGCGCGATCTTCTCCAGCGTGTCCAGCACGCGCTTGGTCAACGCGCCCTTGATGCGCTCGACTTGGCGGCTTTCCTGCAGCAATTCGCGGCTGACGTTCAGCGGCAAATCGTCCGAATCCACCACGCCGCGCACGAAGCGCAGATACGCCGGCAGCATCTGCTCGGCGGCGTCCATGATGAAGATGCGCTTGATGTAGAGCTTCAGCCCCGTGCGCTCGTCGCGGCCCTGCTGGAAATCGAACGGCGCCTGCGTCGGCAGGTACAGCAGCGAGGTGAAATTCTGATTGCCTTCGACGCGATTGTGGCTCCAGGCCAGCGGGTCGAGGAAATCGTGGCTGATGTGTTTATAGAACGCCTTGTAATCGTCGTCGCTCAATTCGGTTTTCGGCCGCGTCCACAGCGCGGAGGCCTGATTGACGGTTTCGAGCGCGGGCGCTTCGGCGGGCGCGTCGTCCGCGCTGTCGTCTTCGTTTGCGCGTTTCGGCGGCGCGGCCATGCGGATCGGGAAGCCGACGTGATCGGAATACGTGCGGATCAACGAACGCAGTTTCCAATCCTGCAGATAATCGCTCGCGTCCTCGCGTAGATGCAGACGCAGCTCGGTGCCGCGGCCGAAGTCGGTGGGCGCGGGTTCCAGGGTGAACGCGCCGTCGCCGTTCGAGCGCCACGTCCAAGCCTCCTGCAGGCCGGCGCGGCGGCTGGTGACGGCGATTTCGTCGGCCACGATGAACGCGGAGTAGAAACCGACGCCGAATTGGCCGATCAACTGCGCGTCAGGCTTCTGCCCGGCGGCGAGGCTGTCCAGAAACCGACGCGTGCCCGAATGCGCCACGGTGCCGAGATTGCGCATCAACTCGTCGTGGCTCATGCCGATGCCGTTGTCGCGCAGGATCAAGACGCGCGCATCGCGGTCGATCGCCAAATCGATGGTGAGTTCGGCGTCGTCGCCCAGCAACGAGGGGTCGGCGATCGCCTCGAAGCGCAGCTTCTCGCAGGCGTCGGAGGCGTTGGACACCAGCTCGCGCAGGAAGATGTCCTTGTTCGAGTACAGCGAATGGATGACCAACTGCAGCACCTGCTGCACGTCGGCCTGAAAGGCGTGGGTTTCGACCGGGCGGGTCGGGGTCTCGGTGTCGGTACTCATCCGGGGCTCCTTGGGGATGCGACGGGAAGGGGGCGCGCTCCGAACCGGCCGAGGGCGACAACGGCCGAGGCGTACGCGCGAGTGCCCGAAACGTGGGCGCCCCCACCAAGGATTCAAGGGGGCGAAGGCCCGCGCTCACGCGGCATGCCGCGTGCGGGCCTGAGCGCCCCGCCACGGAAGGCGGGGCCGGGCGCTCTGATCGCGCGGTGCGGCGCCATGGACGGCGACCGTTCGTTCGTCGAAGTTTGGAGGCGAGCGGCACTGCCGCGTGCGGGCTCGAGCGCCCCGCCACGGAAGGCGGGGCCGGGCGCTCTGATCGCGCGGTGCCGCGCCAAGGATGGCAACGTTTTCTTCCTCGAAGCGATGGCCCATAGGCACTGCCGCGTGCGGGTCTCAGCTTCCCGCAACGGATAGCGGGGCCGGGCGATCCAGCCTCCCCGATTCTCCGCCCCAATCCCGCCTACCGCGCCTCGATCCGCAGACAAGACGCCGAATTCTCGGCCGGCACCGAGACGTGCCCCAGCGTGTCCAGCGCGGCGGCGTCTTCGCGGGCGATGCGATAGCGGCCCGGGGCCAGGCGCAGACGCGCAGTCTCGACCCCAGCCGGCACCACGATTTGATCGTGCGCGATCGCGCGGTCGTCCTCGCGTTCCGCGAAGGCGCGCAGCAGCGTGGCGTCCGCACGCGGCGGCACGCACAGCGACACCGGCGCGCCCAACGCGTCTTCCGCCGCGGCGACCGCGGCCGGCGGGTGCATCACCACAAGATCCACATGCGCCGGCGCCAGCGGCGCGCCGTCGCGCATGGCGACCACCGGCGCGGCGGCGTCCACCGGCCAAACGCTCGCGGGTTCGGCCTCGCCCGGATCGTTTTCGCCCGGGTCGTGCTCGGTTCTCGGCGCGCAGGCCGTCGCGCCTTGGGCCACGGTCAGGGGCACGATGCCCGTGCGTGCGGCGAAGCGCGCGGCCATCCAGCCCGCCTCCGGGTCTTTGGAGATATGCGAGCCGCCCGCGTAGACCAATAAGCGACGGCCCGGGTGGGCGTCGAGCCAACGCGCCAGCGCCTCGGCTTGGCCGCTTTCGCGGGCCTCGCGGTCGGCGGGGCCTTCGGGTTCGTAGGGCACGAAAGTCCAATCGAGCGCATGCGCCCGGCGCAGGGCCGCCGCGAACGCGGGGTCGGCGGTGTAGAAGCCGGTGGCCGCGTCGGGCACGCCGTCTTCCAGCGAGGTCGGCGCCTGTGGCGCGAAGGTCTCCGCCGCCAGCGCGTCGAAGCCCAGCGGGTGCAGAGCCTCGATCAGCCGCCCGAGGAAGACGCGATGGGCGCGCCGGACATGCGATTCGTTGAGCATCACCACCCGCGTGTCGCGCGCCGCGCGGACCACGACCTCGAGCGCATCGCGATACTCGGCGCCGTCCACCGCGCGCGGTGCCGTGCAGGCGGGGCGTTCGCGGCCGAGGAACACCGAAATTTGGGCCGCGATTTGCGCGCGCTCCGGCGCGTCGCCGAGCGCGTTCAAGGCCTGCCAGGGCCGGTTTTGTTCCAGTCGGCTCGACCATTCCGCGGCGGCGTCGCTCGCCATCGCCGGTTCGGCGGCGGATAGGCCGAGCGCGACGGCGCCGACACAACCGGCGAACCGACGGCGAGGCGATCGACGAATCGTCATTCGGGTCTCCTTCGCTTCCTTCGTCCTGACGATGCCCGCGCGATGCCCACGCGATGCCCACGCGATGCCGCATCGCATGCGGGCGATCGCATAGGAAAGCACCGCGCGCAAACAGAATCCCGCGAACCGCGGCCAGTGTTGCGTAGAACCGTTCTCGAGCGCAATCGGGCCGCGAACGCGCATGTCCTCACGACCCGCGCACGACGTTTGTTGCATCGCGTCATCCGTCTTCGACGACGATTGCAAGCGCGTGTGCGCTTGCGCACTCGCGAACGCTGGCGTTGCGATCGATCTCGCGAGGCCGCTCGCCTGTCCGCTCGCCCTCGGTCGTGATGCTATGCTCGGCCCGAACGCATGCGTCGGACCGCACGACCGCCGCATGCCGCGAAACGATCGAAGCGGAATCGAAGAGGAGAGGGTCGGCAGTATGGCGTACGGGGCGTACGGATGACGGAATCGCTCTTTCGGCAGGAAGTGTTGGACGAACGGAAAGACAGTCTGTTCGGACAGATCTCGCTGATCCAGCCGGTGCGCACCTGGGTGCTGGTCGCGTGCGCGGTGTGCATGGCGCTCGCGGTGGTGTTGTTTCTCGCGTTCGGCAGCTACACCCGTCGCAATCGCGTGTCCGGCCACTTGGCGCCGGTGCAGGGCATGGCGACCGTGGTGTCGCCGGCGGCCGGTTCGATCGGCGAAGTGCGCGTCGCCGAAGGCGATCGCGTGGCCGCGGGCGATGTGCTCGCGGTGGTTCGCGTGCCGCGCGCCACGCTGCAGGACGGCGACACCGCCGCCGCGATGCGCGCGCGGTTGCGCGCCCGCGAACGCAGCCTGACTTCCGCCGGGCAAGCGCGCGCGATGGAGGTGTCCTCGCAGTTGGACGGTTTGGACCAACAACTGCGCTTTCTCGCCGATCAAGCCGAGCAACTGGACAGCGAACTCGCATTGCGCCGCAAACAAGTCGCATTGGCGAACGAAACGCTGGCGCGCTACGTGTCGCTGCGCGAATCGCGCTACGTCGGCGAACTGCAGGTCGAGCAACAGCAGAGCGCGGTGATCGAACAGACGCTGGCGCTGCGCCAAATGCAGCGACAAGCGACGGATCTGAACCGTCAGATCGCGGAACTGAAGCAACAGCGCGAGGAAACCCGCGCGTCGCTCGTGCGCACCCGCGCCGAATTCGATCGCGACCGCGCCGAACTCGAACAAGAATCCGTGCAGGCCAACGCCGCCGGCGGCGTCGCCTTGCTCGCGCCGGTGAGCGGCGGCATCGCGGGACAGATGCTCAAGGTCGGCGAACCCGTGCGCGAAGGCCAAACGGTGATGAGCGTGATCCCGGGCGACGGCCGGCTCGAAGCGCAGTTGTCGGTGCCCAGCCGCGCCATCGGCTTCATTCGCGAAGGCGACGAAGTGCTGCTGCGCTACGAAGCCTACCCGCATCAGAAATTCGGTCATTACCGCGGCCGCGTGTCGCTCGTCGGCCGCAACGTGATGGATCGTTCCGGCGGCGCGCAAGCGGCGAGCGGCGACGACGACGAACCCTACTACCGCGTCACCGTGACCATCGAACGGCAAGCGATCGAGGCGATGGGCAAGCGGCAGCCGCTGCGGCCGGGGATGCTGTTGGAGGCGGATATTCTCGGCGAGCGTCGCCAGTTGTGGGAGTGGGTGTTCGAGCCCATCCAATCGCTGGCCGGGAATCTCGAGGATTAGCGTCGTCCGGATCGAACGGGCGGCAGACGTGCGTCAAGGCTTCATCGATCGACGAGAGAGAGAAAGGAGAACGCGTGAAACCAATTTCGCGGAACCGCACGATGCGAACCGAGCCGTTCGCCGCGATCGAGCCGAGTCGCGACGACGGCATCGCGCGCGGCATCGGTCGAGGCTTCGATCGAGGCTTCGATCTTTCGCGCGCGCACGGCCTCGGCGCCGAACCGAATTCGAATTTCGCAAGGAGAACACGATGAACGGGAATCGCGATCGCGCATTCGTGATCATGGGCACCCGCGAAGACCCGCACGTCGAGCGCGTCGCCGACGAAGTCGCCGCGTTCGGCGACGTCCGCGTCGAGGTGCTCGACTATCGGAACGATACGAAAGTGTCGGTCGCCGTCGACGGCGAGGGCCGCGTCGGCATGTCGGTCGACGGCGTCGCCTTGCCGCGCGATGTGTTGATTTGGGATCGCAGCAAAATCATTCCGGGCACCACGGTCTACGTCAAAGGCGACGACCCGAGCGTCACCGGCTTCGTCGCGCGCGAATGGCGCGCGCTGTATCAGCTCATCTCCGGGCTGTACGGCGACAGAGTGGTCAATTCGCTCGACGCCAAGAAATGCCTGCTCAAGCCGTATCAACAGGTCGTGGCGGCGGGCGCCGGGCTCAAAGTGCCGATGACGCTGGTGACCAACGACAAGCACGCCGCGATGGAGCTGCTGCACGACTCGCCGTCGGGCTTGATCCTCAAGTCGCTGTGCGCGGGCAAGATCGCGCCCGGCCCGGACGGCGGCAACGTGCCGTTCAACATCATGACCATGCGCGTGTCCGAACAGGATCTCGGCGCGGCCGACGAGAGCGAAATCGGCTATTGCCCGCACGTGTTCCAGCACGAGATCCGCAAGGACCACGAGCTGCGCATCGTGATGATCGACGGCAAACCGCATCCGTTCCGCATCAATTCGCAGTTGCTCGAATCCTCCGCCGTCGACTGGCGCAAAGGCGTGCACCTGCTCGACTACACGCCCTGCGAGATTCCCGAGGCGCTGGCCGACAAGCTGCGGGCCTACATGCGCACGATCGGCTTTTTCATGGGCAGCGTGGATATCGTGGTCGACCCGAACGGCGACTACTGGTTCCTCGAATGCAACCAAGACGGCGCATGGGGATGGTTGGACGAGGTGGTGAACGGCGCGCTCGCCAAAGAATTCGCCGCCGCGTTCCGTCGCCGACTGCTGTCGCAGACCGCGGAATCGGCCGATGCGTGAGCGCGCGCGCCTCTCGCTGAGCGTCGCGCGTCGCGCCCGTGCCGCATCGGTTCGGCGAACGACGACGGCCCGCATCGTCGCGGCATCGGGGTGCGCTCGCGGATGAAGAGCATCGTGCAATCCGAAGCGTCCGAGTGCGGCTTGGCCTGTTTGGCCATGGTGGCCGCGCATCACGGCCTGGACTTGGGCATGGCCGAACTGCGGCGTCGCTTCCCGATGTCGCTCAAAGGGCTGCGCCTGAGCCAATTGATCGAGATGGCCGCGGCGCTCGGTCTGCACGGCCGCGGATTGCGCTTGGAAATGGAAGCGCTGCCGCAGTTGCAGTTGCCGGCGATTCTGCATTGGGATCTCAACCATTTCGTGGTGCTGGAAAGCGTGCGTCGCGACGGCGCGGTGATCGTCGACCCTTCGATCGGGCGACGTACGCTGTCGCTGTCGGAAGTCTCGCGCCATTTCACCGGCGTCGCATTGGAATTGGAGCCCGGTCAGACCTTCGTTCCCGAAACGCGGCACGAGGCGGTGAGCCTGCGCAAACTCACCGGCCCGGTCCGCGGCCTGTGGCGCGCGCTGGCGCTGCTGTTGCTGCTGTCGCTCGCGCTGCAAGTGTTCGTGTTGGTCGCGCCGTTCTACATGCAGTGGGTGGTCGATCAGGTCTTGGTGTCGGCCGACGCCTCGCTGCTGACCGTCTTGGGCATCGGTTTCGCGATGCTGGTGATCGTGCAAGTCGCGGTGTCGGTGCTGCGCGGTTGGACGGTGGTCTATCTTTCGGCGCGGTTCGGTTTGCAGTGGACGGCCAACGTGTTCGCGCATCTGCTGCGCTTGCCGCTCGACTTCTTCGAGAAGCGTCATCTCGGCGACATCGTCTCGCGCATCGGTTCGGTGCAGCGCATTCAGCAGACCATCACCACCAATTTCGTCGAGGCGGTGGTCGACGGGCTGATGGCCGTGGCCACGCTGGGCATGATGCTGGCCTACAGCCCGCTGCTGGCGCTGGTGACCTTAGTCGCGGTCGCGCTGTATCTGGCGATGCGCATGGCCACGTTCCGGCGTTTTCGCGACGGCAGCGAACAGCAATTGATCGAGGCCGCCCGCCAGCAATCGCATTTCTTCGAAACCGTGCGCGGCATGCAGAGCATCAAGGTCTCGGGCATCGAGGGCCAACGCCGCTCCGCCTATCTCAACCTGCTGCATCGCACGGTGGATCGCGAAGTCTGGCTCGCGCGGTTGGATCTGGTGTTTTCCCAGAGCAATGCGTTGGTGATCGGCCTGGAACGCGTGATCGTGATTTGGATCGGCGCCTCGCTCGCGCTGGGCGGCACGTTCACGGTGGGCATGCTGATCGCCTACTTGGCCTACAAGGAACAGTTCGCCCAGCGCGTGGCCACCTTGATCGACCGAATGATGGAATTCCGCATGCTGCGCCTGCACGGCGAGCGGCTGGCGGACATCGTGATGGCCGAGCCCGAACCCACCGAGCGCATGGCGGAAACGCCGACGAAGCCGCCGTTGATCCAAGCGCGCGCGCTGAGTTTCCGCTACGCCGACGGCGAGCCGTGGGTGGTGACCAACTGCGATCTGAACATCGCGCCGGGCGAATCGGTGGCGATCGTCGGGCCTTCCGGCTGCGGCAAAAGCACCTTGGTCAAACTGCTGTTGGGCTTATTGCCGCTGAGCGCGGGCGAAATCCGCATCGACGGCGTGCCGCTCAATCAGATGGGCGCGGGCAACTTCCGGCGCACGGTGGGCGCGGTGATGCAGGACGATCAATTGTTCGCCGGCTCCATCGGCGAGAACATCAGTTTGTTCGACGAGCAGTGGGATCAGGAGCGCATCGAGGAAGCGGCGCGCCGCGCCGCCGTGCACGACGATATCGTCGCGATGCCGATGGGGTACCACTCTTTGATCGGCGATATGGGCAGTTCGCTGTCTGGCGGCCAACGCCAACGCATTCTGATGGCGCGCGCGCTGTATCGCCGGCCGATGGTGCTGATCCTCGACGAAGCCACCAGCCATCTCGACGTCGAACGCGAGCGGTTGGTGAACGCCGCGGTCGGCGCCTTGGCGCTGACCCGGATCATCGTCGCGCATCGCCCGGAGACCATCGCCAGCGCCGATCGCGTGCTGGTGATGGAGGGCGGGCGCATCGCGCGCGACTATCGCCCCGCGAAAGCGGAACCGCGGGTACGGGAGAACGCGAACGGCGGCGATTGATTCGAGGGCGCCGCGACACGAATACCGGCGGAAGCCGGACCCTTGGTGCGGGGGGACTGCACCACCAAAGCAAGAGGAGTCTCATATGAAGCCGTTTGTGATGAAGCTGCATGAGAAAGATCACGGTGCTCTCCGTGAATTGCGCCAGAGCGAGCTGGAAGCGGTCAGCGGCGGTCGCAGCAATGCCGCCCTGCGTCCGCAAGAGCCGATCCGTCTCAACACCGTGACCATCACCCCGAACGGGGACGGTGGCGACGACGGTTGCGACGACGATTGGACCTACTGAGTCGCATCGGTTTAATCCGATCGACTGAGTCGCCGTCAGGGGGAGGCCGATCCGATCGGCCTCCCTTTTCGTTGGGCGATGCGGTACCGACGCCGCGAGCGGCATCGCCGCGCTGAGGCCGACGCCCGCGCTCGACGTCCACGGTCGAGGCTCACAGTCGAGGCTCGATTCGCCGTTGTCCTATCCGATGCGATCAAGACGTTCTATAACCGGGCCGCATCTCGATTGACCCCACCGCGAACGCGGATGTACGCTCGGACGACGCAAGGATGCTAGGTACGGAAAGGAACGCTGGTTTTCGCATGAACGCCCTCTCGAACCATGGATACGCCGCGGCGTCTCGCGTCGACGGCGACCGTGCCGATTTTCCGCTGACGGACATGCAGCGGTTGCTCGTCGTCAGCGCCTCCGACGGCATGGAATACGCGCTGCTTCCGCATCTGTATCTGGAGGTGGAGCGCCCCGGTCTCGACATCCCGCGTTTCGCGTCCGCGATCGCGCGCGTGCTTCGGCGTCATCGCGACAGCATCGTCGTGGTCACGCCGGAACTGCGGCTGCGGCGCGTCGAGGCCGTGACGCCGCCGCCGGTAGCGGTGTGGGATCTGCGCGGGCAGTCCGAATTGGCGACGATGCTGGGTCTCATGCAGATTCGGCATCGCATGTCGAATCGGCCGCTGCCGATGGATCGTTGGCCGTGGCTCGATTTCCAAGCGACGCGCTACGGCGTCGACGATGTGCGCCTGCACGTCAACTTCAGCAATTTGTTTCTCGATCAGGTCTCGGGCCTGCGTTTGATCGCCGAGATCGAGCGCGATTACGCGACGCTCGGCGCGGAAGCATCGAGCGCGGAAACGTCGAGCGCGGAAACGATGGAGGCCGGATCTGCGGACGTCGAATCGTCGCAGCTCGAATCGTCGCAGCTCGAATCGCCCGCGGACGCCGTGAGCATCGAGGCGATCGCGACCGCGCTGGCGCAACGTCACGACGCCGCCGAACGCGCGCGCGCGTACTGGGCCGAGCGCGTGGCGGCGTTGCCCGCGCCGCCCGATCTGCCGATCGCGCGGCTGCACGGCAATCCGGGCTTGAACCGGCGTCGCCTCATTCTCGACGCGCCGACCTGGGGCGCGTTCAAAGCGGGCGTCGCCGAGCGCGGCATGAGCCCGGTCACCGGTTTGCTCGCGGTGTACGGCGAGATCGTCGCCCGTTTCAGCGGGTCGCGCCATTTCATTCTCAATCAAATGATCTCGCGCCGCGTGTTGCGGCGCGTGCCGGGCGTCGAATCGGCGCTCGGCAATCTCGGCGCGATCTATCCGCTCGAATTCGATTGGCGCGGAACGGCGTCGCTCGAACAACGCGCGCGCCGCCTGCAGGCGACGATCATCGCCGACCTGGGGCGCACCGATTGGTCGGGCGTCGATGTGCTCGAAGCCTTGAACGCCCGCCATCGTTCGCAGGGCCGCGCCGCGTGTCCGTTCGTGGTGTCGTCCGGTTTGGCGGGCGGCCCGCAGGAAGAGTTCGTCTACAGCAAGCTCGCCACGCCGCAGGTGTTGCTGGATCATCAATTCTTCGAACTCGACGCCGGTCGCGTCGAGATCGTGTGGGATGTCGTGGAAGCCGCGTTCCCCGCGGGCTTTCTCGATGCGCTGTGCGGCGCGCACGAAGCGCTGATTCGCACGTTGGCCGACGCGCCCGACGCGTGGGCCGCGACGACCTCGCTGGTGACGCCGCGTCCTCCATCGCCGCCGCCGCCGATGTGCCCCACGCGCCCGCTGTACGCCGGCCGCCTGTCCGACGGTTTGCGGGTCGCCGCGTCGCTCGCGCCCGATGCGCCGGCCGTCGTCTGCCGCGGCGAAGCGCTGCGCTATCGCGAACTCGCCGCCGCCGCCGCCGCCTTCGCGAACGCGCTGCGCGCGCACGGCGTTCGCCCCGGCGATCGGGTCGCGATCGTGTTGCCGAAAGGCTTGGCGCAGGTCATCGCGGTCTACGCGACGCTGCTCGCCGGCGCGGCCTATGTGCCCATCGATCCGGCGTCGCCGCCGCGGCGCATCGAGCAACTGGTGAACGATGTCGGCGCGGCCGCGATCGCGGCGCTCGATGGCGTCGAACAGTCGATCGAACATGCGACCGTGCCCGTGCTGCGGGTCGGCGCCGATGCGTCGGCGGCCGCGGATTCGCCGTTGCCGGTCGATCTCGACCCATCCGCGTTGGCCTACGTGATCTACACCTCCGGTTCGACCGGGCAACCGAAGGGCGTCGCGCTCGATCATCGCGGGCCGATCAACACGATTCTGGACGTCAACGAGGCGTTCGGCATCGTCGCCGAGGACGTGATCTTCGGCGTGTCGTCGCTCTCGTTCGATCTGTCGGTGTACGACCTGTTCGGTGCGTCGATGGCCGGGGCCACGCTGGTGCTGCCCGATCCGGCCGACCACACCCCGCACGCGTGGTTGGCGACCGTGCTCGAACGAGGGGTCACGGTGTGGAATTCCGCGCCGCCGCTCATGCAATTGCTGGTCGATGTGGCGCGCGCCGAAGGCGTTCAATTGCCCGCGCTGCGGATCGTGATGCTGTCCGGCGATTGGATTCCGGTCTCGTTGCCCGACGACATCAAAGCGATCGCGCCCAACGCCAAAGTGATCAGCCTCGGCGGCGCGACCGAGGCCTCGATCTGGTCGATCTGGTACCCCATCGAAGCGGTCGATCCGCGCTGGCGCAGCATTCCCTACGGCCGACCGATGGCGAATCAGCCGTGGTACGTCCTCGACGAACTCGGCAACGAAACGCCGACGTGGACCACGGGCCAATTGCACATCGGCGGCGTCGGGTTAGCGCAGGGCTATTGGGGCGACGCGCAAAAAACCGCGGCCGTGTTCGTCGCGCATCCGGTCACCGGCGAGCGCCTGTATCGCACCGGCGATCTCGGCCGACGCTTGCCCGACGGCGCCATCGAACTGATCGGACGTATCGATGCGCAGTGCAAGATCCAAGGACATCGCGTGGAGCCCGGCGAAGTCGAATACGTGCTGGCGGCCGATCCGCGGGTCAAAGAGGCCGCCGTCGTCGTGGCGGGCGAGGCCAAACAGAAACAACTGCACGCGTTCGTGGTGCTGCGCGATGGCCCCGATGCCGGCGACGGCGAATCGATCCGCGCGGGGTTGGCGGATCGGTTGCCGAGCTACATGATCCCCGGCCGCATCGCGATCGTCCCGAGTCTGCCGGTCACGTCCAACGGCAAACTCGACCGCAGCGCGCTGCTCGCGCTCTCCGAAGCGACCGCCGAGACCGGCGCGGCGTACGTGGCGCCACGCACCGACTTGGAGCGCACCATCGTCGAGGTTTGGAAAGAAATGTTGGGCGTCGAAACGATCGGCGTCGACGACGATTTCTTCAATCTCGGCGGTCATTCCTTCGCCGCGTTGCGCGCGGTCGCCGCGCTGCGCTCCAGAGCCGGGCTCAATATTTCCCTCGGCGGATTGCTCGAATCGCGCACGGTCGCCCGCCTCGCCGGCCTCATCACCGGGCAGCGGTCGTCGAACGCGTTGGTGCCGCTGCATGCGGGCGCGGGTTCGCCGATCTTCATGGTGCATCCGGCGGGCGGTTCGGTCGCGGCGTATCGGGAGCTCGCGCGCCGGCTCGATCGCGCGTGCTTCGGGCTCGCGGCGAGCGAGCCGTTGCCCGACACGCTGCAAGCGCTGGCGAAAGGCTACGTGGCCGAAATTCGTGCCGCCTCGGCGGGCCCGTACACGATCATGGGCTGGTCCTCGGGCGCGGTGATCGCGCTGGAGATGGCGGCGCAACTGGAAGCGGCGGGCGAACGGGTGACGCGGTTGATCGTGCTCGATGCGCCCGCGCCGACGAATCCGCCGCCGGGCGCGGTCGACGACGCGACCATGCGCGCGTGGTTCGACGAAGACACCGCCGGCGCCGATCTGCTCGCGGCCGAACTGCATCACATCTATCCGGTGTTCGCGCGCATCGTGAACGCGTGTCGCCGCTATGCGCCGTCCACGATCGCCGCCGATGTCGCGCTCATTCGCGCGCGCGATGGTCGCGTCAGCGAGTACGCGGCGCATCCGCATACGGCGATCGACGATTGGGGCTGGGCGTCGCGAACCCACGGCGCGGTGACGACGCGCGTCGTCGCCGGCACGCACCATACGCTCTTTAGCGCGGCGCATATCGACGAGGTCGTGGCCGCATTTCGCGACATGCTTCCCACCGACGCCGAGGCGCGCGCGCAATGACGACGAACGCGCGCGCTGCATGGAAGCGA
Source organism: Lysobacter sp. (assembly GCA_008015835.1). Taxonomy (GTDB): domain Bacteria; phylum Pseudomonadota; class Gammaproteobacteria; order Xanthomonadales; family Xanthomonadaceae; genus Lysobacter_I. The sequence goes on from SSGH01000004.1 coordinate 34,283, forward strand.
GGCGACGCGGATGCGTCGCATTTCGACGCGTGCGCTGTCGCGCGGCACTGTCGACATCGGCCGCGCGCCGCGAAGTGTGACGCGAAACATTCGCGCGATCGCGAACGTTTCGCAACGGCGCGCGTCGGATTGACTTCGCGCTGCGCCGGGCGTTTACTGAGGTCGATGCGCGAATCGCGCGCGGCGATGCGAGGGGCATCGCCGCCGTCGCACGCACGACGACGCGTTCGCGTCGCGCATCGAACGAGAACAGCGATGGCCGCCGCGTCCGCCCGACTGCGTTCCGTCGGGAAACGTTCGAGACGCCGATCGATCTCTTGTCGTCGAGACCGCGCGCGCACCGCGCCGTCTCGCCAACGCGCGGCGCCGGACGCCGCCGCGAAGGAAGCCCGCGATACGCCCGTCCATGGATACCAAGGAGTGCTCGATGTCTGAAGCGACCACCTACGAAACGCTCGTGAACATTCTTCGCGACGAACTGACGATCGACCCCGCGCGCGTTCACCCGGACGCATCGCTGATCGGCGAATTGGGATTCGACTCCGTCGCCTTCGCGATCGGCCTCGTCTCGATCGAAGAAAAACTGGGCGTGACGCTCGAGCAGGAAGCACTCATCGTCTGCAAAACCGTTCGCGACGTGGTCGAGCTCATCGAAACCACGCGCGCGCGCGCCGGCGCATCCGCCGAATAACCCCCGATCGACGCGGCGGGCGCGCTGCGCCGCCGGTCGCGCGATCGCGAACGATCAGGATCGATCGAATCATGAGCAGGTTCACGACACAAGTATTCGAGACCGCGCCCGCGGCCGACACCGGGCTGGTGACGGGCGAACCGCGCAATCCCGTTCGGCGAACATGGCGCGACATCCACGACATCGCGCGACGCATGGCGCGTTCGCTCGCCGCCGCGGGCGTGAATCCGGGCGATGCGGTCGGCGTATTGATCGGCGAACCCGCGAGCATCGCGCCCGCGATTCAGGCGATCTGGATGCGCGGCGCGTCGGTGACGATGCTGCATCAGCCCGGCCCGCGCACCGAGCTCGGGGTTTGGGCCGAAGATACCTTCGACGTGCTCGCGATGATCGGCGCAAAGGTCGTCGTCGTGGGCGATGCGTTCGCGCGCACGCTGCCGCTGTTCCAAGCGAAAGGCGCGACCGCGGTGGCGGTGGAGACGCTCGCTGCGGAGGAGCCGCTCGAACCGGTCGATTGCGACGAAGATACGATCGCGTTTCTGCAGCTCACCTCGGGGTCGACGGGAATCCCGAAGGCGGTCGCGATCTCGCATCGCAACCTCCACGAAAACGCGGCGGCGATGCTCGCTTCGTCCAGACTCGATCCGCGCACCGATGTGCTGGTCAGTTGGCTGCCGCTGTTCCACGACATGGGCATGATCGGTTTTCTGGTGCTGCCGATGCAGGTCGGCGCGGAAGCGATTTGCGCGACGCCGGCCGAATTCCTGCGCTCGCCGCTGCTGTGGCCGTCGCTCGTCGCGAAGTATCGCGGAACGATGACCGCCGGGCCGAATTTCGCGTACGCCCTGCTCGCGCGCCATCTGCGCGCCGCGCCCGACGGCGCGTTCGATCTGTCTTCGCTGCGCTTCGTGCTCAGCGGCGCTGAACCCATCGACCATACGACCATCGAGGCGCTGCTCGCCGCCGGCGCGCGCTTCGGGCTCGATCGCACCGCGCTCGTCGCGGCGTACGGCATGGCGGAGTCCACGCTCGGCGTCTCGTTCTCCGAAACCGGCGCGGGCGTGCGCTTCGACACCGTCGATCGAGCCGAAATCGAATCGAAATCCTATGCGGCGATCAGCGCCGATCCCGCTGCGCGTCATTTAGCCAAACTCGGTCGACCCTTGCCGGGTCTCGAACTGCGCGTCGGCGACGCGGCGAGCGGCGAACCGCCGCCGCGGACGGTGGGCGAACTGCGCATTCGCGGCGGCGCCGTCTCGCGCTACTACCTCACGCCCAGCGGCAAACAATCGCTGCTCGACGACGACGGCTGGTTCAGCACCGGCGATATGGGCTACGTGACCGAAACCGGCGAAGTCGTCGTCTGCGGACGCTTGAAAGACATGATCATCGTCGCGGGCCGCAACATCTTTCCCACCGACATCGAGCGCGCCGCCTGTCGCGTCGACGGCGTGCGCGCGGGCAATGCGGTCGCCGTCGCGCTCGCCGCCACGGGCATCCGCGAAGAGTTCGCGGTGGTGGTCGAAGCCAACGACAGCGGCGATGCCGACGTCTGCGCCCGCATCAGGGACGAGGTGTCGACCGCCGTCTACGCCGCGTTCGGCGTCAGCCCGCGCGTCGTGTCGGTGGTCGCGCCCGGCAGCTTGCCGAAAACGCCGTCCGGCAAACTGCGGCGTTCGGCGACGATCGCCATCGTCGAAGCCGAATTGGCCAAGACCCACAGCCACACCACGCAACGACAACAGGAAGAGGTCGGCGCATCATGACGACGCAGACGCAACCCCCGATGTCCGATCTCGACGCCTTCCGAGCGCATCTGGATGCGATCATCGATTCGGAAACGACCCGTCGCATGATCGACGAGGCCGAACGCACCAGCGTGTTCCCGCGCGAGTTCGTCCGACTGCTCGGCCGCGAAGGCGTCTACGCCGCGAAGTGGGGCGATCGCGCGCAGCCGTCGTTGGAGCATACGTTGGCGTTGGCCGAACGACTCGGTCGCCTGGGCTCGGGCGGCATCGCGACGGCCGCCACGCTGCACGATTCGGCGATCGCGATGCTGCGACGTTTCGGGCGCTCCGATGCGGTGCGCGAAATCGCCGATCGCGCGATCGCGGGCGACATCATGCTGTGCGTGTCCGCGACCGAAGCCGGCGCCGGCTCGGACATGCTCGGCCTCAGTTCGACGGCGGTGCGCGAAGGCGACGGCTATCGTCTTCGCGGCCACAAAAAAATGGCGTCGCCCTCGCCGTATTCCGACTACATCCTGCTCGCGGTGCGCGGCGTCGATCACAGCCACGCCGGCCGCGACGATCTGGCGCTGTTCCTCGTGCCGATGTCGCAGGTTCGCGTGGGCAAGGTGTTCGATACGGTCGGCGCCAAGAGCGTCTGCACCGCGCCCGTGCATTTCGACACCTGGGTGCCGGCCGAGATGATGATCGCGCGACCGGGCACTTGCCTCGCCGTGCTCAGTTGGGGCCTGGCCCACGAACGCTTCGCGATCGCGGCCCAAGTCCTCGGCGGTTCCGATTTCGCGATCGGCTTGACGGTCGCGCGCATGAAGAAGCGCGAATCGTTCGGCGTCAAATTGTTCGAACATCAAGCCTTGCGGCTGCGGATCGCCGACTTGAAAGCGCGGGTCGACCTGATGCGATGGGGCCTGCGCGCGATGATTACCGACCCGGCCGGTCTCAACGTGCGATCCTCCGCGGCCGCGAAGGTCAGCGCGGTGCGTCTCGCCTGCGAAGTGATGTCCGAATGCATGCACATCTTCGGCACCGTGGGCGCGATCGAAAACGAATCGCCGCTCGGCCGCTGGTGGCGCGACGCCAAGATGGCGCGCATCGGCGGCGGCACCGACGAAGTGCTGTGGGAGATCGTCGCCGCCGGCCTCGAACCCGATTTCGAAAGCTACGACCGCCTGGTTCGCGAATGGCAGCCGGAAGACGACGGCTGAGCGGATTCGTAAGCGCACCGAAGAAAAGGCGCGGGAAGAACCCGCGCTTTTTTCGTGGCGATGAGGATGGACGACCCGCGCGTTACGACTCGCTTTCGGGCCGATGCAGAACCGAAACGTCGGCATCGACTTTTTTGCCGCGAAGGCTTTCGCGCGATCGCGAATTCCAAGCAAAGCTCCGGAGCGACGGCGCAACGAATGGGCCTCGGGTCGCCATGAACGCCGGAAGACTCGCACGAACGAACCGCCGCGACGGACGCAAGCCGGATCGAACTCCCCGATCGCCGGCGGGCGCGATCGGGGAGCGTGCGACTCAGCGATCAGAAGGGCTCGGGACCGTCGGGGCCGCAGTAGTAGGCCAGCTCTAGTTCGGAATACGCCGTCTGGGTGCCCCACAGCCTGTACTGGACGAAGGGGCCGCCCCATCGCCAACCGCATTGTCCCGTGATCGTGCCCACCAGCGTCTGGTGGCTGGCATCGCTGTAGTAATACGTGGTGTACACGGGGATAGCGTCGCTGTTTTGGGCCGCCGCCGGGGCCAATGCGGCCAGCGCGAACAGACCTGTCGCCGCAATTCCTTTCAGCATCGTGGTCATGGACTCTCTCCTTAAGTGTGTGCCGGTATGGCGCGCGCGGCATACGAGCTCCGCATCCGCATGCGCGCGCACCATGCTAGTCCCCTCCGACCGGGCGCATAGGCATCGGCGTCACCGATTCGGAAGAAATTCAGCCGGACCGTATCGCTCAGGAACGTGAACAAGGGCGCGTTCGCGATGAGCCGCAGCAATCAATCAATGAATCGGTATGCGCGGCAAGCAGAAGCGAAGCCGTGTCGAGATCGTATGGCCGTGCGAGGGCGTGAGTGCAGCTCCGCGATACTTTCCGCTCGGTAGCCTCGACCGATGGAGTTTGGGGGAATTGGCGCGCCTGGAGGGGTGAGGGCTTGTGCTTGCGCGGCACTGCCGCGCACAAGCCCGAACGCCATCGCGCCATGCGCGATGGCCGGGAATCCCGACCGGAGGACTTTTCGAAGGAAGATTGCGCGCCTGGAGGGATTCGAACCCCCGACCAACGGCTTCGGAAGCCGCTACTCTATCCGGCTGAGCTACAGGCGCGAGCCGGGTATTCTCCCCGATTCGCGCCGATGGCGCGAGTCTTCGGTTTCCGACCGTTCTCGACCGTATCCCTCCGCCCCGTCCGTTCCGATCGACCCGATGAGCGCCTCCCGTCCCGCCTCCGCCGCTGTTCCCGCCTGGCGCGCGCGTCTGCGCCTGTACTGGGCCCTGGTACGCGGGGATCGGCCGATCGGGTGGTTGCTCTTGCTGTGGCCGACGTGGTGGGGGCTGTGGCTGGCGGCCGAGGGCGTGCCGCCGTGGTGGACGCTGGTGGTGTTCTCGCTGGGGGTGTGGCTGACGCGTTCGGCCGGTTGCGTCATCAACGATTACGCCGACCGGTGGCTCGACCCGCAGGTCGAGCGCACCAAAGACCGGCCGCTCGCCACCGGCGCGGTGCGCGGGCGCGAGGCCCTGCTGTTGTTCGCATTCCTGATGTTGGCGGCCTTCGGCTTGGTCTGGACGATGAACCGGCTGACGGTGTGGATGAGCGTGGTCGGCGTGATCCTGGCCGCCAGTTATCCGTACCTCAAGCGCTACACCTATTTGCCGCAGGTGTATTTGGGATTGGCGTTCGGGTGGGGCATTCCGATGGCGTTCGCGGCGATTCGCGGCGAGGTGCCGGCGGTCGCCTGGGTGCTCTACGTGACCAACATCTTCTGGACCACCGGTTACGACACCTGGTACGCGATGGTGGACCGCGAGGACGACTTGCGCGCGGGCTCGAAATCCACCGCGATTCTGTTCGGCGATTTGGATCTGGTCGCGCTCGGTGTGCTGTACGGCTTGTTCTTTTTCGGACTGGCGTTGATCGGCGTGCGCGAGCAATTGGGCGCGGCGTATTGGGCCGGCGTCGGCGTCGCGTTCGCGCTGGGGGTCTACCAGTTCGTGATCGGTCGTACCCGCGCGCGAGACGCTTGCTTCAAGGCCTTCCTCAGCAACCATTGGGTGGGGATGGCGGTGTTCGCGGGGTTGGCGGTGTCGTTGTGGATGAAAGGCTGAGGGCCCGTTTCGGGCATATCGAGTCGAGCGTCGGCCCTGCCGGCCCTCCCAAAATTTCAGTCTTTGGGGGTTTTTCCTGAGGGCTTGAGGTCTTCGGGTCATCTTGTGAAGCGTTCGGCCCTGCCGGGCCTCCCACACTAATCCTCGCCCGATTTACGCAGAGAGCGATTGTGGGAGGCCCGGCAGGGCCGAACATCGCGGCGCTTACGGCAGCCGAATCAGCAGATCGTCCATCACTTTCGGCGCATCCGCCTCGCCGCCGCCGAAGGCGTTGCCGCCGGCTTCCGGCGCTAACGGTCGGAACCCGCCGTCGTAATCCCAGGTGGTCGCGTAGATGCGCATGCCGCTCAGCTCGACGCCATCCAGCGCGCGCGCCGGCAGCGTGTAGACGATCGCATTCGTCGCGCGATCGACCTCCACGCGCGCGGCGGTGGCGGCGACCGTGCCGTCGGCCGTCGCCGACGCGCCTTCCGAGGCGAATAGCGCGTTCGACCACCCGTACGTGCGCAATCGCCGATGCCAACGCATGCCGTCGGGCAGCGTCGCATTTTGCTGCGGCAGCGCGGTCCCGCCGCCGTCGCGGCCGGGCAATTCGATGAATACGCTGAGCGCGACGTGATCGAACCCCAGCAGCGGGTTCCACTCGCGCATCAGCGTGCGCAATTTCAGGCGCAAACGCAGCGCGCCGCCGGAACGCTCGACCTCCGCGCCCAGCAAGTCGCCGGGGCGATGCGTGCGCCAGCCGTCGTCGCCGGTCGGGTAGAGGTAACGGCCGTTCGGGCCGACGTCGTCGCCGACGGGATCGTCCACCGCGAGCACCGGCGTCCACACGCGCGCCGCTTCGAAACGATGGGCGGGCGAGGCCGTTCGCGAGGCGGGATCCCACGCGACCACGCGATGCGAGACCGTCGGGTCGATCATGTCGTCGGTGCGCACCGACGCGCGCCAACGCCCATCGCGGCCGACCGGCACCGTGCGCGCCGAGGCGAGATCGCCGTCGACCACGATCTGCAGCGATGTCGCGCCGCGCGCGCGGCCGCCGATCGCGAGATCGCCGTCGACGCGCGTCGGCGCGGGGTCGAGCGCGATATCGACAGGTGCGCTGTCGACGGCGGTCGCGACCGAATTCGAATCCGAAGCCTCCGCCGCGCCGGATTCGGCTCGCCACACCCACGCGCTGCGCGGTGGCAGGCGCAGCGCGAGCGCACGCGGGCCGATGGCGAGCGTCGGCGCCGGTTCGCCGAGGGCGTACAGCGGGCGCAGCACGGTGCCCGGCGGCAACCGGGTGTCCAGCGCCTCCATCAGCGTCGGATGATCGGCGGTGTTGAACGCGACGATCGCGTCCTCGGCGCCGCGCTCGCCCGTCCACGACATTCGCCAGGCGATGGCGCCGGGAGTGGCGCCGTTCGCGTCCAACACCGTCGGGGTGCCGCGCGAGAAGACTTTGTGCGCGCGGCGCAGCGCGGCCATCTCGGCGATGGCGCGATACAGCGGCGCCGAGGTCTCGAACCGATCGCGCCCGCCCGAACCGTATCCCGTCGCGAACATCGCCGGCCGCTGCTCGCGAAAGCCTTGCTCGGTGCCGTAATAAATCGTCGGAATGCCGGGCAAGGTCATCGTCGCCAATAACGCTTGCTTCAAGCCGATCTCGTCGCCGCCGGCCAAAAAGCGATCCACATCGTGATTGTCGACGAAGGTCGGCATCCGCCACGGGTCGGCGTGGACGCGCATCATGCTCTCGATGCGGTGCGCCAGTTCGCCGGTCGCATGCTTGCGCGCGAACACATCGCCCAGCGCGCCGTACAGCGGGTAGTTGATCATCGCCGGCAGCAGCGGCTTGCCGTTCGCATCGCGCGCGTACGACTCGATCTTCTTCGCCACGGCGTCTTCGTACGGCCGATCCACGCCGAAGCCTTCGCCGAACAGATGGAAGTCGCGTTTGCCCGCGGCGGCGGCCACCGTCAGCACGCCCGGCGCGTTCGGGTCGTCGGCGCGCAGAAAATCGTCGAAGAATTCCGGCGGCACATGGAACGCGGTATCCACGCGAAACGCATCCACGCCCACTTCGCGAATCCAATATCCGTAACTGTCGCGCAGCGCCGCGCGCACGGTCGGATTCTCGGTGTTCAGATCGTCCAGATCGGCCAATTGCCAGTTCAACTGCTGATCGCGATCGGCGTGATCGCGAATCGGCGGGTTCCAGTGGTAGATCGCCGCGGCGCGGTCGCGCGGCTTGCGGGGGTCGTTGCGATCGAACGGCGCTTGCGTCGGCGCGGACGTCCCGTCGGCCTCGGGCCGCAACGCGAAACCGCGCGCGGGGTCGCTTGGCGTCCAATTCGCGTCCCAGCCGTGATAGTCCGCCACGTGGTTCACCACCACGTCCTGCACCAGCCGCATGTCGCGCGCGTGCATCGCGTCGGCCAAGCGCTTGTACTCGGCCACCATGCCGAAATGCGCGTCCAGGGCTTTGAAATCGCGCGCCCAGTAGCCGTGATAGCCGCCGAACTGCGCCTGCTCGTTCCACCAGCGGTTCGCCACCGGCGGGGTGATCCAAATCGCGGTCGCGCCCAAGCCTTGGATGTAGTCCAGCCGCCGCTGCACGCCCGCCAGATCGCCGCCGGAGAATTTGCGCGCATCGGCCGGATCGAATTCGCCCGCGCCCTGATCGTCGTTGCTCGGGTCGCCGTTCTCGAAGCGGTCGATCATCACCAGGTACAGCACCTGATCTCGCCAGTCGGTCGATGCCTCGCCGGCTCCGGCCGCGCCTTCGCTCGCGCTCGCGCCGAGCGAAGGGCTCGCCAGTAGGCAGGCCAGCGCGAGGCGCAGGCCGATGCGAACAGGCCTGCCCGCCATGACGGCACAGGCGTCCCGCGAGACCCCCGCTCGGGCGGCCGGGCGGCGGGCGGAAGTCGGGTCGGGTCGCGTCATCGGCGGTCCTCTCGGCAGATCGATTCGGAGGCGCGTCTCGGGCGGGGACGAGACCCCGGTCGGCGCGCATCGCATCCTGCCCCGAAAATCGGGGGTGGGAATCGGCCGGATGGGCGCAAATCGTCGGAAAAACGGCATTTTTTAACCAAAATCGAATGAATACGTATGCAGCGCACGTTTCCCGGGCCGGGCTCGGACTACCATCCCGCAGCGCGTCGGGGACTGGCTGGACTCCGGCGAACGCGCGCGTCGCCAGCCCGCGCCGCGTCCTAACTAAATTCCAGTTGCTGTGGAGGGGATCCATGCAGCCTTTGAAGCGAAACCTGTTGAGTATGGCGTTGGCGTCGGCGACGCTGATGCTGGCCAACGGCGCCTATGCGCAGTCGGCCGACCAAGACCAAGCCGCCGACGACGCCCAGGATCTGGACACCATCCAGGTCGTCGGTATCCGTCGCAGTATCGAAGAAGCGATCGACACCAAGCAGAACACCACGGCCATCGTCGAGGCGATCTCGGCCGAAGACATCGGTAAGCTGCCCGACACCTCGATCGCCGACTCGATCGCGCGCCTGCCCGGCCTGACCGCCCAGCGCTTCGGCAACCGCCCGCAGGAAATCAACATCCGCGGCTTCGCCGGCGACTTCTCCTCCGCGCTGCTCAACGGTCGCGAGCAGGTCAGCCTGGGCAACAACCGCGGCGTCGAATTCGACCAGTACCCGTCGGAATTCGCCAGCCAAGTGATCGTGAACAAGGCCACGCAAGCCGACCTCGTCGGTCAGGGCCTCTCCGGCACGGTCAACATCAAGACCATCCGCCCGCTGGCCTACGGCAAGCAGGCGTTCGCCGCGAACCTGCGCGCCGATCAGAACCGCATCGGCAGCGAGAAGGAAAACGGCTACCGCGCCAGCGTTTCCTACATCGACCAGTTCGCCGACAACACCGTCGGTATCGCGCTGGGTTACGCCCATCTGAACAATCCCGGCCAAGGCCACCAGTACGAATCCTGGGGCTTCAACGGCACCGGTTTGCTCGATGGCGGCAAGTTCTACGACATCAGCCAGGAAAACGAGCGCGACGGCTTCGCCGGTACGCTCGAGTTCAAGCCGAACGACATGTACTCCACCGTCTTGGACGTGTTCTACTCCAAGTTCGATAAGGAAGAGACCAAGCGCGGCCTGGAATTCGGCATCGGCGCCGACTGGTCCGGCGCGAATCTCGTGTCGCGCACCAACAACGCCGCCGGCACCGCCACCAGCGCCAGCTTCACCAACGTGCCGCGCCCGGTGATTCGCAACGACTTCAACGCCGCCTACGACGATCTGTTCTCGATCGGCTGGACGCACACCCTGCGTTTGAACGACCACTGGACGATCACCGCCGACATCAGCGGTTCGGAAGCGGTGCGCGACGAGCGCATCCTCGAAACCTACGCCGGCATGCCCGCCTCGGCGGCGCGCGACTCGCTGTCGTACAGCCTCAACGACGGCTACTTCGACGTCGACTTCGGCTACGACTACGGCAACGCGGCGGCCCTGGTGCTGACCGACGCCGGCGGTTGGGGCCAAGACGGTTACATCAAGGACTTCCGCGTGAAAGACGCGCTGTCGGCCCTGCGCTTCGACGCCGAACGCAGCTTCGACAGCGGCTTCATCAGCAGCCTGAAGTTCGGCGTGAACCTCACCGACCGCACCAAGAGCCGCTCCTCGAACGAAAACTTCCTCGATCTGGCCGGCGGCGCGAACGAAGCGCCGATCCCGACCCAGTACATCTCGGGCGGTTCGAGCTTCAACTTCGGCAACACCCCGTCGATCCTCAACCTCGACGCGTTGGCGATGTTCAACGGTGGTGTTTATCAGCGTCGCGGCAACGTGAATGCGGACATTTCTAACAAAAATTGGGAAGTGAAAGAACAAGTCACGACGTTGTATGCGCAGGCGGCCATCGACACCGAGTTCGGGTCGATCCCCGTGAAGGGCAACGTCGGCTTCCAGGTCGTGAATGCCGAACAGGAGTCGAGCGGTCGCCAGACGTTCCCGGGCAATGGATTCGGCGCCGATACCAGCGGCGGGGCTTCCCAAACGGACTTCCTACCTAGCCTAAATCTTTCCTTCCAGTTGCCGTGGGAGCAGTACGTGCGCGTCGCTGCTAGCCGTCAGATGGCGCGTCCGCGTATGGACGATTTGCGTGCGAATGAAAATATCGACTACGAACGCAACAACCCGTCTCGCAATCGCAGCTACCGCGTCTGGACGCGGAATGGCGGTAATCCTGAGCTTGAACCGACGGTCGCGAATGCCTACGACGTTGCTTATGAGAAATACTTCGACGGCACGAAAGGTTATGTAGGGGTCGCTTACTTCTATAAAGACCTACGCACCTATATCTACAACGACTATACATCGTTCGATATCCGAGAGATTACGGCATTCCCGCCCTCTCAGTATCCCGCTGGTTCTCCGACGACGAACGAGGGCGATTTCACCCGCCCGGTCAACGGCACTGGTGGTGTCGTCAAAGGTTGGGAGCTGACCGCGTCCCTGCCGCTCGGTACGTTCTGGGCGCCGCTGGAAGGTTTCGGCATCCAGGCGAACTACTCCGACACCCGCAGCTCGATCAAGCCGCAGGGCCCGACCGGCCCGGACGAACCGATCCCGGGCCTGTCGAAGTACATCACCAACGCCACCGTGTACTACGAGCGCTTCGGCTTCTCGGCGCGCGTCGCGCAGCGTAAGCGTTCGCAGTTCGTGGGCGAGGTCCAAGGCTTCGGCGGCGACCGCACTAAGATCGCGTTCAACGCCGAAACCGTCACCGACGTCCAGCTCGGCTACACCATCCAGAACGGCCCGCTGAAGAATCTGGCGTTCCTGCTGCAGGTGAACAACCTCGAAAACGAGCCGTTCACCTCCAGCTTCGACGGCCGCAGCGATCGCCCGCGTCAGTTCTTCGAATACGGCCGCACCTACCTGTTCGGCGTGAACTGGCGCTACTGATCTCCCAGAAGCGAGCGCAACAATTTGGCCCTTGCCGGTCCCCGCCGGCAAGGGCCTTTTCTTTGCTTGATAGAAAAAGAAAGTTCTCAGGCGGCGAACAAAAAGTAAGCTCTCGATATGATCTGATAATGAGAAAAGGAAAATGCCCAAGCCAAAAGTTAGTTGGTTGCATGGTGCCTTGTTGTGCCTAAGCATTGGAACGCCAGCCTGTGCATATGCGCAATTCAAAAACGCATCTGCTTTTTATGCTGAAGCTCAGAAAGGGGTTGGCAGTCATGCTGCGATTGGAGACGACCTCTTTGGCGAGTCCGTTAATCTTCAGGATGGAGTAACGTCTTTTTCTCAGGTCGATATTAGCTTAAAAACGAATAGCAAAATTCCAGTCATCATCGGAAGAAAATTCCCGAAAAAAAGCCATAGCGGCCCAGGCGCAGTAGACCCAGCGTCGGAAGTATTTGGTAACAGTTGGATATTAGACGTTCCATACATGATGGGTACGTTTGATACTCGCGACGGCTGGGTCTCGCTCGATAATAATGGACAGATCGGCGGGCGTTGTTCGGCGGGTACATTTGCGCCACGTGGACGCACAGGCCCATGGCCACATTACTACACAACATTTATTGGGCCCGAAAATTTCTGGAATGGCACTTCCATCAATGTGCCTGGGTACGGGCAGGAGCAACTGCTGGTAAAAACCGCGCAACATCTTATGCCGGCGGATAGCCAAACGTACTACGGAACTACGCGCTCTAATTGGCGCGTTGGCTGCTTGCCAAGCATTAAAAACGGAAGCGGCGAAGGCTTTGTGGTTCTAATGACGGATGGTGTTAAGTACTACTTTGACTGGATGATGTCGCGCAAAGTGGCCGACTTAACCGACGGCCAAGGCACTTACGATGATCCATGGCATCTGCTGATTCCTCGATCGGATGTGTTTCTATATGCCACTAAAGCGGAGGATCGTTTTGGTAACTGGGTCAAATATCACTACGATCCCGTGCTGCCACAGCGTCTACTTTCAGTTACGACAAATGATGGCCTAGCGATAAACCTTACGTATGGAACACACGGGAAAATATCTGCGATTACGGCAAACGGAAGGTCTTGGACGTATGAATATGTACAAGAGAATCCGTCTTCGTTGGCCCTATCTAAAGTTACATTGCCTGATCAAAGCAGTTGGACGTATGCGTTTAGCTCGGGTTCGACGGTTTATACCCCCGGCCAACCCATTTGGTCTACTTGTAGCGATGATGTCGGGAATCTCAGCACACAAGTGGCAATAGACGAAAGCACGCTTCCGAAGATGACCATCGGTCACCCTTCGGGTGCGATAGGCGAATTCATGTTTCGGGGAGTTGTTCATGGGACAAACAATACACCCGGCGAGTGCATTGTCGTGGGTTCATTTGAAAGCGGGTTTAGCATTGTTAGTCTGGGGGTGCCGCGGGCTTATTCCCAGTTGTCCTTAGTAAAAAAGACTATTTCGGGCCCTGGTGTCGCGACGAGAGCGTGGTCCTATAAATATTTCCCATCCTGGAGCTTTGCAAAAGACTGCGGAAACGGTTGCCCTGAAACATCACAAACACAGGTGATCGATAGCGACGGAATCGTTAGAAAACTCGTATACGGCAACAGCTATTCAAAAAATGCAGGTCAACTATTGTCTGAATCCATCGAGAAAGCAGGTACGGTCTACAGGACTGCAACATACGATTACATGCTGTCCTCGTATAGCCAGCCATTTCCTGATGTGGCTGGGACACAGCCGAAATCAAGAAACAATCCCTTTTCTTTTAAGAATTTGCCACTTATATCGAAATCTCTAACGCAAGACGGTGCGGTATACAGTGAAAGCCACAGTGGGTTCGATGCCTTGATTCGACCTAGCGTCACCTCCAGCTCGAACACTCTTGGGAGCAATAGAACCAATATCACCGAATACCACGACAACCTGTCTCTCTGGGTCCTGGGCCAAGTCAAGAAACAAACGACAACGAACGCGGCACCGAACGGTCAAACGACCACTGCAAGTATGGTGTCGTCCGAAGTCGAGTACAACGCGCAAGCGTTGCCGTGGAAGACCTACAAGTTCGGCAAACTGCAACAGATCCTGAGCTACTGGCCCGATGGCAGCGTCAATACCGTTACCGACGGCCGCGGCAATGTGACGTGGCTGGGCGATTACTCCCGCGGCATTCCGCGGTTGATCGGTCACCCGGATGGCACCACCGAGTCCGCATCCGTCGACGGGAACGGCTGGATCACCGCCGTGACCGACGAGATCGGCGCCAAAACCTGCTACGGCTACGATGCGATGGGCCGCGTCTCCAGCATCACGTATCCGTCCGAGACGCAGTTGGGCGTGTGCGATACCTCGCGCTGGCATCAAACCACCATCGCGACCGAATTCATCAACACCGCCGAACACGGTATCGCGGCGGGGCACTGGCGCACGGCGCTTCGGCACGGCCCGAACGCGCATATCAACACCTACTACGACGCGATGCTGCGCCCGGTGCTCGAAGAGAAGTTCGATCTGAACGATATTCCCGGCACGTTGAGCCAAGTGGTCAAGCGCTACGACACCAGCGGCCGCTTGAGCTTCCAGTCGTATCCCACCACCAATGTCGGCGATGCCTGGACCGTCACCCAGGGCGTGCGCACGTTCTACGATGCGCTCGATCGCGTGACGCGCGTCGAACAGGACAGCGAGTTCGGCGCGCTGGCGACGACCACCGAATATCTGCCGGGCCTGAAGACCCGCGTGACGAACCCCCGCGGGTTCCAGTCCACCACCGAGTACATGGCCTGGGATCAGCCGAGCTACGACCTGCCGATCCTCAGCCAGCAGCCGGAAGGCAAGACGATCCAGATCGCGCGGCACCCGCAGTTCGGTTGGCCGTTATCGCTGACGCAGCGCAACGCCGCCAACACGCTGTCGCAAACGCGGCGGTACGTGTACGACAGCTATGCGCTGCTTTGCAAAACCATCGAACCGGAAACCGGCGCGACCTGGTTCGGTTACGACGAAGCGGGGAATTTGGCCGCCTCATCAGCCGGACTGAGTCTCCCCGATGCGACGAACTGCAATTGGAGCGAAGGCGCCAATTCGTATCGGAAGGTCACGCGGACATACGACCAGCGTAACCGCTTGAGCACCCTCAACTTCCCCGACGGCCGCGGCAACCAGATCTGGACCTACGCCAATGACGGTCTGCCGGCCAGCATTACCACCTACAACGATTCGGGCAACACCAACCCGGTGGTGAATGCCTACACCTACAACAATCGCCGCCTGTTGGCCGGCGAGACGACCAGCCAGCCGGGCTGGTACGCCTGGAGTCTGGGCTACGGCTACGACGCCATCGGCAATCTGTCGAACCAAACCTACCCGACGGGCCTGAATATCGACTACGCCCCGAACGCCCTCGGTCAACCGACCAAGGCCGGCACCTACGCCACTGGCGTGCAGTATTACCCGAACGGCGCGCTGAAGCAGTTCACCTACGGCAACGGCATCGTGCATACGATGACGCAGAACGTACGTCAATTGCCGCAGCGCGTGACCAGCAGCGGCGGCGCGTTGGATTACAGCTACGTCTACGACGCGAACGGCAACCCCGAACACATCGCCAACGAGCTAGTGGCGGGCTACGACCTGCGCGATCGCTGGATGGGCTACGACGGCCTGGACCGCTTGACCGACGCCGGCTCCGCCAGCTTCGGCGGCGACCATTGGCACCGCTATACCTACGACGCATTGGACAACATCAAGTCGTGGAAGCTCGCGGGGGTGAAGGACTATGCCGAGTATGTGTACGACAACGCGACGAATCGGTTGACCAATATCCGCAACACCGCGGGCGCGACGGTGGTGGGGTTCGGCTACGACCCGCAGGGCAACTTGAACAACAAAAACGGGCAGGGCTACGACTTCGACTACGGCAACCGTTTACGCAGCGTCATTAGCAAGGAGTACTACCGCTACGACGGTCTCGGTCGCCGGGTGTTGGCGTGGGAGCCCGCGACCAACTCGATCCTGTCGCTGTACAGCCAAGCCGGGCAGGTGTTGTATCAGGAAAATTACCGGTCTTCGATCGCCAGCGAGCACGTCTATCTCGCCGGCAGTTTAATCGCCACGCGCGAACGGCCGTTCTCGAGTTCGACCATCACGCCGAAGTACCAACACACCGACGCATTGGGCAGCCCGGTGGCGGTGACGAACGCAAGCGGTGCGGTGATCGAACGCAACGACTACGAGCCCTACGGCGCGATCATCGGCAAACCGACGTACAGCGGCATCGGCTATACCGGGCATGTGATGGACGGGACGACGGGCCTGACGTACATGCAGCAGCGGTATTACGATCAGTCGATTGGGAGGTTTTTGTCGGTTGATCCGGTGATGGCACATGATAAGCCGGGGCTGAACTTCAATCGGTATTGGTATGCGATTGGCAATCCGTACAGATTTTATGATCCAGATGGCAGAGAGATCAAAACAAGAAGTAGTGACCAAGAAAGAATCGAAAATGAAATGAATTCACAGTCCACGCAAGATTTTACTTTTAATCAAAGTGGTGATTTGACTGCTGTTGGTGCCACGTCGAACACGGGCAATCAATCCATCACATATACAGATGCAATAAATGATGGAATTAGCTCTACGACTGTTATCAAAGTATTCGTAAGTCAAACCATACCGGACCAAAACGGTAATCCAATTAATGTTGATTCTTATGGAGGTGGTATAACGACAACGAATGCAGCAGGGGAGATCGTCGTAGTTATTAGTGGAAACTCATTGCAAACTACTGATGCAAATGGCAATCCCATCACGGATAGCCCTGCCGATATTTTGAGGCATGAGCTTGTGGCGCACGCCATACCAGTAGCTCTAGCGATTGATGCTGGCCTGGGAGCCTCAGGGGCGACAGGAAATGGAATTGGCAATGATAATGTAACGCGAGGAGAGCTCGGTCTACCGTTACTGGCTCCGGATCCGTCTCACACGGAGTATGACCCATGATTCGTAAAATCACGGCCATCTTATTTTTTTTCTCGCTAATTATAGACTTAGCTTCAGCTCGGGAAACAAAGTCGTTATGCCTTCATGAGAAAGCGCTCAGATCTGACGCAATTTTTATCGGAAGTGTTTTGTCTGTGCAGGATACGCACGAGAAGACTGCGGGGATTTACAAATATGCTGTTGTCCGCGTCGATAAAGTTCTGAAGGGCCCGCAAAAAAAAGGCGAAATTAAATTTGTCACACGCGGAATCTCTTCGGAGCTAAATCCTTTATGCTGTAAATTAGGTGAAAAGTATATTTTTTTTGCGAGGCGCGGCATTGATGTTTTTGACGATTCTAATGATCGTTTAAGAGTGATTCGTACGAACACAGAAGAATACTTCTCTGCAACAAATGGCCATTACAGCGTTTATCTAATAAATGACGGAATGGTAAGCGGCTGGCCTCTCGAAGAAAAAAGACAGACTTCTGTTGAAATCAGAATTGTATTATCCGAAATAAAAGAAGCGATAAGATACCCGCGAAAATGTGTAATTGCCGCTAAGCTCGGGAGCGAAAAGTATACGTAAAGCAAGAGGGGCGGCCCGGAAATCCGAAGTCTGGGGGTGGGGCGGAACTAAGAGAGGTCAGCGTCTTTTCGCCGATCCAAAAAGCGCCACGACGCTTTTGCTTCGACGATCGAGGCGATGGCATCCTTTCTCGAACCCAAACCATGCCGTCGCCCCTGTAATGACCCAGTAGAAACCTGCTCCGGTGTAACCTTGGAAAAGGAGCCACCCATGAGTGCAGTGATGGAAGAAGAGATCAAGCGTTGGACCGCGCGTCGGAAGTCTCAACTGGTATTGGAGATCATCCAGGGCAAGACGACGGTCTCTGAGGCGAGCCGACAGTTCGATATACCGCCGTCTGAGATCGAGAGCTGGGTCGATGAGGGCAAACGCGGGTTGGAGAATGCGCTGCGGGCGAAGCCTGAGGACGTGCGTGAGCAATACGA
>SSGH01000042.1 GCA_008015835.1 Lysobacter sp.
GCGCGCAAGAACGGCAGGGATCTTGAAACGGCGTTGCGACGCCAAGGCTTCGAAGTGGAAGTGGAAAACGATCTCGACCTGCCGCGCTTCACCATCGCCATCAACCGGTTCCGGCAACGAATGGCCGCACTGCCGAGCGACGGCCGAAGCATCGGCCTGATCTATTTCTGCGGTCACGGAATGCAGGTCGAAGGGCACAACTATCTGCTGCCCTCCGGCGTTTCGACCGAAGACCCAAAGGCCAAGGAACTTTCGGTCAACCTGCAGGACCAGGTTCTCGCCGCCTTTCCCCAGCGCTATCCCGGCCTTGGAGTGGCGGTGATCGATGCCTGCAGGGACAACGCCGAACCCGACAACAAGGCCGGTTCGTTCAACTATTCGACCGCCCCGCCCGGTTGTATCGTGGCTTTTTCGGCCAGCGCCGGACAGGTCTCGCTTTCACCCAGCGATCCCACCAAAAACAGCTTCTACACCGGCGAACTCGTGAAGGTTCTGAACGAAGTCGACAACGAAGTGCCCATCGCCGACCTCTTTGAACTAACCCGTCTGCGCGTCGAAAAGACGATGACCACCCACCCCGCTGCCATCGTCCGCAAGCTCGCCCAACGTCCACACATGACCGCTGGGCAGACCGGCATATTCCGGCTCGGCAAAGCCCGCTCCGCAACGGCAACCCGCACCGCCGAGGACGAAGCCTACGCCAAACAGACCGCAGCGCTTGGTCCCGGCGAAGTGAAGAAGCTGGCCGAGGAATTTCTGCAAACCTATCCGAACAGCCGCTACGACGCCCAGGTTCGCGTCGCCCTTTCCGGCGCGGAAGATGCCCTGCGTGCCCTGTCCAGCCGCTTTGTACGGCTCTCGGCCAGCGCCTTCCAGCCGACCGGCGGCGACGAACTTTTCAAGGAAGACATGCGCAAAGCGCTTCGCGGCGACAAGGATGCGGCCGCCCGTATCGCGGAGATGTACAGCCGGGGCCGCAACGGCGTGAACATCAACCCCCAGCGAGGCGAACAATGGCAGCGCTATTCGGCACTGCTCGGCAACGCCATCGCCTGCTACGAGCTCTACTGGAGCCTCGCCGAAAAGGGCGATCCGGACGCGGAATTCTTTGGTCCGGAAGCCATCCGACTCGGCTACAACCCACCGAAGGGTCTGTGCGGTTCGCGAAAATCGGAAAAGTGCTGAAAGTGAGCCGACAATAAACGTCCGCGTCCGCTGCATCACCGAACCGGCCCCCTGCTCGACCAACCGTAGAAACCAGCGTCAGGATGTGGTCAAAATCGGCTGCGCGTTTATACTTATGTGAGAGGATGTGTCCTCTATATGCATTTCGCGTCCTCATTTTAATGGCTGAAAGGCGTACCAAGATGCTTAAATCACTCATGATTTCGTCCGTCTGCCTAACCTTTGGGACGGCCTTTGCTGCCGAAACAGCGGGCAATGTCATCGAAATCAACGAAAACGTTGCTCCCGAGGTGATCGAAAACGGACTGTTTCCCAAGTCGTCGTCCGCCTCGGATTGCGCAGAAGCGGCAAAAGCCGGCTTTACCTGTGGCCAGATCGTTCCCCGCAAGGTTTTCTCGCTGCCGGCGGGCATATCCTTTGCGTCCGGCTCCGCCCGACTCAGCGAACCGGCCAAGAAATTACTCGCAAGTTTCGGTCCGATCCTCAAACGCAACGAGGCCTCTGGTAATACCGTGGTATTCGTCGGACATACCGACATCACAGGTTCGAAGCCCTTGAACCGGCGCCTCTCCCAACAACGGGCCGAATCCGTCCGTCAATACTTCATCCACAATTTCGACATTTCCCCGGCCTTCATGGGCGCTGTAGGCATCGGATCGGAGCAACTCAAAGACAGCAGCAATCCGGCGAGTGCAGTTAACCGGCGTGTCGAAATCAGCACGAAACAGAGCCGTTAGTTCCACTGGAACTGTTGTCGAACGTCTCGTTTAAAGCGAATGGAGGCTTGGTTTCATTCGCCGTAGGGGGTGTTTCATCGCGCTTCGGAATCAAGCAGACACATTCGACAAGACAACCGCTCGATTTACAATACGGGGGCTTCGGCCCCCGTTTTTAATTTTGGAGTTGAGATGTTCGCCTCGTCCGTTATCGCCGGCCTCAACCATCTTCTCGCTGACGCGCCTTGGGGTCGCGAACGCTTGGCGCCATTCGCGGGTCGGACCGCTGTTTTCCTCCTGAGCCCACTCGAAATCGGCCTTGGCATCGACAATGACGGTTATTTCACCCAGGCCGTCGCTGCCGAGCCCGACGTTTCTCTCGAACTCCCTCTCGCATCGCTGCCAAAAGCAATCGGTGGCACAGACGCTTTGATGGCCGACATCCACATCAGCGGCAATGCCGAACTCGCTGACGCCCTCGGCTTCGTCTTGCGCAAACTGCGCTGGGATGGCGAGGAAGCCCTTTCCCGGCTGATTGGCGATATTGCAGCCCACCGAGCATCGAGTGTCGCTCGCAACGTCGTCTCCTGGCATCGCCAGACGGCACTGAATGTCGTTGAAAATATTGCCGAATATTTCTCCGACGAACAGCCTCTGCTGGTCAAACGCCTTGCGCTGGAAGAACTGGCAGGCTCGACCGCCACCCTTCGCGATGACCTCGCCCGCCTCGACAAGCGCCTGCGCAAGCTTGAAGCGCTCCGCTGAAAATCGATTTTGGCCGACCCCGCTACCGACGCACTACGGTCGATCATGAATTTGTAGCGCTCATCTTCACCGGATCCCGATACATCGTCGAGCATCCGATGCTGCCGCAAAGATAGTGCTTCATTTTTCGCAGAACCGAGGTGTCGGTTGGCGTCGAGAGATTGCGGAAGAATCGCTTGACCTGATTGACCCAGGAAGCGGAGATGGGAGTGAATTGAATGTGGAAGCGCGGATGTCTGACTTCGAAGTACTTGTACGTCCGCCTATTTGTGAAGAGTCAAGATGTTGTTTCTGTCACCCGGTAGGCGATATCTCGGGATCTCGCTACCCATCTGACATCGTGAATCTCAGTTACTCATCAAAAATTGCACTTCAAAAGGATGCTCAAAGATGCGCGTAAAAAAAGGCAGCCAAAGGCTGCCTTTTTAAAAATTTGACCAGTCGTCGCAAATCAGTGCCCGCGCTTCTTGAGCTTATTGATCGCCGCGATCTGGGCCAGTGCAGATGCCAGTTCGGATTGCGCCTTGGCATACTCCAGCGCAGAACCTTGATTCTGCAAGGCTTCTTCGGCCAGACGCTTGGCTTCCAGCGCCTTGGCTTCATCCAGATCATGACCGCGTATGGCAGTATCTGCCAACACAGTAACCAGATTCGGCTGAACTTCCAACAAGCCGCCCGCAACAAAAACCAACTCTTCTTCGGTCTGGTTCTGGACCTTGACACGCACGGCGCCCGGTTTAATCCGGGTCATCAGCGGCATGTGGCCCGGCAGAATACCAAGCTCGCCGGCTTCGCCGGGTAGAGCCACGAATTCGGCAAGGCCAGAGAAGATTTGCTCTTCTGCGCTGACGATATCGACATGAATAGTCATTGCCATAGCTTTTTCCTCCTCAGACCGGCGGGTTCAAAAGAACCCCGCCGGGTGATGGTCGCGATGATTAGAGGGTCTTCGCTTTTTCGAAGGCCTCTTCAATCGGGCCGACCATGTAGAAGGCCTGCTCGGGCAGATGGTCACATTCGCCGGCAACGATCATCTTGAAGCCCTTGATCGTTTCCTTCAGGGGGACGTACTTGCCAGGAGAACCCGTAAACACTTCCGCCACGAAGAACGGCTGCGACAGGAAACGCTGGATCTTACGAGCACGGGACACCAGAAGCTTATCTTCCGGAGCCAACTCGTCCATACCCAGAATCGCGATGATGTCGCGCAGTTCCTTGTAACGCTGCAGAGTTTGCTGCACACCACGAGCGGTGTTGTAGTGCTCTTCACCCACAACCAACGGATCGAGCTGACGAGAAGTGGAATCGAGCGGATCGACAGCCGGGTAAATACCCAAGGAGGCGATGTCACGAGACAACACGACGGTCGAGTCGAGGTGGAGGAAGGTGGTCGCGGGAGACGGGTCGGTCAAGTCATCCGCAGGCACATACACAGCCTGGATGGAGGTGATCGAGCCCACTTTGGTTGAGGTGATGCGCTCCTGCAGACGGCCCATTTCTTCGGCCAGCGTCGGCTGATAACCCACCGCGGAAGGCATACGACCCAGCAGCGCGGACACTTCCGTACCAGCCAGGGTGTAGCGGTAGATGTTGTCCACGAAGAACAGGATGTCACGACCTTCGTCACGGAAACGCTCGGCCATGGTCAGGCCAGTCAGCGCCACACGCAGACGGTTGCCGGGGGGCTCGTTCATCTGACCGAACACCATCGCAACCTTGTCGAGAACGTTGGAGTCCTTCATTTCGTGGTAGAAGTCGTTCCCTTCACGGGTACGCTCGCCCACGCCGGCAAACACCGACAAACCGCTGTGCTGCTTCGCGATGTTGTTGATGAGCTCCATCATGTTGACGGTCTTGCCCACACCGGCACCACCGAACAGACCAACCTTACCGCCCTTCGCAAACGGACAGATCAGATCGATAACCTTGATACCGGTTTCGAGCAGATCCACGGAAGGGGATAGTTCGTCGAACTTCGGAGCCTTCTGGTGAATAACCCGGCGCTCGTCGCACTGGATCGGGCCGGCTTCGTCGATCGGACGACCCAGCACATCCATGATCCGACCCAGGGTACCGTGACCAACCGGCACTGCAATACCTTTACCGGTATTCGAAACTTGCATGCCACGACGCAGGCCGTCCGAAGACCCCAGCGCAATGGTACGCACAACGCCATCGCCCAGTTGTTGCTGAACTTCAAGAACCAGTTCAGCACCTTCCAGGGTAAGGGCGTCGTAAATCTTGGGCATCGCGTCGCGCGGGAACTGCACATCCACCACGGCGCCGATGCATTGAACGATCGTTCCTTGACTCATCGTCGTTTCCCCAAACTTGTTAAAGCGTTACACCGCGGCTGCGCCGCCGACAATTTCTGACAGTTCCTTGGTGATCGCGGCCTGACGGGTCTTGTTGTAGACCAGTTGGAGTTCGCCGATCACGCTTCCTGCGTTGTCGGAGGCTGCCTTCATCGCCACCATCCGGGCACTCTGTTCGGACGCCATGTTCTCGGCGACAGCCTGGTACACCAGCGCTTCGACATAGCGCACCAGGAGTTCGTCGATCACAACCTGCGCATCCGGCTCGTAGAGGTAATCCCAGTTCCCTTCAGGGGTTCCGAGACGCTCGCCGGTCAGCGGGAGAAGCTGCTCAAGCTGGGACTCCTGCTTCATCGTGTTGACGAAGCGGGAATAGACAAGGTGCACTTCGTCCAGCTCACCATTCTGGAAAGCGTCGATCATGACCTTGACGGGTCCGATCAGCTTTTCCAGATGGGGGGTATCCCCGAGCTGGGTGACATGCGAGACGACCTTGGCACCCAGGCGCTGCATGAAACCCAGCCCCTTGTTGCCGATACAGGTCACGCGAATGTCGGTGACACCCTTGCTTTCCCAATCCTTGAGCGCATTCAACCCGGTGCGCAAGGTGTTGGTGTTGAGGCCGCCGCACAGACCCTTATCGGTCGTTACGACGATCAGCCCAACACGCTTGACATCGTCCTTAGATACGAGGAACGGATGCTTGTAGTCGGTGATGTTGGCTGCAGACAGATTCGCGGCGAGACGGCGGATCTTCTCGGCGTAGGGACGGGCTGCCCGCATGCGGTCTTGAGCCTTCCGCATTTTGGACGCAGCAACCATCTCCATGGCCTTGGTGATCTTTTTAGTGTTCTGCACACTCTTGATCTTGTTACGGATCTCTTTACCGCTAGCCATTTCGCTCTCCGTGTGCCTGCGTTACGCCCAGCTCTTCTTGAACTCTTCGATTGCGGCAGCGAGTTGCTTTTCGCCTTCCGCATCGAGAACCTTGGTCGACTCGATCTTGGCAACAAGATCGGCAGCCTTGGTCTTCACGAACTGGTGCATCGCGGTTTCGCAAGCCAGGGCGCGCTTGACATCGACATCGTCGAAAGCACCCTTGTTGACTGCGAACAGCGTGATCGCCATTTCCGAAACCTTGAGCGGCGCGTACTGCGGCTGCTTCATCAGTTCGGTAACGAGACGACCGCGCTCGAGCTGCTTGCGGGTGGCTTCGTCCAGATCGGAGGCGAACTGCGCGAAGGCAGCCAGCTCACGGTACTGGGCGAGGGCCAGACGGACACCGCCGCCGAGCTTCTTGATGACCTTGGTCTGGGCGGCGCCACCGACGCGGGACACCGAGATACCGGCGTTGATGGCGGGACGGATACCAGCGTTGAAGAGGTCGGTTTCCAGGAAGATCTGGCCGTCGGTAATCGAGATCACGTTGGTCGGAACGAACGCGGAAACGTCGCCGGCCTGGGTTTCGATCACGGGGAGAGCGGTCAGCGAACCGGTCTTGCCCTTGACTTCACCGTTGGTGTACTTCTCGACGTAATCCTCGGACACGCGGGCAGCGCGCTCGAGCAGACGGGAGTGCAGGTAGAACACGTCGCCAGGGTAGGCTTCACGGCCCGGGGGACGACGCAGCAGCAGGGAAACCTGACGGTAGGCCCAGGCTTGCTTGGTCAGATCGTCATAAACGATCAGGGCGTCTTGACCGCGATCGCGGAAGTACTCGCCCATGGTGCAACCGGAGTACGGAGCGATGTACTGCATCGCAGCGGACTCGGAAGCGGTGGCAGCAACGACGATGGTGTATTCCAGCGCGCCGTGCTCTTCGAGCTTGCGTACCACGTTGGCAACGGTCGAGGCCTTCTGACCGACTGCCACGTAGATGCACAGAACGCCTTCGCCCTTTTGGTTGATGATCGCATCAACAGCGACGGCGGTCTTGCCGGTCTGACGGTCACCAATGATCAGCTCACGCTGACCACGGCCAACCGGAACCATGGAGTCGACCGACTTGAGACCGGTTTGCACCGGCTGGGACACCGACTTACGCCAGATCACGCCCGGAGCAACCTTTTCGATCGGCTCGGACAGCTTGGCGTTGATCGGACCCTTGCCGTCGATCGGCTGGCCGAGGGAGTTGACCACACGACCAAGCAGCTCCGGACCAACCGGAACTTCCAGAATGCGGCCCGTGCACTTCACGGTGTCGCCTTCGGAGATGCCTTCGTATTCACCCAGAACCACGGCACCGACGGAGTCGCGCTCGAGGTTGAGCGCCATGCCGAAGGTGTTGCCGGGGAATTCCAGCATTTCACCTTGCACGACGTCCTGCAAGCCATGCACACGGCAGATACCGTCGGTGACGGAAACCACGGTGCCCTGCGTACGC
>SSGH01000034.1 GCA_008015835.1 Lysobacter sp.
CCTCTCCACGGTCTACATGCCGGGCAACAAGATCACCATGTTGCCTGACGATATCGTCGGCCGTTTCACCCTCGCCGAAGGCCGCCCGAACTTCCCCTGGATGCCCGAGCTCACCCTGCTGTGGGAGCTCGCCACCGTGCTCGAAGCCGGCCGCGGCAAGCCCGCCGCCAACCAGAACCTGGTGGATTTCAACTTCGGCGTCGACTGGAACCAAAGCACCGACGACGGCCCCGGCCGCATCGAGATCGGCCGCCGCTCCCGCGGTTCGCCCCTCGACAAGCTGGTCGCCGAACTGATGATCGCCGCCAACAGCACCTGGGGCAAGGCGCTGGCCAGCGCCGGCATCCCGGCCCTGTACCGCGCCCAGACCGGCGGCAAAGTGCGCATGACCACCGCGCCGGCGCCCCACGAAGGCCTCGGCGTGGATTGCTACGCCTGGTCCAGTTCGCCGCTGCGCCGCTACGTCGATCTGGTCAACCAATGGCAACTCATCGGCTGGCTGAAAGGCGAAGATCCGGCCTTTCCACCCAAGTCGCCCGACCTCATTGCCGCCATGCGCGACTTCGAACTCACCTACGCCGCCTACGCCGAATTCCAGCGTGGCATGGAGCGCTACTGGTGCCTGCGCTGGCTGCGTCAGGCCGGCAGCCCGTCGATGAGCGCCCGCGTGCTGCGCGAAAGCCTGGTCCGGCTCGAAGACCTGCCGCTCGTCTTCAAAGTGCCGTCGATGCCCACGCTGCCGCCGGGCACCCGCGTGCAACTGGCCATCGACAGCACCGATCTGATCGACCTGGAAGTCCGCGCAACCTACCTCGAAACCCTCGCCGGCACGGGCAGCCTCCCCGACGGAATCGATGAAGGCGACGAATCCGGCGACGACGCCCTGCCCGAAACCGAGCCCGTCGCGGCGCCGGCCGACAGCGAAGCCCCGCCCTCCGCCGCCGCCTGATCCAGCCATGCAGCCGCTCCGCCATCCCAGCCAAGTCGCGCCCGGCCAGCCGCCGGTCGGCACGGGTTTCGAGTGGCCGGTGTTCGCCGGGCGGACGGCACGCTATGCGCTCGAATGGGGCGTCGGCCTGTCGCTGGCCCTGCACGCGCTCCTGCTGTCGGTCCACTTCGTTATGCCCGATCCGGACAAGCTGATGCGTCGCGACAAAGGTCTCGAAGTGGTGCTGGTCAACGCCCGCCACGCCCAACGGCCGGACACTGCCGACGTCCTCGCCCAGACCAACCTCGACGCCGGCGGCAACACCGAGCAGAAATCCCGCCCGGCCACTCCGCTGCCGCCCCAGGAACAAACCCGCGCCGGCGACAGCCTCGTCGAAGCCCAACGCCTCACCGTGGAACCCCAGGCCCAACAGGTGCAGGCCATGACCGCCAAACAGGGCAAGGCCGCCATTGCCGTCGATCCCCGACAGACCACGCCCAGCGAGGCGCCACGCGCCGCATCCGGCTACGACCTGCTCGACAGTTCCGCCGCGGTCGCGCGCATCGAAGCCCAGATCGACAAGGATTTGATGGACTACGCTTCGCGCCCGCGCAAGAAGTTCATCGGCGCCCGCGCCCACGAATACCGCTTCGCCCAGTATGCCGAAGACTGGCGTCAGAAAATCGAGCGGGTCGGCACCCTCAACTACCCCGAAGCCGCCCGCGGCAAGGTATACGGCAGCCTGCTGCTATCGGTCACCATCCGTGCCGACGGCTCGGTCGATAACATCGAGATCCTGCGTTCGTCCGGCTACAAGGTGCTCGACGACGCCGCTCGCCGCATCGTCCAACTCGCCGCCCCCTACGGCGCCTTTCCGCCGGATATCCGCAAGGACACCGACGTGATCGAAATCACCCGCACCTGGACCTTCACCAACGCAGACATTCTGCAGACCTCCGCCCGGAAGGAATAATCCCGATGGACCGCTACGCCGTGATCGGCAACCCGATTGCCCACAGCAAGTCGCCGCGCCTGCACAGCCTGTTCGCCGCCCAGACCGGCCAAAGCCTGAGCTACGAAGCCCTGCTCGCACCGCTGGACGGTTTCGCCGCCACCGTGGCGGCCTTCCGCGCCGCCGGCGGACGCGGCCTCAACGTCACCGTTCCCTTCAAGCTCGAAGCCTTCGACCTGGCCGATCGCCACACCCCGCGCGCCGCCGCAGCCGGCGCCGTGAACACCCTGGCCTTCGGGCCGGACGGCATCCTCGGCGACAACACCGACGGTGCCGGCATCCTGCGCGACATTACGGTCAACCTCCGCTGCCCGGTGGCCGGCAAACGGGTGCTGCTGCTCGGCGCAGGCGGCGCCGCCCGGGGCACCGTCCTGCCGCTGCTGGAAGCCCGCCCGGCGAGCCTCGTCATCGCCAACCGCACCGCCGCCCGAGCCGCCGATCTGGCCGACGAATTCACCTCCGCTGGCGCCATCCGTCCGGAAGGCTGCGGCTTCATCCAGCTCGGCGGCCGGCGCTTCGACATCGTCATCAACGCCACCAGTGCCAGCCTGTCCGACGCCGCCCCCGACCTGCCCGCCGGCCTCTACGCGCCGGACAGCCTGGCCTACGACATGATGTACGGCAAGGGCGACACAGCATTCATGGTCGCCGCCCGCCAGCAAGGCGCCACACTCGTCGCCGATGGCCTCGGCATGCTCGTCGAACAGGCCGCCGAGAGCTTCCTGCTCTGGCGTGGCGTGCGCCCCGACACGGCGCCGGTGCTCGCCGAACTGCGCGCCGCCCTCTGAGCCTGCGCCAATGAAAACACTCTGGCGCTGGACGCGACGCGCCCTCCTCGCCCTGGTACTGGCCTTCGTCGCCTATCAGCTGTGGTTGCTCGGCCACGTGCTGTGGTGGAAGTGGATGCCGCCGTCCGAAACCAGCTTCATGAGCCTGCGCCTTTCCGAACTCAACGAGAAAAAACCCGATACCGAACTGCACTATCGCTGGGTGCCCTACGAGCAGATCTCGGTGCACCTCAAGCGGGCAGTGATCGCCGCCGAAGATGACAAGTTTGTAGACCACGAAGGCTTCGACTGGGAAGGCATCCAGAAAGCCATCGAGAAGAACCAGAAAAAAGGCAAAGCCGTCGCCGGCGGCTCGACGATCAGCCAGCAACTCGCCAAGAACCTCTTCCTCTCGCCGGCCCGCAGCTATTTCCGCAAAGCCGAAGAAGCCATCATCACGGTGATGATCGAAACCCTGTGGGACAAGCGGCGCATCCTCGAGGTGTATCTCAACGTCGTCGAATGGGGCAACGGCATCTTCGGCTGCGAAGCGGCAGCCCAGCGCTACTATCGCGTTTCCGCCTCGCGTCTGACGCCCCCCCAGGCCGCCCGGCTGGCAGTGATGCTGCCCAATCCGCGCAAGTACGAAACCAACTTCGGCCCCCGTCTGGCCGCCCACGCCGCGCGCATCCAGAGCCGCATGCAGTATTCCGATCTACCCTGAAAAGCGTTAGCTTTCAGGCACTCGACCCCACATTGCAGGGCTTCAGCCCCTGCCCGACGGAAGCCCCTTCGGGTAGAATGCCCTGCTTTTCCCAAACGCGCCTCCCCGATGCAATTCGCCGGATTCACCTTGCGAAACAACCTGTTCGTCGCCCCCATGGCTGGCGTGACGGATCGCCCTTTCCGCCAACTTTGCAAAAAGATGGGGGCGGGGCTCGCCGTGTCCGAGATGGTCACCTCCAATTCCCTGCTCTACGGCAGCGCCAAAACCCAGCGCCGCGCCAACCACGACGGGGAAACCGATCCGATTTCCGTGCAGATCGCCGGAGCCGATCCGGCCATGATGGCCGAAGCCGCCCGCCACAACATCGACCGCGGCGCCCAGATCATCGACATCAACATGGGCTGCCCGGCCAAAAAAGTCTGCAACGTCATGGCCGGATCGGCGCTGATGCAGGACGAACCCCTGGTCGCCCGCATCCTCGAAGCCGTCGTCGGCGCAGCCGGCAACATCCCGGTCACGCTCAAGTTCCGCACCGGCTGGAACACCGCCAATAAAAACGCGCCGATGATCGCGCGCATCGCCGAAGAATCGGGCATCCAGCTCATTGCAATCCACGGCCGCACCCGCGCCTGCCAATACACCGGCCACGCCGAATACGACACCATCGCCGACGTCAAAACCCGCGTGCGCATTCCACTGATCGCCAACGGCGACATCACCACGCCGCAAAAAGCCAAGTTCGTACTCGACTACACCGGCGCCGACGGCGTGATGATCGGCCGCGCCGCCCAGGGCCGGCCGTGGATCTTCCGCGAAATCGAGCACTTCCTTAAAACCGGCGAAGAACTGCCGCCGCCCCTCGTTTCCGAAATCCTGCAGGTTTGCAAGGATCACCTTGCCGACCTCTACGGTTTCTACGGCGAAGACACCGGCGTCAAGATCGCCCGCAAACACATCAGCTGGTACACCCGGGGGCTCGTCGGATCGGCACAGTTCCGCCGCATCATGAACACCCTGCCCACCGTACAAGAACAGATTGCCGCCATTGACGAGTTCTTCGGCCGGCTCGCCGACAGAGACAGCCGACTGGTCTATACCGACCCCGAAGAATTCCCTCAGGAGCTTGCAGCATGAGCAGCACCAGCAATGACATCGCCGACTCTGTCTGTCGCGCGCTGGACACCTACTTTCGCGATCTCGACGGCGAAAAGCCCAACGCCCTCTACGCGATGGTGATCAAAAACGTCGAACGCCCGATGCTTGAATTCGTCCTCAAGCAAGCCGGCGGCAACCAAACCCTGTGCGCAGAGATGCTCGGCATCAACCGCAACACCCTGCGCCGCAAGCTGTCCGAGCACGAACTCCTGTAAGCCCGAACAGCCCGTTTTCCGTCATTTCAGCGCCGCGGCTCCGCGGCCTTCCAGAGAAGCCCCATGAAAGTCACCCAAGCCCTGCTCAGCGTTTCCGACAAGACCGGCGTCGTCGAATTCGCCCGCGAACTGTCCACCCTCGGCATCAAGCTGCTGTCCACCGGCGGCACCGCCAAGTCCCTGCGCGACGCCGGCCTGCCCGTTACCGACGTGTCGGATTACACCGGCTTCCCGGAAATGCTCGACGGCCGCGTCAAAACTCTCCACCCCAAAGTGCATGGCGGCATCCTCGCCCGCCGCGACCTGCCCGAGCATCTGGCCAAGCTCGAAGAGCACAGCATCCCGCGCATCGACCTCGTGGTGGTGAACCTCTACCCCTTCCAGGCCACCGTCGCCAAGCCTGACTGCAGCCTTGAAGATGCCATCGAGAATATCGACATCGGCGGCCCGACCATGGTCCGCGCTGCAGCCAAGAACCACGGCAACGAAGCCGGCGGCGTCGGCATCGTCACCGACCCGGCCGACTACGCCGGCATCGTCGCCGAGCTCAAGGCCAACGCCGGCGCGCTCACCTACAAAACCCGCTTCGATCTGGCCCGCAAGGCTTTCACCCACACCGCCCGCTACGATTCGGCCATCTCCAACCACCTCACCGCGCTGGCCGAAGATGGCTCCAAGAAGGCCTATCCGGAGCGTTTCCAGATCGCCTTCGACAAGGTGCAGGATCTGCGTTACGGCGAAAACCCCCACCAGAGCGCCGCGTTCTACAAGGAATCCGACGCCCCGGCCGGCGCCATCGCCGCCTACACCCAGGTGCAGGGCAAGGAACTCTCCTACAACAACATCGCCGACGCCGATGCCGCCTGGGAATGCGTCAAGGCCTTCGAGAGCGGCAACGGCAGCGTTGCCTGCGTGATCGTCAAGCACGCCAACCCCTGCGGCGTGGCCATCGCCGCCAGCCCGCTGGAAGCCTATAAAAAGGCCTTTTCCACCGATCCCACCTCGGCTTTCGGCGGCATCATCGCCTTCAACACCCCCGTCGACAAAGCCGCTGCCGAGGCCGTCAGCGCCCAGTTCCTCGAAGTGCTGATCGCCCCCGCCTACACCGACGAAGCCCTGGCGCTCCTCAAGGCCAAGCAGAACGTCCGGGTGCTGATCGTTCCGGTCGGCGCCGTGCGCCAGCCCGACTACAAGCGCGTGGGCGGCGGCCTGCTGGTGCAAAGCGCCGACTTCGCCCCGATCGCCGCCTCCGACCTCAAGATCGTCACCAAGCGTGCGCCCACCGAGCAAGAGATTTCCGACATGCTCTTTGCCTGGCGCGTCGCCAAATACGTCAAGTCCAACGCCATCGTCTACTGCAAGGACGGCCAGACCATCGGCGTCGGCGCCGGCCAGATGAGCCGCGTGGATTCCGCCCGGATCGC
>SSGH01000003.1 GCA_008015835.1 Lysobacter sp.
ACCGTGATCGCGCCGGTCACGCGGTTCGCGATGGCCGAGGACAAGGCCTACGTCGATCTGTGGATGTGGAACGCGGACGGCGGCGGTCAGCGCCGTTTCACCACCGATGCGGCGAACGAGGGCGCGCCCGCGATCAGCCCGGACGGCAAGTACGTCGCGTTCGTGTCGCAGCGCGGCGACGATAAGGCGCCGCAGTTGTACGTGATGCCGCTGGGCGGCGGCGAAGCGCGGCGGCTGACCAAGTTGGCGACCGGCGTGCAAAGCCCCAAATGGTTCGGCGACGGCGCGCGGTTGGCCTTCGTCTCGCGCGTGTTCGCCGACCTGCCGCTGGACGAACAGGGCAAGCGTCTGGACGAGCGCAAAGACCGCAAGATGACCGCGATGGTGTGGGACGGCGGCCCGGTATCGGCGTGGGATCAGTACTTGGACGAGCGCCAATTCCACGTGTTTTCGGTCGCCTTCGATGCCGCCGCCGACGGCGCCGAGTTGCCTCCGGTGCGCGCGTTGACCCAGCCGACCGGCCTGCAGTTGCCGCGCAACGCGGTGCAGGGCACCGATGGCCATTTCGCCATTTCGCCCGACGGCAAAGACCTCGCGTTCGTCGCCGACGCCGACCCCGCGATCAACAACAGCAACAACGATGTGTTCGTCGCGGCGATCGCGGCCGACGGCAGCGGCGACAAAACCACGCGCAATCTCACCGCGGGCAATCCGGCCAGCGACGCCTCGCCGCTGTACAGCCCCGACGGCCGTTATCTGAGTTTCGTGCAGCAGCGCATCGAAGGCTTCTACGCCGACAAAGGCCGGCTGATGCTGAGCGACCGTCGCGACGGCAACACCCGCGAATTGTTCGCCGATTGGGATCGCAGCGCGGGCGGTTTGGTGTGGGCGCCCGATAGCCGCCGTTTGTACGGCGCGATCGACGACGCCGGCACCGTGCGCGTGTACGAGCTGCCGATCGATCCATCGGTCGGGAACGCGCCGCGCAAAGTCACCGCGAACGCGTCGTTCGGCGGGCTCGCCGTCAGCGACGATGGCCGCGTGTTCGGTCTGCGCGAAACCTTCGTCGAACCGCCGACGCTGGTGCGCATCGATCCCGCGAGCGGCCGCGCCGTCAAACTCTCGACGATCAACGATGCGCTGTTGGCCGCGACCGACATGGGCACCTACGAATCGGTGACCTACAAGGGCGCGGACGGCCGCGACATCCAGATGTGGGTGAACTACCCGCCGGGATTCGACAAGTCGAAAAAATACCCGTTCTTCATGCTGATCCACGGCGGCCCGCACAACGC
Source organism: Lysobacter sp. (assembly GCA_008015835.1). Taxonomy (GTDB): domain Bacteria; phylum Pseudomonadota; class Gammaproteobacteria; order Xanthomonadales; family Xanthomonadaceae; genus Lysobacter_I. Next base: position 1,296 of record SSGH01000003.1, read on the forward strand.
GATCACCGACGGCATGGCGTTCCGCTGGAACGCGCAGGTCTTCGGCAGTTGGGGCTACGTGACCGCGTGGCCGAATTTCCACGGAAGCTCCGGTTTCGGCCAGGCATTCGCCGATTCGATCAATCCGGAGTGGGCGGAAAAGCCGTATCGCGATGTGATCGCGGCGGCGGATTGGTTCGCGGCGCAGCCGTGGATCGATCGCGAGCGGATGGTCGCTGGCGGCGGCAGCTACGGCGGGTATCTCACCACGGTGCTGCTCGGCCGCGAACACCCGTTCAAGGCGCTGCTCGCGCATGCGGCGGTGTACAACCTCTACAGCCAATACGCCGCGGATTTTTCCTCGGAAACGCCGCGCTTCGGCGGCTTTTGGGAGCGCGACAACCGTGCGACGCTGGAGCGCAATTCGCCGCATCTGGCCGCGGCCGCGTTCAAAACGCCGACGCTCGTCGTCCACGGTCAAAGCGACCTGCGCGTGCCGGTGAACCATGGGCTGGAGCTCTATCACACGCTGCTCAACCGCGGTGTGCCCAGTCGCTTCGTCTATTACCCGAACGAAAATCACTGGGTGCTGAAGCCGCAGAATTCGGTGTTCTGGTATCAGCAAGTGAAGAAGTGGTTCGACGAGCAGAACCCGCCGAAGCGTTGACGCCGCGGCATCGCGTGCGATCCGATGGTCTCGTTCGTCCGAGGCCCTCGCGAAAAACCCCGCCGAAAGGCGGGGTTTTTCGTTGCGTTGCGTCGCCTTGCGTCGTCTCGCTTCAGTGGCAAGTGGTGTAGCAGGAAATCGCGCCGAGCGCGTAATCGTCGGCCGCTTCGGTCCACTCGTCGCCGCAGCCGCCGAGCTGCGAATTGTGGTCGCGATTGCAGATGTCGTGATCGAGGCAATCCTGATACCACGCGCCGAGACCGTCGGCCGCGCCGCAGCCCGCGCCGCAGCGCCCGGGGCAGGAACTGGCGCCGCAGCCGTAGGCGACGCTCTTACTGCTGTAACCGTGCGTCGGGCAGTAGTCGTGCGCGGAAGCGCGATAAAACACGCGATCGTCGTCGCAAACATCGACGATGGCGTGCAGATTGGTGAAGGAATTGCCGCCTTGATCCGAGCATGCGGCGATCACGATCTCGCCCTGCGGGCGCGGCGCGGCCAGCGGGTTCGCGCCGGAAGCGGTCGATGTCGGATTCGTCTGCGGCGCGATCGCCACCACGCTGCTGCGGCGGATCACCCAGTCGCCCTCGAAGGTCCGCCCGAGCGGCACTTCGGAATACATCTCGGCCAAACGCCACAAGAGGTCGTGCGATTTCGCCATGGTGCGCATATCGCCGCGCGTCGACAGTTCGCGCCCCAGCGCATCGCGGAAACTGCGCAGCACGTCGCGATCGTTGTCGGCGACGACCACGCGCTCGGCGGCGCGGACGGTCAGCGTGCCCGCGGCGTAGTCCATCTCGTGATCGAGCACGGCGCCGTTGATTTCCAGCCGAACGGAGACGCGCGCGGGCGCGGCGCCGACGGCCGCGCGCTGGCCGGCCGCGGTTCGGCTTTCGGTGCGGAACGACAGTGCGCCGACCGCGGTGCGCACGGTGCCGGCGATGTCGTCGTTGCCGGCGGCGGCGATGCCGATTTCGCCGGGCAGGGTCGGGCGTTCGGCGGCGGTTTGCGATCCAGCCGCCGTCTCGGCGGCGATCGCCCGTTCGCTGCGGGCCACGGAAACAGCGAGCAAGCAGCAGGCGCTCGCGAGAGCGAGCGATTTCAACATCGTGTTCATGAAGGCATGTCCTTGTCGGTATGGTCGGGCGATGACCTGTAAGGTCCCGAACGCGCCGCTTCCCCTTTGCGCCGAGTGCGGGGGCTTTTCTTCGGACGCCCGCGCCGAGGGCAGTATGTCCTCGTTTTCGGGAGGAGGCTACCGTCGCGGTCTCCGCCGGATATTTTCTGGAATCGTTCGCCGAATCGTCCGTCGAGCGGGCCGCCGAGGCCGTCGGCTGCGGTCCTTCGCCATGGCGGAATCGCCGACGGCCGCATATGCTCGTCGGCCCTTTCTCATCGCGACGAACGTATGGCAAGCGCAACCGGCCCCACGGCGCTCATCCTCGGCGGCGGCCACAACGGCCTGGTCTGCGCCGCCTATCTCGCGGCGGCTGGCATGCAGGTGCGCGTGCTGGAACGCCGCGGCATCGTCGGCGGCGCGGCGGTGACCGAGGAATTCCACCCCGGGTTCCGCAATTCGGTGGCCAGCTACACCGTCAGCCTGCTTAACCCCCGCGTGATCCGCGACTTGCGCCTGCAGGAACACGGCCTGCGCGTGGTCGAGCGCCCGTTCTCGAATTTCCTGCCGCTGCCGGATGGGCGCGCGTTCCGTCTCGGCGGCGAACAAGGCGCGGCCGATGTCGCGCAATGGTCGAAGCGCGACGCCGAACGCTTGCCGCAGTACTACGCGATGCTCGACCGCGTGGTCGCGGTGCTGCGCGAGTTGATGCTGCGCACACCGCCGAACGTGTCCGATCGCTTCGTGCTCGCCGATTGGCTGGGCTCGTACGCGGTGGCGAAACAGCTCAAAACCTTGGATATGGCCGCACGCCGCGATTTGCTCGATCTGTTCGCGAAGTCGGCCGGCGATATGCTCGACCATTGGTTCGAAAGCGAGCCGCTGAAGGCCGCGCTGGGTTGGGACTCGGTGGTCGGCAATTTCGCCAGCCCGTACACGCCGGGCTCGGCCTACGTGCTGCTGCATCACGTCTTCGGCGAAGTGAACGGCAAGACCGGCGCCTGGGGCCACGCGATCGGCGGCATGGGCGCGATCACGCAGGCGATGGCGAAAGAGTGCGCCGCGCGCGGGGTGCGCATCGATACCGACGCCGAGGTGGTGCGGGTGAACGTGAAGGGCGGCCGCGCGGTGGGCGCGACGCTCGCCGACGGCACGGAGATCGCGGCCGATCATGTGATCGCCAACGTCAATCCGAAATTGCTGTACGAACGGTTGGTGCCGCGCGAGGCGCTCGACGACGAGACCGCCGCGCGGATCGCGCGCTATCGCTGCGGCTCGGCCACGTTCCGCATGAACGTCGCGCTGAGCGAGTTGCCGGATTTCGCTGCATCGCCGGGCACGCATCCGCAGCCGCATCATCAGAGCGGCATTCTGATCGGGCATTCGCTGCGCTATTTCGAGCAGGCGTATTTCGATGCGAAATCGAAAGAACACAACGCCGGCTGGGCGCGCAAACCCATCGTCGAATTGGTGATTTCCTCCACCCTGGACGACACCCTGGCGCCGCCTGGGCAGCATGTCGCGAGCCTGTTCTGCCAGCACGTGCATCCGGAGGTCGATGGCGGCTGGGACGCGCATCGCGACACCGTGGCGAATCTGATGATCGACACCGTCGACGCCTGGGCGCCGAATTTCCGCCGCAGCGTGCTGGGCTACCGGGCGCTGTCGCCGCTGGACTTGGAGCGCACCTTCGGGTTGATCGGCGGCGATATCTTCCACGGCGCGCTGGGGCCGGATCAGTTGTTCTCGGCGCGACCGCTGCTGGGGCAGGGCAATTACCGCGGCGCGGTGCCGGGCCTGTATCTCTGCGGTTCGGGCACCCATCCGGGCGGCGGCGTGACCGGCTTGCCGGGGCGGAACGCGGCGCGCGAGATTCTGCGCGACGCCAAGTTGGGGCCGAAGCCGGATTGAGCCCGCTTCGAAATCGATTCATCCCGTCTCGCATCGAACACGAACCCGTCGATCGTGCCGGGATCCGATGATGTCCGCCGTTCTTTCGCAAATCGATGGCAGGGTGAAGGGGTCACGTCGCTTTCACCCCCTCCCCGCCGTCCGGCCCATCGGCACCGCCGATGGGCGTTCAACTGAGCGCGGGCCAATGGCCCGCAAGCGCCCAGCTTCAGCCCTGCGCTGCGCGCAAGGGGAGGGGAAATCTCTTTCCTGAACTTTCGGGTCTTGTTTTGCACTGCAGCGTGCGTTGCCCTAACGATTCCTTCACGATGCCCCCGCATCCCGACGTGGGGGAGGGAGCAAGCCCGCTACCGGCTCAGCCGGTGCGGGCTTTTTTATGACCGAACGCATCGTCTCGATGCGGCCCGCCGAACGCGCTGCGTGCATCGCGTCGGCGGATCGCGCTCGCATTGCGCGTTCGCGCGATGCCTCGCGCATCGCACGCGACGACGACGCCATGAGGCAGACGATCGTCGCGAGGGAATGCCACAATCCGACGATGCTCTTTCGCTTCGACGATCCGCAGACGCAGGCCATCGGCGCACGCGCGCTCGCGCGTTTGCGCGCCGCATCGCCCGAACACGCGCGCGCGCTCGAAACGCCGCGGGTCGCCGAAGCCTGCGCCGCGGTCGCCATCGTCAGCGATTTCGCGCTCGAAACGCTGCTGCGGCAACCGGCGCTGCTCGCGCAGTTGGCGAACGACGACGGCGCATCGCCGCTGCCGCTGCCGGCGTTGTTGCTCGATGCGCAGGCCGAATGGCCGACGTTGCTGCGCCGCTATCGTCATGCCGAATGCGTGCGTTTGATCTGGCGCGACACCCACGGCCTGGACACGCTCGACGACACCTTGGCCGCGACGACGCGTTTGGCCGAAACGTGCTTGCGGCTCGCGCTCGATGCGCTCGAACCCAGCTTCGCGCAGCGTTTCGGCACGGTACGCGACGCGAACGACGCGCCGGTGCGCTTGGTAGTGTTCGCGCTGGGCAAACTCGGCGGCGGCGAGCTGAATTTCAGTTCGGATATCGATCTGGTCTACGCCTACGCGAGCGAAGGCGAAAGCCGGCCGGAGCCCGGTCGCAGCGCGCGTTCGCTGGCGGCGGAGGACTATTTCGCGCGGCTCGGTCAGCAATTGGCGAAATTATTGGACGAAACGACCGCCGAAGGCTTTTGCCATCGCGTCGATTTGCGCCTGCGGCCGTTCGGCAGCGCCGGTCGGCTGGCGCTGTCGTTCAATGCGCTGGAGCTGTATTTCCAGCGTGAGGGCCGCGATTGGGAGCGCTACGCCTGGCAGAAAGCGCGGCCGGTGGCCGGCGACATCGACGCGGGCGAACGCTTCCTGCAGACGCTGCGGCCGTTCGTGTATCGGCGCTATCTGGACTACGGCGCGCTGGACGGCCTCCGCGAGATGAAAGCGACCATCGCGGCCGAAGTCGCGCGCAAAGACATGGCCCACGACATCAAGCGCGGCCCGGGCGGCATTCGCGAGATCGAATTTCTCGCGCAGGCGCTGCAGTTGATCCGCGGCGGACGCGAGCCCGCGCTGCGCGAGCGCCGTCTGCAGCCGGCGCTGCGCGCGCTGCGCGACGCGCGCCATCTGAGCGAAGACGCCGCCGCGCGCATGATCGAGGCGTATCGCTTTCTGCGTACGCTGGAAAACCGCCTGCAAATGCTGCGCGATGCGCAGACGCAGCGGTTGCCCGACGATGCGCTGGATCGCGCACGCATCGCGCACGGCTTGGGATACGTCGATTGGAACGCGCTCGACGATACGCTGCGCGCGCACCGCGAATACGTCGCGCAGGAATTCGACGCGTTGCTGGCCGTGCGTCGTCGCGAAGTCGCGTCGGATGATTTGACCGTCTATTGGCGTGCGCTGCGCGACGAAGACCCCGCCGCGCAGGCGCGCCCCGACGCCGAAGGCGCGGATGCGCTAATCGCAGCCGGCTTCGATCGACCCGAAGAGAGCCATCGCGCGCTGCGCGATTTCGCGCGTGCGCCCGGCGTACGCGAAGCTTCCGACGCCACGCGCGCGCGGCTCGATCGCCTGATGCCCGCGCTGCTCGCCGGTATCGCGGCGTCGGCGGCGCCGTCGTTGGCGCTGCGGCGTGCCTTGGCGATGTTCCAGACGATGCTGCGCCGCGCCAGTTATCTCGCGCTGCTCGACGAGCAACCCGCCGCGCTCACGCGCTTGATCGATGTGCTGACGCGCAGCGCATTGCTCGGCGAGCGACTGGCGGCGCATCCGCTGCTGCTGGACGAATTGCTCGACGCGCGCGCGGTGGGGCCGTTGCCGCAGCGCGCCGAATTCGAGGCCGCGATTCGCGCCGCCGCGCACGACGACGATTCCGAGGCCACGTTGTTCGCGTTGAACGAGGCGCGACAGGCGCTGGCGTTCCGCGTCGGTTTGGCGACGCTGGACCGTCGACAGCCGGCCGAGGACAGCGCGCGGCAGTTGGCGTGGTTGGCCGACGCCATCGTGCGCGCGGTGTACGCGCTCGCCGTGCGCGAACTGCATGCGCAACACGGCGCGGTGCCCGGCCTGCGCTTCGCGGTGCTGGGCTACGGCAGCTTGGGCGGCGAAGAGCTCGGCTTCGGCTCCGATCTGGATCTGGTGTTTCTCTACGACGCGCCCGCCGATGCCGTGTCCGACGGCGCGCGACCGCTGGACGCGCCGCGCTGGAGCGCGCGGCTGGCGCAGAAAATCGTCGCCTTGCTCGGCACGCCGACCGGCGCCGGGCACCTGTACGACATCGACGTGCGGCTGCGCCCCGACGGCGCCAAGGGTCTGCTGGTCAGCACGCTCGCCAGTTTCGAGGACTACCAGCGCCATCGCGCCTGGACCTGGGAGCATCAAGCCCTGGTGCGCGCCCGCGCCATCGCCGGCGACGACGCGCTGTGCGCCGAATTCGAACGCGTGCGCGCGGAAACGTTGTCGCAACCGCGCGATGCGGACACGCTGCGCAACGACGTGGCCGCGATGCGCGCGCGCATGCGCGCCGAACTCGATCGCTCGACCGAGACGCTTTTCGACCTGAAGCAAGGCGAGGGAGGCTTGGTCGACTTGGAATTCCTGCTGCAATTTTTGGTATTGCGCGACGCGCATGCGCAGCCGGCACTGCTGACGCCGCGCGATACGCCGGGCTTGATCGAGGTCGCCGCCGCGTCGGGCGCGCTGCGCGCGGAAGTCGCCGCCGATCTGCGCCGAGCGCATCGAACGCTGCTGCAGGACGGCTTGGCGTGTACGTTGGACGGTCGCGCGCGCTTGATCGCGCGCGACGCGCGCATGGCGGCGAGGGGCGACGCTTCGCACGCCGACGAGCGCGATGCGCGATCGAGCGATGCAGCGGGCGGCGACGCGATCGCGATGGCGTTCGCGAACGCGTTCGGGGTGCGTTGCGTCGGATGAACGCAATGCCCGCCGATGCGCGAGACCGAGGTTGCGCCGTCGTGCAGTCGGGGTATGCTGCCCTACCCGCAGCGCACCGCGCCGCATCCCCCTCTGGAGGCCGCATGTCGAACGCCCAATCCGCCAACCCCAACGAACTCGTCGAAGACGCCAAGGACGTGCTGGACGACGTCGAGGCCTTGCTCGACGAAGCGTCCACCGCCACCGGCGAACGCGCGCAGGCGCTTCGCAAGCGCGCTTCGGAAGCGCTCAGCCGCGCGAAGAATCGATTGCAGGACGCGCAAGGCGCGGTCCGCGACAGCACGCGTAAGGCCGCGCACGCCACCGACGAGTGGGTGCACGAGAATCCGTGGGGCGCGATCGGCGTCGCGGCCGGCGTCGGCTTCCTGGTCGGCCTGTTGGTTTCCCGTCGCTGACGGATCGATCGGTGGCGTCCCCGCTCGTCGAAAGTCTGCGCCGCCTCGGCGCGACCACGTCCAAGCTGCTGCTGTCCCGCGCCGAGTTCGCCACGCTCGAACTGGCCGAGGCGCGGGTGCAGTTGCTGCGCTGGTTGGTGTTGGCGTTGTTGACCACCGCCTTGTTAGTGCTGGCGCTGATCGCGGCGTCCGCGCTGTTCGTGGTGCTGCTGTGGCCGACGCTGGGCTGGGTCGCGCTCGCCATCGTGTTGTTGGCGTACGCGCTGGGCGCCGCCTTGTTGGGGCTGCGCCTGCGTCGCGAAATCGCCGAAGCGCCGCCGCCTCTGTCCGAAACTCTGCGCCAGCTCGCGCAGGATCGCGAGGCGTTCGCGCGCCGCGGCGATCGCGCTCCCGCCGAGCCCGCATCGCCCCGCGAGCCGTTCCGATGAGCAAAGACCGCGAACTGCGCCGGATGCGCATGGAGTTGTTGCGAACGCGCGCCACGCTGGAGCGCGCGGAGGTCGCCGATGCGCTGCAGTCTCTGCGCGACGACGCCGGCCGTTTGCGCACGGCCACGACCACGTTGAAAGGCTTGGGCTCGCTCGTCGGCGCGTTGAGCGGGCGACGAGGCCTCGCCGGTTTGGCGGCCCGCGAAGCGCAATCGCGCGGCGCCGGCGGCATGGTCGCGATGGTCGTCGATCAGGCGATGCGTCGCCCCTGGTTGGCGGCGTTGGCGCTCAAAGGGCTCGGCGCGTTCCGCCGTCGCCCGGCCATTGCGCTTGCGGTGGTCGCGGGCGTGACCGTGGCGGCGCTGGTCGCGCGACGTCGCGGCGATCCGTCCGACGATATGTTCAGCGCGCCGATGGGCTGAGCCCGCCGCGCAGCTCGTTTCCTCGGCCTACCACCTCATTGCTTACAGCCCTAGCCGATCCCGCACCTCCGCCGCCACGCGCGCGGTTTCGCGCAGCGGCTCGACGTCGAACGGCGTCAACGTCGTGTCCATCGCGCGGATACGTCCCCGCGCCAGCAACGCATCGAGAAACGCGCGAGGCCGTCCGCGCACCCGCCCCGGATCGAACACGAACACCGGCGCGTGCGTCGCGCAGGCCTCGGTGATCATGTTCACCGAATCGGGCGAACACACGATTCGATCGGCCCAGGCAAGCAAGCCGGCATAGGGGTTTTCGCCGTCCTTTTCGTTTCGCCAGACGATTCCGGGCGTTTCGTCGTAGCGATGCGCGAGCACGCCGCGCAGCTCGCGGTCGGTGCGGCGCGAGGCGGTCAGCAGCACGCTGCCGCCGTCGCGGGCGAGGGCGACTTCCAGTTTCGACGCCAGCACTTCGAACGCCATGCGGTCGAAGCGCGCATGCCGGGTGCGTCCGCCCAGCAGCACCGCCGTGCGCGGGCGCGGAAGCTCGGCAAAGTGCGCGAATCGTTGTCGCGCCGCGTCGAGCCAGGCGTCGTCGATGGGGTGCAGGCTGCCGAGAGTCGCGATCACGTTCGGCCCGCGAACGCGGTCGTGCTGCGGCACGATGACCAGATCCCAGGCGCTCGGGTCGATGCGCGGGTCGAGAATCTGCACCGTGCGGCCGCCGCGCGCGCGCAGCAACCGGGTCGCCAAGGCCGCCTGCCGCCCGCAGCCCACGGCGAGGGCCGGCGGGTGTTGCAGTAGCGCCTCGAAGTCGGGGCCGAAGGCGCGTTCGTCGCCGCCGATTCGACGCGGCGCCGCCCAGCGCCAGGGCCATCGCGACGCGAGCGTCGTCCGCAGAATCCCGGCGGCTGAGGGCGCGTCCGAATCGTTCGCGATTCGCGCCGCGACCGCCGCCGCCAGCGCATCCGCCTGCCGAACGTTGCCGGCGCGGCCATCGCTTAGCGAATAAATTTGTGGCGAATCGGCGCTTTTCGTCTGCATTGTTGCAATAGTCGGCCTGATACGTTCTCGTCGTGCGGCTGTTCAGGCCCGCCGTGGACTCTACACTGCCGGCCTGTCGAATTCGCCCACGTTTCAGGACCCCTCCCGCATGAACGCACCGCTCGACGATACCGCGCTCGACCAATTGTTCCGCACGGCTCGCACTTACAACCGCTTCGACGGCGAGATCGACGACGCCACCCTGCACCGGCTCTACGAACTCATGAAGTGGGGCCCGACCAGCGCCAATATGTCGCCCGCGCGGCTGATCTTCGTGAAAAGTCCCGAGGCGAAAGCGCGTTTGGCGCCCGCGTTGGACGAAGGCAACCGCGCTAAGACCCTGGCCGCGCCGGTGGTGGCGATTCTCGGCCACGACATGAAGTTCTACGACAAACTGCCGGTGCTGTTTCCGCACACCGACGCGCGCTCGTGGTTCGCGGGGAAACCCGAAGCCGCGTTGGAGACCGTCGCGCTGCGCAACGGCAGCCTGCAGGGCGCGTATCTGATCCTCGCCGCGCGCGCGCTGGGCCTGGATACCGGCCCGATGTCGGGCTTCGACAACGCCAAGGTCGACGCCGAGTTCTTCGCCGGCACCGCGATCCGCTCCAACTTCTTGGTCAACCTCGGTCGCGGCGATCCGGCCTCGATTTTCCCGCGTTCGCCGCGCCTGTCCTTCGACGAAGCCTGCCGCATCGAATGATCGCGGCGTCGACGCACCGAATCGTGCGCCGATCGCCTCTCACCGCCGTCCCACGCTCGCATCCGCCATCCGCCCCTCTCATCAGGACACGCCCATGCACACGACATCGCCGAAATTGCTGACCGCCGCCGTTCTCTCGCTCGCGCTCGCCGCGGGCGCCGCCGTCGCCGCGCCGCTGACCTACAAGATCGACGCCAACCACACCGACGTGGTCGCCAGTTGGAGCCACTTCGGCTTCTCCAACCCGATCGCGCATTTCGGCCAAGTCGACGGCGTCATCACCTACGACCCGGCGAAAGTCGCGGACTCGAAAGTCGAAGTGACGATCCCGCTCGCCGGCCTGAATTCGCACGTGCCGGATTTCGACGCGCATCTGCGCAGCGACGATTTCTTCGACGCCGAAAAATTCCCGACCATCACCTTCAAGAGCACGTCGGTGAAGGCCGCGGGCAAAGGCAAGTTGGCGGTGACCGGCGACCTGACCATCAAGGGCATCACCAAGCCGGTCACGTTGAACGTGACGATCAATAAGGTCGGCGTGCAGCCGATCGCCAAGCGCGAGGCGGCCGGTTTCAGCGCGACCGCCACGATCAAGCGCACCGATTTCGATTTGGGCAAATACGTGCCGAACGTGAGCGACGAAGTGAAGCTGTCGATCACCACCGAAGCGATCGTGCCGAAGCCGGCCCAGTAAGCGCGGAGAACGCGATACGGTCGAGAACACGGGTCGCGAACGCGGCCCGTGTTCGTTTTCAGGCATCCGCACGCTCCGGCGGCGGCGCGTCGAAGACGTAGAGCGTCGCCTGCGCCGACGCGCGTTCGCCGAAGGCGGCGACGAAATCGACGAGATTCGGCATCGGCGACAGATCGATCGGATTGCGGAACGGCAGGTGTTCGAGCAAGGCGTACAGGCCCAGGTCGAACAGTGCGATGCGGTCGGCGGGCAGCGCGCCATGGATCTCGTACAAGTGCCCGTCCAGCCACGCCAGACACAGCATCAGACTCGCGCGCCGCTTGCGCGACGTCGCGTCCTGCGGGCGTCGGCTCACGATTTCGTGGAACACCACTTCGACCTGCGCGGCCATGACGTGCGCCAGCACCTCGTGCGCGTTCATCAGCAGCGCGCTCCGCGCTTGCTCGGGCCAAAACACTCGCGCCTCGCCGTCGTTCGCGGCGGCGGCGACGAGCCGGCAGGCGTTCAGGCTGCCCCAAACGGTGGTCTCGCCGAGGCGAGCGGCCGGCAACTTCAGCGCCGGATTGCCCGCGTAGACGGCGGGGGCTTCGCTCAGCAGGTCGTGGATGGGCCGCAGCGCGTAGGGCACATCGAGTTCGTGCGCCAGCAGGCGGACCAGACGGGTGTAGTGCGAGCTACGGCGGCCGACGATCTCGAGCGTGGTCGACATGGAACAACTCCCGCGGGGGTGGCGTTCCGAGATGGTAGCGGCGTCGGAATCCGCCGGCTGGGCTAAAATGCCGCTTCCGCGCAGGACGCCTGCCCACGATCGCACGCCCATGACCGCTCAAGCCACGCCCGCCAACGCCCAGCAACGCTACGACGTGCATCGCAGCGACCTGCCGCTGAGCTGTCCGTCCCCGGCCATGGCGCTGTGGAATTCGCATCCGCGCGTGTATCTGCCGATCGAAGCCGAAGGCGGCACCTCGACCTGCCCGTACTGCGGCGCGGTTTACGTCCTCGTCGATTGATTCGATCGCGCGCCGCCTCCCGCTCGCGTCGGGCGCCGAGCGTGCGCGTAGGCGACGCATCGGCGCGGAACGCCCGACGACCGATGCCCACGCCCCACCGACAGGCTGCGCCGCCATGCGTCGGCTGACCGTCGTTCAACTGTTGCCCGCGCTGCATTCCGGCGGCGTCGAGCGCTCCACGCTGGAAATCGCCGACGCCCTCGTGCGCGCCGGGCATCGCGCCTTGGTGGTCTCCGCGGGCGGGCGGCTGGTGCCGCGTTTGGAAGCCTCGGGCGCGGAACACATCGCGCTCGATATCGGCCGCAAATCGCCGTCGACGCTGCTGCGGATCGCGCGTTTGCGTCGGGTCTTGGTCGACGTCGGCGCCGACATCGTGCATGCCCGCTCGCGGCTGCCGGCGTGGATCGGCCGGTTCGCGTTGAACGGGTTGCCGCTGGCGCAACGTCCGCGCTTCGTCACCACCGTCCACGGCTTGAATTCGCCCTCGCGCTACAGCGCGATCATGGCCCGCGGCGAGCGCACGATCTGCGTGTCGGAGACGGTGCGCGAGTACGTGCTGCGGCATTACCCCGACACCGACCCCGCGCGCCTGCGGGTGATCCCGCGCGGCATCGATCCGGCCGCGTTCCCGCGTGCGGCGTCGCCCGATCCCGCGGCGCGCGCGCGCGCGGTCGCGCGACATCCCGAACTGGGCGGCGATGGTCCGCTGCTGCTGTTGCCCGGGCGCGGCACGCGCCTGAAAGGCCATGCCGATGCGCTGGCCGTGCTGAAAGCGTTGCGCGACGACGGCGTGGACGCGCGGCTGTGGATGCCCGGCGCGCGCGAACCCGGACGCGAACGCTACGTCGCCGAATTGGAGGCCGAAGCCCGCGCGATGGGCGTCGCCGATGCGCTGGCGATGACCGATGTCACCGACGCCATCGCCGAGGCCTATGCCGCCAGCGATCTGGTGCTGCAGCTCTCGCGCAAACCCGAATCGTTCGGACGCACGGTGATCGAGGCGCTGTCGGTCGGTCGACCGGTGGTGGGCTGGGCGCACGGCGGCGTCGGCGAACTGCTGCGCGAGCTGTATCCCGCGGGCGCGGTGCCGCCGTTCGACGTCGCCGCGCTCGCGCAGACGGTCCGGGCGGTAGTCGCGACGGCCGCGCTGGACGACGCGCGCGTGTCGGCGGGCGATCGCGACGGCGGCGATGGCGACGACGGCCGACTCTCGGCGCGGCTTCCGGCTACGATGCCGGAACGTCTGCGCCGCTATCGTCTCGACAGCATGCAGCACGCCACCTTGGCCTGTTACGAAGACCTGATGTCCACTCCGCGCGCATGACCGCCACCGACGCCCCGCACGACGCGTACGACGCGCACGGCACTTCGCCGCGCGTGGGTTGGCGCTGGGCGCCGTTCTGGGTGCTGGCCTATGTCGCGCTCTGGCCGCTGCCGGGCATCGCGCAGAGCGTGCTGTCGCTGGGCGCGCTGATCGCGATCGGTCGCTTGCTGTACGTGCGCTTCCGCGGCGGTGGCGCCTTGCTCAGCGCGCAGGCGTGGGCGCTCACCAGCGTGCTCTTCTTCGCGTATTGGTTGCCGGAACTGTTCGCCGCGGTGGATGCGGCGAATCGTCTGGAGGCGTTCCGCGAAGTCGCCGTCGATCTGCGCTTCTTGCCGTTCCTGTGGCTCGCGGCGGCGGCGGTGGCGGATGCGCGCGGCCGTCGTATCAGTTTCGTCGGCATCGCGATCGTCGTCGGCGTGTGGACGCTGGATGCGTTGATCCAAGCCGTCGGCGGCATCAGTCCGATCTTCGCCGCGCTCGACGCGGGCAAACACGCGGTGAGCGGCCACGGCTTCTGCACCGACGCCGAAATCACCGCCTTGGATCGGCTCAGCGGCGCGTTCGGCCCGTGCAATCTCAAACTCGGCGTGGTGCTGGCGAGCCTGTCGCCGTTCGCGCTGCACGCGTCCGCGCGCAAGTTCGGCAATACCGGCTGGTTCGTCGCCGCCGCCGCGATCGGCGCGGCGATCTTGTTGGCCGGTTCGCGCGCCTCGTGGATCACCTACGGCTTGGTGCTGCTGGCCTCCGGTTGGCGCACGCTCGGCGCGCGGCGGTTGACAGCAGTGTTCGCGTTCGGCGCGGTGTTGCTCGCGGCGCTGTTCTTCCTGTCGCCGCAGGTGCGCGAGCGCATCGAGCGCACCACGCATGCCTTGACCGCCGATGCGCAGGGCGTCGACAGCGCGCTGTCGGGCCGCGGACGCATCTGGGGCGCGGCCTTGTGCATGGCGAAGACGCATCCGATCAACGGCGTCGGGCCGCGCGGCTTCCGCGACGCGTTCCCGGCCTGCGATCCGGAGCCCGATAAGATCGCCGAATGGGGCTTGGGCCCGGCGTTCCATGCGCATCAGATCGTGTTGGAAATCCTCAGCGAAACCGGCCTCATCGGCGTGCTGCTGTGGTTGGCCGGCGTGGCCTTGGCGCGTCGCGCGTGGCGCTACGCCGAACCCGCCGCGCGCGAAGCCGCCTATCCGGCGATGTTGGCGCTGGCGGCGACGGTGTTCCCGCTGAACACGCACTTGGCGTTCTATTCCAGTTTCTGGGGCGGCGCGACGTTGCTGTTGGCCGCGCTCTACGCCGGCAGCCTGCTGGGCCGCGACGCGCCCGAATCCGCATCCGCATCCGCATGAGCGCGCCGCGACAACGGCTGTCCGCGGTCGTCACCACGTTCGACAACGCCGACACCATCGAACGCTGTTTGCGCAGCGTCGCGTTCTGCGACGAGATCGTGGTGCTCGATTCGGGCTCGACCGACGCCACTCGCGCGATCGCCGAGCGTCTCGGCGCGCGCACGATCGTCGAGCCGTTCAAGGGCTACAGCGCGCAGAAACAGTCCGCGATCGATCACGCCGCCCACGATTGGGTGCTGCTGCTGGATTCGGACGAATGGCTCGACGATGGCGCCGCGCCGGAGGTGCTGCGCGCGATCGTGTCGGGCGGCTCCGCCGGTTACAGTCTGCGTCGCCGCGAATGGCTGTTTTGGCGCTGGCAATCGCCGCGCAGTCGTCATAACCGCTACGTGCGCCTGTTCGACCGCCGACGCGCGCGCATGAGCGGGCATCGCGTCCACGAAACCGTGGTGGTCGATGAGGGTGTCGACGGCGGCGTCGATGCGATCGACGCGCTGCTCTGGCATCGCGGCGACCGCGATATCGCCGCGAAAACCGATAAGGCGAATCGCTATTCCAGCCTGCAGGCGCAGGAGCGTCGCGAGAAGCGCATTTCGTTTTTGCGCCTGCGCATGGTCGGGTATTCGAGCGTCGCGTTCTGGCGCTATTACCTGCTGCGCGGGCATTGGCGGGCGGGCTGGGCCGGGTACATCGCTGCGCGCATCCACGCGTTCTATGCGTTCCAGAAATACGCGAAGTCGTACGAAGCGCAGCGCCATGGCGAGGCCGAACGCGAAGACGCTTCGTCGTCGTAACCTTCGGTCTCGAAAGTCTCAGTTCTCGTAAACCGAACGCCCATCCGGCTGCCGTTTGAACCGGCGATGGATCCACAAATACTGTTCCGGCGCCTCGCGCGCCATGGTTTCGATCGCGCCGATCACCCGCGCGGTGTCGGCGGCGGCGTCTTCGCTGGGGAAATCCTCGAACGCCGGCCAGAACCGCAGCGTGTAGCCGCCGTCGTCGCGTCGCCAGTGCTGGAACATCACCACCGCCGCGCCCGACAGTCGCGCCAGTTGATGGGTGGAACTTAGGCTTTTCGCCGGTTGACCGAAGAACGGCACGAACACGCTCTCGCCTTTGCTCGGGTCTTGATCGGGCGCGTACCACAGCAGGCCGCCGCGCTTCAGGTGCTTCACCGCGCCGCGCAAATCCTGTTTCTTGAACATGCCCGCGGCGTAGCGCGAACGTCCGCGCAGCACCGCCCATTCCATCGCCGGCTGCGGATACGGCCGATACATCCCCGCCAACGGCACCGCATCGCAGGCGAGCCGCGCGCACATTTCCAGCGTGGTGAAATGTCCCGACACCACGATCGCCCCGCGGCCTTCGGCGCGCGCGTCTTCGAGGTGCTCGACGCCCTCGATGCGTAGCCCGCGGCGCTGCGGTTGCACGTCACCCCACCACGCGCGGCCGAATTCGAACAGCGCGATGCCGAGCGCGTCGAAATGCCGCCGCAACAGCGCCGCGCGTTCGCGCGCGTCGAGCGCGGGGAAGCACAACTCGAGATTGCGCGCGGCCACGCGACGACGCCCGCGCAGCGCGATCCGCAGCGCGAACCCGAAGACGCGGCCGAGCGCGCGCTGCAGCGGCCACGGTAAACGCGCCGACAGCGCCAACGCGCCGATCCCGGCCCATGCGGGCCAATCGCGGGGCGAACGCGGCGGTGGGGCGTCGAAGGGAAAGGCCATGCGGCATTGTAAGGCGCGGGCCCGTATCGCCGCTTCGAGCGCAATGGTTCGAGCTCGCGGGCTCGACCTCGAGGCGTCGACCGCGCGGACGCTTCGCCCTGCCGACCCGGTATCCTGTGCGGATGCGGGCCGGCCCCTTCGAACGTGCGATCGAACTCACCCTGCGCGGCCTGTATTCGGCCGCGCTGTACGTGCTGCTGCCGATCACGCTGTATCACTTGGTTTGGCGCGGGTTCCGGCAGCGCGCCTACCTGCTGCGCTGGGACGAGCGTTACGCGCTGTATCGCGAACCGCCCACCGAGGCGCAGGCCGCGCGCCAGACCGAAGCCGCTTCGGCGATTGCGTCGGACCGCGCGCAGGCGGAAGACGTCGAGCACGTCTGGGTGCATGCGGTGTCGGTCGGCGAGGTGAACGCCGCCGCGCCGTTGATCAACGCGCTGTTGCGCGAACATCCGCATCTGCGCCTGCTCATCACCACCATCACGCCGACCGGCTCCGATCGCGTGCGCGCGCTGTGGGGCGCGCGCGTGCGGCACGTGTATCTGCCCTACGACCTGACCGGCGCGGTGAAGCGTTTTCTGCGTCGGCATCGTCCGCGCTTGGCGCTGATCGTCGAAACCGAACTGTGGCCGAATCTGCTGTTCGCCTGTCGCGACCACGGCATCCCGGCGTACTTGGTCAACGCGCGTTTGTCCGAGCGTTCGTTGCGGGGTTATCGCGCGCTGCGGCCGCTGGTGGGGCGCGCGCTGCGCACCTTGCGCAACGTGGCCGCGCAGTCCGAAGGCGACGCCGAACGTTTCGCGCGTTTGGGCGCGCGGCCCGATCAGCTCATCGTCTGCGGCAATCTCAAGTACGACACGCCGGTCGACCCCGCGATCGCGATTTTCGCGCGCGAATTCCGCGCCTCCTGCGGCGAGCGCCCGGTGTGGATCGCGGCGAGCACGCATCCCGACGAAGAAGCGGCGATGCTGGAGATCGACCGCCGTCTGCGCGCGCAGCGGCCGCAACTGCTGATGCTGTGGGCGCCGCGGCATCCCGAGCGGTTCCGCCCCGCGACGCAATCGGCGATCGACGGCGGCCTGCGCGTGGCGACCCGCAAACTCACGCGATTGCCCGATCGCGAAGACGCGGTGTTCGTGATCGACACCTTGGGCGAGCTGATGGGCTTCTACGCCTGCGCCGATGTCGCGTTCGTCGGCGGCAGCCTGCAGCCGATCGGCGGGCATAACCTGCTTGAGCCCGCGGCCGTCGGCACCGCGGTCGTCACCGGGCCGCATCTGCATAACTTCAGCGATATCGCCGCGCAGATGCGCGCCGCCGACGCGCTGCGCGTGGTCGACGACGCCGACGCCGCGGCCGATGCGCTCAGCGCGCTTTTGGACGACGCCGACGAACGCGCGCGGATGGCGCGCGCGGGCTTGGCGCTGGTGGAGCAGGGCCGCGGCGCGCTGCAGCGCACGTTGGCGCTGATCGCGGACGCCGTCGCCGCGCCGGAGCGATAGGGCGGGCTTAAGTCCCCAAACGCGATTCGATCTTGCGTGTTCGAACGAGTGGTCCGTATAGAAAAACGAACGCCGCGCGACTCGCGTCGTGCGGCGTTCGGTGCGTCGGATGCGCGCGCCGCACGGCGGCGGCGAAACGGCCGGCGATGGAACGATCAGCGATGGAACGATCGGCGATAAGGCGCGATTACGGCGACTTCGGCGTCGCGTCTACCGTCAGCATGCGGTTCACGTCCTGCACATCGTCGATGTCCAAGGTGCCGGCGGCCTGTTCCAACGCCAGGCGGTTCTGCAGGAAGTTGTAGCGCGAACGCGCGTATTCGCGTTCGGCGTTGAACAGCGTCTGCTGGTTGTTCAGCACGTCCAGCACGGTGCGGGTGCCGACTTCCAAACCTACCTGCGAGGCCTCGTAGGCGCTGCGCGCGGAAAACACCGCGGCTTTACGCGCTTCCACTTCGCTGATGCCCGCCACCAGCGTCTCGTACGCGGTGCGCGTATTGCGGACCAGAGCGCGGCGCTGTTGTTCCAACTCGTCGCCGGTCAGATCGCGCTGCGCCAGCGCCGAGCGCACCTGCGATTGCGTGGCGCCGCCGGCGAAGATCGGCACCGACAAGGTCAGGCCCATGCTGCGCGAACGGCTTTCGTTCTCGAACGAACTGCTGATGCCGGTCAGGCTGCTGGTCTGGTCGCCGTCGGAACGGGTGCGGCCGTAATTCGCGCCGAAGTACAGCGTCGGGTAGTGGCCGGCGCGCGCGCTTTCGACGTTCGCCTCTGCCGAGCGCAATTGGTACTCCTTCGCTTTCAGCCCGGGGTTGTTGTCGATCGCGGTCTGCACCCAGCCGTCCATGTCCAGCGCCGACGGCAGTTCCGGTTGGAAGTCCTGCGGCAGCGCCTTCAGCGCGCGCAAATCTTTGCCGGTGATCTCTTCCAGCGCGCGGTAGGCGTCTTCGAGCGCATTGCGGGTGATGATCGTGTTCGCGCGGGCGCTGTCGTACTGCGCGCGCGCTTCGTGCACGTCGGTGATCGGCGCCAAACCGACTTCCAGACGTTTGCTGGCGAAGTCGAACTGTTTCTTCAGCGCTTTTTCCTGCGCTTCGGCCGCGGTCAGCGTTTCCATCGCGATCAGCACGTTGAAGTACGCGAACGACGTGCGGGTGATCAGCGAATCGCCGGCCGCTTCGAGCTGAAAGTCGGCCGAGGTGGCCAGGGCGTTCTGGCTGCGCAACCGGGTGATGCGGCTGTGGTCGTACACCATCTGGTTGAGGTTCACGCCCAACTGCCGAGTGGTGGTGTCGCTATCGGAGTCGAACGGCGCGCCAGCGGCTTCGCTGTCGCTGCGCGCGCGGTTGTAACCGGCGTCGCCGTTGATTTGCGGCAGCAGCGCGGCGCGCGCTTGCGCGGCGCCTTCGCGGGTGATTTCTCGGCCGTACTCCGCCGCGGAGAATTGCGGGTCGCTGCCGCGCGCCAGTTCGTAGGTTTGCAACAGGTCCTCGGCCTGCGCGGCCATGGGCGCGCACAGCAGAGCGAGGGCGAGAGCGAGGGGACGGCGTGTCATGGGGATCCTTATCGGCGGTAGGGGCGCGAGCGAGCGGTACGGAGTCTGCGCGGTCGGCGTCTCAGAGTCGGAATTCGGGAGCGGGCGCGCCCCCGACGAGATAGGGCAGCACGGTTTCGAACAGCGATTCGACGCGCGCGCGCCCATCGCTTTCGGCGTGCGCCAGCGCGGCGTCCATCGCCGGGGCGCGGCCGTGCACGACGAACATGCGGCCGCCCGGGCGTAGCCAAGCGGAGAACGCGGCGGGGACGACATCGACGGCGCCGCCGACCACGATCGCGTCGAATTTGCGATCGCTGGACCAGGCGAACGCATCGGCGGTCTGCACGCGGACGTTGGCGACGCCCAACGCCTGCAGCCGCGCATGGGCCGCCTCGGCGAGGTCGGCGTGGCGCTCGATCGAAACCACATCGCGCGCCAAGCGGGCGAGGCAAGCGGTCAGATAACCGCTGCCGGTACCGATCTCGAGCATATCTTCGTGATCGCGCACCGAGAGCGCTTGCAGGATGCGGCCTTCGATCACCGGCTTGAGCATCGTCTCGCCGTGGCCCAGCGGCAGTTCGAGGTCGCTGTAGGCCAGGGCGCGGTGAGACTCGGCCACGAAGCGCTCGCGCGGCACCGTGGCGATGGCCTCGAGCACGGCGGAATCGAACACGTCCCACGGGCGGACCTGTTGTTCCACCATGGTTTCGCGGGCTTTGGCGTAGTCGATCGTCGTCATGCGGGGTCCATATCGAAAGGCGTGCGGGCTGGCGTACCGGGTCGTCTGGCTTGGCGGGCGGCGCGGCGGGACGCCATTTTAAACGCAGGCCACGCCGACGCATGGCCGTTCGAAATCAATAAACGCAAGCCGGTTGGAGGCAGGCCAACTCCCGCGCGGCTGCGATTCGCGTCGGGGTTAGGATCGCCGTCGGGGCCGGGGCGGACTGAGTGCCGGAAGTCACCGGACCGGCCGGCAGGGGAGCCCGAGGCGGCCGCGAACGGCGTCGCAACCCGCGACATTCGGGCTCACGCCCCGCCGCGAGCGGCATCGCGCGTCGCGTCTTCGCGCCGGCCGTAAGCGCGCAAAAAGAAATCGACCGTCGCGTCGAGGTGCTGCTGCACTTCGTTCGCGGCCGGCCGGCAGGCGCACAGCCCGCACATCAATTGCATATGCGGTTCGCCCTTGAGCAGGCAGAAGAACTGCGACGCCGCGCGGCGCGGATCGTCCAAATCGACCAGTTCGCCCATCGCGGCGCGCGCGCGCAAGAATTCGGCGAATTCCTCGGTCACGCGCTGCGGACCCGCTTGCCAGAACAGCTCCCGCGCCTTGGAGTCGCCGGCGTCGGGCACCATCATCATCCGGTGCAGGGCGATCGATTCTTCGCTGGTGACCAAGGCGAAGAACGCGCCGGCGATGGCGGTCAGTTGTTCGCGCAGGCCGCCCTGCAATCGATCCAGAAACAGCGCCGCCGGCATCTGCTCTTCGCATTTCACGCTGATCGCGGCGGTGAACAGCGACTCCTTGTCGCCGAAGTGGCTGTAGACGGTCAGTTTGGAGACGCCGGCTTCGGCCGCGATTTGATCCATGCTGACGCCGTCGAACCCGTGCAGCGGGAACAACCGCTTCGCGGCTTCCAGAATCGCCGTGCGCTTGCCGAGATCTTTGGGGCGCCCGGGGCCCACCGACTTGGGCTTGGCGTCGGTGCCCGAGTGGGCTCTGGACGAGGCGGTAGGGGACGGCTGGGCGACCATAGGGGTAATACTAGACTAATAGGTTTGTTAAATATAGGATACCGGAAAGTTCATTAAATCGCCGGGCATCCGGTGCGGAGCGGGAAATGGATGTACGACAGAAGGGAACGCAGGGGATCGGCCTGACGATGCTCATGGTCGGCGTTCTGGCCGGTTGTGGCAACGCCGCGCCGAAACCCGAGCCGGTCCGGCCGGTCTTGGTGGTGCAGGCGGGTGCCGCGGCGGCGTCCCCGACCTTGACCGCCTATCCGGGCGAAGTCCGCGCCCGCGAGGAAACCGCGCTGGCCTTCCGCGTCGGCGGCAAGGTGCTGCGGCGTCGCGTCGATGTCGGCGACCGCGTGCGCGAAGGCGATGTGCTCGCCGAACTCGATCCGGTCGATCTGCGCTTGCAGGCCGATGCGCTGCGCGCGCAATCGGCCTCGGCCGAGGCCCAACTCGTGCGTGCGCGCGCCGATCACGCCCGCCTCGCCGCGTTGGCGAAGGATCAATTGGTCAGCCGTTCGGCGTTGGATCAGCAAACCGCCGCGCTGCGAGCGGCCGAGGCGCAGGTGCGCGCGGCCCGCGCGCAGGCCGCCGCCGCCGGAAATCAGAGCGCCTACGCCGCGCTGCGCGCGCCGCGCGATGGCGCGATCGCCGGGCGGCAGATCGAAGCCGGCCAAGTGGTCGCCGCCGGCCAGCCGGCCTTCACGCTGGCCGCCGATGGCGGTCGCGAAATCGCGTTCGCGGTGCCCGAAAGCAAAATCCGCGAGATTTCCGCGGGGCGCCAGGTCGTCGTCGAACTGTGGAGCGCGCCGGGCCGTCGCTTGACCGGACGCATCCGCGAAATCGCGCCGATGGCCGACCCGTCGGCGCGCACCTATGCGGCGCGCGCCGCGCTGGACGGCGACGCGGCGGCGGAGGTCGGACTCGGCCAAAGCGCCCGCGTCTACATCGTCGACCTCGCCCAATCTCCGATCGAAGTGCCGCTGACCGCGGTGCAGGCGGCCGACCGCGCCGCGCCCGCGGTGTGGGTGGCCGATCCGAAGACCCAGCGCGTGCGCCGGGTGCCGGTGCGCATCGGCGCGTTCGGCGCGGAGACCGTGCCGGTGCTCAGCGGATTGAAGGCCGGCGATTGGGTGGTGGTCGCGGGCGGGCATCTGCTGCAGGACGGCCAGTCGGTGCGGCCGGTGGATCGCGATAACCGCCCCGTGAAAGCCAACTGAGTCGCGACGATGCCTTCGCACCGTCGCGCGAATCGAACGATGCCCGCGAACGCGCCGCACGACTGCGCCGCGCGCGCGACGGCGGCATCCCTCGCCGGGCCGGAGTCCTGAGCATGCGCCGTTTCAATCTGTCGGAATGGGCGCTCGCCAATCGCCCGCTCGTGTTGTACATGATGTTGGTGCTGGCGGTGCTCGGCGCGTGGTCGTACACGCGGTTGGGCCAATCCGAAGACCCGCCGTTCACCTTCCGCGCGATGGTGATCCGCACCGTGTGGCCGGGCGCCAGCGCCGACGAGGTCGCGCGCGAAGTCACCGATCGCGTCGAAAAAGAGGTGATGGAGACCGGCCGCTACGAGCGCGTCGTCTCTTACTCGCGCCCGGGCGTGTCGATGGTGATCGTGTTCTCGCGCGAATATCTGATGACCCGCGACTTGCCGCAGTTGTGGTACGACATTCGCAAGAAAGTCGGCGATATCCGCGGCACGTTCCCGGAGGGCACGATCGGCCCGTTCTTCGACGACGAATTCGGCGACACCTACGGCAATATCTACGCGCTGAGCGGCGAAGGCTACGACTACGCTACGTTGAAAGATTACGCCGAGCGCATCGAACTGCGGCTGCAGCGCGTACCGAACGTGGCGAAGGTCGAATTCCTGGGGCTGCAGGACGAGAAAATCTGGATCGATTTGGCGAACGCCAAGCTGGCCACGCTCGGCGTTCCGCTTCCCGCGGTGCAGCAAGCACTGCGCGAGCAGAACGCGGTGACCTCGGCCGGCTTCTTCGAAACTTTCGGCGAACGCGTGCAGATTCGCGTCACCGGCGGCTTCGCTTCGGTGCAGGAGATTCGCGATTTCCCGATCCGGGTCGGCGACCGCACGTTCCGGCTCGGCGAGATCGCCGAAGTGCGCCGCGGCTACGACGATCCGGCGTCGCCGCGTATGCGCTTCATGAGCCGCGACGCGGTCGGCATCGCCGTCTCGATGAAGCCCAACGGCGACATCCTCAAACTCGGCGAGGCGCTCGACGAAGAAGTCGCGCGCATCGAGAAACAGTTGCCGGTCGGCATGAAACTCGATCGCGTCGCCGACCAACCGCAGGCGGTGCGCGATTCCATCGGCGAATTCGTGCGCGCGCTGGCCGAGGCGGTGGCGATCGTGCTGCTGGTCAGCTTCTTCTCGCTGGGCATGCGCACCGGCTTGGTGGTGGCGGTCAGCATTCCGCTGGTGCTGGCGATGACCTTCGCGGTGATGCACTACTTCGATATCGGCCTGCACAAAATTTCGCTCGGCGCCTTGGTGCTGTCGCTGGGACTGTTGGTGGACGACGCGATCATCGCGGTCGAGATGATGGCGATCAAAATGGAGCAGGGCTTCAGCCGCATCAAAGCCGCCGCGTTCGCCTACGAAACCACCGCGTTCCCGATGCTGACCGGCACCTTGGTGACCGCGGCCGGGTTCTTGCCGATCGCGACCGCGGCTTCCACCACCGGCGAGTACACGCGCGCGCTGTTCCAAGTGACCACGATCGCGCTGCTGGTCTCGTGGGTCGCGGCGGTGCTGTTCATTCCCTACCTAGGCGAAAAAATGCTGCCCGACCCGCACGCGACGCCGTCGCCGGGTTCGCTGGATGGGCGTTTGCGCGCGCTGCGCGAGCGATTGTCGGGCGGTGGGTTGAAGGGCAGCGGATCGAAGGGCGCCGACGCTTCGCACGCGACCGGCCCGCATACGCAGGACCCGTATCAATCCGCGTTCTATCGCCGGTTCCGCGCCGTGGTCCGCGCCTGCATCGCGCGGCGCTGGTGGGTGATCGCCGCGATCGTCGTCGCGTTCGCGCTGTCGATCGTGCTGTTCCGTTTCGTGCCGCAGCAGTTTTTCCCCTCGTCCACGCGCAACGAATTGCTGGTGGACATGGAGTTGGCCGAAGGCAGTTCGCTGAAAGCCACCGAAGTCGCGGCCCACAAGCTGGAGAAGATGCTCGCCGGGCGCAAGGAAGTGGAGAACTACGTCGCCTACGTCGGCAGCGGTTCGCCGCGCTTCTATCTGCCGTTGGATCAGCAACTGCCGGCGGCGAATTTCTCGCAGTTCGTGGTGCGCGCGCGCGATACGCGAAGCCGCGAGTCGTTGCGCGAATGGCTGATGGACGACGCGCGCTATCGCTTTCCGGAGCTGCAACTGCGGGTGACGCGTTTGGAGAACGGGCCGCCGGTGGGTTATCCGGTGCAGTTCCGCGTTTCGGGCGAGCACATCGAACGCGTTCACGAGATCGCCGCGCAGGTGAAAGCGAAAGTCGCGGCCAATCCCGACGTCACCAACGTCAATTTGAACTGGGACGAGCCCAGCAAGATCGTGCGCTTGGTGATCGATCAGGAGCGCGCACGCGCACTGGGCGTGAGTTCGCAGCAGTTGTCGGGGTTCTTGTCCGGTTCGCTGTCGGGGCTGCACGTCAGCACCTATCGCGAGGGCAACGAATTGATCCAGATTCTGCTGCGCGGCCCGGACGACGAGCGCACGCGCCTGGATTTCCTCGGCAGCCTCGCGGTGCCCACCGCGAACGGCGGCGCGGTGCCGGTGATGCAGATCGCGCGTCTGGAATACGTGCTGGAGGACGGCATCATTTGGCGGCATAACCGCTTGCCGACGGTCACGGTTCGCGCCGACATCCGTACCGAAGCCACCGCGCCCAGCGTGACCGGAAGCATCGATCCGACGCTCGACGAGATTCGCGCCGCGCTGCCGGACGGCTATTTGCTCGAAGTCGGCGGGGCCGTCGAAGACTCCACGCGCGGCCAAGATTCGATCAAAGCCGGCATGCCGCTGTTCTTGCTGGTGGTGTTGACGCTGTTGATGCTGCAGTTGCGCAGTTTGTCGCGCGTGTTTCTGGTGTTGACCACCGCGCCGCTGGGCTTGATCGGCGTGACTCTCTTCCTGCTCGCGTTCCGCGTGCCGTTCGGATTCGTGGCGATGCTGGGCGTGATCGCGCTGTCGGGCATGATCATGCGCAACTCGGTGATTCTGATCGATCAGATCGAACAAGACATCGCCAGCGGCTACGACCGTTGGACCGCGATCGTCGAATCGACCGTGCGCCGTTTCCGACCGATCGTGTTGACCGCGCTCGCCGCGATTCTGGCGATGGTGCCGCTGTCGCGCTCGGTGTTCTTCGGCCCGATGGCGGTGGCGATCATGGGCGGTTTGATCGTTGCGACGCTGCTGACCCTGTTGTTCTTGCCCGCGCTGTACGCCGCGTGGTTCCGCGTGCGCGCGGACGAAGAAGGCACCGGCAAGCGACACGGCGACGAAAGCGGCGGCGACGAGAGCATCATCGACGAAAGCCGCATCGACGAAAGCCGCATCGACGGCGCCACCGCGACCGGCGCGCCGGTCACCACCTGAGACTTCGCTTTCGCATCCGGGCCGCTTTGCGGCTTCCTCCCCCTCCCACCGCGGGCGGCCCGGGTTGCGATCCACCACCGTCCGATTCCGTTCTGCGCGTAGCGGCGAGGAGATCACGATGCACGATAAATTCGCGGTGATCACGGGCGCATCGTCGGGGCTCGGCGCGCTGCTGGCGGAATCGTTGGTGCGCGACGGTTGGCGATTGGCGTTGCTCAATCGGAGTTTCGCGCGTTCTAGAGCCGTGCTCGAGCGTTTGGCGGCGATCGACGCGGCGGCGCAGGTACAGGTCGTCGAAGTCGATCTGGCCGATCGCGATGCGCTTGTGCGCGCGACGGAGGTCTTGCTCGCGCGCTATCCGCGCATCGATGCCTTGTTCAACAACGCGGGCGTGATGCTGGGCGATCTGCGCTATTCCAAGCACGGCCACGAGATGCATTTTCAAGTCAATACGCTGGCGCCGTATGTGCTGACCCGCATGCTCGCCGAGCCGCTGGCCGTCGCCGATGGCGTAGTGCTGAACGTCTCCTCGGGCATGATCGAACGCACCGGCCGTTTGGATGTCTCCGCGCTGCCGCACCCGCCGCGCATGCGCAAACTGGTCGGTCCCTATGCGCAATCCAAGCTCGCGTTGACCGCGATGACGAACGCGATGGCGCTCGAATACGGATTCGAGCGCGTGCGTCTACGCAGCATGACGCCCGGCGCCAACCGGACCGCCATGACCGCGGGCGATGGCATGCCGCGCGCCCTGCGTTGGCTGCAGCCGCTGTTGTTCAAATCGCCCGAGATCGGCGCGAGACAGATGCGGGACGCCGCGTTCGATCCGAAGTTCGGCGCTCGCACGGGTCTGTACATCGACAAAGACCGCGTCGCGAAACCGCCGAAAGACGCCGACGATCCGCGGGCGCAGGCCGAATTGATCGCGCTGTGTCGCGAATGCACCGGGGTATGAGCCGGCGCGCGATGCGTTAGGTCGTCGGTGCGCGCGGCGTCTCGGCTGGCCGGTCAGTCAGTCGTCGACGATCAATCGCGCGCGCAGCGCCGCATCGCTCGCCGCCAACGCCTCGCCTTGCGCGGGACGCGCGAGGCATTCGGCGAGCGCGGGCGGCGGCGGTACGGCGTGGCCTACCAAAGGTTCGACGATCGTTTCGAATTTCGCGGGGTGCGCGGTGGCGACGACGGCCCAAGGGCGCGTATCGCCGGCGTCGCGAATGCGATGCAGCGCATGCAGACCGCAGGCGGTGTGCGGGCAGGCCACGATGCCGTGCCGCGCGGGCGCATCGGCGATGACCGCGCGGATCGTCGCATCGTCCACCGACAGCGCGCGCAGCGCGCCGCGCAGTGCGGCGTCGTCGCGATGCCAATGCCGCAGGCGTTCGAAATTGCTGGGGGCGCCCACATCCATCGCGTTGGCCAGTGTGGCTTTGGTCGCTTCGGGCGCGTAATCGCCGCCGTCGAAATAGCGCGGCAGCACGTCGTTGGCGTTGGTGGCGAGCACGATTTCGCCGATCGGAAGTCCCATGCGCTTGGCGAGAAACGCGGCCGCGGCGTTGCCCAAATTGCCGGTGGGTACGATCAGATTCAGCGCTTCGCCGTGCGCGCGGCGGAACGCGGCGGCGGTATGCGCGTAGTACGCGACCTGCGGCAACAATCGGCCGAGGCTGATGCTGTTCGCCGAGGTCAGCGAACGCGCGCCGCGCAAGTCGGTGTCCGCGAGCGCGGTTTTCGCCATGCGCTGGCAATCGTCGAAGGTGCCGTCGACGCGAAACGTGCGCACGTTGTCGCCCCAGCATTCCAAACCGTGCGCCTGACGCGGCGACACGCGGCCGTCGGGGTACAGGATTACGACTTCGAAGCCGGGGCGGCGATGGAAGGCGCCGGCCACCGCCGCGCCGGTGTCGCCGGAGGTGGCGACGAGAATGGTCGTCGTCGGCGCATCGTCCGCGCGCAATGCGCCCAGCGCTTCGGCAAGAAAACGCGCGGCATAGTCCTTGAACGCGGCGGTCGGGCCGTGGAAGAGTTCGAGCAGGAAATCGCCGCTAGCAGGCTGTTGAAAAACAGCCTGCTGGCGCAGCCAAGGATGGCTGCGACGACGAAGCGAGCGCGTAGGCGCTTGATTCGTCGCGAGCGAGTCAGGACATGCGCCTGACTCGCGACTTGAAAAACGATCAGGAAGATCGTTTTTCAGCAACCTGCTAGAAGCGTCGTCGCCGTGCGCGCCATCGCTTCGCATCGCGCGCAGCGGCGCGTCGAAATCGTAGGCGCGCGCGCACAGCGCGGGCAGCGCCTCGCGCAGTCGCGATTCGGCGAAATACGGCGCGAGCACCGCGGCGGCGCTTTCGGCCAGCGTGCCGGCGCCGATGCGCGTTTCGACCGTGCGCGTATCGAGCGTGGGAATCGTCTCCGGCACGTACAAACCACCGTCGGGCGCGAGCCCGGCGATCAGGGCGTCGTCGATGGCCGTCGGCGGCGTCGCGCCGCGGGTGCTGACGAAACGAATGATGTCGGTGTGCGGATCGATCGCGTTCATGGCAACACCTCCGCGCGCGGACCGGCCACCGGCGAGACATAGGCGCGCGCGTCGTAACCGGCAGCGCGAAACGCGGCGCGCATCGCGGGCGCGGCGGCCTCGGCCTGCGCTTTCGAGGCGAACCACGCGAACACGCTGGGCCCGGCCCCGGAAATGCTGGCGCCGAGCGCGTCGTGCGCGAGCGCGGCGGCCTTCACGTCCCCGAACCCCGGAATCAGCGCCGCGCGTCGCGGTTCCACCAACACATCGGCCAAACCCGCACGGATCAAATTGAGATCGCCGCGCTGCAGGCCGGTGAGGAACAGCGCCAGATGCGTGCTTTGTTCGACGAACTGCGACAACGGATACGGCTCGGCCAGCGCGGCGCGCGCGCGACGGGTTTCCAATTCCTGATCGGGATGCGCCACGACGGCATGCAAGCCATCCGGTACCGCGAGCGCGATCATGCGGTCGTGCGTGGCGAGAGTGACGCCGCCCAGCAGCATCGGCGCGACGTTATCGCCGTGCAGACTGCCGCTGGCGACCGCTTCGCCCTGCAGCGCGAACGGATACAGCGCGTCGCGCGACAACGGCGTCTCCAACAGCGCATTCGCGGCGACCACCGCAGCGACGCACGAGGCCGCCGAACCGCCGAGACCCGAGCCCAGCGGAATGCCTTTCTCCAGTTCGACCTCGAACCCGGACGGCAGCGCCAAAGCCTCGCGCAGCGCGATCAAGGCGCGACCGGCGGTGTTGCGCTCGGCCTCCAGCGGCAAGCGATCCGCGCCGGCTACATCGCCCGCGATCGCGCGAATGCGCACCTCGGGCGTATCGATGCGGCGCACCGTCGCGATATCGCGCGGGCCGTCGATGCTGTGGCCCAACAGATCGAAACCGACGCCGATGTTGCCGACGCTGGCGGGCGCGAACGCACGCGCTTGTCGCGCATGCGTTGCGTTCGTGCCTGCAGCGCTCACGTCTGCGCCCCGGACACGCGCGCGCCCAGCGTGTGCGCGATCGCCAGAATGTCGCCGAACACGCCGGCGGCGGTGACGTCGGCGCCTGCGCCGGGGCCCTGCACGACGAGCGGATTGGCCGCATAACGACGCGTACGGAACTGGATCAGATTGTCGGTGAGCCGGCTGTACAGACTCGCGTGCCCGGGTTCGGGCATCGCCAAGCCCACGCGCGCGCGCAGCGCATCGCCGCTGTTATCGAGTTGCGCGAGATAGCGCAGGCTGCGGCCTTGCGCGCGCGCGGCGTCGAGCCGCGCCTGCATCGGCGCGTCCATTTCGGACATGCGCGTCAGGAAGTCCTCGCGCGACAGCGCGCGCAGCGATTCGGGCACGAGGCTTTCGATCTCCACGTCGTCGAGCGACACCGTCGCGCCGGCTTCGCGCGCCAGGATCACCAGTTTGCGCGCCACATCGGTGCCGCTGAGGTCGTCGCGCGGGTCGGGTTCGGTGTAGCCCAGCGCTTTCGCTTCGGCGACCAATTCGGAGAACGGCCGGCTGCCGTCGTAGCGATTGAACAACCACGCCAGCGTGCCCGAGAGCACGCCTTCCACGCCGGTCAACGCATCGCCGGTGTCGAGCAGCGAGCGCAGCGTTTGGATCACCGGCAAGCCGGCGCCGACGGTGGCTTCGTAGCGGAACAGGCCGCCCTGCTTTTCGGCGTCGCGAATCGCGCGATAACGCGCCCAATCGCCGCTGCCGGCGTGTTTGCTGGGCGTGACCACGTGGATGCCCATCGACAGCCACTCGGGATAGCGTGCGGCGACGGCGTCGCTGCCGCTGCAGTCGACGATCAAGGCGTGCGGCAAATGCTCGGCGCGCACGTGCGCGGCGAAGGCGTCGAGATCGAGCGGCGATGCATCGTCCGCGGCGAGCGCGGCGATGGCCTGCGTCGGGTCCAGATGCGACACATCCAGACGCATACGCTTGCTGCCGGCGACCGCGCGCAGCCGCAGATCCAGACGATGCGCGATGCGCGGGTCGTCGGCGAAGCGCGGCAGCGCGTCGGCCAATTGGGCCAACAATGCGCGACCGACGTTGCCCGGGCCGATCAATCCGACCGACAGCGTGGCCGGCGACAGCCAAAACGCGCTGTGCGCCGCGCGCAAACCGCGCACCGCGTCTTCGGCGGCGATCGCGACCGAGATATTGCGTTCGCTCGCGCCCTGCGCGATCGCGCGGATGTTCACCCGCGCGCGCGCCAAGCCGTCGAACAAGCGCGCCGACACGCCGGGCGTGCCGACCATGCCGTCGCCCACCGCCGCGAGCACGGCGATGCCGTCGGTGACGGCGACGCCTTCCACTTGGCCGTCGGCGATGGCGTCGTCGAACGCCGCCAGCACCGCGACGCGGCCGCGTTCGGCGTGCGCGGCGGGCACCACGCAGCAGATCGAATGTTCGCTGGAGCCCTGCGAAATCATCGTGACCGAGACGCCCGCTTCGCGCAGCGCGGCGAACATACGCTCGGCGGTGCCGGGCACGCCGATCAGGCCCGCGCCGCTCAATTCGAGCACGGCCATCTCGCCCACCAGCGTCAGGCCTTTCACCGGCGAGGCGGTGTCGTCGGCGCGCGCTTGCCCGGAAATGACGGTGCCCGGCGCGGCGGGGTTGCGCGAGTTGCGGATCAAAATCGGCAAACCGGCCTGCATCGCCGGAGCCATGGTTTGCGGGTGCAGCACTTTCGCGCCGAAATACGCCAGCTCGCAGGCTTCGGCGTACGACATCGACGGCAGACACACCGCATCGGGCACCAGGCGCGGATCGGCGCTCAGCACGCCGTCGACGTCGGTCCAGATGGTCAGTTCGCAGGCGTCGAACAGCACCGCGAAGATCGCGCCGGAATAATCGCTGCCGTTGCGGCCGAGCGTGGTCGGTCGATCCTTCGCATCGCGCGCGACGAAGCCGGTGACGACCGCGTCGCGCTGCGGATGCGCCGCACGCCACTGCGCGAAACGTTCGCGGCTGCGCGGCCAATCCACCGCGACGCCGAGTTCGCCCGCATGGACGACCAGCACATCGCGCGCATCGAGCCGACCCCAGTCCGCCGCTTCGCCGCCGAGCGCGGCCTGCAGCAGCATCGACGACCACACTTCGCCCAGGCCTTGAATCTCGGCGAGCGACTGCGCGGCCTCGCGCGCACGCACGTCGGGCGATTCGTCGGCGATGCGGGCGAGCTTCGCGGCCAGGGCGGAGAACTCGGTGTCCAGGCGCGCGATCAAGGCGTGCTGCGGATCGCGATCCAGCGTATAGGCGGTGGCGAGATGGCGGTCGCGCAGTCGCGACCAGGCATCCTGCCAATCTTCATCGGCCGAGGCGATGCGCGCCAGTTCGGTCAACGCGTCGGTGACGCCCTGCATCGCGGAGACCACGACCGCGCGCGGGCCGGGCGCATCGCGCAGCAGGGCGGCGACGTGGCGGTAGCGGTCGGCGTCGGCGACGCTGCTGCCGCCGAATTTATGCGCGCGATAGCGCGATGCGCTGGCGGACGCGCTCGGATCGGCGGCGGCGTGGGGGTGAGGCGGAACAGCGGGCGAATCCATCGGGGAGGCTCCAAAAGTGGGGAGCCCCGCAGGCTTCGGTTCGCGGGAAGCCCCGCGACCCTCGAAGGGTGCGGGGCGGACGTCGAAGGGTCAAACCGTTTCGCTGTCGCAGCCCGCACCGTGGCGAGTCCCGGTACCGGTCGTCGTCGTGCGGGCGGTCGTCGTGCATGCCGTCGGAACGCATGCGTTCGAAGCGCGTTTTGTCGCCGACGCGGCCGCATCGCCGCGCGGGGCGCGGAAGCGGTCGATGTCGGCGGCGAAGAAGCGGGGCATGGGACAGGTGTAAACGATCGGAAGGCGGGGCGTCAAATGGTTTGTGGGACGGATAGGCGGAACGGATGGGCGTCGGGCTGAAGAACGCTCCCGTAGAGCGGAGCGCAGCTCCGCCGAATCACCCATGTAGAGCGGAGCGAAGCTCCGCTGAAAACGGATTCGGGGCGATTGAGATGTTTAGCGGAGCTGCGCTCCGCTCTACGGTTCGTTGCCCGGGAGGTTCGGGGACATCAATCGCGCAGCACGACCGCCGCGCAATCCACTTCGAGCTGCGCGATCACCGCGGCGGCCATCGCGGCGGTGCCGAGCGTGCGCCCCGACGGCCCGATGCAGGCGGCCAAATCGGCGGTCAACGCGCCTTGGTCGATGGCGTGGGCCACCGCTTTCTCGACGCAGCGCGCCTCGTCCTCCAGGGCCAACGAATACCGCAACAGCATCGCAGCGCTTAGGATCGCGCCGATCGGGTTGGCGATGCCGCGCCCGGCGATGTCCGGTGCGGAGCCGTGGATCGGCTCGTACACCCCCATCTTGCCGTCGCCGAGCGAGGCCGACGGCAGCAGGCCCATCGAACCGGCCAGCATCGACGCTTCGTCGGTGAGGATGTC
This sequence comes from Lysobacter sp., assembly GCA_008015835.1. GTDB lineage: Bacteria > Pseudomonadota > Gammaproteobacteria > Xanthomonadales > Xanthomonadaceae > Lysobacter_I. Next base: position 33,848 of record SSGH01000003.1, read on the forward strand.
GCCGAACATGTTTTCGGTGACGATCACGTCGTACTCGCGCGGCCGGGCGATCAGATGCATCGCCATGCTGTCGACGAGCTGATGCTCCAACCGCACATCGGGAAATTCGTCGCGGGCCACACGGGTCGCGACTTCGCGCCACAGCCGCGAGGTTTCCAGTACGTTCGCCTTGTCCACCGACACCACGTACTTGCGACGCCCGCGGGCGAGCGCGCAGGCGCGGCGCACGGTGCGTTCGATCTCTTCGACGCTGTATTCGCACAGGTCGCTGGCGGCGTCGGCGCTGCGCGTTTTCGCGCCGAAATACACGCCGCCGGTGAGCTCGCGCACGACGATCAGATCCACGCCGGTCAGCAGATGCGATTTGATCGGCGACGCGGTCAGCGTCATCGGATGCGTGCGCACCGGGCGCAGATTCGCGTACAGGCCTAACTCTTTGCGCAGACGCAGCAGCCCTTGTTCCGGACGCACCGTGCCGGTGCCCCATTTCGGCCCGCCCACCGCGCCCAGCAGCACCGCATCGGCGCTGCGGCAGGCCTCGAGCGTGGCGTCGGACAGCGGCGCGCCTTCGGCGTCGATCGCGGCGCCGCCGATCAGGCGAGTCTCGAAGCGAAAGCTGTGGCCATAACGGCGGCCGACGGCGGCCAGCACGTCGGTGGCGGCGGCGGCGACTTCGGGGCCGATGCCGTCGCCGGGTAGAACGACGATGTCAGCGCGCATGCGCGGTCTCCTCGTAACGTTGGATATGCGGGGTTTGTTTGAGCAGGTAGCCGAGCTGATCGACGCCTTCGAGCAAACAGGTGCGCGCGAACGCGTCGATCGGGAAGGCGAAGCGGCGGCCGTCGGGCAAGGTCACGGCGCTGGCGGCGATGTCGATCTCCAGTTCCAGCCCGGGCGAGGCCAGCAGCTCGTCCACCACCGCGGCATCGAGCACCACCGGCAGCAATCCGTTCTTCAGCGCGTTGCTGCGGAAGATGTCGGCGATCTCGGCGCTGATCACCGCGCGTAGGCCGAAGTCGAGCAAGGCCCACGGCGCGTGTTCGCGCGAGGAGCCGCAGCCGAAATTGCGCCCGGCGACCAGAATCTGAGCGCCTTGCGCCTCGGGTGCGTTCAACGCGAACGCGGGATCGGGGCTGCCGTCTTCGCGGTAGCGCCAATCGTTGAATGCGTGCTTGCCGAGGCCTTCGCGCGTGGTGGTGGTGAGAAAGCGCGCCGGAATGATCCGGTCGGTGTCGATATTGCGTTCGGGCAGGCACACGGTGCGCGAACGGACGTGCGTCCGAGAATTGTCGGTGCGAGAAGCGTCGGCGCTCATGCGGCGTTCTCCTGCAGAACATCGCGCGGGTCGACCACGCAGCCGGCCACCGCGCAGGCGGCGGCGGTGTAGGGCGAGGCCAGCACCGTGCGCGCGTCGCGCCCTTGGCGGCCTTCGAAATTGCGATTGCTGGTGGACACCGCCAATTGCCCGGGCGCGACCAGATCGCCGTTCATCGCGATGCACATCGAACAGCCGGGTTCGCGCCACTCCGCGCCCGCGGCCTGCACGATGCGATCGATCCCCTCGGCCTCGGCTTCGCGCTGCACGCGCACCGAGCCCGGCACCACCAGCATGCGCACGCGCGGATGCACGCGACGGTCGAGCAGCACCTCCGCGACTTGGCGCAGATCGCTCAAGCGGCCGTTGGTGCAACTGCCGACGAAGACCACATCCACCGGTTGCCCCAGCAGCGATTTGCCGCCGACGAAGCGCATGTAGTCCAAGGCGCGCTGCGCGTCGGCGTCGTTCGCGCTCGGCACCTGCGCGTCGATCGCGGTGGTTTGGCCCGGATGCGTGCCCCAGGTGACGGTGGGCGCGATCCGACGCGCGTCGATCGTCACCGTGCGGTCGAAGCGCGCACCGTCGTCGCTGCGCAGTTCGCGCCACTGCGCCACCGCCGCTTTCCATGCGGCGCCCTTCGGCGCGCGCGGCGTATCGGCCAGCCACGCGAAGGTGGTGTCGTCGGGCGCGATCAAGCCCGCGCGCGCGCCGGCTTCGATCGACATATTGCACACGGTCATCCGCTCTTCCATCGACAGCGCGCGAACGGTCGAGCCGCGATATTCGATGACGTGACCGGTGCCGCCGTCCACGCCGATCGCGCCGATCACGTGCAGGATCAGATCCTTCGCGGTGACGCCCGGGCCGAGCTCGCCTTCGATCTCGATCGCCATCGTTTTCGGCTTGCGCTGCAGCAGGCATTGCGTCGCCAGCACGTGGCCGACTTCGCTGGTGCCGATGCCGAACGCCAGCGCGCCGAACGCGCCGTGCGTGGCGGTGTGGCTATCGCCGCAGACGATGGTGCTGCCCGGCAGGGTCAAGCCGAGTTCCGGACCGATGACGTGAACGATGCCGCGATAATCGCTGCCGAAATCGAACAGCTCCACGCCCTCGCGCGCGCAATTCGCGCGCAGCGTGTCGACCTGCGTCTTGGCGTCGGCGGTGTAGTAGCTCAACGCGCCGTTCGCGTCGGGCCGCGTGGTCGGGGTGGAGTGATCGAGCGTGCCCTTGGTGCGATCCGGACGACGCACCTTCAGCCCGCGCGCGGCGAGTTCGGCGAAGGCCTGCGGCGAGGTCACTTCGTGGATCAGGTGCAGATCGATGTAGAGCACCGCGGGCGCTTCGGCGGTCTCGGGAACGACCACGTGCGCGTCCCATAATTTGTCGAACAACGTTCGCGGTGCAGGCGATGAATCGAAGGGTGGTGCGGAGGTCATGCGGCGGCTCGTCGGAAACGGAAAGGGAAGATGAAAAGAAACCAGAGAGAGGGTTACGCGACCGCGACGAGCGCCTCGGCGATGCGCGGCGAGGCGTCGGAATCGCTCGTCGCGTGCGCGCGATGGCGCAGCGTGCGATTGGCGACGTCGAGCCAGGCCAGCGCGCTGGCTTCGAGGATGTCGGTGCTGGTGCCGGAGCCGGTGATTTCCTCGCCGTCGATGCGCGCGGTCAAACTGGCTTGGCCCTGCGCGTCTTCGCCGGTGGTCACGCTGGAGACTTGATAGCTCTCCAACTCGAAACGAATGTCGGTCGCGCGCGACAGCGCCGCGAACAGCGCATGCACCGGGCCGTCGCCGGTCGCCGCTTCGGTCACGCGCGCGCCGTCGGGCCCCAGCACTTCGACGCTGGCGGTCGGCAGCACGCCGGCGCCGATGCCGGTGCCGACCTGCAGCCGCTGCAGCCGCCAGCCGCCGATCGCCGCGCTCTGCGCGCCGCTCTCCAGCCCCAACGCCAAGGCTTCCAGATCGGCGTCGAAGACTTCGCGCTTTTTCTCGGTCAGCGCTTTGAAGCGACCGAACACTTGATTCAACTGCGCCTCGTCCAGCGCGAAGCCGAGCGCGCGCAGGCGATCGCCCAGCGCCGCGCGGCCGCTGTGACGGCCCATCACCATCTGCGAACTGGCCCAGCCGACCGATTCCGGCCGCAGGATTTCGTAGGTGCCGCGATGCTTCAGCATGCCGTGCTGATGGATGCCCGACTCGTGCGCGAACGCATTCGCGCCGACGATCGCTTTGTTGCGCTGCACGTTCATGCCGGTGATGCGGGTCAGCAGGCGCGAGGTCGGCACCAAGCGCCGGGTGTCGATGCCGGTGTCGGCGTCGAAATACGCTTGGCGCACGTTCAAGGCCATCACCAGCTCTTCCAGCGCGCAATTACCGGCACGCTCGCCGATGCCGTTGATGGTGCATTCGACTTGACGCGCGCCGCCTTCGATCGCCGCCAGACTGTTCGCCACCGCGAGGCCGAGGTCGTCGTGGCAGTGCGCGCTGAAGATCGCGCGTTCCGCGCCGCGCACGTTCGCGCGCAGATATTCGAACAGCGCTTTGATTTCGGCGGGCGTGGTGTAGCCGACGGTGTCGGGGATGTTCAGCGTGCGCGCGCCCGCGTCCAGCGCGACCGAGCAGATTTCGGCCAGAAACTCCGGCTCGGTGCGCAGCGCGTCTTCGGCGGAGAACTCCACGTCCTCGACGTAACCGCGCGCCAAGCGCACGGCCTCGGCGGCGCGATCGATCACTTGCGCCTTGCTCAGGCTCAGCTTGTGTTCGCGATGCAGCGGGCTGGTGGAAATGAACACGTGGATGCGCGGTTTCTCGGCGCTTTCGAGCGCGCGCGCGCAGGCTTCGATGTCGCCGCTGTGGCAGCGCGCGAGGGTCGCGAGCGTCGCGCCGCGCACGTCGCGCGCGATCGCGGCGCAGGCGCCGAGATCGGTGTCGGAGCTGGCCGGGAAGCCGGTTTCGATGATGTCCACGCCGAGTTCGGCCAGCGCGTGCGCGAAGCGGAGTTTCTGCTTCGGCGTCATGCTGCAGCCGGGCGATTGCTCGCCGTCGCGCAGCGAGGTGTCGAAAATGGCGATGCGGGCGTTCGATGCGGTGGACATCAGACGCATTCCTCCGGAAGCGGGGTGGGGGCGAAACGCGGCAACGGCGCAGGCGATGCGAGCGAGGCGATCGTCGGCATCGTGGGAATAGCCGAAATGTCGCTAGGTGCGCTATCGGCGCGCGCACGCGACGCGGCGCGCGTCGGCGCTCGCGCGGTCGTGCGCGGCGCGATGCCTTCGGCGCGCGTTGCCGTGGGCGATACGGTTTGCGTTGCGCTTGCGAATGTCGGAGCGGCGGCCTCGTCTTTCGTGCGGCGGCGGGGTTTGCGCGGCGGGCGCGGACGCACGTCGGCCAACAGGCCCGCCAGCACGGTCGCGTCGATATTGCCGCCGGAGACCACCGCGCATTTGCGCTTGCCGGCGACGCGACGGCCCGCGGCCAGCGCCAGCGCGCCCGCGCCCTCGGCGATGACGTGTTCTTCCAGCGCCAAGCGCACCAAGGTCTCGCGCAGCTCCGCTTCGCGCACGATCACGATGTCGTCGAGCAAGCGGCCGAGAATGTCGCGGGTCAATTCGCCGGCCTGTTTGACGCGCACGCCGTCGGCCAGCGTGTCGGCCGGCGCGATGCGCTCTACGCCGTTGCGCAGCGTTTGCGCCATCGCATCGACGTGTTCGACCTGCGCGCCGACGATGCGCACGCCCTGCGATTTCAGCGCCAACGCGACGCCCGCGGCCAAGCCGCCGCCGCCGATCGGCACGATCATCACGTCCGGCGACATCGCCGCCGCTTCCAGTCCCACCGTGCCTTGGCCGGCGATCACGTCGGCGTCGTCGAACGCGGGCAGGAAGCGGTAGCCGTTGCGCTCGGCCAACTGCATCGCGAACGTGCGCGCTTCGTCGAAGCTGTCGCCGTGCAGACGCACGGTGGCGCCCCAGTGCGCGACGCCCGCGATTTTCGTCTGCGGCGCGCCGTGCGGCATCACCGCGATCGCCTGTACGCCCAGGCGATACGCCGCCCAGGCCAGGCCTTGCGCGTGATTGCCGGCGGAGGCCGCGATCACCGGGCGGTCGTCGCCGCGTTCGCGCGCGGCGAGCAGCGCATTCAACGCGCCGCGCACTTTGTACGAACCGGTGCGCTGCAGGTTCTCCAGCTTCAACCAGCAGCCGAAACGTTCCGCGTAATGCAGCGGCGTCTGCGGTAGGTAGCGACGCAGGCGCGCCTGCGCGGCGAGGATGTCGGCGGCACCGACCTGCGCGATACGAACGGCGCGGGCGACATCGGTCTCCATGGTCAGACGACGCTCAGCCACGCGTCGGCGTGGCGCGTACCGCCGCGCACCGCTTGCGCATACAGCGCCGCGATTTCGCGCGTCTTCGGATTGTCGCCGTAGCGGCGTTCGCCGGCCCCGGCGTTGCCGGCGTCGATTTCGCTGATCGGCGCGACTTCGGCGGCGGTGCCGCAGGCGAACACTTCGTCGGCGTCCAGCAATTCCTGCAGGCTCGCCGGGCGCGAGGTCGCGCCGGTCAACGCGATCAATGTGTCGCGGGTGATGCCCGGCAGCGCGTCGCGATGCTCGACCGCCACCACCGCGCCGTCGCGCACGAAAAACAAATTGGCGCCGGTGCATTCCACCGCGTCGCCGACATCGTCGACGAACATCGCTTCGTCGCTGCCGCGGGCTTTGGCTTCGCGCTTGGCGAGAATCGAATTCACGTACGCGCCGCAGAGTTTCAGCGGCGGCAGCGAGGAGGCCGGATTGCGACGCCAGCTCGACACCGACACGCGCGTGCGATTGCCGCCCAGATGCAGATTGGTCGCGGAGGTCGCCACCATCAGATGCTGCGGATGGCCGGCCACGTCCAAACCGAAACTGCCCGCGCCGTACCAGGCCAGCGGCCGGATGTAAGCGTCGCCCAAACGGTTCGCGCGCAGCGTGTTCAGCACGGCCTCCGTCGCGACCGCGACATCGAACTGCATGCCCAACAGCTCCGCGCCCTTGCGCATGCGCTCCAAGTGCTCGGGCAGACGGAACACCGCCGGGCCGCGCGGCGTGGCATAGGCGCGGATGCCCTCGAACACGCCGCTGCCGTAATGCAGCGCGTGCGAATTCAAGGCCGCGTGCAAACCGCCCGCGTCGATCAGCTCGCCGTCGAACCAGAGTTTCGGAACGTCGGCGACGGGCGCTTCGCGTTCGATCGCGGGCGCGCGTTCGGCCACGGCCTCGTTCAATTGCATGGCTGCACCTGCACGTCGAGACAGTCGTAGAGTTTCGCGAGCTGTTGCTGCAGCGAATCGACGGCGCGTTCGCCCTCGACGGTCATCTGCAGATGCCAGCGGTCGCCTTCGGCGCGCGCTTCGCCTTCGACGGCGAGCGGGCGAAAGCCGCGACGTTCGGCGGTGCCGAGCACACGGGACAGCGCGCCTTCGGCTTGGCGCAGGGTCAGATCGAGTCGATAGCGCATGGGATGCATCCTCGTGGGGGAGGGTTAGGGAGACACGAAAGTGGTTTGCGGCGCGGCGTCCGCGGGCGTCGTCGCGGGCGACGCTGCGGGCGGTGCCGATGTCGCTGCGACGGACGCTGCGGCGGACGGCATCGCCGACGACGCAGGCGTGGAGGCGGGCGCGGCGAGTTCGGCGTCGGCGCGCGTCGCGGGCGCGCGGGTCAAATCGGACAGCGACACCGCTTCGTCCGCGTCGACGCCCATCATCTCGGCGTTGTTGCGATTCGGCGGCACCAGCGGCCACACGTTCGCGGCTTGATCGATCGCCACGTGCAGCAGCGCCGGGCCGGGCATCGCCAGCAGGGTCTGCAGCGTGCTTTCGAGATCCGCGGCGCGCTCCAAGTGCAGCGCCGGCACGCCGAAAGCTTCCGACAACGCGCAGAAATCCGGGTTATCCGACAGATCGATTTCCGAATAGCGGCGCTCGAAGAACAATTCCTGCCACTGCCGCACCATGCCCAACGCTTGGTTGTCGAGCAGCACGATCTTCACCGGCAAGCGATAGCGCGCCAGCGTGGCCAATTCCTGCACGTTCATCAGGAACGAGCCGTCGCCGCTGACGCAGATCACCTGGGCGTCGTTCGCGCCGCCGTCGGCGTGCGCCATCTGCGCGCCGATCGCCGCCGGCAGGCCGAAGCCCATCGCGCCCAGCGCGCCGCTGGTCAAATGCTTGCGCGGGTCGTCGAAGCGCCAGTGCTGCGCCACCCACATCTGATGCTGGCCCACGTCGCAGCTCACTACCGCGTTCGGCGCCAATTCCGACAAGCGCTTCAGCAGCGCAGGTGCGTACACCATCTCGCCCGGCGCGTCGTAGCGCGGCGCGCTGTCGTGTTTCGCCTGAATGCAGGCGTCGCGCCAGGCCAAGCGCGCAGCGCCGTGGCGGCCGTTCAAATGCGCGGCGGACGCCGCTTGCATGCGCTGCAGGCTGATCGACAGATCGCCGCGCACCGGCGCATCGGCGAAACGCAGTTTGCCGAGTTCGGCGGCGTCCAAATCCAAATGCACCACACGCGCGTGCGGCGCGAATTCGGCCAGTTTTCCGGTGGCGCGGTCGTCGAAGCGCGCGCCCACGGCGAACAGCAGGTCGCAGTTCTGCACCGCAAGATTCGCGGCGCGCGCGCCGTGCATGCCGATCATGCCGAGATTCAGCGGATGATCGGCCGGCAGCGCGCCCAAGCCTTTCAGCGTCAGCACTGTCGGAATCTGCGTCGCGTCGACGAATTCGCGGAACGCGTCGATCGCGTCGCCCAGTGCGATGCCGCCGCCGCCGTAGATCACCGGGTTCTGCGCCAGCGCCAACTGCGCCAGCGCCGCATGCAACGCCGCATCGCTCGCCGCTTCCGGCGCGTCGGCGACCGACGGCCGATACGGCGGCAAATGCGAGGCGTCGGCGATCTGCACGTCTTTCGGCAGATCGATCAACACTGGGCCGGGACGGCCCGAACGCGCCAGACGGAACGCTTCGCTCACCACGCGCGGCAGATCGTCGACGCGGCGCGGCAGGAAGTTGTGCTTGACGATCGGCATGGTCATGCCGAACACGTCGAGTTCCTGGAACGCGTCGGTGCCCATCAGCGGCGTCGCCACTTGCCCGGTGATGCAGACCATCGGCACCGAATCGAGCATCGCATCGGCGATGCCGGTGACGAGGTTGGACGCGCCCGGACCGGAGGTCGCGACGCACACGCCGACGCGTCCGGTGGCGCGCGCGTAACCGTTCGCGGCGAACGCGGCGCCTTGTTCGTGACGCACCAGCACGTGTTTGAGCGGCGAGGAGTGCAGCGCGTCGTAGAAGGGCATGATCGCGCCGCCGGGATACCCGAACAGCGTGTCCACGCCTTCCGCGCGCAGCGCTTCGGCCAGCCAATGGGCTCCGTTCATTACGCAGTCTCGGCGATGGGGTTTCGTGCGGACGTCGGGGCCTCGGCTTTCGCTTCGGTCGGTTTCGCGGCGGGCGCGGCATTGCCTTGTTGCAGCCACTGCATCTTCGCGCGCAGTTCCTTGCCGACTTTTTCGATGGGGTGATCGAGATCGGCCTGTTGGAACTTCTTGTAGTTCGGCAGCCCAGCGTCGTACTCGGCGACCCAGCGTTGAATGAAGGTGCCGTCCTGGATTTCGCTCAGGATGTCTTTCATGCGCGCCTTGGTCTCGGCGTTGATCACGCGCGGACCGCTGACGAAATCGCCGTATTGCGCGGTTTCCGACACGAATTCCAGCATCCGGGTGATGCCGCCTTCGTAGAACAGATCGACGATGAGCTTCAGCTCGTGCAGCACTTCGTAGTAGGCGATTTCCGGCTGATAGCCGGCTTCCACCAGCGTTTCGAACCCGGCCTGCACCAGCGCGCTGGCGCCGCCGCACAGCACCGCTTGTTCGCCGAAGAGATCGGTTTCGGTCTCTTCCTTGAACGTGGTCTTGATCAGATTGGCGCGCGCGCCGCCGAGGCCCGCGGCGTAGGTCTTCGCCAGTTCCTCGGCGCGACCGCTGCGATCTTGATGGATCGCATAGATGCAGGGCACGCCGCGGCCGATTTCGTATTCGCGACGCACCAGCGCGCCGGGGCCTTTCGGCGCGACCAGCACCACGTCGAGATCGGCGCGCGGCGCGATCATGCCGAAATGCACGTTCAAGCCGTGCGCGAACAACAGGCAGGCGCCCGGCTTCATGTTCGGCGCCAACACATCGGCGTACAGCTTCTTCTGCACCATGTCCGGCGTGAGCACCGCGACCAGATCGGCCTGCGCCGCCGCTTCGGCCGGCGATTTCACGGTGAAGCCGTCGGCCAGCGCTTTGACTTCGGTGGGGCCGCCGGGGCGCAGCCCGACGACGACATCGAAACCGGAGTCGCGCAGGTTCAGCGCGTGCGCGCGGCCTTGGCTGCCGTAACCGACGACGGCGATTTGGGGTTTGGCGGAAGCGTTCATGGGGTAGTCCGTGATGAGAGTTGAAGGGGAAGAATGCGTTCGAGAGAAAATCGGGCGAGATCGGGAGACGAGTCGGTGCGATGAGAGCGGGCGGTTCCGGAGGTTTTGCTGTCATCCCGAGCGAAGCGAGGGACCTGTTGTTCGTTGCGTATCGATACGTTCTAAAAGCAGGTTCCTCGCTTCGCTCGGGATGACAGGACTAGGCGGGCACCGCGCGATCGATGTCGTCGCGCGCATCGGTGGTCAATGCGGCATCGATTCGCCGCGTATCGTCGAGCAAACCCGGCGAGGTCACCGCGCCTTGCGACGCGGAACGCACGTCGCGCGCGTATTTGGCGAGCACGCCGTGGCGTACCCGCGGCGCGATGCGCGCGGGCGTCCGCGAGGTCAGATCGGCGGCCACATCCAAGCGCCGCGCGTTGACGTCGATCGTGACCAGATCGCCGTCGCGCAATTTCGCGATCGGGCCGCCGTGCGCGGCTTCGGGCGACACGTGGCCGACCATGAAGCCGTGGGTGGCGCCGCTGAAACGACCGTCGGTGAGTAGGGCCACGTCGTTGCCGAGGCCCTGACCGACCAGCGCGGCCGTCACCGCCAACATTTCGCGCATGCCGGGGCCGCCGGCCGGGCCTTCGAAGCGGATCACCACCACGTCGCCGGCCTGGATCTTGCGCGCTTGCACCGCGGCGAACGCGGCCTCTTCGCTGTCGAACACGCGCGCCGGGCCCGTGTGTTTCTCGCGGCCGTGGCCGGCGAGTTTCACGATGCAGCCTTCGGGCGCCAGATCGCCGTACAGAATCGAATAGCCGCCGCGCGGCTTGATCGGATCGCTGACCGGGCGCACGACATCCTGCGTCGGCGAGGTCGTCGCCGCGTTCGAGAGCCCCAAAAAACTTCGGCCGGCGACCGTGGGAATATCCTCGATCAGACCGGCCGTTTGCAGCGCCTGCGCCACCAATGCGGTGCCGCCTTGTTCGAACATTTCCGCCGCGGTATAGCGGCCGCCGGGCTTCAGATCGGCGATCACCGGCGTGTTCGCGCTGGCGGCTTCGAATTCTTCCAAATCGAATTTCACGCCGGCCTCGTGCGCGATCGCCAGCAAATGCAGCGCGGCGTTCGTCGATCCCGCCGTCGCCGACACCGCGCGCGCGGCGTTGCGCAGCGCCGTCGGCGTGAGCAATTGCCGCGGCGTCGGGCCGCCGTCGGTCAGCAATTTCATCGCCAGCGCGCCGCAGCGCTCAGCGGCGTTCGCTTTTTCCGGGTGCACCGCCGGGATGTCGTTGTCGCCCAGCGGCGATAGGCCGAGAAAGGTCAGCACCATCGCCATCGTGTTCGCGGTGAACTGGCCGCCGCAGGCGCCCGCGCCGGGGCAGGCCTTGCGTTCGATGTCGCCGAGTTCCGCGTCGTCGATTTTTCCGGCGGCGTGCGCGCCCACCGCCTCGAACACGTCCTGCACGGTGAGCGCGCGTTCGCCGCCGTCGCCGTGCTTCGACTTGCACTTGCCGGGCATGATCGTGCCGCCGTAGAGAATCACGCTGGGAATGTCCAAGCGCGCGGCCGCCATCGCCGCCGCGGGGATGGTCTTGTCGCAGCCCACCAGCAGCACCATCGCGTCGAGGCAATGACCGCTCACCGCGAGTTCGATCGAATCGGCGATGGTTTCGCGCGACGCCAGCGAAGCGCGCATGCCGTCGCTGCCCATGGCGATGCCGTCGGTCACGGCGATGGTGTTGAACTCGATCGGCGTACCGCCGGCCGCGGTCACGCCGCGGCGCACGTCCTGCGCCAGATCGCGCAGGGTGATGTTGCAGGGCGACACGTCCGACCAGGTCGAGATCACCGCCACCAGCGGCTTGGCGATGGCCGCATCGTCCAGCCCCGTTGCGCGCAGCATGGCGCGGGCGGGAGCGCGGGCGGGGCCGGTTTTGATCGCGTCGCTGTGCATCTGAATCGGAATCCTTCGAACGGTTCGAAAAATGCCGAGCCCAGAATGCGAAACCCCCCGCACCTTTCGGATGCGGGGGGTTTCGTCTGAACCCGGGGTTGTGTGTCGCGCAACCCTATCCCGCACCTGTAGGCGTGGTAATAAGAACGACGACGACGAGAACGAGCGCGGCGAGCGCGGTGTGGAGCCACACGACCTCCGGCAGCGCGCGAGCGCGCAATGCGAGCGTCCGCGCCGCGGGATTCGCGGTGGCGTGGTGCGGGCGGTGGATGCTGCGCTGCGTCATGACCGAAGAGGACCATGCCTTTGCGGGGAATGTCAACCCCCCGTGGTCTGAAAATTCGTTATGAGGCATCGTGCGCCCGTTCCGAGTGGGCCGAATTCCTTTCGCGTCAATGCGATACGCCGGCCTCGAAGTCGGACTCCGACTTTCGTCGCAATGCGCATCGGCCTTCCAAGCCGTTGCGATGACCACGTATTCAGCGCGTCCGGTGCGCGGAGATCGGCCTTCGTCGCGGCCGGCGCATGCGATCGGTCGTACGCAAATGCTTAGGCTCGCGCCGCCGATCGTCCGCTCGAGCGCGAGGCCGGGCGTGCCGAGCCGTCGGACGACCTCCGGCCCACCTCTCTCAGTCGCGCGCCCCCGTGACGCCCGCCGTCGGCGGGTCTAGACTCGGCCTGCGAGCGGGAGCCGACGCATTCGGCTCGGTGCGGTCGAGGGGCAGGAATGAAGCCGACGGATATCCGCAACCCGGACACGTTCCATCGAGTCGTCGATTGTCAGTGGGCTTGCCCGGCGCACACGCCGGTGCCCGAATACATTCGCCTGATCGCCTCCGGGCGCTACGCCGACGCCTATATGGTGAATTGGCGCAGCAACGTGTTTCCCGGGATTCTGGGCCGCACCTGCGACCGCCCCTGCGAGCCGGCCTGCCGGCGCGGGCGGGTCGAGGAGAACAACGGCGCAGAGACCGCGAAGCCCGAGCCGGTCGCGATCTGCCGTCTCAAGCGCGTCGCCGCCGATTTCAAAGGCGATGTGTCCGCACGCATGCCCCAGCCCGCGGCGCAAAAGAACGGCAAGCGCGTCGCCTGCGTCGGCGCCGGCCCGTCCTCGCTGACGGTCGCGCGCGATTTGGCGCCGCTGGGCTACGACGTCACCGTGTTCGAGGCCGATCCGAAAGCCGGCGGTTTCATGCGTACGCAGGTGCCTCGTTTCCGCTTGCCGGAATCGGTGATCGACGAGGAGACCGGTTACATCCTCGACCTCGGCGTCGAATTCGTCGGCAATCGCCGCATCGAATCGATGAAAGCGCTGCTGGCCGAAGGCTACGACGCGATTTTCGTCGGCACCGGCGCGCCGCGCGGTCGCGATTTGGATATTCCCGGCCGTCAGGAAGCCGCGGCGCAAATCCACGTCGGCCTGGATTGGCTGGCGAACGTGTATTTCGGCCACATCACGAACGTCGGTAAGCGCATTCTGGTGCTCGGCGGCGGCAACACCGCGATGGACTGCTGCCGCTCCGCGCGCCGCCTCGGCGGCGAAGACGTCAAAGTGATCGTGCGTTCCGGCTTCGACGAAATGAAAGCCAGCCCGTGGGAAAAAGAGGACGCGATGCACGAAGGCATCCCGATTCTCGATTTCCGCGTGCCCAAGGCGTTCGTGCACGCCAGCGGCCGCTTGACCGGCATGACCTTCGAAAAAGTGCGCGCCGTGTACGACGACACAGGCAAGCGCTCGCTGGTGCCGACCGGCGAAGAGGACGAATTCTTCCCCTGCGACGAAGTGCTGATCGCAGTGGGCCAGGAAAACGCGTTCCCGTGGATCGAGCGCGACCTCGGCATCGATTTCGACCGCTGGGGTATGCCGGTGGTGGATACGGTCACGCATCAATCGACCCTGCCGAACGTGCTGTTCGGCGGCGACGCGGCGTTCGGGCCGAAAAATATCATCTGGGCGGTGGCGCACGGCCACGCCGCGGCGGTCAGCATCGACAAGTTGCTGCACGGCGAAGACACGACCGAGCGCCCCACGCCGGACGTGACGTTGATGTCGCAGAAGATGGGCATCCACGAGTGGAGCTACGACAACGCGGTCTCGCCGGACGAGCGCTATGCGGTGCCGTGGTCGGAGGCCGCCAAGAAACTCGACAGCATCAGCGTCGAGGTGGAATTGGGCTTCGATGCAGCGACCGCGTGGAAAGAAACCCAGCGTTGTTTGAACTGCGACGTACAGACGGTGTTCGCGAAAGATAAATGCATCGAATGCGATGCCTGCGTGGATATTTGCCCGACCGATTGCATCACCTTCACCGCGAACGCCGAAGAAGACGATCTGCGCAAGCGCTTGACCGCGCCCGCGCTCAACGCCGAGCAGCCACTGTACGTGTCCGAACCGCTGAAGACGCTGCGGGTGATGGTGAAGGACGAAGACGTGTGTCTGCATTGCGGCTTGTGCGCCGAACGCTGCCCGACCGGCGCGTGGGATATGCAGAAATTCCTATTGCAACAAACCCAGGCGGGGTCGCAGTGCCGCAGTCATCAGAAGAGGGAGGCGGCATGACGCCCGCGCAACCGACGCCGCATCTGCAGGCGGTCAACGATTTCGTCGTCAAGTTCGCCAACGTCAATGGTTCGGGGTCGGCATCGGCGAATGAGTTGTTCGCCAAAGCCATCCTGCGCATGGGCGTACCGGTGAGTCCGCGCAACATCTTCCCGTCGAACATCCAGGGCCTGCCGACCTGGTACGAAGTGCGCGTGTGCGAAGCCGGCTGGCTGGGTCGTCGCGGCGGCGTGGACATGATGGTCGCGATGAACCCGCAGACCTGGGACGCCGATATCGCCGAAATCGAGCCCGGCGGCTACTTGGTCTACGACAACAGCAAGCCGATGCCCAAGTCGAAGTTCCGCGACGACCTGCGCGTGATCGGCGTGCCGCTGACGCAAATCTGCAACGCGACCTACACCGATCCGCGGCAACGGCAGTTGTTCAAGAACATCATGTACGTCGGCGCGCTGAGCGCGCTGTTGGACATGGACGTGCCGGCGATCGAGCAATTGATCGCCGAGCAGTACAAAGGCAAGGAAAAACTGCTGAAGCCCAACGTCGAGGCGCTGCATCTTGGGCGCGACTGGGCGCTGAACAATCTGGAGTGCCCGATCGGCCTGCGCGTGCGTAAGGCCGACGCGATCGGCGACCGAATTTTCGCCGAAGGCAATGCCGCCACCGCGCTGGGTTGCGTGTACGGCGGCGCCACGGTGTGCGCGTGGTATCCGATCACGCCGTCGTCGTCGGTGGCCGAATCCTTCCAGAAGTACTGCCAGAAATTCCGCGTCGATGCCGCGACCGGCGAGAACAAGTTCGCGATCATCCAGGCCGAAGACGAAATCGCGTCGATCGGCATGGTCGTCGGCGCCGGTTGGAACGGCGCGCGCGCGTTCACCGCGACCTCCGGTCCTGGCGTGTCGCTGATGAACGAATTCATCGGTTTGGCGTATTTCGCCGAAATTCCGGTGACCATCATCGACGTGCAGCGCGGCGGGCCGTCCACCGGCATGCCCACGCGCACGCAGCAGTCCGACATTCTCTCCGCCGCCTACGCCTCGCACGGCGACACCAAACACGTCTTGTTGCTGCCCGAAGACCCGCACGAGTGCTTCGCGTTCGCGGCCGATGCGCTGGATCTCGCCGACCGCCTGCAAACGCCGGTGTTCGTGATGACCGATCTGGATATCGGCATGAACCAGCGCCTGTGCAAGCCGTTCGTCTGGGACGACGCGCGCGCCTACGACCGCGGCAAAGTGCTGAGCGCCGAAGACCTCGATGCCGGCAAGGAATTCGCGCGCTACAAAGATATCGACGGCGACGGCATTCCGTATCGCACCTATCCGGGCACGCATCCGGAGAAGGGCGCGTATTTCACCCGCGGCACCTCGCGCAACCCGCAGGCGCAGTATTCCGAGCGCGGGCCGGACTACGTCTACAACATGCAGCGCCTGCTGCAGAAATTCGACACGGCGAAATCGCTGGTGCCGCAACCGATCCTGTCGCAGGCCGAAGTGCCCGCGCGTTACGGCGCGCTGTACTACGGTTCGACCAGCCCCTCGATGCAGGAGGCGATCGCGCGCCTGCGCGACGACGGCATCGCGCTCGACACGATGCGCCTGCGCGCGTTCCCGTTCCCGGAGTCGGTGCGCGAGTTCATCGACGGCCACGATGCGGTGTTCGTGATCGAACAAAATCGCGACGGTCAATTGCGCACGCTGCTGATCAACGAATTCGGTATCGATCCCGCGCGATTGATCGCGGTGCTGCACTACGACGGCACGCCGATCACCGCGCGCTTCATCGGCGATGCGATTACCGCGCGAGTTCGCCCGGCGCAGAAGCAGGACAAGGTGGCTTGACATGACCTACCTCGCGAAACCCCAACTCCATCACCCCACGCTGGCCTGCAACGCGATCGGCTTCACCCGGCGCGACTACGAAGGCAAGATCAGCACGCTCTGCGCGGGCTGCGGCCACGATTCGATTTCCGCCGCGATTATTCAAGCGTGCTGGGAACTCGACATCGAGCCGCATCGCGTGGCGAAGCTGTCCGGCATCGGCTGCAGCAGCAAGACGCCGGATTATTTTCTCGGGCAGTCGCACGGCTTCAACACGGTGCACGGGCGCATGCCCTCGGTGCTGACCGGCGCGAATCTCGCGAATCGCGATCTGATTTACCTCGGCGTGTCCGGCGACGGCGATTCGGCGTCGATCGGCATCGGCCAGTTCGTGCATGCGATTCGTCGCGGCGTGAACATGGTCTACATCGTCGAGAACAACGGCGTGTACGGCCTCACCAAAGGCCAATTCTCGGCGACGGCGGACCAAGGCTCGGTCTCGAAGAAAGGCGTCGCGAATACCGACAGCCCGCTCGATCTCGTGACGATGGCGCTGCAGCTCGGCGCCAGCTACGTCGGCCGCGGCTTCTCGGGCGATAAAAAACAACTGGTGCCGCTGATCAAAGGCGCGCTCTCGCATCGCGGCACCGCGTTCATCGACGTCATCAGCCCGTGCATCGCGTTCAACAACCATGCCGGCAGCACCAAGAGTTACGACTACGTGCGCGAGCACAACGAGGCGGTGAATCAGCTCGATGTGCTGCTGCCGCGCACCGAGATCGCGGTCGATTACGACCCGGGCAAGACCATCGCGGTGGAGCAGCACGACGGCACGACGCTGCGCCTGCATAAACTCGACGACGCTTACGACCCGCGCGATCGTATCGCGGCGATGAATCTGATCCAGCAGCGTCATGCGCGCGGCGAAGTGGTCACCGGTCTGTTGTTCGTGGATGCCGAAGCCAACGATCTGCATGGCCATCTGAATACCGCCAGTCGGCCGCTGAATACGCTGGAAGCCGGCGATTTGAACCCGGGCGTCGCCGCGTTGGAGAAGATCAACGCGACTCTGCGCTGAGCGCGAGGCATATCGCGGGCGAGGCGTTCGCCGCGCGTCGGAACCCGGCGCGAGGCGTCGCCGTAACGGCCGTCGATTCGGCCGACAATTCGGCCGACAATTCGGCCGTTCGCCGGACGGCGCTGGCGGTCGCGGCCCGAGGATGGTTCAATGGCGCGCTACGAAGCGGGGGTATCGTCGGCGCGGCCGACGGTTGAGACAGACCCTTCGAACCTGGGCCGCCCGCCTGCGAGTGCGACGGCCGTCGACCGGTTCAGACCGGCGTAGGGAGCTTCTTCGACGCGCGCGGCCCTGCGGCTTCGTGCGTCGGCTTCCCGCTTCGTCCATGTTGCGCCTTTGGCGCCCGCGCGAACCACCAGGACGAATGCCGATGAACGCCGTACCCGCCACGCTGCTGCAGCAGACCGAGCGACTTTCCGAATCCGTGACCCGGCCGATTCCGGGGTCGCGCAAAATTTTCGTCGTGGGCTCGCGTCCCGATTTGCGCGTGGCGATGCGCGAAATCGCGCTGTCGCAGACGCCGACGTTGTTCGGCGGCGAAACCAATCCGCCGGTCACCGTTTACGACCCGTCCGGCCCGTACACCGACCCCGACGCGACCATCGACTTGGCCGCGGGCCTCGCGCCGCTGCGCGCGCGCTGGATCGAAGAACGCGGCGACTGCGAGCGTCTGTCCGCGTTGAGTTCGGAGTTCGGCCGCGCCCGCGAGCGCGACCCGAAACTCGACGCGGTGCGTTTCCCGAATCGGGCGTTGCCGCGTCGTGCGCGCGCTGCCGCCAACGTGTCGCAGATGCACTACGCCAAGCGCGGCATCGTCACGCCCGAAATGGAATACGTGGCGATTCGCGAGAACCAGCGTTTGGACGCGGTGCGCGAGGCGCATCTGCTGGCGCAGCATCCGGGCCAGCATTTCGGCGCGAATATCCAGAAAATCATCACTCCGGAATTCGTGCGCGACGAAATCGCGCGCGGCCGCGCGATCTTGCCGTGCAACATCAATCACCCGGAAACCGAGCCGATGATCATCGGCCGCAACTTCCTCACCAAGATCAACGCGAATATCGGCAATAGCGCGGTGTCGTCGGGCATCGCCGAGGAAGTCGAGAAGCTGGTGTGGGCGATCCGCTGGGGCGCGGACACGGTGATGGATCTCAGCACCGGCAAGCACATCCACGAAACCCGCGAATGGATCGTGCGCAATTCGCCGGTGCCTATCGGTACCGTGCCGATCTATCAAGCGTTGGAAAAAGTCGACGGCCGAGCCGAAGAACTGACCTGGGACATTTTCCGCGACACGCTGATCGAACAAGCGGAGCAGGGCGTCGATTACTTCACGATCCATGCGGGCGTGTTGCTGCGCTACGTGCCGCTCACCGCGAAGCGCACCACCGGCATCGTCAGCCGCGGCGGTTCGATCATGGCGAAGTGGTGTCTCGCGCACCACAAAGAGAATTTCCTCTACACGCACTTCGAGGACATCTGCGAGATCATGAAGGCCTACGACGTGGCCTTCTCGCTCGGCGATGGCCTGCGTCCGGGCTGTCTCGCCGACGCCAACGACGCCGCGCAGTTCGGCGAACTCGAAACTCTCGGCGAGTTGACGAAAATCGCCTGGAAACACGACGTCCAGACCATGATCGAAGGCCCTGGCCACGTGCCGATGCAGTTGATCAAAGAGAACATGGACAAGCAGTTGGAATGCTGCGGCGAGGCGCCGTTCTACACGCTCGGCCCGCTGACCACCGACATCGCGCCGGGTTACGACCACATCACCAGCGCCATCGGCGCGGCGATGATCGGTTGGTACGGCACCGCGATGCTGTGCTACGTCACGCCGAAGGAACACCTCGGCCTGCCGAACCGCCAGGACGTGCGCGACGGCATCATGGCCTACAAGATCGCCGCGCACGCCGCCGATTTGGCGAAAGGCCATCCGGGCGCGCAGGTGCGCGATAATGCGCTGAGCAAAGCGCGTTTCGAATTCCGCTGGGAGGACCAATTCCACCTCGGCCTCGATCCCGAAAAAGCCAAGGAATTCCACGACGAGACCCTGCCGAAAGATGCGCACAAGATCGCGCATTTCTGCAGCATGTGCGGCCCGCATTTCTGCTCGATGAAGATCACCCAGGACGTGCGCGACTACGCCGCCGAACACGGCGTGGACGAAGCGGCGGCGCTGGAAGCGGGCATGGCGGAGAAATCGCAGGAATTCCTGGCGCAGGGAGCGCAGGTGTATCGCCGCGAGTGATCGAGAAGATGCGGCGCAGGATGCGCCGCGCCTCCGGCCGGCTTCAAGCTGTCTTCGGGCCTGCGCGTCGGGGTGAGGGCGCTTCAGAACGTGCGGGCCTCATGTTCGTGTGTTGACGAAGCCGCTTAGCGAGCGTGGATACTGCCGTGCGCAGTTCGGCGATTGCGGTCAGTTCCCAGCTTTCGCCCCTCGCTAGAGCGCCCACGCAGTAAAGGCCCGGGATCGAACGCCCGCGAGCGTCCAAAACCTCGTTGGAGGCGGAGACCTGCATCCCCAACCCCAATGGGTCGGGCACGATCGTACCGGTGGCGACGAGGTGCTGAATCAACGGATGCGTGGTGCGGGTGATATCGGTATCGAGACCCGTTGCGCGGATCAAACCATCGAACATCGCCGTTTCGGCTTCGTCGCTTCCCCGCCGACGGATAACCGCCGAGACGCGATCTTCCGCTACGCCCGCCCGTAACAGGCGGCCCGCGACGATACGCAGTTGGCCGCTGGCGAGCATCGTATCCACCTCGTTCGCAACCCGAGGCGCCATTCGATGGCGATGGACTTCCCAATACGCGCGGAGATGACGCAAGAAGCGCGCACGTTCGGTTTGCGGCAAGCCCCGCCAGAATGCTTGCGTGTGCGGACGCAAGGCATCGATCAGCGCTCGCCAATCCTCGACGATCTGCGCGACCGAGCGCATCGCCGACAGCATGCCGCGAAGGTCGTGACCGCGCAGCGCTTGAAGAATGCTCGGCGGAAGCTCGATGGGGTCGGCGGGACGCTCGAGGTGACGTTGCGGAAGGAGGCCATGGCGCGAAAGCGCGACGATCTCGCCCCGATGCCCGCGCCGGTGCAGCGTCGCGAGCGCATCGATCATGGTCAGCCCTGTGCCCACGATCAGCAATCGGTCGTCTGCTGTAATGTGGCGCAGATCGCTGTCCTGCCATGGCGAGGCGATGTACCGCCAGTGACGGGCCAGCCGCGGGCCGACTCCCGCGAGGCGCTGCGGCGGTAGCGCGCCGATGGCCAGAACCACCACGTCGCTGAAGAAGCTCGCGCCATCGTCGAGATGAACGCGAAAGCCCCCAGCAGGCAGGCGATCGATCTCGACGACCTCATGCTCCAACGTGGTCAGGTTGGCCGAAGTCCGCTCGGCCTCATGCAGTCTGTCGAGCAGATATTCTCCGTAGGCGATTCGCGGCAAGAACGCCTCGCGGGCATGCGTCGAAAGGTTGAGCCACTGAGCGAATTCCGCTGGCTTGGCGGGATCGGCGCCGAGCTGGCCGGCTCGCGTATTGAGCAGGTGCTCGCCGCGCGCATCGCCGTATGCGACACCGCAACCGAAATTGCCGGCGACTCCGACCAAGCATAGATCGGCACGATCGTCGTACGAGCTCGCGAGCGCCGTTGCGAGTGTGCCGCCCGTGAATCCAGCGCCGACGATGGTAATGCGCATGCGTTCGATCTCCGCAATGATGACGAAGCGAGTATGCGCATCTTCGCCACGAGCGATAGTAAAAAGATCGTTCGCCCCGCAATCCGCATGGCGTCGAAATTCGCCGTAGCGGCCTCGCAAGCCCGTGATTTTGAAGGCGATGATCCCCGCTCATTCGGCGAGGTCATGAATTCATGCGGATAGGATATCGAACCCCAACCCCGCCTTCGCCCGCAGCCGCTCCACGAGCGTCATCCCCATCGCCGCCGCGGGCGTCCACACGCCGCCGGGCGTGCGGGTGCGGTCGATGTCGTGCGCGAGGCAGAGCGCGGCTTCGGAGATCATTTTGCAGGTGGAGCCGTAGCCGGGGTCGCGGTCGCCGGTCACGCGGGCGGTCAGCGTGCGGCCGTCGGCGGTTTCGCCGAAGAACAGGCTTTCGTGGCGGCCTTTTTCGCGCTGTTCCGCGTTCGGGCCTTCGCCGGGTTTGGGCAATGCGAATTTCTTCAGCAGCGCGCGGGTGGGGCCGAAGGCCAGCATCGCGTTCTGCATTTTCGATTGCCGCAGCATTTTCTTGGCGCGCTTTTCGCCCGCGGGGCCGTCGCCGGTGAGCATGCGTTCGCTGTAGACGAAGTCCTTGCCCCACGGATGGTTCATCAGAAAATGGCTGCGATGCACGTTCTTGGTGTTGATCGGCGCCATCACGAACGGCGCGGTCCAGCTTTTCGCCAGCGCGTCGTATTCGGCGACGTGATCGTTCGGTTGCCGCGCGCCTTTGAAGCCAGGGGTCAGCGCGAACGGGTCGATCAACGCGCGCTTGATGCTCGGATCGTGGCCGACGGCCTCCATCGTCGCGAGCATGCTGGCGACGGTGCCGCCGGAGAACGTGCCTTTCAGCGTTTTCACACGCCCGTGTACGCGCACCAGCGGCGCGCCGAAGCGGGCCTGCGCTTCTTGCTGCGCGAATAGCACGCCGAGATCGAACGGAATCGAATCGAAGCCGCAGGAGAACACGATGCGCGCGCCGCTGGCCTGCGCGATCGGCTGCAGTTCCGGGATCATCTTCGCCATCCAGGCCGGTTCGCCGCACAGATCGACGTAGTCGGTGCCGGCGGCGGCGCAGGCGCGGATCAGCGGTTCGCCGTAGGTTTGATAGGGGCCGACCGTGGTCAGCACGACGCGCGTCTTCGCGACCAGATCGGCAAGAGCCTGCGCGTCGCTGGCGTCGGCGACCAGCAGCGGCAGATCGGCGGCGATGCCCAGAGCGTCGCGCACCTCCGCGAGTTTGCTCGCGCTGCGTCCGGCCATGGCCCAACGCACCGGGCCGCCGATGCCGTAGGTCTTGTTGAGATAGTCGGCGACCAAGCGGCCGGTGAAGCCGGTGGCGCCGAAGACGATGATGTCGAAGGTCTTGTCCATGCCGTCATGGTGGCATGGATCGGGCCGATGCGGAGGCCGTCGCGTCGCGCGCGGCGGCCTCCGGCGCACGCCGCACCGGCCGATGGCGCGGTGCGGTCGTCGGCCTTGGAACGGGGCCGGAACGTCGCCCGCCGAGGACGTCGAATCGAGGCTGATCGCGCCTCGCCGAACTCAAGATGCGTAGGCGTAGACGAAATACAGGTGCATGACCGCCAACGCGGCGAGCAGGCAGCCGGCGCCGATGTGCAGCGCTGTGGTCCATTGCCCCCACGTGCCGAGATAGCGGCCGGGCAGAAGGTTCAGCAGCGCGCCGGCCAACACCACCAGCATCGTGGTGAAGAACGCGAAGTGCAGGAACCCTTGGTGCGCGAAACCGGCGTGCATCACCAGCAGCGCCAACATCGTCAGCCCCAGAATGCGATGCGCCAGTTGCAGGGCGCGCAGCGCGCCGCTGGCGACCAAGCGGCGTTTGATCAGCGCCAACGATAAATCGAATGTGAGCAGGCCGACCAGGAAATAGCCCGTCCATTGTTTGTACGGGTCGAGCCGCTGCCAAGCGATCAGCGGCGCGAGCTGCGGCGGCCACAGCCACGCCAAGCAGGCGATGCTCACGCCGACGACGGCGACCCACGATGCCGCGACCAACGCGGTTTGATAAGCGCTGCGCGGCGGCGGCATGGACGGGCTGCGCGTATTCATGGCGCGGACTTCGCGCGTTGCGCGGCGGGCGGGGCGGCCTTCTCGGTCGCGGTCGGCGTCGTCTCGGCGAGTTTCGCCTTCAACAGCGCGTTGAGCGTCTTCGCCGAATTACGCTCTTCCACGCGCGCGCTGAACGTCGCGAGATCGGGCACGAACATGCCGTCGACGGGCCAGCGTTCGCCGACCTCGGGGCGTCCTTCGGGCGCGAAACTCGCGGTCTTCTTCAGATAGGCCTCGTAGCTTTCGATCGCCGAGGCGCGATACGCCGCGAGTATCGTCACCAACTCGTCGACCGACACGTCCTTGCGCGCGTACGACCACGTGGTCGCGCCCATGACGTCGTTGAGTTTCCAGTCTTTGCGCGGGCTCTTCGGGTGCTCGTTATGGCATTTCACGCAGGGCGGGGCTGCGGCGATGTCGGGAAACATCGCGGTATAGCGGCCCGTGCTGTCGTCGAGGAAGAACTGCGGCTCGCGGTTTTTCTCCAAACTCGCGAAGAACTTCAATTGCGCGCCTTTGAAATGGTTCGAGTCTTCGATCGGGAATGTCGACCCTAGGAACAGACTCAGATCCGGCACGCGCTGCTGCAGTCGGTTCGCGGTTTCGCGCAGCAACAGCGCGGGCAGCGGGCCGGCGTGCACGTCTTTCGAGCGCCAACTCTCGTGGAACTTCAGTCCCTGTTTCAAACCCGGACCGACCACTTCGGACGTGTACAGCGCGCGCACCGAGGCGTTCTCGGCGTCGAGCATGCGGAACAGCGTTTCCACCGGCACGTCGCGGCGGCCGCCCGCGCCCGCGTCCAATTCGGACGGCGCGGTCGCGAACAGATAAATGCCGACGACCGCCAACGTCGCCAGGGCCAGCGCCGATTTCGGAATCTTGGGAATGTTCATTGCGACTCCTTCGGCTTCTTGGCTTTCGTCACCGGTGGCCCATACGGCGATTCGCCGCGGGCGAAATACGCGCCGATCGCGTTGGGCGCGAGGGCGTTCTTCAGGTCCGTCGGTGGGTCGTGGGCGTGATTGCCGTGGAAGTCGTGGCAGGTCAGGCACGTGTCCCAACGCGCCTCGCGCACCAAGCTCGCGTGCGTGGGCCGCGTCGGGTCGTCTTTCACCTTCATGTCGCCGTGGCAGGCGGCGCAGAAGCCGACATCGGTTTGACTTAAACGCGTACCGGTGTGCTCGCGATGGCAGCTCACGCACTCCTGCGGCGCCAGCGTCTTGCGCGCCGCTTCGAAGCGCGGCTCCATGAACCGATGCGCCGGATGCCGGTCGTCCGGGTTGGCGTGGCAATCGACGCAGACAGCGTTGTCAACGCGACGCATCCCGAAATCGATATCGTCTTCGCGAATGCCCAGCGCATGTTTCGCTTTCGCCTGCAATTGCTGGCGCAGCGTGCCGGGCGATTCGGTATGGCATTCCTCGCAGGCGAAATCCTCGTGTCCGGGGCTGTGCGCGGCGTTCGGCACGAAGTCGGCCATCGCCGGTTTCAACAACCATAGCGGCAACAGCGCGATCGCCAGTCCCGCCGCGTAGGCCAGCTTGCGGATGCTGCGCTTGCGGCCGCTGTTGGTCTTGAGGAAGAACGCTTCGATGCGGATATCCGCTTCCGGCACATCGGCGTTGCGCAGGCCGCTCAACACGCGTTCGGTGTACGGCTGCGGGCCGCAGATGTAGTAACGCGCATCCGGAAAGCGATTGACCGTCTCCAGAATGTCCTCGTCGTCGATGAATCCGTCGACGTCGTCGGTGCGCAGCAGACAACTGATTTCGTCGTCGCTGGTCGCGGACGCTTCGATCCTATCGGCGTAGACCATGTCGCCGCGGTACGGCGCGCTGTAGTCGATGTGCAAGCGATGATCCGGATGGCGGCCGTGCAGCAGCGACAACGCCAACGTCACGCCCACGCCGGCCGCGAAGCACACTACGGGGCGGCCGTCGGCGGGGTCGGCTTCCCCGTTCGGCGCCGCGATGCGGAGCGGAATCGCCGCGAAAATCGTGTCGTCGGCGTCGATCAGTCGCGTGCTGAGCTCGCCGTAGGGCAAGCGCCGCATCGCGATGCTGACGGTATTGCCGTCTTCGGATTGCTGCACCACGGTGTAGGTGCGCGTGACCCATTCCTCGTCGATCCAGGCCTGCAGCGACACATGCTGCGCCGGCTTTGCTTGCGGATAGGGCGGGAACCCCGCGAGCTGCAGGTCGAACTGCACGATGTTCCGCTGCGGGAAGCGACCGTCCGTGAGCACGGTGCGCTTGGCGTTCGCCACCTCGTACCAGGGCGATTGCCCGAGCATTTCCTGCAGCAACGGACGGCAGCAGCCGCACTGCGCGCCGCAGCCGAGTTGGCTGCCCAGGGACTCCAGCGTCGACGCCGGAGCGGTCGCGATCGCGGCTTCGATCCGCGCGCGGGTGACGTTAGCGCAGTGACAGACGAGATCGTCTTGCGCTTGAGATTCTCGAACCGGTATCGCATCCATGCACGCTCGTACGGCGTTCGCCGCCCCCTGACGACCTTGCGGCCGTCGGTAAAGCCCGGGACCCCCGCGTGAAGCGGCGGGGCGTTAGCGCGAGCCCTCTGTCGACGCCCGCATCCGTATTCGGGCGTCTCTCGCAGTGCCATATGGTTATCCGCGAGCCGTGGGATTTTCAAGCGGTCGGCGCACTTTTTTCGTGATCGATGGCGGCGCATGCGACTTTGGTCGCATATGCGCTCGCGCTGCGGTCGCCTACGCGCGCGTGCGCGCACGCGCCATCGCGGTGCGTAACGCGGCATGTAACGAGCGAGATCGCGCGTGCGTCGGCGCGAAGGGCGGCGCAAGGCCGCTTCGATGGCGCTGTCGGTGCGTCATGCCATTGCGGCGGTCGCGGCTGCGCATGGCGCTGCGAACCGGTAGCATTCCCACGCGTGTTCTCGACTTCGCGCGGTCGACATCGCGCTCGGCCGAGCGTTCGTGCCCGATCCCGCACGGCTCGCGCTCGTATCGCATTCGTATCGCACTTGTACCGAAACCGCGTCTTTCGCTCACTCCAGTCTCGCACGATGACCAATCCTCTCTACGACCGTTTGTTCGCGCCACTGTCGACCCGGACGCAAGGGCTGTTGCGGATGCCCGACGGCGCCGTCGTTTCGGGCGTGGAGTTTCTCGCGGGCGTGCATCGCGCGGCGTCGGCATTGCGCACGCTCGGCGTGCGCGCCGGCGATCGCGTGGCGGTGCAAGTCGCGAAAACGCCCGAAGCGCTCGCCGTCTACGGCGCGGCTGCGGTTGTCGGCGCGGTGTTCCTGCCGCTCAACACGGCCTATACGCCGGCCGAAATCGAATATTTCGTCGGCGATGCCGAACCGACCGTGCTGCTGGTCGACCCCGCCAAGCGCGATGCGCTCGCGCCGATCGCCGCGCGCCACGGTGCAGCGGTACGAACGCTGGATGCGCAGGGCCGCGGCAGTTTTCGCGACCTGTGCGATGCGCAGCCCGACGACATCGCGATCGAACCGCGCGATGCGAACGACCTCGCTGCCTTGCTGTACACCTCCGGCACCACCGGTCGCTCGAAGGGCGCGATGCTCAGCCACGGCAATCTACTGTCGAACGCCGAGGCCCTGGCGCGGGAATGGCGGTTCCGCGCCGACGATACGCTGCTGCACGCGCTGCCGATTTTCCACACGCATGGTTTGTTCGTCGCCAGCAACGTGAGCTTGCTCAGCGGCGCGTCGATGCTGTTTTTGCCGGGGTTCGATCTCGATGCCGTTCTGCGCCTGTTGCCGCAGGCCACGGTGCTGATGGGCGTGCCCACGTTCTACACGCGTTTGTTGGACGATGCGCGGTTCGATCGCGCCGCGGCCGCGCATATGCGTCTGTTCGTCTCGGGTTCCGCGCCGCTGCTCGCCGAAACGCACCGCGCGTTCGAAGCCCGCACCGCGCATCGCATCCTCGAACGCTACGGCATGACCGAAACCAACATGAACACGTCCAATCCTTACGAAGGCGAGCGCCGCGCCGGCACGGTCGGCAAACCTTTGCCGGGCGTGGAGGTGCGCGTGGTCGATGCCGCGAGCGGCGCGGCGTTGCCCGCGGGCGAGACCGGCAGCGTCGAAGTGCGCGGCCCCAACGTGTTTCAGGGCTATTGGCGCATGCCGGAGAAAACCCGCGAAGAATTCCGCGACGACGGCTTCTTCATCACCGGCGACCTCGGCCGCTTCGACGACGAGGGCTATCTCGCGCTGGTCGGCCGCGGCAAGGATCTGATCATCACCGGCGGCTACAACGTGTATCCGAAAGAAATCGAATTGCTGCTGGACGAACAGCCCGGCGTGCTGGAATCCGCGGTCATCGGCGTGCCGCATCCCGACTTCGGCGAAGCCGTGTTCGCGGTCTTGGTGCCGCAACCCGGCGCGCGCATCGACCTCGACGCCATCGACGCCGTGCTGCGCGAACGCTTGGCGGGTTACAAACGCCCGAAGGCCGCGGAGATCGTCGCCGAATTGCCGCGCAACACGATGGGGAAGGTGCAGAAGAATCTGCTGCGGGATCGATTCGGCGGGCGGTTCGTCAACGCTTGAGTCTCGATCGGAGCGGGTCTAACTCTCCAACCACGCGAGCCGACGCTGTAGGCGACGGATCGTCGACGCTCGCCCGGGGTTAGGCCCTTTCGCGATGAGGCGCGCGATTTCTTGCCGCAACGCGGTTTTCTCGCGATCGCGCACGAGGTAAGCATCCAACTCGCGAGCAGCCTTCTCGGCCGACAACTGCGTGCGCAGGCGTAACCACTCTCGGCTTTTGCGTTTCGGCGGCACCGGAATTTTGTAGCCGAGATAAGCGCACAACCGCCCGCAGTTCGGGCAGGGCACATCGCCGTCGTATTGCGTATCGCGGCGCACCGCCGTACGGCACTCGAAACACACCCAAGCCGCCGTGCCCATTCGTCACGCCCTCACTCGCGCAACCACCGCAGCATTTGCGGATAGCGCACCGTCAACGGCTCCGGCGAAAACCCAGAGGCCGCCGTCATCCCCGCCGCGCACAACCCCTGCAGCCCCGGATACACCCCGAACGCGTACATCTGCAGCAAATCCCGCGACTTGCCGTTGTACCCGCCCTCGTGGATCAACACCTCCACCGGCAACCCCAACTTGACCGTCGCCGCATACGCCCACGCCATCGCCTCCAACTCCCCAGCGTGCTCCACATCGAACTCCTCCGCCAAATCGTCGTTCGCCAACGCCCGCAGCGCTGGCGGCAACACCGCCAAATGTCCGGCCTCGTGCAGCAGATCTCCGGGCCATTTCAATTTCTCTGGATCCACCACCAAGCCGCCGTCGCGGATCATGATGCCGGGGAGGAAGGTGGTGTCCGGCAGCGGCTCTTCGGTGATCGGCAGTCCGATGCGGGCGATGAAATCGAAGATAAGACGGTAGCGACAAGGGACGGGCATCGGTGGGTGTCTTATCGGCTTGTGCTAGCAGTGCTCGCATACTCGGGAGCGCATCGCGCACCATACGCTCGATTTCTTGCGTGACAATGTCGTAGTAGCGCGCCCCTGCGCCGCGATACTCCGCTCGCAATTTTCTTGTGTCCAACGCGCCTGCGTCTTCGAGTGCTGCAAGAGAGCGGTTGGAGCTGTCGGAGATGATAGAGGCAAGAAATTCTTCGATTTCGCTGTTGCCAAGCATATCTTCCCACTTTCGCAACTCGAAGAACGAATGTGATGCGGGGTTTCTTATGCTAGGAATTATTCGTATGAGGATCAACTTGATCTCGCATTACTTTTTGTTAGAAATTTCAAATATGACGCCAGTTTCTTGATGGTCATGACTCGAGTTTGGCGTTTCTAGACCGGCCGAGTAAAGTGGGTGTACCGGTTTTCTACTGTTTTCAAGGCAAAATGCGTCGATTTAACATGTGTTGCATGATTACCCCAATTGATCGATCTTCAGAGAAGGCCCCGTTCTTTATCATTTCTATAATTGACTCCGGACTGTGCCATTCTGCGCTTAGAAGCTCCGTATGCTCCGGTTGAGGGCCACTACTTAGAGTGGTAAAAGTATCTATTTGAAAGAAATATAAATCCCATTCAATAGTTGCGCCAGCGCATGATTTTCTTATAAAAGATGCTGAATTTACTTCGACACCAAGTTCTTCTCTTGCTTCAATCACAACAGATTCTTTCGCTCGCTCAATTAAATTTCCGCATTCGGAGATGAACTTGAGGTGTTCTGCCTGTGTTTCAAATATTTTCCCGCCGCCAAGCCTGAAATCCCACCGAGAAAGCTCTGATCTATATTCACGAAGCAGAAGATACTCTCTATCTCTGTAGACGATAAGTCTGACGCCGGGTGGTCTTCTAGCAACTTCTATAGAGTAGCAAAAGCTGTCATTTCCTTTGCGAACTTCAAGAGTTCTTGAAACCAAGTCGAGCAAGCGCCCTGCGTACAAGACTTCGTCGCTAACTATTGAGACGGAATCACTCATGTCTGAAGTGCCTATTGAAAGAGGTGCGAATTCGCTGCTCGCAGGCGGGATGCCCGCATCTGTCTGTATTAAGAAGCTTCGGTGATTTGTGATTCTCCACGACTTCAAAAGATGAATTGTTGAATATATCGTCAAAGGTCTTTTTTAGCTCATCGCAAAGCGAATGCTGTCCTTCTGAAACTTTAAGCATGCGAGATTTTGCGCCAGACATCGCATCGTCATAGTGATTAAAGTAAAGCGTTTTCTTGCCATGATCATTTTCTAGAATGTAGAAACGCCATTCGGCGTCTGTTTCTGAGACATAGAATCGAACTGAAATTTTTTCCCCTGTATTTGCGTCTTCGCTGTGTGAATACAAAGTCCAAAGGACTTTAAAAAGATCGTCAATATATTCATCTAGCGTTTTGTGATTTGCAATGGCTCTCTTGCTTAAATGCTGAGATTCAAGGCAAGGGTAATGAAGAAGTATTCTTATCTTTCGAGCCTTTTGGCTCTTCTTTTCTAGAATCAGCTTTTTGAAAACGCCATCATCTTTTAGAAAAAGACCAAAGCCTCGGGTTACTTTGATGTCGAGACAGGTAGAGTGCTGATAATCAGATGATAAAATCTCATCTAGTGCCATTCCTGCCCATAAGCCGCGGAGGTTTGCGACACTGTATAATCGTGCATAAGCCTGAAGACGGCGAGCGTTGAGTATAGCTAAGGCTAAAATCGCGGTAGTGATTCCAACTAACAAAAGATTCCTCAAAGACGTGTCGAATGTAGGAATATGATTCGCAACCCAGCTTCCTAAAATCCCAATAAGAGCTGATAACCACGCCTTCACAGCGCAAGCTCCTTCATTCTCCTGATTCTATCTTTAATCAACATTCTTTCTAATAATCTGTGAGTGGAAATTGGTGTCAGCTCTTTCCAGTTCCGACTTCTAAGTATCCTATCTCGGACGTCTGTCGCTGATATTATCTTTTCGCTTATATCCTTCTCTACTAAAACTTCGACCTTATATCCATGGACTTCAAGGTGCCGTTGCTTTTTTCTGCCCCATTCGTCGAATATAGTAAGAAAATGAGTGGCGTCATCTGGCACGTAGTAACGGAGTAGTTGTGGAAAATTAATTGGAAACGGGACGATATGAAAATCATTTCGAGAAAATCCGTTTTCAATCAAAGCCGCTTGCACCAGCGTCAGTCGCTCATAAAAAGTTAGCGGATTGTTTTGAGGTGATGTCCGCGATGCGTTTATCGGATCTGGAAGTGTATGGGTTGGATCGGGGTTTGTAATGCCAATAATGAGATGATCGCACTTGGCTCTTGCGAGATTAATGTAGCCGTCAATGTGGCCTTTATGAATTGGTTGAAAACGACCGTGTACAACACCTATTTTCATGAATCACCAAATTAATGAGCCATTTGAGAGCGATCAATGCACGAAGGTAGGGTAATAAATTACTGCCAACGGCTGTCGTCTGGGGTGAGCGCAACAACTGCCGCAAATAAAAACGAAAAATAGTTTTAGTAGAGGGTATATCAAAATCGAGGTCGTGCTAACTTTATGATGAGATCATGATGTGGTGGCTTCCTCTTTCTCGCATTTCCCCTATGACAAAGACGCTCTGAGCTTGTAGTTCGGCACTAGCCATTAGTGTAGGCAATGCATCCCTTCGGATCGTGATCAATAGGCCACCGTTGGTTTGCGGATCATATAGCAGTCGTAGTTTCCAGTCGGGGATGCTTAAAGAAGCCGAAACATCTCCACTGTAGTGAGAACGGTTTCTCTTAGCGCCTCCGGTCTGGTAGCCCCTTTCTGCCAAAAGCATTGCGCCACTTAGCAATGGGACCTGCGAAATGCCTATGTGCGCTGTGGTCCCTGCTCCCTGCGCCATTTCGTGCAGATGACCGATCAGTCCAAATCCTGTGACATCGGTCATCGAGGACACGCCGTCAATTTCGGCCGCAACGGCTCCAAATCTATTTAGTTGTGTCGCAATCCCGACTGTATCGGAGTAATGAGGTGAAGTATGGTCAAAGCCTGTCGCTTGTTCTCTGATGGCTGATACTACCAGTCCGATTCCGATTGGCTTTGTCAGCAAAATTAAATCGCTAGGCTTTGAAGTGTTATTTCTTAGTAGTTTTCGTTCTTCAACTAGTCCAATAACTGAAAGTCCAAATATTGGCTCTGATAGATTTATCGAGTGCCCGCCAGCAATTGGTATTTCAGCTTCTTCGCAGGCTAATCTAGCGCCATCCAGTATTTGTCTGACGGCATTGTTATCAACGTTTTCGACAGGGAATCCAAGGATTGCCGTCGCTAGTAATGGTTGCCCGCCCATCGCATAGATATCTGATATAGCGTTGCATGAAGCGATTCGGCCCCAAAGCATTGGGTCATCGACGATGGGGGGAAAAAAATCAAGCGATGTCAGCATTATCTGCCCGCTCGGGGTGCGAAATGCTGCCGAATCCTCATTGCCTTGTCTGCCGACCAACAGCCATTCGAATGATTTATCGCAGTTTGAGGGGTCGTTTAGCAACTCGTTTAGATGCGCAGGAGAAATTTTACAACCGCAACCACCTCCTTTGGTTAGCTCTGTTAACCTCATGCTACGCACACTCCTCTGATTGAATCTTTATTAATTCGAGTTGTTTTGTCTGGAAAATCATAAGGGCTGCATTGTTCTGATCTGTCATCTGACGATCTAACGCATTGTGTCACTAACGCCATCCATCGCTAAAGCATCTGGGGTCATAGTTTATTTATTGCTGCTGCCTTGGTGCTACGCGCAGTCTTTAGACAGAAATCTCTTTTCGCGATACTCGAAGCGAATGCACGTGCTAAACGTAAGCCTGAGCACATTCATGCCCATGGCTGTTCATGCCGATCTGGAATTAGTACTCGCTCACCCCGAGCGTTCAATGCCCATCACCGTTTCCCCCTGTCGTCCTGTCCGTGCGCGAAGCGTTTGATTTGCGAAACGTGGCTGCGTGTCGAATCTGCCATCGTGTTTTCGGTATGTCAACGATCGCGATGCGTTGGTGCATCGCGGCATTCGTGTGGGGTCGCGGCTGAAGCCGCTCCTACGAAAAGCGCCGGGATTCCGGCTGAAGCATCGGATCGATTTTTCACGTCTATCGAACAAGCGGCTTTGCAATAATTTCTCTATGAGAGATTCGCCAACTCGAACGCCGTGCGCCCACTCGCCGCCGTAATCAGCCCCAGCACTCGCGTCGCTTCCGCATCCACCATGGTCCAGTCGAAGCGCCAGGTCCAGTTGTGGTCGCCGACGGTGCCGGGGGTGTTCATGCGGTGTTCGACGCCGAGGCCGAGGACGTCTTGCAGTTGATGCACGGCGATGTTCGCGACGGAGTTGCAGCAGGCGCGGATCATCGCCCAGTGGATGTCGTTGTCGTTCGCGGGTAAGTAGCTGCCGGCGTAGGCGCGTTCGCGTTCGGTGGCGGTGCTCCACCAGCCGCGGACGGTGTGGTTGTCGTGGGTGCCGGTGTAGGCGACGAAGTTGCGGCCCCAGTTGTGCGGCAGGAAATCGTCGCTGGCGTCGGTGCCGAATCCGAATTGCAGAATCTTCATGCCCGGGAAGCCGCAGCCGTCGCGCAGTTCGAACACGTCGGGCGTGATGAGCCCTAAGTCTTCGGCGACGATCGGCAGCGGGCCGAGCACGCGTTCGATCGCATCGAACAGCGCTTTGCCGGGGCCGGGCAGCCACACGCCTTCTTCGGCGGTGGGGCATGTGGCGGGAATTTCGTAGTAACCGGCGAAACCGCGGAAGTGGTCGATGCGGAACACGTCGGCTTGATGCAATGCGCGACGCAGGCGCGCGGTCCACCACGCGAAATCTTCCTTCGCCATGCGGTCCCAGCGATACAGCGGATTGCCCCAGCGTTGGCCGGTCGGCGCCATCGCGTCCGGCGGGCAGCCGGCGACGGCGGTGGGTTGGTAGTCGTCGTCGAGGAAATACAGATCCGGACGCGACCAACAATCGGCGCTGTGATGCGCGATGAAGATCGGCAGATCGCCCATGATCGCGACGCCGCGTTCGTTGGCATAACGCTTCAATGCGGCGGCTTGCGTATCGAAGCGCCATTGCACGAACGACCAGAAGCCGATTTCGTCGGCGTGTGTTTTGCGCGCGGCGGCGAGCGCGGCGGTTTCGCGTGTGCGCAGAGGCTGCGGCCACCGCCACCAGGGTTGGCCCTGATGCGCGGTTTCCAACGCCATGAATAAAGAATAGTCGTCGAGCCAGCTCGCCTGTGTTTGCGCCCACGCGGCGAAGGCGTCGCGCTCGGTGCGATCGTTCTTCGCGACGAAGCCGGCATAGGCGGTGCGCAGTTGCGTTTGTCGCCACGTCAGCACGCGACCGAAATCCACGCGATGCGGATCGAAACCGCCCTCGGGCAGCGCGGGCGGCGCCAGCCAACCGGCGGCGATCATCGGTTCCAACGCCACCATCAACGGACTGCCGGCGAACGCGGAAACGCTTTGATACGGCGAATTGCCCGGGCCGATCGGCGTGGTCGGCAGCCATTGCCAAATGCGTTGCCCCGCGGACTGCAGCCAATCGACGAAACGATACGCATCCGGGCCGAAATCGCCGATGCCGTAAGGCCCCGGCAGCGAGGTCACGTGCAGCAGCACGCCGGCCGCGCGTTGTTGAAGGTCGATCATCGAGAACTCTCCTGAGAATGCGTAGTGTGCCGCAGCTCGGCGCTTCGGAGCAGCACCACGCTACGCGCTGGAATTTCGTGGACGCCGTCGTCGTTGCGGGCGTCGCCGCCCGCCTCGTCGGCAGCCTCGCGACGAGGGCGCGCCGTGCTGCTGTCGACGACGACACGCCAAGGGCCATTCGGCAGTCGAAACCGCGCCGGCTGCGGGCCGGGGTTGAAGACGATGCACCAGCGCGGCGGCGAGGCGGCGTTCGCGGCGAGTTGGCAGGCGAAGGCGTGCGCCTGCGTATCGTGCCAATCCTCGACGCGCATCGTGTCGCCGTCCGGTCGCAGCCAATGCAGCGCGGGTTCGTCCGCCTGCGGCGCGGTCGAGAACCAGCGCGGGTGGCGCAGCAGCGGGTCTTCGCGACGCAGCGCGATCAGCCGCGCGACGAAATCGATGTCGTGAGTCTCGATGCCGTGAGTCTCACAGCCGACCGTATCGTGCGCGGCGGGCCAATCCAACCAGCCGGTTTCGTTGTCTTGGCAATAGGCGTTGTTGTTGCCGTGCTGGCTGTTGCCGAATTCGTCGCCCGCGCACAGCATCGGCGTGCCCTGCGCCAGCAGCGTGGTCGCGAGCAGCGCGCGACGCACCCGGCGACGCGTGTCGTTCACGGCGGGATGATCGCTCGGACCCTCGATGCCGAAATTCGCGCAGACCTCGTGCGAGTGGCCATCGCGATTGTGTTCGCCGTTGGCGAGATTGTGCCTATCGCGATATGACACCACATCCGCCAGCGTGCGGCCGTCGTGCGCGGCGACGAAGTTCACGCTGGCGTACGGCGGGCGATGACCGTGATGGAACACGTCGCTGGAGGCGGTGAAGCGGCGCGCGAATTCGCTGCGCCCGATCTCGCGGCCGTGATGCGCGTCATGGCCGAGCCAATAGCTGCGCACGGCGTCGCGGAAACGATCGTTCCACTCGGCGAAACGCCCGGGCATGCGGCCGAGTTGATAGCCGTCGTGCCCGCAATCCCAGGGTTCGGCGATCAAATGCGTTTGCGCGAGCGTCGGATCTTGCCGCAGCGCGACCCAGAACGGCGCCGACGGATCGAAGCCGTGGCGCGTGCGGCCCAGCGCGGGCGCGAGATCGAAGCGGAAGCCGTCGACGCCCATCGTTTCGACCCAGTAGCGCAGCGAGTCGAGCACGAACTGCGTGGTGCGCGGGTGGATCGCACGCAAGGTGTTGCCGCAGCCGCTGCTGTTCTCGTAGCGGCTGCGGTCGTCGGGCATCAAGCGATACCAACTGGGATTGTCCAAACCGCGGAAAGACACGGTCGGCCCGGTTTCGTCGCCCTCGGCGGTGTGGTTGTAGACCACGTCGAGCAGAACCTCGAAACCCGCGTCCTGCAGCGCGGCGACCATCGCGCGGAATTCTTCGATGGTCGTCTCCACGCGCGTGTCGCCCGCACGGCGCGCAGCGGAGTAGCGAGCGTCCGGGCAAAAGAACCCGATGGTGTTGTAGCCCCAGTAATTCGATAGCCCGCGCTCGTCCAACCCTTGTTCGTGCAGCGCGGTCTGCACCGGCAGCAACGAGAGCGTAGTCACGCCGAGCCGTCGCAGATGCGCGATCGCCGCCGGATGCGCGAGTCCCGCGTACGTGCCGCGCAGCGCGTCGGGCACGCCGGGAAGCCTCATCGTGAAGCCTTTGACGTGCAATTCGTACAGCACCGATTCGCTGAACGGCCGGCGCGGATGCGTCGGCGCGCGCGCTGCGGCGGCGAGCGCAGGCAAGACGCGCGCCTTCAAGGCGAATGCGGCGTTGTCGCGGGTGTCCATCACCCGCGCGCCTTCGGGATGGCCGTGCGCGTAAGCGTAGTGTTCGGGCCGCCATTCGAAACGGCCGACGATCTCGCGCGCGTACGGGTCCAGCAGCAGTTTGTGCGGGTTGAAGCGATAGCCCGCTTCCGGCGCATAGCGGCCGTAGGCGCGAAAGCCGTAGATCAAGCCGGCGTCGGCGCCGGCCAACCAACCAGCGAATACGCCGTCGTCCGAACGTCGCAAGGCGTAGCGCGCGGTTTCGCGTACGCGGTCGTCGTCGAACACGCACAGTTCGATGCGCTCCGCGCGCTGCGAAAACACCGCGACGTTCACGCCGCGCTCGCCGTTCGCGTCGATGCCGACGTGCGCGCCGAGCGGCGCAGGGCGGCCGGGCGGGAGGAACGCGGGCGAATGCGCGGCGTCGTTCATGCCGGCAGCAGCACGATCGTCGCCAGCGGCGGCAGGGTCAGCGCAAGCGAACGCGCGCAGCCTTGTGCGGGTATCGCCTCGACGCGCAGCGCACCGCCGCCGCTGCCGAGATCGCTGCCGCCGTAATGGCGCGAATCGGTGTTCAGCGCTTCCCGCCAATGGTCGGCGCCGTCGTCGGGCACGCCGATACGCGCGTCGTGGCGCGGCACCGGCGTGAAATTGCACACGACGATCGCCAGTCCGCCCTCGCCGTCGCGGCGGACCCAAGCGTAGACCGAGCGGTCGCGATCGTCGCCGATCAGCCACGCGAAACCGGCGCTCTCGCAGTCCAACCGATGCAGCGCGGGCGTTTGCCGATACAAACGATTCAAGTCGCGCACCAGATCGCGCACGCCGCGATGCGATGCGGTGCTCGCATCCGCCGTATCGAGCAGATGCCAGGGCAGGGCATGGTCGTGATGCCATTCGTCGCGCTGCGCGAATTCCTGGCCCATGAACAGCAATTTCTTGCCCGGGTGCGTCCACATGAACCCGTAGTAGGCGCGCAAATTCGCGAACCGCTGCCAGTCGTCGCCCGGCATCTTGCCGAGCAGCGAGCCCTTGCCGTGCACCACTTCATCGTGCGACAGCGGCAGCACGAAATTTTCGCTGAAGGCATACACCAAGCCGAAGCTCATCAGATCGTGATGCCAGCGTCGATGCACCGGGTCTTCGTGCATGTAGCGCAGCGTGTCGTTCATCCAGCCCATGTTCCATTTGTAGTGGAACCCGAGGCCGCCGTGATGCACCGGCGCGGACACGCCGGGAAAGCTGGTCGATTCCTCCGCGACGGCGATCGCGCCGGGCGCATCGGCGCCGATGCGCGTGTTGACTTCGCGCAGCAGCGAGATCGCTTCCAGATTCTCGCGACCGCCGTGGATATTCGGTACCCATTCGCCTTCGTTGCGCGAATAGTCGCGGTACAGCATCGACGCCACCGCATCGACGCGCAGACCGTCCACGCCGAAGGTCTCCAGCGGATATAGCGCGCTGCCGATCAAGAAACTGCGCACCTCGGTGCGGCCGAAGTTGTAGATCAGCGTGCCCCAATCGCGG
The DNA here is from genome assembly GCA_008015835.1 of Lysobacter sp. Classification (GTDB taxonomy): domain Bacteria; phylum Pseudomonadota; class Gammaproteobacteria; order Xanthomonadales; family Xanthomonadaceae; genus Lysobacter_I. Next base: position 71,290 of record SSGH01000003.1, read on the forward strand.
TGCTCGCCTTCGCGCGGGTCGGCGTGTTCGTACAGTGCGGTGCCGTCGAAGCGCGCGAGGCCGTGCGCGTCTTTCGGAAAGTGCGCCGGCACCCAGTCGAGCAACAGACCGAGTCCGTGCGCGTGGCAGGCTTCGACGAAACGCGCGAACGCCTCCGGAGCGCCGAAGCGCGCGCTGGTCGCGAACAGGCCCAGGGTTTGGTAGCCCCAGGAACCGTCGAACGGATGTTCGCTGATCGGCAGCAATTCGATGTGGGTGAAGCCCAGATCCGCGGCGTACGCCGGCAGCGTAGCGGCCATCGCGTCCCAATCGAGAAAACCGCCGTCGTCGGCGCGACGCCACGAACCGGCGTGGACTTCATAAATGCTGATCGGCGCGCGGCGATCGTTGGCGGCGGCGCGTTCGGCGGGCAGCGCGCGCGGCGACAGCGGCGCAGCGACTTTGCTCGCGGTGCTCGGCCGCAATTCGCTGGCGCGCGCGTACGGATCGGCTTTACTCGGCAGCAGCGCGCCGTCGGCACCGACGAATTCGAATTTGTACAGATCGCCCGGCGCCGCGTGCGGCACGAACAGTTCCCAGACGCCCGCGGTGTGGCGGAAGCGCATCGGATGCCGACGGCCGTCCCAGGCGTTGAACGAACCGACGACGCTGGCGCGCTGCGCGTTCGGCGCCCACACCGCGAAACGCACGCCCGCGATGCCGTCGACGATGGCCGGATGCGCGCCGAGAAAACGATGCGGGCGCGGTTCGCGGCCTTCGCGGAATGCGATCAATTCCTCTTCGGCGATCTGCGGCCCGAAGGCGTAGGCGTCGGCGTATTCGCCTTCTTCGCCGTCGCGCCAACGCACGCGCAGCCGGTACTCGAAGCGTTTGCGACGCAGCGGAATGCGCGCTTCGAACAGCCCGTCGTCGTGGCGCAGCAACAGCGTCGTGAGCGATTTACCGCTCGCGGCGTCGACGACCTCCGCCGAGGTCGCGCCCGGCAGGAACGCGCGCAGCCAGAGTTTGCCGGCGGCATCGGCGTGCAGCCCCAACACCGCGAACGGGTCGGGATGGCGCGCCGCGACCAAGGCGGCGATATCGCGAGCGTCCAACATGCGCGGAGTCGAGCGGGACGCGCTCAGGGCACGAGGCGACCGCGCAGACGCGCGTCGATGTCGGAGGCCGGCGCGACCCACACGCGTTCGGCGTATTCGCGCACTGTGCGGTCGGCCGAGAAGAAGCCCATGCCGGCGATATTGCGCAAGGCCGCGGCGTTCCACGCGGCGCTGTCGCGATACAGCAGGTCGGCGCGCTCTTGGGCGGCGACGTAATCGGCGAAGTCCGCGATCAATAGGTACGGATCCGCGCCGAGCAAGCCGTCGATCAAGGCGCGGTAGCGTTTGGGTTCGCCGGGGCTGAAGGCGCCGTTGCCGATCGCGTCCAGCACGTGTTTCAAGGCCGCGTTCTGACTGGCGATCCAGCGCGGTTCGTAGCCGACGCCGCGCAGGCGCGCGATGCCGTCGGTGCGCAGCCCGAACACGAACAGATCGGATTCGCCGATGGCTTGGGCCATTTCGATGTTCGCGCCGTCCCAGGTGCCGATGGTGAGCGCGCCGTTGAGTGCGAACTTCATATTGCCGGTGCCCGAGGCCTCCGTGCCGGCGGTGGAGATTTGCTCGGACAGATTCGCCGCGGGCACGATGGTCTCGGCCAGGCTCACGCCGTAGTTCGGTAGGAACACGAGTTTGAGTTTGCCGCCCAAGCGTGGGTCGCTGTTGACGACGCGACCGATGTCGTGGGCAAGGCGCACGATCGATTTCGCGGTGTGATACGCCGATGCGGCCTTGCCGGCCATCACCACCGTGCGCGGCGTCCAACCACGGCCGTCGGGGCCGGCGGGGCGATCGAGCATCGCCTGATACCGCGCCGCGACGTGCAGCAGGTTCAGCAGTTGGCGTTTGTATTCGTGGATGCGTTTGATCTGCACGTCGAACATCGACGCCGGGTCCACGTCCACGCCGACTTCATGACGGATCAACGCGGCGAGACGTTCTTTATTCGCGCGTTTGACTTCGGCGAAGCGGCGACCGACCGCCGCGTCCGCAGCGTGCTCGCGCAAGCGCGACAGCGCGCCAAGATCGCGACGCCATTCGCGACCGATGGTGTCGTCGAGCAGCGATGCCAAACCGGGATTGCACTGCTGCAGCCAGCGCCGCGGGGTGACGCCGTTGGTGACGTTGTGGAAGCGCTCGGGGAAGAGCCGCGCGAAGTCGGCGAAGATCGTGTCCACCATCAATCGCGAATGCAGTTCCGCCACGCCGTTCACGCGATGCGAGGCCAGCACCGCGAGCGCGGCCATCTTCACGCGGCGGCCCTGGGTTTCGTCGATCAACGATACGCTGCGCACCAAACGTTCGTCGCCGGGGAAGCGCGCGCGCACGTCGTCGAGGAAGTGCTGATTGATCCGATACACGATTTCGAGATGCCGCGGCAGCAGCGTTTCGAACATCCGCACCGGCCAGGTTTCCAGCGCTTCGGGCATCAGCGTGTGATTGGTGTAGGACACCGCGCGCTGTACGATCGTCCAGGCCTGCGCCCACTCCACGCCGTGTTCGTCCACCAGCAGACGCATCAGTTCGACCGGCGCCAGCGCGGGATGCGTGTCGTTGAGATGGATCGCGTTGTCTTGGCCCAGCGTGTCCAGCGTGCGGCCTTCGCCGAGATGGCGCGCGATGGTGTCCTGCAGCGACGCGGACACCAGCAGCGCTTCCTGCTTCAGGCGCAATTCGCGGCCGGCGTCGGTGCTGTCGTCCGGATACAGCACCCAGTTCAAGGCGTCCGCGGCGAGTTGCCGTTGCGCGGCCGCGGCATAGTCGCCGCGGCAGAACGCGGCGAAGTCGATCGGCGCGTCGGCCTGCGCCTGCCATTGCCGCAGCGTGGACACGCGCGCGCTGCCGTGCGCGGGCACCACGAAGTCGAACGCGCGCGCGACGATGCGCTCGGCGGGCAACCAGCGACGCCCGCCGGCGCCGTCCGACTCGACGCGACCGCCGAACCCGACGACGTATTCGATGTCGAAGCGTTCGAAGTCCCACAGCGCGCCGTGGCGCAGCCAATCGTCGGGCTGTTCGATCTGGCGGCCGTCCTGCGTGGCCTGCGCGAACATGCCGTAGCGATAGCGCAGGCCGTAGCCGAACGACGGCAGATCGGTCTCGGCGAAGGCGTCGAGAAAGCAGGCGGCCAGACGGCCGAGACCGCCGTTGCCCAGCGCCGCGTCGGGCTCGGTTTCCAACGCATCGGCCAGCGACAGCCCTTGCGCCGCGAATTCGCGCGCGAGCTCCGCTTCCAGGCCGAGCGCCGCCAGCGCGTTGCGCAGGGCGCGGCCCATCAGGAATTCCATCGACAGGTAATGCACGCGGCGCATCCGGCCGTCACGTTTCGCGTCCGCGGCTTGGGTGGCGACCCAGCGCGCGGAGAGCAGCTCGCGACAGGCTTCGGCGGCCGCGCGCAGCGCGAGCCGCGCGGCGGGCGCATCGCCGCCGGAGGAGGCCGACTCCGCGCGCGCATCGGCGAGCGCGGCGCGGAAGGCGGACAGCGCCTGCATCTGGCGTGCGTCGCGCGCGGCGGAACTCTGGTCGGTGCTCATCTCGGTGCTCACGAATCCCCTTGGCATGCGTCCCCTCGGCTGGTCTTGGCCGTTGCGCGTTTGTGGTGACCGCTGCGGCGACCGGCGCGGCGGTTCGATGAGAACCGACCGCTTCGGGCGTCCGCAGGGGTGCGGCGCGGTCGCCGATCCTGCCGTGGCACGACTGGACGCCCGCTAAATTTTCCGAGAGTAGAAGTGGAGCCGTCTCGGCGCGAGCCCGTTGCAAACGTATTCATTCCGAGGCCTCGGCGGGGCCGCGTCCGAGGCCGCCTAAATACGTTTGCAGGCGACGACTCGCGCGCGCGGTTCGACGCCGAAAACGCCACGTCCGACGACCGTGCGCCGCCGTATCGACCGCCGCGCAGCCGCTGGGCGATCTGGCATGATCCCCGGGGGCGAATCTGAATTCCCGGAGAGCGAATGCGACGTCGCGATGTGTTGAGCGCGGCCGCGGCGGGCATGACCGCCGCCTGCTGGCCCGCGTCCTCCGAGGCGCGCCCGCGCGACGACGCCTGGGCGCCGGTATTCGCGCGTTTGCCGGCCGATGCGCGCGCCGTGCTCGACGACCCGACCTGGCGCGTGCAGTTGCTGTGGACGCGGGTGTCGCGCGATCCCGACGACCCGGCCGCGCGGCCGCGCTTGCGTCGGCACGCCTACGGCGAGACGCCGCGGCGCTGGTTTTCGCCCGCCAGCGTCTCGAAACTGCCGATGGCCTTGTTGATGGCCGAGCGCCTGTCCGCGCACGGACTCGATGCGCAGGCCGTCGTTCGCTTGAACGCCGCGCCGGAAACGGGCGAGTGGCCCAGCGACGAGCCGCTGGAAGAGACCTTCCTGCGCGGCTGCGCCCGGACGTTCGCGGTCAGCGAAAACGTGCCGTACAACCGCTGGTACGACTATTTGGGCGGCGACGCGATCCATGCGCGCTTGAAAGCCCTGGGTTATCCGAACACGCGGTTGATCGCGCGCTTGGGTTCGCCGGATCGCGAGGCGAATCGGCGCACGCGCGGCGGCGAACTGCGCGCGCCGGACGGCCGCATCGTCGCGCGCAGCGACGCCGCGACCGCCGTCGCGCGGCGTTTCCCGTTCGGTCGCGCGTTGGACGGCGTCGGCTGGCGACACGACGATGGCCGCATCGAGCCCGGCCCGCACGACTTCTCCTACGCCAATTTCATGCCGCTGGCCGACAGCTTCGCCATGCTGCAGGCCTTCGCGATGCCCGAGACCGTGCCGGCATCGCGGCGCTGGCGCATCGACGAGCCGCTGCGCGCGCAACTGCTGCAGGCGCTCGCGCTGCGCCCGCGCGATAGCGTCGACCCGCGCTACGACGAAGCGCAGTATCCCGACGGCTACGCGCGCTGGTTCGTGGTCGGCGACGGCGTCGCGCGCTACCCCGACGGTCTGCGCGTGCTCGGCAAGACCGGCATGGCTTACGGCCATCTCAGCGAGGTCGCGTGCCTGCGCGACGAGGACAGCGGCGCCGAATGGTGTTTGGCCGCGGCGATGCGCGCCGATCGCGACGGCGTCTACAACGACGACCATTACGACTACGAGACCATCGGTCTGCCGTTTCTGGCCGCGCTGGGCCGCGCGGTGCGCGACGTAGAGCGCGCATCGGCAGCGGCGCGCCCGAAGACAGTACGCTCGAACGCGATAACCTCGTACAGCGCGAGTTCGAATAAGACATGATCGAAAGGACGAAACGATGAGCGTGGAGCGTTGGTGGAAACGGGTGCCGTCGCGCACGCTGCTGCTCGTGCAACTGTTCGCGGTGCTGCTTTCGCCGTGGCTGGAGGGCATCGCGCTCGGGCATTGGATACTCAGCGCGCTCAGCGCCGGTGTGCTCGGCACCGCGATGTGGATGGTGCGCCGCTCGGCGATCGAGATTCGAGTGGTGATGGCGTTCGCGATGGTCGGCGTGATCTGCTACGCGGGTCATCTGTGGTTCGACGTGCGCGCGCTGGGCGCGTTGGGCGCGGCGGGTTATGCGGCCGCATTCTTCGCCGCGGCGCTGTCGCTGATCGATTACATGATGGGCGACGAGCGCGCCACGCGCGACGAACTGTGGGCGGCGGGCGCGACCTTCATGCTGTTCGTCGAGGCCTACGCCTGGTTGAACGTGCTGTGCCAAACGCTGCAGCCCAACGCTTTCGTGCTGCCCTTGCCAGGCGCGCCCGCGGAACGCACCTGGGTAGAATTGCTGTTCCTGAGCGCGACCAATTTTTCCGCCACCGGGCTGAGCGACATCCTGCCGGTCACGCCGCACGCGCGCATTCTGATGGTGGTGCAGCAATGGAACGGCGTGATGTACATGGCGCTGATCGTCTCGCGACTGGCGGGCATGCTGGGGCGCACTCGACGCCCGTCCGATACGGAGACCTGATCTCGCGGCTTTCGCATCCGAATGCGGGCCCGCGCCGTATCGAATTCCGACGCGCGTCGCTTTTCGGAGCGGCGTCGCGGCGGGACTTTGCCGAATTTGCTCGTTCGCTTGCGCGCGTTTGCGACGTTCTGTCGTCCGGACGCATCTTCGTTCGATAAGCGCCCCCGTTCTCGACTTGTGTCGTGCGGCGGACGGCGCATCGCTCGGCAGCATCGCCCGTCCGAGCGATGACCTGTTGCACACGCGCCGCGCGCCGGCGTGGTCTACCGTGAAATTCACGATGGCCGAGCGCACGGGCGCGCGGCGCGAACGGAACGGACGTGCGTGGTTCGGAAAGATCGAATTCTTCAATCGGAAATCGCAGCCCCCATGCGTAAATCCTCTGTGCCGCCGCCGCGTCCCTTGCCCGCCGATCGCATCCGCATCGGCCGGCGCATCGTCGAGCTGTCGTTGCGCGAAATCGCGCCCGCCGACGGCGGCGAACCGCCGATGCGGGTGACGCTGAAATCCATCGGCGTGCTCACGGCGTTGGTCGAGGATGCGGGCAAATTGGTGACGCGCGATGCGTTGATCGAACGGGTCTGGCCGACCACGCTGCCGACCGACGATGTGCTGACCCAAGCCATCACGCAATTGCGCAAGGCGCTGGGCGACGATTGCGATCGGCCGCAGTACATCCAAACCGTCTCGAAACAGGGGTATCGCCTGATTGCGCCGATCGAATGGTTGATCGAGGCGGAGGTGGACAGCGCGACGGCTGCGGCCGTGCGGTCCGTCGACGCCATCGAAACGCCGGCCGACGCCGTGGCCGCGGGTTCGGCCTCGACGAATCCCGCATCGGTGTCTGCGTCCGTCATCGCATCCAATCCCGCAACGAATCGCGAAACGAATCGGGATCTCGACGCGGCGCATCGACCGTTCGGCGTCGCGTCGCTCGGGCGTAGGGTGCGCGCGATCGTCGCTCCGCTAGGAACGAGCCAGCGACAGAGGCCGGTCGTCGCCTTCGCGCTGGCGGCGTCGGTCGTCGCGCTCTTTGCGGCTATTCGACAGGGGCCAGAGCGCGAAGCCGCCGCCGCGCCGCCGCCGGTGCGCGTGCCGATGCCGTTCCGGCCCGAGCCGGTGCGCACCATCGTCTCGATGCCCTCGCGCGAGACCGAGCCGAGTCTTTCGCCCGACGGCGCGCGCGTCGCCTATACGCATTTTCCGAAAGACCCCGACGCCGCGCATTTGATGGTGCAAACCACCGAAGCGGTGACGCCGCGCGCGTTGACGCCGACCGCGCATGGACGTTGGGACATGCAGCCGTCGTGGTCGCCGGACGGCAAGCAAATCGCGTTCTATCGCGTGGAGCGGAAGGGCGGCGACGAAATCTGTCGCGTGATGGCGATTCCCGCCGTCGGCGGCGTGGCGCGCGATCTGGCCGAATGCGCCGACTACAACTTTCCGTTGGCGTGGACGCCCGACGGAACGGCATTGATCGCCGCGAAATCGCTCGACGAGGCGCAGGGCGGCGACAGCGGACGCGCGCTGCATCGTCTCGATCTGGACAGCGGCGAGTGGTCGCGAATCGCATACGCGCGTTCGCCCGAGGATATCGACGTGTGGCCGCGGGTGTCGCCCGACGGCCGCTGGATCGCGTTCCAACGCAATCTTTCGATCGGCGATTTGTGGCGCGTGCCCATCGCCGGCGGCGCGCCGGAGCGCTTGACCTCGCTTCGCGCCAATTTTTTCGGTTTGGATTGGACGCCCGACGGTCGCGCGCTGGTGTTTTCGCGCGCCGGTCCCGACGGCATCGTGTTGAGCCGCTTGAGCATCGCCGATGGCCGCATTCGCGATTACGCGCCCGACGAGCGCACGCTCAAACAGCCGGTGGTCGCAGGGTCCACGGTGGCGTTCGTGATCGAGGACGCGCGCGCGGGTTTGCGTCGATTGTCGGTGGACGGCGAGGATGCGTTCGCTCGCGGCGAGCCGGTGTTCGCCAGCACGCGTTCGGAGATCATGCCGTCGATCGCGCCGGACGGCCGGCAGTTGTTGTTCGTGTCCGATCGCGACGGCAGCCTTCGCCTGTGGTGGGCGGATCAAGCGCGCCCCGATAGCGTGCGCGCCTTCGACGGGCTCATGCCGATTCCGCGGTTTCCGCCGGCCTGGAACGCCGATTCCACGCGCGCGCTCGCCATCGGCGAAGACCGTGGCGATGGTGTCGCCGCGCTCTACGAAATCGATCCGCAGCGCGGGCGCGTCGAGCGCTTGCCGGTCCCCGACCGCGTGCCGGTGCAGGCCGCGTATCACCCGGATCCGAATCGCCTGCTGGTGGTCGCCGAGCGCGAACAGGGGCGCTTGGGGTTAGTGCTCTACGACCGCAGCCGCGAACCCTGGCGGGTCGTCGCCGAAATCCGCGATGTGCTGATGGCCTTGCCCGATCGCGCGAACGGCGGCGTGGTGTTCGTGCGCGCGTTCAAGCCCGGCGTCTGGCGCGCGAATTCGGATTTGACCGATCCGCGCGAAGTCGATCGCGTCGCGATGCAGGGCCGCATCCGCACCTTGGTGTCCGCCGCCGACGGCGCATGGCTGCTCGATCGACGCCCGGATTGCCGTTGGTTCTGGCGCCGATTGGCCGCGTCTGCCTCGAACGCGCCCGCATCCGCGCCTGCGCAAGACGGCCATTGTCTGGGCGATGGCCCGGTCATGCCCGAGGGCTTGAGCTACGACAGCGCGCATCGCCGCCTGTACGTGGGCGTCGCCGCCGAAGCCGGGCGCGATATCGGCGTGTTGCCGCTGAGCGCGTTCGACCTCGATGCGCCGGTCGTCGCGCGACGCGATTGATTCGGCCGATGCACCCCTTCCGCTTGCCGACGGCACGACGCGTCGGCCCAGGTTCCCATCGAACGCGGTGCGGGGGATACTGTCGCCCCCACCGCGCGCCATGGATGTCGGACGCGCGGCGACACCGTCGCCTCACGAGAGCCGCAGTCACGCCGGCATGCTGAAGTCGCATCGAAATTCGCTCGATTCGCGCCCATCGGATCGCATCCGGATCGGCGAGTGCGTGGTGGATATCCCGCTGCGCGAAATCGCGCCCGTCGACGGCAGCGCCGAACCGGTGCGGGTGACGCTGAAGTCGCTCGCGGTGCTGCTGAGCTTGATCGCGCATGCGGGCAAACTGGTCAGCCGCGAAGCGCTGCTGGAATGGGTCTGGCCGGACACGATGCCGACCGACGACGTGGTCACGCAGGCGATCGCGCAACTGCGCAAAGCCTTCGGCGACGATCGCGAGAATCCGCGTTATATCGACACCATCGCCAAGCAAGGGTATCGCTTGATCGCGCCGGTGCAGTGGCTGGTCGAAGAGGATGCGGCCGCAGGATCTCCGCAGGAGGTCGTGATCGAGGCCGCCGGCGATGCCTCGCTCGCGGATATCGACGCTGTCGCCGCGATCGATGCCGCCGCTGCGCGTGTCGCGACCGCGGATGCCGCGACCACGAATGCCATCGACGCCGATGCCGCGACCGGCACCGGCGGGTCGCGATCGCAGACCTCCGTCGAAACCCTCGCCGATGCATCGCTCGCGGAGGCCGCCATGGGCGATCGCGCGATCACGCGGCCGTCGGCGTCTCGTCGCCGCGGTTTCGTCGTCGCCGCTGTCGCGGTCGCCGCGGTCGCGACGGCGGCGTTGACGCTTTGGCCGAAACGCGAAGCGAGGCTATCGACAGCGAACGCATCGGCATCCGATCCGGGGCTCCGTGCGCGCGAGGGCGAGCGGGCGAACGCGGCATTGCCGGCGTTCCAACGCATCGCATTCAAGCCGCAGGGCGAATACCGCCCGAGCCTTTCCCCCGACGGCGCGTTGGTCGCGTACGTGGAGGAGGGCCCCAACAGCATCACGTCGTCGCTGTGGGTGCAGACCACCGCGCCCTTGCAGCCGCAGCGTTTGACCGAGCCGGTCGACAAACAATGGGACATGATGCCGAGCTGGTCGCCCGACGGCCGCCAGATCGCGTTCATCCGCGAGAACGAAGCGCGCTGTTCGGTGATGCTGATCCCCGCCGCCGGCGGCAGCGCGCGCGAAGCCGGCGAATGCCTCGGCGGGGTCAATCATCGGATCGGGTGGTATCCCGACGGCAAGGCGCTGATCGCGGCGCAGATGCCGAGCTATTACACCTCGCTCGCCAATCCGAAAATGGTCGAAAAGGCCCTTTATCGGATGTCGCTCGACAGCGGGCGTTGGGAGCGCATCTCCTACGAGCGTTCGCCCAGCGACGAAGACATGATGCCATCGGTGTCGCCGGACGGCCGTTGGATCGCGTTCCAGCGCAATCTTTCGCTCGGCGATCTGTGGCGGATTCCCGCCGCGGGCGGCAAACCGGAACGCATGACCCATCTGCGCGGGAATTTCTACGGCGTGGCGTGGATGCCCGATAGCCGCGGATTGGTGTTTTCCCGCTACCGCGAGGGCAAGGCGGCGCTGGCGGCGCTGGATATCGCCACCGGCCGCGTCGTCGATTTCGAGGAGCGCAGCCGCGCCGGTTTCGCGTATCCCACCATCGCGCGCAACGGCAGCGCGCTCGCCTTCGAGGTCGAGACCTCGCATACCTCGATGCGCAGGATCGATCTGCGCGACGCGACCGAGCGGATGCCCGAAGATCCGATGCGCTCGCCGATCATGCGCAGTGAACGGTTGCTGGAATCCACCGGCTCGAACGAAATGCCTTCGATCGCGCCCGATGGGCGCCAACTGATCTTCGCCTCCGATCGCTCCGCGGACATGCGTCTGTGGTGGCTGGATCAAAGCCAACCGGAGAGCCTGCGCGTGTTCGAGGATTTCGTGCCGATCCTGCGCTACCCGGTGCTGTGGGACGCCGACTCCAGGCGTGCGCTGGTGATCGGCGAAGGCGCGCAGGGCAGGGGTGCCTACGAGATCGACCCGTCCCACGGCCGGCTCGCGAAATTGCCGATCCCCGATCGCGACCCGGTCCACGCCTCGTATCATCCCGACCCCAAACGCTTCCTCGCGGTCGTCGATCGCGGCGAAGGCAGGCTCGCCGCGAAGCTGTACGACCGCAGCGTCCAACCCTGGCGAACCCTGGCGCAGTTCGACGACGTGTCGTTCGCGCTCGTGGACGTCGCGAATCGACGCATCCTGTTGGCGCGGATGTCGAGTTCCGAAATCTGGCAGGCCGATCTCGATCTGGGTCACCCGCGCAAAATCGATCGGACGACCCTGCAGCGCCGCAATCGGACCATGAACATATCGCCCGAAGGCGCCTGGGTCATGGACAGCGAACCCGGCTGCGAGTGGCGTTGGCGCCCGGTGGCGACGGACGGCGCGCCGGCATCGAAAGCGCGCGGGCTGTGCCTGGGCAACGTCGATTGGGGTTTGGTCGGCGTCACCTATCACGCAGGCGAACGCGCGGTTTATCTCGCGATGCTGGAAGAGGTCGGTTCCGACATCGCCCTGATGCCGCTGAAGACGTTGAGCGCATCGATGCGCCAAGCGGACGCGCCCGCACGCTAAAAAAGCTTGTTCAATCTCTTCATGCGGCGTGTCCAATCAAATGGAACCGCGCCGCTTCTGTGTGCTGGCTCGATCGTTCCCCTTCCTTTCGCGAAGCGAAGGCTGTGGTGAGGGGGGTAACACGACTTCAGTCGTTCTCACCCCCTCCCAACTGTCCGGCCCATCGGCACCGCCGATGGGCGTTCAACTGAGCGCGGGCCAATGGCCCGCAAGCGCTCAGCTTCACCCCCCTGCGCGACGCGCAAGGGGAGGAGATCGCTCACCCGAAAGACTTTGAACAGACCCTGGTCCGCAAAGCGTCCTTCGTTGTACATCCGTCGCGTCGATGCGCGGCTTTTCCGGTCCGTCGGCGCACCGTCGTCGCGCGCGTCACGCTTCGACCCGCGGTCGAAACGCCCGCCGATGCACGCGAGGACGACGACATGCGCATCGGTTCCGACCTCGTGATGCAAAACGCCGAGGGGCTTTCGACCCGCGCACCCTTCGATCGATCGCTCGCTCGAATGCGCGCGCGACTTCGCGATCGGTGCGGGTCTTCTCGCAAGTCGTTGTCCGCAATAAATTTCGGAACGATTTCGGAACCGCCATTTCGGATCATCGTGCCGATTTAGGCGAAATCTCGGCGAAATTTCCGGTCTTTCCGCGCCGCCGGCTTCAAACCGAAGACTTCGAATCGGTAAGGAGCAAGGACATGACCACGCATTACGTCATCGCGGACCGCGGCGCGACGATCAATCTCCCACCGCTCGCCGGGGCGACCCGGTGGCTCGCCGTCGCGCATGCGGGCTGCTTGCGCAGCCAATGCGCGGGGCTGTCGATCCTGGTGCAGGTGCGCGGCCGGTCGCAGGTGCTCGCGCGCGAAGGGCGGTTCGAGCTTAAGCCCGGCGATTGGCTGGTGTTGGATCGCGACTCCGCGCCGGAGGTGCATGCCGACCGTCATGGCGTCACCCTCGGCGTGGTCGCCGCCTGCGATCACGGCGGGCGTCGGCCGGACTTGCTGCCCGGCGCCGGGCGCATGTCGGCCAGCGACCTGCGGATCGCGCTTCGGCTTTGGCGCAACGGCGTGGAGGCGAGCGACGTTGCGCGCACGTCGGGCGAACGAACGATCGAGGAACGAACGACGCAGGCCTTTCACGCGATGTCCCAGCATATCGCCGCGCTGCAGCGCGCACTGGACGGCGGCATCGCGCGCAGCCCGGGGCGCTCCATCTCGCGCAAACGTCAGGTGTTCGGCCGCATGCAGCGCGCCAAACTCTTCTTGGAAGGCCACCGCGACCGCGTGGTGCGGCTGACCGAGCTGGCCGAGCTGACCAGCTTCTCCATTTGGTACCTGTCCAAGACCTATCACGAGATCTATCGCGAGAGCCCGCAGGCGGCGTCGGTGCGTCTGCGCTTGGAGCGCGCCTGCGAATTGCTCGCCGAGAGCGCGTGTTCGATCAGCGAAGTCGGCATCGCCTGCGGCTTCGACAACAGTTGCAGTTTCGCGCGCGCCTTCCGCGCGCGTTACGGCACGACCGCGAGCGAATACCGCCAGCGCCACGCGGAGGCCGCGATCATCGACGATACGTCGGCATCGACGCACGCGCTCGCGGCGCACTCGCGCATCGAATCCATCGCGCACGTCGCCTCTGGCGAACCGCGTCGCGAAGCGCACTCTCGATCGCGCCCCGAGCCGCGCCGAGACATCGCCGTCGCGAGCGTGTTCGATCGCGTCGCGCGTCTCGAACGCGACGCTGAGGCCAAGGTCGGCACACGCTCAGGACCGGAGCGGACACACGACCGCACGGCCGAGTCCGTAATCTGGCTCGCGTCTTAACGAAAACATAAACAGCGCGCGACAACGCGCACGCTCGAGCGCATCCGAACGCATCGCGTAACGGCGCGCTCGCCTCGTTTCCGTCTCGCGCGCGACGACCTCGCTTCGTCGTTCGCGCGCGTATCGGCATTCGTCACCACCCACGCATCAATGGAGAGAGAACGCATGAGTCATCACCGCCGCCAATCCGCGCTTCGACACGCCGCGCTTCCCGTGGCCGTCGCGGCCGCGCTGACCCCGATGTGGGCCTCGGCTCAAGACAGCGAGGGATCCACCCAGGAACTCGATCGCGTCAACGTGATCGGCACGCGCATTCCGCGCGCCGCGGAAACCGAGGGCACCTCGCCCGTGCTCACCCTCGACCGCACCGCGATCGAACAAACCGGTTTGACCTCGGTCGGCGACATCCTGTTCAACATCACCGCCAGCGACGGCAGCGCCTTGCGCAACGTCACCACCACCACCAACGGCAGCGACGGCACGCAGAACATCTCGCTGCGCGGCCTGGGCGCGAACCGCACGTTGATTTTGGTGAACGGCCGCCGCTGGGTGACGCAGCCGGGCGGCATCGTCGATCTCAACACCATTCCTATCTCGGCGGTCGAGCGCATCGAAGTGCTGAAAGACGGCGCTTCGGCGATCTACGGCTCCGACGCCATCGCCGGCGTGATCAACGTCATCACCCGCAGCAACTTCGACGGCGCCGAAGCCAGCGCGTATTTCGGCGGTTACACCAAAGGCGACGGCAAGCAGGAATCCTACGATTTCACCATCGGCGCCAACAACGACCGCTGGAATGCGATCTTCAGCGTCGGCTACGAAGACAAGGGCGAAGTGTTCGCCGGCGACCGCGAGATCGCGTCGGTGCCGATTTACGGCGGCGGCGATTTGGCGTCGGGCGGCATCTTCGGGTCCGGCACCACGCCGCGCGGCAACTTCACGCGCTGCGCCGATCCGATCAGCGCCACGGCGTCCGGTTTCCGCACCTGCACGCCCGTCGCCGGCGGCCCGTTCACGCTCAACGAAGGGCGCCCGGGCACCGCGGCGACCGACTTCCGCCGTTTCATCAGCTACACCGTGGACGGTTCGGGCAGCTCCGATCGCTACAACTTCGCGCCGGTCAACTACTTGGTGCAGCCGATCGAGCGCTTCAACATTTATGGGCAAAGCACGCTGCGCCTGACCGATAAGATCAACGCCAACGTGCAGGCCGTCTACACCCATCGCGACTCGGTGCAGCAGCTCGCCGAAGTGCCGTTGACGATGGATATCCGCGGCGTCAACGGCCCGCAGTGGGCGTTCGCGCCGACCGCGAACAATGTGTTCAATCCGTTCGGTCAGGATTTGCGCGGCGCCAGCTTCCGCGCCATCGCCGTCGGGCCGCGTCACAACTCGTTCGACTTCGACGACACCGCGGTGACCGCCTGGTTGGACGGCACCTTCGACCTCGCCAATCGCGCGATGTACTGGGACGCCGGCTTCTCGTATTTGAATTCGCGGCGCACGCAGACCGGCGACAACTACATCAATCTGTTCAATCTACGCAACGCGGTCGGTGCGTCGTTCCGCGATGCCACCGGTTTGCACTGCGGCACGCCGGGCAACGTCATCGCCGGCTGCGTGCCGTTCAACGTGTTCGGCGGCCCCGATCTCGGCGTCGGCGCGGGCGTGATCACCGCGGCGGAACGCGATGCGATGGTCCGCTACATCAGCTACAGCCTGAACGATCATCAGGAAGCCGAAACGCACGATTACTTCGCGAATTTGTCGGGCGAAATCGTCGAATTGCCGGCCGGTCCGCTCGGTTTCGCGATCGGCGCCGAGCACCGCAAGGACAAGATCGACGTGGCCCAGGACGCCCTGGTGGCGGGCGGCGGTTCGTCGACCAACTTCGCGGAGCCCTCGCGCGGCCAGGTCGACGTCGACGAGTATTACCTCGAATTGAACGCGCCGCTGTTGGCCGATATCCCGGGCTTCAAACTGCTCGAACTGAACGTGGCGGCGCGGCGCTCCGATTACGACGCCAGCGGCTTCTTCGGCGGCCGCGACGTCAAGCCCGAGATCGGCGGCGACACGGCCAAGAAACTCGGCATCAAATGGCAGGTGTTCGACGATTTGTTGCTGCGCGCGACGCATTCCGAATCGTTCGCGGCGCCCTCGACGGTGGCGTTGTTCGGCGGCGGCGCCGAAACCTTCGCCCCCGCGGCCGATCCGTGCAACAACTTCAATATCGGCAATGCGGCGACCAATGCGACGCGTTGCCAAGCGGACGGCGTTCCGGCCGGCGGCGTCGCGCAGCCGAACGGGCAGATCCGTTCGTTGGTCGGCGGCAATCCGAATCTGAAGCCAGAGACGGCCACCACGCGCAGCATCGGCATCGTGTACAGCCCGAGCTGGGTCGAAGGCCTCAACGTCAGCCTGGATTGGTACAAGATCGAACTCGAAGACGCGCTGGCCGCGCGCAATACGCAGGGCATCCTCAACGGCTGCTACCAGAACTTCCGCGTCAGCCCGACGGCGCCGGTGGACCCCGCGCAGCAGGCGTTGTTCTGTTCGCTGATCCAGCGCGACAGCACCGGCAATATCCTGGAATTGCGCACCAGCTCGTTCAACCTCAACAAGGGCTTCGTGGAAGGCTACGACCTGCAGCTCGCGTACGCATTGCCCGAGACCGCCTGGGGCAAGTTCGCGTTCCAATGGGATAGCACCTACACCGTCGAGAACAACGTCAACTCGGCGTCGGCGCGCGGCATCACCATCGGCAACTACACCGGCAATCCGAATTGGCGTTTGCGCTCGAACGTCACCGCCTCCTGGCAGAAGGGCGACTGGAACGCCAGTTGGGCGATGCGCTACTACTCGGGCATGGACGAAGCCTGCGGCGGCGGCAATTACTTCGAATACGGCATCAGCCCGCGCGAGCTGTGCGATCACGATATCTACGATTCGAACGGCAACTTCCTGCGCTTCGAGAATCGCATCCCGTCGGCGACCTTCCACGACGTGCAAGTGGGTTGGAAGACGCCGTGGAACGGCAAGATCACCCTCGGCGCGCGCAACGTGTTCGGCAAAGATCCGCCGATCGTCCAAGGCTCGTTCGCGCACTCGTTCGACGGCGCGTACGACCTGCCGGACGGCGGCTTCTTCTACATGCAATACGACCAGAAGTTCTGAGCCCCGCGTGCGGGCGCGCCCCCCGCGCCCGCACGTTCCGTCGGTGCGCGGCCGTGTCTCTCTCCACGGCCGCGACCGCCGCTTAAGCCCCGGTTCGCCGGGGTTTTTTTGTGGCGCGACGGATTCGACGCCGTCGGAATCCTGATCCGGCGCAAGGTGGGCGGGGCGTTTCGCCCTACAATGCCGGCGTCCCGCCCGGACGCTTCAGCGCCAGGACCCGTCGTGAAATTGCCCGTGCCGTTTCTTCAGATTCCGCTGCTGTTCGACGCCGACGTGTTGGCGGCCGAAATCGAGGCCTTGGGCGAGTCGGTCTGGAAACCGCATCCGCAAGGCTTCGCCGGCAATTCGATGCTGCCGCTGGTCTCGGTGGGCGGCGATCCCGACGACGAAGCATTCTCCGGCGACATGCGGCCCACGCCGCATCTGCAGCGCTGCCGGTATTTGCGGCAAGTCATCGCCAGCTTCGGCGCCACCATCGGCCGCACCCGTTTGATGCGCCTGGCCGGTCAGGCCGAAGTGGCGCGCCACACCGACCAGGGCTATTACTGGGTCGAGCGCATGCGCATCCACGTGCCGATCGTGACCCAGCCGACGGTGCAGTTCGAATGCGACGGCATCGTCATCAACATGGCGCCCGGCGAATGCTGGATCTTCGATACGTGGCGTCAGCATCGCGTGCTCAACGACGCCACGCGCTCGCGTATCCACTTAGTGTGCGACAGCGTCGGCGGCGCGGCGTTTTGGGACCTCGCCGCGCACGGCCGGACGCACGATGCGCCGCGCGACGGCTGGATGGCGCGCCGGCTCGGGCCCGACGCGAACGCGCCGGCCGTCTTCGCCTGCGAGACGCAAAACATCCCCACGGTGATGACGCCGTGGGAGCTGAATCAGCATCTGTCGTTCTTGATCGCCGAAACCTTGCCGCACCCGCAGTTGGCGGCCTTGCAGTCCGCGGTGATGCGTCTGGTGCGGCAGTGGAAGGGGCTGTGGGCGCAGTACGGCGATGCGCCGGAAGGGCGTCCGCAGTTCCGCGCCGCGTTCGACGCCTTCGCCGCCGCCGCGAAACCGCAGGCCCAGGGCGTGACCCTGCGCAACGAAATGCCGTTCTTCCAGGTGCTGATGGTGATGCTGTCGCGCGCCGTGGTGGCGCCGGCCGGCGGATACGTCGCCGCGAAACCGCCGGGCGAGTACGCCTGATCGAAGAAAGGTGCGCGACGAAGGCAACGAAAAAACCGCGCCGAGGCGCGGTTTTTTGTCGTCTGCGGCCACCGAAGCGTCCGTGAAGCGTCGGGTCTCTTCGGCGACGTCGATCAGAAGTCAGAAGTTCGGCTTCTCGCCTTCCGGCGTGGCGTTGTAGCGCTCGATCGATTCCAAAATGATCCGCTTGGCTTCTTCGGCGCCGCCCCAGCCATCGAGCTTCACCCATTTGCCTTTTTCGAGATCTTTGTAATGCTCGAAGAAATGGCCGATGCGCTCGAGCCAGTGTTCGCTGACCTGATCGATGTTCTGGATGTGCTTGTAGCCGGAGAACACTTTGTCCACCGGCACCGCGAGCAGTTTCTCGTCGCCGCCGGCTTCGTCCTTCATGCGCAGCACGCCGACCGGGCGCACGCGGATCACCGAGCCGGGGATCAACGGCAGCGGTAGGATCACCAGCACGTCCGCCGGGTCGCCGTCGCCGCAGAGCGTGTGCGGGATGTAGCCGTAGTTGCAGGGGTAGCGCATCGGCGTGGACAGAATGCGGTCGACGAAGATCGCGCCGGATTCTTTGTCCACTTCGTATTTGACCGGCTCGGCGTCCTTGGGGATTTCGATGATGACGTTGATTTCGTCCGGCGGATGTTTGCCGGTGGAGACGAGATCCAGGCCCATGGCGGGGCTCCTGTGCGTACGGGGTGGGGCAGTGTACCCCGGCCGTTGTTGCGCAGCAGCATTCGCGGGCCGGCACCCTCGTCGCGGTTCGATCCACGAGGCCGGGCGAGCGTCTTCGTGCCTCTTCGCGCGCCTCAGCGCATCGCGTCGGCGATGTCCTGTTCTTCGATCCGCAGCGGTTCGCCGCCGTTCGCGTCGGCGAGGATTTTTCGCGCGATCAACGCATTCAGCGGCGCGAGCGCGCTGAAATGGTCCGCCCGGGGCACCAGGAACGCCCGTACCTGAGCGTTGCGGTTCTCCGAACGCATGCGCACCAGGTCGGCGACGTTGCCGTTCCGATCGCCCTCGAACAGATAGGTCGGGCTGCGGATCGACGACAGCCAATCGCCGGGCGAACGCAGCCGAATTTCCTCCGCATCGTCGAACGCGACCGGCAGCATGTCGGGGCCGTAGACCGACACGTCGAAGACCGGGCCGAAGGCGAAGGTCGCGCGAAAGCGCGGGTCGGACTCGGCGACCAACAACGCCAGCGTGCCGCCGGTGCTGTGGCCGCCCAGATAAATGCGCTGCGGGTCGACGTAATCGAGCGTGGCCAGGTAATCGGCGGCCGCCAACACATCCTGCACCTCGCCGTAAAAGCCTTCGCGCACGCCGGGGTTGTCGTTGCCGCCGCGCAGCGACGGGAACATCGCGACGATACCCGCGTCGCGGTACGCCGCCGCGCTCTGGTCGTTCTCGCGCGGCTGCGGCGACCACACATCGCCGATGGTGTTGGTGTCGCCGCCCGTGAGCCACACGATCGCCGGCCGTTTGCCCGGGGTCGCGGGGCGCGGCGTGAGGTACGCCGAATACTCGCCGCCCGGCGCGGGATAGCGAATCAAGCCGTAAACGTCGGCGGGCGGTACCGGCGGCGCGCCGCCGTCGCGTTCGCGGCGAACGAGGCGGGTCGCGAACGCGCTTCGCGCTTGCGACAGCGTGCGTTCATCGGCCGCGGCGTCCGTCGGGGCGCTTGACCCCGAGATCGATCCGGAGACCGAGCCGGATGTCGCGCCGGCCCCCGGCCCGCACGCCGTCAGCGCGCAACAAAACGCCGCCACGAGGGCGGCGTTTCGAATGTCGTCGAGCGGTCGGTGCATCGTCTATCCGTCGGTGACGCGATGCGGCGCCGAGCGGGCGCCGTATCGCGAACGGTGGCAGGGTTCCCTCGTCGGCACCGAACGCCCTCGGAAGCGCGTTTCGGTGCGATGCCGCGTCAGCGCCTGCGGTATGGCGAACTCACTTCACCGACACTTCGACCCGACGGGCTTCGTTCGGGTCGCCATCGCCGGTGGTGAGCGCGGGTTTCTGCATATCGATCGCGGTTTCGGCGACGCCCACCGCGTACAGCGCTTCCTGCACGGCCTGCGCGCGCTGACGCGCCAGTTCGGCGTTGGCCTGCGCGTCGCCGCTGGCGTCGTGGAAGCCCGAGACCACCGCGCGCTTGTTGGGGTCTTTCTTCAGGGCATCGACCACATCGGCCAGGGTCTTCGTCGCATCGGCCGGCAGCTTGGCCGAGCCCGAGCCGAAATACAGCTTCGCGAACGGCTTCGGCGCGGTATCGGCCATCGCGACGTTCGCGGAAACGCCGGCGTCGGCGACGCCCGGCACGGCGGTTTGCACCGGCGGGCTCATCGCGGGCATGCCCAGCGCGGTCTGCTCCGCAGCTTTTGCCGCGGCGGCTGCGGCGGCGGTCGCCGCGGCGACGTCGGCGGCGTGACCGGCCGGCATCATCGCGGCGTCGGCGTCGGCCTTGTTGACCGGCAACAGCGGCACCAGCAGCAGGGCGACGATGTTGATGATCTTGATCAGCGGGTTGATCGCCGGGCCGGCGGTGTCCTTGTAGGGGTCGCCGACGGTGTCGCCGGTCACCGCGGCCTTATGGGCGTCGCTGCCCTTGCCGCCGTGGTGGCCTTCTTCGATGTATTTCTTGGCGTTGTCCCACGCGCCGCCGCCGGTGCACATCGAAATGGCGACGAACAGGCCGGTCACGATCGTGCCCATCAGCAAACCGCCCAGCGCGGCCGGGCCGAGGAGCATGCCGACCAGGATCGGAATGATCAGCGGCAGCAGCGACGGCAGGATCATTTCCTTGATCGCGGCCTTGGTCAGCAGGTCCACGGCCTTGTCGTATTCCGGCTTGCCGGTGCCTTCCATGATGCCTTTGATCTCGCGGAACTGGCGGCGCACTTCTTCCACCACCGCGCCGGCGGCGCGACCCACGGCCTGCATCGCGTAGGCGCCGAACAGGAACGGAATCATGCCGCCGATCAACAGGCCGATCAGCACGTCGGGGCGGTCGATCGAGAAGTCGACCGCATTCAGGCCGAATTTCTCGTCCAGCTTGTGCGCGTAGTCGGCGAACAGCACCAGCGCGGCCAGACCGGCCGAGCCGATGGCGTAGCCCTTAGTGACGGCCTTGGTGGTGTTGCCCACGGCGTCCAGCGCGTCGGTGGTCTTGCGGATGTCTTTGCCCAGTTCCGACATTTCGGCGATACCGCCGGCGTTGTCGGTGATCGGGCCGTAGGCGTCGAGCGCGACGATCACGCCCGCCATCGACAGCATCGACACTGCGGCGACCGCGATACCGAACAGGCCGGCCAAGTGGTAGCAGCCGTAGATCGCGGCGGCCACGGCCAGCACCGGCGCGGCGGTCGACTTCATCGACACGGCGAGGCCGGCGATGACGTTCGTGCCGTGACCGGTCTCCGACGCTTTGGCGACTTGCTGCACCGGCGCGTATTCGGTGGCGGTGTAGTACTCGGTGATCACCACCATCGCCGCGGTCAGCGCCAAGCCGATCAGCGCGCAGTAGAAGATCGGCATCGGGTTCGACGGGATCATCTGCTTGGTGACGAAGAAGAAGCCGATGGCCGACAGCACGCCCGCCACGATGAGGCCTTTGTACAGCGCTTTCATGATCTTGCCGTCGCTGCCGACCTTCACGAAGAAGGTGCCGACGATGGAGGCGACGATCGACACCGCGCCCAGCACCAGCGGATACATCACGCCGGCGTTGCCGTAGGTGGCGAAGGAGATGCCGGCGATCAGCATCGAGGCGACGATGGTCACCGCGTAGGTTTCGAACAAGTCGGCGGCCATGCCGGCGCAGTCGCCGACGTTATCGCCCACGTTGTCCGCGATCACCGCCGGGTTGCGCGGGTCGTCCTCGGGGATGCCGGCTTCGACCTTGCCCACCAGGTCCGCGCCGACGTCGGCGCCCTTGGTGAAGATGCCGCCGCCCAAGCGCGCGAAGATCGAGATCAGCGACGAGCCGAAGGCCAGACCGATCATCGGCTGCAGCGCCTGCTTCACGCCCTCGGCGTCGGTCGCGCCCTTGTTGACCAACCAGTAGTAACCGGCCACGCCCAGCAGGCCCAGGCCGACCACCAACATGCCGGTGATCGCCCCGCCGCGGAAGCTGACGGCCAGGGCGTCGTTGAGGCCCTTGGTCGCCGCCTGCGTGGTGCGTACGTTGGCGCGCACCGAGACGAACATGCCGATGAAGCCGGCCACGCCCGACAGCACCGCGCCGATCGCGAAGCCGATCGCGGTGGACCAGCCCAGACCGGGCACCAGTCCGATCACGACGAACAACACGGCGCCGACGACGGCGATCGTGGTGTATTGCCGGCGCAAGTAGGCGCCGGCGCCTTCTTGGATCGCCGCAGCGATCGTCTGCATCCGTTCGTTGCCGGCCGGCTGCGCCATGATCCAGCGCGCGGACACGATGCCGTACAGAATCGCGACGACGGCGGCCGCCATCGCGATCCACAAAGCCTGTTGTTCGAGCATGAACAATCTCCCCGGGTTCTTCTAACTCAATCGAATGGAGTCAAGCGGTAATCGCAAACCGCTCAACTATGGCACAGGCCCCGGGCCTCGCCAAACCGGCGAGGGGGGAATGCGAGCGGTCGAGGCGGTTTTGTGCGGCGCATTATAAAGCAAGGCCGAAAACGCCGGTTTTCCAGGGCGGGCCGGGGTGGCGGGCCGAAGACGCCGGTGTCGGTGGCGGGGCGACGCCGCAGCGCTCGGCCGCGAAGCCCAGTAACGGCGTCCCGCATCGACACCGTCCGCGCCGGTTCAGGCAGGCTATGGCAGCGTGCGCCCGGCCGAAGCATCGCTGGCGCTCCCGCTTCTCGCGCACCGCCGCCCGCGCCCTTTCCGATCTGGAGTTCCCATGCGCCACGCCATCGCCCCCTCGCTCGCGCTGACGCTCGCCCTGGCGGCCGTTGCGCTCGCGGCTCCGGCCCGCGCCGCGGACCCGACGCCCGAAGTCCGGCGCGAGCCGTACCCGGCCAAGCGCGACGGCGAGGTCCACACCATTCGCATCATTCCCGAAGCCTGCGTCTACCTGGTCGGCCAATTCACCGCCGACCCGGCCGTGCCGTATCGCTACGGCGCCAAGCGCAGCGGCGGCCGTTGTCAGGCGCGCGCGCAGCTCGTCGACCCGGTCAAAGCCGCACCGTCGCTGGCCGACGGTTGGATCCTCAACGACATCGTGCGCATTCCCAGCGCCGCCTGCGGCGGGCGCACCGCGGTGGTGCGCGTGTGGCGCAAACCCGCCGTGAACGTGCCGCCACCGCCCGACGCCCAAGGTCGCTCGCGCATCTATTTGGACGCCTCCAAGCAGCGCGCCGCGCAGGGCGCGTTAGCGCCGATCCCGAAATTCGCGGCGGTTCTCTCGATCGAAGGCGAAGCCTGCAAACGCTGAGCGCGAACGACGACGACAGCATCGGTTCGCGGAATCCTCATCTCACCGAACTGTCATTTTTTCGAACTGTTACTTCACCGAACTGTCATCCCGAGCGCAGCGAGGGACCTGCTTCTTATCGTCCGATACGGCAAAAAACAGGTCGCTCGCTGCGCTCGGGATGACATGCTTGGGTTGCGAAGGAAGCGTCGCTCGATTCGAGCATCCAGCGGTCATCGCGTCGAAGGGTCGGGGCATCGAACGATCCGGCCGCCGAACGAGGGCCTACGATCCAGAAAATACCGGCCGAAGCGCCGGCCGAGCGCGTCGATCAAAGCGCCGAATGCGAGTCGACTTGGACGCGCTCAATCGCCCAAACGCAGCCCGATCTCGCGCAAGAACGCTTCCACTTCCAAGGTGTAGGCGTTGTCTTCGCCCAAGTCGCGATTGATGTCGCTGTGCGACAGCGGCTTCGCCAACAACTGGGTGCGCGTGCCGTACTCGCGCGCTTTGCGCAGGAATGCCGTGTTGTTCGGGCAAGAGTCCACGCGTTCGCTGGCGCAGACGGCTAAGGTCGGCGCCAATCGTCCGCTCAAGCGGTGCATCGGCGAGGCGCTGCGCCAGTACGCCGGGTCGTCGCCGAAGGCCTCCGCGAACAGCGCCGGCTTGCGCGCGGTTTCCATCGTCTTCACGGTATCGATCGCGCCGCTGTCGAGCAGCACGTTGCCGCGCCACGGGGCGACGCCGGCCGCGCGCGCGATCTCCGGCGTCGTCGCGACCAAAGCCACCAAATGCGCGCCCGCGGAATGGCCCATCAGCACGAACGCGTTCGGATCGCCGCCGGCCGCGGCCACGCGCTGTTGCGCGGAGGCGATCGCGCGCGCCACATCGCGCGCCTGCTCCAGCGGGTCGGCGTCGGGCAGCATGCGGTAGTTCGTCGACACCACGAAGGCGCCCATCGCCGTCCAGCGCCGCTGTTTCGCGTCGATCGTTCCCGCACTGGCTTTGTCGCCGCGACGCCAACCGCCGCCGTGGACGAAGAAGATCGTCGGCGCGCCCGCGGTCTTCGCAGGCGCGTACACGTCGTAGCGCTGGCTCGGGTGCGGCCCGTACGCGATATCGCGCATCGCCGCAGCGTCGTTGCGCTCTGCGGCGTTGGCGGCCGGCGGCTGCGGATCGCGCAGCCACAGCCCGAGCGCGGCGACCGCGGCGAACGCGAACAAGGGCCACGGGCGACGGCGGGCGTTCATCGGGTCGGGGCTCGATCCGCACGATTCGCGCGCTCGCCGCGGCGTTGGCCTTGGCCGTCGCGACGCAAACCCTTGAGCTGGCCGCGATGTTCTTTCATCCATGCGCGACGCTCTTCCGGCGACATGGATTGGAGTTTTTCGCGCAGCGCGGCGCGTTGCGCGGGCGGAATGCCTTGGCCGCGACGCTCGAACGCCGCGCGCGCTTTGGCGCGCTGCTCCGGCGTCATCCGTTCCCAGCGCTGCTTGCCGGCGTGCGCGCGCTGGCGCTGTTCCGGCGTCATCTTCTGCCAGCGCTGCGCGTAATTCATGATCCGCGCGCGCTGCTGCGGGTTCTGATTCCAGCGGTCGCGCAGCGTGGTCACCAACGCCTCGCGTTCCGCGGGCGAAAGCTGTTCCCACGCGGGCAGCGATTGCGCGGCGGCCGCGCGCTGCGGTGCGGCGGTCTGCGTCTGCGCGACGACGACCGCCGCGCACAGCGCGAGCATGGCGGCGAGCGCGAAGGCGACGGCGCGAGGCCAGACGCGCATCGCGAGTGGTCGGTTCGAGGTCGTGCGGCTTGAAGGCGTGCAGCTTGAAGGCGTGCAGTTCATAGCGACTCCGTGGTGCCGGCCGAGCCCTCTTGCGAGCCCAGCCACAAATACAGTTCCGGGTTTTCGTCCAGCGCCGCGAACATCGCGTCGTCGTTCGCGGCCAGCAACGCCTCTTCGTCGGCGCCGCCGATGTCGTCGTCGATCTCGTCCAGCCACCGGTCGATTTCGGCGACGGCCGCCTCTTCGCTCATCGCCAGCGTGGCCGTCGCATCGCTCGATTGCGAATCGGGCACCGGTGCGGTCCGCTCGTCGCCGGTCGACGCCACGTTCGGCGTGCGCGTCGTCGAGGGATCGACGGCATCGACATCGTTCGCGAAGCGCAGGCCGATCGCCAACGCCAGCGCCGCGGTGCCGCCGACGGCGAGCATCGGCCACAGCATGCGCGGCGCGGCGGTGGCGTGGCCGGCGAGCGCCGCGCGGCGGCGCTGATGCAACTGCGCCTCCACCCGCGCGGAGACGCGGCGCAGCGCGGCGTCGTGCGCGGCGCGGGCGGCGGCGTCGAAGGCGGCGTCGAAGGCGGCGTCGCGCGCGTCGACGGCGTCGGTGGCGTCCGTTCGGTCGCGATCGTTCGGTCGCATGGTCATCGGAAATCCTCCAGCTTGCTTTGCAAGGCTTCGCGCGCGCGGGACAAGTGCGTCTTCACCGCGCCTTCGCCGCAGCCCATGATCTGTGCCGTGGTCGCCACGTCGCATTCCTCCAGAATGCGCAGCGTGAACGCTTCGCGCTGCCGCCGGGGCAACGCGCGCAGCGCTTCGGTCAGCGCCGCATAGGCTTCGCGCCCGTCGTGGGCGCGCGAGGGGTCGGGCGTGCCGTGATCGGCCGCGTTGTCGTCGCGC
The DNA here is from genome assembly GCA_008015835.1 of Lysobacter sp. Classification (GTDB taxonomy): domain Bacteria; phylum Pseudomonadota; class Gammaproteobacteria; order Xanthomonadales; family Xanthomonadaceae; genus Lysobacter_I. The sequence continues at coordinate 97,077 of SSGH01000003.1, forward strand.
CAATCCACGTCGTCGCCGTCGTCGTCGCGTTGCGCCGGCGCCAGCCAACGCAAACGGAACAGGCTGCGTCGCTGCACGTCCACGATGCGGCTGCGCAGAATGCTCCAAAACAACGGCGTCCACTCCTCCGCGGGACGCTCGCGGTACTGCAGCATCTTCATCATCGCGTCCTGCACCGCATCCAGCGCGTCGTCGCGATGACGAAGGCCCATCTCGGCGAACCGGAACGCGCGCGCGCCGATGCCCGCCAAGAAGGCGTCGAGAGAAAGAGCCCCGGCCGCCGTCGGGGTGGCGACGGCCGGGGAGCGCGGGAGCGTGTCCGTACTCACGCGCGAAAGCGTAGAAGGTTCCGCATCGTTATGCGCGCGTCCGTCGGCCATGACGTGGATTCCGGACGGCGGCGCTCGCGGTGGAGCGGGGCGGGGCCATGCTCAATGCCGGCGGTCCCAGCGGTTGTCGAAGCGTTCGCCCTTGCGATCCCAGCGGTTGTCGGCCCGGTCGCCGCGACGGTCGAAGCGGTTCTCCAACTGGTCGCCGCGGTTGTCCAGGCGGGTGGCCAATTGATCTTTGCCGTGGTTTTCGGCGCGTTCGGCGCGGCGGTCGAGCTGTTCGTCGATACGGTCGCCGCGGCGATCCAGACGGCGGTCGACCTGATCGCCGCGGCGGTCGAAGCGATGTTCGACCCGGTCGCCGCGGTCGGCGGCGAAGGCGGGCGCGGCGACGGCGCCCGCGACCAGGGCGACGAGAAGAAGGGAGAGCGGGGCAGTGGCGTTCATCGAGGTGTCCTATCGGGGAGAGACATCGGGGTGGGTGTCGCAGGCCTGCGATCATGGAAACGCCCCTGCGCCCGATCGGTTGACACGCGTTCGCACGATGGGTGTCCCCGTTCGCGCCCCGCGCCCGTTCGCGCCCGCACGGCCTCGTCCTTCGATGGGTGTCCCCAATTCGCCTCCCCAATTCGCCTGCCCTGCGCCTCCTCGTCTTCCCGCCTCCGCCTGGCCCCGAACTCGTCGCCCCGAACCGCGACCGCCCCGGCTTCCCAAGCCCGGCCCCCCGGGTATGATGCGGAGGGACTTTCGGGGAGACATCCAGATGGGCGACAGCTTCGGCGCTTTGTACATCTTCATGCTGGCGGCCATCGCCGGCCACGTCATCATTTCGCGGGTGCCGGTGATCCTGCACACGCCGCTGATGTCCGGCAGCAACTTCATCCACGGCATCGTGCTGATCGGCGCGATGGTCGTGCTCGGTCACGCCGAGACGCCGCTGGAGCAAGCCATCGGCTTCGTCGCCGTGCTGCTAGGCGCGGGCAATGCGGCCGGCGGTTACGTCGTCACCGAGCGCATGCTCGATATGTTCAAGTCCTCGAAGAAGCCCGAAGGCAAAGGGGACAAGGCATGAGCACGCCCGAATTGCTGTCTTTGCTGGTCAAGGCCAGCTACTTCGTCGCCGCAACTCTTTTTCTGCTGGGCCTGCAGCGCATGGCCTCGCCGAAAACCGCGCGCAGCGGCATCCAGTGGGCCGGCGTGGGCATGGTGCTCGCCACCGCGGCCACGTTCTTCCTGCCCGGCCTGCATAACATTCCGTTGATCGCCGCCGCCATCGCGCTCGGTCTGGTCGTCAACTGGGTGTGGGGCAAGAAAGTCGCCATCACCGACATGCCGCAAATGGTCGCGCTGTTCAACGGCATGGGCGGCGGCTCGGCCGCGGCCATCGGCGCGGTGGAACTGGTGCGTTACTCCACCACCGGCGAATCGCCGAACATGGTGACGCTGGCGCTCGCGGTGATCGGTTCGCTGATCGGCGCGGTCTCGCTCACCGGCTCGGTCATCGCCTGGGCCAAGCTCGACGGCCGCATGGATAAGCGCTACACCTTCCCGGGCCAGCAGATCTTCAACGCCGTCGTCGCCATCGCCGCCGTGGTGTTGGGCGTGATGGCGATCGTCACGCTGCAGATGCCGTACATCATCGGCTTCTTCGTCGCCGCGCTGGCGCTGGGCGTGCTGATGACGCTGCCCATCGGCGGCGCCGACATGCCCGTCGTCATTTCGCTCTACAACGCCTTCACCGGCCTCGCCGTGGCGTTCGAAGGCTACGTGCTGGGCAACGAAGCGCTGATCATCGCCGGCATGATGGTGGGCGCCGCGGGCATGCTGCTCACCAAACTGATGGCGAAGGCGATGAACCGCTCCATCGCCTCGGTGCTGTTCTCCAACTTCGGCGGCGGCGGCGAAGCGCAGGCCATCACCGGTAGCCAGAAACCCATCGACGCCAGCGACGTGGCCGCGATGATGGCCTTCGCCGAACGCGTGGTCATCGTGCCCGGCTACGGCATGGCCGTGGCCCAAGCGCAGCACAAAATTTGGGAACTCACCCAACGCCTGATGGAACGCGGCGTCAAAGTGAAATTCGCGATCCACCCCGTCGCCGGCCGCATGCCCGGCCACATGAACGTGCTGCTGGCCGAAGCGGGCATTCCCTACGACCTCATCGCCGACATGGACGACATCAACCCCGAATTCGCCAACACCGACGTGTCCCTGGTGATCGGCGCGAACGACGTGGTCAACCCCGTCGCCAAAACCGACCCCGCCTCACCGATCTACGGCATGCCGATTCTGGACGTGGTGAATTCCAAGAACACCATCGTCATCAAGCGCGGCAAGGGCACGGGGTTCGCGGGTATCGAGAATGCGTTGTTCTATGCGGATAACACCCGCATGTTGTACGGCGATGGGGCGGATGTGGCGAATCAGTTGGTGAGTGAACTTAAGACGATGGATGGGGGGCATTGATATTCTAGTACTTCAGTGAACGGATTTTAGTTATGGCATGTGATTGCCGCTCAGCAAAAGAGATGGCGAAAATTTACTTGAATTAATTCCATTAAAATGAATGTCCTATTTAGACCTGCCAATGACTGCATCTGCCTTTATCGTCCCTCCATGGCATAGGCCAAGCCGACCGTGGTGCGTGGAGCATCCCTCGTTTCTTGATGCGGTCACGGTAATCTCAGATCAGATGGAAGCTACCGAAGACGAGAGGCTGCTATTACGTCTTCGGTTAGCACTGAGAGTTCCCCAATTTCGAGCGGACAAGATCAGTAATACAATAGCTATTGGTAAGCTTGCAGCGGAGCTATTAAAAGATATCCGTAATTCTCAGGCTCCTTATTTGGATAGGATTCCTGTTGAAGCCAAGGCTGTTATCTCGGATGATGATTTTCAGCTTGAGCCGCTATTGGCAGATGATGCAAGGATATGCCATACCGCCTTCCACTATATTGGCGCTCATCGCATTGGGCGCCATTATGGTCTTTCACTCCGAGCGTCGCGCCAAGCATTTTTGCCTTATTACTCACTTACGTTTTCTGAATTTGATATTGAGAGCGCCGATCCATTTATAAGGGAATGGCTTTCGGGGTTATCCCTGCGGGTTCTTTCGCGCGCCCATGCCTTTCGTTGTGCGCCGTACAATGCGTTCTCGTTTTCGTTGTCTAGAGCAATAAGAAATCTTTCTGAAAATGAAGCTGATGTTGATGCTCTGATTACTTACGTCAACCCAAATGTCGGTTTCACTGGCGCCACTTATCGCGCAACTGGATGGGTTCCGCTAGCGGAAGAAGCCGCAAAGTACTATTACCTGAATGAAAAATACATAACTGTAAGAGAGCTTTCGAAGTTTGGACTTTTTAGCTCCAAGGATTTGGCGCGCGGTTTGCAGATATCTGGCGCTGAGTTGCTGCCGTTAAGGATATACGCCCTGCCTGTTTCAAAACGGAGCCGTATCCACTTTCATAGACGAGGTTTGCATGGGAAGCAAGATAATTGATTGGATTGCATTTACACGATTTAACCCGAATCGCCCGCTCTATGAGCGCGATATTATGAACTTTGTATGTCTTCCGGATGGGGCGATTGTCACTCTAAGCTATAGAAAAAAGTGGGTTGAAACAAGATCATGGTCTCAGTGCGCCAGCGGAAAATTTTTGTCAAAAGAACTTTTGATCGCATTGTACTTGGGCGACGAAAAAAAATCTGGAACAGTCTACCCTCTCCGTTTTGCAAATATCCTTTCGGCCGAAATACACGAAAAAGAAATTGAAAAAGATGAAAGTGACGGACAAGTGGTCACTCTTTGCGTGCGCTTGGGGCGGCGCCCCTCCGCTGACCACTGGGGTGCTCTCGCTACCACAGCGCTGGAGAAAGCTGCCTACGATCCAGAAAAGCCTTTAGAAATTTTCCTCAGCGCAGCCGCATTCAAAAACTCTTTGAATAAACAGGCCGCCGCTCTCGCTTGGCATGAGCAAGTTAAGCGTTTGAAAATGGCTTCGCCTGATGCATGTATTAACCGGCATTGGGTTTTTTTTGAGGGCATTAAGACAGTTGACAAAAAAACCGGTAGGCTAATTGCAAGCTGTTATGGTCTCAATGATGCTAAGGTTACTTCCTATGAACTGACCGCTGGAAAAAGTTACGAAATTGATTGTCTGTTGCATCAGGAAACGCTAAGTGATCTTGCGGATACGCCGGTTTCTGCAACAGTAGTTGGCTCACATATGGAGGTGTTTCCGGCTAGCCTTTCGCAAGTAGGCATGGGGGCAAGCATTAACTTCTTAATCGTTACGCAGAGAAAATTCTCTTCTGAAACAATTGGCGTTAATTTTTTAGTATTGAAAAACTCGGGAAAAGATGGTGATAAACCTGTTCCGGTGGCAAGAGGAACTGCTCCTGAATTTTATTGCCGAGTGCGAATTGCTCCGCCTTTTATTTTCTTGCCTTTCACATTTTTTCTCTTGTTTTTTGGCGCTATTTTCTTAAGTCTTAGCAGCGAATCAATAATGACATTTGACAGATATTTCTTTGGGTGTTGGTTTTCAAATCAATTCTCGGTGAAATTTGCGGATTTTCTGTCGATTATCTTAAAGGCTCTTGGCGGGCTTCTTCTAGCCATCGCTAACATATATGCTCTTCGAAAATTGCCTTTTGGCAAATAACGCATAGGAAAAAATAAACAAGGCCGTAAGGCGCATACGTAGGGTGCATAAGCGAAGCGTCATGCACCTTCTTTGAGCGTGTAGGGTGGAGTAAGCGCAGCGCAACTCCACCATAAATCGCCGACTCGTTTGTTTGCCTCATGCCTGATTCGCTGCGGTGGTGGGGTTGCGCTGCGCTGACCCCACCCTACGGATTTCGCGCGTCGGCTCGTGTGCGAGGCTTGTGCCACTCGGCTCGGCTTGCGCCTTGGGCCATGCGTCGGCGTCGCGCGGCATGGCAAAATCGCGATCGATCGCACTGCCGGAAACCACGATGTCGGACGACAACACGCTGCATGCCGGGTTCAACCCCTTGGTTCGCCCGTACATGGTGCTGTTCGTCGCGTGGATTCTGTTGCTGACGGTGGTGCTGAGCCCGTTGATTCTGATCTGGGTGGTGGGGCCGGGGCAGTGGTGGGCGGGGCATTACTACCGCAAGCTGCGCTGCGCGCTCGACGATCGGCATCTGAATTTCCGCAAAGGCATTCTGTTCCAGGTCGAGAAGACGATTCCGCTGGAGAATATCCAGGACGTGACCTTCATCGAGGGCCCGCTGCTGCGGCATTTCGACTTGAGCATTCTGCGGATCGAAACCGCGGGGCAAAGCCCCGGGCAGGCGCACAACATGCAGTTGGTCGGCATCGTCGATGCGCATCGGTTCCGCGAAGAGATCCTGCGCCGCCGCGAAGCCTTGCGTCGGCCGTCGCCGGTCCAGGGCGAGGCGAGCGGCGACGCGCAATTGCAGGCGCTGCATGCGATCCGCGAGCGCTTGGACGATATCGCGACGCTGCTGCGCGATCGCTCGAAGGACTGAGCGCTCACTCTGGGCTTGTCAACGCTCCGTTGTGTATCGGACACTGGGCGAATCGCGGCGTTCGAGGCGCGATGCGAGCGGCGTCGGCTGGGGAGCCGCGACTTGCAGCGCCCGCCACGAGGTCGCCGCTGCGCGATCATGCGACGACGCGCATCCGACGACGCGCATCCGACGGCGCGCGTCGTCACGTTCAAGGACAGGGGGAGCGATGAGCAAACGGCTATTGGGAATGTTGTTGGCGTTGTCGGCCTGCGGCCCGGCGTGGGCGGAGGACTGCGGCAGCGGGCGGGTCATGAGCTTCGAAGCGTTCATGCACCGAGAGTTTCCGGTCGATTCGCCGCTGCGTATTTATGTGCCGAGCGAATACGAGCACGTGGTGCCGGCGAGAAAACGCGCGGTCTCGGCCCACTGGATGGTGCCCGGGCAAGAAAAAATGCTCGATATGGAACCGATGGGCGTCGTGAAGGACGGTTTCCTCTTCGGCGTTTGGTCTACGGACGTGGCCTACGATTCGCGCACCAATGCCTTCGTCGGCCTCGAAGGCGCGATCGCGGAAGCCAAAAAAGACAAAAGCGCGGGGATCGAGATCGAGCGCGCCGATTACCAAGGCCACGATTTGCTGTTCATCGAGTTCGACGACCCCGAGACGAAACGGCGCGCTTACACCGCCTACATCGACATGAACTACGAGGATTCCGTGTTCACGGTGCTTTATGTGCCGCCCGAAAACGGCGACCGAGCGTATTCCGCCTGCGTTTGGCGCAAAGTCAAATCGGCGTTCAAGGGCGAATGATGCGGATCGGCGGCGCGGCGGATCGCGCATCGATACGCAGGACGCGCGGTTCGCGGGCATCGCGCGCGCCATGCGCGATGCGCCGTCGCGTGCGCGCAGACGAACGATGCGAATGACCGGCTCGAACGCGTTCGATTGGCGCGGGTGGTGCTTGTTCGCGATCGCCGCCGCGGTGCTCGCGAGTTCGATCGCCCACGGACCGGTCGCGCAGGACCAGCACTACCATCGCTTCGCGGATGCGCGCCATCTGTGCGGCGTCGCCAATTTCTGGAACGTGGCGACGAACGCACCGTTTCTGCTGTTCGGCGGATGGGGGCTGGCCGTTTTATATCGTCGGCGAACGGTCGCGCTGCCGATGCGCTCGGCGTATGTCGCGTTCTTCGTCGGCGCGTCGTGCGTGGCGTTCGGCTCGGCGTATTACCATCTCGCGCCGAGCGACGACACGCTCGTGTGGGATCGGCTGCCGATGACGGTCGCGTTCATGGCGTTTTTCGCCGCGATCCTCGGCCGCTATCTTCGCCCGACGCTCGGCACGCGCGGCTTGGCGCCTTTGCTGCTGATCGGTTTGGCGTCCGTGCTGTGGTGGCGCGTCTCCGGCGACTTGCGCGCGTACTTGATCGTGCAGTTCTTGCCGATCCTGTTGATCCCCGCGATCTTGCTGCTCTATCCGATTCGCTCGCCCGCGACGCGCTTTATCTGGGCGGTGTTGGGCTTGTACGCGCTCGCCAAGGTGTTGGAGACGCAGGATGCCGTCGTGTACGAAGCCGTCGGCATCAGCGGTCATTCGTTGAAGCATGTATCCGCGGCGCTAGGCGTGGGATGCGTCGTGCTGGCGGTACGAGCCGAGTCGCGCTTGGCGCCTCAAGCCTGACGCCCTCACGGCAGGCACCGGCGTCGCTTTAATGTTTGGGCATAAGCGCGTTTTTTTGAATTCGGTAGGCTGCGCTATCGATTCTGTCTTTTCGGTTCGTTCGCGCCGCCCGATGCGTCATCGCATCGGGCGGGCGAGGCGCTGGCGTTACGGCGCCATGCAGCCGTTCATCGCGTAGCATTCCTCGCGATCGATCCAGCACTGCTCGATGTCGCCGCCGTTGCGTACGCACTGACGGTATTGCTGTTCGCAGAACCAACAGCCGTCCCAGGCGATAGCGCCCGACGAGGCGATGCCCAACAAGAACGCGACCGGAATCGACAGCTTCCAATACTTTTTCATGTTCCGCTCCTGAATGTGTCGCTGCCCCTGCCGGTCGAGTATAGGCAGGCGCGACGGCTGCGAAACGCGAGCGTTTTCACGTTTTCGCCGCCCATGCCGCCGCTGAGAAGGCCGATGAGATCGCCGCGGATACCGTTGTGCGTATCGTTGTACATATCGCCGCGCGTCGCGACGATCCCGCTTCAGTCCAGCGACGGTTGCGTCGGTTGATTGCGCAGCACCAGGATGACCTGATTGATCATGTTGATCAGACGCTGACTGGTCGCCGCGTCCTCCACGATCGAGTCCTTCATCACCCAGAACAGGTGGTTGTTGCCGTTGCGAAGCACCAGCTTCACCCGTGTGCCCTTCCAGAAGGTCTTGTCGATCTCGCCGCGATCGATGTCCTTGATGTAGTAATTGAACAGCAGCGTGCCCATTTCGTCTTCGGCGAACAGGCGCTTGGTGGTCAGCGTCAGCAGATAGATGCCGTACAGCATGTCTTCTGCCGGTTTCGTTTTGCAGTAGGCCTGAAATTTGACGCTTTCCTTCGGCCCCAAAATCACTTGCGTCATTCGTCCCCCTCGTTGGATTTGAAAAGTAAACCGTCGCGGTACAGTTCGACGTAACCGCAGGAACCGCAGGTCGCCATGAAGAGTTTGACGTGGCCGCCGTCCTCGCCGACGTCGCCGAACCCCGCGTCCGCGTAGAGCGTGAACCGCGCGAGCGGAATCTCCAGCGCGACATCGTCGCAGTGAATGCAATAGATGGTGGTCGGACCGCCGCTTTTCTTGCTGGCGCGTATCGGCATTTGAGTTCCTCTCTCGAACGAACGAGGCCGGCGGCCTCGTCTTCGTCGGAGGCGGCGTCGCCGCCTCCGACGTCCTCGGCGACATCGTCGCGCGGGATCAGTCGTCCTTGGTGACGCGCGAGTCGTGCTTGCCTTGGCCCTTGTTGATCTTGTCCAGCGCCTGTTTGTCTTTCTTGTCGTTGATGATCTTCAGGTCGCCGGTGACATGACGCGTGTGCGCGGCGTCGTCGGCGTAGTTGGCGGCGCCGTCGAGGAATTTGCCGACCATCTTGCCGGCGAAAGCCGAGCCTTTCATCGATTTTCCGACGACTTTCGCATGCGGCGATCCCGTCGCCGTTCCGGCGAGATCCACGGCCGTACCGGCGGCGCCGAGGCCGTCGTAGAACTTGTCGCGATCGAATTCGATGCTGGCTTCGCCGCCTTCGCTCTCTTCGTCTTCGCTTTCGGAGTCCTCTTCCGCGGAGGCGCTCGCGCCGCCGACATCCCATTCCACTTCGTCCCCCGAAGGCACGGGGTCTTCCACGCCCGGCAAGCGCCGACTTTCCGCGCCGCCCTGCCGAGCCGTTTTCTTCGCGCGCGGTTGCGCGTCGTCGTCTTCGAACCAATCCGACATCTGTCGTTCCCCTGTTCCGTTGTCGTACCGCAATCGCTTCGTCGTACGTTCGCCGAAGCCCCCAATGACGCCATCCCGTGCTTAGGTGCGCGTTTCCAGCCCCTCACCGGCTGCGGGACGCTAGCCTAAACGCAATATACGGCATCGATCGGCCAGTCGAAGGGCGTCGCTGGCGTCGTTCGCGACCGGCCGTACGCAAGCGTCGCGTTCCCCACGTGTTCCCCACGCGGTTCACGAAGCGATAGTCCTTCGACTGAACCGCGCGCGACTTCCGCCGGGAGGCCCGAATCGCGTTCGCGAGGCGGTCGCTATACTCGCGCCCGGTCATACCCGGAGCGCTCCCCCATGATTCGCGCCTACCGCTCGCTCGCCGTTTCGGCGTTGCTGCTGATCGCCACGACGCTGCCGCTGCGCGCGCAAACGCCGCCTGCGGCCGAGGACTGGGCGGAGCTCAATCGCCGCACCATCGCGCTGTACGGCCAGGGCCGATACGACGAAGCCGCCGCCGCCGGGCGCACCGCGCTAGACGCCGCCGAACGTGCGGGCGGGCCGGAACACGCCGATACCTCCTCCAGCTTGAATAATCTGGCCCTGGTGCAGCAGGCGCGCGGGGATTACGCGGACGCGGAACGACTGTATCTGCGCGCCCTCGCCAACTACGAGAAGACGTTGGGCGCGAACGACCCGACGACCGCGGGCGCGTTGGCGAATCTCGCGTTTCTGTACGACCAGCGCGGCGAATACGGCAAGGCCGAACCGCTGTATCGCCGCGCGTTGAAGATTCAAACCGAAACCTTGGGCCCGAATGCGGCGGCGGTGGCGGTCACGTGCCACAATCTCGCCGAATCGCTGCGCAAGGCCGGCTGGGACGAGGACGCGGAGCGGCTGTTCCGGCGCGGCATCGCGATCGACGAAGCGCTGTACGGCCCGATGCGTCTGGAGTTGGCGTATCCGCTGAGCAGCCTGGCCGAAATCCGACTCGCCGCGCGCGACTACGCGCAAGCCGAAGACCTCTATACGCGGGCGACGAAGATTCGCGAGGCGGCGTTGGGAGCGGACCATCCGTTGGTGGCGTTGACGCTCAACAATGCGTCGGCCGTTCCGCACGCCCGCGGCGATTGGGCCGGCGCCGAAGCCTTGCTGCGGCGCGCGCTCGCCATCCGCGAAAAGGCGTTGGGGCCGGAGCACCTCGACACCGCGTACACGATGAACAACGTCGCGATGCTGCGGCTCGCGCAGGGCGACCGCGACGGCGCCGAAGCGCTGCTCGCGCGCGTGCTGACGACGGTGGAGCGCGCGCGCGGCGCGGAGCATCCGGAGACGGCGGCGATCCGCAAGAACCTCGACGCGGTGCGCAATCGCAAGCCGTAGCGGACGGTCGAAAAACAGCCTTCCGGCGCAGTCATGGAGGGCGGCGACGACGAAGCGAACGCGTAAGCGATTGATTCGTTGGGCGCGAGTCGGGACATGCGCCTGACGCGCGACTCGAGAAACGATCAAGAAGATCGTGTTTCAACAACCCGCGAGGGCTCGTTGTTGTTAACGCCCTTCGGGTGGATTGCGCGATACCCATGGTGCGCATCGACGCGTACGTCGTCGCGTTCCGGCTACGATAGCCGCATTCCTTTCAGGGCCTCGACCGATGTTCAAAGCCGCCGCGGTGTTAGTGGGCATCCTGAACCTGTTGATGGGGGCGGTGTGGTTCTTCGCGCCGCATTTTCCGCTGGAGCTGTGGGGCGTGACCCAGACCAGCCACGGTTTGATGGTGGAGCGTCGGCTCGGGATCGTGATCCTGATCTACAGCGTCGTGCTGCTGCTCGCGCGCAATGCGCCGCCGTCGCCCGCGCGCAGTGCGATCTGCTACGCCGCGGTGTTCGGCGGCATCGCGATCGGCTCGATGAACCTTTACGATCTGGTGTCCGGCACCGCCAGCAGCGGCGTCGCGTCGGCCATCGGCATCAACTATCTGACGTCGCTCGCGTTCGGATTGATCGAATGGCGCGCTTACCGGGACCGCAAGCCGGCGGACACCGCCAAGACGCCGGCGCAGTGACACGCATCGGGAGGCCGGCATGAACGAGCGCTTGTTTTGGACTTTGATGGCGCAGTGGGTCGCGTGCGGGGCGGCGATCTGCGTCTTGCTGCTGTGGCCGTCGATGCAGCGCGACCGCAGGCCCGCCGCCGACGAGCGCGCCACTCTGCGCATGCCGTGGGCGTACGCGATCGCGGGCGCGATCGGCCTGTGCGCGTTCCTCGGCGGATGGCGCTTGTCTTACGTCTACGCCGCCGAGTGGCGGCACCCAGCGACCGATGCGGTGTTTCTACTGTTCGCGGCCATCTCGCTGTGGGCATTGGCCGATTTCGTTTTCCTTCGCATTCGCGTGGATGCGGAGGGGCTCGCGACGCGCTCGCCGACGGGCCGCTGGCGCGCGATGGCGTGGGCGGATGTCCGCGACGTGCGTTATTCGACGATGCTGAACTGCTTTCGCGTGCGGACCGCCGATGGCAGGCGCGCGAACGTGCCGACGACCGCGATCGGGCTGCCGACGTTCGCGCGCTCGACGCTGCGTTACGCGCCGGCCGATGCGTTCGATGCGCGGACCCGAGACCGATTGGCCGACACCGCCGAGGGGCGACCGCCGCCGATCTGGTGAACGCGCCTCGCGGCGGTCATTTGCCCAACCAGTAGGCGAGCGGTAGCGCGACGACGTACCACGCCCATTCGACGCCGCGGTTGGCCAGTTCGGTGAGCGTCCACGCGAAATGCGAGCCGAGCCGGAGCGCGGAGTCCACGACGCCGAATCCCAGCGCCAAGCCCATCTGCGTGGAGGCGATGCACCAATTCGCGATGACGATCGTGAGCGCCGTCGCCAGCGTCGCGATCAGCGCGCGGCGTGCGCCGGGCGCGCTGCGACTCAGTCGCAGCATGACCGCGATGTCGACGGCGGCGACGACCGCCATCCATGCGCATTGCCGGTCGCGGATGAGCGCCAGAATCACCCAAATCGCGGCGGCGCCGAGGACGCCGATCGCGGCGAACAAGACGGGCGCGACGAGACTCGGGCGCGGCGATGCGGAAGGAGCGGTCATGGACGACATGCGGACAGAGTAGTCGAATCGCGGCGCGAAGGGATGGTCGCGCAAACGACGACGCCCGGCCGCGAGGCGACCGGGCGTCGAGTGCGATGCGCGAGGATCGGGGCGCGCAGGATCGGGGCGCGCAAGACCAGAACGTGCAGGATCAGAACGTCGCGCGCAAGCTCACGCCGTAGCTGCGATCCGCGCCCGGGATCACGGTCGGAATACCGAACAGCAGGCCGGTGTTGCCGGCGTCGGTCAGGTATTCCTTGTTGGCGAGGTTGTTGCCCCACACCGCGACTTCCCAACGGTCGGCGAAACGCCAACCGGCGCGCAGATTGAACAGGCCGTAGCCGTCCTGTTCGATGCCCGGTTGGTTGTCGTCTTCGAAGAACACTTGACTGCGCCAGTTGTAGCTCGGACGCACGTACAAGGTATCGCCGTTCTGCAGCGGAATGCGCCAATCCAGGCCGAGCGAGTACGATTGCTTCGGCGTCATGCGGAAGCGATTGCCCGCCAGTTCCTGCGCCACGCCGTCGTCGTCGAAGGCGTTGAAGCCGCCGTCGATGTAGCCGTAGTTCAACCAGCCGTCGACGTTGTCGCTGAAGCGGCCGAACAACGAGGCCTCGAACCCCAGCGCATGCGCCTTGCCGGCGTTCTTGGTGATGAAGAACGGGGGCGGCGTGTCGTTCTGCACCGAGGCCTGGAAGTCGTTGTAGTCGTAGTAGAACAGCGACAGGTCGTAGACGAAGCGGCCGTCGCTGGCCGAGCCCTTCATGCCCAGTTCGTAGCTCCACACGATTTCGGCGCTGACTTCGTCCGAGCCGAGGTCGCTGACGTTGATCATGTTCGGGCGGCGGCCGCGCGAGACGCTGGCGTAGGTGTTGACGTTATCGCCGAGCTTGTAGCCGAGCACGGCGCGGCCGACCCACGAATTGAAGCTGCCGCTGTCGCTCAACCGACCGGCGGTGGCCGGGAACAGCAGGTTGGTGCACGGCGGCGCGCCGCAGGCCGGCGCACCGCGGGCGGAGAGCAGGAAGCCGAGGCTCGAACCGTTGCCCGGCGCGGCGAAATAGCCGTATTCGACGGTTTCGTGCGAGCCGCGCAAACCGAGCGTCAGCGACCACTGGTCGTTGAAGCGCCAGGTGCCGTCGGCGAACACTTCGAACGCGCGGATGTCCACGTCGTTGCCGAAGGTTTCGCGGTGGTCGGGGTTGAGCGGAATCTGCAAGAAGCCGGCGGGATTGCTCGGCGTCGGCGGCACCAAGCCGGGCACCGGCAGCCAGGTCGTGGCGACCGAGGTGTTCGGCGTCGCGTTCGCGTTCAGCAGCGGCACGACCGGGAAATACAGATTCGCCAGCGCCGAACCGAGCAGGGCCGACGTGTTCGCGTTGATTTGCGGCGACAGCAACGCGTACAACTGGCGCTCGTCGGCTTGGTAATGCAGGTCGCGGTTCGCGACTTCGTCGAAGTACGAGGCGCCGACGAAGCCGGTGAATTTGCCGCCGGCGTCGAAATCGAAGCGGATTTCCTGGCTGAACTGACGGCCCCAGGCGTTTTCGTCGAATTCGATCATATCCGCTTGCGAGCCGTCGGAATCGAATTTGTCGAGGCCGTCGTAGCGGCGCCAACCGGTGACGGTGGACAGCGTCCAGGTGTCGTTGAGCGCGAAATCGCCGAGCACGGTGACGCCGTAGACCTCGCGGTCGGTGCCCAACTCATCGCCGCGCTGCGAATTGGCGACGTACGGGTCCAGGCTGCCCTGCAGGTTCGGGATCACTTGGCTACGGAAGGCGGTGCCCGGCGGGGAATCCTTCTGGTAGTTCAGGATCACGTCCAAGCCGCTGCGCTCGCCGATATCCACATGCAGCGCGCCACGGATAGCTCGGGTGTCCTTGCCCTGCAGCGTGCCGCCGTCGAGGTTCTCGACGAAACCGTCGCGGGTTTCGTAGAACGCCGCGACCCGGCCCTGCACGTTGTCGCTCAGGTCGGTGTTGTAGAAGCCGGTGAAGCGGCGCTGGTCGTCGCTGCCCAAGCCCAGTTCGAAGCCGGCGGAGCGGCCGCTGCGGGCCTTGTTCTGGATCAGGTGGATCGCGCCGGTTTCCGCGGCGCGGCCGAACAGCGTGCCCTGCGGGCCGCGCAGCACTTCCACGCGCTCCATGTCGAACATTTCGACCGACGAACCGCGCGCGCGGCTGATCGACACGCCGTCCTGGAACACCGAAATGCGCGGCTCCTGGGTCGGATCGTCGAGGTCGGCGGTGATGCCGCGGATCGAAATGCTGGGGTTGCTCACGCTCTGGGTCTGCACCTCCAGGCCCGGCACCAGCGAACCTAGGTCGCCGTAATCCTGGATGCCTTGGGCCCGCAGGAAGTCGCCGGAATAGGCGTTGATCGAGATCGGCACGTCCTCGATCTGCTGTTCGCGCTTCTGCGCGGTCACGGTGATGCGGTCCAGCTCTTCGACGCCGTCCGGCGCGGCGTCCTGGGCCAACGCGGGCAGGGCGGTCGCGGACGCGATCGCCAGGGCCAACGACAGCCGGGCGCGGCGCAGCGGGCGCGCGGCGCGAGGCGCGTTCGAATGCGTAATTCGGGTCATGCAAACACTCTCCATGAGGAGTCGGAAGACGCGATCCCGGACCTCCCCCGATCCGAGACCGCCGATTCGGCGAGTGCGCCTTTATACCGCACGGACATGGCAGGAAAGCGCTCCGGTACAATGGCGGCCCTCCGAACGCCGCCCTCGCGATCCAGGATCGCGCCTCTCACCGTGTATTCCCGTAGCAGCGAACCCGTCCGTTTCGAACGCGATTGCGACGCCGTCCTCGTACCCCAGGGCGAGGCGGTGACCCTGCCTGCAGGCACTGTCGGGTACATCACCCAGGCCCTCGGCGGCAGTTGGACGGTGTTCGTCGAAGGCAATTTGATGCGCATCGCCGGCAAGGACGCGGACGCCATCGGCAAAGAGCCGCCGCCGCCGATCGAATTGCCCGAGGGCGCCAGCGACGAGGATGTCGAAACCCTGGTCTGGAAGCAGTTGCGGACCTGTTTCGACCCGGAGATTCCGATCAACATCGTCGATCTGGGCCTGGTCTACGGCGCCGACGTGCGCTCCGACGAGAGCGGCCAGCGGCGCGTCGAGATCCGGATGACCCTGACGGCCCCGGCCTGCGGCATGGGCGAGACCCTGGTCGAGGACGTGCGCGGCAAGCTCGAATTGATCCCGACCGTCGCCGATGTCGATGTGGAATTGGTGTTCGACCCGCCGTGGACGCGCGAGATGATGTCGGAAGTCGCGCGTTTGGAAACCGGCATGTTCTGAGTCGGCATGTGCCGAGTCGGCGCGCTCTGAGTCGGCGTGCTCTGAGTCGGCGCGCTTCGCGGTGTCGTGCCGCGAAGCGCTGAGACGCAATGTCCTTGCTGTGACGCAGCAGCGGCGCGCCGCGAACGCGCATCGCGCGACGGCGCGAGCGTTCGCGAATGTGATCGACGTCCAGCGAATCGAAAAATAAAAAAACGACGGCGCTCGAGAAATCGACACGTTCGCCGAATCGCCGCGTGTTTCGTGTTGACGACGCCCTCGCGTTTTGTTGATGTGTGCGCGGATCGTCGCACAGGGGTGCTGCGACGGCCCGGCTCAGGGACTGAGACCGTCGTCGACCCACAAGGCCAGGATGGCTCGACGTCCCGCAGAGCGAACCCGCGCGGCCCATTCGCGGCCGCGTCCTTCACAGACTCGCTTCAGGGAGAACAGAGCAGTGAAACGTCATCTTCAAACGAATACGCTGGCAGTCGCGACGACGCTGGCGCTGATCGGCTTCGCCGCGTCCACGGCCTCCGCGGCCCAACGCACCGACCTCAACCGCGCGGACATCGCCGGCATCGCTCGCGAGAACGCCGCCGTCGCGAAAGCGGGCCTCGCCGACACCGTGCACGCGCGCCATGCCCGTTCGCTCGGCCTCGACGCGGAGTCGCGCCTCGTGTTGCTGGCGCGCAAAGAAAGCCTGGGCGTTCGCAACCATCGTTATGTGCAAACGTTCCGCGGCCTGCCGATCTTCGGCGAGCACGTGGTCGTGAACGAAGACGCGTCGGGCAACGTGCGCACGCTGTTCGGCCAGAAGGTCGCCGGTCTGGCGTCGGAGATTCCGAACCGCGCCGTGCGTCTGAATCAGGCGCGCGCGCTGCGCATCGCGAAGTCGGCCGGTCTGGGCACCGATGTCGGTTTCATGCGCACGTCGAACGAGAAAGCGAACCTGATGATTTACGTGGGCGACGATGGCCGCGCGCATCGCGCGTACGTGGTCAGCTACTTCGCCGACACGCTGGCTGGCGGTTCGCCCGCGATGCCGACCGTCGTGGTCGACGCGGATAGCGGCGCGGTGCTCAATCAGTGGGACAACCTGCAGCACGCGTTGATCGGCACCGGCCCCGGCGGCAACGCCAAGACCGGCCAGTACGAATACGGCACCAACTTCGGTTTCATGGATGTGACCCAGTCGGGCACCACGTGCACGATGAACAACGCCAACGTGAAGACCGTGAACCTCAACGGCGGCACGTCGGGCACGACGGCGTTCTCGTACACCTGCCCGCGCAACACGGTGAAGACGATCAACGGCGCGTACTCGCCGCTGAACGACGCGCACTACTTCGGCAGCGTCATCTACAACATGTACAACGCGTACATCGGCAAGCCGCCGTTGACGTTCCAGCTCACGATGCGCGTGCATTATTCGACGAACTACGAGAACGCGTTCTGGGACGGCTCGTCCATGACGTTCGGCGACGGCGCGACCACGTTCTATCCGCTGGTCAGCCTGGACGTGGCGTCGCACGAAGTCTCGCACGGCTTCACCTCGCAGAACTCGAACCTGACCTACTCGGGCCAGTCGGGCGGCATCAACGAAGCGTATTCGGACATCGCCGGCGAAGCGGCCGAGTACTACATGCGCGGCACGAACGACTTCCTGGTCGGTGCGCAGATCTTCAAGGCCGCCGGCGCGCTGCGCTACATGGCGAATCCGCCGCAGGACGGTCGTTCGATCGGCCATACGTCGAACTACACCGCCGGCATGGACGTGCATTACTCGTCGGGCGTGTACAACAAGGCGTTCTACCTGTTGGCGACGACGGCGGGCTGGAACACGCAGAAGGCGTTCCAGGTGTTCGCCCGCGCGAACGATCTGTACTGGACCGCGAGCACCGACTTCAACCAAGGCGTGTGCGGCGTGCAGACGGCGGCGACCGACCTGGGCTACACGGTGGCCAACGTCACGGCTGCGTTCACCGCGGTGGGCGCCACCTGCGGTGGGGGCGGCGGCGGAACCGGCACGGTCGTCTTGAACGTCAACCTGCCCGCGGCCTCGGCCGGCAACGTCACCTCCAACTACACCGTGACGATCCCGGCGGGCACCACGAAGCTGGTGGTGGCGACCTCCGGCGGCACCGGCGACGCCGACCTCTACGTCCGCTTGGGTGCGGCCCCGACCACGACGCTGTACACCTGCCGTCCGTACACCGGCGGCAATAACGAGACCTGCACCTTCAACAACCCGACCGCGGGTAGCGTGTACTACATCAATGTGCGCGCCTACACCGCCTACTCGGGCGTCAACCTGAAGGCCACGCGGACCCCGTAAGCCGCGATTCGCCCGTTTCGCGGGGCTTCGACGCGGAACGGGTTTCGATCGAGAGCCCCGGCGCATGCGCCGGGGCTCTTTTCGTCGGTGGACCGGCTGGCGACCGAGACGGGGCAGGGGAGAGCCGCCCGAAACGGATAAGGCTGGCTTTATTCTTCAATCGAAACAATAAGTTGAAGGCTTGGTCGCGGCGCCTGTTCGCTTCGCTCGAATGCCCGAGCCTCCGCACGGCTCCCGGTTTCGCCCCTCCTCCGCGGCGAGCAGGGGAGGAACGGGCCGCCGTAGTGAAGGGTGCCGAAGCCCGGCGTTCGACAGCGAGCGACAACGCGCGACATTCGCGCGACCGTTTGCTGCAACGCAGCAAAATTTTCGATCGACCGTACCGATCAGGCGCCCGGCGTATGCGAAAAGATCGGTTCCGGACCCAAAATTCGCGTTTTTTCGAACGGCGTGTCTCTGTTCTCGGGACAAAGACCGTGCCGTAGGGGGGCATCTATTGACGAAATGCGTCGGCTCCGCTTAGCGTCCGTTTGCCGCCCGTTCAGTTTCGAACGGGCGGCGTCATGACCGAACCCGCGAAAGGACACGTTGCATCGGGGGCACGATTCTTTCGAATCCTTCGCGCACCGTTCGGTATGGCTCGCGCCGCCTCGGCGGCATACGACAAGCACAAACGCATCAGGGAGAGCTTCACTGTGAATCGTAATCGTCTGTTCTGCGCGCTGACGGCCGTCGGCGCGTTGGCGGTCGCGACGGGTAGCGCCGCCGCCGCCAGCCGTACCGACCTGCATCGCGAAAACCTCGCGGCGGTCAAGCAAGCCAATGCCGCGATCGCGGCGACCGGCGCCACCGCGATGGCGCACACCCGTCACGAACAAGCGCTGGGCCTGGATGGCGAATCGCGCTTGATGCTGCTCGATCGCAAGACCGATCTGGGCGTTCGCAACCATCGTTACGTGCAAACGTTCCGCGGCCTGCCGATCTTCGGCGAGCACGTGGTGGTGAACGAAGACGCGTCGGGCAACGTGCGTACGCTGTTCGGCCAGAAAGTCGCCGGTCTGGCGTCGGAGATTCCGAACCGCGCCGTGCGTCTGAATCAAGCGCGCGCGCTGCGCATCGCGAAGTCGGCCGGTCTGGGCACCGATGTCGGTTTCATGCGCACGTCGAACGAGAAAGCGAACCTGATGATTTACGTGGGCGACGACGGCCGCGCGCATCGCGCGTACGTGGTCAGCTACTTCGCCGACACGCTGGCCGGCGGTTCGCCGACGCGTCCGACGGTGATCGTGAGCGCCGACACCGGCGCGGTGCTGAAGCAGTGGGACGATCTGCAGCATGCGTTGGTCGGCACCGGCCCTGGCGGCAACGCCAAGACCGGCCAGTACGAATACGGCACCAACTTCGGTTTCATGGACGTGACCCAGTCGGGCACCACGTGCACGATGAACAACACCAACGTGAAGACCGTGAACCTCAACGGCGGCACGTCGGGCACGACGGCGTTCTCGTACACCTGCCCGCGCAACACGGTGAAGACGATCAACGGCGCGTACTCGCCGCTGAACGACGCGCACTACTTCGGTAGCGTGATCTTCAACATGTACAACGCGTACATCGGCAAGCCGCCGTTGACGTTCCAGTTGGTGATGCGGGTCCACTACAGCACCAGCTACGAGAACGCGTTCTGGGACGGTTCGGCGATGACGTTCGGCGACGGCGCGACCACGTTCTACCCGCTGGTCAGCCTGGACGTGGCGTCGCACGAAGTCTCGCACGGCTTCACCTCGCAGAACTCGAACCTGACCTACTCGGGCCAGTCGGGCGGCATCAACGAAGCGTATTCGGACATCGCGGGCGAAGCGGCCGAGTACTACATGAAGGGCACGAACGACTTCTTGGTCGGCGCGGACATCTTCAAAGCCACGGGCGCGCTGCGTTACATGGCGAACCCGCCGCAGGACGGCCGTTCGATCGGTAACGCCGCGAACTACACCGCCGGCATGGACGTGCATTACTCGTCCGGCGTGTACAACAAGGCGTTCTACACCCTGGCCACCACCGCCGGCTGGAACACGCAGAAGGCGTTCCAGGTGTTCGCTCGCGCGAACGATCTGTACTGGACCGCGAGCACCGACTTCAATCAAGGCGCCTGCGGCGTGCAGACGGCCGCGACCGATCTGGGCTACACGGTCGCCAACGTCACGGCCGCGTTCACCGCGGTGGGCGTGAGCTGCGGCGGCACCACGCCTCCGCCGACCACGACGGTGCTGACCAAGGGCGTTCCGGTCACCGGTCAGGGCGCTTCGACCGGTAATTCGCTGAACTACACGCTGGTGGTGCCCGCGGGCTCGACCAACCTGACGTTCACGATGTCCGGCGGCACGGGCGATGCCGACATGTACGTGAAGTTCGGCTCCGCGCCGACCGACACGGTGTACGACTGCCGTCCGTACCTCGGCGGCAACGCCGAAACCTGCACGTTCGCGGCCCCGTCGGCCGGCACCTACTACGTCCGTCTGAAGGCCTACTCGACCTTCTCCGGCGTGAGCTTGGTCGGCAACTACACGACCGGCGGCGGTGGCGGCGGCGGTACGCAGACGTACACCAACACCACGGACTACACGATCAACGACAACAGCACGGTCGAGAGCCCGATCACGGTGAGCGGTCGTACCGGCAACGCGCCGACGAACGCGTCGGTGACGGTGGCGATCGTGCACACCTACCAGGGCGACCTGAAGGTGGACCTGGTCGCTCCGGACGGTTCGCTGTACAACATCCACAACCGCACGGGCGGCAGCGCCGACAACATCAACAAGACGGTGACGTTGAATCTGTCGACCGAAGCCTTGAACGGCACGTGGAAGCTGCGCGTGGCGGATATGGCGGGCGGCGACGTCGGTCGTATCGATAGCTGGAGCGTCACGTTCTGATCCTCGCGATCGGAACCTGATGTCGCGAGACCCAAGAAGCCCCGGCATCGCCGGGGCTTCTTTCTTCCATCGCCGAGCGGCGCGCGGGGGCGCGTCGTCGCGCTATTCGCGCAATTCCACTTCCTCAAGGAACCGAGACATGAATCCGAACCCTCTCCGTATCCCGGCGCTGTTGTTGTGCGTCGGCCTCTCGACTTGCGCTTGGGCGCAGAGCGCATCGCGAACCTCCAGCGGCCATGCCCGCGCAGAAGCCGATGCCGCGCTCGCGGCCCTGCGGCTGCGGCAAGACGCCGCCGCCCCGGTCTACATCGTGACCTCGCGCGACACCTATCCGCTGATGCAGGACCTCGCCGTCGACGCATCGCCGACCTTCGATAGCGTCGGCACCGCCTTGGTGGTCGCGCAGACCCAAGCGCAGCATCTGGGCGCGGTGAGCGCGCGCATCCATCAGAAGCAACTGCGCTGCGGCGGTTACTTCGCGTTCGCGTCGCGCGCCGAAGCCGAAGCTTTCGTGCGCTCGGATCGCGCCGCGCAGATCGTGCGCAAATCCTTGCTCGCGGCGTACACCATCGATAACCAAACGACGGTCAGCCCCTGGTTGCCGCAGACTTCCGCGACGAACATCTACAGCACGATCTCGACGCTGTCGTCGTATCAGAATCGCTATTACACCAGCACGACCGGCAAAACCTCGGCGGAGTGGATCCGCACGACGTGGCAGGGTCTGGCCGGAAGTCGCACCGATGTGACCTCCGAGCTGTTCACCGCCTGCAGCAATTGCTCGACGCAGCCGTCGGTGATCCTGACCATCCGTGGCAACGAATTGCCGAACGAAGTGGTGGTGCTCGGCGCGCACCTGGATTCGATCAACACCAGCGGCGGCGGCAGCACCACGCAGGTCGCGCCCGGCGCCGACGACGACGCATCCGGCATCGCGACCTTGACCGAAGTGATTCGCATCGCGCTGGCCAGCGGGTGGAAACCCAAGCGTACGGTCAAGTTCATGGGCTATGCGGCGGAAGAAGTCGGCTTGCGCGGCTCGAACGCGATCGCGCAATCGTTCCGCGCCTCCGGCACGAATGTGGTCGCCGTGCTGCAGCTCGACATGACCAATTACAAGCCGACGACGGGCAGCGACATGCGCCTGATCACCGACTACTCGAACGCGGACGTCCAAACCTTCCTCACCGGATTGTTCGACACGTATCTGGCGCCGCTCGGCATGACCCGCGGCACCTACACCTGCGGCTACGGGTGTTCGGATCACGCGTCGTGGACCAGCGCCGGGTATCCGTCGGGCATGATGTTCGAGGGCGGTAGTTCGAGCTATTTCTCGAACATCCACAGCGCGGGCGACACGCTCGCGAACATGAGCAATTCGGCGGCGAACAGCGCGAAGTTCGCGAAGCTCGGATTGGCCTTCTTGGGCGAGGCGGCGAAGACCAGCACGGGCGGCGGTGGCGGCAACGTCGCGCCGGTCGCCAACTTCAGCGTCGCCACGACCGGCCTGACCGCGAACTTCACCGACGCCTCCACCGATAGCGACGGCAGCATCGCCTCGCGCAGTTGGAACTTCGGCGACGGCACCACGTCCACCGCGATCAACCCGAGCAAAACCTACGCGACGGGCGGCACTTACACCGTCGCATTGACCGTCACCGACAATCTCGGCGCCGCCAATACCAAATCCAGCGCGGTGACGGTGTCGGCGCCCGGCGGCGGTACGTTGAGCAACGGCGTGCCGGTCACGGGCTTGTCGGGTGCGGCGAACGCGGAATTGCGCTACACGATGTCGGTTCCCGCGGGCGCGACGAATCTGCGTTTCGTCACCTCCGGCGGTACGGGCGATGCCGATCTCTACGCCCGCTTCGGCACCGCGCCGACGACCACGACCTACGACTGCCGCTCGAACGGCGGCACGAACGCGGAAACCTGCGCGATCGTCACCGCGCAAGCCGGGACCTATCACGTACTGGTGCGGGGCTATTCCGCGTTCTCGGGTCTGAGTTTGACCGGTAGTTACACCACCGGCGGCGGTGGCGGCACGACGCAGACGTACACCAACACCACGGACTACACGATCAACGACAACAGCACGGTCGAGAGCCCGATCGCGGTGAGCGGTCGTACCGGCAACGCGCCGACGAACGCGTCGGTGACGGTGGCGATCGTGCACACCTACCAGGGCGACCTGAAGGTGGACTTGGTCGCGCCGGACGGTTCGCTGTACAACATCCACAACCGCACCGGCGGCAGCGCCGACAACATCAACAAGACGGTGACGTTGAATTTGTCGACCGAAGCCTTGAACGGCACCTGGAAGCTGCGCGCACAAGATGCGGCCACTGGCGACACCGGCTACATCAACAGTTGGAGTATCACGTTCTGATGCCCAAGCGCGGAGTCTCGGCGCAAGATTCACGAGACACCACGCTCGAAATCCAACGCTCGAAACTCGATCTTCGCGACGACGGACGCATTGCGCACATCGACACTCGCGACACGCAGCCCCGGCCCGCCGGGGCTGCGTGCTTTCGGCGAGGCGAATCCGCATACGAATCGACCAGGCCCATGCGTTCGCCGAATGCGTGCAGGAGATGCGCATCGAATTCGGTCGCGCCGCCGATGCGTCGGGGGTTTCGCGCATTTCGATGCCGCATCCGCGTCATCCTGCGCATGAACGGAACGCTCCCGCGTTCTGCGCTCATCGAGAGCGTTGAAAATCCTGTTCGCGGCATCTGAGACGCCGCGCGCGCATCCTGCGGCGCGATGCGAGAAAAATCGTTTTCCGCCAACGCGCGGACGAATAGGGCGTCTCGCGCCGTTCAAGATCATGCACAGTTCGAAGGCCGCATTCGATGATGTAAAAAATACGTTTTTTCGTATGGCGCGCTGCGGCTTGCTCGTTCGTCGGAACTCGCATACGTTTCGGCCGCGGATCGGGGCGCGCAGTGTCGTCGCGGCGCCGAACGGGGGGAACAACGCGAACGGCGAGGGCCGGAGACGGCGCTCAGCCCTATGTCGCGTTGCCGTGATCCGCACGCTGCGCATCGCGCATTTCGCGCGACGCGTCGTTCCAATGTCTCGATAACGACAAGTCCAAGGAGCAATCGTGAATCGTCGAATGTCATTGCTATCCGCCGCGATCGGCATCTCCCTCATCGCAGGCGCGCCGCTGTCGGCGCTGTCCGCCGACTTCCGCACCGTTCGCAATCCCGTCGCCGGCGAATACATCGTCGTGCTCAAAGACCAAGCCGCCAGTCTCGCCACCGAATCGGCGACCCGCGCGCGCGTGCCTTCGGTCGCGAATCAGATCGCCTCCGCGCACAACGCCCGCGTCGTCAAAAGCTTCAGCTATGCGCTGCGCGGTTTCGTGGCGAAAGCCGACGATGCCGCCCTGCAGCGCCTCCTCGCCGACCCGCGCGTCGCTTACGTCGAAGAGAACGGCATCATCAGCATCAACGCGACCCAGAGCCCGGCCACCTGGGGCTTGGATCGCGTCGATCAGCGCAATTTGCCGCTGAGCAACAGCTATACCTACGACACCACCGCGTCGGGCGTGCATGCGTACATCATCGACACCGGCGTGCTGTTGACGCACACCGAGTTCAGCGGGCGCATGGGCAACGGTTTCGACGCCGTGACCACCGGCGGCAACGCCAACGACTGTCACGGCCACGGCACGCACGTCGCCGGCACCGTCGGCGGCACCACCTACGGCGTGGCGAAGGGCGTCACCATTCACCCGGTGCGCGTGCTCGGCTGCACCGGCTCGGGCACCAACGCCGGCGTGATCGCCGGTATGGAATGGGTCGCGCAGAATCGCATTCTGCCGGCGGTCGCGAACATGAGTTTGGGCGGCGGCGCCGCGCAGGCGGTCGACGACGCCGTGCAGACCATGACCAACGCCGGCGTGACCGTCGTGGTCGCCGCGGGTAACGACAACGGCAGCGATGCGTGCACCAAATCGCCCGCGCGCGCGCCGTCGGCGATCACCGTCGGTTCCACCACCAGCACCGATGCGCGTTCGTCGTTCTCCAACATCGGCACCTGCGTGGATATTTTCGCGCCGGGTTCGTCGATCACCTCGGCGTGGTACACCAGCACCACCGCGACGAACACCATTAGCGGCACATCGATGGCGTCGCCGCACGTGGCCGGCGCCGCCGCGCTGTATCTGGCGACGAATCCGACCGCCACGCCCGCGCAGGTCACCAGCGCGTTGAATGCGGCGGCGACGCCGGGCGTCGTCGGCAACGCCGGCACCGGTTCGCCGAATCGTTTGCTCTACACGCTCGGCGGCACCGCGCCGGTCGACACCACGCCGCCCAGCACGGTGAGCGGGCTGACCGCGACCGCATCGGGCAGCGCGCAGATCAATCTGAGCTGGTCCGCCGCGACCGACACCGGCGGCTCGGGTCTGGCCGGTTACAAGATCGAACGCTGCGCGGGCGCGGGCTGCACCAACTTCGCGCAGATCGCGACCAGCACGACCGCCTCGTACTCGAACACTGGCCTCACCGCATCCACCAGCTACAGCTATCGCGTGCGTGCGTACGACGGCGCCGGCAACAACGGCGGCTACTCGGCCACCGCGACGGCGACCACGTCCGCGGGCGGCGGTGGCGGCAGCGAACTGACCAAGGGCGTGCCGGTCACCGGCTTGGCCGCGACCACCGGCGCTTCGTTGAACTACACGATGGTGGTGCCCGCGGGCTCGACCAACCTGACGTTCACGCTATCCGGTGGCACCGGCGATGCCGATATGTACGTGAAGTTCGGTTCCGCACCGACCGACACGGTGTACGACTGCCGTCCGTACCTCGGCGGCAACGCCGAAACCTGCACGTTCGCGGCCCCGTCGGCCGGCACCTACTACGTGCGCGTAAAGGCGTACTCGACCTTCTCCGGCGTCAGCCTGGTCGGCAACTACACCACCGGCGGCGGTGGCGGCGGTACGCAGACCTACACCAACACCAACGACTACACGATCAGCGACAACACCACGGTGAATAGCCCGATCGCGGTGTCCGGCCGGACCGGCAACGGTCAGGCCAGCACCCCGGTGGCGGTGAACATCGTGCATACCTACATCGGCGACTTGGTGGTGAGTTTGGTCGCGCCGGACGGCTCGGTCTACGTGCTGCACAACCGCACGGGCGGCAGCGCGGACAACATCAACACGACCTACAACGTGAACCTCTCCGGCGAAGCGCTGAACGGCACGTGGAACCTGCGCGTGCAGGATGCGGCCGGCGGCGACGTCGGTTACATCAATAGCTGGAGCGTCACCTTCTGATCGTCGTCTTGTGATCCTCGCCTTCGGTCCTAGCGGATCGATTCGTGATCACGGTCCCCTCTCCGCCGGAAGGCGGCGAGGGGATTCTTTTTTCGCTTACACTCGACCTGCGGCTCATACGCGCATTCCGGCGACCCGTCTTCGCGACGCGTTCGAAGGGCGCCGGGTCGATCGCCGCATCCCCCACTCAGCACTTTCACGGTTTCGCATGTCTCCTTACCGCGTTTCTCTGCTCGCGCTGGCGATCGCCAGCGCGCTGATCGCCTCCGCTGCGTCCGCGCAATCGCGCGAGGATTGCGCCGAAGACGCGCCCGCCTGCGCGGACGCCGGCGTTCTCGACACCATCCAAGTCACCGCCACCAAGCGCCCGGAATCCACGTTGGAAGTCTCGGCGGCGACGACGATCGCGACTCGCGCCGAGCTGGGCGAAGCCGCGCTGCAGACGCCGATGGACGCGCTCCACGGCGAAGTCGGCACCTTCGTGCAGCAGACCACGCCGGGGCAGGGCGTGGTGATCGTGCGCGGTTTGAAGGGTTCGGAAGTGCTGCATCTGGTCGACGGCTTCCGTCTCAACAACGCGATCTTCCGCAATGCGCCGAACCAATACATCGCGCTGGTGGACGGTCAAAGTCTGGACCGCATCGAAGTGGTGCGCGGTCCGTCCAGCACGCTGTACGGCGGCGATGCGATGGGCGGCGTGGTGCAAATGCTCACGCCCGCGCTGCGTTATTCCGATGCGGGCTGGCGTTGGAGCGGCGGCCTGCGCGCCATCGCCGCCAGCGCCGACGATTCGCTGATCGGCCGCGCCGAAGCGGCCGGCGGCGGCGAGCGCGTCGCGTTCTCGCTCGGCGCCACCTCGCAGGAAGTCAACGATCTGCGCGTGGGCGGCGGCGACGAGCGCCCGCAGTCGGGCTTCACCGCGCGCAGCGGCGACTTCAAGGTTGGCGCCAAACCCGTGGACGGCCACGAATTCGTGCTTTCGGTGCAGTACGCCGAACAGCCGCGCACGCCGCGTCACGACGCGCTGGTGCCGGGGTTCGGTCAAACTAATCCGGAAAACGCGCTGTTCTTCTTCGAGCCGCAGCAGCGCCGCTTCGCGCAACTGCTGTGGCGCATCGATGCGGCGAACGCGCTGTTCGACAGCGGCGAACTGCGCGTCGGCCGGCAATTCATCGTCGACGATCGGCGCACGCGCGCGTTCGGCACGCCGAATTTGGAAGTCGAACGCAACCGCGACGCCACCACGGGTTACGTCGGTCAGTTCGGTAAACAACTCGGCGAACGCCATCATTTGAGCTACGGGTTCGAGGTCTACCGCGACACCGTCGATTCCTCGCGCATCCGCACCAACGTCAACACCGGCGTCACCACGGTGCGCGCGCCGCGCTTCCCCGACGGCTCTTGGATGAAGAGCGTCGCGCTGTACGTCGCCGACGATTGGCGCGTCGGTCGCTTCGACGTCAACGCCGGTCTGCGTTACAGCCGCTTCGACGTGAAGATTCCCGACAGCGTCGACGTACCCGGCGTGCGTTTGGATCCGGACGATCTCACCGGCAATATCGGCTTGAGCGTCGAATTGACCGAACCGCTGCATTTCGTGGCGAATCTCGGCCGCGGCTTCCGTGCGCCGAACATCTTCGATCTGGGCATCTTCGGCGTGCGCCCGGGCAATCGCTACAGCGAGCCGAACCCGAATCTGAAACCCGAATCGGTGACCAGTGTCGATGCCGGCTTGAAATACGGCGGCGAGCGGATGAGCGGCGAAATCATCGCCTTCCGCTCGCGCTACCAGGACAAGATCACCAGCGTGCTGACCGGCGACGTCCGCGACGGCGCATTGGTGGTGCAGAACCGCAACGTCACCCGCCAGGACCTCTGGGGCGTGGAAGCCGGCGCGCGCTACCGCTTGCCGGATCCGGATATCGAGCTGTACGCCACCGCGACCTACACCCGCGGCGACGAACGCTCCGAAGGCGCCGAGTACGCCGCCGACCGCATCCCGCCGCTGTACGGCAAGCTCGGCGCGCGCTGGAAACCGAACGCGCGTCTCGGTTTAGAGGCCTACGGCTATTACGCCACCGAACAAACCCGGCTCAGTCCGCGCGACCTCGTCGACCCGCGCATCAATCCGAACGGCACCGGCGGTTGGGCGACGCTCAATTTGCGCGCGGATTGGCGTATATTCGAAGGCTTGGGGGTCGCGGTACGGGCGGAGAATCTGGCCGACAAGCGGTATCGCGAACACGGTTCCGGGCTAGACGAGCCCGGCAGGAATTTCATCGTCACGATCGACTACAGGTTCTGATATCGCATGTTTCTCGGCTTGTTGAGCGATGCCCAACGTTCGTCCCGCGCGTTCCTCCTCGCTTCGCCGCGAGCCCTCGGCTCGCGCGCTCGCCGCTCGCCGCTCGCGACGTTCGGCGGCGGAGTCGCGCTGATCCTCATGGCGGCCATCGCGCCCGCCCATGTTGCGGCGCAAGAAAATGCGCCGACGGCCGCGCAAACGGCCGCGTCGTCGACGGACGGCGAACCGGCCGGTATCCAGGAAGACGCGCCGCCCACATTCGACGAGCCCGAGCGCCGCGACCTGAGCTTCAAGCTCAAGCCCGGCCAATCCATCGATGTCGATAATCCGCACGGCAGCGTGTTCGTGCGGTTCGGCGGCTACGAGCACACGCTCGATATTCGCGCCACCATCCAGCAGCCCAAGGGCGCGGCGCAGTTCGCGTTCGCGCCGGGCGTGCAGGGCGGTCGCTTCGTGATCGCGCCGACGTTGCCGGGCGGCGGCGTTCGCGCAGACGGGCAACGCATCGATCTGGTGCTCTACGTGCCGGAAAAGCATGCGTTGAAAGTGCGCACCGTCGACGGCGGCATCGAAAGCCGCGGGCTGAAGTCGGATCTCGACTACGCCACGCAAACCGGCAATATCAGCGCGCGCGGCACCGACGGCACGATTCAAGCGGAATCCGTCGAAGGCCGTATCCGCATTTCGTTGAACGAAGGCGCGCGCCCCGGTTCGCGTCAGCGTTTCGTCACGCGCACCGGCGATATTGTCGTCGGCGTGACCGACGGTCTGAACGCCGAAGTGACGATGGCCACGTCGGGCACGATGGCCACCGATTATTCGATCGCGGTCGAGCACCGCGATCAGGAGGAACCCAGCAAGCGAGCGCGCGCCGTCGTGGGCGCGCCGCAGGCGGGCGATAGCAACGCCGTCGTCGCGCTCGAAAGTCTGCGCGGCAATCTGCAGTTATGGCGGCGTGCGGTTTTCTCGGCTGTGGAGGGCGATCAGGACGAGGACGCCGAATGAGGGCGCGTTCGTCTTGAGTCGTCAATCCGCGGTCGGGGCGCACTGAGGGGCAGTGCGCGGGGTGGCGCAGCGCCAGGGGCAATGGGCGCCGCGCATGTGTAGCGATGTCGAAATGCACGAACGAAGCGTGCGCGGGTCCACGCGCGCACGAACCAAGCCAGCGTCGCGGCGCGACCAACGTCGCCGGTACGCTCGCCAAGGCCGCTGCAGCGAGTCCGCTGTCGAAAGTCCGTTCTCGCGGGCGTCCCTTCGTCGTGTCCACATCAACTTGTCGAGGGTCTTGTAATGAAAGCAAGAACATTTTCCAGGGCGATCAAGGCGGCAGCAGTGACGCTGCTCCTGCCCTGCGTTGCGTTCGCGGCGCCGCCGCGAAACAGTCAAGAAGGGGATCGCGGCACCGTCGCCCGCGGCACGCAAGTCGGTTCGCCGGTGACGCCGCACAGCGTCAACGTCGATCTGCGCACTTTGCCGAAGGCGAAACCGTGGCAACCGGGTATGCCGATCCGCGAGGCGCATCGTCGCGTCTATCGTCCGATCGGCGCCAAGCTGCCGCACACGCCGGCCAACCGTCCGACCGCCGAAGACCGTCTCCCGCAGCGCCAGAAGGCGTGGGACGAAAGCGCCGCCGGCAAAGCCGCGCGCGCCAAGGCCGCGGTGCGTAGCCGCGTCAGCATCAACAATCCGAATACGGGCGTCAGCCCGGGCGACCCGGTGGTCGAAGTCGGCGCCAACCACGTCATCTACGCGGTGAACGGTTCGACGACCACGTTCAAGATCTACAACAAGTCCGGCACGCTGTTGGCCGGTCCGACCAACTTCGGTTCGTTGGCGCCCGCCGGCAACTCGTGCACCGCCGACCGCGGCGACCCGTTGGTCCATTACGATCGTCAAGCCGGCCGTTGGTTCATGCTGACGATGGACGACGCGGGCGTGTGTACGTTCGTGTCGAAGACCTCCGACCCGGTGACCGGCGGCTGGTGGTTCTACGGCTATTCCACGCCGACCATGCCCGACTACCCGCATTGCGGTGTGTGGAACGACGCGTACGTCTGCGCCTCGAACGAAGGCAACGCGCAGGTCACGTTGTACGCGTTCGACCGCGCCAACATGCTCAACGGCGCCACCGCGCGTCCGGCGCAGCGCTTCCAGACGGTGCCGAAACTGGCGGGCTACGGCTTCCAGATCCTCACCCCGTCGACGTTCTACGGCACCACGGCCGCTCCGGCCGGTCGTAAGCAACTCATCGCGCGTCACCGCGACGACGAAGCGCACGACGGCGCCAGCGCCAACGCCAGCCAGGACTTCATCGAGCTGTTCGAACTGAACCTCGATTGGACTACGCCGGCGAACAGCAACATCGCCACCCTGCCGCGCGTCGCGATCACCGAGTTCAACAGTTGGTTCACCAACTACTCGACGTTCGCCACCGTGCCGCAGCCGGGTTCGACCTCCAAGCTCGACCCGATCCGCGAAGTGCTGTTGAATCAGTTGACGTATCGCAACTTCGGTTCGTACGAGTCGGTGGTCGGCACCTTGGCGACCAACCAGAACTCGGCCCGCACCGGCACCGTCGTCGACTCCGGCGTGCGTTGGTTCGAACTGCGTCGCGTCGGTAGCGGCAACTGGACGCTTCACCAGGAAGGCACGTTCAGCCCGGGCGACACCAGCACCCATCACCTGATGGGCAGCGCCGCGCAAGACAAGTTCGGCAACATGCTGTTGGCCTACAACGTCACCAAGACCACCGCGACCACCAAGTTCGCGACCTTGGGCTACACCGGCCGTACCGCGACCGACGCCACGGGCGTCATGTCCTTGGGCGAAAACGAAGTGGCCATCGGCGGCGCCGCCGAAACCTCCGGCCGCTGGGGCGACTACTACCAGACCACCGTCGACCCGGTGGACGATTGCACCTTCTGGTTCGTGGGCATGTATCGCCCGACCGGTAGCTGGCAGACGCGCATCCAGGACTTCAAGTTCCCGGCTTGCGGCGGCACGCCGACCTACTCGATCTCCGGTACCGTCGCCACCTCGGGCGGCGCCGGCATCAGCGGCGTTGTCGTCAGCAATGGCGTCACCAGCGCGACCACCGATGCCGGCGGCGCGTACGTGCTGTCGGGCGTGACCAACGGCACCTACACGCTGACGCCGTCGCTGGGCGGCTACAACTTCTCGCCGGGCAACCGCAGCGTCACCGTGAGCGGCGCCAATGTCACCGGTCAGAACTTCACCGGTACGGCAGTGGCCGACACCACCCCGCCGAGCACCGTGAGCGGCCTCACCGCCACCGCGGCCAGCAGCAGCCAGATCAACCTGAGCTGGTCGGCGGCGACGGACACCGGCGGCTCGGGTCTGGCGGGCTACAAGATCGAGAGCTGCTCGGGCGCCGGCTGCACCGCGTTCACGCAGATCGCGACCACCACGTCCACCACGTACTCCAACACCGGTCTGACCGCGTCCACCAGCTACAGCTACCGCGTGCGCGCGTACGACGGCGCCGGCAACAACGGCGGCTATTCGGCCACCGCGACGGCCACCACGTCTTCGGCCGGCGGCAGCACGTTGACCAAGGGCGTGCCGGTCACGGGTCTGACCGCGACCACGGGCAACTCGCTGAACTACACGATGGTGGTGCCCGCGGGCTCGACCAACCTGACGTTCACGATGTCCGGCGGCACGGGCGATGCCGACATGTACGTGAAGTTCGGCGCTGCGCCGACCGACACGGTGTACGACTGCCGTCCGTACCTCAGCGGCAATGCCGAGACCTGCACGTTCGCAACGCCGTCGGCCGGCACCTACTACGTCCGTCTGAAGGCCTACTCGACCTTCTCCGGCGTGAGCCTGGTCGGCAACTACACGACGGGCGGTGGCGGCGGTACGCAGACGTACAGCAACACCACGCCGCAAGCCATCGCGGACAACAGCACCATCAACAGCACCATCACGGTGAGCGGCCGTACCGGCAACGCGTCGGCCACCACGCCGGTCGCGGTGAACATCACGCACACCTACAAGGGCGACCTGGTGGTGACGCTGCTGGCGCCGGACGGTTCGCCGTACGTGTTGCATAACCGCACGGGCGGCAGCACCGACAACATCATCCAGACCTTCAGCGTCAACCTCTCGACCGAAGCCATGAACGGCACGTGGACCCTCCGCGTGCAGGATGCGGCCTCGGGCGATACCGGCACGCTCAATAGCTGGAGCTTGACGTTCTGATCCTTGCGATCCGAACCGATGTCGCGACACGAAGCCCCGGCGAACGCCGGGGCTTCTTTTTTGCGCTCGCGAAGCCTCGCGCATGCTGCATCGCAATACCGACGCGCGCCCGCGAACTTCGATGCGAATCTGTGACGCAGCCCGATGTTTCCGTCGTCGCATCGTCATCGCGCGCTGTTACGGTAGCGATGCCGTGCCGCCCTCCCGGCAAGGGCGGTGGCGCGATGCCGGAACGACGCCTAGGCGTTTCGCGGCTCCTCCCCGCGTCGCGGGGTCGCGAACGACGCTCTGCGCTCCGTTCCGTCGCGCGCCTCGGCATGGAAGCGCCGTCTACGCGATCGATGGAGATTTCGGCCCGCCGCATTCGCGCGCGTCGAATCGATCCCGCCGCCGTCTTTTCCCATTCATCCCCCGATGCCGGCCGATGCTTCGACTCGCGTCGTCGGGCACGCGCGGCGCATGGCGTGCGCTCGCGGTACCGCCTTTCGGGCGAGCGAAGCGAATCACCTACAAGGAGTACGTACCGTGAAAAGAATGGGTTACGCCTTGATGCTGTGCGCCGCATCGATCGTCGCATCGATCGCCGCGCAGGCAGCACCCACCGCACGCCCCGCGAGCTTCGACTTCGCGATCCAACCCCTGTCCAACGTCGAAAACCGGCAGATGCCCGCCGTCGATATTCCCCGCCTCGTCGTCGAGGACCGGCAGCGCGAGGCGAACGGTTTGCCGATGCGTTATGCGCAGCCGATGCGCGTGGATATCACGCCCGATACCGCAGGCGCTTGGGAAGCGCTGGATGCGGACCGCATGGTCTGGCGCCTGCGCATGTCGTCCCCCGGCGCACTGTCGTTGAACTTCGGCTTCGGCGAGTATCGGATGCCGGCCGGCGGTCGCCTGTTGGTCTATCCCGCCGCGCAGACGGCGGCGTCGGATCCGGGCGAAGTACGCATGTTCACCTCGGCCGACAACGAAACGCACGGCCAGTTGTGGACGCCGGTGATCGCCGGAGATCAAGCCGTGATCGAAGTGATCGTGCCGCGCGCGCGCCGAAGCGAACTGCGCTTGCGTCTGGTCCAGGTCGGCCACGATTACGTCGGTTTCCGGCGTTTGGCCGCCGGCCGTCGCAACGCGATCGGTCCGCTGGGCACGTCAGGCAGTTGCAACGTCGACGTCGCCTGTCCCGAAGGCGATGCGTGGCGCGATCAGATCCGTTCCGTCGCGGCGATCTCCACCGGCGGCAGCATCTTCTGCACCGGTAGTCTGATCAACAACACCGCCAACGACCGGAAGATGTACTTCCTCACCGCGAACCATTGCGGTATCACCGCATCGAACGCGGCGTCGTTGGTGACGTATTGGAATTATCAGAACTCGGTGTGCCGCGTGGTCGGCAGCGCCGCCAACGGCCAGGACGGCGACGGCGTACTCACCCAGACGCTCACTGGCGCGTTCTTCCGCGCCGCCAATGCGCCCAGCGATTTCACCCTGGTGGAACTCGACGACCCGGCGCCGGCGGCCTACAACCTGTACTGGAACGGTTGGGACCGTCGCAGCATCGATTTCTCCGGCGCGACCGGCATTCATCACCCCAACGGCGGCGAGAAGCGCATCAGTCATTCGACGACCGCGACGCGGACCACCAGCTACGAGGGCGCCAACGCCAATCCGACCTCGCCCGGCGACGGCACGCACATCTTCGCGCGCTGGATTCCGGGCATCGGCGTGACCGAGGGCGGTTCCTCCGGCTCGCCGCTGTTCAGCCCCGAGAAGCGCGTGATCGGTCAATTGCACGGCGGCCCGTCCTCGTGCTCGGCCGCCGATACTTCGAAAGCGGATTACTACGGCCGCATTTCGGTGTCCTGGACCGGCGGCGGCACGAGCGCGACGCGACTGAGCAATTGGCTCGATGCGAACGGCACCGGCGTGCAGACTCTCGATGGCATCGGCGGCAGCACGCCGACCTTCACCATCTCGGGCACGGTCACCACATCGGCCGGCGCCGGCATTCCCGGTGTGGTCGTCGGCAACGGAACCAACAGCGCCACCACCAGCGTCAGCGGCGCATACACGCTGTCGGGCGTGGTCAACGGCACCTACACGCTGACGCCTTCGCGTAGCGGTTACACGTTCTCGCCGGCCACGCGCAGCGTCACCGTCAGCGGCGCGAACGTCGCCGGGCAGAACTTCACCGGCACGGCGGTCGTCGACACCACGCCCCCGAGCACCGTCGCCAGCCTCACCGCCACGGCGCTGGGCAGCAATCAGATCAACTTGAACTGGTCGGCGGCGACGGATGCCGGCGGCTCGGGCTTGGCCGGCTATCGGATCTATTTCTGCACCGGCGCGAGCTGCACCGTCTTCACGCAGATCGCCACCGTCACGGCTCCGCCGTACATCAACACCGGCCTGACCGCGTCCACGACCTATCGCTATTACGTCCAGGCCTACGACGGCGCGGGCAACGTCGGCGGCGCTTCGCCGATCGCCACCGCCTCCACATCCTCGACCGGCGGCAGCGTCCTGACCAATGGCGTTCCGGTGACGGGTTTGAGCGCGACCACGGGCAACGCGTTGAACTACACGATGGTGGTGCCGCCGGGCGCGAGCAACCTGACCTTCACGATGTCCGGCGGCACCGGCGATGCGGACATGTACGTGAAGTGGAATGCATCCCCGACGGACACGGTGTACGACTGCCGTCCGTTCGCATCGGGCAACGCCGAAACCTGCTCGTTCCCGACGCCGTCGCCGGGCACGTACTACGTTCGCGTGAAAGCGTATTCGACGTTCTCCGGCGTCAGTCTCGTCGGCAGCTATACGACTGGCGGTGGCGGCGGCACCACGTACAGCAATACGACGGACTACACCATCGGCGACAACGCCACGGTCGAAAGCCCGATCGCGGTTTCCGGCCGCACGGGCAACGCCGGCACGGCCGTTCCGGTGAACGTGAATATCGTCCACACCTACATCGGCGATTTGGTGGTCACGCTGGTGGCGCCGGACGGTTCGACCTACGTGCTGCACAACCGCACCGGCGGCAGCGCCGACAACATCAACACCACCTACAGCGCGAATCTGTCGAGCGAGCCGCTCAACGGCACATGGAAGCTGCGTGTGGCGGATCAGGCCGGCGGCGACGTGGGTTACATCGACAGTTGGAGTATCACGTTCTGATCGGCGAGGGCGGAGCAGGGCACCGCGCCTCGCCGGCAATCAAGAGCCCCCGGCGAAGACGGACCCGACGAAGCACCACGACCAAGAACCCCGGCGAAAGCCGGGGTTCTTTCGTTGCGCGCGCCTCCACGACCGTACGCCGGACGTCGATTGACCGGCCAACGCCCGAGGCCTATGGTGGGACGGTCGATTCGGCTCTGGACGGGACCCATCGAGCGATCCCGCTCGGCGCTCGGTACCCGTTCGGCAGAATGATCTCAGTCGGTGCGAGCGCTGCGAGTGTCCGCGCCATGCCCCAGCGCACCGACGATTCGAAATGGGGCGCCGCCCAAGGAGACCACAATGGAATTGCGAAAGATGAAAACAGCGGCGAAGCGACTTGCGCTTCTGCTGCTGATGCCCTGCATCGCGCTCGCGGCGCCGCCGCGCGCCGAGCCCTCGGAACGCAACGTCGCCCGTCGTTCCGGGGCCGTGACCGTCGGCCAGCCGGTCACGCCCTACGACATCAAAGTCGATCTGCGCAACCTGCCGAAAACCAAGATGTGGCAGCCCGGCATGCCCATTCGCGAAGCGCATCGGCGTCAATATTTCCCGATCGGCGCGAAGCTGCCGCACACGCCGGCGGATCGCCCGACCTTGCCCGACCGTTTGCCGGACGTGCAGAACATCTGGAGTCAGAACCCGCGTCTCGCCGCGCGCGCCAAATCCGAAATGCGCAAGCGCGTCAGCATCAATAATCCCAATACCGGCGTCAGCCCCGGCGACCCGGTGGTGGAAGTCGGCGCCAATCATGTCGTCTACGCCGTCAACGCCGCGTCCGGCACGTATTTCAACGTCTACAACAAAGCCGGCGCGTTGGTGGCGGGGCCGGTCACGTTCGGTTCGCTCGCCCCGGCCGGTACCCCGTGCGCCAGCGACGGCGGCGACCCGATCGTGCTCTACGATCGTCAAGCCGGCCGCTGGTTCTTGCTCGCGTTGGATAACTCCAACCTCTGCACTTACGTGTCGAAAACGTCGGATCCCGTGACCGGCGGTTGGTGGGCCTACAACTACGCGACACCGACGCTGCCCGACTATCCGCACTGCGGCGTCTGGAACGACGCTTACGTCTGCGGCGACAACGAAGGCGGCGCGCAGCAGACGCTCTATGCGTTCGACCGCGCCAATATGCTCAACGGCGCCACCGCGCGTCCCGCGCAGCGCTTCGCCAGCATTCCGAGCCTGGCCGGTTACGGCTTCCAGATGATCACGCCGTCGACCTTCTACGGCACCAACCCGGCGCCGGCCGGCCGCAAGCAACTCGTCGCCCGTCACAACGACGACGAAGCGCATGCGGGCGCCAGCGCCGACGGCACGAAAGACTTCCTCGACTTGTACGAAGTCAACATCGACTGGAACACACCGGCGAACAGCGGCATCACCACGTTGCCGCGCATCGACATCACCGAGTTCAACAGCTGGTTCCGCAACTACTCCACGTTCGCCACCGTGCCGCAGCCGGGCTCGACCTCGCGTCTGGACCCGATCCGCGAAGCGCTGCTCAATCAGCTGATCTATCGCAACATGGGCACGCACGAAACGATCGTCGGCACGCTCGCGACCAACCAGAACCCCGCGCGCACCGGCACCGTCGTCGACTCCGCCGTGCGTTGGTTCGAACTGCGCAGAACGGGCGGCGGCAACTGGACGCTGTTCCAGGAAGGCACCTTCAGCCCGGGCGATGCCGACACCCATCACCTGATGGGCACCATCGCGATGGACAAGTTCGGCAACATGGCGATGGCCTACAACGTCACCAAGACCTCGACGCCGACCAAGTTCGCCACGCTCGGCTACACCGGACGCACCGCCGCCGATCCCGCGGGCGTGATGTCGTTGGGCGAAAACGAAGTCGCCATCGGCGCCGCTGCCGAAACCTCCGGCCGCTGGGGCGACTACTACCAGATGACCGTCGATCCGGTCGACGATTGCACGTTCTGGTTCGTCGGCATGTACCGTCCCACCGGCGGTTGGCAGACCCGCATCCAGGACGTGAAGTTCTCCGCGTGCAGCGGCATCACCACGTACTCGGTGTCCGGCACGGTGACCACCGCCGCGGGCGCGGGCATCGGCGGCGTCACCGTGAGCACCGGCAGCAACAGCACGACCACGAACTCCAGCGGCGCCTACACGCTGACGGGTCTGACCAATGGCGCGTACACGTTGACGCCTTCGCTGGGCGCTTACACCTTCTCGCCGGCCACGCGCAGCATCACCATCGCCGATGCGAACGTCACCGGGCAGAACTTCACCGGCACCGCGCCGCCGAACGTGCCGCCGGTCGCGAATTTCACCTTCACCACCAGCGGTTTGACGGCGACTTTCACCGACACCTCCACCGACAGCGACGGCACTATCGCCTCGCGCAGTTGGAATTTCGGCGACGGCAGCACGTCGACCGCCACCAACCCCAGCAAGACCTACGCCGCGGGCGGTACCTACACCGTCACGTTGACCGTCACCGACAACGTCGGCGCCACCAACACCAAGAGCAGCACGGTGACGGTGGTCGCGCCGAACGTGCCGCCGACCGCGAACTTCACGTTCACGACCAGCGGTTTGACGGCCAACTTCACCGACACCTCCACCGACAGCGACGGCACCATCGCCGCGCGCAACTGGAACTTCGGCGATACCACCACCTCCACCGCCATCAACCCCAGCAAGACCTACGGCGGCAGCGGCAGTTACACGGTCACGTTGACGGTGACGGACAACAGCGGCGCCACCGCGACCAAGACCAGCACGGTCACGGTCAACGCGCCCGGTACGCAGACCTACACGAACAACACCGATTACCCGATCAACGACAACAGCACCGTCAACAGCCCGATCCGAGTCAGCGGTCGCAGCGGCAACGGCCCGACCAACACGCAAGTCGCGGTGGATATCCGTCATACGTATATCGGCGACCTGCGCGTGAGCCTGATCGCGCCGGACGGCACCGCCTACATCCTGCACGACCGCACAGGGACCAGCACCGACAACATCATCCGGACCTACACGGTGAATCTGTCGTCGGAAACCTTGAACGGCAATTGGAGGCTGCGCGTCAACGACAACTCCACCGCCGATACGGGCTACATCAACAGCTGGAGCATCACGTTCTGATCGATTCGGGCGTTCGCTCGTCTCGATGCGTGTTACGAAGCCCCCGGTCGCGAGACCGGGGGTTTTCTTTGGCGACGCATCGCCGGATGCGCGCTCGGCTCGGTGCGGCGATCGGCGTCGCGATCGCGCGAGAGCCGTGCGTATTCGCCGCGTTTTCGCGCAAAACGCTGCTGCGATGCCGCAATGCCGTCGAATCGATTCGCGGGCGCACCTATCATTTCTGTTAGGTATTTTCTCGGAAGCCATCGTCGAGCGCATACCTCGCGATTCCTATCGCGGATGCGAATGCGCGCGCGAAGCGCGGATGCGTCCGCGATCAGTTTTAACGGTTTTTCTCGGGTTTTTTGCGCGAAATTTTTCTCCGTCTCGTCGCGACCGGCATCGATTTCCGGTTCGCGCTAGCGGCGAGCGCACGCGAAACGCCGCTTACTTTTTTTTAACCGATTTGTTGCGCCCGCATCCGCGTTTGCGCGCCCGTAGACGCAAGGTATAGCGTTCGCCGCGGAACGAAAGCCGTCGCGACGCCGTACCCACCGACTTCGCAGAGATCGCACCACGAAGTCCCCGGACGTTCGCCGGCCTTTCGTGTCCGGAACCATAGAGGCTTTACCAATCCCTCTTTATCAAGGAGTTTTACGATTATGAAGAATCGAATTTCCAAGCTGTCTTTCGCGATCTTCGCCACCCTGGCGTGCGCCTCCGCGCCGCTGATTTCGTCCGCCGCCGATTTCCGCACCAACGGGCGTCCCATCGAAGGCCAGTACATCGTGGTGCTGAAGCCGCAGGCGGCCAGTCTCGCCAGCGAGATCAGGCCGACCGCGCGCGTGTCGACGGTCGCGCGCGGCATCGCCGCGAATCACGGCGCGAAGTTGGTGCGCAGCTTCGAGCAAGCGTTGCGCGGTTTCGTGGTGCAGGCCGACGATGCGGCGCTCGCTAAGTTGCTGGCCGATCCGCGCGTCGACTACGTCGAAGAAGACGGCATCGTCACCGCCAATCCCGCTTATCAGCAGCCGCCGAGCTGGGGCGTCGACCGCGTCGATCAGCGCGATCTGCCGCTCGATGGCTGGTACGCGTTCTTCCCGATCGGCATCGGCGTGCACGCCTACGTCGTCGATACCGGCGTGCGGCCGACGCACACGCAGTTCAATTGGTGGACCGGCGCGCCGCCGTCGCGCGTGAGCAGCGTCGGCTACACCGCCATCGCCGACGGCAACGGCACCAACGATTGTCATGGCCACGGCACGCATGTGGCGGGCACGATGGCGGGCGGTTCCGCCGGAATCGCGAAAGGCGCGACCATTCATCCTGTGCGGGTCCTCGGCTGCACCGGTTCGGGCACGTGGTCGGGCGTGATCGCGGGCATGGACTGGGTTCGCTTGAACCATACCAAACCTGCCGTGGCCAACATGAGCTTGGGCGGTTTGGCCAACAGCTCCGTCGACGCCGCAGTCGCCAATCTCACCGCCGCGGGCGTGGTGGTGGTGGTCGCCGCGGGCAATAACTACGGCGATAGCGCGTGCAACTACTCTCCCGCGCGCGCGCCGTCGGCGATCACCGTCGGCTCCACCGACATCAACGACGCACGTTCGGACTATTCGAATATCGGTTCGTGCATCGACATCTTCGCCCCGGGCCGCAACATCGTGTCCGCGAGCAATCTCGACAACACCTCGCTGCGCACGCTCAGCGGCACGTCGATGGCTTCGCCGCACGTCGCCGGTTTCGCCGCGCTGATCATGGGCCAGCTTCCCAACGCCTCGGTAGCGGAGGTCACGCAGCGGCTGTTGACCAACGCGACGCCGAACAAAGTGATCAACCCGGGCGCCGGTTCGCTGAACCGCCTGCTGTACGTGATTCCGAACGGCGGCGTTTACGGCACCTATCCGTGATGCTTGGGCGATACCCCGCATAGGGTGAGGTCATGCAACGACGAAACCCCGGCTTCGGCCGGGGTTTCGCTTGTCCTGTGGCGTGCGCGTATCTCGGTTTGCGCGAGCGCCGCGGATCGTGTGCGCACGGCTTCGCGACCAGGGCGAGAAAATAGTCTTCCGCAAAGCGCATGCTGCGATGCGGGATCGAGATGCCGCCCGTGCGTTCCGCTTTCGCGGTGGGATAAGGTAATGGGCTGATTCGCTTCGAAATTTCGCGCTCACCCGAAAGTCGAAGTCGAACACGATACGTGTGCGGTTGACGCCCGCGGCCTGCGCCCGATAAGGTCGGGTCGTTAATATCGATCAGAGCATCGGCACGTCGCCGCATCGTGCGGACGACAGTTTCGCATGGAGGTGGGCGCCGATCCCTCGCTTGTTGAACCCGCTCGCGAAACCCATTCGTCGCATCCATTCGACGAGTGTTTTTTCCTTCGTCTCGCACGCGCGGGATCGGTCGCTACGATGCGATCGCCTCCGCGCCGCGCGTTTTCCACGAACCGCAGTGTCCAAGAGAATCGTCCCTATGAAATCGAAGTTCGTTTCCTCCTCGGCCAAATGGCTCGCGCTCGCCGCGTTGTTGCCGTGCGCCGTCGCTCTCGCCGCGCCGCCGCGCGCCGATCGCGCCGAGCGTTTGCCCGGCCGTCCGTTGACGGGTCAGCCGGTCACGCCG
Organism: Lysobacter sp.; assembly: GCA_008015835.1. Lineage (GTDB taxonomy): Bacteria > Pseudomonadota > Gammaproteobacteria > Xanthomonadales > Xanthomonadaceae > Lysobacter_I. The sequence goes on from SSGH01000003.1 coordinate 138,744, forward strand.
CACGACATCAAAATCGATCTGCGCACGCTTCCGAAAGCGCAGATGTGGCAACCCGGCATGGAGATCAAAGAAGCCCATCGCCGTCAGTACACGCCGCTCACGGCCAAATCGCCGCACACGCCTGCGAACCGTTTCGTCGCACCGGACCGCCTGCCGGAACTGCAGCGGATTTGGGACGAAAACGTGCCCGCCTCGGCGCGCGCCAAGTCCGCGGCCAAGAGCCGCGTCAGCATCAATAATCCGAACACCGGTGTGAGCCCCGGCGACCCGGTGGTCGAAGTCGGCACCAATCACGTCATCTACGCCGTCAACAGCGGCGGTGCGGGCACCTATTTCAATGTCTACAACAAGACGGGCACCTTGGTCGCAGGCCCGATCAGATTCGGTTCGTTGGCGCCGGCCGGTAACGCCTGCACCTCCGATCGCGGCGACCCGCTGGTGTACTTCGATCGTCAGGCCGGTCGCTGGTTCTTGTTGAGCATGGACGACGGCGGCGTTTGCACCTTCGTCTCCAAGACCTCCGACCCGGTGGCCGGCGGGTGGTGGTTCTATCGCTACTCCACGCTGGCCTTCCCCGACTACCCGCATTGCGGCGTGTGGAACAACGCGTACGTCTGCGCGACCAACGAAGGCAGCGTGGCCGGTGCGGATGTGTATGCGTTCGACCGCGCGAACATGCTCAACGGCGCCACCGCGCGTCCGGCGCAGCGCTTCAGCAGCATTCCGACGCTGCCGGGCTACGGCTTCCAGATCGTCACGCCGGCGAGCTTCTACGGCACCACCGCCGCGCCGACCGGTCGTCGTCAAATCCTCGCGCGTCATCGCGACGATGAAGCCCATGACGGCGGCGCCGCGAACGCGACGCAGGACTATCTGGAACTGTTCGAGCTGAATATCGACTGGAACACGCCAGCGAACAGCGGCGTCACCACGTTGCCGCGCATCGCGATCAGCGAATTCAACAGTTGGTTCCGCAACTACAGCACCTTCGCCACCGTACCGCAGCCGGGTTCGAATACCGCGCGTCTCGATCCGATCCGCGAGGTTCTGCTGAACCAGTTGACGTATCGTAACTTCGGCACGCACGAGTCCATCGTCGGCACGTTCGCGACGAACCAGAACCCGGCGCGCACCGGTAACACGGTCGATTCGGGTGTCCGTTGGTTCGAGTTGCGCCGCGTCGGCGCCGGCAACTGGACCCTGCACCAGGAAGGAACGTTCAGCCCCGGCGATACCAACACGCATCACCTGTTGGGCGTCGCCGCGATGGATAAGTTCGGCAATATCGGTCTGGGCTACAACGTCACCAAGACCAGCAACCCGACCGTGTTCGCGTCGCTGCGCTACACCGGTCGTACCGCCGGCGCGCCGCTGGGCGTGATGACCCTGGCCGAAACCACGGTCGCGACGGGTACCGCGCGCGAAACGTCGGGTCGCTGGGGCGACTATTACCAGATGACCGTCGATCCGGTGGACGACTGCACGTTCTGGTTCGTCGGCATGTACCGCCCGGCCGGTTCCTGGCAGACCCGCATCCAGGATTTCAAATTCCCGGGTTGCTGATCCGCGCGTCGATCCGTTTCGAGAGATACCAAAAACCCCGGCGAACGCCGGGGTTTTTTCGTTCTGTCGCGGGCGGTCGCGGTGTCGTCGCAGTCGGACCTCGGTGCCCGGTCTCTCGTCGCGAACGCGCGCGCTCAGCCGGCCGCTTCGAAGCGGTTGGCTTCCACGTTCTTGCGCACTTTCAGCGGGTCCCAAATGCGGCCGTTCATGGCGATGTAGACGCCGGGCGGCAGCGACTGCACCGCGCCGACGGCGGTGCCGATGTTGAATTCCGCGTCCGAGCCGCGGAAGCGCGCCGGGTTCAGCGCGCCGGTCAACACGATGGTCTTGTCGGGGATTTGCGACAGCACTTTCGCGGTGTCCACCATCGTGTCGGTGCCGTGCGTGACCAGCACATGCTTCACCGATTGCGCGGCGATGGTGGCGCGGATCAATTCGCGATCGGCGGCGGTGATGTGCAGCGAATCCTTGCGGATGATCGGAATCACGCCGAAACGGAAGCCGACCCCGAGTTCTTCGAGGATACGGCCGATCTGCGGGTCGCCGACCTGAAAATCCGACTTGTCGTCGAAGTAGATTTTGTCGATGGTGCCGCCGGTGGTGACGATCAGCAGTTGGTCGAACATACGGGCTCCGACGTAGGGATTTGCGGCATCGCCGCGAACCGGCGCGATGCGTGCGAGAAGACGGGTGCGCCTATGATACGGCGCGCGCTCGGGTCATGACGACGCGGCGCGCGCCTCGCGTCGTTTGCGCGCGCGTTCGCGCAGGCCATCGGCGCTGGCGCCGAATACGATCGCGATGGCCAATGCGGTCGCGACGAGGGCGTAGCCGCGATGCGCCGGGTCGGACCAGGCGATCATCACGCCGTGCGAGCACCACAACAGCGCCATCACGCCGGACAGGAATCGCGCCCAGCGTTTGCCGCGCGCGACCAGAAAACTCAACTGCAGCGGCGGGTATACGAAGATGACGTGCGCCGCGGCGCGATGCGGGTCGTCGCGGAACCAGAGCAAGTACAGCGCGCCGAGCGCCGCGAGCGCCAGCGCCAACAGCCTTCGGCTGCGGCGCGCGGCGGCGACGCTCGCCGCATCGGCGCCCGTTGCATTGGCGTCCGTCGCGTCGACGCTCGTCGCACTCGATGCGTTCGTCGTCTTTGGGGCGCTGTCGGTATTCACGCCAGTCGCAGCGCCAATTGTGCGATGCGCTTGCCCAACGCACGCGCGAGCGCGGCTTCGTCGTCGCTCAGCCGCGTGTCGTCTTTGCCGCCCGCCACGTGACTGGCGCCGTACGGCGTGCCGCCGGTGCGCGTACTGCTGAGCAGCGGCTCGGTGAACGGAATGCCGGCGATCACGCAGCCGTGATGCAGCAACGGCAGCAGCATCGTCAGCAGCGTGGATTCTTGCCCGCCGTGCTGCGTCGCGGTCGAAGTGAACACCGCCGCGGGCTTGCCCACCAGCGCGCCGCTGGCCCATTCCGCGCCCAGCGTGTCGATGAAATGCTTCATCGGCGCGGCCATATTTCCGAAGCGGGTGGGGCTGCCGAGAATCAAACCGGCGCATTCGCGCAGGTCGTGTTTCTCGACGTACGGCGCGCCGTCTTCCGGCACCGGCGGCGCCGCTTCCTGGGTGATCGGCGCGACCGGCGGCACCGTGCGCAGGCGCGCGCTCGCGCCGTCCACTTCGCCCACGCCGCGCGCGATCGCGCGCGCCAATTGCGCCACGGAACCGCCGCGGCTGTAGTACAGAATCAGAATCTCGGCCATGGCCACAGGATACCAGGGGCTCAGCTCGAGCCTCTCGACTCGTGCGTCGTTTGCCGCGGCGAGGCGACGAGGGCCGGTCGCCTCGGCGGGGCGCGGTGGCCCATCCGCGTTGGCCCGTACGCCGCCGCAGGCGAGGGCGCCCGCGTTCGAGGCCGTAGCCCGGCCTGCTACCCTGTGCGGCCATGGAACCCCTGGACACCCTGCTGCGTTGGCTGCGCCGCACCCTCGAAACCCTCGGGGATCGCGCGCGCGCGCGCACCTTTTTCCGGTTCCTGCTGGGGCGTTTCCTCGACGACCGCCTGTTCCAAGTCGCCGGCGCGTTGTCGTTCACCACCGCCTTCGCCTTGGTGCCGTTGAGCATGGTGGTGTTCGGCGTGCTCTCGGCGTTCCCGGTGTACGAGCAGTGGAGCGACCAGCTCAGCCACTACATTTTCGCGAATTTCGTGCCCTCGTCCGCGCGCGAGGTCGAGTCGTATCTGCGCGAGCTGTCGAAGAACACCGGCCAGCTCACCGCGGTCGGCGTGATCGTGCTGGTGGTGTCGCTGTTGATCACGCTCAACGGCATCGAGGCCGCGTTCAACCGGATTTGGCGCGTGCCCACCGCGCGCCCGAAATTCAGCCGTTTTCTGATGTATTGGACGGTGTTGACCTTCGGCGCGCTGCTCGCCGCCGCCAGCCTCGCGCTGTCCGCGCGCTTCTTCGCGTTAGCGGTGTTCAGCACCGTGCCCGGGCAATGGCTGGAAACGTGGCTGCTGCGAATGAGCCCGATCCTGATCGAATGGTTGGCGCTCACCTTGGTCTATCGCGTGGTGCCGCATCGCACCATCCAATGGCGTTTCGCGATGATCGGCGCCGCGCTCGCCGCGATCATGATCGAAGCGGTGAAATGGGGCGTCGGCCTGTATCTCGGCGGGTTCGCCACATACCAGAAAATCTACGGCGCGTTGGCGCTGATCCCGATTTTCATGGGTTGGATCTACTTCAGTTGGATCGCGATTCTGCTCGGCGCGTCGTTAGCGTCGTCGCTGTCGGCGTTCCGTTATCAGCCGGCGTCGCAGCGTCTGCCGATCGGCTACGAACTCTACGGGTTGCTGCGATTGATCGGCCGCTTCCAAGAAGCGCGCGGCGAGGGCAAGGGCTTGCACCTCGACGATATTCGCCGGCTGGAGCCGATGCTGACCGACGCCCTCGTGCAGCAGATGCTCAGCCAACTCAGTGAGGCGCGCGTGCTCAGCCGCGCCGAATCCGGCGAATGGCTGCTCGCGCGCGATCTCGACGACGTGTCGCTGGCCGATCTGTACGAAACCTGCCATCTGCGCATTCCCATCGCCGAGGCTTGGCTCCCGGCGCGCGACGACGCGTTGGGCGAGGCCGCCGTCGCGGCGCTGGACGATCTGCGCGTGCCGCTGCGCGATCTGCTGCGCCGGCCGGTCGCCGAGGTCTATCGCAAGGACTCTTCCGCATGAAACGTCTTCTCTGCGTCGCGCTGCTCGCGACGATCGCGATCGTCGGTTGCGAGCGCGCCGCCGCACCCGCAGCGCCCACGGCGAAACCCGCCGAAGCGCCGGCCGCCGACGCCGCGCCTGCCGAGCCTGCGCCCGATACGTCGGCGGAGCCGCAAACCGATGACGTCATCGCCGACACCGCCGATGCCGTCGGCCAGACACCGACCCTGCGTGTCGCCTTGCTCGACGGCGGCGACTACGACTTGGCGAGCCGTCGCGGCCGTTGGGTGGTGCTGAATTTCTGGGCGACATGGTGCAAACCCTGTCTCAAAGAAATGCCGGACCTGGATGCGTTCGACGCCGCGCGCGACGATGTGGAAGTCGTCGGCCTCGCGTACGAGGAAATCGAGCCGCAGGACATGCGCGCGTTTCTGAAGCGTCGCCCGGTGAAGTACGCCATCGCGATCGTCGATGTGTACGACCCGCCGCCAGCGTTCGGTACGCCGCGCGGCTTGCCGATGACGTATTTGATCGCGCCCGACGGCCGCGTCGCGCGGCGCTTTCTGGGGCCGGTGACCTCAGCCGATCTGGGGGCCGCGATCTCCGAACATTCGGGCAAGACGGAGGCGGGCGCGAAAAAAGACAGCGCGCCGAAAGCGAGTGCGACGAACCCCGACGCGAAGTCGGGATGATGCGC
>SSGH01000037.1 GCA_008015835.1 Lysobacter sp.
GCAGATCCACGACATCCAGGGCAATGGTCTGCTGTCGCCGCTCAACGGCGCCGTGGTCACCACCGAGGGCATCGTCACCGCGCAGAAGTTCAACAACGGCTTCTTCCTGCAGGCCGCCGACGCCAACGTCGACGCCGACCCGAACACGTCCGAAGGCATTTTCGTGTTCACCTCGACGGCGCCGCCGGCGACGGCCGCGGTGGGCAATCGGGTGCGCGTGACCGGCACGGTGAGCGAGTTCACCCCGAGCACCAATCTCAATCAGTTGTCGATCACCGAAATCGTCTCGGTCACGTCGATCCAAGTGCTCTCCACCGGCAATCCGCTGCCGACGGCCGTGGTGTTGAACGACGCCCTTTTCGGCCCGGGTGTCGAGCCGGGCACCGCCGAGAGAGTGGAAGGGATGCGCGTCTTCGTGCCGAACGCGCGCGTCGTCGCCGCCTCCGACGGCAACATCGCGGAATCCAGCGCCACATCGACGACGACGGGCGTCTTCCACGCGGTCCTGAATTTCGTCAATCGCCCATTCCGCGAACCCGGCATCGGCGCGCTGGATGCGTTCCCGATCCCGAGCGGGAAGACTCCGCCGCGCTTCGACACCAACCCGGAACGCATCATGGTGCGCAGCCGAGGCCAAGTCGGTGCGACGGCGCTCGCGGTCGATGTCGGCGCGACCATCGAAAGCATGACCGGCGTGATGGATTACTTCTCCGGTACCTGGGCGCTATTGCCCGATGCGGGTTCCGGTATCGTCGTCGGCGGCAAATCGCCCTCGCCGGTGATCGACGCCACCGATTCCGAAGTGACCGTCGCTTCGGCGAACCTGCTGCGCTTCTTCGACGAAATCAACGACAGCAACGGTGCGCCCACGCTCACCGCCGCCGCGCTCGACAAGCGCCTGACCAAGACCTCGCTGGCGATCTGCGACTACCTGAAAACGCCGGACATCCTCGGCGTGGTGGAAGTGGAGAATCTGCGCGTGCTCGGCCTGCTGGCCGATCGCATCAACAGCACCTGCGCGTCCGCGCCTGCCTACGTGCCGTACCTGGTGCAGGGCAACGACGTCGGCGGCATCAACGTCGGCTTCCTGGTCAGCAACCGCCCGGTCGGATTGCTCAATCGCGTCGAAGTGCTGGAAGTGACGCAGTTCGGTAAGACCACGCCGTTCGCCAACCCCGACGGCAGCACCGCGTTGCTCAACGATCGTCCGCCGCTGATGTTGCGCGCGCGCGTGCATCACAGCAACGGCGCGAGCTATCCGATCACCGTCTTCGTCAATCATCTGCGCTCGCTCAACGGTCTGGACGACACCGCTCCCGGCTCTTCGGGCTGGCCCACCGAAGGCGATCGCGTGCGCAACAAGCGCGGGCGTCAAGCCGAATTTTTGGCGAGCCTGGTGCATGCGCGCCAAGTCGCCGATCCGAACGAACGCATCGTGCTGCTCGGCGATTTCAACGCCTTCCAGTTCAACGACGGCTACGTCGACGTGATGGGCATCGTCCGCGGCGACGAATCGCCGGAGAACGAGGTGATCACCGCGATCGACAGCCCGATCGCGACGCCGCTGGTCGACGGTTCCGATCTGATCTTCGATCCGGCCGAAAAATATTCCTACGTGTTCGAGGGCAACACCCAAACGCTCGATCATGTGGTGGTCAACGAAGCGGTGGCGATGAGCGCGAACGGGCTGTCGGTCGATCATGCGCGCATCAATGCCGACTTCGGCGTGCATCACTTCGGCGTCTCCGGTACGCCCTTGCGCGTCTCCGATCACGATCCGGTGCGTTTACGCATCGCGGTGCCCGACTTCGCCAGCGCCGATCTCATCGCGAACGCGTTCGCGACGGCGAGCGAGGTCGGCCTGGGCGATCCGGCGCGGTTCGTCGCGAGCATCGACAATGCCGGCCCCGACAACGCCGGGCCGCTGTCGATCGCGCTGGTTTTCGATGCGCTGGTGACGCCCACGGTGACGCCCTCGGCGCTGCCGCCGGACGATCAGTGGACCTGCGCCGCACCGGCCCAGGGCGCGACCCGCACCACCGTCGTCTGCACGTCGCCTTCGCTGTCGCAGGGCGGCTCGGTGGGCTTCGAAATCGAGGTGCCGACCGACGCGGCTCTGGCCAACCGCGCGCTGCGCATGGACGTGGCCGTGGCGTCGCAAACGCCCGATCCGGCCAACGCCGATAACGAAGCGTCGGCCACGGTCGACGTGCGCGCGCTCGCCGACCTCAGCGTCGTGGCGAGCGGCCCACCCGCCCCGGTCGATGTCGGCGGCACCGCGACCTTCACGGCCGAACTGCGGAATTCCGGGCCGCAGTCCGCGCCGTTCGCGAGCATGGCGTTCGTGTTCGATGCGCAGGTCGCGCCGACGGTGTCCGCGCCGTCCGGCTGGAACTGCGCCGCGCCGGTTCAGGATGCCGCCACCACGACGGTGACCTGCACGCATCCGGACTTGCCCGCCAGGGAGAGCGCGCTGTTCTCGCTCGCGGTGCCCGTCGATGGCCCGCAGCAAAGCGATTGGTCGCTGCGCATGGCAGTCGCCGCCGATTCGCAATGGCCGGATAGCGATCGAACCGACAATTCCGCCGCGGCGAGCGCGCAAATCCGGGTCTTCGCCGATCTCGATGCGGTGACCTTCGCCATCACGACCGGCCGCGTCGCCGTCGGCGGCACCGCAGAATTCGAAGTGGGGACCATCAACAACGGCCCGGCGACGGTGTCGCCGGCGACCTTGACGCTGAGCTTCAACGCCCTGGTCGCGCCGACGATCGTGGCCCCCGCGCCATGGGTCTGCGGCGCCGCGACCCAAACCGCCACCAGCACCACGGTGCTGTGCACCGTCGCCGAGCTGACGCGCGGCGCCCCAGCGAGGTCGTTCGCGATTCGTTTCGTGAACGACGGCTCGGTGTCCAGCGGAAGCGTGACCCTTACCGCGACGATGAGCTCGGCGGTCGCCGACCCGTTCCCCGGCAACAACCAGACCAGCGCCACCGTCTCGGTGGATGCGGCTGCCGATCTCGTCGCCGCCGTTTCTGCGTCGCCTGCGTCGGTGTCGGTGGGCGGCACCGCCGCCTACACGGCGACATTCACCAACGCCGGCCCCGTCGCGATCAATTCGATACACGCGAACTTCGCGTTCGACGCGCTCGTCGCCCCGACGCTGCAGTTGCCTGCGGGCTGGAACTGCGACGCACCGACGCAGGATGCGTCGAACACCTACGTCGCCTGCGACTCTCCCCTCTCGCCGATCGCGGCGGGAGACAGCGTGACGATTCGAGCGAGCTTCGTCGCCGACGCCGCGCTCGCGGGTCGTCGCGTGAGCATGCGAGCGATCGTTCTTTCGGAGTACTTGGACCCCGACGAAACCAACAATGTCGCGAGCGCCAGCGTCGCCGTGGTCGCCGCCCTCGGCAACGCCGACATGAGCAGCGGCCTGCTCGGCGGCCCCGTGGTCGGCGGCACGATCACGGTCGGCCCGACGGTCCGAGCGGGCGGTGCGATCGTCTATGTCATTCCGGTCCGCAACAACGGGCCGAACGGGGCGTTCAATCCGCGCCTCGTGCTCAGCGCCGACGCGCCCGTCGCCAACGCCTCGCTCGCCGCCGTCGAAGCCGGCTGGACGTGCGCCAACAGCGCCACCGCCGCCGGTTTCGAGATCGTTTGCGATCTGAACGGCACGCTGCGGCCGCGCGGCGCCGCTTACTTCACGTTGAACATCACCGCGCCGAACCGCGGCGGCACGCTCACCATCCGCTCGACGGCCAGCGCGTCGAATCCGGACCCGATCGGCTCCAACAACACCGCCGCCAAAACGCTGAGGATCGTCCCCTAGGGCGCAGGCATCGCGCGAATTCGGAGATTTTTTCGCAATCGATCGGCAATCGGAAAAGCGCGGCTTCGGCCGCGCTTTTTTTTCGCGAACGCGAAACGGCGAGCGCCGCGGTCGAGCGCCGAAATCGCCCGTTCCGTTCCGGCTTCGTCATCGAACGTCGGCGATCCTGTCCGTTGCGTTCGCTGCGGGCCGGCCGGCTATGACGCAGTGCGCAACGGCTCCGTCGGCGACGGCGGGTATCATTCGCCGCATCGCAACATCGACGCAGACCGGGACTTCCGATGCCCATCGCCGCACGTTTCGAAATCGAATATCTGCAATATCTCGGCCAGGACGGCGCGCTGATCGCCGAACCGCCCGCCGCCCTCCGCGACCCCGCGTCGCTGCTGCCGCACTTCAAACAGATGCTGTTCGTGCGCACCTTCGACAGCAAAGCCATCGCACTGCAGCGCACCGGCAAACTCGGCACGTACGCCAGTTGTCTCGGCCACGAGGCCACGCATGTCGGCATCGGCGCGGCGATGCGGCCGGAAGACGTGTTCGCGCCGAGTTATCGCGAATACGGCGCGCAGTTGGTGCGCGGCGTGCGTCCGCGCGAGATCCTGCTGTACTGGGGCGGCGACGAACGCGGCAACGATTTCGCCGAAGCGCCGAAACACGATTACGCCTGGTGCGTGCCGATCTCCACGCAGTGCCTGCACGCGGCCGGCGCGGCGCTCGCGTTCAAGTTGCGCAAAGAACCGCGCGTCGGCGTGGCCTGCTGCGGCGACGGCGGCAGCTCCAAGACCGACACCTACGCCGCGATCAACGCCGCGGGCGCGTACGCGCTGCCGTTCGTGCAATGCATCATCAACAACGGCTGGGCGATTTCGGTGCCGCGCAAGGCGCAAACCGGCGCGCCGACGCTCGCCCAGAAAGGCCTCGCCGGCGGTCTGCATTGCCTGCAGGTAGACGGCAACGATTTGATCGCCGTGCTCGAAGGCATGCGCCGCGCGCTCGACCGCGCGCGCAGCGGCGAAGGCGGCAGCGTGATCGAATTCATGACCTATCGCCTGCACGACCACACCACCGCCGACGATGCGCGCCGCTATCGCAACGAGGACGAAGTGAAAGCGGCGTGGACCCGCGAACCCATCGCACGCTTGCGCACCTATCTGACCAATGCCGGAATATGGGACGACGCGCAAGAAGCGGCCTGGGCCGACGAATGCGCCAAGCGCGTCGATATCGAAATCAACGCGTATCTGGAGACGCCGGTGCAGCCGGCGAGCGCGATGTTCGATTACCTCTACGCCGAATTGCCGCAGGACTACATCGCGCAACGGGACGAAGTCGTCGCCGCGGAGGGCCGCAAACATGGCTGATGCTGCGCCCATCACATCGGCTCCCATCACCTTGATCGAAGCGATCACCCAAGCGCTCGCCTACGAGATGCGCGCCGACGAACGCGTCCTCGTGCTCGGCGAAGACGTCGGCGTCAACGGCGGCGTGTTCCGCGCCACCGCCGGCCTGCAGCAGATTTTCGGCCCCGAGCGCGTGCTCGACACGCCGCTGGACGAAACCACCATCGCCGGCCTCACCGTCGGCCTCGCCGCGCAGGGTATGCGTCCGGTGGCCGAGGCGCAGTTCGACGGTTTCGTGTACCCGATGGTCGATCACATCGTCTGCCACGCCGCGCGCTTCCGTTATCGCACCCGCGGCCGTCTGACCTGTCCGATGGTGCTGCGCGTGCCGTGGGGCGGCGGTATCCGCGCGCCGGAACACCACAGCGAAGCGAACGAGGCGATCTTCACCAACGTGCCCGGCTTGCGCGTGGTGATGCCGTCGTCGCCGCAGCGCGCTTATGGCCTGCTGCTCGCCGCGATCCGCGATCCGGATCCGGTCATTTACATGGAACCCAAACGCATCTATCGCCAGTACAAAGAACACGTGCCCGACGACGGCGAAGCGCTGCCGCTCGACGTGTGCTACGTGCTGCGCGACGGCAGCGACGTGACCCTGGTGACCTGGGGCGCGCAAGTCAAAGAGTGTTTGGAAGCCGCAGACGCCTTGGCGAAAGACGGCATCAGCGCCGAAGTGATCGATGTCGCCACGCTCAAGCCGCTCGACTTCGCCACCATCGCCGAATCGGTGTGCAAAACCGGCCGCTGCGTGATCGTCCACGAAGCCCCGAAAACCGCCGGCTTCGGCGCCGAAATCGCCGCGCGCCTCGCGCAGGAATCGATGTACGACCTGCTCGCGCCGGTCGAACGCGTGACCGGCTACGACACGCACATCCCGCTGTTCCGCTTGGAAATGAAGTATCTGCCGAGCGTGGAAAAGATCGTCGCGGCGGCGAAACGGACGTTGGCGGCGGGGTGATGGGCTTGGCGCATCGGCCGCTCGCTGCGTTCGCGCATCTCTCTTCGCGTGCGGGGCGAAAAGCGCTCTTCCGTCGCTCGCCCGCGCTCGGGCGGAAAAGCGCCCCTCACCCTCGCTCGCTGCGCTCGCGCTTCCCTCTCCCCGCATGTTGCGGGGGTAAGACGGCGCGCTGGCGAGCCATCGGCTCGCGCGCCGACGAACGCCCGAGCGCTATGCGCGAGGGCCGGGACAGGGTGGCCGAAGGTCGGGTGAGGGGTACGCGATGACGCATCGACCCATGACGAAGGCCCGCATCCTCCACGACTACCGCACCCAATACGCGAACCCGATTCGGTTCGCGGCGGGCGATGTCGTGACCTTAGGCGTGCGCGATACCGAATGGCCCGCGTTCGTGTGGACGATCACCGCGGACGGCAACGCCGGCTGGGCGCCTTTCGATTGGCTGACACCGCTCGGCGAGAACCGCGCGGAAGCGCTGCGCGATTACTCCGCGCAGGAACTCGATGTGGATGCGGGCGATGAAGTGACGCTGCATCACGCGCTCGGCGGCTGGTGGTGGTGCGAAGACGCGAACGGGCGCTGCGGCTTCGTGCCGGCGGAACACTTGGAGATCGCATCGCCATGAGCGACGACAAGATCGAACGTCTGCTCGACGACTGGCGGCTGACGCACGCTTCGCTGTTTCCGATCGCAGAACGCGCGCGCGCCGCGGTGCGCGCGGTCGCGCCCGAGGCCACGGAGCGCGTGATGTACGGCGGCCTGTTGTTCGGCGCGCCGGACCCGTTCTGCGGCGTGTTCCTGTACTCGGCCCACGTCACCATGGAATTCGGACGCGGCGCCGAGTTGCAAGACCCGCACCGCGTCTTGGAAGGCGGCGGAAAATTCCGCCGCCACATCAAACTCAGAACGCTCGACGATATCGCGACGAAACATCTGCGCGAGTACATCGAGCGCGCGCTGCAACGTCCGAGCGCGCCGTCGAAGTGACCTGCGACGCGCGCCCACAGAGTCCAAGGAACCGCACATGAGCCAGAGCAAAACCTTCCTTCTCCCCGACCTCGGCGAAGGCCTGCCCGACGCCACCATCGTCGAGTGGTTCGTGAAGCCCGGCGATACGATCAAGCTCGATGCGCCGCTGGTGTCGATGGAGACCGCGAAGGCGGTGGTCGAAGTGCCGTCGCCGGTGTCGGGCAAAGTGCTGAAACTCGCCGGCGGCGCGGGCGATATCGTCGTCACCGGGAAGATGCTGGCGGAGTTCGAAATCGACCCGTCGATGCCGCAGCGCGCGGAAGGGCAGGACACTGGGCATCATCACGGCGCGGCTGCGCCTGTGGGAGCGGCGTCAGCCGCGACGTCAACCTCCGTCGCCACGCCCGTCGCGGCTCACGCCGCGCCCACAAACACCGTGGAACTGCGCGAAGACAGCGGCACCGTCGTCGGCGCGATGCAAAGCTCGGACGCCGTGCATACCGAGGCTGCCGTCGCGGTGGGCGGCGTGAAGGCGATGCCCGCGGTGCGCGCGATGGCGCGCAAGCTCGGCGTCGACCTCGCCCGCGTGCGCGCCAGCGGCGCCGACGGCGTGGTGACGATGGACGACGTGAAGCGTGCGGCGGCCGATGGCTCGGCAAAACCCGGCACCGCCTCTGTAGGAGCGACGCCAGTCGCGACCGCCGCCACCGCGATGCCGCCCGTCGCGGCTCGCGCCGCTCCTGCATCCGCGCCGCAGCGCACTCAGCTCTCCGCTAGCGGCAAACCGATGCGCACGCAGCCGCCCTCTGTGTCGGTCAGCGGCCAGCCGGAACAACTCAAAGGCGTGCGTCGCAACATGGCGCGGGTGATGGCCGATGCGCACGCGAAAGTCGTACCGACCACGCTGTGCGACGACGCCGATATCCACGCGTGGACACCCGGCAACGACGTCACCGTGCGCCTGGTGCGGGCGATCTGCGCCGCCGCGAAAGCGGTGCCCGCGCTCAATGCATGGTTCGATGGCGACGCGCTCACGCGCACGCTGCATCCGCAGGTCGATATCGGCATCGCGGTGGACACCGACGACGGTTTGTTCGTGCCCGCGCTGCGCAACGCCGACGTACTCGATGCGCGCGGCGTGCGCGAAGCGGTGAATCGTCTGCGCGCGCAAGTCGAAGACCGCAGCCTGCCGGCGAGCGAGCTCACCGGCTACACCATCTCGCTCTCGAACTTCGGCATGTTCGCCGGCAGCTACGCCACGCCGGTGATCGTGCCGCCCTGCGTCGCCATCGTCGCCGCCGGCCGCGCGCGTCATCAGATCACCCCGGTGATCGGCGGCTTCGAATCGCACAAGGTCATCCCGCTGTCGCTGACCTTCGACCACCGCGCCTGTACCGGCGGCGAAGCAGCGCGCTTCCTGCGCGCGATGCTGGACGATTTGGCGTTGGCGGGATAACGCAAGACCTGCGCTTTCCGTAGAGCGGAGCGAAGCTCCGCTAAATGGTTCGATGCGGCACGCGCTCGCCGATCCGAGCGACACCGCGAGTTGGCGCAAGCGGCGCGGTAACATTCGGCATCACCGCGGCCCATGCCGCACCGCAACGACCCGCACGCCCAGGAATTCCGATGTCCACGATGCTCGCTTCGATGCTCATCTTCGGCGCGCTCGGCGCCCTCGCCGGCCTCGGCATGATCAACGTCATGGCGCTGGTCGCACGTTCGAAGAACCGCCCGAACGATACCGTCGCGTTCGCGAGCGACCGCCCGGTCGGCGAGATCGTGGCGAATTGGGCGCAGCAAGAAGGGTTTCGATTGGTGCGAACCGATGCGACCACCCGCGTCTACAAGCGCGGACGCAACCTGCTGACCGCGCCCGCGTTCGTCGAACACACCGCCGACGGCGAGCGGCACACCTTGAAAGCCTACGTACAAATCGACGGACTGCTGCTGAAAGGCGACATCGCGCTCAGCGGCGGCGGCATTCTGGTCAAACTCCCGCGCGCGATGGCGCATAGCGCGGTGAATCGATTGTTGGCGACGTTGGGGCAGGCGGCATTGCCGAAATAAATTGACATCGAAATCAAAAGCAACGATTCCGAAGACATGGCTCAATACCGCGGAATCGCCGCATCCACCGTCATCGCCCATAAGTCGATCCCGCCCACCACGTTATAAACATCGGTGAACCCCTGCTGCGCGAAATAACTCGCGGCCTGCGCGCTGCGTCCGCCGTGGTGGCAGAGGAATGCGAGCGGGGTGTCCTTTGGCAGCGCCATCAATTTCTCCAGCCCGCCGCCTTCCAGCGCGGCGTAATCCACGGCGACGGCGGCGATGGCGCGCTCTTCCGGCGGACGCACGTCGACGAGCGTCAAACGACCGTGGCGGACTTGCGCGTCGGCGTCGACGGCGGAGAGGTTGCGATAAGCCATGCGGAACTCCTGGGGCATGCGGTGCGCATCGATGCGGCGCGCGGGTAACGGCATGGCATGATGCCGCGATGACCGCCTCGTCCGCCAGTCGCATCGACGCTCCGCACCGCACGCCGCGTCGCCCGCAGGCGTGGTCGCTGGCGTTGCTCGCGTCGCAAGCGGCGGTGGCGGCGCTGTGGTGGCGTTACGGCGCGACCGTAGGCTTGCCGGCGATGCTCGCGACGCACGCGCCGTTCTGGTGGGGCACGCTCTGGCCGCACTCGCGCGTGTTCGGGCCGGTGTTGAACCGCTTGACGACAGACGAACGCCTGGTGTGGCTGACGATCGACGATGGCCCATCCGACGACACGTCGGCGATTCTGGATGCGCTCGACGCGCACGGCGCGAAGGCCACATTCTTCTTGGTCGGCGCGCGCGCGACGGCGCGACCGGACCTCGTGCGCGAGATCGCGCGACGCGGGCATGGCGTCGGGAACCATAGTTCCACCCATCCGGCGAAATGGTTCTGGGCGCTCGGCCCGGTGCGGATGCGCCGCGAAATCGCGGATACGCAGCGGATTTTGTCCGAGATTCTCGGCGCGCCCCCGCATTGGTTTCGCGCGGTGGTCGGCATGAGCAATCCGTTCGTCAACGCCGTGTTGAAATCGCACGGGTTGGCGCGGGTCGCGTGGAGCGCGCGCGGATTCGACGGTGTTGCGGGCGATCCCGCGCGCGCAGTCGCGCGGATCGAACGCGATCTGTCGCCCGGCGCGATCGTGTTGTTGCACGAAGGCGCGACGCATGGCGGGAATGTCGAGACGATCCGTCTGTTGCTGCAGCGATTGGACGGGTTGGGGTATCGCGCGGTGGTGCCGTCACCGAAAAAGGATTGATATCGCGAACCCTTTTGTGGGAGCGGCGTCAGCCGCGACGCAGTTTCGCGAATCCGCTGTCGCGGCTGACGCCGCTCCCACAAAGGCACTCGCGGCTTGCGCCGCCCCTACAAAGACATTGCGTGTTCTGCGACATTGCGCAAGATTATCTCGCGCCTTCCGCCGCTCCCACAAAGGCACTCGCGGCTTGCGCCGCTCCTACAAAGGCATGTCGCGGCTGCGCGGGTTCCCGCGAGGTTTTGTCGCGGCTTGCGCCGCTCCTACGGGCAGCACGCACTCAACGCCGCGCGACGATCAGCCAGTTGTTGAACGGGGTGTCGCCGTACAGCGGGCGGGTTTCGACGCGCAGGCCGGCGCCTTCGAGCGTCGCGCGCAAACCGTCGAGCGTGGGATAGCTGCGCGGTCGGAATTGCATCCAGCCGATCCAATTGGCGAGGCGATCGGTAATACGCGAGGTGTTCGCGCGTCGGCTGTCGTCGGCGATCGCGCTGCGAACGACGAGCACAGCGTCGTCGCTCAGCATCGCGGCCGCATTGCGCAGCGCGACACCTTGCGCATCGGCGTCCAAGTACTGCAACACGTCCAGAATCGCGATACTGCCGCGGTGCTCGGGCGTCTCGCGCGCTAAATCCATGCGTTCGAAACACGCATCCGGCAAGCCGCAGCTCTCGGCGGCGCGTCCGGCGCGGGCGATTTTCGCGGCGTCGTTGTCCACGCCGCGATACGTCTGCGTTTGTCCGTCGCTGCGCAAGGCATGCGCGAGCAAGCCCAAGCCGCAGCCCAAATCCAACACCGGCGCGCGGGTGTCGCGCAGCGCGGCCAGCGCGCCGGGATATAGCGGATCGGTGCGCAGTTTCGCGCGAACGTAGTAGTAGTCGTAACGATTGCCGAGCGGAAACTTCGGCAGAAAGGCGCTGGCGATGCGCTGCGCGAGCGCGGGGTCGAGCGGGCGTCCCGCCTCGCTCACCGCGTCTCGTTCCGCAGCAGACGCAACGCCGTCGGCAGCGCGGCGTCGGCCCACAGCGCGTACATCGCGTCGGAGGGATGCAGGCCATCGTCGGCGAGCATCGCCGCTTCGCCGCCGTGCGCGCGGGCGATCGGGGCGATATCTGCGAAGGCGGCGCCGCGTCGTGCGCAAATCGCCTGCGCCGCGGCGTTGAAGGCGTCGAGTTCCTGCGCGATGCGTACGGTGTCGCGCCCGGTTTGCGCGGCGAACGGCGTGACGCCCCAGTCGGGAATCGACAGCACCATCGTACGATCGGCGCGACCATCGGCGAAACCGATCGCGCGTTCGAGCAACGCCTCGAACTGTTCGGCGTACTCCTCCACCGAGCGTCCGCGATATTGATTGTTCACGCCGATCAGCAGGGTCACGAAGCCGAAGGTCGGGGGCGCGTCGCGCGCAGCATCTTCGCTTTCGACGCTTTCTTTTCGATCGCCGAATTCCGCATCGATCGCGGCGGACAATTCGTCCGTCGTCCAGCCGGTGCGGGCGACGATGCGCGGGTCGTCGATCGCGATGCCGCGTTCGCGCAGGGCGGCCGCGAGCCGCATGGGCCAACGCCCTTCGGGCGCGACGCCTTCGCCGATGGTGTAGCTGTCGCCTAGCGCGAGATACGCGATGCGCGGCGTGGCGGAGACGTCGTTTGAGCCGATCGCGCGACCCGCCGCCGCGGCGTCCATCGGAGCGGAACCGATCGCCGCGATGCTCATCGAAACGGCCGCGGCGGTCAGTCCGGAGACGACGGCCGAGGTCACGCTCACGCCACCGCGGCGCGTTGCGCGGCGGCGACGGCGCGGCGCGACAGCACGCGATCGATGCGCGCGAACACTTCGCGCAAGGTCGCCGCTTCGGGCAGCAGCGTGACGCGGAAATGGTTGCGTTCGGGCACGTTGAAGCTGGAGCCGGGCACGATCAACACATCTTCGGTTTCCAGCATTTCCAAGGCGAAGGCGTGATCGTCGAAGCCATTCGCGGCCTCGCCGACCACGGCCGGGAAGCCGTAGAGGGCACCGGCCGGCGCGACCAATTCCAGATGTTCGCTGGCGGCGCAGCATTCGATCAGCGCGCGGCGGGTTTCGTACAAACGTCCGCTCGGCGAAGTGAGCGCGCCGATGGTGTCGGGGCCGTGCAGCGCGGCTTCGATCGCGAATTGTCCCGGCACGTTCGCGCACAGACGCAGCGCGCCGAGCAAATCCATCGCATGATGGAAATCGCCGCTCATCAGCGGATCGCCGCTGAGCACCGCCCAACCCACGCGCCAACCGCAGGCGCGATGCACTTTCGACAAACCGCCGAACGACAGGCACGGCGCGTCGCCGGCCAAGGGCGCCAGCGGCTGGAAGACGTGGTCGTCATAGAGAATGTGGTCGTAGATTTCGTCCGCCATCAGCAGCAAGCGGTGCTTCTGCGCGATCGCGACGATGCGCTCCAACAACGCGCGCGGATAGTTCGCGCCGGTCGGGTTGTTCGGGTTGATCAGCACGATCGCGCGGGTGCGCGAGGACACCAGCGACGCGATTTCGTCCGGATCGGGCAGAAACCCGTTTTCCGGCGTGCAGCGGTAGTAGACCGGGCGGCCGTCGTTGAGGATGGTCGCCGCCGACCACAGCGGATAGTCGGGCGACGGCAGCAGCACTTCGTCGCCGGGGTTGAGCAACGCGCGCAGGCTGAGGTCGATCAATTCGCTGACGCCGTTGCCGACGAACACGCGCTCGGGCGACGCGTTCGGCGTGCCGCGCTGTTTGTGGAACGCGGCGATGGCTTCGCGCGCAGCGGGCAAGCCCTGCTGATGGGTGTAGGGGTCGGTCTCGGCGATACGGTCGGCGATGGCGCGCTGCAGATGGTCCGGCGCGCGGAACCCGAACGCACCTGGGTTGCCGATGTTGAGTTTGATCAGGTGTCGGCCCTGGCCTTCCAGCTCGCGCGCGCGCCGGGCGAGTTCACCCCGAATTTCGTATCGGACTTCGGACAGGCGTTCGCGGGTTTTAAGGCTGGTATGCGGCATCGGACACAGGGCGGAGCGCGACGAAAACGGCCGCCAGACTAGCAGTTTCGCCCCCCCGGCACATCTCGCGCGGCCGTCGCGCCCGGCCGATCGCCCCCCAACGGTCCGGTCGCACCGCCGAGCGAGCCGCGGGCTAGAATCCGCGCATGCCCGCTCGCCCGCTTCCGGCTTGACCGCCGCCTCCGCCGCCCCGTCTTCGGCGAACCCCGCCCTGCGCGCGATCGGTTGGCCGCTGGCCGACGTGGCCGACGACGGCGCGTCCCCGGCCGCATCCGACGTGGGGCTCGACGCCTGGACCATCGTCCTGGCCGCCCACCCCGCCGCGCGTCCAGCGCGCGTGGTGGAGCAGCACCGCTCCGGGTATGTTGTCGCGGAAGCCGTCGACCGCGTGCGAACGGCCGATGCGCCGCCGGAATGGCTGCGCCGCAAGTTCGCGCCGCAGGATCGCGCCGCCGTTGGCGATTGGGTGTTGATCGAGGGCGATGCCGAGGCCCCGGCGAAACCCGCGGCCCGGCCGCCGGCGCGCATCGTCGCGCTGCTGCCGCGGCGCAGCGCGATCAAACGCGCCGCTGCGGGCGAGCATTACCACCAACAGATCATCGCCGCGAACGTCGACACGGTGTTCGTGGTCTGCGGCCTGGACGCCGATTTCAACCCGCGCCGGATCGAACGCTACCTGCTGCTGATCCGCGGCGCGGCCGGCGACGACGCGCCGGAGGCCGTCGTCGTGCTGACCAAGGCCGACAAGGACGGCAGCGACGCGGCCACGGCGATCGCGTCGCTATCCGGTCTCGCCGCCCAAGGCATCGCGGTGTGCGCCGTGAACGCGAAAGATCCCGCCGAGGTCGCGGCGCTCGGCCGCTGGCTGCAGCCCGGTCGAACCGCCGTGCTGGTCGGTTCGTCCGGCGCCGGCAAATCCACGCTCACGAATAGTTTGTTGGGCGAAGAACGCATGAAGACCGGCGAGGTCCGCGAAAGCGATGCGCGCGGCCGCCACACCACCACTTATCGCAATCTGCTGCCGTTGCCGTCCGGCGCGTGCCTGATCGACACCCCCGGGATGCGCGAACTCAAACCCACCGGCGAAGAGGATTTGGCCGACGGCGGTTTCGGCGATATCGAAGCGTTGGCGGCGCAGTGCAAATTCCGCGACTGCCGCCACGCCAAGGAACCCGGCTGCGCAGTGCGCGCGGCGTTGGACGCGAAGACCATCGACCCGGGCCGCGTCGCGAACTATTTCAAACTTCGCGACGAAGTGGCCGGCGCCGCGAACCAACTCGCCACCCGCCTCGCGCAGAAAGCGGACGCGCGGGTGCAGAACAAAGCGCTGAACAAACGGCTGGGCGAGAAATATGGCAAGCGTTGAGCGCCCCTCACCCGCCCTTCGGGCACCCTCTCCCCGCCATGCGGGGAGAGGGAACGCGTTCTCGCAACGTCTTCGCCCCGTTTCGGCGAGGAGTTCGAACACCGCGCCTTCCCCATGCTCGCGGCGATGTTCTTTCCCTCTCCCTGCTTTGCGGGGAGAGGGAGAGCGTTCCTGCAGGAACTTCGCATCCTTTCCGGCGAGCGGATCGAGTTCAGCATCCTCTCCGGCGGAAGGACCGAGCATCGCGCCTTTCCCATGCTCGCATCGATTTCTTTCCTCTCTCCCCGCAATGCGGGGAGAGGGTGCCCGAAGGGCGGGTGAGGGGCGGCCGTCGCGATGACGCTTTCCGCCGAGATCGCCCATCACGCTGCGCTGGATACGCGGATGGTCGCCGCGGTGCGCGGGATTCGCTTGCTCGAAACGCTGAGCTGGCCCGCGAGCGCGCAGGAGACCTTTCTCGCTGCTTGGAAAATCGGGCGCATCCATCTGCCGAAGATCGAGTATCCGCGCGACGACTATACCGAGGTACGCGCAGAGCTGGAGCGGATCGTTGCCGCCGCCGATCCCGACCATCCGCTCGGCCATTACCTCATCGCCACCGCCGAAAGCTGGCGCATCGCCACGCGCTTGCTCGACGCCGCGGGCAGCCATCGGCTGACCGCGTATTCCACGCGGCTATATGGCCGCCCGGTGGAACTGCTGCCCGGCGACGGGCCGACGAATCTGGAAGCCGCCGAGCATTTCGTGCGTCTCGCCGACGACATGGATCAGGAACTGCGCGCGATCGAACCGGATGCGGTGATCTCCGCGCAGACCGTTCGCGACGAATTGCAGCGCGACATCGACGCGTTCTTCACCCATCACACGGTCAAAGTCGAACTCGACCCCGCGTTGATCGCGAAAGCCGCCGCCAGCCCCACGCGCATCCGCATCCGCACCAACACAGGCTTCAGCGAATACGACCGCCATCAACTGTTGGTGCATGAAGCCTTCGTGCACACGCTGACCGGGCTCAACGGCCGCGAACAGCCGTATCTGACCTCGATGGCGCGCAGCGCGCCGCGCGTGACGGCCACGCAGGAAGGCTTGGCGACGTTCGCCGAATTGATTTCGGGATCGATGGATATCGAACGCATGAAACGCATCAGTCTGCGTATCGTCGCGATCGATATGGCGATCGGCGGCGCGGACTTCGTGCAAGTCTTCCGCTTCTTTCTCGACGCCGGGCAGACGCCCGAAGACAGTTTCGCGTCGACGCAGCGCGTGTTCCGCGGCGCGCCGCTCGGCGGCGGCGCGGCCTTCACCAAGGACACGGTGTACCTGCGCGGCCTGCTCAGCGTGCACACGTTCTTCCGCTGGTGTTTGCGTCATCGCAAAATCGCCGTCGCGCGGCAATTGTTCGCCGGCAAACTCGCGCTGGAAGACGTGTTCGCGCTGCAGCCGATGTTCGATGCGGGCGCGATCGCGCCGCCGCAATACATTCCGCCGTGGATGCAGCGCGCCAATGGTCTCGCCGGCATGCTGGCGTTCTCGCTATTCGCCAACAAAATTCGGCTCGACCGCGTCGACGCCGACGATTTGGTGCTCGGCTTGGGCGTTTGAGCCATCGCCTCTGTAGAGCGGAGCGCAGCTCCGCTGAACAACCATCCGAAGCCGTTGAGATGTTCAGCGGAGCTGCGCTCCGCTCTACCACCGGATTTTTCAGCGGAGCTGCGCTCCGCTCTACGGCGGGATTTTCAGCGGAGCTGCGCTCCGCGCCACGGCGGGATTTTCAGCGGAGCTGCGCTCCGCTCTACGGGGCATCGTTCGCGTCTCCATCCGCCCCCGCACGGCGCGCGGCCTGCGTACCGGCTAGAATCGACGGCCCGACGATCCGCAAGGCCGGCCCTGGGCCGACGACCCGATGTCCGAACAAACCGACCTGAAACAAGCCGCGCTCGACTATCACCGCCAGGACCCGCCGGGCAAGATCAAGGTCGCGCCGACCAAACCGCTGGTCACGCAGCGCGACCTCGCCCTGGCCTACTCGCCCGGCGTGGCCTACGCCTGCGAGGCCATCGTCGCCGACCCCAATGCCGCCAGCGAGATGACCGCGCGCGGCAATCTGGTCGCGGTGATCACCAACGGCACCGCCGTGCTGGGCTTGGGCGACATCGGCCCGCTCGCCGGTAAGCCGGTGATGGAAGGCAAGGGCGTGCTGTTCCAGAAGTTCGCCGGCATCGACGTGTTCGACATCGAAGTGAACGAACGCGACCCCGACAAACTGGTCGACATCATCGCCTCGCTCGAACCCACCTTCGGCGGCATCAACCTCGAAGACATCAAGGCGCCGGAGTGCTTCATCGTCGAGCGCAAGCTGCGCGAGCGCATGAACATCCCGGTCTTCCACGACGACCAACACGGCACCGCGATCATCGTCGGCGCCGCCGTGCTCAATGCGCTGGAGATCGTCGGCAAGAAGATCGAAGACGTGAAGCTGGCCACCTCCGGCGCGGGCGCGGCGGGCATCGCCTGTCTCGACATGCTGGTGGCGCTGGGCATGAAACGCGAGAACATCCTCGCCGTGGATCGCGACGGCGTGCTGCACACCGGCCGCGCGAATCTCGACCCCGACAAGGCGCGTTACGCGCGCGACACTGATAAGCGCACGTTGGCCGAGATCGTGGTCGGCGCCGATGTGTTCCTCGGCCTCTCCGCCGCCGGCATTCTCAAGCCGGAGATGGTCGCGACGATGGCCGAACGCCCTGTCATTCTGGCGCTGGCGAATCCGACGCCGGAAATCATGCCGGAAGAAGCGAAGAAGGTTCGGCCCGACTGCATCATCGCCACCGGCCGCAGCGACTATCCGAACCAAGTCAACAACGCGCTGTGTTTTCCGTACATTTTCCGCGGCGCGCTGGATGTGGGCGCGACCGAAATCGATGAGGCGATGAAGCTCGCCTGCGTGCGCGCGATCGCGCAGCTCGCGCGCATGGAAGCCTCCGATCTCGGCGGCGCCTACGCCGAAGAAGCGCCGAAGTTCGGCGCCGAATACATCATCCCGCGCCCGTTCGACCCGCGCCTGCTGACCATCCTCGCGCCCGCCGTGGCGCGCGCCGCGATGGATTCCGGCATCGCGCTGCGGCCCATCGCCGACATGCGCGCGTACGAAGAGAAACTCGCGCAATTCATCTACCGCACCGGTTTGCTGATGAAACCGGTGTACGACCGCGCCCGCAAAGACCGCAAGCGCGTGGTCTACGCCGAAGGCGAAGAAGAAACCGTACTGCGCGCGGTGCAGACCGTGGTCGACGAGCGTTTGGCGCGCCCGATCCTGATCGGCCGCCCGGACGTGATCGAAACCCGCCTGCAGCGCCTCGGCCTGCGCATGCGCGTCGGCGTCGATTTCGATTTGACCAATATCCACGACGACCCGCGTTTCAACGATTACTGGCAGCAATATCACCGCATCACCGAACGTCGCGGCGTCACGCCCGCGGCGGCGAAGAATCTGCTGCGCTCGCGCACGACTTTGATCGCCGCGCTGATGGTGGAACGCGGCGAAGCGGACGCGATGATCTGCGGCCTCGTCGGCCGTTTCCACAAGAAACTCGGCTATCTGCGCAGCATTTTCGACTTCGACCGCGGCGTGACCGGCACCGCGGCGATGACCGGCGTCATCAACGACCACGGCGTGTGGTTCTTCCTCGACACCCACGTGCAGGTGGATCCGAGCGCCGAACAGATCGCCGAAGCCACGCTGCAGGCCTCGTATCGCCTGAAATTGTTCGGCATCGAACCGAAGGTCGCGCTGCTGTCGCATTCGAATTACGGCAGCCACGAAAACCCCAGCGCCGCGAAGATGCGCCGCGCCTACGAACTGATCCGCAAGCGCGTGCCGAAGCTCGAAATCGACGGCGAAATGATGGCCGACACCGCCTGGGACGAAGGCCTGCGCCGACGCATGTTCCCCAACACCACGCTCAGCGGCCGCCCCAATCTGTTCGTGATGCCGAACCTCGACGCCGCCAACATCACCTACAACATGGTGCGCGTGATGACCGACGGCGTCGCCATCGGCCCGATCCTCATGGGCCTGGACCAACCCGCCTACATCCTCACCCCCGCCTCCACCCCGCGCCGTGTGGTCAACATGACCGCCATCGCCGCCGTCGAAGCGCAGATCCGCAAACAACAACGCGAAACCGACGCCGCCAACCGCAAGGCGATGCGGGAGGATTGAGGGGCGACCAACCCCTCAACACTCCTGCTAGGAGCGCCGGAAGGCGCGGCCCACAAACCAACATCGCGTGCCCGCGCCTATCGCCACACCGTTCGTCTTTCGTTTTGTCGGTCGGCTTGTCGTCGCGGCTTACGCCGCTCCCACAGCGGGAATCGAGGATCTCAGTCGCCTTTGTGGGAGCGGCGTAAGCCGCGACAAACCCCGCAAGAACAACAGCTGGCGAAGCCCGACGACGCATTCGGATTTTTCCGACATCGTTTTGCGAGAGGAATGCGCATGCTGACGGCATGTATCGTCCGCCTCCCGCATCAGGCTACCGCGCATTACGCAAAGGCCGCGTTTCCGTACCGCATCATGCTTATCTCGTCACCGCGGTCGTAGCCGAACGCGAACCCCGTTTTCAGCACAGGACCACCGCCGAAGCAGCAGCGGGCGCACTGACGCAGAACGCGCTTTGGACCTCGTCTCGACTGCTGTGTTGGGTGCTCATGCCAGATCACCTGCATGCGTTGGTTCAACTCGGCGCCGGCGAACCGTTGCATGCGCTGGTCCGGCGCATGAAGTGCAACACCGCGGCAGCGGCGAACCGGGCCGATGGAAGAACCGGCGCAGTTTGGACCACCGGTTATCACGACCGCGCGATACGAGGCGAACATCAACTCCAGTCCGCCGCTCGTTACATCATCGCTAATCCGCTTCGAGCCGGACTCGTCGAATCCATCTCGGAATATCCGTATTGGGGAGATATCTGGTTCGATCGTCGATCGCTGGATCTGTAGCTGGTCCAGCGGGTCGTCATCGGATCAATTTCGCTTCTGCGGACCGTCGAGGGCGCGCTCGTGTTGCGTCGCGGCTTACGCCGCTCCCACAAAAGTGAGGGGGATCCTCGATGACCCTGTGGGAGCGGCGTAAGCCGCGACGCATACCAGCCTCCCCTCAACATGGCCCCCACCCAACCCCCGAAATCGAATTCTTCCCGCTCCGGCCGCCATACCGCACCGCACGGGCTAGGCGGCCGGACACCCCCTGCTAGAATCCGGGCTCTAATTCGGAATCCACGCTCGGGCCGTCGGCCCGACCCACACGCGGCGCGGCCGCGCGGAGCCCCAGGCATGAGTTGGTTGAACGATCTGCTGCAGAACGACCCCGATCCCACCGAAACCCGCGAGTGGGTCGAATCGCTCAAGGCCGTCATCGACGCCGACGGCCCGGAGCGGGCGCACCAACTGCTGCAGGGCATGGTCGAACTGACCCGCCGCGCCGGGGCGCATCTGCCGTTCGCGCCGACTACCGAGTACATCAACACCATCCCCGCGCACCTCGAACCGCGGATGCCGGGCGATTCGCACATGGAATGGCGCATCCGCTCGATGATCCGCTGGAACGCCATGGCCATGGTGGTGCGCGCGAACCGCAAGCCCGGCGAACTGGGCGGGCATATCGCCAGCTTCGCCTCGTCGGCGACCCTCTACGACGTGGGCTTCAACCATTTCTGGCGCGCGCCCAGCGCCGACCACCCGGGCGATCTCATCGCCGTCCAAGGCCACAGCTCGCCGGGCATCTACGCCCGCGCCTTCCTCGAAGGCCGCTTCAGCGAATCGCAGATCGACCATTTCCGCATGGAAGTGGACGGCCGCGGCATCAGCAGCTACCCGCATCCGTGGCTGATGCCGGATTTCTGGCAGTTCCCCACCGTGTCGATGGGCCTCGGCCCGATCGGCGCGATCTACCAGGCGCGCAACTGGAAATATCTCGAAGCCCGCGGCCTGATGCCGAAGTCCGATCGCAAGGTCTGGTGCTTCATGGGCGACGGCGAATGCGACGAACCCGAAAGCCTGGGCGCGATTTCCGTGGCCGGCCGCGAAGGCTTGGACAACCTCGTCTTCGTCATCAACTGCAATCTGCAGCGCCTCGACGGCCCGGTGCGCGGCAACGGCAAGATCATCCAGGAACTCGAAGGCCAGTTCCGCGGCGCCGGTTGGAACGTGGTCAAGACCATCTGGGGCAGCTATTGGGACCCGCTGCTCGCCAAGGACAACACCGGCCAGCTCAAGCGGCTGATGATGGAAACCGTCGACGGCGAATACCAGAACTACAAGGCCTTCGGCGGCGCGTACACGCGCGAGAACTTCTTCGGCAAATATCCCGAAACCAGCGCGCTCGTCGCCAACATGAGCGACGACGACATCTGGCGCCTCAACCGCGGCGGCCACGACCCGCACAAGGTCTACGCCGCGTACGACAACGCGATGAAGACCGCCGGCATGCCCACCGTGATCCTCGCCAAGACGGTGAAGGGCTACGGCATGGGCGGCGCGGGCGAATCGCTCAACCCCACGCATCAGACCAAGAAGCTCGACGACGAAGCCGTGCGCGCGTTCCGCGACCGCTTCAAAATCGCCATTCCCGACGAACAGTTCAAAGACGGCGCGGTGCCGTTCTTCCACCCCGGCGCGAACTCGCCGGAAGTCGAATACATGCTGGAGCGTCGCCGCGCCCTGGGCGGCTTCCTGCCGCAGCGCCGCCGCAAAGCCACGCAGTCGCTGGAAACGCCGAAGCTCGACGTCTTCGAACGCCTGCTCAAGAGCACCGGCGACCGCGAAATCAGCACCACCATGGCCTTCGTGCAGGCGCTGAACGTGATTCTGCGCGACAAACAGGTCGGCCCGCGCTGCGTGCCGATCGTCGCCGACGAAGCCCGCACCTTCGGCATGGAAGGCCTGTTCCGCCAGATCGGCATCTACGCGCCGCATGGCCAAAAATACAAGCCGGTGGATCGCGACCAATTGATGTACTACCGCGAAGACGCCGCCGGCCAAGTGTTGGAAGAAGGCATCACCGAAGCCGGCGCGTTCTCGTCGTGGATGGCCGCGGCCACCAGCTACAGCACCAACGACGTACAGATGCTGCCGTTCTACATCTACTACTCGATGTTCGGCTTCCAGCGCATCGGCGACAGCGCCTGGCAAGCGGCCGACATGCGCGCGCGCGGCTTCCTGCTCGGCGCCACCGCCGGCCGCACCACGCTCAACGGCGAAGGCCTGCAGCACGAAGACGGCCACTCGCATCTGATGGCCGGCGCGATCCCGAACTGCCGCGCGTACGATCCGACGTTCGGCTTCGAAGTCGCCGTGATCCTGCAATACGGCATGCAGCGCATGCTGCAGGAACAGCAGGACGAGTATTACTACCTCACCCTGATGAACGAAAACTACAGCCACCCGGACATGCCCGAAGGCGCGGCCGACGGCATCATCAAGGGCATGTACCTGCTGAAAGACGCCGGCAAGCCGAAGAAAGGCGAACTGCGCGTGCAACTGCTGGGCAGCGGCACCATCCTGCGCGAAGCCATCGCCGCCGCCGAACTACTCGACAAGGACTTCGGCGTCACCGCCGACATCTGGAGCTGCCCCAGCTTCACCGAACTACGCCGCGACGGCTTCGACGCCGAACGCTGGAACCGCCTCAACCCCGAAGCCAAGACCCCGCGCAAAGCCTACGTCACCGAACTCCTCGAAACCCGACAAGGCCCCGCCATCGCCGCCACCGACTACGTCCGCGGCTTCGCCGACCAAATCCGCGCCTTCGTCCCGATGCGCTACACCGTGCTGGGCACCGATGGCTTCGGCCGCTCGGATACCCGCGCGAATTTGCGTCGTCACTTCGAAGTGGATCGGTACTACATCGCCCACGCCGCGATCGATGCGCTGGCGAAGGAAGGGAAGATGACGGCGAAGGATGTGGCCCGGGCGATTAAGCTGTACAAGATCGATGTGGAGAAGGGGAACCCGGTGGGGGTTTGACATAGGAGATATCGGCTGCGGATAGTCTCGTGGTTTGAGACGTTCATCCGATCGAATTGGACAATATGCCCATAATCAATCCTGAAATTCTAGCTTGGGCTCGGCAGACAGCAGGCCTGCCGCTAGACGATGCTGCCAGGAAGATCGGCTTTCGGGATGCAAAAGGCCGAACGGCAATCGATCGGCTCGCAGCTTTAGAGGCTGGAGCCGAGCCCCCCTCGAGAGCTGTTTTGCTCAAAATGGCAAAGCAGTACCGCCGTCCTCTTCTAGCTTTCTATCTCTCGCACCCGCCAGGAAGGGGCGATCGTGGGCAAGACTTCAGAACTCTGCCGAACGCAATTGACCCAAGTGCTGATGCAATCGTCGATGCTCTAATTCGTGACATTAGAGCTCGCCAGCAAATGGTGCGGTCGGCACTAGAGGACGATGAGCCTGCGACATTGCCATTCATTGCCTCAAAGGGCATGACCGACGGTGTTGCCACTGTAGCCGCCGATATCAAGACAGCATTACGATTTGATCTGCGCATTTTTCGCCAGCAAAAAACACCAGATGCAGCTTTCTCTTTTTTACGAGACTCAGTTGAGAATCTTGGCATTTTCGTCCTTCTCATAGGGAATCTAGGAAGCCACCACTCAGCGATAGAGCCGGAAATCTTTCGAGGCTTTGCACTTGCGGACCCAATTGCTCCATTCGTGGTTGTAAACGACCAAGATGCAAAAGCAGCATGGTCTTTCACTCTTCTTCATGAAGTTGCACATCTTTGGCTTGGCGAGACGGGGATCAGTGGGGGCAAGTCAGCACAAGCTATCGAGCGGTTCTGCAATGAAGTAGCTAGTGAGCTTCTACTACCCACCACAGATATTAATGCTCAAGATTGGAATTCGGTTGCAAATGACTTCGAAGAATTGCAGGCCAAGATAACTAGATTCGCGCGGCCTTTGAATCTGAGTTACTCACTTGTTGCATATCGGCTGTACAGGTCCGAACTAATCGATCAAGAAATGTGGGAGAAGTGCAGAAAACACTTTCGTGATATGTGGCGAAAACAACGGGCTAGCGCCAGAGAACAAGCTAAAGAGAACGATTCAGATGGTCCAAGCTACTACGTTGTTCGTCGGCACAGGCTTGGACGAGCACTGCTCAGCTTTGTAAGAGAGCAGATGGATGACGGCAACCTTACACCGACCAAAGCCGCAAAGATTCTTGGCGTCAAACCTAGGACTGTGTCCCCTTTACTTCAAGGTTCGGAGCAGGAATTCAATAGGGCGAATCTATGATTCACCTAATAGATGCCGGGGTACTAATCACCGCTAACGCTCAGTATTATCCCGTTGACAGGGTTCCTGAATTTTGGGATTGGCTGCTTCATCAAGCCGAGCAAGGACGAGTGAAGGTTCCTCTTGAGATATATGAGGAAATCAAAGATGGGCCGGAAGAGGAGGGCAAAGATTTGCTATATGACTGGGTTACTAGCGATGAAGTTAAGCAAAACCTCTTACTTGACGAAGAGGTTGACCCCGATTTAGTGGCGCGAATTGTTGCAGAAGGATATGCGGCAGATCTGACTGACAGCGAGATTGAACAAATCGGACGCGACCCATTTTTGGTTGCTTATGCCGCTCAAGATACGCGAAATCGAACCGTAGTCACAACTGAAATTTCTAAGCCAAAGAAGCAAAGACAAAATCGCAAACTGCCAAATGTCTGCGATGACTTTGGCGTTCGCTGGATCGACACATTTACTTTTGCAAGAGAACTGAACTTCTCAACCTCTTGGAGACGTTGAACGTGATGATGAGAGTAGCGAGTAGCCCGGGCAAGCCCGGAGCGCGCACCCGGGATGAAGAAAGATAGCCCACTCCGAAGCCCCCGGGTGCGGCCTTTGGCTTTACCCGGGCTACGGCGCTACCAAGAGCAATCGCAAGGGCTACCCTGTAACACTGGAGAGCAGTATCTTTTTTGCAGAGGCAAGACTTATGGCTCAAAAGAAATACAGCAATCTTTCGAAATTCGAAAAAATTGGCGTTTGGGGTTCTATAGCATCTCTTATTGGAATTGCTATAGCCTTTTTTCCCTCTAACGAATCACCCACTATTACAAAGCAAGTTGCAACCGGCGATAATTCAACGCAAATTGGCACCGTTTATGGAGACGTCACCTTCAGTGATGATAAGACTTTTGAAAAAATCGAAAAATATAAGGCTGCGGTTTCTCTTGTTGATGAAAACCCAACTTCATTTCGTGAATTTCTTGAAAGAAATGCAGGAAAAAAAGTAACTATTGAATCCGAGCTCATACTTGACTACGCAGTTCCCATTCATTTTTTAGCTCACCAAGCCTGCGACTTTCAAGGGCCTTTAGAAACTGGAGAATTAGGCGAAACCAAAACCTTCTCTTTTGGAATTCCAGAATTTTCTACTGATCTTGATGAAAAAATGTTACAGCGAATATCCTACAACGAAAGCCGAGATGACTACGATGTCCCAGAAGTAGTTCTTTCGAAAGTTCGCTGCTTAGACAGAATTCGAATTGAGCCGATTAACCCCGCAAAATTTCGCTGGAGCTATGGTGGGACAGGCATGCGATCACTGCCTTTGCACGGAAATTTTAGAATTACGAGACGTTTTTATAGCGGCCCGAGTGTTGAATATACGCTGACACAAATTGAGGAATGATTCGTTAGGAAAACACGGGTCAGAGTCGACTTGCTTTGGGAAAACAACCCGCAAGGCGGGCATCAATCCGCCATGACCGAAGCACGCAGGGTGGTCCCTAGCCCACCATTCGGACAACAGAACCACCTCTAGCACTTAGCAAAATGCGCTTCACTCCGTTCGACGCCCACATGGCGTTGATTTCATAACGGTGGGCCAGGGGCCCACCCTACGCCAACTCGTCAATCGCGGATGGCAGAGACTTCTGAGAAGAGGTCTTGGACTGGATCATTCAATTTTGCGTACTTTTTACCGAAAATATGCTCACGGTGATACGCCAGATAGGCTGCTTGTCGTTGGTTAAATTTCCCGCAGTTTCGGCCAGGCTTCAAGTCGAAACCCATCGCACGGGTGACATCCCCCGGCAACTCCGGTGATACGATCAATTCGCCGCGGTCTTGAAACCCAATCCAGCCACGATCAAATAATAGGTCGGCATGGGGGGCCAGGAGCAGTCCATTGTGGCCATCGACGCGCTCGTCTCCGCTGGCGCAAGCGGCCCACGGCTTGATGTGGCTTGCGCGTAAGAATCGTGCATCTTGAATGCCTGTCAATCGGCATTTCTTTTCTACACTGAGAAGCCGTTTTCGAAACAAATCTTGTGCGCGACGCACCTCAACGAGCCGCGTCATGGCGGTGTGGCTCAACGCAATTTCTTGAGGTGTTTGCTCTGAAACAAACCGGCCTAGATCGTCAGATCGCTCACCCAAGGGCTTGAGCTTGAAGACGATTGCTTTTCGATTTTGGCCATCTGTTGCAGGCGTATCCGGACGTTCATACCAAGCAATAAGTTGAAACTCCCCACGATAACGGCAAGGCTTGCTCTTGCCTGTCATTTGAAACAACAGCAGCCGTTTACCATCCGCAATATGATTCAAGATGGCACGATTGCCACCGGTCATGGTCATATCGCCACGCTGCCCTTCGCCGAAGTAGTGAAAACACTCTTCGTTTTCCCAAAAGTCGTGGTAGCCGTGAGCCTCTCCGCCGTCCCCGGTGAAGAGAATCACAATGGGCCGATCCGCTGGCGTCGAAATGCCGCCCTGTTGCTGTCCTCCTAAAACAGGATGGATCTCGGCCTTTCGGCGATACATTGCTCCAATCTGGAAGGGAATCTCAAAATTACTGTCCATGTCTGCCCCATGCATTTATTGCATGGTCGTCATTCTGTGGAGAAGACAACGCCGCTACGGAAATGACTGCTTCCGTTCTTCTACAAACTTTTATTGGTTTGAAAGCGAGCAACCCACAAGCCGGACACCAACCCGCCATGAACGAAGCGATGCCGCAGGCACCACGCGATACTCAAAAGGCGGGCCAGGGCCCGCCCTACGAAGCCGGGGTTCGGCCCGCCCACTACGGCGGTTGTTGTGACATGCTTTCGCCATGACGAACCTATTCCGCCTGCTTCTCGCGACCGCCCTCGCCGTGGCGGCCTGTCCGGCCTTGGCCGATTCTTGGATGCCGCCGACCGCCAAAGTGACCGAGTCGGCCGATCATCGACATCGCGTGACCGTCGTGCCGCGCGAACTCGAAAGCGCGCTGGCGTTTTTCGACGACAAGGTGAAGGGCACGGAGCCTGCGGGCCAGCGAGCGGGAGATCCGCAACGGTCGCCGGTCGCGCGGGTGGAAGCGCGCGATGCCTCGGGGCAGTGGCATCTGCTGTGGCAGATGCCGCTGGTCAACGACGTGGCGCCGGTCTCGGTGCTGCTCGCGAAGGACGCCAAGTTTCTCGTCACGTTCGATAACTGGCACTCGATGGGCTACGGCGACGATGTGGTCGCGATCTACGATCACCAAGGCCATCTGGTGCGCAAGTTGGGGCTCGAAGACATTCTGCCGGAGGCCTATGTGAACCATCTGCCGCGTTCGGTGAGTTCGCGTTGGTGGGGCCGCGATCACGCGCTGGTGGACGAAGACCGCGCGGTCGAATTGCAGGTGCTCGAGCCCGGTTCCGATATCGGCGGCAAAACGAAAACGGTTCCCGTGCGCCTGCGTCTGGCCGATGGCGCGCTCATCCCGCCCAGCGGTGCAGCTTGGGAAAAAGCGCTTGCTCGCGCGCTGCAACTCGAAGCGACGCGTCAGGCCGCCTGGGATAAAGTGCGGCAAGAACGCATCAGCCCGCTTTCCGCGCCAGCGACCAACGACACGCATGCCTGGCGCCACTACCTATTCGAGATTCGCGACCGCATCGCTGGCGATCGCGAGCTCATCGGCGGCATGGTGTTGGCGGCGCCGGGCGAAGACAAGGGATGGCACGATGCCGATGCCATCCGCTCGACCATCGAAAGCTACGACGCCGCCAGCGAGTTTTCGGACAAGCATTGGATCTTCACTTCGCCCACGTCCGATGCGCTGGCGAACGTACTCGCTAAGGCCCTGCGCGCACGCGAAGCCGGTTCGTTGAAAGATCTGCGCATCGTTTTTATCGGCAAACCCGCCGATGGCCAAATGCTGATCGAAGCCGCGCAGAACACCGGCGCGACGATCACCGTGGTGGATAGCACGACTCCATTCCCGCCGGGCAAACCACTCCCCGAACGCACAGCGCCAGGGTGGGTCGATACGAGCGCCGATTTTTGATGCGGTGAGGTGAACGGTGAGCGACAGAGCCACGCCTTGAGTCGGGTCTCGGCTTAGCCGATCGAAGCAAAAAAATCGCCGAACTCTCGAAAAACAGGAATCGGTCGACAGGACTGTCTTTAGTGCTGGCTTGATCGATCAATTATGGATGTGTAGCATCGTTCAAACCTACCAGGACGGAAGAGGAATCGTTATGAAGCGGTTTCTTCTCGCAGCGTTTCTTTTATCCAGCAGCATCGGATTCACCGCTTGCGCTTCTTCTGCCGGAAAGCAACGCGCGACCGCCGACTTCACTGGGGCGTGGTCGATCGATCTTTGCAACGAGGCCGACCCCAAGATTCCGTGCGGCGCTTTCGATCTTTATCTTCACCAAGACAACGATGGCCGCATTTGCGGCGAACATTTCGTGGCCACGCCGGGTCTGGGACGTCTCGACGAATCCGACCCTGCGACCGTTCTCGGAACCGTTTCGCAGGGCGTCGCGGTGGTCGTCATCCGCAGCACGCGCAACGACGCTCTTTACATGGCGCGTCTCTCGTTGATCGGCGATCGACTGCATTGGGAAAGGGTCGGGATGATCGTCAAAGGCGTCAATGACGAACCGCCTATCATTCCCGGGATCAAGACGCTCGCGCGCGCCCGAGTGAAAGAGAAATTGCAGTATCAACAAGACATCGTTTCGTCTCCATGCGAATGGCCCGAATGGGGGCCGTAAGGAATTCTTGTCGACGGAAAAACGGAGGTCTCCATGCCGATTGAGTACCACGACCGCACAGAGGAAGAGTATCGACGCCGCGCCAGCGTCATGATCCGGAATTTCGAAGGTTTCGGGTCGTCGCCCTACGACGCCGGCGATAACATGGCGACGATCGGCTACGGCTATACCTTCAACCGAAGCAACAACATCGAATTATGGGACGCCGCAGGGGTTCATCTATCGCAGGATGAGCGAAGACAACTCGCTGCCATCGATGCCGCTCCCGCGAACCGAAGGACCGCCCTCGGGCTTGCGTTCACTGGACGGATCACCCAAGAAGAGGCGCGAAGCCTGCTTGAGAACGTCAGCCTGGATCGATACCAGACGCATGCCGATCGCTTGGGCATTCCGAATTCCGATGAGCGCGCAGCGACCGTTTCGGTCACCTACAACCGTGGCGATGGCCGCATGCGATCGCACATGCAGGGCTTCAACGACGCGATCGCGGATGGCGACCGCGCGGAAGCGTGGTATCAACTCCGATACAACAGCCGCGGCACCAATCGGGATCCGGATATCGAACTCGGCATCCGAGCTCGCCGGAACATGGAGGCCCACGCTTTCGGTCTATACAACGATCCGCAGAACGTCACCTCCGATGAAGCCAGAAACGTCTACCGCATGTTCCAACTGCATCGCGAAGACATTCTGGCCAACGAACGCGTCTGGGGCGTGGATTTCGATGGCAATCGCGCGGATCGACGTCATGATGCGGTCGGTCTCTCGAATCGGAATTGGCCGGATCTTTCGCGCGAGTATGGGCAGGTGCCGACGATCTCCGAGGCATTGGAACCCGCTCGCCGACGACTGCTCGCCGACTTGCGCGCGGAGAATCCCGACTTGGCGGATCGGCTACGAGACACCGATTTCGCTAGCACGGCGATATTCCTCGATCCAGGCCGGGAATTGCGCGATCGCGATGCAGTGGATCGTCAATATCCTACCGACACGGGAAACAGGCGAACGAATGAGCGCAATGAAGCGCTCAGGGCGGTGACTTACAACACAACAACCGATCATGCCGTCGACGACAACCACGCCGCCACGCTCGACTCCCTCCGCACGACCCGCGGCCCAAACCCACGCGAAATCGACAGCAACGACTTGCTGATCGGCATGGGCGGCGACGACACGCTGCGCGCGCATCGCGGCGACGACATTCTGATCGGCGGCGCGGGACGCGACCGGATGGAGGGCGGCGTCGGCCACGACACGTATGTGGTCGGCGGAGGCGACACGATCATGGACAACGACGGGCGCGGCGAGTTGCGCTGGAACCGGCAGGCATTGACCGGCGGTGCGCGCAATGAGGACGATCCGGCGAACACGTATCGCAGCGCCGATGGGCAGTACACCTACACGCTGGACGGCACGACGCTGACGGTGGCGCATCGCGACGGCGAATCGGTGCGCGTGGAGAATTACGCGCGCGGCGATCTGGGCATTCGCTTGGAAGAACCTGCTGCACGCCGTGAAGGCGAGGCGCCTCCCGAGAACGCGCCCGCGAATGGGCGCAACGAACGACCTGAGCAAGACACATTCGCGCAATCGCTCGAACGTCTGAATCCGCAGGATCGCGCGACGTACGACCGGATGCTCGCATCGGTCCAATCGCGCGGCGGCTACAGCGAAGAGCAAGCGCAGAATATCGCCGCCGCGGGTTTGGCCGAGTTCAGGCGTCGCGATACGTTGGTACGCGAGTCTCAAGATGTCGGCATCTACGGCGACCGTTTGTTCACCGCGTATTTTCCGCATGGCCGCGATCGCGAACCCAATTTTCATGCGAATGTGCGCCTGGACGATGCCGCGCAGACGCCCGCGCGCGACAGCCTGCAGCAGGTCGAAACGCTTCAGCAACAGCGCGCGATCGCACCGCCGACGCAGCAACTCGAACAGAGAGAGCAGCAGAATGGACCGACGCTCGGTGGGCGTACGCAGTAAATCGCTTGTAAGTCGCAGAGCAGGATGTCGGAGCTTGATCTTCCCTGGCCTCTTCGAGCGTCCAGGGCATCGCAAGCGCAACCGCTCACGCTCGCCCGAAAGCGGGCATCGCGTTTATCAGAGCGACGCCGTCGGTGTATGTACATCGCTTTCGTTCGGCGTCGCATCGCCCGAGGCCGTCGCGCTCGGCGCAACCGAAGCGTTGATACGACGGATCCATTCGTCGCCTACCGCAACGGCGACTTTGATGGTGTCGCCTCGCATGAGGGCGAGTAGCGCGTTGAACGCAAAGATGACCGCAAGCACGCCGAACGTCCAGCCTCTCGCCGTCGCAGGGCCGGCGTTCGCTGCGACGACCGCCGAGAAATAGGCGCCCATCGCACAGATGAAATAGGCCGTAAACAGAAGCCATCGTCTCCTGCTGCGTCTCGCCGGGTCATGATGACGTGCATGCAGCCAAGCCACGGTGCGCGCGTCTCGATCGTATCGGAGCAACAGCCAAAGCTCCGCAAGGTCGAAAAGGGACTGCGCTTTATCGGGGCCTGCGAGCGCCAGTCGCACGATATGCGCAGGCAGATAGGTACCGACAAGATGCCGGACGCTGACCTCCAGCCAAAGGTCGTCGGACGCGCGGGCGTCGTTCCACAACTCCAAGAATTCCTTTCGGGCCTGGCTGCGACGACCGTGCATGCCGAACAGGCCTCGGGCGATATAGAGCACCAGCACCGACAACACCGCCGGAATGACGAAGCCGGTGCCGCCGATCTCGATGAGTTCCTTCATGCGCCCTCCCTGAATTGTCGCGGAATCTTATCGAACCCGGAGACACGGCTCGATGCCGAAACGATGACTGTGTTACTTCGCTTTCGACGCCCGCTCGGCGTCCCATCGCGCCTGCGAGCGCGCGTCGCCCAACGCCGCGCCGCGTTGCAGCAAGACGAGCGCGGCGTCGCGATCGCCGTCCGCATTACGCTCCAGGCGCATGAGAGCGGCGTTGTATGCGGCGATCGCGCTGCCCTTGCCGGCCGCGCGTTCGTAAGCGGCCAGCGCTTCGTCGGGGCAGAGCATGAACACATCCTTCGCGACCGCGACGCGCATCAGCATGTCCGGTTCGTCCTCACCCACTTGATCTTCCACCATGGCCGGCCATCCGTCGGCCAGCGCGACCATCACATCCTCGCCTTCGGGCAGGAAGTACGCCCCGGCGCCCTCGCGCAGGGTGTACGCCTGTCGCGTGGTGCGTCGCGAGCCGTCCGCGGCGAGCCAGAGAAAACCGTCTTCGCCTTTCACCGCGAAGCCGTCGAGCGCTTTCGAGAGACGATCGGCCAGCGACGATGTTCCGGGCTGCGGCGAAACGCCCGTCCACGAACCGATCAACTCGATGCCGCGCACCTTGCCGTCGAGCTTCGGACGCAACGCAGCCGCGAGATCGTCAACGGTCAGGATACGCAGATCGCCGTCGTACATCCGCCAGGGACTCGACTGCAAACCGATGGTCAGGATCACATCGCTATCGGGCACCTTCTCCATGTAGGCCCGCGTCGCCTGACCGGCATAGACGCATGCGGCGGAACCGTCCGGGACGCATGTCGGCACCGTTGCGGTGCCGGTGAGCGGCAGATGAGCATCGCCGCAAGCGAGGGCGGCGGGACTGAGCAAGCACAACGCGAGCAGCGTGGATTTCATAAGCGATGGTGTTGAAGGTCGTCGATGCGGTGAGCTTACTCCCATGCAAACGGGCTGCGAGAGAATCGCGGCTAAGCAATCCCTCAGGTGGACGAGCGAATAGTGGCTGATGACATCACGTCTAATTTCCGGCTCATTCGACGCAAAAAAGCCCGGCCGAAGCCGGGCTTTTCGTTGGCGCAGAGGCGATGCGATCAGATCACTTCGACTTGATCGGCCTGCATGCCTTTCTGGCCTTGGGTCACGATGAACGACACGCGCTGGCCTTCCTGCAGGCTCTTGAAGCCGGAGCCCTGGATGGAGCGGAAGTGCACGAACAGGTCGGGGCCGCTTTCCGGCGTGATGAAGCCGAAGCCCTTGGCGTCGTTGAACCACTTCACGGTGCCGCTTTGTTTCTGAGACATGATGTTTTCCTTGGAGCGTTAGATTGTCGAAAGCCGCATAGCGGCGAGAGCTGGCTGCAAGGAAGGAAACGGGTGTAACGGTAGAGGAACGATAACGCACGATCTACGGCAGCAGGCCACGATCCGATGGCGACCCTTGACATTCAGCGGGCGGCACTATGGACCGAATCGGCGCATAACGCAAATGCCGGGGGGCGGCGGCACGCCGAAACGGCGGGATTTCGCGGCAACGTCGCCGAACGACGCCGATTCTGAACGACGCCGATTCTGGTCGATTCGGGCCAATCCCAGCCAACTCGGGCCAACTCCGGCCGCTTCAGCGCATCGCGTCGAGAACCCGTCTCAATTCCTCGCGGCTTTCCAGCGCCCACTCCGGGTTCTTGCAGACGTCCTTGAAGTCGTTCCAGCGTCGGAGCAGTTCCTGCAGGTCGTCTTGGATGGCCTCGGCGAGCACTTTCTTGTTCTCCGGGCTCAGCCCGTCGAGACTGATGTCGAGCGCGCTGCCCGAATCCGCCTTGAAATAGCTGTCGCGCAGAATATCGTCGATATCCTCGCGACGGTCCTTCCAATTGCTGGAAAACTGCTTCCAGCTATCGTCTTCCATCAGCTCCTGAAAATAGCTGCCGCCCAACGGGCCGAAGAACAGGTATTCGTGTTTGCGGGCGAAGGCTTTGTAGGCGTCTTCGGCTTTGGCGAACACCTTCTGCAATTCGTATTTGATCGCGCCGCAATACGCGTTCGCGTCGTCCTTCTGGCCGGGCAGCGGCATTCTGCCGGCCAAGGCTTCGGCCGCATCCTCGGCCGCGTCGTAGGCGTCCTTGATCCGCGGGTAGCTGGTGTTCTCCAAAAACCGCTTCACGATCTCGCGCCCTTCCAGAAACGTGGAGAAAACGCCCTTCTCGCGGCTGATCAGCGCGTGGATTTCGAGCCTGCGCGCCTTGCTGTCGTCGATCGCCCGAATCAACGCGTCGACCGCGCCTTTGAGGATGCGCTCGACGACGCCGAAGTCCACCAAGGCGAGCAATATCTTGAGGCCTTTCTGCACCGCTTTCGCGATCTCCTCTTTGGAGGAGCGTTCGGCGTCGGCGGCTTTGATCGCGGCTTGCCTGAGAATCTCGTCGTATTCCGTCGCGATGGCGCGCATTCGCTCTTCGATGCTTTTATCGGCATCGACGATGGTTCTCCACTTCTCTTCGAATTCGCGCTCGGCGACGCCGAGTCGCTTCGTCATCGCCAGCATGTCGTCGCGCCGGGCCGGCACTTGCGAATTCATCAGCTCGAAGAAGAACACGCTCTCCTCGCAGCCGAATCCGGCGAGAAAAATTTTGCCGGTTTCGCTGGCCTTATACAGTTCGCATGCGGCGCCGTGCGCTTGTTTGGCGATCTCCAGCCAGCGCGCATGGCGCGGTTCGTCGGAGACTTCCAGCGTCTCCAGCAAATTCTCCAGATAGCCCTCGCGCTGGGCGAAATAGGTTTCCAGCGCGCGCAGGACCTCGGCTTTCGTTCGCTCGTCGTAATTTTTCGCATCGAGCTGCGCGAGGACTTCTTTTTTCCGTGCGTCGTAAGCCATGGCCCGCCCTCACAAAGCCTGATCGATCGCGATGCGCCAGGGGCCATCGTCGAGCCGCTGCAAGACCCATCGCCGATGCAGCATGAACCCGGAAAACGTGCGGTATTCCTCGCCGAAGCGGCCGATGTGGTTCACCACGGCTTTCACCTCTTCCGCGATGCGCGGTCCCGATGCGGTTTGCGCGCGGCCCGCGGGCGCTTGGGCGATATCGAACACCACGTACGGCGCGCCCACTTTCGCCACTTCCACGCCGTACACGTCGTCGAGCAAACGTCGGCGCGCGCGATCCCAAGCGCTCGCGCCGCTCACCTCGCTCATCACCTCCCAGGTGCGATCCACCCAGGCGAACGAGGCGTCTTTTTCGTAGAACCGGCGGATATGCCAGGAGGCGTAGCAGGACAACCACGTCTTCATATCGCCGACTTTCAGCGCTTCGAACGCGACTTCGAGCACGCGCTGCGGCGTATCGCCGTCCTTCAGCGCCGGTCGTCGGATGCCCGCTTCCAGCGCGGCCTCGCCGGCGAAGGTTTCGGCGCCTTCGGCGCGCTGCAGATCGACGAAGAAGCAGCGGCTGCGATCGCTCGCGTTGGCGACCAACGCGACGTGCGGAGTCAATCGCAAACCGGAGACGGTGATCCGACGATCGACATCGCTGACCAAGACCGGCTCGGCTTGCACCACGCCGATGAAGGTGACGATCGCATCTCTGAAATTGGGGTCGACTTTCTCGACGTATTCGCCGATCGCCGCGTACAGCGGTTTCATCGCGTCCGAGGCTTTATCGATCAGATAACCGCCCTCGCCGCTGCCGGACCAGTACCAGGAACGATCGGTCTCGAACAGCGTTTCGCGTTTGGACAGCGGCGGCAGCCGAATCAATTTGCCGACCAGACCTTCGGTGTGTTCCTTGAAACTGTTCGGCGCCGAAGGCGGATCGGCCATCAGCGTCTCGGCGCATTGGGCCAAGTACGCCGCGAACGCGCGCTCGGCCGCGATCGACACGTCCTTCGCCCGCGCGTCGCCCAGCAGGCGATAGGCGATATCCGCCGATGAGAGATCGCGCTTTTCGCCGGCCACGACCGCCTTGATCGCCGCGTAGTCCTCGGCGACCGCACGCGCATAAGCCGACGGATAGCGCCCTTCGAGGAACGCGACGCGTTCGGCGTGCGCGGCGATCTCCTCGGTCAAATTCTTGGTGTAGTTGCCGGCGTAGTAGTCCCAGCCCGCCAGCGCGCGTTTGGCGAAATCGACGAACTGACGATGCCAACTGTCCCACGATGCGCCGAGGCCGTCGTTCTCCGCGCCGATCGGCCCGTCCGCGCCGTAACGCGGCCGACCTTCGGCGGTTCTGTACGTGCGATAGCCGCCGATCGCGCCGCGTATCGTCAGCGGCGCGTCGTCGCGCAGCACCGATAACGTCAACGGATCGTCGGGCTTGCGCCCTTCGGCCTGCAGCCATTGCTCGAACCGGCTATCGCCGATGCGAATGCGCGCATCGACGGCCGCGCGGTCGTAAACGACGGCGTCGTGGCCGACGATCAGATCGCCCACGCGCAAGCCGCTGCCGCGAAATCCGCTGTCCCACGGAATCCATGCGACGAAGACCGCGGTGGCGTCGGCGTCCAGCGGCGAGCCGGTCTCGATTTCGACGATCGGGTTCGTTCCTTCGGGCCATCCCATATGCGACTCCGGTCGGTGGCGATGCGACGCGCCGCAGCGACGGTCTCCGTCCGCGGGCGTCGAGAGGATACGCGATGCCACAGGCGGGCGCAGACCCCGACATCCCCGCAATCGGGCATCGCGGACGGCGCTCGAAACGCGCGGTCTCGGTCCGTGCGACGGGCCGCCCGTAGACTACGCGTTCTCGGCGCCGATGCGACGCGAGACGGACAACATCGGCACAGTCGTCGCGAACGGCGGCGCTTGCCGCGAACACCTACCGCGCGCGACCGCCGCGGCCCGCATTCCACGTCGATTTCACATCTCGCCGCCGACACTCACGCCTCGCCCCGGCAGGCTTCGCGCCGACCGCGGCGCCGTCGCACCCCCGTTCGGGCGCCTGTCCGATCCGAGCATGCCCGCGCAAGCGTGCCCGCTTGCGCGCATCGCTCGCTTTCGTTCCCTCCTTCGTCACCCTTTTCCACGACACGGATCTCTTCATGACTCGATCGCTTTCTCGCCCCTCGGGCGTTCGCCCCGCCGCGCTCGCGGTATCGCTCACGGGATCGCTCGCCGTCGCGTCGATCGGCGTTTTCGTCGCCGACGCGCGCGCGGGCAACGCCGACCTCGACACCAGCTACGCGTTCGGCGGCACGATGCTGCGCGAATTGAGCGCGTACGGCAGTCGCGGCAGCGCCGGCGCCCTGCAGCCCGACGGCAAATTGCTGCTCGGCGGCTGGGTGCAGGACGCCTACGGCGGCAACGATTTCGGCGTGGCGCGCCACGTCGCCGACGGCTATCCCGATTTCGGCTTCGGCGACGGCACCGGCAAATTGGTGTTCGACATCGTCAACAGCCAAAACGAAGTGACCGATATGGCGTACACCAGCGCCGGCATTTACGTCGGCGGTTTCAGCTACATCGGCGCCAATCCGGTGATGACGCTGACGAAGCTGACGCACGCGGGCGCGCTCGACACCAGCTTCGCGACCGGCGGCAAATTGACCGTGCAGGTCGG
The DNA here is from genome assembly GCA_008015835.1 of Lysobacter sp. Classification (GTDB taxonomy): domain Bacteria; phylum Pseudomonadota; class Gammaproteobacteria; order Xanthomonadales; family Xanthomonadaceae; genus Lysobacter_I. Next base: position 37,198 of record SSGH01000037.1, read on the forward strand.
CACGTGGTCAATGGCGAACGCCTTGGCGGTGCAAGCGGACGGCAAAATTCTTCTCGTCGGGCAAAGTTTCGACGCCGTCACCAAGAACGATTTCGCGGTCGTTCGCGTCAACGCCAACGGCACGCTCGATTCGAGCTTCGGCCTGTCCGGCAAGGTGCGCATCCCGCTATCGTCCAACGACAACGACCTCGCGCATGGCGTGGCGGTCGCGAACGACGGCAGCATCTATGTCGTCGGCGAGAGCCGGAACGGCAGCGTGTTTTCGACGCCGGTGATTCGCTTGAACATATACGGCGATCTCGATGCCACTTTCGACGGCGACGGCATCGTGTATCTGTCGCGCGCCGGCTACAACCTGTACGGCCGCACGATCGCGATCGATCTCGAAGGCAAGCCGATCGTCGGATCGAATGCGCTGCAGTTCACGCCGTATCTGTACGGCGTGAATATGACGCGATTGCTGAGCAACGGCGCGCTCGACACCGCATACAACGGCAACGGGCATTTCTATACGCCGCTCGCGCCGGACGGAACATACGATCTGAACGCGATGGAAGTCACGCCGATGGGCACCACCCTGGTGGCCGGCGCGCTGAACATCACGAGCGGTAGCACGTCCACTATCTTCACCGCGCGATTCGGCGAAGGCGGGATTTTGGACACGAGCTACGCCAACGGAGCCGGCTACAAGCTCGGAGGCATCGGTTCGAGCTACGCCTCGCCGACCGGCGCGGAGTTCCTGGCGTTGGCGCCGGACGGCAAGTTCTACGTCGGCGGCTACAGCCAAGCGCGTTATTTCTCGCTGCGCTTCCAAGGCGACGTGTGGGATGTGACGCCGAACCCGGTCTTCTACACCCCCTACGAGGACGTGCCGCGTTCGACCTTGCAGACCAGCGGATTGATCCACATAGGCGGCCTGACGCTGGGCGCGCGCGTGCCGATCTCCGTCGAGGGCGGGAGTTATATTCGGAACGGCGCGCCCGCGACGACCGCTCCGGGCTATGTCAGCAACGGCGATTGGATCAAGTTGGTGCACACATCGGCGGCGACGTACGACAGCACCGTGACCACGACGTTGATAGTCGGCGGCCTGTCGCCGGCGAACAATCGCAGCACGATTCTCGGTACGCGGATGAGCACCTCGTTCAGCAGCACGACGGCGCCGATGCCGCCCAAACACGGCGGCGGCGAACCGCTCTGACGCGAGATCGACGCGATCGATCGCGTCCCGGCGATGGAACACGCGATCGACAAGCCGTCGCGATACGACGAAGGGCGCCGAGAGGCGCCCTTCGTTGTTTCTATGCACGAGACACTGTGCGGCCACGCGACCCGCATCACTTGTATCCCGTCACCCCGGCGCAGGCCGGGGTCCAGCGTTTCGAATCGACGAATCTCGGATTTCGACCAGCAACGCACTCTCGCATTCCGCAGGCTGGGTGCTTTGCACCCAGCCCAATGGCCGGTGATAGCTGGGTCGGATGGCCCAGCCTACGGTCCTGGCGGCGAAGAGATTGTGGGCACAGCGCCATTCGTAAGGTGCGTCTATGCCTCGCGCCTGAGCAGGGCGACTGTGCGGCCATCCGTTGTGCTGATTTCGCCGGCAACGTTGAATCCGATGCGCAGGTGAAAGGATAGCGACCTGGGATTCGGCGGTTCGAGATTCACTTCGCAACATAACGCGGACGCCCCAAGTCGGCGAGCCCGCAACGCCAGTGCTTCATACAATGCGCGTCCGATGCCCGTTCCGCGACTTCGCTCATCGATAACGATCTGATCCACGTAAACGAACGGGTCGGCGACGGACGCTTGAAAAGCGAGGAATTCTTCACCGTCGTAAGATTGGTCTTTGGAGAATGCCAAAGCGTAGCCCGCCATGGCGCCATCGGGCCGCACGACCGCCAAGTGCAGTGCGGAGATATCCATGAGTCGAGAGAGCTCCGAGCGATCAAGCCGAAAAACAGCAGGAGCGGCCTCGCGATTGAGGCGGAGGACGTCTGCGATGTCGTCGTAGTGCAGCGGTCGGATCGTCGGCATGAGACTTGGCGCATGAGTTGAGCCGCCCCGCAGCGGGACGAGGGACGCGATCGAGCGCAGTATGCGCAAGATCATGACGCAATGCCGGATGTGCTGGAAGCGCGAAAAGCCCCCCGCGTCGACAACCTGGCGACAGAGGTTTCTGGCGTCGACTCACGAACGACAACGGGCGCCTCGGCGCCCGTCGTCGTTTCGCATCGCGGGAACGCCCCGGCGATCAGTAGCGGTAATGCTCCGGCTTGTACGGGCCGCTCTGCGGCACGCCGAGGTAGGCGGCTTGTTCGTGGGTCAGCGTGGTCAGCTTCACGCCGATCTTTTCCAGGTGCAGGCGCGCGACTTCTTCGTCGAGCTTCTTCGGCAGGATGTAGACCTTCGGCGAGTAGAAGTCTTTGTTCGCCCACAGGTCGATCTGCGCGAGGGTCTGGTTCGAGAACGAATTCGACATCACGAAGCTGGGGTGGCCGGTGGCGCAGCCCAGATTGACGAGGCGACCTTCGGCGAGCAGGAACATTTCGCGGCCGTTCGACAGCTTGTACTTGTCGACCTGCGGCTTGATGTTGATCTTCTCGGCGCCGCTGGCGTTCAAGCGATCGACTTGGATTTCGTTGTCGAAGTGGCCGATGTTGCAGACGATGGCCTGATCCTTCATGCCCAGCATGTGATCGTAGGTGATGACGTCTTTGTTGCCGGTGGTGGTGACGTAGATGTCGGCCACGCCCAGCGTGTCTTCGACCGTCTTCACTTCGTACCCTTCCATCGCCGCCTGCAGCGCGCAGATCGGGTCGATCTCGGTGACGATGACGCGAGCGCCGTAGGCGCGCAGCGAATGCGCCGAGCCCTTGCCCACGTCGCCGTAGCCGCAGACCACCGCGACCTTGCCGGCCAGCATCACGTCCATCGCGCGCTTCAGGCCGTCGGCCAGCGATTCGCGGCAGCCGTACAGATTGTCGAACTTCGACTTGGTGACCGAGTCGTTGACGTTGATCGCCGGCACCAGCAGCTTGCCCGCTTCGGCGAGCTGATACAGGCGATGCACGCCGGTGGTGGTTTCTTCGGACACGCCCTTCCAATCTTTGACGACGTTGGTCCAGAAACCGGGGCGATCCTTGGCGACGCGCTTGAGCAGGTTCTTGATGATCTGCTCTTCGTGCGAGGACGCCGGCTCGTCGACCCACTTCGAGCCCTGCTCCAATTCGTAGCCTTTGTGGATCAGCAGCGTCACGTCGCCGCCGTCGTCGACCACCAATTCGGGGCCTTTACCGCCGGGGAAAGTCACGGCATCGAGCGTGCATTCCCAATACTCTTCCAAGGTTTCGCCTTTCCATGCGAACACCGGGGTGCCGGTGGCGGCGATGGCGGCGGCGGCGTGGTCTTGCGTGCTGAAGATGTTGCACGACGCCCAACGCACGTCGGCGCCGACGTCTTTCAGGGTTTCGATCAGCACCGCGGTTTGGATGGTCATGTGCAGCGAGCCGGTGACGCGCACGCCTTTCAGCGGCTTGGTCGCGGCGTATTTGTTGCGGATCGACATCAGGCCCGGCATTTCGTGCTCGGCGATTTCGATTTCCTTGCGGCCCCAGTCGGCGAGGGAAATGTCCGCGACTTTGTAATCGTGCTTGAGGTTGACGACAGCGTTCATGGTGAAACTCCGTTGGCTCGGGACACGCGCCGCGCGGGCGGTGTCGACGTGAACGGGCGCGGTTGCAGGGGTGCATCGCCGAGCCTGGCCGTCGGATGCCCCACGGACGGGGCCGACGCGACGCGCCATCGGAATGGGGTCGCGGGACGGTCGCAGCGCCCCTCGGCGGGGCAGAGACCCCTCGAACGTACCGTTGGCGGTGGCCCGAAGGGGCCGGCATTGTATCGCTTTCTCCGGATGGAAAGATGAAGCGCGAACCCAGGTGGCCGTGCGTTCGAGGCGATTGCGTTTGCTCCCGAGCGGGTTCTTCGGGAGGCAAGCACCATGGCGCGGTCGCGCGTACGAAACGGGGCCGCCGCTGCCCCTTGGACCTTCGAGATTCCGGCCGGCCTCGGTCGCCGAAAAACCGCTCGTTTGGCCCCGCCCACGCCCGGCATGCCGGAGCGACGCCGCCTGCGGGTGTACGCGCAGGATCCGGCGCTGAGCTGCGACGACGGCGCCATCTATACGGTCTCCATTCCGTACGAACCGCTACGGCCGGGCCCCGAGGGCGCCTTGCTCGTGGTCGAACCGCTGCCCGCGGAACCGTGCCCAGCCGCGCCGACGCGCCGCGGGGCCGCGCGCCGTTCCGCGCCGACGCTCGCGACGCCCGTGGATTTGGACGCCCCCGCCTTGCTGATGGAGCAAGGCTTGCCGCCGAGCAGCACGAGCCGCCCCTTCATGCAGCAGATGGTCTACGCGGTGTGCATGGAAACCTACGAATGCTTCGTGCGCGCTCTCGGCCGCGACCCGGGCTTCGGCCCGCTGGGCGGCGAAGGCGAACGCGACGGACGGCTGCGGGTGCGGGCGATGGCGTTCAAGGAAGCGAATGCGTATTACGACCGCGAGAGCGGCGCGCTGATGCTCGGCTACGAATTCGCGGGCGCCTACGCCAAGAAGCGAGGGCAGCCCGGCGCGGAGGTGTACATCGCGCTGTCGCGCGATGTGGTCGCGCACGAAATGAGCCACGCGATGCTGGACAGCCTGCGGCCGAATTTTTTGCGCCCGACGCATAAGGATGTCGGCGCGCTGCACGAGGGGTTCTCCGATTTGGTCGCGCTGCTCATGCGGTTCGCGCAGCAAGACGTGGTGGAGCGCGCGATCGCGAGCACGCAAGGCGGGTTGATGGATAACCGGCTGATGGACATCGGTCGGCAATTCGGCTTCGATTTGATCGACGGTAAGAGCGCGCTTCGCAGCGCCGCAGCGACGGACCCATACGACAAGCGCATGCCCGACGATCGCCGCTACGCGCGCAACACCGAGGAGCACGATCTCGGCGCCGTGTTCCTATCGGCGATGTTCGATGCGTTCTGCACCGGATACGAGCGCGCGACGGGTACGGTGCGGCGCATGTTGATCGCGCAGCACGGGCATCTGCCGCACGAAGGGGTCGCATGGCTGGCCAAGGAAGCGGTGAAGATCGCGAAACGGTTCTTGAATATCTCGATTCGCGCGATCGACTACTGCCCGCCGTTCCACTGCACGTTCGGCGAATACCTGCGCGCGCTGCTGACCGCGGACCGCGACGTGACCGGCGAAGAAGGCGTGCCGTATCGCGAAATCGTGATCGGTTCGTTCCGCCGTTTCGGCATCACCGTACCCGACGTGCCCACGCTCAGCGAAGACAGCCTGCTGTGGAAATCGCCGCGCAGCGGGACGATTACGATCCCGGAGCTGCGATTCCGCGCGCTGGGCTTGGATTTTCGCGACGGCCGCTGCGATTGGCCGGACGACGACGGCGGCGCGGCGGTGCGTCGCGCGGCGCAGGCGCTGGGACGCGTGGTGTGCGCGCCGCGCTATGCGCACGATTTCGGCCTCGCGCCGCCGAATTCGCGCACCAAGGCGCCGACGATCCTATCGCTGCGCACGCTGCGACGCGTTTCGCCCCAGGACGAGGTCACGTTCGATTTGGTCGCCGAGGTGGTGCAATCGCGGCGCGTCGCCGAGGGCTGGTTTCTCGGCGGTTCGACCATCGTGATTTCGTCGGAGGGCGAGGTTCGCTACGCGATCGCGAAACACGTCGACAGCGCGCGACGCTTGGACGCGCAGCGGCGCTGGCTGAAGCGACAACCGAGAGACGTGGGCGACGCGGCGTGGGACGCGGATTCGCTGGCCTCGATGGGGCTGATCGCCGCGCAGCATCGACGGCGGCTCAACGCGGCGCGCTGACGAATTTCGCGCTCAGTCGTTCGACGTCCGCGCTTCGGCGGGCGAGACGACGACGACATGGTCGTCCACGGACACGCTGCGTGCTCGCTCGCCCTCACGGGCTCGGTTCACGAGCCCGCGCAGGTAACGATGCCATTCGTCTTCGATGCGCTCGACCGGACCGATGCGCGCCTCGAAATTCGCCAGCGTGCCGCCTTCGGCGATCAGCCGTTTGTAACCGTCGGCATAGCGACCGCCGTCGTAGTGGAAAAGGAAGTGCGTGAGGCTCCAATACTGCACGTAGTATTGGTTGACGCGCCCCGCCATCGGCGGCATGCCCTTCCCGGTCAACAACGCGCGCAGCGGCACCCAGCGCTCCTGCGCGATATCGACCTTCACGTCTTCGTCGAGCGGAAACGAGGCGAGCCACCAAATCGGATAAGTGTTCGGGTCGATGTCGCCGAGCCGCAATTCGCCGTTCACGAAACGACTGGTGCCGAAGTAGGTGCCGAGACCTTCGTCGATCCAGGGCGCTTTCTTGAAATGCGCGACTTCCGCGTTCAGTTGATGCGTCGCCTCATGCACCATCCAGTGATAGGGATTCGGCGCCCCCGCGACGTAGTACGCGTGGCACATCGGCGTGAGGTAATACGCTTCCGCCCAAGGGAGACTGTAGTTGTAGCGTTGGAAGTGCGCGCGATCGCGGTACAAGGTGAGCTTCAGCTTGTCCGCGCGTTCCCCGAAGGCCTCCGCCGGTAGCTGTTCGCGGAAGAACGCGCGATAGCGGTCGTGCAAACGTTCGACGGCGCGCGCCACCTGCTCGGTCTGCGCCGGGTCGGCCGTGGCGATGATGCGATAGTGCGCGGTGTCGTGGATGCGCGCGTTCGGCGGCGGCGGCGGTTGTCCGCGTTTGCGCGCGGCGACGCGGGCATCCACCAGCGCGTTATCGGTGGACGCGCGTGCGCGGTAGCGCTCCAGCCACCATGCGCGCCAGAACAAGAACGCGACGACGGCGCCCGCGATCGCGAGCGTCCAAAGCAGCGTCTTGTGTTTCGCGAGCGCGGCGAGCGACATGCGGCGAGGCTCCTCGGTTCGTTCGCATCACAGCATAGGGGCTCAGGCCTGTCCACGCGATCCGCGCGCGCTCACGTTGCCTTCGCCCGAACGCGAACGAGGCGCCCGTAGGCGCCTCGTTCGGTATCGCATCGCGCGTCGGGCTCGCGCGGTTCGAGCGCCTCGCTACCCCGTCATTTCCGCAGCTTGCCGGCCTTGCGATGGTTGCGGAACGAAGCCGGTAGCGAGCTCGGCGCGCCCGAATAGCGCCACGCCGTCGGCGCGCTCTCGGGCAGCGCGATCTTCGGCAGGCCTTTGGCTTCGAGCGCATCGTTGGCCTGCTTCAGACCGCCGTCACGCAAGCCGTCGAAGCGTTTCTCCAAATCTTCGAGCCGCCGCTGCAGCACGTCGGTGTAGGCGATCAGCGTATCGGCCGGTTTGCCCTCGTAGCTGATCAAGCCGCCGTAGAGATTGTCCATATGCTCGCGCAAACGCTCTTCGCCGGTGATCGCGCCGCCTTCCTTGGTCGCGACGATCTCTTTGCGCAAGCTATCGGCATCGGCGGACAGCGCGGACAGGCGCTCGCGCAGCGGATCGCCCGCCGGTAGTTTCGCCGCCGTCGCATCGGCCCCGCCGCGCACGGCTTGGATCTTCGCGACCAAAGCGCTCATGCGGCCGAACATCGCATGCACGCGCATCGTCGCGTCGTAGTTGGCTTTACGCTCTTCGACGGTGAACTTCGCACGGCGGTCCAGACCGACCTCGATCTTGTCTTCGTAGACGCGATCGCCCTTGGTCATGCGCACGGTGTAGGTACCCGGCGGGACGCGCGGGCCGCGGATGCTGTTACCGGCGATGGACGCGGCCGGCGGCACGATCGGCGGTTTCGCGTTCATCGACCACGCCACGCGATTGATGCCGCGGCGCTTGCTGGCGGGCAGCGTTTCCACCACATTGCCGCGCTCGTCGAGGATTTCCATCTTCAACTTGCCGAACAGGTGGCGGGTTTTTTGGTAGTAGGTGACGATCACGTCGTTCGAGGCGCTTTGCCCGGCGTAGCTGGCGTCGCCCTCGGACCATCCGGCGAACGTATCGATGCGCTGCTGGCGCGGGCGCGACGGCAGGAACGCCGCGTCTTGACGCAACACGTCGGCGGACAGCGCGCGCAGCGGGGTGAGGTCGTCGACGATCCAGATGCCGCGGCCGTGCGTGGCCAGCACCAGGTCGTGATCGCGCGGCTGCACCACCAGATCGCGCACCGCCACCGCCGGGAAATCGCCGCCTTCGAACTGCGCCCAGGTGGCGCCGTCGTCGAGCGAAATCCACAAGCCGAACTCCGTGCCCGCGTACAGCAAACCGGGGCGGACCGGATCTTCGCGCAGCACGTGCGCATAGCCGCGCACGCCCTTACTTTGCTGCGGCGTCGCCAGCGGCGTCCACTTCGCGCCGTAGCCGCTCACTTTGTACAGCATCGGCCCCATCTCGCCGTAGGTATGGCGATCGAAGGCGACGTACGCGGTGCCGGCGTCGTGCGGGCTGGCGTCGACGTACGACACCCAGGAATTCGCCGGCGCTTTCGCGCCCGCCACCACGTTCTTCCAGGACTTGCCGCCGTCGCGCGTGACCTGCACGTTGCCGTCGTCGGTGCCGACCCAGATCACCTTGCCGTCGCGCGGCGATTCGCTGATCGAATAGATCGTGGTGTGCATCTCCGCCGCGGAGTTGTCCACGGTGATGCCGCCGGATTGCTCTTGCTGCTGTTTCTTCGGGTCGTTGGTGGTCAGGTCGGGCGAGATGCGGTCCCAGGTCTGGCCCTGGTTGCGGGTGCGGAACAGATACTGCGCGCCGATGTACAGCGTGCCCTTCTCGTTCGGCGACATGTGGATCGGCGCGTTCCAGTTCCAACGCAGTTTCTCGCCGTCGCTCGCGCGCGGCTGGATGTCGCGGGTTTCGTGCGTCCGCCGATTCACGCGACCGATATTGCCGCCTTGCGATTCGGCGTACAGATAATCCGGATCGGTCGGGTCGGCGAAGGTCCAGAAACCGTCGCCGCCGTACATATTTTCCCAGCGCTGATTGGTGATGCCGCCGGGATAGGACGAATCGCCCACCCACGAGCTGTTGTCCTGCAGGCCGCCGTAGACTTGATACGGATCGCGGTCGTCGACGCTGACGTGATAGAACTGCGAGATCGGCAGGTTATGCGCTTTCCACCAACGCTCGGCGCCGTCTTTCGAGAACCACAAGCCGCCGTCGTCGCCGGCGATCACGGTCTTCGGGTCTTGCGGGTCGATCCACACATCGTGGAAGTCGGCGTGCGCGTTGCCCGTGCCCGAGAAGGTTTTGCCGCCGTCGTAGCTTTGGATCAGATTGAGATCGGGCTTGAACAAGCGGTCGGGATTGCTCGGGTCGACGATGAGATTGGCGAAGTAGAACGGTCGCCACACCATCATCTGGCTGTCGTCGCGGCGTTCCCAGGTTTTGCCGCCATCGGCGGAGCGGTACAGCGCGCTCTTCACGCCTTCGACGAAGGCGTAGACGATTTTCGAATCCGACGGCGCCACCGCGACCGCGATGCGTCCGTAGGGCTTCGCGGGCAAACCGCCGCCGGTCACTTCGCTCCAGGTCTTGCCGCCGTCGGCGGAGCGATACAGACCGCTGCCCGACGGCGCGTCGGGGCCTTCGCCGCCGGAACGGAAGGTCCAGCCTTTGCGACGGAAATCCCACAGCGAGGCGTACACCACGTCGGGATTCTTCGCATCCAGACTCATGCCGCCGCAGCCGGTGGAGGCGTTGCCGCCCTTGAGCACCTGGGTCCAGGTTTTGCCGCCGTCGGCGGTGCGGTACACGCCGCGATCGTTGGAGTCGCTCCACAGTTTGCCGGTGACGCAGACCAAAGCGGTCTCGCCGTTGCGCGGATCCACCGCGATCTTCACGATGCGCTCGGAGTTCGGCAGGCCGACGTTTTTCCACGACTCGCCGCCGTCGGTCGAGCGATACACGCCGTCGCCGATCGAGACCGAGTTGCGGGTCCACGCTTCGCCGGTGCCGACCCACACGTTGTCGGGATTCTTCGGGTCCAGCGCGATCGCGCCGATCGACTGCACCGACTGCTTGTCGAATTTCGGGCGGAAAGTCGTCCCGCCGTCGGTGGATTTCCACACGCCGCCGCTGGCCGCGCCGACGTAAATCGTGAGCGCGCCGTCCTTGCGGCGCACGGCGGCGATCGCGGATACGCGGCCGCTCATCGTGGCGGAGCCGATATTGCGAATACCGAGGCCCGAAACGACGCCGCTGTCGATGCGCGGCTCGGCGCTCGGCGCGGCGTCGGCGGCCGATGCGGTCGCGGAAAACGACAGCGCGATCGCCGCGGTCAGAAGGGTGAGCGGGGCGTGTGCGAACGAGGCGCGACGCGAATGCGAAAGTGTCATGAGAGCGTCTCCTCGATCAGGGCTTGGCGGCGGGGAAGGCGAACAGGGCGTCGTCGAGCGGCGCGTTCAGCGTCAAGGTGTCGAGTTGGAGCTGGCCTTGTTCGAACGGGAAATACACGCCGTCGACCTGCGCGTATTCGCCGACGTCGACGCTGCCGACCTGCTCCTGCCCGCGGATGAATTGATGATCCTCGATGCGGATTTCGAGGAAATGGTCCGGGTCCAGAAACACCACGCGGCTGTCGCCGTTCTTGAAGGTGACGCGGATCTTGTGCGCGTCGGTGCCGTCGATGTCCTCGGTGCCGAGGTATTCGACCTTGCTGCCTTTCTCGCGCCAGTCCAGCAGCGGACCGACGATATCGGAGGCCAGCACCAATCCCTTGGTGTCGTCGGCGCTGACCTTTTGCGGATCGCGCCGGCCTTGGAACGGTTGCACCGCCCAGGAGTCGACGCCGTCCCAGGCGTTGATCGCGGTCATGCCCTGCAACGAAAACTCGAAGCGGGCCTTGCGGCCGTTCACGGCGTAGAAATCGTTCTTGGCCTCGATGCCGCCGCCGATCCGCAGCGTGCCGCTGCCGCTGATCGTCTTCACCGCGCGCAGTTTCTCGACCCCGCCGCGCGCCTCCAGATTCTTCGCGATCAGCTCTTCGGCGGTGTACGCCTTCGCCGTCTGCGCATGGGCGGGCGCGAACGCCCCGATCGAAACAGGGCCGGCCAGGACGGCCGCGAACAACACACTCCGCAACATGAGCGCTCTCCGACGACGGAACAATCGACGAGACTACTCCTTGCGGGTTTTTCGGGATGAGGGCCGGAAGTCATGCGCGAGGCCGGAAGTCATGCGCGAGGCCGGAAGGCGCCTGCGCGAACGCCATTCGCGGGATCACGCGTCGTGCAGCCACTCCGGCCCGGGCAATTCGCGCACGCCGCGTCGCAGCGTTTCGTTCCATTCGCGCCGGATCGTCTGCAGATAGGGGTCGTCTTCGACGAGGCGCTGCCTCAGCCGGGCGCTGTAACTATCGCGGCGATACAGCAGCAGATCCAGCGGCGGCCCCACGGACAGATTCGACCGCATGGTCGAATCGAACGACACCAGCACGCACTTGCAGGCTTCGGTCAGTGTCGTCTGCGGCGTGATCACGCGGTCCAGGATGGGTTTGCCGAATTTGCTCTCTCCGGTCTGGAAGTACGGCATTTCCGGCGAACTCTCGATGAAGTTGCCTTCCGAGTACACCAGGAACAGACGCGGCGCTTCCCCGGGCAGTTGGCCGCCGACGATGAAACTGCCGGTCGGGTCGATGCCGCTGTCGCGCAGATACGCCTCGTCGCGCTTGCGGATCTCGCGCAACGCATCGCCGACCGCTTGCGCCACTTCGACCATCGAAGACGCATGCCCGATCCCGGGGCGACCGCCGTTCTGCGTCGAACGATGTTCGAGCAGATTCAGCGCATTCTGCGTGAGCGAGAGATTGCCGGCCGACAGCGCGGCGACCACGTACTCGCCTTCGGACGCGAACATGCGCATTTTCCCGGTGCGACGGATGTCGTCGACGCCCGCATTGGTGCGGGAATCGGACGCCAGAATGAGGCCTTGGTCGAGATTCAGGCCGATGCAATACGTCATGTGAAGAGGACAACCCGCGCGAATGGCGCGCCGATTTTGCCCGCTGCGCGCCGCGCTGTGAAGCGGATCATACCGACCGCTGGGAGAGCGCCGGCATCGGGCCGTCCGACGCCGCCATGAAATGCCGATGGACCGCCTGCCCCAGGCGCACCACGCGCGACATCGCGTCCTGCAGCCAATGTTCGAGACCTTCGGCGAAAATTTCGTCGATCCGCGCGTATTGGATGCGGGCCGAGAATGCGCCCGACTGACGGACCGCGTCCGCATTCTCGTCGCTCTCCAGCGCGCGCAGCACCCGATACAACTGATGCGCGCAGGTCCGCAGCGAACGCGGATTGGCCGCGTGCAGCAGCATGAGTTCGGCCACTCCGACCGGACTGACCGTTTGCCGCTGCGAACGGCGGTAGGTCTCGAACGCCGACAGCGACTGCAGCAGCGCGCTCCACTGGAAATACTCCGTGGTATCGCGCGCTTCGCCGTCATCGGCCAGCTCCGCGTCGCTGCCCACCACATCAAGCAAGCGGATCGACCAATCGGCGCGTTCGATGAACACGCCCAGTTGCATGAAGTGATAGCCCTCGCCGCGCCCGAGCGTGCCGATGGTGACGCCGCGGAACGAGGCGGAGCGGCTTTTCACCCGTTCGAGCAAACTGCTCAAGCCGTCGCGTTCGATCCGCGCGGCGTCGAGGTCGCGCATCTCCAGCCACGACGTGTTGAGGTCTTCGTACATTTCGGAGGTGATCGCCACGCGCTGGGCGCGCGCGGCCTCGCGCGCTGCGCGCAGACAACTGTAGATCGACGACGGGTTCTCGGGCGACAACAGCAAATGGTCGAGCACGCTGTCCGGCCCGATATGGCCGTAACGAGCGAGGCACGTGTCCGCCGCGCCCAACGCGTCCAGCGCGCGGCGCCACGGGGCGGCCTGCGCTTTGCCGCGGTCCAGCCGCTCCGGCAGCATCGCGATGCGCGAGGTCACGTCGAGCAAGCGCGCGGTGTTTTCGGCGCGTTCGATATGGCGCGAGGCCCAGTAGAGGTCGTTGGCGGTGCGACAGAGCATCAGGCCTCCAAAACCCAGGTGTCTTTGGTGCCGCCGCCCTGCGACGAGTTCACCACCAGCGAGCCCTCGCGCAAGGCGACGCGCGTCAAGCCGCCGGGCATCGCCTGGATGCGTTTGCCGGACAGCACGTACGGACGCAAATCGATATGCCGCGGCGCGAGGCCGCTCTCGACGAACGTGGGACACGTCGACAGCGACAGCGTCGGCTGCGCGATGTAGTTCGCGGGCGACGCCAGAATGCGTCGACGGAACTCTTCGATCTCCTCGCGCGTGGCCGCCGGTCCGACCAACATGCCGTAACCGCCTGCGCCGTGGACTTCCTTCACCACCAGTTCCGGCAAGCGTTCGAGCACGTAGCGCAGATCGTCTTCTTTGCGCAGTTGCCAGGTCGGCACGTTATGCAGGATCGGTTCTTCGCTCAGATAGAAGCGAATCATGTCCGGCACGTAGGGATACACCGATTTGTCGTCGCCGACGCCAGTGCCCGGCGCGTTCGCCAAGGTCACGCGCCCCGCGCGATACGCGCCGAACAGACCGGGCACGCCGAGCAAGGATTCGGGGCGGAACACGGTCGGGTCGAGGAAGTCGTCGTTGATCCGGCGATAGATCACGTGCACGCGCTGCGGCCCCCGCGTGGTGCGGGCGTAGACGGTGTCGTCGCGCACGAACAAGTCGGCGCCCTCCACCAGCTCCACGCCCATCTGCTGCGCGAGGAACGCGTGCTCGAAGTACGCGGAGTTGGCCGCGCCCGGCGTGAGCACCGCCACGGTCGGGTCGTCGATGCCCTCGGGCGCGGCTTCGCGCAGCGTGGCGAGCAAGGCGTCGGGATAGCGTTCGACCGGCGCGATCTGCTGCCGCGCGAACAGCTCGGGTATCAGCCGAGCCATCATCCGCCGGTTCTCCAGCATGTACGACACGCCCGACGGCACGCGCAGATTGTCTTCCAGCACGTAGTACTCGCCGTCGCCGGCGCGGACCAGATCGATGCCCGAGATATGCGAATACACGCCGCCCGGCACGCGCAGGCCGCGCATTTCCGGGCGATATTCGTCGTTGCGCAGCACCAGATCGCTCGGGATGCGGCCGTCGCGCAGAATCCGCTGTTCGCCGTACAGGTCGCCCAAGAAGAGGTTCAAGGCGTGCACGCGTTGGCGTAAGCCCGCTTCGAGCATCCGCCATTCGGCCGCCGGCACGATGCGCGGCACCATATCGAAGGGAATCAGGCGCTCGTTGCCCGAGGCTTCGCCGTAGACCGAAAAGGTGATGCCGACGCGATGGAACGCGATCTCCGCCTCGCGCCGCTTGCTTTCGATCGCGTCTTCGCGGGTATTGCGCAGCCATTCGTCGAACAGACGGTAGTGCGCGCGCGGCGCGCCGTCGGCGTCGTGCATTTCGTCGAAGCGCGACGCACCCCACGTCGCCGCTTCGGTTCGAGTTTGCGTGGTTCGAGTCTCCGTCGCGTCCGCCGTCATGCCGTCCCCGGTATCGAAAGCCATCGATCGGATCGATCAATAGCACGCCCAGATCTGCTTGCCTAGATGTTGCAGCGCATCATTCGCCCCAAAGCGAGGCGAATCGCGTGGGCAGGCGTCCGGTCGGCCCGCCCGCGGTCAAACCGCGGCGACGCCGGACCGGGCGTACGGGGGCGGCGACGCACCGGGAAGCGCTGCGGGACGATATTCGCCGCGGATGCGGCCTTCGGCCATCACCAGCACGCGATCGGCGCTGGCGATGGTGTCGGGGCGGTGGGCGATCACGATCTTGGTCAGCCGCAGCGCCCTGACCGCTTCGTTCACGGCGTGCTCGGCGTCCATGTCGAGATGGCTGGTGGCCTCGTCCAAGAACAGCAGACTCGGCCGTTTGAACAGCGCGCGGGCGAGGATGATCCGCTGCTTCTGCCCGCCGGACAGCGCCGAGCCCATATCGCCGATCAGGCTTTGATAGCCCATCGGCATCCGTACGATCTCGTCGTGGATGCACGCGGCGATCGCCGCCGCTTCGATGTCGGCGGGGTCGGGGGTTTCGCATCCGAAGGCGATGTTCTCGGCGATGGTGCCGGCGAACACTTGATCGTCCTGCATCACCGCCGCCACCGCGCGACGATAACGACGCAGACCGATCGCGTGGATCGGGCGGCCATCGACGCGGATCTCGCCCGCATCGGGCTCCAGCAAGCCCAGCATCAGTTTCATCAGCGTGGTCTTGCCGCAGCCGGACGGCCCGGCCAAAGCGATGGTTTCGCCCGGCGCGACGCTCAGATCGCAGCCATCGATCACCCACGGGTCGGTGCCGCTGAAGCGGTAGCGCAGTCCGCGCACTTCGAGCGCCAGCGGGCGATGCCGCGGCAGATCGGGGCCGTCGCCGCCGCCGGTCTCTTCGGGCGCGGTCAGCACGATGTCCGCCAATCGCTCCGCCTGCACGCGCAAGGTGCGGAACGAAATCCAGGTGTCGATCAACCGGCTCACGCCGCCGGTGAACATCTCTTTGTAGGCCAAATACGCGACCAACATGCCGGCGCTCATGCGCCCGTCGATCACCGCGCTCGCCGCCAAGCCGACCACCAACACGCGCTCCAAACCGAACAGCGTTTGATTGGCCATGCCCAGGCGCAGCGCGAAGCGCTGGATCGCCAGCCCCAGGTTCGTGGTCTCCGCCATCAGCGTATCGAAGGTCGCGCGACGCATCGCTTCGGCGGCGTTGAGTTTCAGCGCCTGAATGCCGCGAATCGATTCCAGCAAATGCGTGTTCTGGGTCGCGGCGGCCGCGAGCTGTTGTTCGGACAAGCGCCGGATCGTCGGAAACGTCGCCCAACGCAGCAGCAAGTAGACGGCCAGCGCGGTCACGCTCACCAGCAGCAACTCGCCGCTGTAAGACGCCATCACCGCCAGCGCGATCGCCACCATCAGGCCGTCGAGAATCGCTTCGATGAAGCTGGAGCTGAGCGTGTTCTGGATCGCGTGTACCGATTCCATGCGCGAGACCACATCGCCGAGATGCCGCTTTTGGAAGTAATCCATCGGCAAGCGCACCAAATGCGCCAGGATGCTGCCGAACCACTGCAGGCCGATGCGCGCGGACAGGTAGGCCAGACACCAACTGCGCAACCACCCGATCGCGGCGCCGATCAGCATCGAGAGCACGAACCCCGCGCTGAGCAACCACAGCAGCGGAATATCCTGGGCGACGATCGCGTCGTCGAGTACCCACTGCATGTAGAACGGCGTCAGCAGGCCGAACATCTGCAGCATCAAGGACAGCGCGAGAATCTGCGCCGCGGAACGCTTCAGACCGACGACCTGCCCGACCAGATGGCGAAGCGAAATGCCGCCGTCCAGTTCGCGCTTACGGAACTCGGCGGTCGGCGACGCTTCCAGCGCGACGCCGGTGAAATGCTCGGACGCCTCGCGCATCCGCATGCGACGCACGCCCGTCGCCGGGTCGTGGATGACGATTTCGCGCGCGTTCGCCTTCGCCAGCACCACGAAATGCGACATGTCCCAATGCAGAACGGCCGGCATCTGCAGCAGCGGCAATTCCTCCAATTCGATCCGCAGCGCGCGGCACTGCAGACCCGCGGCCTGCGCAACCTCGATCAGATCGGCCAAGGTCGCGCCGCGCATCGACGAGGGGAATTCGCGCTGCAGTTCGAGCGCGTCCATCTCGCGTCCGTAGTAATCGAGCACCATCGCCAAGCAGGCGTGGCCGCATTGCGCGGCTTCGGTTTGCAGCAGACTTTTCAGCTTCGGCATGGCGTTTCGATTCTGTTTCGTCTCTGGCGGCGATAGCGGCGATAGCGGCGATGTCGGCGGTACCGGCGGCATCGAACCGGTCGCGCACGCCGTCCATGGCGCGCGCATCGCGGACGATGCGGAACGGTCGTTCCGCGGCCGCGATCAGGGGCAGTCGATGTCGCCGATGAACACGTCGCGGCGGGTACCGGAGCAATCCAACGAGACGCCGGTGTCGGTGGCGGTACCGCTGTCGGCTTCGGGCGCGGTTTCGAGCTGGGGATTGCTGGTGTCGTCGGCCGGCAGGGTCACATCGGCGGTCGGCGAGGTTTCCGGGACGCCTTCGGGGTCGCCGGTGAAGGTGTCGCGGCCCGACGCGCCGTGGACGGCACGGACTTCTTCCACGGCGAGGACGCGGCCGAGAACGCGTTGATCTTCGTTTTGCATGCGGTGTGCTCTTTCGATGATGGAGAGGATCGGAGAGACCGTCCGGCGATTCGCGCGAAGCCGCGTCGGGGAGAAACGACGCGCGCGTCGCCGCGAATCGCGCGGACGGGAATCGCCGGAGTCGCCGGAGTCGCGCGGCGCTTACGGACCGATCACGATGTCGATGATCGTGGTGGTCGCATCCGCCGCGGTGCCGGAGTCCTGCGTGGGCGCCGTATCCGGATTACCGTTGACGTCGATGCGCGTATCGGCGCGCACCGACGTCGGCTTCGCGCCGGCGACCGCCTGGGTTTCTTCGACGGCCAGAAGACGGCCGAGCACGCGTTGGGTTTCGTTGTTCATGTTTGGAATCTCGAAATTGGAGGTTGTTCGAAGACGGGTCTTCCTCGCTCGTCTTCGGCCCAGGCGCTCGTCGGAGCGCATGCGCCGAAAACGACGATCCCGCCGATGCGCGATGGAGCGATCCACCGCGCATCGACGCGATGGATCAGCGACGAATTTCCTGATCCAGCATCACGCCCGTGACATTGACGACCGATCCGCCACGCTCGGATTCCGAACGAACGCAATCGGCTTTAAGCGAGGTTTCGGTCGGCGATGGCGCCGTGATGTTGTCGTGGCACGGCGAGGTCGGCTTCGCGCCCGAAACATGGGCGATTTCTTCCACGGCCAAGACGCGGCCGAGCACGCGGTTGTCGAGTGTTCCGCTCATTGCATAGTGCTCCTTCGTTGAAGTGGACTGCGAGAGAAGGCCACAGCGCATGGCCTTCGATGTATCGCGGTTGGGTCGCCTCGCGACGAAGCCGGTGAAACGCTCGCCGACCCGGCGCTACTCGAATCGAACGAGCGAGCGCGACCTGCCGCTCGGCGAACGACCGCATCTCGAATTAAGGCTTCAGACCACCGATCTCGCTGGTGATCGTCGTGACATCGACTTGGTGCGCGCCGGTGTCTTTTGTCTTCGTGGTGTCGTGGTCGGCTGCGGAGGTCCAGCCTCCCGAGACGTCGTTCAGTTCTTCGACCGCCAAGACGCGGCCAAGCACGCGGTTATCGAGTGTTCCGTTCATTGCGTAGTGCTCCTTCGTTGGAGTGGGCTTCGGAAGAAGACCGCATCGCGCGGTCTTCGGGGCGTCGCGATGGGTCGGCTCGCGACGACGGCCGCCGAGGTTTCGCGGACGAGACCTCGGTGCTCGCGACATCGTCTCGTCTTCGCCGTCGCGGACCGCGGCGGCGGGACAGGCG
This sequence comes from Lysobacter sp., assembly GCA_008015835.1. Lineage (GTDB taxonomy): Bacteria > Pseudomonadota > Gammaproteobacteria > Xanthomonadales > Xanthomonadaceae > Lysobacter_I. The sequence goes on from SSGH01000037.1 coordinate 55,646, forward strand.
GGTCGTCGAGAGACGGCGATCACCACGCCGATGGCGCATCGCGCGCGATCGGGTTCGGATTGGTATCGGCGGCGGTGCCGCTGTCGGCGGTGGTACCGCTATCGGCCGTCGTGCCGCTGTCGGCCGCGGTGCCGGTATCGGCGACTGTGCCGCTGTCGGCGGCCGTACCGCTGTCGACGCTGTTCGCGGTGTCGCCTTCGATCGTGGTGTCGCGTTCGGGCAAGGTCTTCGCGCCGGACACGGCGACGACTTCCTCGATCGCCAGCGCGCGTCCGAGAACGCGATGTTCGGTGTCTTTCATGGATGTTTTCCTTCGGGGTGATGGGTTCGCAGGCGTTCGCTTACGGGGGTTCGCATCCGGCGGTCGCGCGGTCGAACGGGATGCCGGTCGACGGCGCGACGCTGTCGAACGATCGGGCCGTTCTCCGGCGCTCAAGCGGCGGAGGCGGCGATGTTCTCGACCGCGGCGACGGGGTCGGCCGGGGGCGAACGCCGCGCGTCGTCGTCGGCGCAGACTCGCTCCGGGTCGGCCGCTTCTTGCAACGCTTCGAGCGTCTGCGGCGATGCTGGGCGCTTGTAGACGAAGTCCGGATCGCCGCTCTCGACGAACGCGCAGAACGCGTCGAACAGCGTCAACTCCGGGCACCATTGCTCGACGAAAATGAACTGGCCGGCTTCGTTGACTTCGAGATAGACCCACTCGTCGTCCGGGGTGACGATGAAATCGAACGCGCCCGCGACGAGACCCAAACTGCGCAATTGGCGCAGGCAGGCGGCGTACACCGCATCGGGCATTTCGACGCTGCCGTCGGTCATGTCGCCGTGCTGATGCAGACGCCAATCCATCTCGCCGTATTCGATCCGGGTAGAGTCGATCTTCAGCGCGAAATAGCTGGCGCCGAAGAACTGCGCGCGCACTTCGTATTTTTTCGCGACTTTGGCCTGGAAAATTCCGGGCGCGGCGCGCAGCAGCGGATCGGGCGGCAAGTCTTCGCGTCTCACCCGCGCGGTGTAGGTCGACAGCGTTTTGTCGTTCTCTTCCCACGATGCGCCGATCAACGGCTTGTGGATCGCGTCGGGATGGGCGTCGAGGAACCGACGAATCGCGTCGGGCCGATTGGCGACCAGCGTGTCCGGGATGCGCAAGCCGTTGCGCAGGGCCAACTGCAGTTGCTTCGGCTTGTGGTCGGCGTTGCGAGCGGCGTCGTGCGGGTTGATCCAAAACGCCTCGCGCAGCAGGCTGCGCAGCGCGGCGTCGCCGAAGCGAATCTGCTGCGCGACGTACTCGCGATCGCGCGGGTCGACGTTCGCAGGCACTTTCGGGCCGATCATCCTGCGATTCCACACGACATCGACCTCCGACAGCGCGAGGCTGCCGCCGAGCGTGTGCAGGCGCAGCGCGTCGCCGTCGCGGCCGTACTCGAATTCGATGTCGGCCAACGCCGGAAAGTCCGAACCGAAATAGCGCACTACGCGATGGCCGCGCGCCTTCAACGCGGTTTCGGCGAGAACGGCATGCCAATCGCCCGGCATGGTGTAGATGAAAACGGTCTTCGAGGACTTCGACATGGGGATCGGGGCTCACGCGTGGAGAAAAAGCGGACGACGGCGCAGCTCGCATCGAGCGTCGTGCGCCTCGCGGATCGGCGAGGACGGCTCGCAGGCCTGTCGCTCTTCGGACGGGCGCTGATCGAGCGGGCCTTGTTCGAAACCGATCAACGGCTCGAACAGCCAGCGATACAGCGGGCGCTTCTCGACGACGATCTCGGCCATCACGCCGAGACCGGGACGCAAATCGCGTTCGACGCCGCGGTCGTCGCGCACGCGCTGCTTTTCGAGGGCCACCGCAGCGCGATACCGCGCCTCGGCGGCGCGGCCGTTCGCATCGACGCCGGAGGACGCCCCCGTCGTCGGCGTCCGCGAGATGCGCAATACGCGGCCGCGGTACTGGCCGTAGCGCTGATGCGGATAGGCGGGAAAGCGCAGCAGCACGTCGGCGCCGACGTCGACCGAGGCCAACGCGCGCTCCGGAATCAGCAATTCCGCTTCGAGTTTGGGCGCGGCGTCCACCGCACCCGGCGCGCCGCGCGTGTCGGCGGTTTCGACCAGGCGGCCGGCGATGCTGACTTTGCGCGCGTACTCGCCCACGAACAGAAAGACGGCCAACAGCGCGACGATGCCGAACGCGCCCGCCGTCATCGCCCAGTGCGACATCGGTTGTCGAACGACCAACCGGCCGAGCCAGCGATTGCGCTTCGTTTCCAGTACTTCCTTGCGATACAGCGGCGTTCGGCTCATGCGCGTCGCTCGTGCGCCGACATCGGGCTTCGCGGCGCGCGCGTTCCCCCGCAGACGACGCAACGAGCGCGATGGCATCGTTCGAATCGGCGCGCGCTGCGGTCGGTCGTCATGCTCGGGCGTACTCTCGTCGCTGACTTCGGGCCGCGCTCGCCCGCCCCGCCTCAGGCAGGAAACATGGCGTGCGCAGCGGTGGGGGCTGTGCTTTACTTATCCGGCTATTCGTAGCGCGAACCGATTTGCGGACATGGAATAAGGCGATGGGCATCACGAATACGGCGATCCGATCGGAGCCTCCGGAATCCGTGACCGGGCTGTTGGTCGCCGCGCAATCGGGCCAGGGCGACGCCTGGAACCGGATCTACGGGGCGCTGTACCCCGATCTGCATCGGATCGCGCGCGCGCAGCTTCGTCGACGGCAGCACGGCGGACTCTCGGCGACCTCGCTGGTCAGCGAGAGTTGGCTGCGGCTGAGCGGCGCCGAATTCGCGGTCGAAAATCGCCGCCATTTCACCGCGCTGATCGCCCGCGCGATGCGCTTCGTGCTGATGGACGAAGTGCGGCGCGAAATGGCCGAAAAACGCGGCGAAGGCGCGCATGCGCTGGCCCTGGACGAGCGCATCGACGGCGCGCAGAGCGACGTGCTCTCGGAAATGCTGGCGATCGACCACGCCTTGGAGCGGTTATCGCGGCTGGACCCACGTTTGGCGCGGCTGGTCGAGATGCGTTACTTCGCGGGTTTAGACGAGGACGAAATCGCATTCGCGTTGGGCGTGACCGAACGTACGCTGCGCCGCGATTGGCGGAAGGCGCGGGCCTTCCTAGTGACGCAGCTCGGAGACGGCGTCGCGGATGCCGCGATCGCGCCCTAACGCTCGGATCGACCGAACACGCCGGCGCAGACACCGGCGCGCGCGACGCGCTTTCGTTCGCACCGCGAAGGCGATGCGATGAGTCAGGAACCGAACGATCCGGTCGCGCGCGCGCTGACGCTGTTCGATCGCTGTGTCGATGCGTCGCAGACCGCGCTGTCCGAGACGCTCGCCGAACTGCAGCGGGACGACCCCGAAACCTGCGCCGCCCTGCTGCGATTGCTCGCGGCGGACGCGCACACCCATTCGTTCGCCTCGCCCTTGCGTTGGTACGCCGCACTCGACGTCGACAACGCGAATGGCCGGGACTCGGGCTTGAAAATCTGGCCCGACGGTACGCGTCTCGGGCCCTGGCGCATCGACGGCATTCTCGGCGTCGGCGGCATGGGCGTGGTCTACGCCGCGCATCGCGACGACGGGCTTTACGAACGCGAAGCGGCGCTCAAGACGATTCGCCCCGAACTCTTATCGCCCTCCCTGCGCAGCGCTTTCGCCAAGGAGCGCAACCATCTCGCGCGCTTGGAACACGCATCCATCGTCGCACTCTACGACGCCGGCGTCGACGACGGCGATCAGCCGTGGATCGCGATGCAGCGGGTTCGCGGCGAAGCGATCGATCTGTGGTGCGATGCGCGCGACGCCGACCTGCGGCTGCGGGTGGATGCCTTCATTCGCGTCTGCGACGCCGTCGCGTACGCGCATGCGCACGGCGTACTGCATCAAGACGTGAAACCGTCGAACCTGCTGGTGAACGAGGACGGCGAGGTCAAATTGCTGGATTTCGGTCTGTCGGCGTTGCGCTCGCCCTCTGCGGACGGCGCGTTCGCGCGCATCGGCATCAGCGCGGCCTACGCCGCGCCGGAGGTCTTCGACGGCGCGCCGCCCAGCGTCGCGATCGACGTCTACGCGCTGGGCGTGGTGTTGTATCGCCTGCTCTGCGAGGACAGCCCGTACGTACCGACCGCGCTGCCGCTGCGGTCGCGGCACGCCGCGGCGCCGGCCGCAGCGCCGAGCGAATGCGCGCTGCGGCGCTCCGATGCCGTCGCGCGCAAACGCGGATTCGCCGACGCGCGGAGGCTCTCGCGCGCGCTCGCGGGCGATTTGGACGCCATCGCCCTGCGCTGCGTGCGATGCGACCCGACCGAGCGCTACGCCGCGGTCGTCCGTCTGCGCGACGATCTGCGCGCCTGGTTGGACCATCGCCCGGTGGAAGCGCGCGACGGCGATTGGCGCTATCGCGCAGCGCGCTTCGTCCGGCGCAACGCGCTCGCGAGCGCAGTCGCGTTGCTGGCGCTCGCGGTCGTCCTCGCGATGAGCGCCGCGCTGCTGCAACAGCGCGCGCGCGCCGAGATGGCGCTCGAAAACGACGCGATTCTCAGCCGCTTGTTCGAAGATTCGCTGCATCAGGCGACGCTGCGCACGTTGCGCGATCCGCCGCGCCGATCGCTCGCGTTGCTGAAGGATGCGGAGCGGCGATTGCGCGCCGACGCGGGCGGCGACCGGCCGCAGTTTCTCGCGCGCGGCTTGTTGGCGCTGGCGCGCGGCTATGTGCTGCGCGCCGACTTCGCGACGGCGGAGCGCTTGTTGCTGGAGTCGAAGCGGCTGAGCGGCGACGACCCGCTGGTGGCGGCGCAGCAGAATGCGATGCTCGCGAATCTGATGAACAAGCGTTCGCGGTGGGTCGACGCCGAGCGCTTGGCGAGGGAGGGCGCGGCGGCGATCGCGGCGATCGACGGCGAAGACGCGGATCTGACGCGATTGGAATTGCAGTATCAATGGGCGATCTCGCGCTGGCTGCGCGGCGACACCGACGCGGCCTCGCATATTCTGGATCGCGCCATCCACGCGGCCACACCGCTCGGCAACCGCGGTCGGCGGGTGCTGGCGGCGCTGCTGCGCCAGCGCGCCACCGTGCGCGTCTCGCTCGAGCGTTACGACGAAGCGGAGCGCGATTTGCGCGCCGCGCTGCGGCTTCTGGACGACGAGAATCCGGTCACGCTGAATCAAACCCGACAAACCTTGGCCCTGCTGCGCGCGGCCCAAGGCGACCCCGAGGAAGCGCATACGCTGGCGGCGACGGCGCTGATGGACGCCATCGCCGTCTTGGGCGCATCGCACGTCGAAGTCGCGCGCGCCTGGCTGACCGCCGCGAAAACGTGGCGCGCCTGTCGGCTCGACGGGCGCCGCGCGCGCATCGCGCTGCGGCGCGCCGAAAGAATCATGACGACGCAAGTGGGCGCGCAGCATCCGTTGCTCGAGGAAGTGCTGAGCATGCGCGCCGCGCTGGAAATGGAGCGCGGCGAGACTCGAACGGCGGTCGCTTACGCCCGACGCGCAGCGGAAATCGCGTCGGGGGTCGCGCTGCGCACGCAAGGCCGCGACGACGTCGCGATGTGGCGGCGGCACAACGACTTGGCGTCGCTGTTGATCGCGGCCGCGCGTGAAAACGAAGGACCGACGAGGCGCGCGCTGTATCGCGAAGCCGACGCTCTACTGGCGTCGACCATCGAACGAAGCGAGCGCAGCGGGACGCGCTACGGCGATCCGTACGCGAACCGGGTCGCCACGTTGCTGTTCTTCGGCCGCATCGACGAGGCCGAGCGGCATGCGCGCATCGCCGAGGCCGCGGCATCGAAACCCGAAGCCAACGAAACCGACCGTCTGAACGCGGAGTTCGCGCGGCTGCGCATGCGCTGGGCGCGCGGCCGTCGCGACGAAGCGATGCGCGCATTCGATGCGCTGCGTCGGCGCGTGTCCGCCCACGATGGGCGCTTGCGCGACCGCGGCGAACAGCGATTCCTCGCGCATGCCTTGATCGTGCGCGCGACGCTTGTGCGCGCGCGGTCGCCGGCCGAATGAGGGTCGCCTGCGGTCTCCCGCGCGCCGACGCACCCCCGCATTCGTTATGCTGCGCCCTCTTCGTTCGATGTCACGACCATGTGCTTGATCGCGCTCGCCTGGCGCACGCATCCGCGCTACCGCTTAGTGTTGGCCGCCAATCGCGACGAATTCCATGCGCGGCCGACGCTGCCGCTGGACGCATGGCGCGACGATCCGGGCGTGATCGGCGGCCGCGACGCGCTGCATGGCGGCGGCTGGCTGGCGCTGCGCGGACGCCGCTTGGCGGCGGTGACGAACGTACGCCGCCCTGGCGACGACACCGGTCGTACGCGCGGCGCATTGGTCGCCGAATTCGTGCGAGGCGGATCCGACGCCGACCCGTTGGCGGCGATCGCGCGCGATGCGATGACCTTTCGTCCGTTCAATCTGCTGGCCTACGACGGACGCACGCTGAGCTTCGCGACCAATCGCGCCGAACCCCGCGGCGAAGCGCGGTTCGCGCGGCATGCGTTCGAACCCGGCGTACACGGCGTCTCCAACGGCGCGCTCGACGCGCCCTGGCCGAAAACGCGGGCGCTGACCGCGCGGCTGGCGGCCTGGTCGGCGATAGCCGCGTCGCGCCCGGACGATGCGACGAACGACGCGACGGACCACGCGCCCGATCTCGCGCCGCTCTTCGCCGCGCTCGGCGACACCGCGATCGCGCCGGACGCGTCGCTGCCGGATACCGGGATCGATCTGGAACTCGAGCGCTTCCTCTCGCCCGCATTCATTCGCGGCGAACGTTACGGCACGCGCGCCAGCACGGTGGTGTTGATCGCCGACGACCATGCCCGCATCGTCGAACGCCGCTTCGGCCCGGAGGGTGTGTTCGAGGGCGAAACCGATCTGCGCGTGGCGTTCGAGGACGTGACGTTCGAGAGCGTGGCGTTCGAGGACGTGGCGTTCGAGAGCCTGCCTTTCGAAGGCGCGCCAATCGAGGGCGCGCCGCTCGACGACGTCGCACCGGAACGCCAGTCGCAGCGCGCGGAGCCGATGGAATGAATCGCTTCCCGCGTTCGTTCGACGGTTCTGGTCGCATGCGCTCTATGCACAACGCCGCCGCATGAATCGACGCGGCCGTTGGCTGTTCGGACTGAGCGGCGTCGCGGTCGCGCTGGCGTGCCTGGATTCGCCGGTGCTCTTGCCGTATCCGCTGTTCGTCGCGAGCGCGCTGTTCGGTTGGCGGCCGTTCGATGCGCGATCGCCGAACGCGCGCCCGTGGCTGCGCCTGTTGGTGGCGACCCTGCTGGCGACCGGCGTGCTGGAAACCGGCGCCTGGGCCCACAACTTTGTTCGCGACGCGGCGGAACCGGCGCTGTTCCATCCGCAACTGTTCGCCGACCTACTGATCGCCGTCGGCTTTTACCTCGGTTGGTGGCTGACGTGGCGCTGGCGATTGCGGCGCGATCGTTATTCGCTCGCCGAGGTGTTCTGGATCACGGCGACCTACGGCGTGCTGATCGAACAGCGAGGCGCGATTTTTCTTCAAGGCTTAGCGACGCTGCCGCTCGGCCTCGCGTTGTGGGCGTTCGTCGCGCTGTCTTACGGCTCGACGATGGCGCTCGCATACGTCTGGGCCGGCGGCTCCGACGCGTTCGCGCCGCTCGCCCGCGCATCGAGCCCGCGCGACGCGCGACCGCTCGTCGCCCGCCTCGCGAAGTATCTCCTGCCCTGGCTGGGGCTCTTCATCGCGTCGGTCGCGCTGATCGTATTGTGGAATTGGCCGCTCGAAGCGCTGGATCTGCTGCCGCCCAAGCGCCTGCCGATGCGCGCGCACCCGTTTTGGTGAGTCGCACGCCCGTCTGGCTTCGCGCCACGTCTGGCCGGCCGCAAAATGTTCGGCGCGACGCGCACGAAGCGCGGGGAGAAGCCCTAGAATGACGCTCGCTCGCATCGGATGCGCCGTCGTCTCGCTCCGCGATCGAGCGCATTTCTCTTTCGGTCGCTGCGGGTAGAGTCGGATGTCGTTTTGGGCGGTGGTGTACGCGATCGGAGCGGCGCAGGCCATGCTGTTGGCGTCCACGCTGTGGAAGCGCACCGCCAACCCTCACGCCAACCGGCTGTTGTCGGTTTTTTTGGGACTTTGCGGTCTCGATCTGATCGTGCGCACCCTGTTCTACGCCGCTCCCGACCCGCGCTGGATGACGGCACTGACCTTCTTCACGCTGCTGCCGGCGCTGCACTGCGGATTTTTCTATGTCTACGTCCGCACGCTGACCAGCGGGCGCCCGCTGCGCTGGCGGGATACGATCCACGCCGCCTTCTTTTTGATGGCGGTCGTCGGGACGGCCGCGTATCTGTACTTCGGCGAGGTGACTAACGCGCAGTTATTCGCGAGTTGGCAAGACCAAACGCGCCCGCCCGAACAGGGCGTCGGTCAAATGTTGGACTGGGTCTTGTTCGCCTACGCCTTCGCCTGCATCGCCGCGGCGTTCCGGCTGCTGCGCCGCTACCGCGACCGATTGCGCGAGCGACGCTCGGATGCGGATCGGCATTCGATGCGCTGGATCGACGCGATGGCGGCGGGCCAGATCGCGATCTGGATCATCGCGTTGACCCAGGACACGCTGCGCATCCCCTACGTCGAATACGAACTGATCTACGGCGCGTTGACGGTGTGGCTGTGCGTCTTGGGTTATCTGGGCCTGCGCCAATCGGAGGTGCGCGCGCAACCCGCCGACGCCGCGCCCATAGAGCCCGAACCCGCGCCCGCCGCAGTCGACGACCCGCGCATTCCCGACGTGCTCGGACGGCTGTCGCACCTGATGACGGAGGAGGCGCTTTACCGCGAACCGGCGCTCACCATCGCCCAGGTCGCCAAGCGCAGCGGCTATCCGGAGTATTTGGTCTCGGTCGCGATCAACCGACGGCTGGGCGGCAATTTCTGGGACTACATCAACCGTCTGCGGATCGATGCGGCCTGCCGCGCGCTGAGCGACCCCGGCGACGACCGGACCGTGCTGGACATCGCTTACGACTGCGGCTTCACCTCCAAATCCACGTTCAACACCGCGTTCAAGCGCCGAACAGGGAGTACGCCATCGGCCTATCGGCAGTCGCGAACCGCATCCACGGACGCCGCAGCAGAGCCTCGCATGCGGCCAGACTGAGCGGCCACAAGACCCACGCGATCGCGAACGGCTCCGGGCCATCGAACAACATCGGCATCCACAGCGAAGAGCGCCACCAGCGCGAAGCGGCGGCCGCGCAGATGAGCGCGGCGCTGCGGTACATCCAGCGGCGGGCGCCCGCGGCGTCGCGCATCCGCAGCGACCATAGCGCCAGCAGCGTCGTATCCATCCACAGCAGGGTCCAAAGGCTCAGGCCGACCCGTAGCGCATCGTCCGCGAGCGCGGCGTCCGAGGCCATCGCGAGCGCGGCCGGACCGCCGATCGCGCTCATGGCGCACCACAGCCACACCCCGAACCGGTGCGTCCGCGCCATCCTGCGCCGCATCCAGCGACCAGCGAGCAACGGCGTCAATGCGAACGCGAACCCCGCGGCGAACTCCTGCGGCGGCACGCGCACCGGAAATCCCTCGGCCCCGCCCACCGGAACGTCGCCCAGCGCGGCCCACGACAGACAGCCGAACGCCTGCAACCCGATGACGAAGCACAAGGCCCCATAGAGAAAGGCGATCGACCAGCGTTGCGCGGTTTTGATCAGGAAAGGCAGTGATGCTCGCATGCGCCGCTCGGCCCGAAACAGCCGACAGCATCGAGGGCCGAGCGGCGACGGTCGTCCGAAGCGGCGGAATCGAACCTGCCGACGCGACCCGACACCACTCGATACGGCCCTCGACATCTCTTTCCGGGCGCGGCGACGCATCGCCGTAAGGCCGGGAACGGGCAGCGCCATCGGCCCGGATCGCGTCGACAGGCCCGGGGGAAGGTCTGAATCACGCCATCGCGGGGCGATCCCGCGGGAGCGCGCCATCCATGGCGCGCGGAAATTCTGAATGCGTCCGAGTTTCCCTAAAATCGCACGATGACCGATCCCGTCGTCGCCGCCAGCAAGTTCATCAGTCTCGTACTGCGCCATCGCCCCGAGGCCATCGGGCTGACGTTGGATGCGGAGGGGTGGGCGGACATCGAGGCGCTGATTCGTCTCTCGCAGTCGCGCCACCCGCTCACGCGCGCGCTGATCGACCGGGCGGTCGCGACGAACAACAAGCAGCGGTTCGCGATCAGCGAGGACGGCAGGCGCATTCGCGCCCGGCAAGGGCATTCGATCGCGGTCGAACTCGGACTCGCGCCGGTCGCGCCGCCCGAACGCCTGTATCACGGCACCGCGGCGCGCTCGGTCGAGGCGATCCGCCGCGAAGGGCTGAGCAAGCGGCGACGTCAGCACGTGCATTTATCGGCCGATGTCGACACCGCGACCCGCGTCGGCGCGCGTCACGGGAAACCGGTCGTGTTGACCGTGCGCGCGGACGCGATGGCCGCGGCCGGGTTCGCGTTTTTCCGCTCCGAGAACGGCGTGTGGCTGACCGATGCGGTACCGCCGCAGTTCATCGCGTTCCCCGACGAATCATCCGCCGCTTAACGAAAATCCGATCGGCGCGATGCGCCGCGCCGGCTCGAAGCTCGCGGAAACGACGAAATCGGCGCGAATTCCCAGGGAATACGTTTTCAGCGCCGCGCGCGCGCCTTGCCGCGCGTATCGGGATCGCCGACAGTGCGATCCGCATGCGCGGAACCCTGTTTTCCGCGGAGTTTTTGCTGCATCGCACAAGTCGCTGCGCCGATATTCCCCCTTCCCGACCGGACTCTCCAGGAGGCCAGGATGCGTACCTTCTTCTCTCGCGGGCATCGCGTACTCACGATGCTCGCGGCCGTGTGCCTCACCTTGACCTTGGCCGCATGCGACCCGCCGTGGCGCGCCGAGATCGGAGCCGACGGCGCGGAGGCCGAATTCGGATCGGCGCAAGTCGCGCTCGACGCGTTCGCGAAGCACCACGGCGACGAAGCCGCGAGCGGCATCTGCGCTGCGACCGATCTCAGCACCGTGCTCGATCCGGTGCCGCCATCGACAGGGACCGCGCCGGTGAACGTGCGCATCCATTACCGTCGCGACGACGCGCAGTACGGCGATTGGGGCCTGCATCTGTGGCAGGTGAACGATGCCGGCCAGTACATCGCCGACTATCCGGGCGTGAACTGGAACGCGCCGTTCGCGCGCAGCGGCATCGATAGCTACGGCGCGTATTTCGATCTGCCCGCGAGCGCATTCGACAACCCCGCGGCCGCCGGCTTCGGTTTCATCGTGCATCCGCCGGGCCAGGGCGGCGATCCGGGCGTCGATCGCGTCTGGAAATTCGCCGACGGCGGCGAATTCTGGCTGCGCTCCGGCGACAGCACGGTGTATCGCAGCAATCCGCTGACGACGACGCCGGACGTGCACACCTTGCGCGTGCATTACAAACGTTTCGACGGCGCGTTCGACCAGTGGGGCCTGCATCTGTGGCCCACCAGCGGCATCGACCCCGCGCGTTTGCAGGGGCTGACGCTCGACCAATGGGGTAATCCGGTGCCGTTGAGCGCGATGCCCGGCTACGTCGCGCAAGGCGCGAACGACATCGTGTTCGATCTGCCGGTGCTGAACCCGACCGGCGATTCGAATCGACGTGCGGTGGAATTCATCGTCCACGGCATGCCGAGCAACCCGAACGGCGGCGTGAACAATAAAGACGGCTGGAACGACAATATCCGCGTCGCGTTCGGCGCGATGACCATCGCCAACGGCGTCGGCCATATCTGGCTGATCGGCGGCGATGCGCGCGTGTTCTACTCCACGCCGGATACGCGCCGCGTGTCCAGCACCGATGCGCGCGCGGTGTGGCTGACGCGCGACCGCATCCGCTGGCCGCAAGTCGATGGCGCGGGTCGGTTCAAGCTGTATCACTCCGCCAGCGGCCAGATCCGCGTGCGTCGCGGCGCCGCCGTGGAAGGCGCGGACGGCGCGATCGCGCTCGAGATCGGCGGCGACGTGCCGGCCGACGCCGCCGAACGTTTCCAATACGTCGGCGCGGGCGTCACGCTCTCGGTACCGGCCGCCGCCGCTGCGCAGTTGGATGAAGCACTGCGCGGGCAACTGGTGTTGGTGCAGGAAGACGGCGACGGCAACACGCTCGGCGCCACCACCGCGCAAATCGCGGGCTTGCTGGACGACCGCTTCGCCGCGGCGCAGAACGTGGACGATCTGGGCGTGTCGATTCGGCATGGCCGCACCGCGTTCAAACTGTGGGCGCCCACCGCGCAGAAAGTGACGCTCTGCGTGTACGGCCGCGGCGGTTTCCGCAGCGCGCAGCGCGACATGCAATTCGATGCGACGACCGGCGTGTGGAGCTTGCGTCAGCACGGGCGCCTCGACGGTCTGTACTACCGTTATGCCGTCGAAACCTTCGTGCGCGGCGTGGGTCGCGTGCGCAATCTCGTCACCGACCCGTATTCGATCGGCCTCGACGCGAATTCGCAGCGCAGCTACATCGCCGATCTCGATGCACCGTGGCTGATGCCGCACGGCTGGCGGCACAGCAACCCGCCGCGCAACGTGCGCGCGCAGGAAGACCTGTCGGTGTACGAATTGCATGTGCGCGATTTCTCGGCGAACGACGCCAGCGTCAGCCCGCGCAATCGCGGTAAATATCTCGCGTTCGGGGAATGGAATTCGAACGGCATGCGCCACCTGCGCGCGCTCGCCGACGCCGGGGTCACCGACGTGCATCTGCTGCCGGTGTTCGATATCGCCAGCGTGCCGGAAACCGACTGCACGACGCCAGCCGTTCCGAACGCGGGCCCGGATTGGGCGGACCAGCAGGCCGCGGTCGCCGCGACCCGCGGCGAAGACTGCTTCAACTGGGGCTACGACCCCTGGCACTACACCGCGCCGGAAGGCAGTTACGCCAGCGACGCCAGCGACGGCGCCGCGCGCATTCGCGAATTCCGCGCGATGGTGATGAGCTTGCATCGCGCCGGTCTGCGCGTGGGCATGGATGTGGTCTACAACCACACCACCGCATCGGGCCAAAACGACCGCTCGGTGCTCGATCGCGTAGTGCCGGGCTATTACCACCGCCTGAACGACGCCGGCGACATCGAGCGCTCGACCTGCTGCGACAACACCGCCACCGAAAACGCGATGATGGGCAAGCTCATGATCGACTCGGTGAAGACCTGGGCCACGCAGTACAAGATCAGTTCGTTCCGTTTCGATCTGATGGGTCATCAGCCGCGCGCGACGATGGAGCGTCTGCAGAGCGAAGTGAACGCCGCCGCCGGTCGTCGCGTCGAACTGTTCGGCGAAGGCTGGAATTTCGGCGAAGTCGCCAACGGCGCGCGCTTCGTGCAGGCCTCGCAACTCTCGCTCAACGGCTCGGGCATCGGCACGTTCAGCGACCGCGCGCGCGACCACGTGCGCGGCGGCTCCGGGTTCGACAGCGACATCTGGCTGCGCCGCAACCAGGGCTACATCAACGGCATGCACTACGACGACAACGGCACCGGCGGCAACAAGAGCCGCAACGACCTGATGTGGTCGGCCGACGTGATCAAAGTCGGTCTCGCCGGTTCGGTGCGCGATTTCACGATGACCACGCATTGGAACGCGACGCTGCGCCTGGATCAGATCGACTACGGCGGCCAGCCGGCCGGTTACGTCAGCGACCCGCAGGAAGTGGTGAACTACGTCGAGAACCACGACAACTGGACGCTGTTCGACAATAACGCACTCAAACTGCCGGAGAACACCAGCCGCGAAGATCGTGCGCGAGTGCAGATGCTGGGCGCGGCGATCAACGCCTTCAGCCAAGGCGTCGCGTACTGGCACGCGGGCGTGGACACGCTGCGCAGCAAATCGCTGGACCGCAACAGCTACGACAGCGGCGATTGGTTCAATCGCCTCGATTGGAGCTACGCCGAGAATTACTTCGGCACCGGTCTACCGCCGGAAGGCGACAACGGCGGCAATTGGTCGACGATGGCGCCGCTGCTGCGCAACGCCGACATCAAGCCGACCGCGACCGACATCCGCTGGACTCGCGACGCGTTCCGCGATCTGCTGAAGATCCGCGCCAGCTCGCGCCTGTTCCGCCTGCGCACCGCCGACGAGATCAAGCAACGCCTGACGTTCCGCAACACCGGCAGCGATCAGGTCGCCACCGTGCTGGCGGGCCACTTGGACGGCAACGGCTACGCCGGCGCCGGTTTCAAGGAAGTGCTGTATTTCGTCAACGTCGACAAAACCGCGCAGACGCTGACCGTTCCGGCGGAAGCCGGCAAGGCCTACCGCCTGCATCCGGTGCACCTCGCGCACGACGCCGCCGACCGTCGCGCCGCCGCCGCGACCTACGACGCCGCGACCGGCCGCTTCGCGCTGCCGCCGCGCACGGCAGTGGTGTTCGTGGTGCGCTAAGCGAACCGCGACCGCTCTCCTCTCGCGGGGGGAGCGGATCGCGCAAAGGCGCGAAGGACCTCCGCGCGAGGCGATACGCGCGGAGAACGCGTAGACAAGATCGCGGTATCGTATTTCGGCGCGCGCATCGCGCATCCCAGCATCGCTGGCCGCCGATGAACGCAAAAAACCTCGCGTGGAAACAGTATCGCCTCGTCAGGCGCGCATGCTGGGCTCTGTTGCTCGCATCCGCCGTGGCTATGCGACTCCCCGATCGAACGGCCGCCTGGGTTCTCTTCTTCCTTTGGGCCGCGATCTCGTACGGACTCGCCTTTTGGCCATGCCCTCGATGCGGCAGCAGGGTCGGCGTCGTCTCGTTGGGCGCGTTGACCGCGGTTTGGCCGTTCGGCGGGTGGTGTGTGTCCTGCAAGCAGCGGCTGTTCTTGCGCGCGTCGAGCGAGTGAGCGTTCGTCGGACGAGCGAGCCGCATCGTGGCGAGGCGTTCCGCGGGGCATCGCAGCGCTCTACCGATCTGAAGGACGGCAGTCGCGATGGCGCGCCCGGATCGCGGCGCGTTCTGCGTTGTCTTGGAGACGGGCATCCGTCCCGTCGCCGAACGAGGACCGTCCACGATGCGTACGCACAGAGGCCAGGAGCCTAGGAGTCAAAACGTCCGCTCGAAGCGCTCCGATTCGCCGCCTACCGGGCGCGCCCCCGACGACCCATCGCTCCCCCGTTTACAGCGCAGTCTCGGCAACCGGGCGCTGCAGCGTTCGTTGCTCGGCGATGGCGCCGCATCGCGCACGGAGGCCGATGCGACTGCGCGCGCCGTTTCCGCGTCGAACGCATCGGCGACGCTGCCGGCGCGATTGACGATGGACACCCCCGGCGACGCTTGCGAGCGAGAAGCCGACGGCGTCGCCGAGCGGGTGATGCGCATGCCGACCCCGCAGGATGCCGAGGCGCAACCCGAGCCGCCGGTCTCGGGCGCGTCCGCGCAAGACACGCTGCGAAGAACTACGGCGCCCGCGAACGCGCGCGAGGAGGACGCCGGGAACCCGAACACGGTCGATGCGGGGCACGTCGGCGATGCCCTGTCGGAACCGGGGCGTTCGCTGGAGCCGGCGACCCGATCGTTCATGGAAACGAGATTCGGACAGGACTTTTCCGAGGTGCGCGTGCATACGGGGCAGCGCGCGGACGCGTCGGCGCAGGCGGTGAACGCGACGGCTTACACCGTCGGGCACCATCTGGTGTTCGCCGAAGGCGCCTATCGCCCCGAAACGCCGGGCGGCCGCCGTTTGATCGCGCACGAGTTAACGCACGTCGGGCAACAAGCCGCCGCCGGTCCGCGATTGCAGCGCGACGAGAAGCCGGCGCAGGTGGCGCCTGTCGATGCGAGCCTGGACGCGATCTTCGACCGCCTGGGCACCGAAACCAACAAGCCCGTCGGCCCCAAGACGCGAGAGAAACTTCGCGTTTGGGCCGCGAATTACGAGAAAAAGCGCGGCGCGAAAGCCGGGTACGAACAAATCAGCGGAGCGCTGCAGCGCTTCCGCATGTACGGGGCGATGCCGGAGGTGTTCAGCGATGCGGAAATCGAAGCCCAAAAATTCAAACCGCCGGTCCCCTGCGATCGGATCATTCCCTTCAAAGTCGGTTCGAAAGTGCGGATCACGCATCTGCTCGACAAGATCCTTCCGCCGGATCGCGTCGGTACGCTGAAAAGCATCGCCGCCGATAAACAGGAAGAAGCCGACGAAGCCGCCAAGAAGAATCCCGCCGCGCAGCCGGCGAGCAGCGTGGAAGAGATCGTCCGCAAGCACCCGTCCGCGGTGTTCGATCTGATCATGTCCGCGAACGTCCCCAAGAGCGCGACGGCGGTGATCACCGCATCGGGCCCGGAGGACGTGGAGGCGAAGATCGATCTTCCCGCGATTCCGGCGAAAGGCGATTTGCCCGCCTACGAAGCGTTCACCGCGGTGATGTCGCTGCATTTCGATATTTACGGCGGCGGTTACACCTTGAAATTCCTGCGCATGGACGGCGACAAGCCGGGTGCGTCGTTCTCCCTGTACGGCTTGGGTTTCCAGACATCCGGGGATGGGATTCAGGTCGGCGTCAAAGGCATGGACTATTTCAAGGTCAAACTCGTCGCGGGCGACGACGGCGCACTCACGCTGCGCGCGTTCGATATCAACCCTTTCGCGAAACTGCTGTTCGGGCTCGACGACGAAATCGCGTTGTTCGACGTGACCCGGACGGGGCAAGTCGGGCAACCGGCGGCGAGCGCGCAAAAAAGCGAAGCCGACGTGCGTTCGAAATACGCGCCGCCGCGGTTGGCCGACCCTCCGAAGCTCTACGCGGGCGCGGGTATGCAGTGGACCGATCGCTCCAGTCTGCTGCTGTCGGCGGGATGGAAGTTCACGTTCAGTCCGGGGCTGGGATTGGTGAAAGTGCCGCTCGCCTTCCAGTTCGATTACGCGCCGCGCACCGATGCGTTCGCCGGGATCTATTCCGGCTCGGAATTCACGATCCCCAGCCGAGTGCCGGTACGCTTGAGCTTGATCGGCGGCGCGCGCGCCGGTTCGATCGAAACCACGACGCCGGACGGCGGCGCAGGGCCGCGCACGCCGGTCGCCGGGCCGGTGTTCGGCGCGGGCGTGGGCGTGCGGCTCGGCTCGTCGGTCGAACTGCAGTTGGATACGACGCACATGCTCAACCTGATCCAATTCGGCACCGACCTCGGGCCGACCTGGATTCCCAACGTGGGCCTGAAAACCAGCATCGCTCTGTGAGACGCCGCGGTCGATGCCGTCGCGAGGCGCGCGATCGAAAGCGAAGGTCGCGCGCGCCGCGATCGCGCGACGCGCTCGCTGGCGCGCATCGTCGGCACGAACGCGATGCCTCCGGCATCCGCACTCGCCGTTTCGGGTATCGTGTCGCGAACGTTCGCAGCGAGGGCCAGCCATGACGATCGATTTCTTTCGCGGTTTACGCGCGGTGGCGATCGCGTCGGTCGCGATGAGCGCGACCATCGCGACCGCGCTGCCGGCATCGGCGAAAGAGCCCAGCGAGCGCCAGCGTATCCTCGACGCCGCACGTCCGCGCGCGGCGACCGCGGCCGGGCAGCCGGTACGCATCAAGGTCGACAAACTCAACGTCGATGGCGAATGGGCGGTGCTGGTCGGCGAGTTGGTCGGCGCGCCGGGCAAAACGATCGATTGGAATAAAGCCGCAGGCTGCGAAGCCGATCTCGACAAGATGCTCTGGGTGGTGCTGCGCGAACGCGACGCGGCATGGCGCGTCGAACACATCGAGATTTGCGCGTCCGAACCGCCGTATTGGTATTTGGAGGGCTACGGCGGCTTCGTTTGGCCCTGCGGCGTGTATCGGACGCTGGACGGCCCGGACGGCGTGTCGCTGGAAGCGCAGTGTCGGCTCGAACGCGAGACGAAATAGCGCGATAAGCGCGCCTGGCTCGCGTTACGGCGCTTCGCAACGATCGCCGAGCGCATCGCGCAAGGCGCACACCTCGGCGACCCACGCGTCGAGATCGAAACGCTGCGGGTCGTCGTGGCCGCCGATGAAGCCGGTGTCGAGCGCCGCGTGATACGCGGGAATCAGCCATTCGCCGGCGCGCGCGCTGGCGGCGACGTAGACCAGCGCCAAGCGTTTCGTTTGCGCGGCGCTGAACCCGAGCGTCGGCGCGATGCGATCGTTGACGCAGGCCCCGTCGGGCCGCCGCAGCGGCGCGTCGGCCGCGACCTCGGGACGACGCGGTTGCACGTTCTCGATATGCAGAAACAGGCCGCGGCTGGGCTCGCGCAAATACTTTTCGAATTTGGTCGCGCGCCACGGCGTCGCGAAACTCCGCCCCTGCGGCGCGTACGCCTCGCCGTCGCGGGCGATGAACAGATGCGCCTGCGGATCGTCGCGCCAGCGCTCGCGGCGGTTCCACGGCGCGTCGGCGGCGTCGATGTTCGCGGGAAAGTCCTCGCGCTGGCACAGCAACGTGCTGGTGTCGTGAATGACGAAATAGCGCGCGCGCCGCGGATGCGCGCCTTCGGTGAGCGACAGCGGCGCGTCGAGCGCGCCGCCGATCCCGCTGTCGTCGATGCCTGTCGCGTCCAGCCATGCGCGCAAGACGGCGACGTCGAACATCACCGGTCGACCGACGCTCTCGTCGAGCGCACGAGGGAGCACCGCGGGCGCATCGCCGACGCGTCCGCCGATCGCGACGGGCCGCAGCAAACAGCGCGCCTGTTCGGCCGGCGTACCGACGAACGAAAACGCGGCGGCATCCCACGCGCAAGCGCGGCCGTCCGCATGCGCGGCATCGGGCGCGCATGCGACGACGACGATCAACCCGGCGGCGCACGCGCGAACGAACATCGCGCGAACGCGGGCGAACGCGCGGGCTCGGCTCATTTCAACACGCTGGTCAACGCCGGCTTCCAGCAGTCCTTCGCGATCTTCTCGAAGCCTTTGGCGACCGGATGGATCTCGTTTTCCCACTGCGCTTCGGTTTTCAGCGTGCCGCGCGAATCCACCAGAATCATATTCGGGTTCTGCGAGACGAAGGCCTGCAGTTCGCGCGCGAATTGATCGACCAGCCACGTGGTGACGATGCGCTGTTTCTTCGGGTCGGTCAGGCGTACGGCATCGAGCGCAGGCTTCACCCACGGCTTGAATTTGATCGGTCCGAGCTTGAACGGCTTGCCGTTGGGGAAAATGTAATCGTAGGTGTGCACGAACACGACCGACTCGGGCGAAGCGCGGTCGCGGAACTGCACCACTTGCTTCAAATCGGCGATGGCGAAGCGCAACGCATGCTCGAAACTCTCCAAACGAATGTGATCGCGCACTTCTGGCGGAATCGCGCCCCACGGCATCGAACCGACCGACTGCGGCATTTCCGGCGTCTTCACGAACTCCTGCAGTTCTTCGCCGACGATATCGTTACCGCCGGTGGACAGCAGAATCGCGTGAAAACGGTAGGTTTCGATGTGCCGTTGGATACGCGGCAAGGCGGCTTTCCAGGTGGCGCTATCGCGCCCGGCCAGGCCTTCGCGCAGGAACAAAGTGTTCGGAAACAGCCGCGCGAGTTGCTTGTTCAGATCGGTCGGATGCGGCACGTATTGGAACCAAGAATCGCCGAAGCAGATCGCGCGCTTGGCCTTGGGATGCTTCTCGATGGCGCGCGCGTATTCGTCGCGGGTGAGGTTGTTCTTGAACGCGGGCATGGGCGGCTCCTTGCGGTCGTGGCGTGAGAATCGAACGCTTGCGACATCATCAACGCAGTCGGGACCGAGGGACGGCCTCCGATCGGCCTCTTATCGCCGCTTCGAATCCGCTGCGGATTCGTATCGTATCGCGTTCGTTCGCGCAGCATGCGCCGACCGGATCGCGGCGTATGCGACCCCGCTAATCGCAGCGTTTCGGCATCGGTGCGCCGCGCTGCGGTACAGTTTCGGCTCCGGGGCATCGCCCCGCCGCGCGCCGCCTCACGCCCATGACGCCTTCGTCGCTCCGCCCGTTCATATTCGCGCTGTGCGCGTTCGCGGCGGCGTTCGCATCGCCATGTCGGGCCCAGTCGCATACGGACGCGTCGACCCGGACGGCCGCGCCCGATCGTCGCATCGCCGTGACCATCGACGACCTGCCCTGGCAGCGCATCGCGAAAACGCCGCCCGAGGCCTTGGTCGCGCGCCATGCGGCGCTGTTGGCGCAATTGCGGGAAGGCGGCGCGCCGGTGATCGGTTTCGTCAACGAAGACAAGTTGGAAGTCGACGGCGTCGTGCGTCCCGAACGCGTGGCGATGCTGCAGGCGTGGCTCGATGCCGGTTACGCGCTCGGCAATCACACCTACGGCCACGTGGATCTGCATGAGGTCGGCATTCCCGCGTACGAAGACGCGATCCTGCGCGGCGAACGCGCGCTGCGGCCGATGCTGGCCGCGCGCGGCGAAACGCCGCGATGGTTTCGGCATCCGTATCTGCGCGCCGGGCGAACGCCGGACGATAAAGCGGCGGTGGCGACGTTTTTGGCCGAACACGGATACCGCATCGCGCCGGTCACGGTCGACAACGGCGAATGGGTGTGGGCCTTCGCTTACGAGCGCGTGTTGGACGAGCGCGCCGAGACGCCCGAGCGCGCGGAATTGCTGGAACGTCTGCGCCTAGGCTATGTGCCGTACATGCTGAACAAGATCGACTATTACGAGCGGCAGTCGCAGGCGTTGCTCGGCTACAACCTGCCGCACGTCTTGCTGCTGCACGCCAATGCGCTGAACGGCGACGCCTACGCCGCGCTGATCCGCGGCATCGAACGTCGCGGCTATCGCTTCGTGACGCTAGAGGAAGCGATGCGCGATCCCGCCTACGCGCGCGAGGACGGTTATCGCGGCCGTTACGGCCCGAGTTGGCTGCATCGCTGGGCGATGGCGGAGAAAAAACCGAAAGAGTTCTACGACGGCGAACCGACCGTGCCGCGCTGGGTGTTGGATCTAGCCGGCGTGGACAGCGAGTGAGCGTGCCCGCGCAGCGCTTGGGCGACGGCGCGTTCTTCGGCGACGTGCGCGAACGCCGCACGGTCGGCGAGATCGCGTTGTCGGAACTGCGACCGACCGTGCCCGAGCGCGCGATCGAAACGCATACGCACGATGACGCGCATCTGCTGTTGGTGCTGGAAGGCGCGTACGTCAGCAGCGCCGAGGACATGCCCGCGCTGTGCGTGGAACCGGTGCTCATCCTCAACCCGCCCGGCACCACGCATCGCGATTGTTTTCGCGACCCGCGCGACGGCGCGCGCGGCCGACGCGTGCGCGAAGACGATGCGCCGCCTGGGCGCTTCTTCGCGCTCTCGCTACCGGCGACGCGCTGGCGCGACGCATGCGAGCAACGCGCATTGCCCGATCGCGCGTTGCGCCTGCCGCTGCCGGCGCTCGCCGCAGCGCTGCGTCTGCGTCGGCATTTGCGCGCGAACGACGATGCGGCGGCGTTGTCGGCGGAAGCGGAGATCGAAGCCTTGCTCGACGCCGCCTCGTTGCGACCCGCGCCGCCCGCGTCCGCGCCGGCCTGGCTGCAGCGCGCTCGCGCGCGTTTGCGCGAGGACTGCGCGCAGGCGCCGAGTCTGGCTGCGCTGGCGCAGGAGAGCGGCGTGCATCCGGTGTATTTCGCGCGCGCATTCCGCCATCGCTACGGTTGCGCGCCGGGCGAGTATCTGCGCCGCTGCCGCTTGGAACGCGCGCTGGGCTTGCTGCGCGATCCGCGCCGTTCGCTGACCGACATCGCGCTGACCAGCGGCTTCGTCGATCAAAGCCATTTCACCCATGCGTTTCGGGATGCGTTCGGGCGCACCCCGGCCCGGTTCCGCGCCGAGGGTTGACGCGTTCGTAGGCGGGATCAGCGGCAACGCCGCGCAGGTTCGAAATCTACAAGGCGCGGCGCGCGCGACCTGCTAGGGTTGCCGGCATCGCCTTTCGAGACCTCGCCATGGCTCACGCCCCTTCCTTCGCCGCGGGTTTGTGCGGCCTCGTTCTCGGCTTCGTCCTGCCGCACGCGCCGGTGCGCGCGGCGACGCCGACCGACGCGCCGAACGTCGCCGCGGGCGACTTCGATGCGGTCACCCGCGCGGTCGAGGCCGGCGAATTCGAAAAGATCACCAGCGTGGTGGTCGCGCGCGACGGCCGCATCGTGTACGAGCATTATTTCGACGCAGGCGGCGCACAGGCGCGGCGCAACACGCGTTCGGTCACCAAAACCGTCGCCGGCATCCTGACCGGCCTGGCGATCGCCGACGGCAAACTGCCGAACGCGCAGGCGCCGGTGCTGCCGTATCTGCGGCCCGCGAAACCGCGCGAACACGACGACCCGCGCAAAGCGAAGATCACCTTCGAGGATCTGCTGACGATGTCCTCGCGATTGGAATGCGACGACGAGAACCAATTCTCGCGCGGCAACGAAGAGCGCATGTATCTGATCGAGGACTGGGTGCAGTTCTACCTCGACCTGCCGATCCAGGGTTTTCCGGCGTGGATGCCGAAACCCGAGGACTCGCCGCACGGCCGCAGCTTTCGCTACTGCACGGCGGGCGTGACCACGCTGGGCGCGGCGCTGCAGGGCGCGGTGGGCGAACGCTTGGATGCGTACGCGCAGCGGCGCTTATTCGCGCCGCTCGGCATCGAAGCGCCGCAGTGGCAATACTCGCCGCTGGGCTTAGCGCAAGCGGGCGGCGGCTTGAGTTTGCGCAGCCGCGATCTGTTGGCGTTGGGGCAGTTGTATCTCGATGAAGGGCGATACGCGGGTCGGCAACTGGTGCCGGCGGACTGGGTGCGCGCCTCCGTCGCCACGCATGCGCAGCCGCGCGACGACGTGGAATACGGGTATCTGTGGTGGAAAATGCATTTCCCGGTAGGCGATGCGATGTGGGATTCGTTCGCGATGAACGGCACCGGCGGCAATTCCGTGCAAGTGTTTCCTGCACAGCGTGTCGTGGTGGTCGTCACCACCGAAAACTTCAACGCCCGCCAGCCGCATCAGATCACCGGGAAGCTGCTGATGACGAAGATTCTGCCTGCGCTGTCGCGGTGACGAAGGCTCAGTCCAGCGGCACCACCGCATCGCCGATGCGCAGCGTGCCTGTACCGCGCGGAATCAGATTCATCCCGAAGGTCACGCCGGCCGGCGTGCGTCGATAAGTCGTCAGCGTGCGCAGCGGTTCGCCGTCGGCGTCGCGCTCGCCCGTGTCGGGGTCGACCGTAGTGAACACGCAGCGCGTGCAGGGTTTCGCCGCCTCGAATTCCACGTCGCCGATGCGCACGCGACGCCAGCCGTCTTCGGCATGCGCATCGCAACCGGCGACGACCACGTTCGGGCGGAAACGAAGCATCGACACCGGCGCGCGTCCGCCCCTCGCCAACCGCGCGTTCAACGCGTCGAGCGCGGCCTCCGACAGCGCCAACAGCGGATAGCCATCGGCGAAGCCCACGCGGTCGCCGGGGCGGGCATAGGCCGGGTCGACCGTGCGCAGCGCCGCGTCGTCGATGTAGACCAACCGCACCGATCGGCCCAAGGCGCGGCTCAGCCAGGCATCGGCGGTTCGGTCGACGCGCTGCGCGCGGACGGTGTCCTTCCACACCGTGGCCTCGACGCGCTCGGCGTCGGCGGCGGGGATGTCCAACGCTAGCTCGCCTCGTTCGGGGATCGATAAACGCAAGCCGCGCTGGTCGACCTGTGCGCGCAGGCCGACCAGCGCCGGCAGCGTACGTCCGGTGAGGAAGCGGCCGTCGTCGTCGATCAGCATCCAACGCCGGTCGTGCGGCGGCCCGCTGAGCGCGATCGGCAGCGCCGCCATCGACATGCCCGCCGCGGATTTCAGCGGGTACTGCCACAGCGCCGAGACGCGCGCGGATTCGGTCATGGTCGGGGCCGAGAGAGAAAGACGTCGCATTGTGCCGCAGCGCGGGGCGCGTGCGAGCAGGCTTTGACGGTTCGCATGACGGTTCGCACGACGGATCGCTGCGTCTCGCGCGGTGAGATGCAGCGCATGGCAAAATTCGGCGATGGAACTGGCTCGCAAACTCGCCATTCTCGCCGACGCGGCCAAATACGATGCGTCCTGCGCCTCCAGCGGCGCGGGCGGGCGCAATTCGCTCAAATCCGGCGGCATCGGCAGCACCGAAGGCATGGGCATCTGCCATTCGTACACGCCGGACGGACGCTGCGTGTCTCTGCTGAAGATTCTGCTCACCAATTTCTGCATCTACGACTGCGCGTATTGCGTCAATCGGATCAGCAGCGACGTGCCGCGCGCGCGCTTCACCGTCGACGAAGCGGTGCAGCTCACGCTCGATTTCTACAAGCGCAATTACATCGAAGGCCTGTTCCTCTCCAGCGGCATCGTCCGCAACGGCGACTACACGATGGAGCGGATGGTCGAAGTCGCGCGCCGCTTGCGCGAGGAGCATCGCTTCGCCGGCTACATCCATCTCAAAACCATTCCCGAAGCCTCGCCCGAACTGCTGGCGCTGGCCGGGCGCTACGCCGACCGGCTCAGCATCAACATCGAATTGCCGACCGAAGCGGGCCTCAAGGCGTTGGCGCCGGAGAAAACCCTACCGGGCATTCGCGCCGCGATGGGCGAAGTGCGGACGCGGATCGAGGAAAACCGCGACGCGCGCAAACCCGCGCCGATCGCCAACGCCGCGCCGAAACGGCGCAAACCGCCGCGTTACGCGCCGGCCGGGCAAAGCACGCAGATGATCGTCGGCGCCGACGACGCCGATGACCGCAGCATTCTGCGGACCTCGCACGGTCTGTATCGCGATTTCGGCATGCGCCGCGTGTACTACTCCGGTTTCAGCCCGATCCAAGACGCCTCGTCGCGGCTGCCGGTGAAAGCGCCGCCGCTGCTGCGCGAACATCGGCTGTACCAAGCGGATTGGCTGCTGCGCTTCTACGACTACCGCGTCGAGGAGATCGTGCCGGACGCCGTCGGAACGGACGACGCGAGCGGCATGCTCGATCTCGACATCGACCCCAAACTCGCCTGGGCTTTGCGCCACCCCGAGGCCTTTCCGGTCGATCTCGACACCGCCCCGCGCGAGCGCCTGTTGCGCGTGCCCGGGCTGGGCGTGCGCAACGTCGATCGCATTCTGATGTCGCGGCGCCACGGCCGCCTGCGCGTGCACGATCTGGCGCGGCTGCGCGTGCCGCTGCAGAAAGTGCTGCCGTTCGTGGAACTGAGCGATCATCACCCGCGGCGGCGCTTGGACGACCCGGTCGCGCTGCGCGCGCACCTCGCGCCGAAACCGCGGCAAGCCGACCTGTTCGCCGCATGAGCGCGATGCGGTGACGCGATGACGAGCTTTCGCGCGCGAATCGATCCGCCGTGGTCGTTGGACGCGTGGCGAACGGCCGCGCGCGCGGGTCTGCGCGCACGCATTCCGCCGGACGCCATCGACTGGGAAGATGCCGCGCAGTCAGCGCTGCTGCCCGCGCCGGATCTCGCCGACGCGCCGCCGCTGCGCGCAGCGCCCGCGGTGCCGCCCGCGCTGTTCGAACTCGCGGACGCGGCGCTGTGCCATCGCGACCCGCAGCGCTGCGCGGTGCTGTATCGCATCGCGTGGCGCATCGCCGAAGGCGAACGGCATTTGCTCGCGCGCGTGGTCGATCCCGATGTGCGCCGCGCGTTCGAATGGGTCAAAGCGGTCGGCCGCGATACGCACAAAATGAAGGCGTTCGTGCGCTTCCGCGAAGTGCCGGGCGAGACCGACGCCTTCATCGCGTGGTTCGAACCGGCGCATCGCATCGTCGATCGCGTCGCACCGTTTTTCGCGCGGCGCTTCGCCGGCATGCGCTGGGCGATTCTGACCCCGGACCGCAGCGTCGCCTGGGACGGCGAAGCGCTCGTCTTCGGCCCGGGCGCGCAACGCGCGGATGCGCCGAGCGAAGACGCGCGCGAAGACCTGTGGCGCACTTACTACGCGAACATCTTCAACCCCGCGCGCCTGAATCCGCGGATGATGCGCCAGGAAATGCCGCAGAGCTATTGGAAGCATTTGCCGGAAACGCATCTGCTGCCGGAATTGATCCGCACCGCGGGCGAACGCGTGCGGGCGATGCAGGAGCGCGAAGCGCGCGCGCCGCGACGGCGCGGACGGCGACGCGACGAGGATGCGCCCAGCGCCTGACGCAACACGTGCTCAAGCCGCAAGGCTCAGGCCAAATAACCGCCGTCCACGGTCAAACACGTGCCGGTGACGTAAGCGGATGCCGGCGAAGCGAGAAACAGTACGGCGGGAGCGATTTCGTCGGGCTGCGCGCTGCGGCCCATCGGGATGAGCTGCGACATCAGGCCCATCAATTTCGGATTGCCGGTGATGGCCGAAGCGAATTTGGTGTCGGTCAAGCCCGGCAACACCGCGTTGACGCGGACGCCGTGCGCGGCGAGTTCCTTGGCGAAGCCTTCGGTCATGTTGACGATGCCGGCCTTGGTCATCGAATACACGCCTTGGCCGTGCGCCGGGCGCTTCGCGTTCACCGAGGCGACGTTGACGATGCTGCCGCTTTTCTTCGCGGCCATCCGTCGCGCGGCCTGCACCGTGGTCCAGAAATAGCCGCGCAGATTCACGTCCACGGTTTTCTGGTAGCTCCCCAAGTCCATGTCGAGCATCGGCCCGAAATACGGGTTGGCGGCGGCGTTGTTGACCAGGATGTCGGGCGCGCGACCGGCGGCGTCGAGCGCTGCGAACACGGCCTCGATCGCCTCGGGGTCGCCGACATGCAGCGCATGCGCCTCGGCCGACCCGCCGCCGGCGCGGATCGCGTCCGCTACCGCGCCGCTCGCCTCGAGATTGCGCGAGGTGCAGACCACGTGCGCGCCGTGCGCGGCGAGCACATGCGCGATGGCTTCGCCGATGCCGCGCGACGCGCCGGTGATCAAGG
Organism: Lysobacter sp.; assembly: GCA_008015835.1. Taxonomy (GTDB): domain Bacteria; phylum Pseudomonadota; class Gammaproteobacteria; order Xanthomonadales; family Xanthomonadaceae; genus Lysobacter_I. Next base: position 82,539 of record SSGH01000037.1, read on the forward strand.
CGGTCTTGCCGGAAAGGTCGAACAAGGGGTCGGTCATGGGCGGCGTCCAGCGTGCGCGATCGAGGAAGGCCGATCATAGTCGAGAACCCTGCGGGTCGACGCGTTCGCACCGCGGCCGGGATTGCTATCCTGAGACCTTCCACGCACACGGACCCGCCATGACCGCACCTCGACGACGCGTTCTGATCACCGGCGCCGGCAGCGGCCTCGGCCTCGCGCTGGCGCAGCGCTACGCCCGCAGCGGCGCGCGCGTGGCCTGCGTGGATATCGACGCGCCGCGCGCCGAGGCCGCGCGCGCCGGTTTGCCCGGCGACGGCCATCTCGCGTTGACCGCGGACGTCGGCGACGACGCCTCGATGCAAGCGCTGTACGACGCCGTTCAGCGCGAATGGAACGACGCCGACGGTACCTGCGTCGACGTGCTGATCAATAACGCCGGCATCGCCTCCGCCGGCGCGATGGTCGAGACCACCATGGACGAATGGCGCAAAGTGCTGGAGATCGATCTGCTCGGCGTCGTGCGCGGCTGTCGCTTGTTCCTGCCGAGTATGCTGGCCGCGAAGCGCGGGCAAATTCTGAGCACCGCCAGCTTCGCCGGTTTGGCCGGCGCGCCGAACATCATGAGCTACGGCGTGGCGAAAGCCGGCGTGGTCGCGCTCTCGGAACAACTGCGCGCCGAAGTCCACGCGCATGGCGTGCGCGTCGGCGTGATCTGCCCCGCGTTCTTCCGCACCAATCTGATGGACAGCGCCCTCGCGAGCGATGCGACGAAAGCCCGCGTGCAACGCTGGATGGATCGCGCCCCGGACACCGTCGACAGCGTCGCCGACAAAGTCTTCGCCCACGCCGAGCGCGGCGTGTTCCTGATCATCCCGACGAAACGCGAGCCGGGGTATTGGCGGTTGAAGCGGTGGTTGCCGGGGATGTATTTCCGCAAGCTCACCCAAATGGCGATCGCGCGCGCGCCCTAAGCGCAGAACACGGCGCACCGCGTCGTCGAGACGTTCAGCGCCGATCCCGCATCGCCATCACTACGCCCATGCCGGCGAGCAGGGACACCGCGGCGGTGCCGCCGTAGCTCAGCAGCGGCATCGGCACGCCCACGACGGGCAGCAGGCCGGAGATCATGCTGCCGTTGACGATGACGTAGACCGAGAACGCGAGGCCGAGCGCGCCCGCGAGCAAGCGCGAATACGTGTCGCGCGCTTCGCTGGCGATCCACAGACAGCGGCCGACGATGAAGACGTACAGCGCGAGGACGAAGGCGACGCCGGCCCAACCAAATTCTTCGGCGAGCACGGCGAAGATGAAGTCGGTGGTGTGCTCGGGCAAATAGTCCAGATGCGATTGCGAACCTTGGCCCCAGCCTTGCCCGGTGAAACCGCCGGCGCCGATCGCGATCTTGGATTGGATGATGTTCCAGCCGGTGCCGAGCGGGTCGCGCTCGGGATTGAGGAAGGTGAGGATGCGATCCTTCTGATACGGGCGCAGCAGCCAGAACCACGCGACCGGCGCGACCGCGGCGACGCCTGCGAACGCGGCGGCGAACCAGCGCCAGGACAGGCCGGCCAGATAAATCGCGAACGCGCCGCTGGCCGCGACGAGCATCGCGGTGCCGAAATCCGGCTGCAGCAGAATCAAGCCGGTGGGAACCGCCACGATGGTTCCTGCGACAAGCACCGTCGCGAACCGCGGCGGCAGCGGCTCGCGATGCAGGTACCACGCCGCCATCATCGGCAGCGTGAGTTTGAGCAGCTCGGCCGGCTGAAAAAAGAACACGCCCAGATTGATCCAGTGATTGCCGTGCTTACCGTCGCCGATGAACAACACCGCGACCAGCGGCAACAGCGATGCGGCGAACAGCATCGGCGTGACGCTGCGCAGTTGCAGCGGCGAAATGCGCGAGAGCAGCCACAGCGCGCCGAGACCAACGCCGTAACGCGCGCCCTGCGCCATCACCAGCCGCGGATTCTCGTTGCCCGCGCTGTAGAGCACGGCGAGCGCCACGCCCATCAGCGCGAGCAGGGCCGCGAGCAACGGCCAGTCGAGCGTGCGCGTGAGGCGCAGGAACAGATCGAGGAGCCAACGGACGAAGGCTTTCATGCGCGGAGGCTCATGCGCGTGCGTCGATGCCGAGTCGTCATGGCCGCACGCGGGGTTTGGAGGGCGGATTCGTCGACAGCGCGCTCGGCGTATTCGCGGCGGCGGCCGGACGCGCCGTCGTCGATGCGCTGGTGGATGCGTTCGTCGGCGCGCTCGTCGGCGCATTGGCGGATGCGCTTTGCGCTGCGTTCGCGGGGACGTTCGTCGCATTCGCGACCGTCGCGCCGTTCGGGGGCGCAGTCGGCGGCTCGGGTTTCTTCGGTTCCTCCGGCATTTTGCCCAACAGCCACGCATCCAAAATCGTGCGCGCGATCGGCGCCGCGGTGCTGGCGCCGTAACCGCCGCCTTCCACCACCACTGCGACCGCGATGGTCGGCGCTTCGGCGGGCGCGTAGCAGATGAACAAGGCGCGATGACGCAAATGCATCGGCAATTTTTTCGGGTCGAGACTCGCGGCGCCGCGACGGCTGATGACCTGCGCGGTGCCGGTTTTGCTCGCGATGGTGTAGGGCAGATTGTGGCTGATGACGCGCGCGGTGCCGCCGGGACCGTGAACGACGCGAATCATGCCCTCGCGCACCACCTGCAGATGCGCGGGATTGCGCGAGATCAAGCGCGGCGGGGGCTGCGGCACGGCTTTCCAGGGCTGATCGTATTGATCGTGCCGCGCCACCACCAAATGCGGCCGGCGCAAGCGGCCGTCGTCGGCCAGCGCTGCGGTGCTTTGCGCCAACTGCAGCGGCGTGGCTTTCCAAAAACCTTGCCCGATGCTGGTGATCACGGTGTCGCCCGCGTACCACTTGCCTTGTTTCTTGGCGTTTTTCGCTTTCCATTCCGGCGAAGGCAGGATGCCCGCCGTTTCGCCGGACAGATCCACGCCGGTCGGCGCGCCGAAGCCGTACAGCGCGAGGTATTCGTCGTATTTGCGAATCCCCATGTCGAGCGACAGCTTGTAGTAGTAAGTGTTGACCGAATCGGCGATCGCTTTGCGCGCATCGGTCCAGCCGTGGCCGACGTGCGCATCGCGATAGCCGCGCTTTTGCCCGGGAATGCGGAATTCGCCGGTGGCCAGGATTTTGTCTTCGGGCGTGCGCAGGCCGCTGTCGAGCCCCGCCAACGTCGTCAGCGGTTTGAGCGTGGACCCGGGCGCGACGCCGCCGAGCACGTTGCGGTTGAACAACGGCCGCGCCGGGTCGTCCATCAGCATGCGGTAATCGGTGTGCGAGATGCCGTTGACGAACAGATTCGGATCGTAGGTCGGCAAGCTGACCATCGCGAGGATCTCGCCGGTGCGCGGATCGATCGCGATCGCCGAACCGGTGAGATCGCCGAACGCGATGGTCGCGGCGCGCTGCAGATCGACGTCGACGCTGAGGCGCAGATTGCTGCCGGGTTTCGCCGGAATGCGGCCGACGCTGCCGATGATGCGGCCGTCGACGTTGGTCTCGATCTGCTCGTAACCGATGCCGCCGCGCAAACTCTCGTCGTACGCGCGCTCGATGCCGGCCTTGCCGGTGTGACTGTACGCGGCGGTGCCTTCGCCGAGTTTCTCCACGTCTTTCTTGTCGACGCGGCCGACGTAACCGACCACGTGCGCGAACAGATCGCCGTAGGGATACCGGCGATTGAGATAAGGCACCAATTCCACGCCGGGATAGCGCCAACGATCCACCGCGAACCGCGCCGCCTCTTCGTCGGTGATGCGCAGGCGCAGCGTCACCGGCATGAAACTGCGCGTGACTTTGCGGGTGTCGTGAAAGCGCTCGATGTCCTCGGGCGTCAACGCGATGATCTTCGCCAAGCCGGCGATGGTCTCATCCAAATCGTCGGTTTCGGCGGGCACGATATCGAGCCGATACGCCGGCACGTTCTCGGCCAACACGCGGCCTTTGCGGTCGTAGATCACGCCGCGCGCGGGCACTTCCGGGCGCTGCTTGATGCGATTGGCCTGCGAGCGCATCGCATAGTCGGTGTGGTCGATCACCTGCAGCTTGAAATACCAGGCCGCGACTGTGCCTAGCGCCAACGCCACCGACAGGAAGCCGAACGCGGCGCGCGCGCGGAATTGCTCGGCTTCGCGTGCGGCGTTCTTGATGTAGCGGCGGCGCTGGGGCTTGAACATGCGCGCCTAGAGCCTGTTCATGATCTCTCCATGCCTCGCGCCGGTCCTGCCGGGGCGCGGAGCAAGGAAGAGAGAGGGAGTGGATGTCAATCCACGACCGAACGATGACGCCGCACCGTGCCTCGGCAGGACTGGCCCTCCGGGTTGTGCCGCAGCGGCCCGCTGGATGCCGTACGCCGCTTGACTGGACCACCAGTCAAGCGCTGGGCGGTGCCTGACACCGAGCAGGCCGCTGCGACACAACGAGAGGTATGGAGAGATCATGAACAGGCTCTCAACCTCTGCGCCCCAATCGCAGCGTATCCAGCGCCACGAACAACGGCGGCCACAGCACCGCGCCGATCAACGGCGTCCACCACCACAACCACGAGCGCACCGGCTCGCCCAACAGGGCGTGCATGCCGGCGGCGATGATCAGATCGTTCAACAGCAGCCCGCCGATCGCCAGCGACTGCTGCGGCAGCGGGAAAAAGCGCAATTGCGGACGGAACCGCTGCAGGATGAAGGTCATCACGCACAGCCGCAGCGCCTGCTCGCCGAGCAGCGAGCCGAACACGATATCGGCGATCAACCCCAGCGCGAACGCGACCCCTAAACCGACGCGCTCGTGGTCTTCCAGCAGCCAATAGGCCCACACCAGCGCCAGCCAATACGGCCGGAACGGCTGCAACACCTGCGGCAACGGCAACAGGCCGAGCAACAGCGCGATCGCCAAGCTGACCGGCAACAACCAGGGGCGACGCACGCGACTCATGGCGTTGGCGTCCCCGTCGGCGGCGGAGCGGTCGATGTCGATGCGGGCGCGGCTTGCGCGGCGGGCGACGAAGACACCGGCGCCGTCGCGTTCTGCGCGGGCGTCGAAGCGTTCGTCGCAGCGCCGGCCGTCGCGGACGCTTGCGGCGGTGCGCCCGACGGCGTCGCCGAATTCGCGAGCGATCCCGTCGCAGGCCCTGTCGTCGTCGCGGTATCGGTTGGCGCGAGGCTCGGATCGGTCGTCGCCGCGACCTGCGGCGGCGGCAACACCGGCGTCGGCCGCAGCACGCGCTTCAGCAGCAGCACGTCGCGACCGCGATCGAGCTGCGCCGCGGGCGTGAGTTCGCCGACCAGAAACGCACGGCTTTCGTTGGGATGCAGTTTGGCGATGGTGCCGACCGGGAACCCGGGCGGGAAGCGCCCGCCCATGCCGGACGTGACCATCACGTCGCCGACCTTCACGTCGCTGGACATCGGCACGTTCGCCAACTCCAGCCGGTCGCCGCGGCCGTAAGCCACCAAACGAATGCCGTTGCGCGCGACCGCCACCGGCACGGCGTGATCGGGATCGGTCAGCAACAACACGACGGAAGTATTTCGATGCACGTCGATGACCTGTCCGAGCAGACCGCCGGCATCGATCACCGCTTGCCCCATCGACACGCCCTGATCGGCGCCGGCGTCGAGCACCAAGCGCTGCCGCGTCGGGTCGAGCGAGATATCCAGAATCGGCGCGAGCTGCACGTCCAGCCCGCCCTGTTCCGCAGCGCCGAGCAACCCGCGCAGCCGCGCGTTCTCGATCGCCGCAGTCTGCAGCCGCGTCAACCGCGCGCGATTGATCAGCAGCGCATTGCGCAACTTACGATTCTCTTCGCTCAACTGGGTGCGGGTCACGGCTTCGTCGCGCACGCTTTGGCCGACCTTCGCGGGCAATCCCGCCAATCGCCACAGCGGCTGCACCGCCGCTTCGCCGTACGCGCGCACCGTGCGCAGCCAGCCCATGCGGCTGTCGGCGATCATCAAGGCGATGGCCATGCCCAAAAAAAGCAACAGCCGCAGCGTGCCGGCGATGTCCTCGCGTGCTGCGGAAGGGCCGGCGTAGGGAGGCATGGGTCGGGCCGGGAATCGTGCGTCGGAAATCGTGCGTCGAGAATCGTGCGCCACGCACCGTGCATCGGGAATCGAGCAGGGAACATCGAGGCGCTGCGGGCGTTCGTTCGACGACGATCCATCGTCGGTCGCGGCGAACTTCGGGGGAAAACGCGATACGCGGAAGCGCGGGTCGCGGGGCGGGGATCGCGTATCGACGATTCCCCGCGCGCGAACCGCGCCGAAGGCTTAGTCGGAGAAGAACTCGTTGCCGTGCATGTCGATCAGCTCCAACGCACGGCCGCCGCCGCGCGCGACGCAGGTCAGCGGATCGTCCGCCACCTGCACGTGCAGGCCGGTCTCTTCGCTGATCAGCTTGTCCAGATCGCGCAGCAGCGCGCCGCCGCCGGTCAGCACGATGCCGCGCTCGGCCACGTCCGCGCACAGTTCCGGCGGGGTTTGCTCCAACGCCAGTTTGATCGCGCTGACGATGCCGCCCAGCGGTTCGCGCAGCGCGTCCAGCACTTCGTTGGAGTTGATCTTGATCACGCGCGGCACGCCTTCGGCCAAATTGCGGCCGGAGACTTCGATCTCCAGCAGGTCCTTCTGCGGATAGGCGCAGCCGATTTCGAGCTTGATGCGCTCGGCGGTGGCTTCGCCGATCAGGGTGCCGTGGGCGCGACGCACGTAGTTGATGATCGAATCGTCGAAGCGGTCGCCGCCGATGCGCACCGACTGCGCGTAGACGATGCCGTTCAGCGCGATCACCGCGATTTCGGTGGTGCCGCCGCCGATGTCGATGACCATCGAACCGCGCGCCTCGGTCACCGGCAGGCCGGCGCCGATCGCCGCGGCCATCGGTTCTTCGATCAGGTACACCTCGCGCGCGCCGGCCTCTTCGGCCGATTCCTTGATCGCGCGGCGTTCGACGTTCGTCGAGCCGCAGGGCACGCAGATCAGCACGCGCGGGCTGGGTTTGAGGAAGCGCGATTTATGCACCTTGCGGATGAACGACTTCAGCATTTCCTCGGTGTAGGTGAAGTCGGCGATCACGCCGTCCTTCATCGGCCGCACCGTGGTGATGTGGCCGGGCGTGCGGCCGAGCATCTGCTTGGCGGCGGTGCCGACTTCGGCGACCGAGCGGTTGCCGCCCATGTTGCGGTCGTGCCGAACCGCGACGACCGAGGGCTCGTTCAGGACGATGCCTTGGCCGCGCACGAAGATCAGAGTGTTGGCCGTGCCCAGGTCGATGGACAGGTCGTTGGAAAACATGCCGCGAAACTTCTTGAACATTCGGGGGACTGCCGATGAGGAGCGAGACGGAGGAGGCGCGAGGGGGCGAAGCGGTGACGGCCGAGGCCATGCGCGAGCGGCGCCGAGCGGGCGAAAGGCCGTGCGGCGGCCGAACGCGCCGTCGAGCGAACCGGGCGAGCCGGTCGATCGCGACGGCCCGCAGGGACATGAAATTCGGCGGTGCGTAGGGTAACAAAAAACCGAAGCGCACAGCGGCCCGAGCGCACGTTTCGACGGCTTTTCTGCGGGATTTTTTCTTCTTGGGCAGCGCGCGCGTTCGCTTCTCTCACGGGCATCGCTCGATCGCGGCGGTACGGCATCGCATCGGGGGCTCGGCGGCTCGCATCGGAGACCGGCGTCGTCGTCGCGGCTCGATGGCCCGCCGATCGGGAGCGCGCGGTCTCGGCCGTGAGGATCGCGGTCTCGGGTTCGCGCTCGGGCCCTGCTCGCGCCCAGCATTCGCGCGGAAATCGGGCGCCGTCGCATCGGCGACCCCTCGATTCGACGCGCCTCGACGCGCCGTCGGCGCGCGCGCCGGGGGCGACGGGAAGAAACTTGCGGTTTTCGCGCGGGAATCGCGCCGAAACCCGGGCCGGGCTGGCTTGGGCGGGTGTCTGCCGCTACCCTATCCGGCCGATTTTTCCCGGTCGTTCGCGCCCCGCCGATGCTTGTCGGCGGCTCGCCCTCGGCCGGCCCCGCGCGTTCCCCTCCACTTTCGACGGACGACCCGAGACGATGGCTGCCCTGATCTGCGGTTCCTTGGCCTACGACACCATCATGGTGTTCCCCGACCAGTTCAAGAACCACATCCTGCCGGACAAGGTCCACATCCTGAACGTCTCGTTCCTGGTGCCGCGGATGCGCCGCGAATTCGGCGGCTGCGCCGGCAACATCGCCTACAACCTGAAGCTGCTGGGCGGCGACCCGATCCCGATGGCCACCGTGGGCTCGGATTTCGGCCCGTATCGCGAGTGGTTCGCCGAGATGGAGATCAATCTGAACCACGTGAAGGAGATCCCGGAGCTGTTCACGCCCCAGGCCTTCATCACGACCGACCACGACAACAACCAGATCACCGCCTTCCACCCCGGCGCGATGATGCGCTCGTACGAAAACCACGTGAAGGACGTGCCGGGCGTGAGTTTCGGCATCGTCAGCCCCGACGGCCGCGAAGGCATGCTGCAGAACTCGAAGGAATTCGCCGAAGCCGGCATTCCCTTCATCTTCGACCCGGGCCAGGCCATGCCGCTGTTCAACGGCGAGGAGCTGCGCGCCTTCATCGAGCAGGCCGATTACGTCACGGTCAACGACTACGAGTCCAACCTGCTGCAGGAACGCACCGGCTGGAGCGAGCAGACCATCGCCTCGAAGGTGAAGGCCTATATCGCCACCCAAGGCCCGCGCGGCGCGCGGATTTTCGCCGGCGGCCAGGTCTACGACATCCCGCCCGCGCACGAGCGCCGGGTCACCGACCCGACCGGCTGCGGCGACGCCTTCCGCGCCGGCCTGATCTTCGGCATCGAAAAAGGTTACGACTGGCCGACCATCGGCCGCATCGGCAACCTGATGGGCGCACTGAAAGTCGAGCACCCGGGCACCCAGAACCAGCGCTTCGATTACGCCGAGTTCGACGAGCAGTTCCGCCAGCAATTCGGCTACTCGCTGTAAATCTCGATTCCGATGTAGAGCGGAGCGCAGCTCCGCTAAACCGTCTCCGGAAACGTGTGCAGCGGAGCTTCGCTCCGCTTTACGGGTCTGGGTCGAATGCTTCAGCGGAGCTGCGCTCCGCTCTACGGCTGGGCGCGGAGGGTGTGAAGCATTCCGCCGCCGCACCGCGACGCCCGGTACGATCCTCTCGGTATGGCTCTTTCGCGGCCTTCGCCCCGGGCCGCGCCGATTCTCAACGCGCCCCGATCGTTCGGGGCATCATCGTTCGGGGCATCGATGCGGTCGGGCATCGACCCGCCGCCCCCTCCTATCGCGAGATTTCCCTATGACCATCGCCTACTGGTGCATCCTGATCGCCGCCCTCCTGCCTTATCTGTGGACCACCCTCGGCAAGTCCGCGGCGTCCGGCGAGCGCTACGACAATCGCGACCCGCGCGGCTGGGTGGCGCGGCAGACGCATCCGCGCGTGCATCGCGGGAACGCCGCCCACCTCAACGCCTTCGAAGCCTTCGCGCCGTTCGCGGCCTCGGTGCTGATGGCGCAGGCGGCGGGCGTCCCCGAACCGCGCATCGCGATGGCGGCGGTCGCGTTCATCGTCTTTCGCGTGCTGCACGGCGCGTTCTACCTCGGCGACAAGCACGCGCTGCGCTCGCTGTCGTGGGCGCTGGGCATCGCCTGCGTCGTGGCGCTGATGGTGCAGGCCGCGCTGCGGGTTTGATCGCGAACATCGCGATCGCGCGGAGTCGGGGCTACACGGAATCGGGACAGCACGGGATCGAAGCCGCGCGGCATCGAAACGGCGCGAGCGCCCTGCCCATATGGCCGCAAACACGAGAAAGCCCGCGTTTTCGCGGGCTTTCTCGTATGCGGCATCAGTCGACGCGGCGCGCGCCGCTAGGCTCGAATCGCGTCGCGGGCTCGCGAATCGCGGGTTTCGTTTTTCGAGCGCACAAAAAAAGAGCGCGCACGTATAGTGCGCGCTCTCGGAGAAGACCTTCCTGACGTCACCCGTGCAGGTGCGTACCTCCTCCTTGCAACCTCCGTATTGCAGCCAGCGTCCCTACCGGCTGGGAGAGAAGTTACGCATAGTCGGTTTCGGTGGGAAGACAGGGGTCGCGCGCAAAAGCGCCAATTCCGGTGAGCGCACATCAGAAAGCGGGCTTATTTCCCTGATTTCGTAAGCCATTTTGAGTAGCATGCCACCAAAAGCAGACAACGTTAGGACAACATTGGTATCGGCGTGAGTATCGGTAGCAAGTTCTCGCCTCGACCCCAAAAGCCCTGAGGTTGGCTTTTCGCCCCGAATTGAGTGATTGGTGTCACACAAATTATGAATTCCCAAGACCGTATTCGCCTCGCGCGCCGCCACGCCGGGCTTTCCCAAGCCAAATTGGCCGAAGCCATCGGCGTTCAACGCAGCGCGGTAAGCCACTGGGAGTCGCCCCAGGGCAAGAATCCCAGCGTGGACCATCTTCGCGCCGTCGCCATGGTCGCGGGCGTCACCTTCGAATGGCTGGCCACCGGGCGCGGCAAGATGGAGTTGTCCGAGGACGCCAAGTTCGATTCGGTGTCCGCCGCCGACGCCATCCTGGTCGAAGAACGCAACGAACTGCGTCTGATCCAAGCCTTTCGCCTGGCGCCGCCGGGCATTCGCGTGGCCTTGCTGGAAATCATCGAAGAACTGACCGCCAAACGCCTGGGCCGCACTCGCGCGAAGCGCTTGACGCGCCTGGGCGAGTGAGGCGGCGCGAGGCCGCACGCGCGGAACTCGGCGCGGCGGAGACTGTCGCAGGGCTGCGGGCCTCTCTACACTGAGCGTCCGCGCGGCGCGGGATGTTCGACGCCCCGATCGAGACGTCTCGATCATGAGGCGTCGCGACGATGCATCGCCCCGCTCGTTCCCCGCCTCGCTACCGACCCCCTATCCCGATGTCCGCATTCCTCGAACGCCTGCGCCGCGGGCTGGTCCGCACCGTCGCCGCGACGGCCGTCGCTTGGCTGTGGACGCTGCCGGCGCAGGCGGTGGACGAAGCGGATCTGCTGCCGGTCGATCGTGCGTTCGTGCTGTCGACGCAGGCGGTGGACGCGAACCGCATCGACGTGCGGTGGGCCATCGCGCCGGGCTACTACCTGTATCGGCATCGCACCAAGGTGCAGATTCTCGAAGCCGGCGTGGCGGCGGGCGCGCTGCAGTTGCCCAAGGGCGAAGCGCATGACGACGAATTCTTCGGCCCCACCGAAACCTATCGCACGCGCTTGGTCGCGACGTTACCCGAGGTCGCGGGCGCGGCCGGCAAAACGCTGCGGTTGAAAGTGCAATACCAAGGCTGCGCGGATGCCGGCGTGTGTTACCCGCCGCAGACGCGCACGCTGCAGGTGACGATGCCGCAGGCCGCGACGACGCAAGCCAATCCCGCGCGCACCGAGCCGACGCCCGACGACGGTTTCGCCGCGCTCGGCCGCGCGCTCAGCGGGCGCGGCGATGCCCCGCGCGGCGCGGACACGGCGCCGGTACGCCCCTTCGTCGAGACCGGCGTGCGCACCGCGCTGCCGGAAACGCAGGCGTTCGGGTTCGAAGCCATCGCCGGCGACGGCAACACCTTGCTGCTGCGCTTCTCGCCGGCCAAGGGCTATTACCTGTATCGCGATAAGACCCGCATCCGCGTCCGCGGCCAGGGCGAACGGGTCGGCTTGGGCAAGATCGCGTGGCCGAAGGCGACGCCATGGCGCGACGAACACTTCGGCACCGTGCAGGTGTATTTCGATCGCATCGATGTGCGCGTGCCGCTTTCCAGGGCCAGCGCCCAAGCGCTGCCGGTCGAGATCGAGGCCGATTTCCAAGGCTGCCAAACCGACGGCATTTGCTACCCGCCGATGCGGCGCACGCTCGGCGTGACCTTGCCGGCCGGCGCGACGGTCGCGGCCGCGGCGACGCCTGCGCCGGCATCGAACACGACCGCCGATCCGCAAACGCCCGGCCCGCTCGCTGCGAACTCGGACTCGACCGCCGCGCAGACCACCGCGGCGGCTTCAGCATCGCCCACCGCCGACACGGCGTCGGCCGCGCCGCCGGACGCGATCGGTCCCACGACCGAGGCGAACGGCACGAGCGGCGACATCGGCGAGACGGGCGACATGGCCGCCTCGGCCTCGCCCGCGAACGACGACGCCCCGCAGGGTCGGATTTCCAGCGTGTGGGTCGCGCTGGTGCTGGCCTTCCTCGGCGGCATCGTGCTCAACCTAATGCCCTGCGTGCTGCCGGTGCTCTCGCTGAAAGCCCTGGGTTTGGCGGGCAGCGGCGAAACCCCGGCGCGCGCTCGGGCGCATGCGCTGTGGTACACGGCCGGCGTGTTGGTCAGCTTCCTGGCCCTGGGCGGTCTGGCCATCGCGCTGCGTCAGGCCGGGCTCGCGTTGGGCTGGGGCTTCCAACTGCAGCAGCCGCTGGTGGTGGCCGCGTTGGCGTTGCTGATGTTCGGCTTCGGTTTGAGCCTCTCGGGCCTGTGGTACGTCGGCGGCCGCTGGACCGGCGTAGGTCACGAATTGGCCAGCCGCGGCGGCGCCACCGGCGACTTCTTCACCGGCGTGCTGGCGGTGGTGGTGGCCGCCCCATGCACCGCGCCGTTCATGGCGCAGGCGCTGGGCTGGGCGTTCACCGCGCCCACCGCCGCCGCGCTGTTGGTGTTCGCGGCGCTCGGCCTGGGCCTGGCGCTGCCGTTCCTGTTGATCGGCTTCGTGCCGGCGCTGGCGCGACGCCTGCCCAAACCCGGCGCGTGGATGGACACGCTGAAGCAAGCGCTGGCGTTCCCGATGTATCTCACCGCGATCTGGTTGCTGTGGGTGCTGACCAAGCAGCGCGGCGCGGATGCCGGCGGCTGGTTGGCCATCGCCGCGCTCGGCGTCGCGTTCTCCGCCTGGGCCTGGCGCGTGCGCGCGCAAGGCACGAAGCATCGCGCGCTGGCGACGCTGTGCGTCGCGCTCGGGCTGGCGACGGCAACGTGGTCGCTGGCGATGATCGCGAAACTGCCGAAACCTTCGGCGGCGAACACCGGGAACATCGCGACCGCCGCGCAGAACGATCTGGCCGTCGTGCCGTTCTCCGAACAGCGACTGGCCGATCTGCGTCGCGCCGGTCGCGTGGTGCTGGTGAACATGACCGCGGATTGGTGCATCACCTGCAAAGCGAACGAGAAAGCGGTGTTCGCGCGCGACGGTTTCCGCGATGCGCTGCGCGAGGCCGACGCGGTGTACATGGTCGGCGATTGGACCGATGTCGACCCCGCGATCACTGCGTATCTGCAGCGTTATCGCGCGGTCGGCGTGCCGCTGTACGTGGTCTATCCGCGCGGCGGCGGCGAAGGCCGCGTGTTGCCGGCGGTGCTGACGCCCGCACTGGTGCGCGACGCGCTGGCGGACGCGGCGAAGCGATGAACGAAGACGATGCTCGCGGCCGCCGCGACGCGCGTGGCGCGGCGAACACGCGCACCGTATTGATCGTCGCGATCGTGGCCGCCGTGCTCGGCGCGGGCGCGGGCTTGCTGGTCTCCGGCCCGGGTCCGATTTGGCGCAGCGAATGGGGACAACGCGCCCTGCAGGAGGCGGCCGACGCCACCGCACCGACCGTGCCCGAAGGCACGCGCGTCGCCGAACTCGGCGACCCGATGCCCGCGCTGCGCTTACCCGATTTGGACGGCCGCACGGTCGCGCTGCCCCAGGCTTACGCGGGCCGGCCGCTGCTGATCAACGTCTGGGCCAGTTGGTGCGGCCCCTGCATCGACGAAATGCCGGAGCTGCAGCGCTACAGCGAGCGGCAAGGCGCGAACGGCGTGCAGGTGATCGGCCTGGCGTTGGACGACCCGGCGGCGGTGCGCGAATTCCTCGCGCGCGTGCCGGTGGACTATCCCATCGTCGTCGAACCGCCCGGCCCCGCCGACGCCAGCGTGCGGCTCGGCAATCGCCGCGGGGTGTTGCCCTATTCGGTGCTGATCGATCGCGACGGCCGAGTCGCGAAACAGCGGATCGGACCGTTCGCGCACGGCGAATTGGACGGCTTCGACGACGGTCTCGTCGACGATTCGGGCCCGCGCTGAATCCTGGCGCCCCGCGTCGCTGGCGTCGCCGGCCGGCCTCGAACGGCTCAGGAGTGACCCGCAGCGGCAGTCGCTTGCGCGCGTCGCGCGTCGCCCCGGCCGACGAACGGCGCGGCCGAGCCCGAATCTCGGCATTGAAACCGTTTTCTCGCTTCAGCGCCCGCGAATTCGCCCCGAAATCGGCGTTTCGGGTCGGTTGGCACGAAGAATGCTTTTGTTCGGGCATGGGGCGCATCGCCCCGCCGTCCCGACGCACCGCGCCATCGCGACCGTCGGTTCCGCCACCGCCCGACCGAGCCGACTCGCCATGTCCGCCAACACCGTGCCTTTCCCGGCGCAAAGCAGGATGTTCGGAAAGTACTTCGAGTACGCCCGTTATCCGGAAGTGGTTCGCGCCATGCACGGCATGCTGGCCGGGCTGCCGGACGGACTCGCCTGCGTGCTGTCCACGCACGACGGCCACCACATCGCGCACAGCGCCGCGCCGATGCTCGACAGCGTTCGCCTCTCGGCGGTGTCCAGCTCGCTGTGCGGCCTGGCGCAAACGCTGACCCGCGACCTGGGCCAGCACGGCTTCCAAGACATCACCGTTATGACCGAAACCGGCTTCACCGTCGTCCAATGCCTGCCGCGCCCCGGACAGCAGTTGGTGATGATGACCGCCACCGGGCACGACACCCACCCGGCGTTGCTCGCCAGCCTGACCCGACACTGCGCGGCCACGATCGCCGCCCTGTGCGCCGGAGGCTACGACCGCTGACCCGGCGGCGCGCGGCGAAAACGCCGCAGCGCGCCCTTCGAAGGACCGAACGCTCACCACCGCAAGGATCGCCGCATCTTCGAGCCTCCGCTCGACACCCCGAATACCCACCCGTGCAGGGCGACGGCCCCAGGCGCAGAACGCCTGTGGGCCGTTTGTTTTTGGCGTAAACGCACCATCGGCGATGGCGGCGCGTCCGGGTCGCTCGCTGCGGCGCGGCCGTACGCGCGCCTGCTCGCGTGGGCCGGCCCGCCGCCAAGACCTCGCGCCGAACGACTGCGGCCGATGCCGTCGCCCCGATTGAAACAAGTGCTTGAAAAAGTCACGATCTTCGTCGATCTGGACACTACTGCGGGTTTCGCGCAGACTGCCCGTCCCTTAGGCGCCTCGGCACGGACACTTCGATGTCGCGATTGCTGGTCTTGCACGGCCCCAATCTGAACCTGCTCGGGCAGCGGGAGCCGGCGATCTACGGCCACACCACGCTGGCCGATATCGACGCCGATCTCGCCGCGCGCGCGATGGCGGCCGGCCACGAGCTGGAAAGCTTCCAGTCGAACGCCGAACACGCCTTGGTCGAGCGCATCCACGCCGCTCGCGACCGCGTCGATTTCATCCTGATCAACCCGGCCGCCTTCACCCATACCTCCGTCGCCGTCCGCGATGCCCTGGCGGCGGTCGGAATTCCGTTCATCGAAGTGCACCTCTCGAACCCGCACGCCCGCGAGCCGTTCCGGCACACCAGTTATTTCACCGACCTCGCGGTCGGCATCGTGTCCGGCTTCGGCGCGCTGAGCTACGGCCTGGCGTTGGCCGCGGCTCTGCGCCGGCTCGAAGACGGAGCGCGTTGACCCCCATTCCTTCTCTCGTTACGAGGCACGCATCAAATGGATCTGCGCAAAATCAAGAAACTCATCGATCTCCTGGAAGAGTCGAACCTCGCCGAAATCGAAATCAAAGAGGGCGAAGAATCCGTGCGTCTGGCGCGCGTGCCCAAGGGCGGCGTGGCGATGACGATGCCCGCGCCGGTCGCGCCGCTGCATCTGGAACACGCGCCGCGGGCCGCGCCGACGATGCCGATGGCCTCGCCCGTGGAAGCGGCGACCGGCGGCACGCCGCGCCCGGGTTCGGACCTGCCGGACGGTCATGTCGTGCGTTCGCCGATGGTCGGCACGTTCTACGCGTCGCCCTCGCCCGACAAACCGGCGTTCGTGAAGGTCGGCCAGATGGTGAAGCAGGGCGAGACGCTCGGCATCGTCGAGGCGATGAAGATGTTCAATCCGATCGAAGCCGACGTCTCCGGCACCGTGCTCGCGATCCAGTGCGAAAGCGGCCAGCCGGTGGAGTTCGATCAGCCGCTGTTCGTCATCGGCTGAGGACGACCCCATGCTGGACAAAATCGTCATCGCCAATCGCGGCGAAATCGCCCTGCGCATTCTGCGCGCCTGCCATGCGCTGGGCATCAAGACGGTCGCGGTGCATTCCACCGTCGACCGCAACCTCAAACACGTGGCGATGGCCGACGAATCGGTGTGCATCGGCCCCGCCGCGTCGAAAGACAGCTATCTGAACATGCCGGCGATCATCGCCGCGGCGGAAGTCACCGACGCGCAGGCGATCCACCCCGGCTACGGCTTTCTCAGCGAGAACGCCGACTTCGCCGAACGCGTGGAGAAATCCGGCTTCATCTTCATCGGCCCGCGCGCCGACACCATCCGCATGATGGGCGACAAAGTCGAAGCGATCCGCGCGATGAAATCCGCGGGCGTGCCCTGCGTGCCCGGCAGCGGCGGCCCGCTGGGCGAGGACGTGAAGGAAAACGTGCGCATCGCCCGCGAAATCGGCTATCCGGTGATCATCAAGGCCGCGGGCGGCGGCGGCGGCCGCGGCATGCGCGTGGTGCATACCGAGGCGGCGCTGAATTCGGCGATCCAAACCACCCAAAGCGAAGCCAAGGCCGCGTTCGGTAACGAACAGGTCTACATGGAAAAGTTTCTGGAGAACCCGCGCCACGTCGAGATCCAAGTGTTGGCCGACGGCCAAGGCAATGCGATCCATCTGGGCGAACGCGATTGTTCGATGCAGCGCCGCCATCAGAAAGTGGTGGAAGAAGCGCCTGCGCCGGGCATCACGCCCGAACAGCGCGCCGAGATCGGCAAGGTGTGCGTGGAAGCCTGCATCCGTATCGGCTATCGCGGGGCCGGCACGTTCGAGTTCTTGTACGAGAACGGGCGCTTCTACTTCATCGAAATGAACACGCGCATCCAGGTGGAGCATCCGGTCACCGAGATGATCACCGGCGTGGACTTGGTGAAAGAGCAGTTGATGATCGCCGCCGGCCAAAAATTGTCGATCAAGCAAAGCGACATCGCGCTCAACGGCCACGCCATCGAATGCCGCATCAACGCCGAGGACCCGGACACCTTCTTGCCGTCGCCCGGCTTGATCAAGCATTTCCACGCCGCCGGCGGCCCGGGCGTGCGCGTGGATTCGCACGTCTACGAAAGCTACCGCGTGCCGTCGAACTACGACTCGATGATCGGCAAGCTGATCGTGCACGGCCCGGACCGCGCGACCGCGATCGCGCGGATGCAGGTCGCGCTCAGCGAAATGGTGGTGGACGGCATCAAGACCAATATTCCGCTGCAGCAACGGATCATGCACGACCTCGGCTTCCAAGCCGGCGGCCAGAACATCCATTACCTCGAAAAGCGGCTCGCGGAACGCAAGGAAAAAGCGCTGTCGATTCTGTGAAACCGCCGCGCCGCGGCGGCGGCGCGCGCCCGCCGCGACCGGCTATCATCGGCGTCGCGGCGGACGGATCGCACTCGGTCCATGGATCGGGCCGATCCCCGGACCGCGTCGCTCCGTAGGACTCCCGCCACGCGATGACCCCCGAACAACCCGCACCGCCGCCGCAGGACGCCGCCGCGCTCGAAGCGCAATTGCAGGCGTTCTCGCGGCGCATCGACCGCACCCTGCGTCGCCATTTCGCGCGACATGCGCTCTGCCGGTTGTTGCGGCAGCCGGAAAGCCGTCGCGAACGCGGGCGAAAACTGGCGCTGTGGGCGCCCTCGGGCTGGCTGATCGCGGTGATCGCCGCGTTCGCCTTGACCACGATCGCCAGTCACGCGGTGCCGGCGTTGCTGCGCGCGTTCGCGCCCGGCATGGGCGGCCGCCTCGCCGAGTTGATCCCCCGCATCGACCCGATGTGGATCCTGGTGTTGACGCTGGTCTTGCTGGTGGTGGAGCGTTTCGTTCTGCCGCGCATTCTGCTGTCGACGCATCGCTTTCGACTGATGCGGTTGGAGCATCACGACGGCTCGCAGATCGAATTCCCCAGCGTGTATTCCGTCGCCCGCGTGGATGAAGGCGTGACCGGCTTCGGTTGGCAGTCCTGGCGCTACGCGCCGACGATCCAGGTCGGCGATATCGTCGTCTCGATCAACGACCGCCACGGCCGCGGCCTGGCGATCGTGCCGCTGCGCACGCGCGGACGTTTGCCGGTGCACAGTTGGGATCGCGACATCTTGCTGCACGACGCCTTCCCGGCGCTGCCCAAGGAGATTCGCGATCTCGCGCACGAGTTCGACCGCTTGAGCGACCGCAACGCGAAGATCGCCGACCGATTGGAGCGCGACCGCAAGGTGCGCACCGGCGGCGGCGTCAAAGCGCCACCGGCCGATCCGCGCGCGGCCTGGGCCTCGGTGGTGCTGCCGGAAACGGTGAAACTGCATCTGATCGGCTTGGCCGCGGAATTCGCCAAAGGCGGCGCGGCCGCGACGCGCGGCTTGCTGCTGTACGGCCCGCCGGGCACCGGCAAAAGCCTGATCGCCAAGACGTTCGCGTCCAGCATGCACTGCGCGTTCTATCCGCTGTCGCTGCCGGATCTGAAATCGGGCTACGTCGGCCAGAGCGGCGAACGCGTGCAGGCGCTGTGGCGCAAGGCGCTGGCCGAAGAGCGCGCGGTGATCTTCATCGACGAATGCGAAGGCGTGTTCGGCCGCCGCGGCGCCAGCAGCACCGACAGCTTCGCCGAAGAGATCGTCGCCGCGTTTCTTGCGCAGTGGGACGGCTTCGAAAAGCACACGCACGTGTGGGTGGTGGGCGCGACCAATCGCCGCGATCTGATCGACCCCGCGATCCTCTCGCGCTTCGAGGATCAACTCGAAATCGGCTTACCCGACGGCCCGCAGCGGGTGCGCATTCTCGGCAACGAGTTGGCGCGCTTGAACGTACGCGACGCGCTGCCGCCGCAAACCGAACTGTTGACGCAGGGGCTTTCCGGCCGCGAGCTGGCGAGCCTGGCGAAACGATTGGCGCGCGCGTTGGCGAACGAGCGCGCCCAGCACGCGGGCGCCGCGTTGAACGAGTCGATGCTTGCCTTGGCGACTGCCGACATGCGCCGGCAGGGTTCGACCGCGACCGAGGAAACCGCGCGCTGGGACACGCTGGTGTTGTCCGACGACACGCTGCGCGAATTGAAAACCACCGCGGGCCTGCTGCAACACGCCGACGCGTTCCGCAAACGCGGCATCAGCGTGCCGCGCGGGCTGTTGCTGTACGGCCCGCCCGGCACCGGCAAAACCCAAATCGCGCGCACGCTGGCGAACGAAACCGGCTTACGTTTCATCGCCGCGTCCACCGCCGACATCAAACAAGGTTTCGTCGGCCAAAGCGGGCAGAAAGTGCGCGAATTGTTCGAGCGCGCGCGCGAATCGGCGCCGTCGCTGCTGTTCATCGACGAGATCGATATCGTCGCCTCCGCGCGCGGCGGCGGCAACGACAGTTTCCAGACCGAGATCATCGGCCAATTGCTGCAGGAAATGGACGGCGCGAAAGCGCAGACGCAGGCGGTGTTCGTGCTGGCCGCGACCAATCGCCTCGATCAGCTCGACGCCGCGCTGCTGTCGCGCTTGCCCAAGCGCATCGAAATTCCGCTGCCCGATCGCGACGGTGCGCAGCGGATTCTGCGCATCTTGCTCGACCGTAAACCGGTCGGGTTCGATCTCGACGAAGGATGTCGCGGGCTCGCCGCGCGCGCCGACGGCCGCAGCGGCCGCGATCTGCGCAATTGGGTGGAATCCGCCGAACATCGCGCCGTGGCGCGCGCGATCGAAGCCGGCGACCCGGAATCGATCGAAATCCGCATCGAGGATTTTCGCTGAGCGATGCGGCGATGCGCGCACGAAAAAGGCGGCCCGAAGGCCGCCTTTTTCGTGGGGGGGAAGGGACAAGCCTCACTTTTTCTTGTCGGGTTTCGCGCGTCCCGTTTCGTCGGTGTGCATCGCCAGATACGCGCGATATTCGTCGCCCGTCAGCGAGCCGTCGGCGTTGGCGTCCGCTTGTTCGAACACTTTTTCCAGCGCGGGGGCGCCGGCGGATTCGTCTTTGCTGAGATTGCCGTCGCTGTTGCGATCCAACTGTTCCCAAGCGCCTTTCGCCGGCGCGGTGGTGGCGGTGGTGGTGTCGGTCGGCGCGGGCTGCGGCGACGGGTCTTGCGCCATCGCGGCGGGGGCGGCGATGGTCAGCGCCGCGAACAGCGCGGCGATCGTAGCGGTTCGAGTCATCGTAAAGATCTCCGATTCGAAAATGGTGGCGACCGCGGCGCGGGTGGCGAGAACTCGGGAAGGGCGCGCCGCGATCGGCCGCCACGATGCCGCGATGCGCATGAATCGATGCGGCAACGCGAACATGAACCTAATGCGACGTTAACCACCGTCGCGACGAACCCGAGTAAGCGCACGGCGGAACGTACGCAACTGCGCGCGTTGCGGCGATCAACCTGAACGCCCCGCGCGCGGTCGCGGCTGAATCGAACACAACGTTTACGAACGCAGACGCCGGATGACGGCGAAGACCTGCGGAAAACGCGCGCTACGAAGGCCGGCGATGCGACCGGACTACGCCCCGAACAACGCGCGTTCGATGTCGTCGGTGCGGGTGGGCCGAACCGCACGCGCCACTTCCGTGCCGTCGCGCATCAAAATCAAGGTCGGCCACAGCTTCACGCGAAACGAGCGCCCGAGCGGGCGGCCCGGGCCGTCTTCGATCTTGCGATGCGCGATCGTGACGCCGCCGCTGCGCTCACGTTCGGCCAACGCATCCGCCAACGGCGCCTGCGCCGCGATGCAGTGCGGGCACCAGGGCGCGCCGAATTCGATCAAGGTCCAACCGGCCACCGCGTCGATCTCCGCGCGCATGGGTTCTTCGTTCGCGTATTCGGACTGGAAAGGCATGCGGTCGCTCCGTTCGGTGTCGTATTCGGAATCTTTCTCGTATCGAATGCGCGCGTCAACGATCCACATTCGCGCGACGCAAACAACCGCCGCGCACGCAGCGTCTCGGCACGGCGCGAATCGGCGCGACGGTGGGCGACGGGGCCTGCGCGCTCGTCGCCGTCGGTCGCGGCCGCACCCGAGGCGCGGAACCGGGCAGCAGGAACGGCCCGATCAACGTGTCGGCGCTCACCTCTTCCAACGCGCCGATATCGACGGTGAAGAACCCCTGCGGAATGCGCGGGGTTTCGTCGCCGATCGTCATTTTCGCGCGCAGCGGCGGGTCGAACGTGACGACCGGCAGCGCCCACGGCATCGGGAACGCGACTGGCGACGGCGGACGATTGACGCCCGCGTTGCGCAATGGGCTGGTCGTGAGCGGCCTGAAATCCCGCGCGGCGATATTGCGAAACCCCGGATCGTTGCCGAGCACGGTGCCGGTCCATTCGGGCGGCACCTGCGTCGCCGCGCTCTGCACCCAATTGCGCGTGCCGAACACGCTGCGCGCGCCGCTCCACGGCGTGGTCACGAAGGGCGCGCAGAACGGCGTGTCGGGCGTGAGGTTCTCGCGCAGGATCGCCGGCGCGCCGCCGCCGGTTTGGTAGATCGCGTTGTTGTGCATTTCGACGCTGCCCATGCCGAGCTGCACGTACACCGCGGTGGCGTTGCCCGGGCGGTCGAAGACGATGGTGTTGCCCACCATCCGCAGGCGGCCGTCGCTCGCGCCGTTCAGATCGCCGCCGACGCGAATCGCGTTCGGCCACGACGCGGAGGTATGCACGATGACGTTGTTGATCAGCTCCACGTCTTCGCGCTTCGTCGCGCGCGTCCACCCGGCTTGTTGCGTTTCGCAATCCGGGCCGATCAATTCCATTTCCTGATAGAACGCGCCCTCGAACCAGTTGGAATGGATCTCGCTGCGTTCGTGACGCACCTTCAGCAGATTGCCGCCGTTGCCGCTGTGCACGTAGTTGTAGCGCATGCGGAAGACCGAGCCCGGAAACGCGATTTCGTCGGACTGCATGTAGATCGCGTGCCGCGTAGTGCCGGCGCCGCTGTCGTAGATTTCGCTGTATTCCAACGTGAACGAACCGGAGTTTTGGTCCGCGCCGAGAATGCCGTGACTCGGGCACGCGTGGACCACCACATCGCGCACGGTCACATCGTTCGCTTCGCTGAACAGGCATGTGCTGGTGCCGCCGCGCACCTCGAAGCCCTCGAACACCACATGGTTCGCTTGCTCGAACTTGAACGTATGCGTGCCGCCCTGCAGCACCGGCCGGGTCGCGCCCGCGACGCGCTTCCATCGCACGGTTACGGGAACACCCGGCGCGCCGCCGTCGTCGTCGCCCATCTTCGCGCTGTTGTACGTCGCGCTGCCGTCGACGTCGACGATGTCGCCCGGCGCCAGATTATTGGCGTCGAACAGCGTCGATAGCTGGGTGTAATCGCGGCCGGTCGGCCCGACGGTCCAGACCCGCGCGTGGGACACGCTCGGAAGCAGCGCGAACGAAATACCGAAACACGCCGCGAAACAGGCGCGAGCGAAGTGGGAGGATCGAGAACGCATGGCGAGGCTCCACGAACGGACGGACGCGGCGCTCCCCTCGGCGGCCGTCGCGATGATGACACAGCGCGCCGCCGCGAACCGAGCGCGCACGCACGCTCGAGGTTTCCGGCATGATGCCGGTTTCGCCTCGGAACGCCCGCATGCCGTCTTGGACCCGTTTGATCCGCGATGTCCCCGATTTCCCGAAACCGGGCATCGTGTTCAAGGACATCACGCCGGTGCTAGCGGACGCCGCCGCCTTCGATGCCGCCTTGGACGCGCTGGCTGCGCCCTGGCGCGAGACGCCGATCGATGCGGTGATGGCGATCGAAGCGCGCGGCTTCATCTTCGGCGCGCCGCTGGCGCGCGCGCTCGGCGCCGGTTTCGTGCCGCTGCGCAAACCCGGCAAATTGCCCGCACGCACGCTGTCGCAGCGCTACGCGCTGGAGTACGGCCACGACGCGCTGGAACTGCACGCGAACGCCCTGCCGATCGACGCGCGCGTGCTCCTGGTCGACGACGTGTTGGCCACCGGCGGCACCTTGGAAGCGGCGCGTCATTTGGCCGAGCGCGCCGAAGCCCGGATCGTCGGCGCGGCGGTGTTGATCGAATTGACGGCGCTGGGCGGACGCGCGCGCTGGAACGGCGATGCGCCGCTGCGAGCGACGTTGGCGGTGTGAAGACGCGCGCTGTCCGCTTTTCCGCGCGAGCCCCGTAGCTTCGTTCCGTAAGCCCGCCTCAGCGGGCCGCATCGTCCATTCACGGGGAAATCGCATGATTCCGCTCGAACTTTACGCCGACCTCTGCGCGCTGATGGCCCATACCGGCGGCGACGAAGCCCAGGAAATCGCCATCGCCGCCGAACACGGCGTCAGCGCCGACGACTGGCGGGCCTCGAAAACCGAATGGACCGCAAAGATGAGCGACCCGTCCGACATGGGCAAAACCGCGCTCGCGTTCATGCCGCTGTACCAAGCCGCGCAGGCGAAGGCCCGCGGCGGCGGCGAGCCGTGCTCGCTGGAGACCTACGCGAAAATCCACGCCGAAATGGCGCACCGCAAAGACGTGCTGGGCAACAAAATCCATTACATGCTGGTGTTGGCCGACAACGGCATGAGCCAACCGCAGTGGTTGGAATGCGAAGGCTATTGGACGCCGCTGGTCGGCGGTGATGTCATCCTTGGACAACCTAATCCGAAATTCGACCCCGAACGCGCGCAGCGCTTCCGCGTGTTGATGCAGCAAGAAAGCGATCGCGTGCTGGGCATCGCGCGCTAAACGCCGTATCGAAATCCACATCGGCAGCGACACTCGAAAACGATCGTTTTTTCTCGGCATTTCGACGCAGACGCGACGACGCGCCGTATTCGCCAGCCATCTCGATGAAGAAGGCCTTTGCGATTCGCGCTCGCTGCGCTGCGCGGCGGGCGCGTTTACATTACGCTAACAATGAAAGGCGCATGCTTCACCGACGCTGCGATGTCCTTCCGCAGCGTCGCCTCGGACGCCCCGCACTTCCATTCACTCTCCGCTCCGGGCATCACTCTCCGTCGTCGACGGATATCGCGGCCATGCCGCCTTCGATTCGCGCGATTCGCTTTCCGCGAAGACGCGTCGATCGCCTCATCGAGAATACGCATGAATACTCCGAATACTCCGAATACTCCCCAAAACACCGTCTCCAGCAACGTCGCGCCGAAAGCCGGGCAGGCGGCGACGCCTGTCGTCGCCAGCGCCGCGCAGGGTAAAAATCTGCTCGACACCGCCGTCGCCAAAGGCTCGTTCGGCACGTTCGCCAAAGCGGTCGAGCAAGCCGGTTTGACCGACACGCTGCGCGGCATCGGCCCGTTCACCGTCTTCGCCCCGACCGACGCGGCGTTCGCGAAACTGCCGGCCGGCAAACTCAATACGTTGATGAAGCCCGAAAGCAAGGCCGAATTGGCGTCGATCCTGAAGTATCACGTACTCGCTGGGCGCAAGAGCGTGGCCGACATGAGCAAATGGGAAGCCGCGAAGACCGTCAACGGCCAATCCGCACCGATCAAGATGACCGAAGGCAAGTTCAGCATCGACGGTGCGCGCATCACCGAAGGCGATATCGCTTCGAGCAACGGCGTGATCCACGGCATCGATCAAGTGATCCTGCCGAAGACCGTCAACGCCTGAACCGGCGTTGCGATGGTTCGTCCATCGCAACGTCGCGACGAAACGGCAGGGTTCGCCCTGCCGTTTTTTTGTTCTGCGACGGCACGCTCGTTGTACCCTTAACCCCTCGACCGCGCCGACGCGCGCACGCTACCGAGGGCCATGTGATCGATAGGACGATGATCGGTGCCGGCACGATCGACCGCGAACGCCTGCATCGCGACGGCTATGCGCTGCTGCGCGGTGCGATTCCCGCCGATTGGTTGCCCGCGCTGCGCGAGGCGTTCGATGCGAACGTCGCATCGTCCGAGCGTTGGGCGGTGCCGCGCGGCGCCGATTGGCGCCATTCGTTGTTGGACCTCGATCCGACGGTGCGCGCCGTGTGCCGTTTGCCGGCGGTGCTGGCGGTGGCGGGGGCATTGATCGGCGAGCGCTTCTTTCACGCGCAAGTGGAGGGCCGCGAACCGCTGCCCGGCGGCGGCCATCAAGGCCTACACCGCGATCTCTCGGACCAGCGTCCCGGCGATACCGTGAACGCGCTCGCGTTCTTCGACGACTACAGCCCCGACAACGGCGCGACGCGGCTGATCCCCGGCACCCATCGCCCCGCGCCCGATGCGCCGCCTTGCGACCACGACGACGAAGCCCGCGCGATTCGACTCGCCGGCCAGGCCGGCGACATCCTGGTGTTCGACGCCGACCTGCTGCATGCCGCCAGCCTCAACCGCAGCGGCGGGCGGCGGCGCTCCATCCTGATCGGCTACTTCGCCGAATCGCGCTACGAGGCGCACCTGCGCACCGCCGCGCTCCGTAACGTGCGCATGGACACGAGCGAGCGCTTCGATCCGTAGGGTGGGGCCCTGGCCCACCACTCTTTCTTTCCGGAGCGATGATGCTTAATTCGCGAATTGAAACATGCGATCCCAAGCGCAAACGTCGTTTCATTGGCCGGATGGTGGGCCAGGGGCCCACCCTACTTGGCTTCGATGCGGGCATCGCCGCAGGCTCACGGCGTTTCCGCGCGGGTCGCGATCCAGTTGAACAGGAAGCCGCGATGTTCGGCCCAGGTCTGGCCCACCGCTTTGCCGTCGATCAAGCACACCGCGGTGTGGTACGGCCCCACGCCGTCGCTGGTGCGAAAACTCGCGCATAAGCGGCCGCGATCGTCTTTCCAACGTCCGGCTTCGATGTCGCTTTGGTAGAAACGCCCGGTCACGCTGCGATCGGATGCGAGCGTGAGCGTCATCGGCTGGGTATACGTTTGGCCGGGTTCGGCCGAAAGGTCGACGACCCAATCGCCGTCGAGCGTGGGCTCCGCCGCGGAAACGACAGCGGCGCAGGACAACAGGGCAAGGCAGGCGAGAAGGCGCATCGCGAGGCTCTCAGCAGTGGAATTCGAGTGTGGGCGATGCCGGGCACATCGGCAACGTCGAAGGTACGAACGGCCGCGGTATACGGATGCATCGGGCTAGTGGGCCATCGCTCGTCGTCGACGCGGATCGCGACGACGGTCGTCATCGTATCGCCGGGCTCGCCTGCGCTATCGAGGGTTCTCGCCCGCGCTTTTCGCCGCGTGTCGCGATCTCGGCAAGACGTCGTCGTCGCGCGAACGCATCGGCGGATGCGAAACCAGTTCGACCCTTTGGCCGCTCCAATCGCCGGGGAGCAGGCCGCGCTCGACGTACCGATGGAACGAAGAATGCGGCCAGTCGCGCACCCGCGCGGCATGGCCGTGCTTCACGGGGTTGAAATGGATGTAATCGATGTGATTCCGCAAATCGCGCTCGTCGCGGATCGCGTGTTCCCAATAGCGGCGTTGCCAGATGCCGCGTTCGTTGCGGATGCGCCGAGAGGCCGAGACGCGCTCCGTCCTCGGCACGCGCTCGCAGAAGGCTTGTTTGATTCGCATCCAGCGCGTCGCGAAATCCGCATCGCCCTCGGGCAACGTCCAGATCGCGTGCATGTGCTCGGGCAACACCACCCATGCGACGCTCTCGAATGGGCGCACACGCATCGTCTCGCGCACGCTCTCGCGCAACGCGTCCACGCGCTCGACCAACAAGCGCGACGAACGATCGGCGAGATTCACCGTGAAGAAATACGTGCCGCCCGGCACCCACAACCGACGATAATTCGACATCGCCCCAGCATGCCGACCGCCCGCGCCCGCCGCCATCGGACAACCCCGCCCAGCACCGTAGGATTTCCCCCACCCCGCCTCCGCCAAAAGCACCCGCAACGACAAGAGCACCGAAAAAACGACGTAGGGTGGAGTAAGCGCAGCGCAACTCCACCATCGCCATCGCCCCGCCGCATCGGCCCATCCGCGAGCGAACGCACCGCGCCCGTCGTCGGAGCATCGCGGCGTTCGAAACATTACAGCACCAGAAAGATGACGAAGCCGAAGACCCACCGTAGGCTGGAGTAAGCGCAGCGCAACTCCACCATCGCCACCGATCAGCCGCGTCGGCCAATCCGCAAGCGAATGCACCGCGCCCGCCGTTGGAACATCGCGGAATTCGAGCGATTGCAGCGCCAGAAAGATGACGAAGCGAAAGACCCACCGTAGGGTGGAGTAAGCGCAGCGCAACTCCACCATCGCCATCGTTCCGCCGCATCGGACAATCCGCGAGCGAATGCTCCGCGCCCGCCGTTGGAACATCACGGCGCTTGAGAGATTGCTGGGCCGGAGAGGTTGCGGCGCCGGTGAGAAGGTGGAGTTGCGCTGCGCTTACTCCACCCTACGAGTCCACCTTACTCGTTACGAGCTTAAATTCAGGGCATTTATAATTTGCACTCTAAGTTTAGCTAGAGAAAATAAACGAACGAATTTTTCCTCTGTTATTTCATTCGCTTTCATTGCGAGAAGAGTTGGTGCAATCGATTCTACAGGCATTGCCCCAAATGTCTTGCTATCTACTTCTCGCGCCATATCAAATAGTGCCGTGTTCAGGAGTTGGATCGCTCGTTCTTGAGCCATTATTATTCTTTTAACTTTATCAGCAGCCTCTTTCTTTTCCTCTCGCAGCTCTTTTACATATCCGTCCAGCTTAATTCTTGCTTCCTCAATCTTTTCTTCTGACTCTTTTTGAAGCTCTGCCATTCTTTCAAGAAGATTTCTTGCATTCTCTTTATCCAGCAGCAAACCAGCATTTTGTTCTTGCGCTTCTGATAAATTTTTCTTCAAATTTAAGGTCTGCATTTCAGCGTGAGACTTCTGCTGATTCAAGTCCTCTATTTTCTTGATGTGGTCGGAAGCCAGCTCGGTAAGCTCGTCGACTTTTATTCTTGATTTTCTCTTGAACTCAAGATAAATATTTGGGTGCACCCATCTATATGCATCAAACCTTCTTTCAACTGCTCGCCTTACAAGACCATAAAGCTCAAATATCAATAAAAAAGCCAACGACACCACGTAATAACCAATAATTCCAAGAAATGCATACGCCAATGGAATCCAAAGCAAATTACTCAGATCGGAAACTACTGGAGCCACTGTCTTTATTTTGATCTCAATTGAATTTTCTGAGAAAAAAATTAACAGCAATTCACGCCAGTTGTGGATGACCCATGAAACAACAAAAGCCCCTACAAAGGGGCTTTTGAGCCGCTCGTCCAAATGAGCCTGAATCGACCCGAGAAGACTCGAAGGTGTAACCTCAGAATCACTCATTTTATCTGCCCCTCACCCACACTTCGAATACCCACAATTCAAACACGTCGCGCACCCGTCCATGATCACGATCGCTTTCGTCGAGCACTTATGGCACATGGTCGCCGACGGCGGGAAGCTCACGCCTTCGCCGGTGACTTCGATCTCTTCTTGACGGCCGGCGGGCGAGGCGGCCAGGACGCCGCCGAGGTCGTTGCTCAGCTCGGATTTTTCAGGCTTTTTTTTTGAGCGGCCTTCTTCGTACGCGCGGCGCTTTTCGGCGATCATCGCGCGCTGGTGTTCGCTCATTTCCGGGTCGTGGATCAGACCGATCGATTTGAGGTGGTCCTCCACGATCGTGCCCAGTTCCGCCACCAGCGAGGGCATGTAGACGCCGCCGGCTTTGTAGTAGCCGCCCTTGGGGTCGAACACGGCTTTCATTTCCTCGACCAGGAAGGTCACGTCGCCGCCTTTGCGGAACACGGCGGACATGATGCGGGTGAGGGCGACGATCCACTGGAAATGCTCCATCGATTTGCTGTTGATGAAGATTTCGAAGGGGCGGCGCAGTTCGTGTTCGGTGCCGGCGTTGAGCACGATGTCGTTGATCGTCACGTACATGGCGTGTTCGACCAGCGGGGATTTGATCTTGTAGGTGCTGCCGATCAGCACGTCGGGGCGCTCGATGCGCTCGTGCATGTGGATGACGTCCGCGACGGGCAGCGCCAATTCGGCTTCGACGGTTTCGCGCGGGACGGCGGCACCGGGAACGGCGGCCTTCTCGTCCGGTTTGACGACGGCGTAACCTTTGATTTTCTTTTCGATCTTGACGGCCATTGCGGGTGTGTCCGGTGTGCGTGTGAATGTGGTGGTGCGCGAGGGGGTTGTGGCGGCCCCTCATCCGCCCCCTTCGGGGGCACCCCGGATCGAATCCGGGGCAGGCTCTTCTCCCCGCTTGCGGGGAGAAGAGAGTATTGCCGAGGGATGTTGAGGCCCCTCATCCGCCCCTTCGGGGCACCTTCTCCCCGCATCGCGGGGAGAAGGGTGTCGCGGATTAATGCATCTTAGCGATTACTTTTTCTTCGCGGCTTTCTTTGCGGTTTTCTTCGCGGCTTTGCGCGGGGCGGCTTTTTTGCTCGCTTTCTTCGCGGCTTTTTTGGCCGGGGCTTTGGCGGCTTTCTTCGCGGCCTTGCGCGGGGCGGCTTTCTTCGCGGCGGCGGTCGCTTTCTTGGCGGCTTTCTTCACCGCTTTTTTGGCGCCGGCTTTCTTGGCGGCGGCCTTCTTCGCGACGTTCTTGGCGGCTTTCTTCGCGGCCTTCTTCCCGGCGCCGACTTTTTCCTTCACCGTCTCCACCGCGGCGGCGGCTTTGGCTTTGGCGTCGTCGACGGCTTTTCCGGCCTTCTTGCGCGCCGCGCCCGCGGCTTTGCCGGCGGCTTTGCGCGCCTTGGCGGCGGTTTTCTTGGCCTTGCCGACGACGTTGCTCACCGCTTTGCCGGGGGCGCTATTGGCCACCGCGTCGCCCACTTCTTTCGCTTTATCGGCCACCGCTTCGGCGGCGTCGGAAAGCGCATCCGTAATCACATTGCCATTGCTCATGGTGGTTCCTCGTCAGGGGATCGTATCGGTCGAATTACGGGGGGTTCCCGTAGCGCGAAATGTAGCGCGATCTTCGGCGGTGCGGTGAATTAGGAAGGAAGTAGGCGCGTGGCGTGGGGACGCGCGAGGGCCGCCCCTCACCCCGGCCCTCTCCCCGCGTCGCGGGGAGAGGGAGGAGGGGGTCAGAACTTGCCGTAGTAGCCTTCTTTCAAGGCGTCGAACAGGTTGGCGGCGGTGTGCAGTTCGCCGTCGTATTCGATCTCTTCGTTGCCCTTCACTTCGACGACGGTGCCGTCTTCCAGTTCGAAGCGGTACATCGTGTTTTCCAGGTCCGATTCCTTCACCAGCACGCCCTGGAAGGCGGCCGGGTTGAAGCGGAACGTGGTGCAGCCTTTCAGGCCTTGCTGATAGGCGTAGCGGTAGATGTCCTTGAAGTCTTCGTACGGGTAGTCGGTGGGGACGTTCGCGGTCTTGGAGATCGAGCTGTCGACCCACTTCTGCGCGGCGGCCTGCACGTCGACGTGTTCCTTCGGCGTGATGTCGTCGGCGGCGATGAAGTAGTCGGGCAGCTTGGCGGCCGGATCGTCGCTGAAGGGCATGGCATCGGCGTTGATCAGTTCGCGGTAGGCCAGCAGTTCGAAGCTGTAGACGTCGACCTTTTCCTTCGACTTCTTGCCTTCGCGGATCACGTTGCGGCTGTAGTGATGCGCGAACGAGGGTTCGATGCCGTTGGAGGCGTTATTGGCGAGGCTGAGCGAGATGGTGCCGGTGGGCGCGATCGAGCTGTGGTGGGTGAAGCGGGCGCCGTGTTCGGCGAGCTCGTCCACCAGTTCCGGCGCGACGGTGGCGACGCGCTGCATGTAGCGGCTGTACTTGGCGTGCAGCACCTTACCGGGGATCTCTTGGCCGACCTGCCAGCCGTCCTTCGCCATTTCCGGGCGCTTGCGCAGCATTTCGGCGGTGACGACGAAGCGCTCTTCCATGATCGGCGCGGGGCCTTTCTCTTGGGCGAGCTGCAGCGCCACTTCCCAGCCGGCCACGGCCATGTCGCGGGAGACGCGTTCGGTGAATTCCAGCGACTGGGCGCTGCCGTACTTCATGCCCAGCATGGTCATGGTGCTGCCCAGGCCGAGGAAGCCCATGCCGTGGCGGCGCTTGCGCATGATTTCGGCGCGCTGCTGTTCCAACGGCAGGCCGTTCACTTCGACCACGTTGTCGAGCATGCGGGTGAACACGCGCACCACTTCCTTGTATTCCTCCCAATCGAAACGGGCGTCGTCGGTGAAGGGCTTATGCACGAACTTGGTGAGGTTCACCGAGCCCAGCAGGCACGCGCCGTAGGGCGGCAGCGGCTGTTCGCCGCAGGGGTTGGTGGCGCGAATGGTTTCGCACCACCAGTTGTTGTTCATCTCGTTGACCTTGTCGATCAGGATGAAGCCCGGCTCGGCGTAGTCGTAGGTGGACACCATGATCATGTCCCACAGATGACGCGCCTTGATGTGGCCGTAGATCTTGCAGGCCACCATGCCGTCGTCGCGGGCGATGTAGTTGGTGTGGATCGGCCAATCGCGCCACACCACCTGTTCGGCGTTGTTCACGTCGATGTCGCCGACTTCCTTCTCGTTGATCGGGAACACCAGCGGCCAATCGTCGTCGTTCTCGACGGCCTGCATGAAGCCGTCTGTGATCAGCAGCGAGAGGTTGAACTGACGCAAACGGCCGTCTTCGCGCTTGGCGCGGATGAAGTCCTTCACGTCGGGGTGCGAGACGTCGAACGTGCCCATCTGCGCGCCGCGGCGGCCGCCGGCGGAGGACACGGTGAAGCACATCTTGTCGTAGATATCCATGAAGGACATCGGACCGGAGGTGTAGGCGCCCGCGCCCGCGACGAACGCGCCTTTCGGGCGCAGCGTCGAGAACTCGTAGCCGATGCCGCAGCCGGCTTTCAGGGTGAGGCCGGCCTCGTGCACTTTGTCGAGGATGCCGTCCATCGAGTCGAGGATCGACCCGGAGACGGTGCAGTTGATCGTCGAAGTGGCCGGCTTGTGCTCCAGCGCGCCCGCGTTCGAGGTGATGCGGCCGGCGGGAATCGCGCCGCGGCGCAGCGCCCACAGGAAACGGTCGTACCAATACTTCTGCTTGTCGCTGTTAGGCTCGGCGTCGGCCAGCGCGCGCGCGACGCGTTGATAGGTCGCGTCGATGTCGGCATCGACGGCCTCGCCCTGTTTGGTCTTCAGCCGGTATTTCTTGTCCCAGATATCCCAGGACGCCGGCTGCATCGGAATCTCGGCGGCCGCCTCGGTCGCGACGGCCTCAAGACGCACTGTGCTCATTCCACTCCCATCCTCGTCAGATCGACCACGGTGTGCCGCGATCTCTTGTTGTTGTCGTATCGACGGCGAAGAACGGGCTTCGCGCCGATGGCGATTCTGTGATGCGGTTCCGGGTCATACCGCGACGCTCGACACTATGCGCTCCTGCGCGACCCGCTGTCTCGCCGGCATCCTGCGATCCCGATTCGGCGATACCCCCCGCAACCCGTGGATGTGTCCATTCTGTGACACCGTGGAACAAAACCGTCCGTGAAACACCATCGGTTGGGCTGACTGCCATTTACACCCCAAGATGTAGTGGCGACGCGGGTTGCCAAGCTACGCGCCCCGATGGGTGAAGTCAACGGCTTGACGCGGCGATTTCGATCGGTTTCCGACTCCCGGTGGGCCGCTCCGCGTTCGCCCGAACGGAGGCGCGCTCGGCGGCGCCGAATTCGCTCGAATCCGGCCTCGATTCGCTCCGAAACCCGGCCGCTTCGGGTTTCATCCCGCGTTTATGCCGCCCGCCCGAGACTGCGGCTGCGGTCGCGTTCGCCCACCTGCTCGGCATGTCACGGGCCGGGGCTCGGGGATGGGCGCTCGGGGCTTGATTCCCGAGCGCATCGCCGCGATGTTTTCGCGTCCGCCGCCTCCCTCTCCTCGTCGCCTCGCCCGATCACGATGACCGCCACCGACCCCACCGCCTCGCCGCGCCGTACCGCGCGCGGCTCGAAAGCCCCCCTGCTGCTGGCCCTCACCGCCGCCGCCGCGTTCGGCGGCTTCACCGCGAGCTGGCTGCGCGACACCCTGGACACCCCCGCCCAGGCCGCGGCGCCCGCCACGCCAGCGACCGCACCGATGGTGGCGACCCTGCCCCAGGCCGTGGACGGCGAGGCCATCCCGTCGCTGGCGCCGATGCTGCAGAAGGTCACGCCGGCGGTGGTCAGCGTGCACAGCAAGCAGCGGATCCGGGTCAGTCCCTTCGCGGATCCGTTTTTCCGCCAGATGTTCCCGGAGATGACCCAGGAGCGGATCAACGAATCCCTGGGCTCGGGGGTGATCGTCGACGCCCAGCGCGGCCTGGTGCTGACCAATCACCACGTGATCGAGGGCGCGGACGACGTGTCGGTGACGCTCAACGACGGGCGCACGCTGAAGGCCGAATTCATCGGCTCCGACGCCGATACCGACGTGGCGCTGATGCGGATTCCTTCGGAGAAACTGACGGCGCTGCCGCTGGCCGACTCCGACCGCCTGCGGGTCGGCGATTTCGTGGTCGCGGTCGGCAACCCGTTCGGCTTCGCGCAAACCGTCACCTCGGGCATCGTCTCGGCGGTGAATCGCAGCAATCTGCCGGGCGCGGGCTTCCAGAACTTCATCCAGACCGACGCCTCGATCAACCCGGGCAACTCCGGCGGCGCGCTGGTGAACCTGCGCGGCGAACTGGTCGGCGTGAACACCGCCAGCTTCAACAAGTACGGCAGCGAGGCCGGCAACATCGGTCTGGGCTTCGCGATTCCGACCAATCTCGCGCGCAACGTGATGGAGCAGTTGCTGAGCAACGGCGGCGTGGTACGCCGCGGCAGCCTGGGCATCGACACGCAGGACGTCACGCCGCAACTGATGCGCGGCCTAGGCCTGAGCGAAGCGCGCGGCGCGGTGGTGACCCAGGTGTACCCCGATTCGCCGGCGCTCGCCGCGGGCCTGCGCGTGGGCGACACCATCGTGAGCGCCAACGGCCAGCGCATCGACAACAGCAACGCCTGGCGCAATTTCCAGGGCCTGCAGCCGGTGGACAGCGTCGTGACCTTGAGCGTGCTGCGCCAAGGCAAGCCGCTGTCGATCAAGGCGACGCTGCGCGAGCAGCCGCGTTCGATCGACGGCGCGGCGATCGACCCGCGTTTGGCCGGCGCGCGTTTCGCCGAATTGCCCGAATCGCTGCGCCGTCAGGGCGCGACCGGCATTCTGGTGGAAGCGGTGGCCCGCGGCAGTCGCGCGGCCGAGAACGGGCTGGCGAAGGGCGACGTGATCATGAGCGCCAGCAGCGGCGAATTCGCCGATCTGGGCGGTTTCCGCGCCGGTTTCGCCGAACCGCCGCGCAATTTGGTGCTGCGGATCTGGCGCCAAGGGCGCCAGGGCGATGCGTTGATGCGATGAGCCGGCCCCTCGTTTCCGCGGGCGCGCCGCCCCGACGCGACCATGTCGCGCCGGGGCGCGACCTATAATCGCGCCGTGAACTTCGCCATCCGCGCCATCACTCTCGACCTGGACGACACCTTGTGGCCGTTCGCGCCGATCGGCGCGCGGATCGAGCGGGTGTTGGACGCGTGGTTGCGCGCGCACAGCCCGCGCACCGCGGCGGCGTTTCCCATCCCGGCGATGCGCGCCCTGCGCGAACGCGTGTTCGGGGCGCATCCGCATCTGCTGCACGATATGAGCGCGCTGCGCCGGCTCACGCTGGAAACCGCGTTCGTCGAAAGCGGCGAGGACGCGGCGCGCACGCCCGCGCTGACCGACGCCGCCTACGAAGCGTTCTACGCCGAGCGCAATCGCGTGGAGTACTACCCGGATGCGCTGGACGCGCTGCGCCGGCTCAGCGCGCGCTTGCCGGTGCTGGCGCTGAGCAACGGCAACGCCGACCTCGAACGCATCGGCATCGATCATCTGTTCGTCGGCCAACTATCCGCGCGCGAACACGGCGCCGCGAAACCTGAGACCAGCATTTTTCTCGCCGCCTGCGCGCGCTTGAACTGCGCGCCGCACGAGGTGCTGCATGTCGGCGATCACGACGTGATGGACGTGCTGGGCGCCGCGCGCGCCGGCCTGCGGACGGCGTGGGTGCATCGCGACGACGCGCGCCAGCGCCAACCGCACTGGCCGCACGAGACCGTGACGCCGGACGTGATCGTCCACGACCTCGCCGCGCTGGCCGATCGCATCGATCAGGCTTTCGCTCCCGCCCGCATCCCCGAGCCCACGCCATGAACGCTGCATCCGATTCCACGACGCACGACGTCGCCGCATCGCCGTATCGCCTGTGGTTGACCGCCGCGCAGGGTTTCGACGCATGGCTCGCGACGCAATCGGACGCGACGCAGCGTTGGCTGAAGGCGCAGCACTTCACCGGCGCCGCAGGCACGCACGCGCTGCTGCCCGGCGACGGCGGCATGGCCGGCGCGGTGCTGGGCGTGGGCGATGCGCACGATCCGTTCGCGTACGCGCATGCGCCGTTTGCGCTGCCGGCCGGCGACTGGAAGGTCTCGCACGGGCCGAACGGCGGGGACCTCGACGCCGACACTCTCGCGGCGCTGCAGTTGGGTTGGGGCTTAGGCAGTTATCGCTTCAGTCGCTACCGCACGCCGACGCGCGCGCCCGCACGACTCATCGCCGACGATACGGATGCCGACACCGCCGCGGCGCTCGCCGCCTGCACGCGCGTGCGCGATCTGGTGAACACACCGACCGAGCATCTCGGCCCGGAAGAATTGGAAGCGATCGCGCGCGAGATCGCGCAAACGCACGGTGCGGATTTCGATAGCGTGGTCGGCGACGATCTGCTGCGCCACAACTTCCCGGCGATTCACGCGGTCGGCCGCGCCTCGCATCGCGCACCGCGCTTGATCGTGCTGCGCTGGGGCCGCGATAGCGATCCGCTGCTCGCGCTGGTCGGCAAAGGCGTGTGCTTCGACACCGGCGGGCTCGACATCAAGGCCGCCGCCGGCATGCGCAACATGAAAAAGGATATGGGCGGCGCCGCGCACGCGCTGGCCTTGGCCGAATGGATCATGGCCCGCAACCTACCGGTGCGTTTGCTGCTGCTGTTGCCCGCGGTGGAGAACGCGATCGGCCCGAACGCGTATCGCCCGGGCGAAGTCATCGCCACGCGCAAAGGGCTCAGCGTCGAAATCGACAACACCGACGCCGAAGGCCGCATCGTGCTGTGCGACGCGCTGACCTACGCGATCGAGCATTCGCCGAAGCTGCTGCTCGACTTCGCCACGCTCACCGGCGCCGCGCGCGTCGCGCTCGGCCCCGATCTGCCCGCACTGTTCAGCAACGACGACACGGTGGCGAACGATTGGCTGGCCGCGGGCGCGCGCTGCCGCGACCCGCTGTGGCGCATGCCGCTGTGGGCGCCGTATCTGCGCTATCTCAACAGCGGCATCGCCGATGTGGCGAACGGCAGTTCGACCACGATGGCCGGCTGCGTGACCGCCGCGCTGTATCTCGAAAAATTCGTGCCCGCCGAACAACCGTGGGCGCATCTGGACGTCTACAGTTGGAACGACACCGATCGCCCCGGCCGCCCCGCCGGCGGCGAAGCGCAGGCGCTGCGCAGTTGCTTCGCGATGCTGAAGGCGCGGTTCGGCTGAGACGGGAATCGGGAATCGGGAATCGGGAATCGGGAATCGGGAATCGGGAATCGGGAATCGGGAATCCAACAGCATCTCATTCCGAGCGTATGCGAGGAACCTGTTTTTCGATCGTCGCCACGCACACATCGTCGCTCATCCATCGAAGCTCGCACTGCATATGCGCATCCCCACGTTCATCGTCGCCATCGCCCTCGCCGCCTACGCATTCGCAGGGGCGCAGGCATATGCGCAACAACCCGCGCGCACCTCCTCGGTCGCCGCTAAAACGCCGGCCGCGCAGCGCACCGTGCTGGTGATGGGCGACTCGCTGTCGGCCGGCTACGGCTTGGCGACGCACCAGGGCTGGGTGTCGCTCACCGCGGCGAAAATCGCGAAAGAGAAACCCGGTTGGCGCGTGGTCAACGCCAGCATCAGCGGCGAAACCACCGCCGGCGGCGCATCACGCATCGCCGCCGAATTGAAGCGGCACAAGCCGTCGGTGGTGGTGATCGAATTGGGCGGCAACGACGGCCTGCGCGGGCTACCGCTGAAACAAACGCGCGACAACCTCGACAAGATGATGCTCGCCGCGCAGGGCGCGAATGCGAAAGTGCTGCTGATCGGCATGCGTCTGCCGCCGAACTACGGTCCCGACTACACCCGCGGTTTCGAAAATGCGTTCCGCGATTTGGCCGCGCAGCGCAAGACCGCGTTCGTGCCGTTCCTGTTGCAACCGATCGCGACCGATCGCAACGCCTTCCAAAACGATCAGATTCATCCCACGGCCGCGGCGCAACCGAAACTGCGCGATCACGTTTGGCCGGCGCTGGCGCCGTTGTTGAAGTGAATCGTCGATTCTCGCCGCGCTGAGCGCCGATACCGCGCATCGCGACGCATGCAGGAACCTCGCGAGCGCCATCGCGGCCGACCGTCCGCGTCGCCGACAACATGAACGTTTCGTAAGCCGCGCCGCGATATCGACGCGCGCTGCGCCGAAATCGTTCGACGCCGCTGCATCCGTTCTCCCGCACGCCGCGTATCTGTTCGTGTGCCGACTGCCGACGCCTCTTCTTCCTCGCCCTCCCGAGCGTCGGCGGCTGGCCGCTCATCCCTTACGCAGATTACGGAGAACGCACCTCATGAAGTCGAAACTGCT
The DNA here is from genome assembly GCA_008015835.1 of Lysobacter sp. GTDB lineage: Bacteria > Pseudomonadota > Gammaproteobacteria > Xanthomonadales > Xanthomonadaceae > Lysobacter_I. The sequence goes on from SSGH01000037.1 coordinate 120,457, forward strand.
CGTCGCGGCGCTCGCCGCCACCCTCGTCGTCGGCATCGCGAACGCCGGCACCATGTCGAAGAATCCGATGGTCGGCGGCGCGGCGATGTTGCCGACGAAAGACATCGTCGATAACGCGGTGAATTCCAAGGATCACACCACGCTGGTCGCCGCGGTCAAAGCCGCGGGGCTCGTCGACACCTTGAAAGGCCCCGGCCCGTTCACCGTGTTCGCGCCCACTAACGCCGCATTCGGCGCATTGCCCGCAGGCACCGTCGACACGCTGTTGAAGCCGGAAAACAAAGGCACGCTCACCACGGTACTGACGTATCACGTGGTGCCCGGCCGTTTGGACGGCAAAGCGCTGCTCGCCAAGATCGACGCTGGAAAAGGCAAGGCGCAGTTGACCACGGTGCAGGGCGCGACGCTCACCGCGAAGCGTAAAGGCGACGCGATCATGGTGACGGACGCGAAAGGCAACACCGCCAACGTCAGCATCGCGAACGTGTACCAGAAGAACGGCGTGATCCACGTCATCGACAAAGTGCTGATGCCGTAAACGCAAGACGCATCGATCGCACGATAAGACGCAACCTGCGCGGGTGACTTCGGTCGCCCGCGCATCGTCGTGTACGGCATCGGCAGCATTCCATCGTCGAGCGCGCATCGCGCAGGATCGAGCGCACACCGAGATTCCACCGCAACGCCGGATGCGGATTCGCGGAATGGTCGCGGGATCTGCGCGAAACCATCGCGAAGCATTCGCGTCTTCATCGTCCATCGTCCGCGCATACGTAAGCGTATGCGAGCGCGCCGCTCGTCGGCCCGACGAATGCGTGCGAAAAAATGTTTGCTTTTCGTAAAAGACGGGTGTAACTTGCGCGCCCACAGCAAACCGCTGCCGCTTTTCCCGTTTTTCGAAACTTTCCCCGAACCTCACCGAACCCCTGAATTTCAGCATGTATTCGATTCGTCGCTCCGCTAAATCGCTCGACACTTCGCGCCCGCAGCGCGATGCCGACGCGTGCGCGAGCGTCGACGAACGACAGGCATGCTTCGGGCGGAATTGCCCCGAACGCCTGCATTCGGGCAACGGCTAACCACGACCGATTCCGTTCCGGAGATCGGCCGCCCCGATCTCCGAGGACCGCGAACGCCCTCGGATACCCATCCGGGGGCGTTTTTCTTTTCGCGTTCGCAAAGGAATTTCATGCACGCGCGCGGATCACCGCGTCGCGAACGGTTTCGCACACGTGTTTTCCGATCCGCAGCATCCAGCGCGAACGTCCGGACATCGAGGTCCGAAGACGGGTCGTCGCTGTCGCGGATGTCCGCCTGAGGCGCGAAAGCGCTGCGCCGCGATGCTCGGTGCGGGTGGCGGGAACTGCGTGCGCACACGAATTGCCGGTTGTTCGCAGCCGGCAATGCGAAGCATCCATCGTACGTTTCCTGCGGTATGGGTTTCTCGCCCATCCGGTGCGCGCGGCTGTGCCGTGGCGTATGCCCGAGGCGATGCGCGGATGTTTCTCGATGACGGTAGCTCAGTCGGGTAGAGCAGCGAATTCTTAATTCGTAGGTCGCCGGTTCGATTCCGGCACGTCGTTCGTTTTGGACCGCCTATCGGTTAGGCACTGATTTTAGATATCAGCGTTGCGGGTTCGACTCCCGCTCCAAAAACCCATGACCTGAAACGTCATGCCATCCGGGACGCAAGTCCCGCCCACGGAAACGCCTCTTGCGGCGTCTTCGGCACGGCGCGCTTCGGCGCGTCGCGACGAGAACGGCGCAGCGGCGATACCGCCGGATTCGCGCCCGCGACGCGCGCGGGTCGGCAACGGAACCGATGCACGCGAACATCGCATGCGGCGGCGAAGCGGTCGATCTCCGCGCCAAGCGCGCACGAGTTCCGCGTTGTCGGCGTCGGAGGCGTTTCCATCTTCTTCTCTCGCATCGGGACTCCGTTGCGATCGCACGCGCGGCGACCGATTCCCCGCGATGTGTCTTGCTTGAAGCGAATCGGACCACCAGAGCCCAACAGGAAGGAGAACCCCCGATGTTCTGGAAAAAGAGGGTCGTGATCGGCGACGGCGAACGCGGCCTGGTGTATCGCGACCGCAGGTTCGAACGTGCGCTCGAACCCGGCGTTTACAACTTCGTCGACCCGTTCGGTCGTTTGGAGATCGTCGTGCACAACGTCGCCAAGCCGGAATACGTCGGCGCCGATGTCGACGCGTTGATCGCCGCGCTCGGCGACAAGCTCGACGCGCACTTCGTGCTCGGCGACGTCGGCACCGACGAAGTCGGCCTGGTGTCGAAGAACGGCAAGCTCGAGGATCTGTTGCTGCCGGGGACGCGCAAGCTGTATTGGCGCGCGCCGGTGCGCGTGGAGATCGAGCGCATGACGCTGCCGCAGGATCTCGAAGTGCGCGCGGACGTCGCCAAGCGCTTGCGTCAGCTCGGCGCGCTGGCGCGCGTCGCCGCGGTCGCGGATGTGCCCACCGAATTCGTCGGCTTGCTGTTCGTCGACGGCCGGTTCGTGCGCACGCTCGACCCGGGCAGCTACGCGTTCTGGAATTTCCAGAAGAACGCGACGATCGATCTCGTCGACTTGCGCGTGCAGGCGGTCGAAGTGGCCGGTCAAGAGTTGTTGACCCGCGACAAAGTCTCGCTGCGCGTCAACTTGGCCGCGAGCGTGCGCGTCGTCGACGCGGTCGCGTCGCGCACCAAGGTGGCGAAGTCCGGCGAACAGGTCTATCGTGAATTGCAGTACGGCTTGCGCAAGGCGGTTTCCGCCAAGACGCTCGACGAATTGCTCGGCGACAAGGCCTCGCTCGACGGCGACATTTTCGGCTACGTGCGCGGCAAGGCGGAGGCCTTCGGCGTCGAAGTCTTGGGCGTCGGCGTGAAGGACGTGATCCTGCCGGGCGAGATGCGCGAGATCCTCAACGGCGTGGTGCAGGCGGAAAAGTCGGCGCAGGCCAACGTGATCCGCCGTCGCGAGGAAGCGAACGCCGCGCGTTCCCTGCTCAACACCGCGAAATTGATCGACGAGAGCCCGGTGCTGATGCGTTTGAAGGAACTCGAAGCGCTGGAGAAGATCGTCGAGAAGATCGACAAGCTCACCGTGTTCGGCGGCCTGGACGGCGTGCTGAAGCAGTTGGTGAACATCAAACCGTAACCCGCGCGGCCGGAAGGACCCGGCCGCGCGTTTTTCGAACCGATCGCTCGAACGAACGACTCGAGCGGATTTCCAGAAACGGAGCGTCGTGCCATGCGCGCGGATATGTACAAAGTGATCGTCGAGCGGCCGCGCCGCGGCGGCGGTATGCGCGGAGAAGACTCCGCACCGATCGATCTGGACGATTCGCCGCGGCAGGAAGGCCTGCGACGGCGACATCGGCGCCATAAATGGCTGAACGAAAATCTGGCCCCGTTGCGGCGCTATTTGGCGTCGCAGGTCGGTCGGCCGTGGGATAAGGTGTTTTCGGACATCTGCGCGGGCATCGATCGTCGCAACACCGTGCAGCGGCATATCCACCAGCATCTGGAGGATTTCGTCGCGATTCGCGTTTACGATGTCGACGGCGTTTTCCAGATCGACGGCCGTTGGCGGGGGCGCGTTCCGCTCGCGGACCATTGGGCACCCAAGTTCTACGTCCATCCTCGTCACGGATTGCTCTGCGTTAACGAAGATCGTATTCAGACGCGACGCGATTACGCACGGAAGCGGAAAGCGAGTTTGCGCGCGGCCCGTGAGGATCGATGCGTAAATCGAAGAATTCTTGATGCGAGCACGCAACTGCATCGCATCGACGGCGTCTGGTATCGGGTCGAGTTGTCCGCCATCACCAACGAAGCCATGCTCGACCGGAAAACCGACGCGCTACGAAAACTGCCGCTGGATCGATGCCCGCGAAATATCGCGATGAAAGGCGTCGCCAGCAGCTTGGACCTGTTCGGAAGCCCGGATGTCTACGCCAGCCGCAAGCGCCAACTCAAAGCGCGCGAACTGCGGCAGTACGGTCTGGTCAACGGCGAGGCTTAAAGCTCTAGGGCGTTTTCAGACGCTATCGTTATTCGTTACCCTTTTCACCTCAAATATCGCGTGCGCCTCGTTCCGGGTCGCACGCACTGGATCGATCAATGAGTCCCTCTTTCCAACTTCTCCACGCCGAAGACAGCCTCGTCCCGATCAAGGGCTGGGTGGACGGCGTGCCGGTCGAGCCAGAAGCGCGCCGGCAATTGCAGAACATCGCGGCCATCCCGTTCGTCGGGCCTTGGGTCGCGGTGATGCCCGACGTGCATCTGGGCAAGGGCGCGACCGTCGGCTCGGTGATTCCGACCCGCGGCGCGATCATTCCGGCCGCGGTGGGCGTGGACATCGGCTGCGGCATGGCCGCGGTGCGCACCACGCTGCGCGCGAGCGACCTGCCCGACAGCCTGGCGCTGCTGCGCAATTCGATCGAACGCAGCGTGCCGGTCGGCAACGGCGGCGGCGGCGATCACCGCAAACTGCCCGACAGCATCGAAACCCGTTTGGCGCAATCGGGCCTCGTCGCGCGGCTGGACGCGATCAAGACGAAGCATCGCAAGATCCGCACCGACAAGATCGACAAGCAGATCGGCACGCTCGGCGGCGGCAATCACTTCATCGAAATCTGTCTCGACGAAAGCGATGCGGTGTGGGTCATGCTGCACTCGGGTTCGCGCGGCACCGGCAATTTGATCGGCGGCTATTTCATCGAACGAGCGCGCGAGGAACTCGGGCGTCGCACGCTGGGCTTTCACGTACCCGACCGCGACTTGGCGTTCTTCATGGAGGGCGAGGCCTTGTTCGACGACTACGTGGAGGCGGTGTCGTGGGCGCAGGACTACGCGCGCGCGAACCGCGAGGCGATGATGGCGCGCGTGCTGCACGAGATGCGTCAGCGACTGCCGAAGTTCCAGTTGGACAAGACCGCGGTGAACTGTCACCACAACTATGTGCAGCGCGAGGAGCACTACGGACAATCGCTGCTCGTGACCCGCAAGGGCGCGGTCAGCGCGCGCGAGGGCGAACTCGGGATCATCCCGGGCAGCATGGGCGCGAAGAGTTACATCGTGCGCGGCAAGGGCAACCCCGAGAGCTTCTGCAGTTGCAGCCACGGCGCCGGCCGCAAGATGAGCCGCACCGCGGCGAAGCAGCAGATCACGCTGAAGCAACACCGCGAAGCCACCGCGCACGTCGAATGCCGCAAGGATCAGGGCGTGATCGACGAATCGCCGGCCGCGTACAAGGACATCGATGCGGTGATGGCGGCGCAGCGGGACCTCGTCGAGGTCGTTCACACCCTGCGACAGGTCGTGTGCATCAAGGGGTGAGGGATCGCGCGCTTGCTCGGGATCGCCGCGCAGCGATCCCGAGCACCCGCACATGGACGTGCGGGTGGGGCGATCAGAGGCTGTGGTACGTCACCATGGATGGCGTCCATATTGTCATTGCCTCGATCACTCGCGGGCACCACCCCGCACTTTCACTGACGCCGCGCTTTCGCGCGGCGTCTTCTTGTCCAAATGATCGCAGCGGTCAGACCACGATCGACGCCTCGATCGCCGCGTCGCTGCGCTCTTGCTGCTGCAATCGCCACATCGCCGCGTAATGCCCGTCGCGCGCCAGCAACTCGGCGTGGCGGCCACGCTCGACGATCTCGCCCTGGTCCATCACCAGAATCTCGTCGGCGTTCATCACCGTCGAGAGACGATGCGCGATCACCACCGTCGTGCGCCCTTGCGCGATACGATCGAGCTCGGCCTGGATCGCTTTCTCCGACTGCGAGTCCAGCGCCGAGGTCGCTTCGTCGAAGATCAGGATCGCGGGGTTTTTGAGCAGCGCGCGGGCGATGGCGACGCGCTGTTTCTCGCCGCCGGAGAGTTTCAACCCGCGCTCGCCCACTTCGGTGGCGTAACCGTCGGGGAAGCCGAGAATGCGCTCGTGGATATGCGCCGCGCGCGCGGCGTCCTCGACCTCTTCGCGGGTCGCGTCGGGACGGCCGTACAGAATGTTGTAGAAAATCGTGTCGTTGAACAGTACCGTGTCCTGCGGCACGATCGCGATCGCGCCGCGCAGCGACGCCTGGGTCACATCGCGGATGTCGCGCGCGTCGTCGCCGGGCGCACGGATCGAAATCGCGCCGTCGTCGATGTCGTAGAAACGGTAGAGCAAACGCGCCAGCGTCGATTTGCCCGAGCCCGAATGCCCGACCACGGCGACGGTGCCGCCCGACGGCACCGAAAAATCGATGCCTTTCAGAATTTCGCGACGCGGGTCGTACCCGAAGCGCACCGCTTCGAAGCGGATCTCCGGCGGCGCGGGGCGCAAATCGACGGCGCCGTCGCGGTCGCGCACGTCCTGCGGCTCTTCGAGCAAGCCGAACAACCGCTCCAGATTGGTGAACGCCTGCTTCACTTCGCGATACATCATGCCGAGCAGATTCAGCGGCGCCGACAACTGCAGCAACACCGCGTTCACCAGCACCAGATCGCCGATGCTCATCGTGCCGGCCACCACGCCGGCCGCGGCCCGCCACATCATCGCGGTCACGCCGACCGAAATCACCAGCGCTTGGCCGAGATTGAGCACGCCGAGGGTCTTGCGCGACATCACCTGCGCTTCTTCCATGCGCATCAGGCTGGCGTCGTATCGCCGCGCCTCGTGTTCCTCGTTGCCGAAATACTTCACGGTCTCGTAGTTCAGCAGCGAATCCACCGCGCACTCGTTGGCCTTGGTGTCGGCCTCGACCGAAGCGCGGTAATACTTCGTGCGCCATTCGGTAATACGGAAAGTGTAGGCGGCGTAGGCGATCAGCGTGAGAATCGCGATCGCCGCGAAACCCCAGTCGTACATCCAGACCAGGAACGCGGTGACCAGTACGACCTCGAACAAGGTCGGCAGAATGGTGTAGATGGTCCAGTCGAGCAGATCGGAAATCGCGCTGCCGCCGCGTTCGATGTCGCGGGCGACGCCGCCGGTGCGGCGCGCCAGGTGGAAACGCAGCGACAGCGCGTGCAGATGCCGGAATACTTCCAAGGTAACTTTGCGCGAGACCCGCGCCATGACCCGCGCGAACACGATCTGGCGCAGTTCGGTGAGCAGCGTGGTCGCGACGCGCGACGCGCCGTAGGCCAGCAGCAGCGCGACCGGCAAGGTCAGCGCGAGCGGTGCGGCCTGGACGCCGAGCGCATCGACCAACCGTTTGAGCGCGAGCGGCACCGCGAGATTGGTCAGCTTGCCGAGGATCACCAGCCCCAGCGCGAACAGGATGCGGCCCGCGAACGGTCGCAGATACGGCACCAGGTCGCGCAGCACTTGCCATTCTTTGCGCGCCATGGCGGCGCGGGGAGCGGTGGTCGCGGGGTCGGCGGCGGGCGCAGAGCTCGCGGCGGGCGTCGTATCGGCGGATTCGTTCATCGTGGGCGCATGATGCCATCGCGCCCGCACGCCGGCCGCGTCGGACGCGGTCGCGGCGTGGAACGCACCATCGTGAGCGAGGTGCTGTTGTCGGGAATACCCGCGCCGACCTCTCCCAGCGGCGGCTGAACGGCGACGACGCGCAGCCCTGCGAGGATTTGCGGCCGCGGCGCGGCGGACAGAGAATGCGGCCACACCCCCTTGCCGGAGCCGCCGCCATGTCCGCACGCGCACGTCCGATCCGCTCGCCTCGCCGCCGGGGCATCGTCTCGATCGCCACCGGATGGGCGATGTCCGTCGGCATCGTCATGGGCATCTTCGTCGCGTTCACGGCAGCGCCCGCCTACGCCGGCAAATTCGCCGATCGCATCGTGCGCGTGACCGATCCGAACGCGCCGCGCAGCCTGCCCGACGCCGGGCCGGTGTCGGTGCGTTGGGACGACCCGGCGAAGTTCTCCGAACTGCGCGGCAGCCAGAACCGCTACGAAGCCGAGCGCGGCGATTGGGTGGCCGACATCGCCCGTTACGTGCGCAAGCAGGCCGAACGCAAATTGCCCGAAGGCGAGCGGTTGGAGGTCGCGATCGTCGACATCCGTCGCGCCGGCAACTACGAACCTTGGCACGGCTTCGAGTACCGCGACGTGCGGATCATGCGTGAGCTGTACTGGCCGCAGATCGAACTCGCGGTGAAGCGCACCGCCGCCGACGGCAGCGTCGTCTCGGAACGCTCGTACACGCTCAGCGATCCGGCGTATCTGGGCAGCGCCACCCGCGCCAGCGAAGGCGACCCGCTGCGCTACGAGAAAGCGCTGATCGACCGCTGGGTGCGCCGCGAACTCGTCGCCCCGAGCGTGGCGCAGACGCATTGAGGCCGCGTATCGAACCCTCCGCCCGCACGGCGCGCGCCTTCGCGCGGTCATGACCGTTTACGTCGACGATGCCGTGCATCTGTGGCGCGGCCGTCGCTGGGCGCATCTGCTGGCCGACACGCTGGAGGAGCTGCATCGCTTCACCGACGCGCTGGGCGTGCCCCGACGCGCGTTCCAAGATAAACGCAGCGGCGCGCATTACGATATCGACGCCGCGCTCCGCGAACGTGCGCTGGCGCTCGGCGCGGTCGCGGTTTCGCGGCACACCGATCGCGAACGCGTGCGTGCGATCATCCGCAACGCCAAGCGCCAGTGGAGCGGCGCGGCGCGCGCAGACGCCCAGACGGACGCGCAGGCGAAGGCCGATCACGACGCCGACCCGAACGTCCGCGCGATGGTCGAATCGTCGTAAAACGCCGCGCAACCCTTCGCTCGCTTTTCGTCTCTTCTCCGCACCGCCCACGCCGAGCCCCCCCGATGTCCCGATTCGATCTGACTCCGCCCGACGACGCCCAACGCGCCGCGCTCAGCGCGCGCTTGTCGCCCGAAGAACGCCGCGTGCTGCTCGCGCACGGCACCGAGGCGCCGTTCTGCGGTGTGTTTCTCGACAACAAACGCGACGGCGTCTACGTCTGCCGCTTCTGCGGCTTGCCGCTGTTCCGTTCGGACGCGAAATTCGATTCCGGCACCGGCTGGGCCAGTTTCTTCGCGGCCTTCGACGACGCCCACGTCGGGCGGATTCGCGACACCAGCCACGGCATGGTGCGCACCGAGATCGTGTGCGCGCGCTGCGGCAGCCACTTGGGGCACGTGTTTCCCGACGGCCCGCCGCCGACCCGCGAGCGCCATTGCCTGAATTCGGTATCGCTGGGCTTCGTCGCGCGCGGCGAGCCGCTGCCCGATCCGCTGCAGCGCGGCGAGGCCGCCGTCGCGGTCGACTGAGCGGGCCGCCCGAGCCGCGGCGCGTCTCGGCATGTTCGTAGCGACGCCTTTGGCGCGCTCGCAGACCGTTGCTATGCTGTGCGCCCGTTTCGCGACCCCGCCGCCATGACCGATACGCTTCCCGACCGCCTCTCCAACGATCCGCGCAGCCCGTACCACGACGCCGACTTGCTCGATCGCGGCATCGGCATTCGCTTCAACGGCGTGGAGCGCAACAACGTCGAGGAATACTGCATCAGCGAGGGCTGGATCCGCGTGATCGCAGGCAAGGCACTGGACCGTCGCGGCCAGCCGATGACGCTGAAGCTCAAGGGCACGGTCGAGCCGTTCCTGAGAAGCGGCGAGGGATGAACGACCGGGAATGAGGCGCTATCGCTGCGGCGCAGCATCGCCCGCGGTGTTGACAACGCGCGATCGGATTGCCGAGACTCGGCCGGTCCGGATCGACCGGACTCAAGGACCCCTCAAGGAGCGCCACCATGCAGAAACGTAAGACGTTCGACATCGACGAGCTGGAAACCTCGATCGCCCCGGCCGGCGCCGGCGGCGCGGTGATCATCGAGATCATCATCATCTACATCGCGACCGACGTGAAGCGCAACTGATCGTCGCAGTCGTCCGCATCGGGCCGGTCTCGCACCGGTCCGATGCGTTTCGAGAACGGCGTCGCAACGCCCTTCCCCCGTCCCGATAGTTCCCCCGCTCCCCATGAACGAACTCGACCGCGCGCTGGATGCCATGCGCGACGCGATCGCGTCGCATCGCGACGCGCCCGAACGTTTGATCGAACCGCTCGACCGCTTCCACGACAGCGGCTATCTGCAACGCCGCATCGCCCGCATGCTCGACCGCGGCGTGGATTCCACCCGCGAGTCGGTGCGCGATATCGGCGAGAACAATATCCGGCTCGACAGTCGACCGGAGTATTCGCTGCATCTGGAAATCTGGCGTGCGCCCAAACCGCTGCTGCACTCCACCGCCGTCGACTCCGTGCTGCGCGTGATCTCGCCGACGCCGGTGCTGCAGCGCGTGTATCGCATCGATGGTCCGTTCGACCCCGAAGTCTTCGTCGCCGACGTGCCGTTGCGTCTGGAATCGGAGCGTCGCATCGACGGCATCGCGCACGCGCAGCGCAAAGGCGAAGGCCGCGTGTACGACTACGTGTCCGAATCGCCGTTCCTGACGCTCGAACTGTCGCTGCGTCCGGCCGACCCCTATCTGTGGTTCTTCGATCGCGAGCGGCTGCGTTCGACCTACGCCTCGTTCTCCGGCGCGCAATTGTCCGGTTACACGCTCAGCGCGAAAGCGCTCGCCGCCGTCGGCGAAGCCCGCGCGCTGCCGCTGCTGATGCGGATGACCGAGCATCCTTCGCATGCGGTGCGCTGGGCCGCGATCCAGGCGCTGGGCCGCATCGACGGCGACGCGGCGTTCGAGCGTTTGGAACGCGCGGAGCACGACCCGCATCCGCATATCCGCAACGCCGCCGCGCGCACCCTGGCGCGCTTGCGCACCGAAACGGAAGACGCGCATGACTGACATCTTCGACGACGCGGGCGACGAGTCCATCGGCCTGGAGGAATTCCATCGTCGCATCGACGCGATCGACGCGCCGCTGTACGGCCCCGAGCACATCGCCGCCTGCGCGCGCGAGCTCGCCCGGCTGGGTCGCAATCCCGACTTGCTGTGGGGGATGTTCGAATCGGTGGAAGGCGTCGAAGCGATCGACGAATTCTTCAACGCGCCGCAGTCGTTCTTCCTCGGCGCCGGCAAGACGCATTATCTGCGCTTGAACGTCTGGCTGCCCGAGAACGCGGGCACCGCGTATCGCGAGCACGAACGCGATCTGTATTCCTACGAGCTGGCCCACAATCACGACTTCCGGTTTCTCACCGTCGGGTACTTCGGGCCGGGCTACGAAACCGATCTGTACACCATTCCCGAAGCGGATGTGGACGCGCAGCCCGGACAAACGATCCGTCTGCTGGAACCGCGCCGAGAGCGGCTGCGTCAGGGTCGCGTGATCCATTTCGCGCCGTATACCGACGTGCACGTGCAGCACTACCCGGCATCGCTGTCGATTTCGATCAATCTGATTTTCAGCGGACAACAGCGCGAACACGAGCAACTGCTGATCGATACGCAGCGCTCGACCGTGCTGGATTATCCCAAGCTCAGCGAACAGAGCCGGATGATCAACGCCTTGCAGATCGCGGGGTTCTTCGCTTCGCCGGAGCTGGACGCGGCGATCGACGCGGTCGAACGCGACGCGGCCAATCCACGTCTGCGCGAGGCCGCGCGCGCGGCGATCGCGCATCAGCGCCGCGAGTCGCGGGCATGACCGGCGCGCGCGACACCGTCGTGCTGATCACCGGCGCGACCGACGGCATCGGTCGGGCGACCGCGCGCGCGCTCGCCGCGCACGGTGCGACGGTGCTGGTCCATGGTCGCGATGCCCGGCGGGTCGCCGAGACGGTGGCCGAAGCCGAAACGGCCGGCGCCGCCGCGGCGCGCGGCTATGTCGCGGATTTCGAATCGCTGGCGGCGGTGCGCACGATGAGCGCGCGCATCCTCGCGGAGGAACCTCGTCTGGATGTCCTGATCAACAACGCGGGCGTCGGCATTCTCGACACGCGCCACGAGACGGTCGACGGTTGCGAACGCGTGTTCCAGGTGAATTTTCTCGCCGGCCATGCGCTGACGCGGGGCTTGATCGAACGCCTGGCCGAACGCCCCGGCGGGCGCGTGGTGGATGTGGCGTCCGCGGGGCAATGGCCGCTGGATCTGGACGACCCGCAATCCGCGCGCGACTGGCACGGCGCGTTCGCCTACGGCCGCAGCAAACTGGCGCAAGTCGCCGCCTGCCTGGCCTTGGCGGAGCGCGAACCGCGGGTCGCGTTCAATGCGCTGCATCCGGGGTCGCTGTTGCCGACAAAATTGCGTCCGCCGATGCTCGCGCCGGTGGATACGCTGGACACCGCCGTCGATGCGATCCTGCATGCGGCGATCGATCCGAGCATGGCGGGCGTCACCGGACGCTACTACGACAAGCGCGAACCCATCGAGCCGCATGCGCAAGCGCTGGACTCGGCGTTCCGCGAGCGCCTGCTGCGCATCGCGGGCGGATTGATTGCGGCAGGCTGATCGCGGCAGGCTGATTGCGGCAGGCTGATCGCGGCGGGTTGATCGCCGCGGGTTCTCGACATCGCTTCACTCGCGCGAACGGCGCGCGCGCAACTCGGACGCGCGTCTACTTCGCCGGCGCGCCGCCGATGTGCTTGCTGAGGAAATTCAACAATCGAGTGTAGTACTCGCGATTGTGCGCCTCGGTGTAGAAGCCGTGCCCTTCCTGCGGGTAGTACAGCGTTTCGACCGGAACGCCCGCGGCTTTCAGCGCTTTTTCCATTTTCTCGCTGTGTTCGATCGGTGCGTTTCTGTCCTTGCCGCCGGCGGCCAGAAACACCGGCGCGCGGATTTTTTCGGCCATGCCGGTGGGGGAGATCGCCGCCATCGCTTCGCGCGGGCCGAGCCAATCCAGCATCCAGTTGCGCAGTCTGCGGGTCGCCGCCGAATCCTGTTTGTGCATCTTCTCCAGGTCGTACACGCCGACGTAGCCCACCGCGCAGCGATACAGATCGGGTTCTTTCGCCGCGCCCATCAGCGCCGCATAGCCGCCGTAACTCGCGCCGTAGATGCAGATGCGCTGCGGGTCGGCGATCTTCTGCGCGATGGCCCAGCGCGTGGCGTCGGTCAGATCGTCCTGCATGGCCAGGCCCCATTGTTTCGCGCCCTTCTGCGTGAACGCGCGGCCGTAATGGCCCGAGCCGCGATAATTCACGCGCAGCACGGCGTAACCCGCGGCCGTCAGCATCTGCGTCTCGGTATCGAAACTCCAATCGTCGTGAATGCCGAACGGCCCGCCGTGCGGCAGTAGCACCATCGGCGCGGGCGTTCCGGTCGGCTGGCCGAGCGGTACGGTGAGATAGCCGTAGAGCTTCAGACCATCGCGCGCGACGATTTCGACGCTGCGCGTCGCCGGCAGTTTCGCCGGGTCGAACCAAATGCGCCGGCTGAAGATCGGGTCCATCTTGCGCGCGACGGTGTCGAATACGTAGAAATCGCCCGGATTGCGGTCGTTCCATACTTGCACCACCAGCAGTTTGCCGTCGCGCGTGGCCGAGGTGATCGCGACCGCATTCTGCGGGAAGGCTTTCTGCAACTGACGATACAGTTTCGACGCTGGCGCTTCCGGCTCGAAGAACGCCATGCGATGGCCCTCGTGCAGGAAGCGCGCGCCGATCGGCGTTCGGCCGTCGGGCGTGTACAGCATGCCCGACGGGTCGACGATCGCATCGCGCAGCAGTTCGCGACGCTCGCCCGTTTGCGGGTTCCAGGCCTCGATCGCGTCGGGGCCGGTCTTACGTTCGCTCCACAGATACGCGGTCTTTTCGTCCGCGGAAAAGCCCATCGCCGACACCACGGTGCCGCTGACCGATTCGTCGTCGACCAAGCGCCAAGGCGCGCCGTTCTTGTCGCGGTAATAGAGTTTCGAGACGTTGTCGTTGCCCGAGCCCTGCGCGAAGCGCGCCGCGCCGGACGCGTCGCTGTCGAACCGCGCCGCGCGCACCGGCGCGGACGCCACCGGGCTGCGGCTGCCGTCGTAGACGTCCATTTTCTCCAGCGCCGTTTCCGGGTTTTCGCCGGTGGACATCGACGTGATGAGGATGTAGCGATCGTCGTCGGGCAGATCGTCGTGCATCCAGGCGTAGGTGTATTCCTCGCGGCTGGCCAGCCATTTGCCGCGCTTGCCGTCCGCGTTCACCGCAATCAGTTCGCCGGTGAGGCTGGGCGTGTCGTTGCGGCCGAATTTTTCGGCGACGCTCGCGACCACGCGCTCGGCGTTGACCCACCAAAAATCGGCGATGACGGTGTCTTCGCCGATGTGGAGTTTCGCGGTGATCGCTTTGTCGCTGCGGCGCACGACCACCAAAATGGTGCGGTCCTCCAGCGGCACGGTCGCGGCGTAGTACTCGCCGGTGGGCGAGATTTTGATGTCGCCGTAGGTATCGCGTTTGAGGAAAGGGTCGAGATCGACCGCGGGCGGCGGCGAGGATGGCGACGACGGCGGCGTCGCCGTCTGAGCCATCGCTGCCTGCGCCATCGCCGGCTGTGCCATCGCGGGCCGAGCCATCGCGCTTCCCGCGCACGCCACGCACATCGCGGCGAACCACGCCCACTCGCTGCGTCCGATCATCTGCGCCCCCTCGCGGTACGAAACGCGGCCGAGCATACCGCAAAGGCCCGTCGCCCCCGAACGACGGTGGCGGGCATTCGCCTAGCGCGTTCGCCCGGCGACTCTCGCGCGGGGGAGCGGGCCGACGGCGATCAAAGATCGTCGGGGATCAGAATCCGTCCCAAATGCTCGATCGTCGGCGACTCGAAGAACGTGCGCAGCGGCACGCCGATGCCGAAGGCGTCGCGCACCGCGGCGATCATCCGCATCGCGAGCAACGAATGACCGCCGAGCTCGAAGAAATCGTCGCGCACGCCGATCCGCTCCACGCCGAGCAATTCGCGCCAGATGTCGACCAGCACTTCTTCGATCGGCGTGCGCGGTTCGACGTATTCGCCGCTGCGGCCGAGCGCCTCGGCGTCGGGCGCGGGCAGCGCCTTGCGATCGATCTTGTTGTTCGAGGTCAGCGGCCATGCGCTCATCCGCACGAACGCCGACGGCACCATGTAATCGGGCAATTGCGCGAGCAGGCGTTCGCGTAGCGCGTCGGTTTCGAGCGGCGCGTCCTCGGCTTCGGGCAGCGCATACGCGACCAAGTGCTTCTGCCCGGGCTGATCTTCGCGCGCCAGCACCACCGCTTCCTTCACGCCCGGAAGCGCCGACAGCCGGGCTTCGATTTCGCCCAACTCGATGCGGAACCCGCGGATCTTCACCTGATGATCGTTGCGGCCCATGTAGTCGATGCGGCCGTCGGGCAGCCAGCGGCCCAAGTCGCCGGTGCGGTACAGGCGATCGCCGGCGCGGAACGGGCTATCGACGAAGCGTTCGGCGGTCAATTCCGGGCGACGCAAATACCCGAGCGCGACGCCCGCGCCGCCGATGTACAGCTCGCCGACCGCGCCGATCGGCACCGGGCGCATCGCCGCGTCCAACAAATACGCGGTTTCGTTCGCGAGCGGACGGCCGATCGGCAGCGAAGGCGCGCCGAGCATCTCCGCGTCGCAGCGCTGCACCAAGGTGATCGCAGTGGTTTCGGTGGGGCCGTAGACGTTGAAGAAGCGGCGGTCGCGATGCCAGCGCTCGAACACCGCGGGCGGCACCGCTTCGCCGCCGCAGGTCATCACGCGCATCGTCGCTAGGCGCGCGTCCGGGGGCATGGTCAGCAGCACCTGCGGCGTGAGGAAACAATGGGTCGTGCGGTGTTTCGCGACGAACGCTTCCAACACATCGCCGAGCACGTACTCCTCATCCGGCGGCGGCAAATGCAGCGAGCCGCCGAAACCGAAGGCCATCACCCACTCCAGCACGAACGCATCGAAGCTGAAGGACGCGAACTGCAAGACCCGCGTCTCCGCATCCAATCCGAACGGTTCGCGCAGCGCATGCATCAACGCGCTCGGGCCGGCGTGACGCGAGACCACGCCCTTGGGTTTTCCGGTCGAGCCGGAGGTGTAGATGACGTACGCCGGATGCTCCGCGTGAAGATCGATCGCCTCGACCGACAGATTCTCCGCGGACGCGTCCGCCCATTCGACGCGCTCGACGTCGATCTCGAACACCGGCGCATCCACGCCTTCGCGCGCGAGCGCGCGTTCGACCGCCGCGCGGCTGGCGCGATCGGTCAGCACCAGATGCGGGCGCGCATCGCCCAGCATGTCCGCGATGCGCGCGTCCGGATACGTCGGATCGACCGGCACATAAGCGCCGCCGGATTTCATGATGCCGAGCACCGCTTCGATCGCGCCGACCGAGCGCCGCACGCACAGCGCGACCAAGGTCTCCGTCCCGACGCCGCGCGCGCGCAGCCAATGCGCCAAGCGGTTGGCCGACGCGTTCGCGCGCGCGTACGTCGCTTCGTCGTCGCCGCAGGCGATCGCCAAGGCGTCGGGCGTCGCGGCGGCGAAGGCTTCGAATTGCGCATGCACCGGACGCCATGGGCCGAAATCGCGCTCGGTGCGATTCCACTCGTCGACGATGCGCGCGTACGCGTTCGCGTCCAGCAGCGAGAGCCGATCGATCGGCGCCTCGGCATTCGCGGCCATGCCGCGCAACACTTCGCGCAGATAACCGATGTAACGTTCCACCGTCTCTCGATCGAACAGCGCCGACGCGTATTCGATCCCGCCGGCGATGCGGTCCTCGGTTTCGTACAGATTGAGGGTGAGATCGTATTTCGACACCGGATGCGGCGCCGGCAGGAAATCGACGCGCAGGTCGCCGAAGTGGAAATCGGCGGCCTCGTTGTTCTGCCAAGCGAACATGACCTGGAACAGCGGGCCGTAGCTCAGACTCCGCACCGGGTTCGCCTGCTCCACCACCTGCTCGAACGGCAGCTCCTGGTGCTCCTGCGCCGTCAACGACAGCGTCTTCACCCGCTCCAACGCCTGCGCCACCGTCGGGCCGTCCCGCAAGTCCACCCGCAGCGCCAGCGTGTTCACGAAAAATCCGATCAACCCCGCGATCTCGCTCCGGCCCCGGTTCGCCACCGGCGTCCCGATCACCACCTCCTCCTGGCCCGACAACCGCGACAGCACCACCGACCACGCCGTCAGCATCAGCATGAACAGCGTCGTCCCCGTCCGCAGGCCCAGCGCCTTCAGCGATGCCGTCAGCGCCGCGTCCAGTTCCACGCCCACCAAACCGCCGCGGTAGTCCTGCTCCGCCGGTCGCGGGCGATCCGTCGGCA
>SSGH01000019.1 GCA_008015835.1 Lysobacter sp.
CACGATGGCCGTGCGCAATTCGTCCGGCAAGGCTTCGACGGCACAATTGACCGTTTCGCCAATCTGTTTGGAAAGCAGAACGCTCTCGGGCGTATTGATATCCCTGAGTTGTTCTCCATCCTCAAAGGTCTCGGCCTGTTCGCTATCGAATTCAGTCGTGGTAGGGGCACGCCGCCCCTGGGAAACCAGGAAGTTCTTTGCCGTATTGATCCCGATCCGGTAAAGCCAGGTATAAAAAGCGCTGTCACCCCGAAAGGACGGCAAGGCGCGATAGGCCTTGATGAACGTCTCCTGGGCAACATCCTCCACCTCGGCGGGATCCCTGATCAATCTCGACAGCAGGCGGGCGAGCTTGCGCTGATACTTCGCAACAAGCAGGCCGAACGCCTGTTTGTCGCCGCGCTGGACACGCTCGACAAGCTGCTGGTCAACTTCGCGATCACTCATGGTCGGGGGGCATCTACTTTCGTTGTCGTGACCTCACCGGCCACCAGCCCCGCAGTATACCCGAGAGCCCGCGAATCCCTTCCGAAGCACTCGTGTTGACCGGGAGCCCCACGCATAGTTCAGTCGCTGGAAGGGTTTTGCGGATTTCGGCACGATCCGGCGCCCATGCTATAGTCGGCGCTCCTCCTATCGCCCCTCCCCTGCGGAATTCCCGAAGTGACCGCTTTCGATGTACTGATCCTGGGCAGTGGTCTTGCTGGCCAATCCCTTGCCCTGCGTCTCGCCGACAAACTCAAAGTCGCCCTCGTCACCAAGCGCAGCCTGGAAGACAGCGCCAGCGCCTGGGCCCAGGGCGGCATCGCTTCGGTGCTCGACCCGAGCGACAGCGCCGAGGCGCACGTTGCCGACACCCACACGGCCGGAGCCGGCCTGTGCTCCGACAAGGCAACCCGCTTCGTCGTCGAGAACGGCCCCCGAGCGATCCGCTGGCTCATCGACCACGGCGTACCCTTCACACCCGACGCATCGTCCGCCGTCGGCTACCACCTCACCCGTGAAGGTGGGCACAGCGCACGCCGGATCATCCATGTCGCCGACGCAACCGGCGCTGCCGTCCAGGCAACCCTCACCGAGCAGGTCAGAGCCCATCCGAACATTGCTGTGTACGAGCAGCACATTGCCGTCGACCTCATCATCGGGCGCAAGATCGGCCATCCGGACGAGGGCTGCCTCGGAGCTTACGTCCTCGACATCGCCAACGACGAGGTACGCACCTTCGCCGCCCGCCACACCGTCCTCGCCACCGGCGGCGCAGGCAAGGTCTATCTGTACACCACCAACCCCGACACCGCCACCGGCGACGGGGTGGCGATGGCCTGGCGGGCCGGCTGCCGGGTGGCGAACATGGAATTCATCCAGTTCCACCCCACCTGCCTGTATCACCCCCAGGCCAAGTCCTTCCTGATCTCCGAGGCGGTCCGCGGCGAAGGCGGCCTGCTCCGCCGCCCCGA
The DNA here is from genome assembly GCA_008015835.1 of Lysobacter sp. Classification (GTDB taxonomy): domain Bacteria; phylum Pseudomonadota; class Gammaproteobacteria; order Xanthomonadales; family Xanthomonadaceae; genus Lysobacter_I. The sequence goes on from SSGH01000019.1 coordinate 1,458, forward strand.
CGGCAGCCGTTTCATGCCCGAGCACGACCCGCGCGAGGAGCTCGCTCCCCGCGACATCGTGGCCCGCGCAATCGACTTCGAAATGAAGAAGCACGGCCTCGACTGTGTCTTCCTCGACATCAGTCACAAACCCGCCGAGTTGCTGCAGTCCCACTTCCCGAATATCCTCGCGCGCTGCCTCGAGCTTGGCATCGACATCACGCGCCAGCCGATTCCGGTCGTCCCGGCGGTGCACTTCTCCTGCGGTGGCATCGTCACCGACCTGCGGGCCCGCACCGACGTCGCCGGCCTGCACGCGATCGGCGAGACCGCCTGCACGGGCCTCCACGGCGCCAACCGCCTGGCCAGCAATTCGCTCCTCGAATGCCTGGTGTTCGGCGAGGCCGCAGCCGCCGACATCCTCGCCAGTCCGCGGGAACTCGCGGCCAACCTGCCCCAATGGGACGAGAGTCGCGTGACCGACGCCGACGAATCGATCGTGATCTCCCACAACTGGGACGAACTGCGCCGCTTCATGTGGGACTACGTGGGCATCGTGCGCACCAACAAGCGCCTCCAGCGAGCCCAGCACCGGATTCGCCTGCTGGCCCGGGAGATCGACGAGTTCTACAGCAACTTCCGGGTCAGCAACGACCTCATCGAGCTGCGAAACCTCGTCGTGACCGCCGACCTCATCGTGCGCAGCGCCCTTCAGCGCAAGGAAAGTCGCGGCCTCCACTTCAGCCGGGACTACCCCCAGACCCTGCCCAAGGCCCGCGACACTGTTCTGCGCCCCCGCTCCTGAGCCCGCGCGGCTCAGCCGGCGCCAACCCTGCCCCGCCCCTCCACGGCGGGCCTGACGCGCAGCCGGGCCCACACCTGCAGGCGCCGCCAATCCGGGGGCGCCAGCTGATCTTCCACCAGCAGCAGCACACCCCGGCGCGGGCCGCCTCGGCGATCGCGCCAGGCCAGCCACAGCACCCGCGGGAGCACCACCGAAGTCCCATCCGGCACGGCCTCGACCTCCCCTTCTCCGGGTAGATGGAGACACACGCTCCCGTCATCCCCCAAGACCAGCGCCCGAGGCAGCCGCCGACGGCTCACGACGATGCTGCGGTACAGGGACCAGCCTAGCGCCGCGGCAAGCAAGCCCACAGCCGCCAGCCCGAGATCAAGGCCGAACAGAAAAGAAAAAGCCGCCGCAAGATGCAGACCCAGCAGAAAGAGGAGCTGCAGCCGCGACGGCTTGATTTCGACAACGATCATCGCACGGAACCCCGCGCCCCGACCACGTCAGAACTTCTTGAACACCAGCGTACCGTTGGTACCACCAAAGCCGAAGTTGTTCTTCAGGGCAAAGTCGATCTTCATCGGACGAGCAACGTTTGCACAGTAATCCAGATCACACTCCGGATCCTGCTCGAAGATGTTGATCGTCGGCGGCGACAGCTGATGATGCACCGCCAGCACCGTGAACACCGACTCCAGGCCACCGGCGCCACCGAGCAGGTGACCGGTCATCGACTTGGTGGAATTGACCACCAGCAACTTCGCGATATCGGCACCGAACGCGAGCTTGATCGCCTCGGTTTCATTCTTGTCACCCAGGGGCGTCGAGGTGCCATGGGCGTTGAGATAATGAACCTGATCGGGATTGATGCCTGCGTTCTGCATGGCCGAGACCATGCTGCGACGCGGCCCGTCGGTATCCGGGGCGGTCATGTGGTAGGCGTCGCCACTCATGCCGAAACCGGACAGCTCGGCGTAGATCCGGGCGCCCCGCTTGACCGCGTGTTCGTATTCTTCGAGGACCAGCACGCCGGCACCCTCGCCAAGGACGAAACCGTCGCGGTCCTTGTCCCAAGGGCGACTGGCAGTAGCCGGATCGTCGTTGCGAGTCGACAGCGCCTTCGCCGAAGCAAAGCCGCCTACGGCCAGCGGCGTGACCGAAGACTCACTCCCACCGCAAACCATCACGTCCGCGTCACCGTACTCGATCATGCGGGCGCTCATGCCGATCGCGTGCAGGCCGGTGGTACAGGCCGTCACCACCGCGATGTTCGGCCCCTTGAGGCCAAGCATGATCGACAGGTTGCCGGAGATCATGTTGATGATCGTGCCGGGAATGAAGAAAGGAGAGATCTTGCGGGCACCGCCGGCGAGGAAATCGTCGTGGGTGTCCTCGATCATCGGAAGACCACCGATGCCCGAACCGATGTTAACACCGATCCGATGGGCATTGGCTTCATTGACTTCAAGGCCGGAATCACGGAACGCCTGAATGCCCGCAGCAAGCCCGTAATGGATGAACTTATCCATACGGCGCGCCTCCTTCGGGGAAAGATAGGCCGCGACGTCGAAGTTCCTCACTTCGCCGGCGATCTTCACCGGGAAGGAAGATGTATCGAATCGGGTTATCTCGCCGATCCCGGAACGGCCATTGGTAATGGCGTCCCAGGCCTCAGCCACGGTATTGCCGACCGGCGAAATTGCGCCAAGGCCGGTTACGACGACTCTGCGACGGGTCAAGGCAGGGCTCCGGGAGTCTTACTTCTTGAGGTGAGCGGTGACGTAGTCGATCGCTTGCTGGACGCTGGTGATCTTCTCGGCTTCTTCGTCGGGGATCTCACACTCGAACTCTTCTTCGAGGGCCATCACCAGCTCGACGGTGTCGAGGGAGTCGGCACCCAGGTCATCCACGAAGGAGGACTCGTTCTTGATTTCGGATTCGTTGACGCCGAGTTGTTCGGCAACGATTTTCTTGACGCGCTGTTCGATATTTTCCATGTAGCAACTCCTTCGCTGATTGAGCGGGGTGAATTCAAAGCCCCCGCATTCTACCAAAAACGCGCACCCTCGCCAGTAGGACGAGATTTACGCCATGTACATACCACCATTGACATGCAGGGTTGCCCCTGTCACGTAAGCGGCGGCGGGGGTGGCGAGGAAGCCCACCACCGCGGCGATTTCTTCCGGCTTGCCGAGACGCCCCAAGGCGATCTTGCCTTGCAGGGCCTCGCGCTGCGCATCGGGCAGCTCTTTGGTCATGTCGGTGTCGATGAACCCCGGCGCAACGCAATTGACCGTGATGTTGCGGCTACCGAGCTCCTGGGCCAGCGCCCGGCTCATGCCGGCCACGCCGGCCTTGGCCGCCGCGTAGTTGGCCTGCCCCGGGTTGCCGGAACTGCCCACCACCGAAGTGATGTTGATGATGCGGCCCGTACGAGCCTTCATCATGCCGCGCATCACCAGCCTGGACATGCGAAAGACCGACTTGAGGTTGGTGTCGAGAACCGCATCCCACTCGGCATCCTTCATCCGCATCGCGAGGTTATCGCGGGTGATGCCTGCATTATTGACGAGGATCGTTACAGCGCCGAGACTTTTCTCGATATCTCCGAGGGCCGCCTCGCAGGCCGCCGCATCAGTAACGTCGAGCGCCAGGCCACGCCCGGCGATGCCCGCGGCTTCGAGGCCAGCCTGGATGTCGGCAGCGCCACCATCGGACGTCGCCGTACCCACCACGGTGGCACCGAGGCGGCCCAGTTCGAGGGCGATGGCCCGTCCGATACCCCGGGAAGCGCCGGTCACCAGCGCCACCTGCCCCTGCAGAACCTGACTCATGCGGCCCCCGTCGTCTTCAGAATTTCTTCAAGGCTGGCCGCATCGGCGATCGCAGCGCCCTGCAGGCTGCCTTCGATGCGCTTGGTCATGCCGGCCAGCACCTTGCCGGGGCCGCACTCGAACACGTGAGTCGCACCACGACGGGCGATTTCCTGCACCGTCTCGATCCAGCGGACCGGCGAATAGGCCTGGCGCACCAGAGCGTCCTTGATGCGCAGCGGATCGGTCTCGACCGCCACATCCACATTGTTGAGCACCGGGATCGTCGGCACGCGCACTTCAATGTCCGCCAGGCGCTCTTGCAGGCGCTCGGCAGCCGGCTTCATCAGGGCACAGTGGAAGGGCGCGCTCACCGGCAGCAGCACAGCGCGCTTGGCGCCGCGGGCCTTGGCCGCGACCATCGCACGCTCGACTGCCGCGCGGGCGCCGGCAATGACGATCTGGCCGGGGGAATTCAGGTTAGCCGCCGAGACGACCTCACCCTGGGCCGCTTCGGCGCAGGCTTCGACAGCCGCCGCCTCGTCGAGACCGAGCAGCGCCGCCATCGCACCCTCGCCCTGGGGCACGGCCTCCTGCATGGCCTGGGCGCGCAGGCGAACCAGCTTGACGGCCTCCTGGAAATCCAGGGCACCGGCTGCAACCAGGGCCGAGTACTCGCCGAGGCTGTGGCCGGCAACGAGGGACGGCAGCGCGCCGCCGCGGGCGATCCACTCGCGATAGACGGCGATACCGGCGGTCAACATCAGCGGCTGGGTGTTCACGGTCTGGGCCAGCACTTCGGCGGGGCCATTGGCCACCATCTGCCAGAGATCCTCGCCAAGGGCCTCGGAAGCCTCTGCAAAGACCTGACGGATCACCGCCGACTCACCGTAAGCGGCCATCATGCCGACGGACTGGGAGCCCTGCCCCGGAAACACAAAAGCGAAATTCATCGTCACCTACCCTTTAATGGCCATGACTGGATTGATCAGAACTCGAGCAGCGCGGCGCCCCAGGTGAATCCGCCGCCGACGCCCTCGAGGAGAATCTTGTGGCCCCGCTGGATCCGCCCGTCACGAACGGCCAGATCGAGGGCCAGCGGAATCGAGGCCGCCGACGTGTTGCCATGCTGCCCCACCGTGGCGATGACCTTCTCGGGCGGCACCCCCAGGCGCTTGCCGGTGGCCTGGATGATGCGGATGTTGGCCTGATGGGGAATCAACCAGTCTACGTC
>SSGH01000055.1 GCA_008015835.1 Lysobacter sp.
CTGGTCTCCAAGGATTTCGCCAAGCTCAAAAGCAACATTGCGCACATCACCCCGGGTGTGATCTTCGTCGAGAACCATGCCCGCTTCGCCCCGGCGCTGGCGGCCATCGCCCCGCTCCACGACGGGGTGGTGGTGGCCGGCACGGCCGGCGGCCCGGCCGAGGGCGCGGTGCCCTTCGCCACGCTGCTGGAGCGTACCGACAACGCCGCGGTGGATGCCGCCTACGCCAAGGTGAATGGCGACACCATCGCCAAGTTCCTGTTCACTTCGGGTTCGGTCGGGGCGCCCAAGGCGGTGATCAACACCCAGCACATGATCTGCTCCAACCAGCAGGCCAAGGCGCAGATCTGGCCTTTCCTGGAAAAGCAGCCGCCGGTCATCGTCGACTGGTTGCCGTGGAGCCACACCTTCGGCAGCAACCACAACTTCAACATGGTGCTGCGGAACGGCGGAACGATGTATCTGGACGCCGGCAAGGCCGCGCCGGGGGCTTTCGAGATCAGCCTGAAAAACCTGCGCGACATTTCGCCGACGGTTTATCTCAACGTGCCGCGCGGTTTCGACATGCTGGTCTCGGCGCTCCACGAGGACGTATCCCTGCGTCAGGCCTTCTTCAAGAACCTGCAGGTCATCTTCTACGCCGCCGCCGCGCTGCCCCAGCACTTGTACGACGAGATCAACCGTCTCTCGATGGAAACCCTCGGCGTGCATGTGCCGCTGGTGTCCGGCTGGGGCTCCACCGAAACCGCGCCGCTGTGCACCGACAGCCACTTTGCGCCGGAGCGTTCGGGGGTGATCGGCATTCCGATTCCTGGCACCGAACTCAAGCTCGTGCCTTCGGCCGACAAGATGGAAGTGCGGGTGCGCGGCCACAACGTGATGCCGGGCTACTGGAAGCTGCCGGAACTGTCCCAGTCCGCCTTCGACGAGGAAGGCTTCTACAAGATCGGCGACGCGGTCGAATTCGTCGATGCCAACCGTCCGCAGAAGGGCTTGCTCTTCGACGGCCGGGTCGGCGAAGACTTCAAGCTCGTCACCGGCACCTGGGTGCACGTCGGCGCGCTGCGCATGAAAGGCCTCGACGCCCTGGTGCCGATGGCCCAGGACATCGTCGTCACCGGCCACGACCGGGATGAGATCGGCTTTTTGATCTTTCCGAACGTGGCCGAGCTGCGCAAGTTGTCCGCCAACCTGCCGCCCGACGCCTCGGTCGAAGAACTGCTGCACCAGCCCTCGGTGCGCGCCATGGTGGCCCGCGGTCTCGCCACGCTCAAGAAGACCGGCGGCGGTTCGTCCGGTTACGCGGCGCGGGCGATGGTGCTGGTCGAGCCGCCGTCCATCGACGCCGGCGAGATCACCGACAAGGGCTACATCAACCAGCGCCTGGTGCTGACGCGCCGCGCCGATCTGGTGATGCGCCTCCACGCCGACCAGCCGGACAAGGACGTGATCGTTCCGGCGGGAACTCTCTGACAAGGTCACTGCGCGGGTCGGGAGAATCGCCGCCCCGCGCGCTACAACAAGGAAGAAACATGAAATACGAAAACATCCTGGTCAGCATCGAAAACAGCATCGCCCACATCCGGCTCAACCGGCCGGCCAAGCGCAACGCGGTGAATAACGGCTTGCTGCAAGACCTCGAAGCCTGCTTCGACAGCCTGGGCTCGGACGCCACGGTGGTGGTGATCTCGGGCGAGGGCGAGCATTTTTCGGCCGGGCTCGATCTGTCCGAGCACCAGGTCCGCTCGCCTTTCGAAGTGCTGCAGCACTCCCAGTGGTGGCACAAGGTGTTCCAGAAGATCCAGTTCGGCGGCCGTCCGGTGGTGTCGGCGCTGCACGGCGCGGTAGTGGGCGGCGGGCTTGAACTGGCCACCAGCACCCACGTGCGGGTTGCCGACAAGAGCGCCTTCTTCCAGTTGCCCGAAGGCCAGCGCGGCATCTTCGTCGGCGGCGGCGCCTCGGTGCGGGTCGGCAAGATCATCGGCCCGGACCGCATGACCGAGATGATGCTCACCGGCCGTCGCTACAACGCCGAAGACGGCTACCGCCTCGGTCTGTCCCATTACCTCGTGGAGCAAGGTCAGGCGCTCGACGAAGCGATGCGGCTTGCCGCCCAGATCGCCACCAACGCGCCGCTCTCCAACTGGGCGTCGATCACCGCCGTCTCCAACATCGGCGACATGTCCATGGCCAACGGCCTCTACACCGAATCCCTGGCGGCCGCGATCGCCCAGAGCAGCGACGAAGCCAATCGCCGCATGCAGGAATTCCTCAACCGCAAGAAGGGTTAAGAACATGGCTTACGAAGAATTCACCCAGAGCGCGCTGGTCACCCGCTACAACGACGTCTACCTCGTCGCTGGCGCCCGCACGCCCTTTGCCGATTACAACGGCGTGCTGCGCGATGTGAACCCCATCGACATGGGCATCTTCGCCGCCCGCGCGCTGTTCGAGCGCAGCGGCATTCCGGCGGCCGACGTGCAGTCGGTGGTGGCTGGCAACATGGCTCAGGCCGGCTTCGACGCCTATTACCTGCCGCGCCACATCGGCCTCTATTCCGGCGTGCCGGCAACGGCGCCGGCGATGCTCGCCACGCGGATCTGTGGCACCGGCTTCGAAACGATCCTGCAGGCGGCCAACCAGATCGCCCTTGGCAGCGCCCAGGTGGTGCTGGCGGTGGGCGCCGAATCCATGTCCCGCAACCCGGTGGCGGCCTACACCCACCGCTCCGGCTTCCGCATGGGCCAGATCGAGTTCAAGGACTTCCTGTGGGAAGCCTTCACCGATCCGGCCACCCGCCAGGGCATGGGCAACACCGCCGAAAACGTGGCCCAGAAATACGGCATCACCCGCGAGGACGTGGACGCCTACGCCGCCCAGACCTTTGCCCGAGCCAATGCCGCCTGGGACGCCGGCTATTACAACGACGAAGTGGCGCCGGTTAGCAACGCCGAATTCGCCCTCGACGGCTACCAGAGCCGCTCCCTCAAGCTGGCCGACCGTCAGCAGGTGTTCGCCCGCGACGAGCACGTCAAGCCGACCAGCCTCGAAACCCTGCAGAAGCTCAAGCCCGCCTTCAAGGGCGTGCAGACCGGTGGCAACAGTTCGGCCATCGTCGACGGCGCGGCGGCGGTGCTGGTGGCGTCCGGCGACTATGTGCGCGCCCACGGTCTCAAGCCGCTGGCCCGTATCGTCGGCGGCGCCTCGGCCGGCGTGCCGCCCGAAATCATGGGCATGGGCCCGGCGCCGGCGATCCGCGCGGTGCTGGCCAAGGCCGGCCTCACCCTGGCCGACGTCGGCCGGGTCGAGATCAACGAAGCCTTCGGCGCCCAATACCTCGGCTGCGAACGGGAGCTCGGCCTCGACCGGGACCGCGCCAACACCCGCGGCGGCGCCATCGCCATCGGCCATCCGCTGGGCGCGTCGGGCATGCGCCTGACCCACACCGTGTCGCGCCAGCTTGCGCTCGACGACCAGCAGTTCGGCATCGCGTCGGCCTGCGTCGGCGGCGGCCAGGGGATGGCGATTCTGGTCGAGCGCGCCTGATACACCCTAGGGGCGAATTCATTGGCGATGTAACCGTCAGCTGTGGAGTTTGTGGGTTGTCATGCCTGTGTAGGGGCGACTTCAGTCGCCCGCGGAGGCGGATCAACGGCTTGTCTGTGATTCAACGCGCGGATGGGCGACTGAAGTCGCCCCTACAGGGCCCCTGCATTTCCACAGAATTCATTCGCCCAGAACAAACAGCGACTGGGCCGGCCTCGAGCCGGCCATCGGAAGGAGACAGCAAATGCAGATTCAGGATTCCGTATTCATCGTCACCGGCGGCGCGTCGGGCCTCGGCGAAGCCACCGTTCGCGCGCTCCATGCGGGTGGCGGCAAGCTGGTGATCGCCGATGTCGGCGTGGAAAAAGGCGAGCAGCTCGCCGCCGAACTGGGCGATCGGGTGGCCTTCATCAAGACCGACATCACCAGCGAAGCCGACGGCAAGGCGGCGGTCGATCTGGCCGTGAGCCGCTTCGGCGGGCTTCAGGGGCTCATCAACTGCGCCGGCGTCGGCCCGGCCTGGAAGGTGCTCGGCAAGGAAGGCCCGCACCCGCTGGACGCCTTTGTGCGCACCGTGAACATCAACCTCGTCGGCGCCTTCAACATGGTCCGTCTGGCCGCGGCCGCGATGGCCAAAGGCGAGGCGGGGGCCGACGGCGAGCGCGGCGTGATCGTCAACACCGCCTCCGTCGCGGCGTTCGAAGGCCAGGTCGGTCAGGCCGCCTACGCCGCCTCCAAGGCCGGCGTGGTCGGCATGACCCTGCCCATCGCCCGCGAACTGGCGCGTTCCGGCATCCGCGTGAACGCCATCGCCCCCGGCCTCTTCCTCACCCCGATGATGGAAGCGCTGCCCCAGGACGTGCAGGATTCCCTCGGCAAGGCGACGCCCTTCCCGCCGCGTCTCGGCCGCCCGGCCGAGTTTGCCGCGCTGGTGCGCTCCATCGTCGAGAACGTCATGCTCAACGGCGAAGTCATCCGCCTCGACGGCGCGGTGCGCCTGTCGGCCAAGTAAGCGGAGGCAAGAATGCCGAGAATCATCAATGCGGGCGACGTGGGCCATCTGGTCAAGAACGGCGCCACGGTTTACTGCACCGGCATGGGCCTCGCCGGCTTTGCCGAAGAAGCGGTGAAGGCGATCCGCGAATCCTTCGAAGCCACCGGCCATCCCCGCGACCTGACGCTGTATCACGCCACCGGCGTGGGCAACGGCAAGGATCGGGGCGTCCATCACTTCGCCCGCGAAGGGCTGCTCAAGCGCATCGTCGGCGGCCATTTCGGCGTCGGCGGGCCGGAGCTGATGCGCCTGATCATGGAGGACAAGATCGAGGCCTACAACCTGCCCCAGGGCGTGCTGGTGCAGTTGCCCAAGCAGATCGCCGGTCGTCGGCCGGGCTTCATGACCAAGGTCGGTCTGGAGACTTTTGTCGATCCGCGCATCGAAGGCGCCAAGGTGAATGCCTCGGCGGTCGAGGATCTGGTCGAAGTCGTGCATCTCGACGGCGAGGAATGGCTCTATTTCCGCAACCCGAAGGTGGACGTGGCGCTCCTGCGCGGTTCGTATGCCGACGAGAACGGCAACGTTTCGATGGCCCGCGAAGGCGTGCTGCTGGAGTCGCTGTCCATCGCCCAGGCGGCGCGGGCCAGCGGCGGCATCGTCATCGTGCAGGTCGAGCACATCGTCAAGAACGGCACCCTGCATCCCAAGGACGTGAAGATTCCCGGCATTCTGGTGGATTACCTGCTGATCGGCCGTCCGGAAAACCATCTGCAGACGATGGGCACCTACTTCAACCCGGTTTACGCCGGCGACATCAAGGTGCCGACCCGCGCCATGCAGGCGCTGCCCCTCGACGAGCGCAAGATCATCGCCCGCCGGGCCGCGATGGAACTCAAGCCCGGCGCGGTGGTGAACCTCGGCATCGGCATGCCGGAAGGCCTCGCCTCGATTGCCGCGGAGGAGAAGATCGAGCACCTCATGGCGCTCACCCTCGAAACCGGCCCCATTGGCGGCGTGCCGGCCAGCGGCCTGGATTTCGGCCACGCCTCCAACGCCGAAGCCACCGTCGAGCAGCCGGCCCAGTTCGATTTCTACGACGGCGGCGGCATCGACGTGGCCTTCCTGGGGCTTGCCCAGACCGACTGCCACGGCAACGTGAACGTGAGCAAGTTCAGCGGCCGGCCGGTGGGTTGCGGCGGTTTCATCAACATCACCCAAAATGCGAAGAAGGTGGTCTTCTGCGGCACCTTCACGGCCGGCGGGCTGGAAATCGCGGTCGAGGGCGGGCGGCTCAAGATCGTCAAGGAAGGCAAGAGCCGCAAGTTCATCGAGCACGTGGAGCAGATCACCTTCAGCGGCCACTATGCCGCGGGTGTCGGCCAGCCGGTGCTGTATGTCACCGAGCGGGCCGTGTTCGGGCTCGGCGCGGAAGGCATGGAACTGCTGGAAGTGGCGCCGGGCATCGATATCGAACGGGACATCGTCGCTCACATGGCCTTCCCGCCGATCATGCGCGACGTGCAGTTGATGGAAGGTGGCCTGTTCCAGCCAGAGTGGGGGCAACTGGCCACCATGATCGGCGCCCGCTGACATGGAGAAGGCCGCGCGCCGCAGCCACGTGATGCGCTACCGGATCGCTTTCGTCGATTGCGATCCGGCGCAGATCGTGCATTTCTCGAACTACTTCCGCTGGTTCGACACCGCCAGCCGGGAGTTCTTCACCGCCTGCGGCGTGCCCAGCTGGCGCGACACCGAGCGGACGTCCGGGATCATCGGCACGCCGCTGGTGGATGCTCAGGCCGCGTTCCGAAATCCCGCCACCTACGGCGAGGATATCGAGATCGAAAGCTGGGTCGAGCAGTGGAACACCAAGAGCTTCGTGATGCGCCACGAAGCCCGGCGGGGTGACACGCTGCTGGCCGAAGGGCGCGAGGTGCGGGTGTTTGCCGAGCGCGAATCGATCGATCCGCCGCGCATCCGGGCGGTGAGGATTCCGGCGGAGTACCGGGCGATGTGCGCTTAGCTGCGCTTGGGAAAAAGATTGAGCCCGGACACCGGCGTGTCCGGGCTTTTTTTTGGCGGGATTGGCCGGGCGTCCACGGTGGGCCGTGCGGGGCTTCGATCCGTCGTGAAGTACTCGGCGTGTCGAGGTTTTTTACATGGTGTCCGGCCTTACCGGAGTCGAGCGTTTTCGGGTTCGGATAAGCCGCTGATTTATCGGTTTCTTTGAAAAAAACCACTTCAAAGGTATGGATATTGCTC
>SSGH01000011.1 GCA_008015835.1 Lysobacter sp.
CGGCTTGCGACAGGAGTTCATCACGCCGCATTGTCCGCAGCAGAACGGCATGGTCGAACGTGTGATCCGGACGTTAAAGGAGCAGTGCGCGCACCGACACCGGTTCGAAACTCTGCAACACGCCAGCCGGGTCGTCGCCGACTGGGTCCAGTTCTACAACCACCGGCGTCCACATCAGGCGTTGGGCATGAAGACACCCGCTGAGGTTTATGCTTTAGCGGCCTGACCTGTGCAGAAACTGCTGGGTCATTACATGATTGCCCGCTCGAGTCTTTTGTCAACGGTTAAATCGATCTTGGGCGGGGAAAAAGACGGCGACGATATGCGACCAAATTAATTTGGTCGAACTTGTTGCTTGTATGAAAAGTGGTCTCTATTTTGGATATTTTTTTTGTATCCGATGCTAATTAGCCAGTCGATCTCCTTTTTTACATCATTGCTCCGTCCAAGTAATTCGTGAGCGTCGATCCATATACTTGCTGCCTTTGGGTTCGAGATTGTTTCTTGGTTCTGGCTAAGCAAATTCAATGCTCTTTGCCATGCCAGATTGGCGTCGTCAACGTTTTGAGATAAAGACAAATATAGGCCCTCGTCAACCAGAATTTCAGCTAGAGAGATTGCGCAGTTTTGATCATTTTTTGCTTTTTTGCACTGCTCCTCTAGCATATCAATTGCGGAGCGCATATCGGCTCGAATTTTTTCAGATGCGCCACTCGATTGCGCATGACGGAATAAAATCACTGCGCGCGCGCGATGCCACTCGCTAGGCGAGCTATCGGTGATGCCAAGCTTTTCAATTTGCCTCATCGCATCGGAATAGTGATTGGTGTAAACATTTGCGTCCATATGCTTTCTAGCTATATCGCCGGCGCGCAAATGCGCTATTGCCCTGTCGCGAATCCATTCTTTATTTTTCTCTTCAATCTCTGTTATTTCTTTGAAAATTCTGATGCTTTCATCGATTTGAGTGGCAGCTTCTTCGTGTTCTCCTCGTGCTTCCGCGAGCATGGCGCTTCTAACAAGCGCATTCGCCAGCCAGCGTTTCCACGAATTTGCATCAGCTCTGCTATGAACTAGTTTTCGTGCCTCCGCTATCTGAAACGCATGGCCAATAGACGCATCTTCTAGTTTTCCGATTTCCTCTTGACTTGAGGTAATCCATGACATCGTGTCAAGAAGGTCTTTGCGATATTTGTCGTTATCAGAATCTAATTTTATAGCTTCTAACTTAAATTTAATTGATTTTTGATTAAGAGTGATCGCCGTTTCGTGATTGCCGCGGTCCCCTTCGATTACTCCAAGGTTTGTATATGCGTAAGAAGTTTCCATCTTCCACTGAGGGTTATTTTTATCCATATTCATCAGCTCGTTGCTGATAGAAAAATATTTTTTCCAGTAATCTTCAGCCTTGTTTATTTGTCCCCGTGATCTGTAGTAATTGCCGAGCCAGTAAGCGGTTTGACCGGCTTCGTTTATAGCCTTTGCAGAGTATGGGTCTTGCTGCTTCGCCATTGTTGCTGCTTTATCTGCGGCCACGAAGGCTTTTAATGCATCCTCATGACGGCCACTGGAATCATTTATCTTGGCAAGAATCACTAATGCGCGCGATCGCTGGATCAGTTCGTCAATGCTTAGATCTTCAATTGAATCTTCGCCAATAATCTTTAAGGTTTCTTGTGTTATTTGATTTAAAATATCGCTATTTCCGGTCGGTTCTAAATCGCCTACTAGCTTGACCATCATGAAATCGACGAGCCCCAAAGTTTCTTTGCGCCGCTCTTGAGCGACATTTCTAGCTTGCATCGCGAATATCGATAGAGTCACTGAAATAATTGAAGATAACGCGAGGGCGATAATCGCACCAAGTCGCAATCTTCGACGAATCGTGGCGTTCTTCGAAGAGGCTGCGAGAAAATCGATTTCTCTCAAACTCATCTCCACTGGAAAGAATTTCGCCACTTCGCTAGCTTCAATCAACGGGCTGCCTGAGTTGATTAGGTGATCCTTCTGGCGGCCGTTATTATTCCAACGGTTTGCGGCAATCTTTAACTCAGTGCGTGCTTTTAATAAACGTAGATTTTTCTCGCTCCAGGAAGATGCTTTTGGCCACCTGCGTAATAGGGCTTCATGTGTCACTCCAAAGAGCGGATGATGATGATCGTCCTGTTCACTAGCGAACAAGCGTGCATCGATAAATGCTTTGACAAGAATTTGGCCCGCTGGGCCTAATGAATCGAGAGGTGATTTTTTGCCGGTAACGATCCCTGTTTCTTGAACTTCAGCCAATAACGACAAGACATCATCTAGACTGGCCTGGACTTCCGATGGTAGCGAAGCGAACACCTCCTCGGCGCGATGCGCGATGCCGCCTTCCAGGCCGCCCATTTCGAGATAAGCGGCGAAAGTGAGAAGGTTATTCTCCTGATCGCGGTTTTCGTACAGTCGCCTGAGCGTGTGCTGGAGCAGCGGCAGTACATCGGGTTTGCCACGTGCGTCTTCGCAAAGCCGATAATCCAAATAGTCGCCGGTTTCGGGGTCTTGCTCAAAATCGAGGCCCGCGCATTCTGCAGGAGCGCTGATCATTTCAGCGATCTCGCGCGGGCTCGGGCGCATGACATCGATATGACCTTGACTGCCCTTCAGTTCCATCAATTCGGGCAGCGCGTCCTGCAGCTTCTGATAGAAGTCGCCGCGTACTACCATCACGGTCAGCGTGCGTTCGCAATCGCAAAGCGCTGTCAACGCTCGCGAAAAATACTCGTTCGCTTGAGTGTCGGTTGGCGTCGCATCGACCAGCTTTTCGCCGTGGTCAATGACTAGGAGCAGGTGCGCGGCCGGGTGATCGGCAGCTTTCCGATCACAGTGTTGCCGGAATGCTTCGCGGATGATTTGCTCGAATGATTCCGGCGTTTCGATCAATAGGCTCTTTAGGTCTTCGGTCGACTGTGGCGGGAAGACGGGGTGGTCGCCTAGCGTCCACGTCGCCAAAGCAACAGCTAATGCGCCGAGCGGGTCGCCGGAATAGGAGGCCAAATCGCATCGCGCTACGGACAGGGCGTACAGGTCTTCTCGCGAGCTCGGCTGCCTTAGCCTTGGGATAACGCCCGCATGCAGCAGCGAGGTCTTACCGCTGCCGCTAGCGCCGTGCAGCAGCACAAAGCGGCTGCCGTCTTCCAACTGCGTGCGCATCGCCCGCAGCACTTTCTCCCGCATCCGCTCGCGGCCAAAAAAGACATCGGCATGTGATTCGTCGAACGAGGCGAGGCCGACGTACGGGCTCCCGTTGAACCAACTGCGTTCCCGCTTCCGAAGGCTACGGTAATCTTTTTCGAAAATAGGGCGCTGGATGAGGCGGTAACCGCCGCTTCGAATAGTCTTGATATAGCGTGGGTTTGTCGCATCGTCGCCGAGCTTTTTTCGTAGTTCAGTGAATGCTTTGTTGATGGGGTTATCGTCGAGCTGCGTATTCTTCCAGACTTTCTCGAGCAAAAGATCGCGATTAACAGGATCGGGATATTTCTCCGCGAGGTAGACCAAGAGGCTCATGGTCAATTCTGCGAAATGTATTTCCGTGCCTTCCTTGATGATCATGCAGCGATCGGGCTGTACCGCGATGTCGCCGATTCGAAACCGCGAGCGCTTCGCCAAGTCGTCCGAGCGTTTCGACATAGCCCCTACCTCGCCTCGCCAAGAGCGTCGATGTTCCGCGCGCGACGCAAACGATACCGTCGAGATACCGTTGATGCGTCTAAAAGAGTGTCCGCCCGATGCGGCGGCGTGGTCGATCCTTGGTGCGCGGTCGTGCCGACTTCCATGCGTCGCTCCCCTGCGCGAGCGCGCGGGGCGCTCGGTGACCTTGTGGTGCGCGAGGGTTCGCTTCGCGCGCTTTTTTTGTCGCGCGAATCGCAATCGATGTCAAGGGTGACGCATGGCCTATCGCCCCGCGCCGGGTGGTTGTCCGGTGCGGGGCGATCAGGGCGATGGCTTATGCCGATCGGGAATTACGGTTTCGTCGACGCGGCGGGCGCAGACGGCGCTTGCCAGCCGCAGGTTCGGCCCGCGTTTTGTTCTTTCAGCCACGTTTGCAGCGGGGCGAAGTATTCGAGCACGGCGGAGCCGTCCATTTTTTCGCCGCCGGTCAGTTCCTTCATCGTTTTCTGCCAGGGTTGGCTAGCGCCTTTGCCGAGCATCGCCCAGTAGCGTTTACCGGCTTCGGGGTTGTTGTAGAAGCTGCATTCGTACAGCGGGCCTTTGTGGCCGGCGGCATCGCACAGCGATTTGTAGAACTGGAACTGCAGGATGTGCGAGAGGAAGTAGCGCGTGTACGGCGTGTTGCCGGGGACGTGATACTTCGCGCCCGGGTCGAAGAAGTCTTCGCCGCGCGCGCTCACCGGGGCGACGCCCTGGTATTTCGCCTTCAGTTCCCACCAGGCTTTGTTGTAGTTCTCGGGTTTGATCGAACCGTCGAACACGCCCCAGCGCCAGCGGTCGATCATCAGGCCGAACGGCATGAACGAGACTTTCGCCAGCGCCATGCGCATTTGCGCGTTGATCAGAGCTTCGTTGCTTTGCTGTTGGTCGCCGACCAAGCCGATCGATTGCAGGTATTTCGGGGTCATCGACAGCACGATGGTGTCGCCGATCGCCTCGTGGAAGCCGTCGTGCGCGCCGGCTTGGAACAGCGGCGGCTTGTCGTTGTAGGCGAGGTAGTAATAGACGTGGCCGAGTTCGTGATAGATCGTGGTGAACTCTTCCTCGTTCGGCTTGATGCACATCTTGGTGCGCACGTCGGGCGATTTGCCGTCGGCGCCGCCCATGTTCATATCCCAAGCGCTGGCATGGCAGACCACGTCGCGGTCGCGCGGCTGCAGGAATTGAGTCTTGGTCCAGTAGCTTTCGGGCAGTTTCGGCATGCCGAGCGAGACGTAGAACTCCTCGGCGCGCTTGGTCATTTCCTTCGCCGTTTCCAACTGCGCCGCGCGGTCGGCATCGACCAACGCTGCGCTGTTCGCGGCGGCGCCGGCTTTCGCGATCGCTTGCACGCGATAGAACTCGTAGCGCTTCTGCCATGCGCCGGTGATGTCGAGACTGCCCGCGCCTTTGTAGGGTTCGAGCACGTCCCACAAATTACCCCAATCCTGCTGCCACATATTGCCCATCAGATGCGCCGGCAGCATGCCGCCGCCCACCGCCCCCTTGTCGGCGCCGTATTTCGCCTGCAGTTTGCCGCGAGCGTAGCAGTGCAATTGTTCGTACAGCGGTTTGACTTGTCCCCAAAGGCGATCGGTTTCGGCGGCGATTTCGGCCGGGCTCATGTCGTAGCCGGAGCGCCACATCTCGCCGGCGTTGGCGAAGCCCATGTCGCGCGCGCCTTCGTTCACCAATTCGACGAAGCGCGTGTAGTCCTTGCGCATCGGCTGGGAGATGGTGTGCCAGCCTTGCCATGCTTCGAGCTGCGCGTCGTAGTCGCGATTGGTCGCCAACACATCGCTGAGTTCGCCGAGATCGCGACAGGTCTTCGCGTCGCCTTCGCCGACGCAGTATTTCCCGGCGCCGTAATCGCCTTCCATCTTGGTCGCGATCTTGGTGAGTTCTTCGATCTTCTTCGGATCCTTCGGCGGAGGCATCGCGCTCGCCAGCTTCATCAGCAGAATCGCGCGCTCGCTGTCCTTGGACATCGGTTTGCCTTTATAGCGCGCGGATTCTTCGATCCAACGATTCAGTTGCGCCAGATAGCGTTCGTTCGCTTTCGCGGCGACGGTTTGGCTGTCGTCGTTGATGTAGGTGGACGAAATCCACTGCGCGGCGGTGATGTCCGGATACATCGCTTTGTATTCGGCGTTGACGCGGGCGACGAACGCGTCGGCATCGGCGTCGGCGGGAGCGCCGCCGGCCGCGGCGGGCGCGTCGGTTTCGCGTTTGCAGCCGGCGAGGGTCACGAGGCTCGCACCGACGGCGAGGGCGAGAAGGGCGATGCGTGGTGTCACGGGAAGTCTCCGGGCCGGTGGGCGTCAGTGCGGCAGGCTAGTCCCGCCACGGGGGCGGCGCAAGGGCGCAGGAACGCGCGAGCGCTCAGGTGTGCAATCGGTCGATCACCGAGTAGCCGGAGGCGTCCCAGCTGTCGGGCAGGCTGTCCGCCTCCCAAGCCAGGAAATCCGGGTCGGCCAGCAAGGTGTCGCGATACTCGGCGACGACGTCCGAACACGGCACGGCGTAGGTGCGCAGGCGGGCGGCGACGGGCGCGTAGAACGCGTCGGCGATGCTGCGCCGCCCGAACAGGTACGGGCCGAGGTGCGCATGGCGTTCGCGCAGCCCGCGCCAGAGTTCGTCGATGCGCGCGAGTCCGCGGCGCGTGTCTTCCGGCCAATCGGGTTGCGCGGGCATGCGGCGATGGATGTTCATCGACAAATCGCGGCGCACGGCGGCGAAACCGGCGTGCATTTCGCACGTGGCGGAGCGGGCTTGCGCGCGCAGGGTCGGATCTTCTGGCCACAACACGCCGGGCGCGGCCCGTTCCGCCGCCCATTCGGCGATGGCGAGGCTGTCCCAAATCGGTACGCCGTCGCTCACCAGCGCCGGCAGCGTGCCGTTCGGGGCCACGGTTTTCACTTCGGCGATCGCTTGTTTGCCGTAACCCGGTTGATCTAAGCGGATCAGGCGCTCTTCGAACGGAATGCCGCCCCAGCGCAACACCAGCCAGGGTCGCAGCGACCATGAGGAATAATTTTTGTTGCCGATGTACAGCACGTTCGTATGCGGCATGTTCGTCACGGCGGCGCTCGTGTGTGCGGGGTTCCAGAGTGCGCGCGACGATTCGTCGCGCGGCTAGATGGTTTCGGTCGGGCCGCCCGGCAAGCCGCGTAGATGCGGCAATTCGCGCAGGAATTGCGCGGCGTCTTCGGCGTCGTTTTCGAACCACGCGCGCGCGGAGCCCAAGCGGAAGGTGTAGCCCCAGGCGTCCATATCGGCGAGCGCGCGGTCGAGACCGAAACCGGGCAAGCGATCGGCCAGCAGTAACTGCAGATAGCAGGTCGCGTCCTCCTCGAAGATCGAGTCGGTCGCGTTGGTGTGAATGCGCATCCGCACTTCGGGCGGCAGCACGATCAGATGGCAGGCTTCGTGCAGCAGCGAATGCAGCGGCGTGTCGCCGCGCGCGTAGACGACGCCGGCGATGATGCCGGCTTCGCTATCGCCCCAGAAACTGCCGGGAATCGGCGCATTGTCTTCCACGCGCACGAAACGCAGGCCGTAGCGCGCGAGCAGAGCGACGACATCTGCTTCGCACACTTCGCGTAATCGCAGCACCGCCGGTTCTTCGGTCGCGGCGGGCGTGGCGAGCGGAACGGCGGCCATCGTGCGAACGTCGGCGCGCCGCTCAGGCCGGCGGGCGACCGTCGGGCAGGGCGACGGAAATATCCAGCACGTCGTGTTCGCCGTCTTTCACCAGATCGACCTTCACGGCCTCGGCGTCCACGCTCACGTACTTGCGGATCACTTCCAACAATTCGCGCTGCAGCAGCGGCAGGTAATCCGGCGCGCCGCGACTGCTGCGTTCCTGCGCGACGATGATGCGCAGCCGCTCTTTCGCGATCGACGCGGTGTTCTTCTTGGTTCTGAGGAAATCGAACAGAGCCATCGATCAGCCTCCGAACAGCTTGCTGAAGAAACCCTTCTTTTCCAGTTGCGTGAAGCGCATCGGGCGGTCCTCGCCCATCAGTCGTGCGACGGCGTCGTCGTAGGCTTGGCCGGCGTTGGATTCCATATCGAGAATCACCGGCTCGCCCTTGTTCGAGGCGTTGAGCACGTCCGGCGATTCGGGAATCACGCCGACGGTCTTCAACCCCAGCACGTCTTCGACGTCCTTGATGCTGAGCATTTCGCCGGTCTCCACGCGCGCCGGGCTGTATCGCGTGAGCAGCAGGTGTTCTTTCACGCGCTCGCCGTTTTCGGCGCGGCGGGTTTTGGACGCGAGCAGACCGAGGATGCGGTCGGAGTCGCGCACGCTGGAGACTTCCGGGTTCACCACCACCACCGCTTGGTCCGCGAAATACATCGCGAGGAACGCGCCTTTCTCGATGCCGGCGGGCGAATCGCAGATGATGTAATCGAAGCCGTCGTCGGCCAGATCCTTGAGCACTTTCTCCACGCCTTCGCGGGTCAGCGCGTCCTTATCGCGCGTTTGCGAGGCGGCCAGCACGAACAGCGTCTCGAAACGCTTGTCCTTGATCAGCGCTTGTTTCAGCGAGGCCTCGCCGTGGATGACGTTCACGAAGTCGTACACCACGCGGCGTTCGCAGCCCATGATCAGGTCGAGATTGCGCAAGCCGACGTCGAAGTCGATCACCGCGACTTTTTTGCCGCGACGGGCGAATCCGCAAGCGAGGCTCGCGCTGGTCGTGGTCTTGCCCACGCCGCCTTTCCCCGATGTGACTACGATGATTTCGGCCAATGTCGTTCTCCGAGAATGAATGCCGGGCGCGCCGTCAGGCCAGCGCCGCGAGGTTGAGTTGTCCGTTGTCCAGCCAGATTTGCACGGCTTTACCGCGCAGTTCGGCGGGGATTTCGTCCATCACTTTGTAGTGTCCGGCGATCGCCACCAGTTCGGCGTGGAATTCGCGGCAGAAAATACGCGCTTTTTCCTCGCCGCGCGCGCCGGCGAGGGCGCGGCCGCGCAGCGCGCCGTAGACGTGGATGCTGCCGTCGGCGATGACTTCGGCGCCGGCGCCGACGGTGGCGAGCAGGGTGAGGTCGCGGTTTTCGGCGTAGAGCTGCTGGCCCGAGCGCACTGGTGCGGCGTGGACCAACCCGGGTTCGCCGACGTTCTTCCCAGCGGCGGCCGCGTGTTGCGGCGCGGGATCGGCGGCGGGATGCCGCGCGGCGGCCTGGGGCGAGGTGGCCTGACTCGCAGCGGAAGCAGCGGCGACGGCGGCGTCGCCCTTCGATGCCGCGGCACGTGCGCCTACGCTTTCGCTGGCGTCCGTTTCGTATTGCGCGCGGAATTTGGCCAGTAGCGGCAGGCCGAGCTCGATCGCCAACCGCTCGTTATCGCTGCTGCCGTAGGCCAGCGCGACCGGAATCGCACCGGCGTCGCGCAACGCGTCGAGCAGGGCGCGCGCGTCGGCGACGCTGGGCGTGCCGGGCAGGGCGCCGAAATCGACGATCACCGCCGCGCGTTCGAACAATTTGGGGGCGCGCGCGACGCGATCGCGCATCTCCGCGCCCAGCCGCGCCGGGTCGAGGGTGCGCACGCGCAGGTTGGCGATGCCGACTTGGCCGATTTTCAGATCGCCGGCCAATTCGTAATTGGCGACGGGGGCGGACTTGCCCGCGCTCATGCGTCGGTGCCGGTCGCGCGCGGCGGCGCGGCATCGGCGATGGGACGGCGCGGCGCGATCAGCCAGGGCTGCTGCGGCAGACGATCGCCGTAGGTGTCGCGGACCCAGTCGTAGCTGCACAGCGGCTTCATCAACATGGACGCGCGAAGCCCGGTTTCGGGCATGACGTGTTGGCCGACTTCGCGGAACCCGAAACTGCCGTGGAACAGCAGCGCGGGGTCGGGCACGGCGGCGTCGACGGCGGCGTCCAGAAACACTTCGCAGGCGATATTCGGATAGCGCAATTCGGCGTAGCTCTGGGCGTCGGCGTAGAACGCGCGGCCCAAGCCGCCGCCGCGGCGACGGCTGGCGACCACGATGCGGTCGATGTAGAAGAAGCGGTCGTGCCGCTCGCGGAACCAGCGGAAATTGCTGCTGTCGTGCTCGCACTGACTGCCGCAGCCGATCATGAAGCCGGCGAGGGTGCCGTCGCGTTCGGCCACTCGGAAGTATTCGCTGTTCGCGTAGAAGTGGCGAAGCCGGGCCGGATCGATCGGAAGGATGGTCGGGGCCGCCGCGTTGTTCAGAGCAAGTACCGAATCCAGCTCGTGCTCGCGCACATCGCGGATGACGATCGACATTCCAAAAACTCCGGCGAGTGATGCGGGCCCGGACGTCGCCCGCGATGCGCGGCGCGGGTCCTGTCGGTGCGGGCTCGCAGGCCTTGCGGTCGCGAGAGCGAGCCGCAGGCCCGGGTGGGCGGCCGCGAATTATCGCACGCTCCCCTGAACGGAGCGAGCGGCCGGCCGCGGCCGCGCCTCGGTCTGGTGCGGTCGCGAGGCGGCGTCGGCTCGGTTGCGAAGGGGCATCGAGGGGGCGCGCCCATGACTTCCGGTGGGCTCGGCGGGGGCGGCGAGGGCCTACACTCGCCGAATGCTGTCCCGCATCAGCCACACTCGTTTGCTCGGATACGCCGGCCTCTTCACGTGGGGCATGGTGGGTTTGCCGCTGTTGCTGTTATCGCTGGGCGCCGTGGAAGGCGGCGAGGATGCGGTCGGTCCGATGCCGTGGCAGGGCTGGTTGGCCTGGGGCGTGTTCGGCGTCGGTTATGTGTGGCTGACCCGCTCGCTGGGCGTGCGCCGCGTCACCCTGTTCGATCATGCCGTGCTGCTGCTGCTGATCGCCAGCGCGATCGCCGTCGGGTATTACAACGAAAGCGGCCTGGGCAATATTCTGCTGACCGTGGTCGCGTGTTTGTTGCCGTGGCTGCTGTCGCTGCGCAAGGCTTTGATTTGGCTGTTCGTCAGCCAGTTTTCGACGCTACCGGTATTCCTGTTTTCGCTGGGCTTCACGCCGCTGGTGTCGGTGATGCTGTCGTTCCTGTACGCGGGCTTCTCCGGCTTCATGTTCATCACCAGCTTGGTCGGGCGCCAGCAGAACCAGGAACGCGAGGAACAGCGCCGTTTGAACGCCGAATTACGCGCCACGCGGGCTCTGCTCGCCGAAAGCGTGCGGGTCAACGAGCGCACGCGCATTTCCCGCGAATTGCACGATTTGCTCGGCCATCACTTGACCGCGCTGAGCTTGAACCTCGAAGTCGCCAGCCATTTGGCCGACGGCAAGGCGCAGGAGCACGTTTCCCAGGCGCACACCCTGGCGAAGCTGCTGCTCAGCGACGTGCGCGAAGCGGTCAGCCAGATCCGCGACAGCGACGCGATCGACATGGCCGCCACCTTGCTGCCTTTGGCCGATAACGTGCCGGGGCTGCGGATCGATATGCAACTGCCCGAGTCGTTCTTGTTGGACGACCCCGAGCGCGCCCACGTGTTGCTGCGCTGCACGCAGGAGATCATCACCAACGTCGTGCGTCATGCGCAGGCGACGAATTTGGATTTGCACTACCGCTGGCACGACGTCGGCGTGCTGCTGCAGGCCAGCGACAACGGCCGCGGCGCCGACGATGCGCAAGCGGGGAACGGGCTGCGCGGCATGCGCGAACGGCTCGCCGCCTATGGCGGGACGGTCGAGGTCGAAAGCCGTTCGGGCGCTGGTTTCCGCTTGAAGGTCTACTTGCCGGTCGAACAGGCCGGCGAGCAGGCGATTCGCGCGCTGCGCTTGGCCGCGGCGCGATCCGTCGAAGGCGGGGCGGGCAAGGCCGCGGCGTGAAGCGCGGCGCGTCCGCGCACCGCGATGCATCGCCCGCGCCTCCCGCACACACTGAAAACTGAGGATTTTGGAGACGACATGATTCGCGTATGCCTCGTGGACGATCAAACCCTTGTACGCCAGGGTATCCGCTCTCTGCTGGCGCTGGCGGAGGGCATCGAAGTGGTGGCCGAGGCCGTGGACGGCCGGCAGGCGGTGGACCTGATCCCGCAGATCAAACCCGACGTGGTGCTGATGGACATGCGGATGCCGGCGATGTCGGGCCTGGAAGCGCTGCAGGCGCTCTCGCGCGCCGACCAACTGCCGCCGACGATCATCCTCACCACCTTCGACGACGACCAGCTCGTGCTGGCCGGGATGAAGGCCGGCGCGAAGGGCTATCTGCTCAAAGACGTGTCGTTGGACCAACTGGTCGGCGCCATCCAGGCCGTCGCCGGCGGCGGTTCGCTCGTACAGCCGGCGGTCACTCAGCGCCTGCTGTCGGGCCTGGAGCACATGCGCAACGATTTCGTCAGTTTGGACCGCCCCGACCCGCTGACCGACCGCGAAACCGAGATTCTGCGGCTCATGGCCTCGGGATTCTCCAACAAGGAAATCGCCAATTCGCTCGGGGTCGCCGAGGGCACGATCAAAAACCACGTCTCGAACATCCTGTCGAAATTGGGCGTCCGCGACCGCACCCGCGCGGTGCTCAAAGCCTTCGAACTGCAGTTGATCTGACCCGCCCGACGGCCGGTTCGTCCGGCCCGTCGCGGCCGGGCGGGGCGCCCGCGGCGTCGCCGACGCCATCCTGGGCTCTCGCTCCGCCCCGGTCTTCCCTGTTAGGATTCGGGGCTAGCCCGATCCCAGCGGGCCTTAGGTCCCGGAGAGCCCCTGAATGACTCGTCTCATCGAGATTGCGATTTCCCTGGCGATCGTCGCCGTCCTGTTTCTGATCGTCGGCCTGGTGCTGCCTTCCAGTCGCTTCATCGCGGAGAAGGTCGAGACCAACCGTAAGCTGACCATCGTGTACGACACGCTCAACGGCTTCAGCCGGTTCAAGGATTGGAACGCGATCGCGTTGCGCGACCCGAAGATGAAATCGAGCGTCAGCGGCCCGGCCAGCGGCGTCGGAGCCACGTTCGCGTACGACTCCGAAGAATCCCAGGTCGGTAAAGGCTCCTGGAAAATCGTCGAAAGCGTGCCGAACGAAAAAATCGTGATCGACATCGAGAACGATCGCCAAGGTAAGAACAAGCGCACTGAGTTCCGCCTTAAGCCCACGGGCAATAACAACCGCAACGTCGAGATCATGCAGACGTACAAGGTCGTTTACGGCTGGAACCTGATCGGCCGTTACGCCGGCCTGTACGTGCGCAGCCACGTCGGCGACGACATGAAATTCAGCTTGGCCAAGCTGACGAATATGCTGGCGTCGATCCCGAACGTGGATTATCAGTCGTACGGCGAGAAGCTGACCGGCCTGCAGATTTCCGAAGTGCCGGCCGAGCACCTGCTCATCGTCTCGGCGGGTACGCTGGAGTTCGACGACCCGGTGATCGAAGGCTCGATGCGCTCGAACATGGAGTGGATCAACCGCAGCATCGCCGCGAGCGGTTTGGTCGCCGCCGGTCCGATGCGCATCATCACCAGCGAACAAGGCCGCAGCACCTACACGTTCGACGTGGCCGTGCCGGTGCGCAAAGCCGGCGCCGCCGAGGGCGCGCCGGTCGAAGGGCCGCTGACGGGCCTGTCGTTGCAGGGCCCGGTGAAGTACGAACTGCGCCCGGCGCACCGCACCGTCGCCGCGAAGTTCACCGGCTACATCCGCGAGCTGGAACACGTCCGCAACGCTTTGCGCGCCTGGTCGCTGCCGCGCGGTTACGAAGTGGTGGATCGTCCGTACGAGGTCTACAACTCCGGGATCGCCGGCGCCTTCCAGCCCGACGGCAGCTTCGACGTCTACTGGGCGATCAAGTAACCGTCCCGAGTCTCGAATCGCACGAACGAAACGCCGCCTCGCGCGGCGTTTCGTTTTCCAGACGACTCTTTTTCGAGACGCCCCCCGGCATGCAGACCAGCGAAACCAACCGGCCCCGCGACCCGCGAGCCAATCCGCGGGCTGATCGCGCGCTCGTCGCCATCGGCGCCGTGTTCGCGGCTTGCGCGGTGGCGCTGGCCGCGTACGCCTCGCACGGTGCGGATGGCGAGGCCCGCATGCGCTTGCAGACCGCCGCCGCGTTCGCGCTCGCGCACGGGATCGCGCTCGCCGCGCTCGCGCCGCACTGCGCCCGCCGGCTCGGCCTCTTGGCGTTGATTGCGTTGGCGATCGGCACGCTGCTGTTTTCTGGTTCGCTGGCGGGCGCGCATTTTTTCGGTTGGCCCACGCGACTAGCGCCGGCCGGCGGCAGCGCGATGATCGTCGGGTGGTTGCTGTACGCCATCGACGCGTGGCGTCGCTGAGCGTTCCCCGAGCAACGAATCCAGAGGATTGTCCATGCCACGCCATCGTCGCGGTTTCGATACCGATGCGGCCTACGCGCATCTGAGCAAACGCGACCGCAAGCTCGGCGCGTGGATGAAGCGGATCGGCGTGATCGCGCCCGATCCGCGCTGGCGCAAATCCTTCGACCCGGTCGATGCCCTGGCGCGCGCGATTTTGTATCAGCAGCTCAGCGGCAAAGCCGCGGCGACGATCGTGGGGCGCGTGGAAACCGCGATCGGCGCCGATCGCTTCCACTGCGATACGCTCGCGCGCTGCGACGATGCGGCGCTGCGCGCCTGCGGCGTCTCCGGCAACAAATTGCTCGCGCTGCGCGATCTGGCGCTGCGCGAATCGCGCGGCGAAATTCCCGATCTCAAGCGCATGTCGACGATGGAGAACGACGCCATCGTCGAGGCGCTCGTGCCGGTGCGCGGCATCGGCCGCTGGACGGTGGAGATGATGCTGATGTTCCGCCTCGGCCGTCCCGACGTGCTGCCGGTGGACGATCTGGGCATCCGCAAGGGCGCGCAGGTCGTGGACAACGCCGACACCATGCCCGCGCCGAAAGCCCTGGCCGAGCGGGGCGAACGTTGGGGGCCGTATCGCACGTACGCGAGTCTGTATTTGTGGCGCATCGCCGATTTCGGTGCGGCGCAGACGAAACCGAAACCGCCGACCAAGCGCTCGCAGGACTGATACGCGCGACATGCGGTCGCCGCGCCGCCGGCGTCAGCGCGGCAGATAGCGTTCGAGCAGTTTGTTGCGGAATCGTCGCTTCGGGTCGTGCCGCGCTTTCAACGCCGCGTATGCCTCCGCTTCGGGATACGCGCGCAAGAATTGCTCCTGCGTCGCATGCAGCCGATACGGCAAGTAATAACGGCCGCCGTGATCGAGCGCCGCGTCGATCAATCGCCGGGTCCAGCCTTCGGCCTCGGCGTCGGCCCAGCGATGCGAACGCTGTTTGTAGTACAGCACGAACGAAAAGACCTCCTGCGGCGCCCACGACAGCAAACTCGTGCGGTCGGCGGGCGAATGCCGGATCGAGACGTTCAAGACGTTCGCCTGCGCATCGATCAGGATGCGGCGCATCGCCGCGACGAACTCCCCGAACTGCGCGACGGGAATGAAGTATTCCTGCAGCAAATAGGTCGAAAACAGGCGCGTGCGCGGCTCCAGCGCGTCCGCGTCCAAGCTCGCCTCGCGGTTGCGCCACACCACCGGATGCTCGATCAGTTGCCGGCGAGTGAGCTTGCGATCGCGCACGTCCTCGCCGATCGGCAGCTCGGAGGCGGCCCAGATCAGATTCTGATCGCGGCCGTAGCGGCGATCTTCGGGAATCAAACGTTCGCTCAACGTGACCGGCGCGTCGGTCCGCCGCCAGGTGATCGCGACCGGCCGGTCGAAGCGCGGCGGCACGAGGTCCGCGTTGTGCAGCACCACATCGGCGTCGTCGCGGACGTGCGCGCGGAACCACGCCGGATAATCCTCCAGCGCGACGTATTCGGCGTCGCGCACGATGCGCGTGTTCGGTTCGAGATCGAACTCCGCCTCGGTGACGACGCCCAAGCCGCCGTAACCGCCGACGACGGCGCGGAACAGGTCGGCGTGGGTGTCGCGATCCAATTCGAGCGTTTCGCCCTCCGCCGTCACGAGTTGCAGCGCGCGCAGGCTGTTGACCAGCGGCCCGCGTCCGACGTAACGGCCGTGGCAATTCACCGACAACGAACCGCCGACGGTGAAATTGCTGTAGCTCTGCATGATCGCGACCGACAAATCGTGCGGGTCGATCAGCGCCTGCAGATCGCGCCAGCGCATGCCGGCCTGCACGCGCACGCGTCGGTTCGCGACATCGAGCGCGACGAGCCGACGCATCGCGCGCATGTCCAAATGCAGGGAATCCGGCCATGCGACTTGCCCGCCCATGCTGTAGCGGCCGCCGCCGATCGACACCGGTCGCGCGTCGCCCCGCAGCAGAGCGCTCACCGCCGCGGTCGTCGTCGGCCGCGGCGCATCGGCGACATCGGTCCATTCGAGCCGACTCACGTCCTCGATGCGCTGCGCGTCGTCGCGGCAGCCGCTCAGCATCGCCGTTAACGACGCGCTGGCGAACGGCGCGGCGAGCAGGGCGCGATTGAGTCGGCGGCGGTCGTCGTCGATGCGCGTGTCGTTCATTCGCTGGGCCCCGCGGTTACGGTTCGCGCGATGCCGCGCGTTCCGGCGCGGGCGTCGCGTTGAGTGTCGCCGTATTTGCGGCGGCCTGCGGCGATACGTCCGAAGACGCCGTGGCCAGCCGACGCTTCCAACCCAGCGCCGGGCGTTCGATGCAGAACCACGACAACGCCGCGCAGGCGAACGCGGCCGCGCTCGCCGCGAGCGTATTGCTCGCCACCGTCGTCGCGCCGGCCAGCATCGCTAATTGCTGCATCGGCCAACCGTAGAGATACACGCCATACGACCAATCGTTGCGTTCGATCCGCGGCAGATGCGGCGCGAACCCGACCCAAAACGTGCCGTAGGCGACTAGCGCGAAATACGCGGGCTCGAAAGCGAGTGTGCCGCGGGTCAGAGCGGCGGCGATCACTAGCGCGAGCAGCAGCGGCCACGACAGCGGAATGCGTTCGCGCCACACCCAAACTAAGGTGCCGGTGATGAAGAAACTCGTCACCCAGATGAGATACGACAGATGCTCCGGCAGCGGCGCGCGCCACAGCGCGAACCCGCAGGCGCTCGCGATCGCCACCGCCCAGGCGGGCAGATAACGCATCGGTCGCAGCATGCCCAGTGCGCCCGCGACCAACAGCGCGAGATACAGCCTGCCTTCGATCGGCAGCGTCCACAGCGAACCGTTCACCGCGGTGCGCGGCAGTTGCTCGAACACGCCCGGCAGCCAGAATTCCGCGCGCCACAGCGTCGCGTTCGCCCAGAGATAGCGCCACGTCGTCGCATCGCGCCAGTAATGCTCGGCGCTCGTCAACATCGGGCCGAGCACGCACACCGTCGCGACCGTGCAGACGATCAAGGCCGGATAGATGCGCAGGGCGCGCGCGACGAGGAATTCCCGCCACGTGCGGCGCTGCAGACTCGCGGCCACCAAGAATCCGCTGACGACGAAAAACACGTCGACCGCGAACGCGCCGGCCGATTTGCTCAACGTCAGCCGTGCGACGTGATCGCCGCCCGCGGTGCCGGTGATCGCCCAGGCATGGCTGTAGATCACCAACCACGCGGCGACCAATCGGATCGAATTGAAATTGTTGCGGCCGCCGCGCCAGGCGTCGCCGATGCGCGCGCGGGCGGTTCTCTTTT
Source organism: Lysobacter sp. (assembly GCA_008015835.1). Taxonomy (GTDB): domain Bacteria; phylum Pseudomonadota; class Gammaproteobacteria; order Xanthomonadales; family Xanthomonadaceae; genus Lysobacter_I. Next base: position 17,251 of record SSGH01000011.1, read on the forward strand.
CGGCCATCGGGTTTTCCGGGGCGTCCGTCATGCCGACGCGCGGATCAGCGCGACATCGGCGCCGTCGCGGACGCCTCTTTCGATGCCGATTCGTTCGGCGTCGACGCCTTGTCCGTCAACACGATCGTTTCGGTCAAAGTCACGATCGCGTTGCGTTCTGGATTGCGCAGCGTCACGTCGTAGCGATACAGCCCGAGCGGATCGGTCGCGTCGAAATCGGTCTGCAGCGTGACCGGCGAGAGCTGGACGATGCGCGGATAGGCGGGCAGGTCGCGCGCCAAGGCGATATCGAATTGCTCGATTAGGACTTTGCCGTTCGGGTCGAGCGTTTTCACGTCGAACGCGGCCTCGCAGGGCGCCGGGCCTTCGGCCTTCGCGCTGCAGCCCGCGTAAAGAATCAGCAGCACCACGGATTCGCCGCGCGCGACGCTGTCGGCGGGCGTGAGCTTCGGCGCATGCTCGACCGAGGTTTCGTTCCATTCGCGCACGAATCGTTCCGCTTCGCTCGCGGCGACGAGATGGATCGCCGCCCCGAAGCCTTTGTTCGATTTCATGCCCGGCATGTCGTCCGCGCGTTCGCCTCGCGCGTTGCGCCAGGTTTCGTAAGCGGGCGGCGCGCCGCTTTGCGGGCCGGCCGCGGACGCGCAGAGCGCGGCGAGCGTCGTCGCGAGAAAAAGCGCCGCGCTCGCGCGCGAGGCCGAAAACGAAGCGGGAGCGTTCATGCGTGAGGTCCGGAAACGGAAAAGCGCCAATGCCAGGGCTCGTAGACGATGCCGTGCGGATTGTCGCGGGAATAGCTCATGCGCGCACCGTACGCGTGCGCGTGCGTGCGCAGCCAGGCGAAGGCGTCGGTGCGTTCGAAGGATTCTTCGGCCGGCGGCTCACCCGGCGCGCCGATATCCAGCGCCAAGCCGCTGTGATGTTCGCTGTAGCCCGGCGCGGCGTTGACGGTGAGAATTTCGTCGACCCGCTGCCCGCGCGCGCGTTTGCGCGCGAAGATGCCGAGTTGATAATCGTGGCTGCGATAGCCGGAAATCGCCTCCAGCACGACGCCGTCGGCGTACGCCGCGGCGCGCAGGCGCGCCCAACCGCGCGCGGCGGCCGGGTGCAACCACAGCGGCCGCGCGTAGCGATCCCGCCCCGCGAACGCGAGCCACGCCGGCTCCGCGATCAACGACAGCCCGCTGCGTGCGGCATATGCGTCGGCGTCCAAACCCAAGGCATCCAAGCGATCGCGCAAACGATGCAGCGGCAGCGCCGCGGGTGGGCGGGCACCGAACGTCGGCGGCGGACGATGCGTCGCGGCGGCGACGGCGGCCATTGCGGTATCGACACCGCGCTCGCGCAATCCGCCCGGCGCCAGCGCGACCCAACCGCCGGGCGCGTCCGCGGCCAGATAGCGGCCGTCGATTTTCCGGCGCAGCACCCAACGCGCTTGCGCCAGATGTCGTGCGTCGCGATTGCTGCGCGCGCGCAGCAGGCGCGCGGGCCAGGCTTCGATCAGCGGGGTGTTGAGCAGGACATCGGGCGCCGGACGCATGCCGACAGATTAACGGCGCCCACGGCCTGGCGCTACGGCCCGGAGCGCGTCGAGCAATGTCTGCGGCTGCTCGACGCTCAGCAAGACTTTGCGGCCTTTGCGATCGGGCAGCACCAGCACGCGGGCGGCGTCCGTCAGCAGCACGAACGCGGTGGAGCGGTCGCGCAGCCAGAAATAGCCGCCTGCGTAGCCCATCAGCCACAATCCGAACAGCTTCAAGCCGGGCTTGAGTGCGGGGGCATCGTTCAGATTCACGATGCGCGCGGCGTCGAGGTCGAACTCGGCGATGGGGCGTCGCGTGCTGAAGATGCCGGCTTGCACGATCAAGCGGCCGTCTTCGATCGTCGCGCTGCGGTGGCGCAGGCTCCAACCGATTCCGAGCGCGATGATCGCGATCCCGAGCAAGCCTTCCGCGCCCGCACCGGGTTCGCTTCGGATTTGCGCGATCCCGGCGACCGCCGCGACCAGCAGCAAGACCCCCGGCAACAGCCAAGCGTTCAGCAGATTCGGCGCGGGGATGCGGAATTCGCGGGTCACGATCGTGCTCCTGAGGCGTACGCGATCACTTCTTCGGTGTCGAAGTCGGGGCCGCTTTCGATGCGGCTTTCGGTTTCGCGGCGGCGATCCACGCGGCGATATCGTCGATCAGCGTCGCGTCGACGCGCCCCGGCGTTTGGTATTCGGCCAGCGTGCCGGTGGTGCTCGGGATCGCCAGATGATTCAAGGTCTCGTACAGCTTGAACGTCGCGCGCGGCGAATCGTGGAAACCGGCTTTCCAGCCCTGCCAATCGGCGTCGACCACTTGGATGTCCGCGCCGCCCTGCAGGAACAACAGTGGCTCCGTCAACGCGCGCGCTTCGCCGACCGGATCGACCGCATCGAAACTGCGCCAATACGCCGCCGGCAAACCGGCGGGCGAATCCTGCGGGGCGACGTCGCCGCCGCGACGCACGGCCGCGACGCGGCGGCTGATGTCGGCGATGGCCATGGATTCCATCGGACTGGTTTTGCCGTCGTCCAGCACCGCCACGCGCCGTGTTTGCTCAATCAGTATGTCCAGCAACGAGCGCGACGGCGCGGCGAGCATGATCAAACCGGCGACCGCATTCCCGCGCTCCGCGCTGCGCTTCGCGATTCGCGGCGCCATCATCCCGCCCTGGCTATGGCCGAGCACGAACACGCGCTTGGCGTCGATCTTCGCGGCGAGCGGCGGGTCTTGGCGCAAGGCCGCGATCGCCAGCACCGCATCGTCGGTGGTTTCGCTGTCGACATCGATGCCGTTCGCGTAATCCTGCGGCCGCGCTTTCGTGCGCTTGTCGTAACGCAAGGTCGCGATGCCGCGCTCGGCGAGGCCGCGCGCGATATCGAGGAAGGGACGATTCGGGCCGACGGTCTCGTCGCGGTCCTGCGGGCCGGAGCCGTGGACCAGCACCACGGCGGGGAAGGGGCCCTTGCCGTTCGGCAGCGCGAGCGTCGCGCCCAAGCCGGTTGCGGCCTGGCCGACGACGATCTCGCGTTCGGCGAAGGTCGCGCCTTCGGGCAAGGCCGGCGCGACGTACGCGGGCGGCGCGGCGGAGGCGTTCGACGCGTCGTTCGGTGCGGGACGCACGCCGAACCCCGCGATTTTTTCGTTTTCGTCGAAACCGACGATCGCCACCAATTCGCCGCGCTCCATGTGCAGCGGAATGCGCACCACGCGCACGCCTTTCTCGGTGCGTTCGCGCGCTTCGCCGCGGCTCTTCAACGCACCGAACTGCGTCGGCAGCGTCGCCCAGGCTTGACGCAATTGTTCGACCCCGACCGCCGCCGACATCGTCGCGTCGAATCGCGCATGCACGGCGGCGAAATCGCCCGCGTCCATTCGATCGAGCACACCGACGGCTTCGGCGATCGCGTCGAACGCGGCGCTGTTCGCGGGTGCGCTTTCGGCGGCTTCGCTCGCGGCGGCAGGCGTTTCGGCGGCAGGCGTTTCGACCGCGGGCTGCGCGGGCATGGCTTGCGGGGGCGTGGCCTGCGCGGGCGAGGGCGCTTCGTCGGCGAAGGCGGTTCGAGAACCGACCAGCGCGAGGCCGATGGCGAGCGCGATGGCGGAAGCGGCGAACAGACGCGTGCGGGCTTCGGAGCGGTTCCCCGCGCGGCGACGGCGTTCGATCATGTGGACGATGTGCAGCATGGGAGTCTCGCGAAAGAGCGGGCGTCGCGCGCGATCAGGGCGTTTCGTCCGAGGGATCCGTCGGAGGCGGCGCCGCGTTCGGCAGCCGCCCGGCTTTGCGCAGCGCGTCGCGCAACACGTATTCGATTTGCGCGTTGAGGCTGCGCAGTTCGTCGTCGGCCCACCGCTGCGCCGCCGAGAGAATCTCGGCGTTGATGCGCAGCGGATAGGCTTTTTTCTCGGACACTTGCGCGGCCCGCGATCAGTACAGCGAACCGGTGTTGACGATCGGCTGCGTCGCGCGCTCCCCGCACAGCACGACCAGCAGATTGCTGACCATTTGCGCCTTGCGTTCTTCGTCCAACTGCACCACGCCGTTCTTCTGCAGTTCGGCCAAGGCCATTTCGACCATGCCCACCGCGCCGGCGACGATGCGCGTGCGCGCGGCGATGATCGCGTTGGCCTGTTGCCGCTGCAGCATCGCCTGCGCGATTTCCGGCGCGTACGCGAGGTGGCTGATGCGCGCATCGAGCACGCGCACGCCCGCGTCGGCAAGACGCTCCTGCAGTTCTTCCATCAAATGTTTCGACACTTCGGTGGCGTGGCTGCGCAGCGCGAGTTGACCTTCTTCGTGCTGATCGTACGGGTAGCTGGTCGCCATCGTACGCACCGCGGATTCGGACTGGATGTGCACGAAACTCTCGTAATCGTCGACGTTGTAGACCGCTTCGGCGCTGTCCACGACTTGCCAGACGATCACCGCCGCGATTTCGATCGGGCTGCCGTCCAGTTCGTTGACCTTGAGCTTGCTGCTCTCGAAGTTGCGCACGCGCAGCGAGACTTTCTTCTTGGCGTAGAAGGGGCTGTTCCAACGCAGGCCGCCGTCCTTCACGGTGCCGACGTATTTGCCGAAGAGGTTCAGCACGGCGGCCTGGTTGGGTTCCACCATGTACAGGCCGGACATGCCGAAACCCGCCAAGGTGATCACGACGCAGCCGGCGATCAGAACGAACAGCGAGCCGCTGGTGGCGCCGCGCATGACCAGATAGAGGCCCGCCGCCATCGCCGCCAACAGCATCAGCAGCAGGGGAATGCCGGGGAGAGAGCGATAGTGGTTTTCTTTCATGAGGGCGGCTCGGTGAGAGGGTTCGAAAAAAAGATATCAAAATGATATCAAAATCCGCAAGCGCCGCCGGACGAACGGTCGATGCCCGCCGATACGGGGCGATGCCGCCGGCGGCAAAAAAACCGGCTCGGGGCCGGGTTCGGATAACGCATTGATTCACCGAGGATTCCTAGTGCGATACAGGCACGGCGACGCGGTAGACCGCAGCCGGCGCGTCCTCGGACGTGACCAGAAGCGCCTGAGCGTCGCGCGTCCAAGCGATGGCTTCGGCCTGAGGCAGCGGCGGCAACGCCAGCGTCCGGGGTTCGCGCGCGATGGCGTCCGCCCAGCTTTCGTTGCGGCGACGCCCGTACACCAGGATGCTCGAATACGTCAGCACCGCCAGTCGCCGACCATCCGGCGCCAGGCTCGCCCCGGTCACTTGGTCGCGGAAGACCGCCTTGGGATTCGCGCGAACGGTCGCCTCGTCCGAGACGCGGATGCCGGCCAAGGGCGACAGTCGCCGCGCGGTTCGGGGCGCGCCGTGAGCGCCTTCCAGCGGCAGCACGAACAGTTCGGGCGGACGATGGCGTTTGGAGATCAGCAAAATCTCCTTGCGTCGGCCGTCGACGGCGACGGCCTCGCAATCGCGGGCGCCGCCGGGCCAGACGAAGTCGACGGACCACGCCGGGCGCAGCGCGCCGTCGCGGAGCGCACGGGGTTCGGCGACCGCGATTAAGCGCACGCGGTCGCGGACGGCCTCGTTGTCGCCGACATCGGCGATCAACAAATACGGGGTTCCGTCGACGACGAAGCTGGAGAGATCTTCCCAGTCGACGTTGGTTTCGCCTTCGATGGCGTAGGTCGCGATCCGCTCGCCATGTCCGCCGATCGCGGTCAGCGCGGCCGCTTTGCCGCTGTCTTCCAGCGCCCATATCGTCTCGCGGCGACGCATCGACGACGCGATCCCGCTGATTTCGTCCATCCGCGCGTCCCGCACGGTGAACGCGACGCGGGACGCGGTCTGGGCGAACGCGCAGGCGGGCCACAGCGCGAGGGCGACGAGCGCCCCCGCGAGCGATGAGCGCGCGGCGCTGGGCGCGCGAGGGCGAAGACGGCGGTACGGCATAGCGTCGGAGCATCGCACGAAGCGCCCACGCTTCGGAACCGCGCGCGAGCGGTAGAATCGCGCGGTCTTTCCGCACCCCGAGGCGCCGCCGATGACCGTGTCCCCGCCGCTCGAATTCGGCACCCCGTTGTCCTCGTCCGCGCTGCGCGTGCTGCTGCTGGGCTCCGGCGAGTTGGGCAAGGAAGTGGCGATCGAATTGCAACGTCTGGGCTGCGAGGTCATCGCCGCCGATCGCTACGCCGATGCGCCGGCCATGCAGGTGGCGCACCGTAGCCATGTGCTGAATATGCTCGATGGGCAGGCGCTGCGCGAACTCATCGCCTCGGAACGTCCGCATTTGATCGTGCCGGAAATCGAAGCCATCCACACCGACACGCTGGTGGCGCTGGAAACCGAATTCGCGCAGCGCGGCACGCATACCCGCATCGTGCCGACCGCGCGCGCCGCGCGGCTGACGATGGATCGCGAAGGCATCCGCCGGCTCGCCGCCGAAACCTTGGCGTTGCCGACCTCGCCGTATCGTTTCGTCGACACGCAGGAGGACTATCGCGCCGCGATCGCGCAGATCGGCCTGCCGTGCGTAGTGAAGCCGGTGATGTCGTCTTCGGGCAAAGGCCAGAGCACCGTGCGCAGCGCCGAGGACATCGATCGCGCTTGGGATTACGCGCAAACCGGCGGCCGGGCGGGCGCGGGGCGCGTGATCGTCGAAGGCTTCGTCGATTTCGACTACGAAATCACCCTGCTCACCGTGCGCCACGCCGGCGGCACCGATTTCTGCGCGCCGATCGGCCATCTGCAGCGCGATGGCGACTACCGCGAAAGCTGGCAGCCGCAGCCGATGTCGCCGCAGGCGCTGCAGCGCGCGCAGGCGATCGCGCGCGCGGTGACCGAGAGTTTGGCCGGCGATTTGGACGGCTGGGGGTTGTTCGGCGTCGAGTTGTTCGTGAAGGGCGACGACGTGTGGTTCTCGGAAGTCTCGCCGCGCCCGCACGACACGGGATTGGTGACGCTGATTTCGCAAGACCTCAGCGAATTCGCACTGCACGCGCGCGCGATTCTGGGCTTGCCGATTCCCGCGATTCGTTCGCACGGGCCCTCGGCCTCGTGCGCGGTGCTGGCCTACGGCCATGGCGTACCCGCGTTCGACGGCGTGGCCGATGCGCTGCGCGCGCCGGATACCGCGCTGCGCCTGTTCGGCAAACCGACGGTGGAGGGCCATCGCCGCGTCGGCGTGACGCTGGCGTTGGGCGCCGACATCGACGACGCCCGCGCGAAGGCGCGCGATGCCGCCGCGGCGTTGAAGATCGAGTTGCGCTGAGGCCGCGCTGTTGTGGGAGCGCCGGAAGGCGCGATCAGAGATGCGGTGAATCGATCGCGGCTTCCGGCGCTCCCACAAGCGCTATCGCCGCGCTCCCACAGCGCGCGACCGGGTTAGACTGCGCCATCCGGCTCGGGGGCACGCATGAACGACAGCAACGGTTACGCCGTGTTCTTTTTCCCGCAGGCCCTCGAAGCGCTGGGCGATGCGGTCCGCCCGTTTCTGCAGGACGGCCCCGCCGGGCCGCATATCGCCTGCCATTCCATCGACACCGGCGGCGCGTTCGTCGAAATGAATCTGCTGGGCCGCGACCCGGAAGGGCGCGAGTTGTCGCTGGAATTGATGGTGCCCAGCGGCATGGTGCGGATGGTGGTGTCCACGCACAGCGACGAAATGTTCGGTTTCGGTCTGCATGCGTACGCGAAGTCGCCGATGCCGTTGCCGGTGATCGGACCGACGGCGGAGCCGGCGAATGCGCCGTCGGAGGCGATTCCTTCCAGCGAGGCCGCCGGGCCGGCGAAGCCATGAGCGCGCGCATGGTATTGCCGTTCGCGCTCGCGGCATTTGCGTGCGCATGCGGCATGCTGCCATCGGACGTGGTGGAACATACTTATCCGACACTGGCCGACGCGCGGCGCGACGATCTGTTCGTCAAGGGCTGGTTGCCCGACGTCTTGCCGCCTTCGACGGTCGAGATTCGTACCGAGAACAACCTCGATCTGAACATATCGTCCGGCGAATTCTCGTTTTCGCCTGAAGAGGCATCCTTGTTGATCGCGAAATTGAAGCGAGGCCCGGCGCAGATGGGATTCGCGAATTGGGACAAGACTGTGAACGAGTACGCAGACGACGGGTATGCGGCTTGGTCCTATGGCGATCAGTATTCGACTTGGGCGTTCTTCTGCGATATGTCGATCGCGCGTTGCGAATACATCATGAAATAGAGGTGCAGGCTTCGCCGAGCGCGCTTACCGCTCCGCCACCACATCCACCCACACCAAATGATGATCCGTCGCCTTCGTCGCTTCGTGCCGCGGGTGGTCGGGCAGGGGCCAGAACACGCCGCTATCGACGACGCGAAAGCCGTGCGAGGGCAGGACGTAATCGATACGCAGATTGCCGACGCGCGGGCCGAAGTCGCCGGTGTCTTCGGAGTGCGGCGCGATGTGCGTCAGGTTGGCGCCGCCGTCGCGCTGCGCCGCGGCATCTGCGCCTTCGCTGCGCGGTGCGGGCATGCGCACGACGCGCGGGTGTTCGATCAGCGCGCGAATCGCGTCGTGGCGGCCGTCGCCGTCGATCGGCGCATTGTTCAGATCGCCCGCGATCGCGAAGCGGGCATCGTTCGCTAACCCGCCGCAACGGCCGGCGTCGTCGCAGAGCCACGCCGCGTCGACGGGATCGTTATTCAGGTAATCGCGCCACAAGCGCAATTCGTCGGCGTTGCGCGCGCCGTTGCGGTCTTCGGGGCCGTCGTACACCGGCGGCGTGGGATGCGAGACCAAGAAATGCAAACGCCCCTGCAGCGTCTCCACCGGCACATCGAGATGGGTTTTCGACGACAGCCGCAATTCGCGCCAGATCGCATCGGGGTAGAACGGCGTCGATGTCATGCCTGCGGTGATCGGGCGCATCGGCTTGCGCGCATCGGGCATCGCGCTCCATTTCAAATTCCGGAAACTGCGCACGGCGGCGGCATCGATGGGATAGCGCGACAGCACCAACAACCCGTATTGCCCCGGATGCAGGCCATAACCCCAAGCGTCGTCGCCGCGTTCGCGGCCCTGCGCGCCGACTTTGCCGTCGCCGTTGAGATCCAAACCGCTCGGCACGCCGGTGTTGACCGGCGCGAAATAGCGATAGCGGTATTCCAACGGCGCGAGGCCCTCGCCCTGCGACACGCCCAGATAACGCTGCTGGAACAGATCGGCGGCGCGGCCTTCGGCGTCGTAATCGAATTCGTTGAGCAACAGCAGATCCGGGCGCACGGTTTGCAGCACGGACGCGATCTTGCGCGCGTTGGCGTCGTCGTTTTCGAGCCGTCGAATCAGGCCGCCGTCGGCGTCGTCGTACAGCGAGACGTTGTAGGTCGCCACGCGCATCGGCAGCGCGCCGGCGAGCGCCCGCATCGCCTGCTCGGACATGCGTTCAGCAGCGGCCGCGGCGTCGCCGTGGACGACGATCCGCAGGCAACCCGTCAGGCTCGCGCCGAGCGCGACGACGGCGGCGAAGGCCAGGGCGCGCGAAGCGGTCGTGCGCCCGAGGATCGTGCGTGGGCGCGGAATTGTCGGCGAGGTCATGGAGCATCGTCTCCTGCAAGCGGGTCGTCGCGCATCGGCGTCCAATGGCGGCCGTCGAAACGCTCCAGCGCATCGAAGCGGCGTTTGTAGTCCATCTTCGGATGGCGGTCGATCCAGTATCCGAGATACAGATGACGCAATCCCTCGCGTTTTGCCCACGCGATTTGGCGCAGGATCGCGTAGGTGCCGAGGCCGCGCGCGGCGTCGGCGGGGTCGTAAATGGTGTAGACCGCCGACAGCGCATCGTCGGCGATGTCGGTCACGGCCAGCGCGCGCAGCGCGTCGTCGCCGTCGCGCAGTTCCAGAAAGCGCGTCGCGCTCCAATCGCCGATCAAGAATCGATCGAATTCCTCGGCGTCGTGCGCGCTCATACCGCCGCCGGGATGGCGCCGGTCCAAATAGCGTCGATACAGCGCGAAACGCTCGTCGTCGCGCTCCGCCGGCACGATGCGTTCGCGCAAATCGGCATTGCGCGCGAGGCAGCGCCGCTGGCTGCGATTCGGCGCGAAGCGGTCCACCGCGATGCGCACCGCGACGCAGGCGCGGCAGTCCTGGCAATGCGGGCGATAGATCAGATTGCCGGAGCGGCGGAACCCCCACGACAGCGCGAACGGAAACGCGCGCGCCAGCCGCGGGTCGCCCGGGTCCAGCACCAAGTCGCGCGCTTGGCGCTCGGACCAGTAGCCGCAGGCGTGGTCGGCGGTGTGGAACAGACGCAAGTTCTGCAGGTCGCTCGCGTCCCCGGTGTCGGCATCGCGCGAATTCATGCGGCGACGCTCGCGGCGGTCGTCCAGTGCGCGACGGTCGCCGCGAACGCGACCGCCGACAGCGCGCCTGCGGCGGCGCCGATCGCCAGATCGCGCGGCGTATGCCGCTGCAGCGCGGCGCGCGACCACGCGACGGTCGCGGCGAACGTCAGCCCGACCAACGTCGCCAGCGGCGACCACGTCCACAGCAGTCCCGCCGCGAACACCGCGAAACCGACGTGCAGCGACAGCGTGCACCAACGCGAGGAGGCGCGCGCCGCCAGAATCATCGCCACCGACAGCGCCGCGCCGAGCGCCAATTCGCGCATGCCCCGCCAAGCCGCGACCGCGGCGACGGCGATCAGCAGCCAGGTCAGTGCGCGATTGAGCCCGGCGCGCTCTTCGGGGCGGCTGGCGTCGATATGCGACCAGCGTTCGCGCCGCACTTGCCGCCACGAAAACGCCATCACCGTCGCGGCGATCAGGCCCAAACCCAGCGCCGTCGTCCAAACGCGGCCGGGATCGCGCACGGCCGACAGGCACACCACCGCCGACGACATCGTCAGCAGCGGATGACCGAGAATCGAACATAGACGGGCGAATCGATCGCGCATGCGCGCAGGATACCGGCGCGACCGCCTCGCTCGCGAGCGCGCGCATCGATTTCGGCGGATTCCGCGACGGCGTTCCGACGAATTCGCGATCGCCGAATGCGTCCGCGCGGGCTCGGTTCGGGGCCGTTCGGGGCGTCGCCTCGAACGCGCCGCGCCGGCTTTTGTCGTCGAATCGCGCGCCTCAAATTCGGCCGGAGGCGACCAGGCCCGCGATCAAGCCGCCGAAGCCGCAGATCAGCCCGATCGCGCCGCCGACGATGCAGGTGACGCGTTCCCGCCGTCGCCGTGCGGCCGCGCCGACGGGGACGCGCTGCGCGTCCCGCATGCGTCGGCGCGCGGTGACGCGGCGCTGCGCCACGGTGCTTTGATAGAAAATCGTCGCCATGAACGCGAGCCCGGCGAGCGTCGTCAGCCGCCAACCGTGGTCGTAGCGCGCGATCAGCAGCATCGCGATCAGAAACCCCACGGTCGCCAGCGAATTGACCGCGCCGATGCGGATCAAACCGCGACGTTCTTCCTCGTCGACGGCTTTGCGCAGTTCCGCGCGGGTGCCGAGCCAAATGCCCGCGAACCCCGCCAAGACGGCGACAGCGAGACTGCCGAGGCTGCCGAGCGCGATCTTCACCAGACTTTTCGCGCCGACCGCCGCGCCGGCGCCGAGAATGCCTTTCGCCGCCGCGGGCGGGCTGGCCATCGCCAGCGCGGTGGCGACCACGCCGGTGAAGGCGACGCCCGGCGCCGTGCTCTGCGCGAATTCGCCGAAGCGCGCGAGCAGGTCGTCGCGCAGGCTTTGCCGCGCCCGCGACAGACGCTTGCGCACGGCGGCGTCCGACAGGCCCAGCAGCGCCGCCACTTGCTGCGAGCTTTGGCCCTCGCGATAGAACAGCAGCAGGGTTTCGCGGCTGTCCTCGGGCAGCGCCGAAATCAACTCCAGCGCCGCGCGCTCGCGTTCGTCTTCGACCACGCGCTCCGCCGGGGTCGGCGCGGGGTCGGCGGCGAGGGCGATCGCGAGATCCGCGGTGTCCCCGTCGAGCGGGCGATGCCGCCGCGCGCGCAGGTGGTCGCGGGCCAGATTGCGCGCGATCTGACGCAGCCAGGGCAGGAAACTGGCCGGGTTCTGCAGGCGTTTGAGCTGTTCCCAGGCGCAGAGGAACGCGTCCTGCGCGATGTCCTCGCTGGCCGATACGTCGCGGGTGATCGCCAGCGCCACCGCGGTCACGGCGTTCTGGCAGGCGGCGACGATCCGGCCGTAGGCGTCGCGATCGCCCGCGCGGGCGGCGGGCAGTTCGCGTTCGATCAGGGCGTCGATGGCGAGGGCGGCGGGGACGACGGTGGCGTTCATACGGGCGCTCGGCAGGGTACAGGAGCAAGGCGGCATCGGCGCGCTGCGGCCGACGGCGACCACGACGCGCCGCAGGGGCGAATGTGACCGACGCGGGAACGACCGGTCGTCGGCCCGGCCCCGCGTGCGTCAACCGATGCGCTCGCCGGGCGTTCATGTCCGCAAGCGGGCCGCGGGCTCGCCGCCCGAAACCCGATCCACTCGCATCCTTCACGAGGACGACCATGAAACTCATCGCTCCGCTCGCGTTCGCGCTCGCCATCGCCTGCGCCGCCCCCCTCGCATTCGCGCAAACCTCGGCCGCCGGCGCGCAGCGCGGCAAAGCCGACGCCAACGGCGACGGCGTCATCGATCGCAAGGAAGCCTCGGCGAATCCGAAGCTGGCCGAGCACTTCGATCGGCTGGACAAGAACAAGGACGGCCGCATCGACGCCGGCGAGCGCCCGCAGCGTCACGGCAAAGGCCGCGGCGAAAAGGGCCAGCGCGGCCAAGCGATGGCCCAGCTCGACGCCAACGGCGACGGCCGTTTCAGCCGCGACGAGCTCGCCGGCCGCGAACGCGCGCTGCAGAATTTTTCCGCCATCGACGCGAACAAGGACGGTTTCCTGACCCGCGACGAAATGCGCGCGCATCATCAGGCGCGTCGCGGCGAGATGGGCAAGCCGGCGCGCTGAGTGCCGACGCATTCCGATCGACTCGTTTAAAGAGCGGCCTTCGGGCCGCTCTCGCTTTTCGCGCGGCCAGCGACGACAGGAGAGCCGCGAGGGACGCGAAATTCACTGCGCGCGGCGATCCTGTCGCCTCGCGGCGCTATCGCGTTACTGCACTACGCGCAGCACGCGCCAGCGTTCGCCTTCGCGCTTCACCGCCAATGTGCGCGCATCGGTGCGCGGGCGGCCGTCTTTGTCCGGATCGATCAGGTCCAAGCGCACCGTGCCGCGGCCCGAGCCGTCGGTGCGGTATTCGCTCACCGCGATCGACAGCGCGCCTGCGGGCATCGGGTCGCCGGCGCAGTCCGCCGTCGGGCGCGCGGCCATGCCCTTCGGCAGGCGAATCGCCGCCAGCCGCTCGCCGGTCGGCGTTTCGCCGTCGATCGACAGACACAAGCGCTCGATCGGACGCACAGCCGTCTGCGCTTCGATCTCGGCTTCGATCAGCAGCGCGGCCAGGGCTTTCGGCGTCGCGATCACGTAGGTCGGCTCCGGCGCTTGCGGCGCATCGGCCGTCGGCGCGGGCGTCGCGGCGCTCGATGCGGCGCTCGGCGCGACGGGTTTCCGGAACGACAGCAGGCTCATGCCGAGCGCGATCGCGATGCCGACGAAGAGCGCCGCGCGGATGCGGAACGCGCGGCGTTTCGCGGCGTCTTCCGCGTCGGCGTCGTCGCCGCGCAACTGGTGCACGCTCGGCGTGGGCAGATACGAGGTCGGCGAGCGCCCGGAATCCAACAGGCCCGCTTCGCGCAGCAATTCGCGCGCTTTCGGTTGATCGTCGGAAAACACCACCCACACCGCCGGTTGTTCGGCCGGGTCCGGCAACTCGCGATAGCTGAAATTGCCGCGGATCGCGCCGCGATACGTGCGGCCGTTGGTGATCTTCACCTCGATGTCGTGTTCGCGCAGCAGCGCGGCCACGCTCTCGACGTTTTCCAGCCGCGGGCTGGCGAACACGCGCCGCATCGGTCAGCCGCCCTTGGCCGCGGGCGCGGCCGATTCGTGCGGCAACACGCGGATCATCCCTTCCTGCGCGGTGCTGGCGACCAAGCGGCCGGTGCGGTCGAAAATCTGCCCGCGCGCCAAACCGCGCGCGCCCTGCGCGCTGGGGCTGTCGATCGAATACAGCAGCCAATCGTCGGCGCGGAACGGGCGATGGAACCACAGCGCGTGATCGAGCGAGGCCATCTGCACGTTGGGCTGGTAGTAGCTGATGCCGTGCGGAAAGGTCGCGGTGCCGAGCAAATGGAAATCCGACGCATAAGCGAGCAGCGCGCGATGCAGTTCGGCGGCGTCGCCCACCGGCTCGATCAACTTGAACCACACTTGCTGGAACGGCGGACGTTTCGGCGGGTTCAAATCGTCGCGCGGATAGATCGGACGGAACTCGAACGGCCCCATGCGGTTCAGCCAACGCTGCACCTTGCTCGGCAACTGCGCCAGCGTTTCGGGCGATAGTTTCTGCGTCGGCGCCACGTCCTCGGGCGCCGGCACGTTCGGCATCGGCAGTTGATGCTCCGCGCCGGGCTCTTCGATTTGGAACGAGGCCGCGCACACGAAAATCGGTTGCCCGTGTTGGATCGCGGTGACGCGTCGTACCGAAAAACTGCCGCCGTCGCGCGTGCGGTCCACGTCGTAGACGATCGGCGCTTCGATATCGCCGGCGCGCAGGAAGTACGCATGCAGCGAATGCGCGGCGCGCGGCCCTTTGCTCGCGTCGGCCGAATCCAGCGTCGCCTGCGCCGCCGACAGCGCTTGGCCCAAGACTTGACCGCCGAAGACGTATTTCGTGCCGATGTCGCGGCTCTGGCCGCGGAAGAGATTGTTCTCCACGCGCTCCAGCGACAGCAGTTCGATCAGTTCGGAGACGGGCGAAGCGGCGGACGAGGCGTTGGCGGAGGTCATGGCGAGTTCGAGTCGATGCGCCGGCCGATTATAGGCCGCGCGCGTCGGCAGAACCGCTCCGCCTGCGCGCGGGCGGCGACGCAACGCTGCGTCTCCGCCGCGCGCGGCCTGGCCTCGCGCGTTCGTGCGATGCTGAACGGCGTTCATCGGAGATCGCCCATGCCTCGTCCCATCGTTCCCCGCGTTCACGATTTGGGCGGTTTCGAAGTGCGCCGCGCGGTGCCGGCGATCGAAGCGCGCAGCGTCGGCCCGTTCGTCTTCGTCGATCACATGGGGCCGGCGCGATTCGCGCCCGAGCACGGCATCGACGTGCGTCCGCATCCGCATATCGGCCTCGCGACCGTGACTTTTCTCTGGGAGGGCCGGCTGCACCATCGCGATACGCTGGGCACGCGGCTGGACATCGGTCCGGGCGATGTGAACTGGATGACCGCCGGGCGCGGCATCGCGCATTCCGAGCGCACGCCGCCCGACGAGCGCGCCGCCGGCCATCGCTTGCATGGGCTGCAGACGTGGGTGGCGTTGCCGCGATCCGACGAAGAAGCGGCGCCCGCGTTCCATCATCATCCGGCCGCGACGCTGCCGCAGTGGCGTCGCGAGGGCGCGCTGCTGCGTATCGTCGCCGGGCGCGCGTACGGGGAAACGTCGCCGGTGCGCGTGTTCGCCGACACCTTGTACGTCGCGATCGATCTGGAGCCCGACGCCGAGATCGAACTGGATGCGACGCATCGCGAGCGCGCGCTGTACGTGTTGGAAGGCGACGCGCGGCTGGACGACACCGATCTTCCGGCGATGCGATTGACGCTGCTCGACGATGGCGTGCGTCACCGTCTGCGCGCGAAAACGCCGCTCAAAGCGATGCTGTTGGGCGGCGAGCCGCTCGACGGTCCGCGCCATCTGTGGTGGAACTTCGTGTCCTCCTCGCGCGAGCGGATCGAACAGGCCAAGCGCGATTGGGCCGAAGGCCGCTTCGGCGACGTGCCGGGCGAAACCGAGTTCATTCCGCTGCCGGAGCGCTGAGGGCGCGCGCCGCGCACACGCCGAGGTAAGAGCGCTAGGCCGAGACGATGCATCGAATCACGGTGGTCGTCTATGCCGAACGTCGCCCCGACCGAAGACAGGTCGAGCGCGAACGTCGTCGATGCAGTGAACCGATTCAATCGAGCCGACATCGTGGGTGCTAGCGTCGATTCGCGCGCATCGAATGCGCGCTTCCATCCACGCATTCACTCATCGATTCGGAGTCGACTCATGTCCATTCGTGCTCTCTCGCTCTCGGCGCGTTCCGCGCTGCTCGCGGTCGTGGCGTCGCTGATGCTGCCGACGGCGGCCTATGCCAGCCCGCCGACGATTTCCTCGTTTTCGTGCTCGAATTTGCCCTACGGGCCCGAATTCGTCTGCGTCGTCGCCTACTCCTCGACGCTGCCCGCGACGGTCGAGTGGTCGGGCGCGGACGGCACCGCCGCGACCGGAACGGGCGTCGGTTACTTCTTCGGTCAGTGCGCCAACGGCGACTCGGTGATGGTCCGCGTCGTCGTGACCAACGCCGACGGCACCGCGACGCGAAGCACGAAGCGCTATCGCTGCATCGTCGGCTGACGATCGGACGGCGTCCGCGGGCCGCGACGTTGTCGCGAGGTCGTCGATCGCTCGCTCGGGCGGCGATCGCGGCTCAATGCCAGATGCGCCAAAAATGGCGGACGGCCTGCAGTACGTTCAGCGTCTCCGCCCCGGCCCGGATCGGATCGTCGAGCAGGTCGATCCTGCGCGTATCGGCGGTCTCGTCGGAGATCGGCGCGATGTCGCGACGGCTGCCGACATGATCGACCGCCCAGCGCACGATCGAGGAGAGTCGCATCGTGGGCGCGTCGTCCGGCAGCGTCTCGCACGCGTCCGCGTCGCAAACCGGCGCGGATGCGCGCGCGTCGACCGCCTCTGTGCGCTGCAGCGCCGCTAAAAACGCGGCTCGGCGCTCGGCGTCGCCCTGCGCGTAGGCGTCGGCCAATTCGGCGATCGCGATGCGGGTCGGGGCCTCGTCGGCACTCGCGACGAAGACGCTTTGCGCCGCGCGGTCGACGACGATGGCGACTGCGGGGCGATCGTCCGCGATCGCGAGCGCGGTGATGTGGCCGGTCTTGGGGTCGACGAACGAATACACGCGATCGGCTTCGATCGCGCGATCGACGGTCGCGTTGCGCGTCGCGTCCTGCGTGGCGACGGTGTCGGCGCTTTGCGCGAGGGCCGGCGCGCCCAATGACGCCAATCCGCAGGCGAGCGCGAAGGCGGCCGCGTCGATCAGCGGCGTTCCGAGACGATGCTTCGAGAGCGTTTTGCGGATGCGCGTCATGCGATTCGATCCTCCTGCTTACGGTTGTCGCGTTGTCTCGCCGTCATCATGACCGGCGTCGTGGCGGTGGACGCGTCCTTCCGACGGGCGGCTCAACCGCCGGTCGGAGGCGTCAATCGCTCCCAGTCGAGGCCTTCCATCGCCCGCGCCCAGGGGAACAGCGGCCCGGGGTCGCGCTTCCGCGGCACCTCCACGTTCGGGTCGTCGAGCGCCTGCTCCATCGCGGTGTCCAGGTCTTCGTGGCCGGCGATGTAGCGGATGCTCGGGAATTCGCGCCGCAACTGCGCGAGCAGGGCCTGCAACGCGACGATTTGCGCCTCGGGATACGGTTCGTTCATCGCCTGGTGCTTGGAATCGCGCCAGTGCGGGTAGCGCCCGGTGTTCACCAATTCGATGCCGATCGAGCGCGGGTTATAGCCGCGAACGTGATGCGCCACGCGGTCCGGGCGCACGTACAGCACGATGCGGCCGTCGCGATCGATGTAGTAATGCCCGCTGTTGCCGGTGCCGCTGCCTTCGTACAGCACCTTCTCGCCGAACTCGCGCGCGGACGCCAGCGTCGGCGTTTCGGTGCAGTGGATCACCACCAAATCGATCTGCGACAGCGGGCGCGCGTCGAGTTTCGCTTCGTAAGGCAACGGCGCGATTTCGACGGCGAGTTCGGTCGCCTGCGCGCGCTCGATCGACGCGTGTTCGACCGGCGCGGACACGGTGGGCGGCAGGGGCGGGAAGTCGGGCAACATGGGGCGGATGCTAGCATTAGCGCATGCTGTTGCCGCCGCCCGACTCCGAATTGCACCGCCTGATGACGCGATTTCCGCGCGCGGGCCGCGTGCGTTGGCTCGGTGTGCGCCCGAAACGCGGTATCGAGATGCGCGCGATCGACAGCGCCGAGGCCGTGGCCGGCGCGGGGTTGCGCGGCGACCGCTACGGTTCCGGCAGCGGCAAGCGCGGCATCACGCTGATTCAGGCCGAGCATCTGCCCGCGATCGCCGCGCTGTGCGGCCGCGATGAGGTCTCGCCGGCGCTGTTGCGTCGTAACGCGGTGGTCGAAGGGATTCCGCTGATCGCCTTGAAAGGCCGGCGTTTCCGCATCGGCGGCGTGCTGTGCGAAGGCACCTCGCCCTGCGACCCGTGTTCGCGCATGGAAATCGCGCTCGGTCCCGGCGGCTACAACGCGATGCGCGGCCACGGCGGCCTGTGCGCGCGGATTCTGGAAGGCGGCACGCTGCGAGTGGGCGATGCCGTCGAATGGTGGGAACACTGAGCACCCCATGCGCGGACACTGCATTCTCTCCCACGGCTTCGAAAGCGGCCCCGACGCCACGAAAGTCACCGCCCTCGCCGAAACGGCGGAACGCTTCGGCTGGACGCACGAACGCCCGGATTACACCGATCTGGACGCCAAGCGCGAGGTCAGCGCACTCGGCGATGTCGTCGCGCGCTTGGCGCGTTTGCGCGCGTTGGCGCAAGCGGCCGTCGCGCGCGGGCCGCTTGTGTTGGCCGGGTCGAGTCTGGGCGCGTATATTTCTGCGCGAATTTCGCTGGAACTGCCGACGCAGGCCCTGTTTCTGATGGCGCCGCCGCTGACGATGGGGCCGCTGCCGCCGCTCGATGCGCCGCAGGTGCCGATCTCGATCCTGCACGGCTGGGACGACGAATTGATTCCGGCTTCGGCGGTGGTCGATTGGGCGCACGCGCGGCGCGCGCGCTTGCTGCTGGTGGACGATACGCATCGGTTGGCGGCGAACGTGCGCACGTCGGCCGACGTCTTCGCTGCGCTGTTGGCGGAATTGCCGGCATGAACGAGCAGCCGTACAAATTCTTCGCCTCGTGCGCGAAGGGGCTGGAATATTTGCTGGTCGACGAACTGCTGGCGCTGGGCTGCGCGCGCGCCACCGCAGCGCGCGCGGGTGTCAACGTCGAAGGCACGCTGCGCGATGCGCAGCGCGCGGTGCTGTGGTCGCGACTGGCCAGCCGCGTGCTGTGGCCGATCGCCGAATACGATTGTCCCGACGAGCGCGCGCTCTACGCCGGCGCCGCGGCCATCGATTGGTCGCAGCATCTGCGCGTAGGCATGAGCCTCGCCGTGGACGCGCACGTGTCCGGCCCCGCGGTCACGCATGCGCGCTACGCCGCGCAGCGCGTCAAGGACGCCATCGTCGATACGCTGCGCGGCCCGAACGGCGAGCGGCCGAGCGTCGACTTGGACGATCCGGATTTGCGCTTGAGCTTGGTGGTGCGCGCCGATAAATCCGGCGCGTCGAAAGCGATTCTGTCGGTCGATCTCGGCGGCGGTCCGCTGCATCGTCGCGGCTGGCGACGCACGCAGGGCGAGGCGCCGTTGAAGGAAACCTTGGCCGCCGCAGTCTTGATGCGCGGCGGTTGGCCCGCGCTGTATCGCGACGAAGACGGCGCGTTGCTCGACCCGATGTGCGGCAGCGGCACGCTGTTGATCGAAGGCGCGCTGATGGCGGCCGACGTCGCGCCCGGACTGTCGCGCATGGGCGACAGCCTGCGAACACCGTCGCGTTGGCGTGGGTTCGAGGTGGTGCAGTGGCGCTCGCTGTGCGAGGACGCCGAGCGGCGCGCGCGCGACGGTCTCGCGGCGCTGCGGCCGGCGTTTTTCGGCAGCGATTTGGACCCGCACGCGATTCGCGCCGCGCGCGAGAACGCCGCGCGCGCGGGCGTCGCCGACAAAATCGCGTTCGACGTGCGCGACGTCGCGCGCTTGGAGCCGGTCGCGCAAGCGCGCGGGTTGATCGCCTGCAATCCGCCGTACGACGCGCGCCTCGCCGCGGACCCGATGCTGTATCGCGCACTCGGCGACGCGCTGCAGCGCGTGGCGCCCGCTTGGAAGGCCAGCTTGCTGTGCGGCGATGCAGACTTGGCGCGCGCCACCGGTTTGCGCGCCAGCAAGAAATATCAGGTGTTCAACGGCGCGATCGAATGCGCGCTGATCGTCTGCGATCCCGTGCGCGCCGAACGCCGCGCCGCGGCGCAGGGTGAAGGCGAGGCCGCCGAACCGCGCTCGCTGAGCGAAGGCGCGCAGATGGTCGCGAACCGCCTGCGCAAAACGCTGAAAGCCAACAAGGCGTGGCGAACGCGCGAAGGCGTGACCTGCTTCCGCGCTTACGACGCCGATATTCCCGAATACGCCGCGGCGATCGACGTGTACGCCGCCGAGGGCAGCGGCGAGCGATGGCTGCATGTGCAGGAATACGCCGCACCGGCCGAAATTCCGGAAGTCACCACCCGCAAGCGGCTGCAGGAATTGCTCGCCGGCGCGCGCGATGCGCTGGAGGTGCCGCGCGAACGCGTCGCGGTGAAAACCCGCGCGAAGGGCAAAGGCGGCAGCAAGTACGCCGACAGCGGCGCGTACAAGCGCGGCGAGACCTTGGTGGTGCGCGAAGGCGAGGCCTTGCTGCGGGTCAATCTGTTCGATTACCTCGACACCGGTTTGTTTCTCGATCACCGGCCGATGCGGCTGCGATTGGCGCACGAGGCGAAGGGCGCACGCTTCCTCAATCTGTTCGCCTACACCGGCGCCGCGACCGCGCACGCGGCGGTGGGCGGCGCGGCGCAGACCACCTCGGTGGATCTGTCGGCGACGTATCTGCAATGGTGCGCGGACAATCTGAAACTTAACGGTCTCGGCGGCGCGAAGCATCGTTTGGTGCAGGCCGATGCGCTGCACTGGCTGCTCGCCGACCGCGGCGAATACGACCTGATCTTCTGCGACCCGCCGACCTTCTCCAACTCCGCGCGCGCCGACGATTTCGACGTACAGCGCGATCACGTGCGCCTGCTGCAGGCGACGATGGCGCGGCTGTCGTTCGGCGGCACGCTGTATTTCTCGAACAACTATCGGCGTTTTCGGCTCGACGAGGCCGCGATTTCGGCCTTCGCGCGGATCGAGGACATCGGCGCCGAGACCATTCCGCCGGATTTCGCGCGCAACCCGCGGATCCATCGCGCTTGGCGGTTGCGCGCGGCGTGATGCCGTCGCGGCGTCGGTCGGTGTCGCGTCGGCGTTGCGTCGGTCTTGCGCGGACGAGCGCGCGCGCAACGTAACGTTCCAAGCCTAGGCCTGGGCTCGTCGCGCGACGCCCGCACTTCGACGCGATCCCTGGTTACGGAGAGCTTCCATGTCGCACCTCGATGGCACCGCGCCCGAATTCGCGCACGTCGTCCGTCTCGTTCGCGGAACGCCCACCTCCGACGGTGCGGGCGTGAAACTGCGCCGGGTCATCGGCGGCGCGGAGCTGCCCGATCTCGACCCGTTCCTGTTGTTCGACGAGTTCGGCACCGATCGCGCCGAGGACTACATCGGCGGCTTCCCCGATCACCCGCATCGCGGCTTCGAGACCGTGACCTACATGCTCGACGGCCGCATGCGCCATCGCGATAACCACGGCAACGAGGGCCTGTTGGCGCCCGGCGCGGTGCAGTGGATGACCGCGGGCCGCGGCTTGGTGCATTCGGAGATGCCCGAACAACAGGAAGGCCGCATGCGCGGGTTTCAGTTGTGGGTGAACTTGCCCGCGGCGCAGAAGATGACGGCGCCGCGATATCAAGAATTCGCGCCCGAGCGCATTCCCGAGGCGCATCCGGCGCCCGGCGTCGCGGTGAAAGTCGTCGCCGGGCAGGTCGACGCCGGCGGCGTCGCGACGCGCGGCCCGATCGAACAACCCGCGACGTCGCCGTTGTACCTCGACATCGCGCTGCAGACGGGCGCCGCGTGGTCGTTGGACTTGCCCGAGGGCCACAACGCGTTCGTCTACGTCTACGAAGGGCAGGCGACGTTGGGCGAGGGCGACGGCGCGCGCCGCGTGGAGGAGCGCACGTTGGCGGTCCTCGGCGGCGGCCACGCACTGCGGATGCGCGCCGAGGCCGGCGAGATGCGATTGGTCTTGATCGCGGGCCGCCCGCTGCGCGAGCCGGTGGCGCGCTACGGCCCGTTCGTGATGAACACCCGCGAAGAATTGATGCAAGCGGTGGTCGATTTTCAGCAGGGCCGGTTCTGAGGGCTTCGCGAAGGGAAGAGCCGCCGTTCGGCCCGGTAGGCGAGGCGAATGGCTGCGGGTTCGAAAGCTCGTAAACGCGAAGCGGCCCGGAGGCCGCTTCGCGAAGGAATCATGGGGCTTCTGGTTAGGGCAGCCCGCCTAGCCTGATCGATTCGGCCAGTTTCAGGCGGCCGACCAAGGTGTCGGCGTCCGGCGCGCGCAGGAAGATATGCACGACGCGGTCGTCTTCCAGCTCGATCAGGGTTTCGCGGATCTGCACATTCGGTTCGGTCGCGACTTCGCCGCGGTACCACTGCAGCGGGTTGCCGTCGAGCGTGCCGGTTTCCGCGCGCAGGCCGCGTTTGGGCCGGAACGGCGATTCGCGCGCGATGGTGACCGCGAACGCTTCCTGGCCGTTTTCGATCAACACGGCGCGGCAGAACAGCATGTTGGGAATGCGCATCGCATCCCAGCGCATGGTCTGCGCCGTTTCGTCGGGTATTGCGGGACAGCCGGCAGCATCCGTTGCGGCCGTCTGTGCGGTAGCTGCGCCGGCCCAAAGGCATGCGAGCCAGACAAGCCTGGTCAGTTTCATCGCGATCTCGTGGGGGACCCCTGGAAACACAGCGAAAGTAATGCACGCGTCGCCGCGGCGCAATGGCATCGCCCGAAAAATCCGATGCGGGTGCGTTTTCGGCGACGCTCGCGCCGCCTCGCGTTCAGCCGACGGCCGTTCGCGGGGCCTCGCAGTCGTTTGCAAGCGCGCCAGCGTGCGCTATCGAACGCCGGACGATGATGC
This sequence comes from Lysobacter sp., assembly GCA_008015835.1. Classification (GTDB taxonomy): domain Bacteria; phylum Pseudomonadota; class Gammaproteobacteria; order Xanthomonadales; family Xanthomonadaceae; genus Lysobacter_I. The sequence goes on from SSGH01000011.1 coordinate 40,261, forward strand.
GCCTTCGGCGGCGCATTCGATCGACGCGCGCTCCGATCGCGGTGCGCTCTATCGCGGTTCGCCCTATCGCCGCTTGAGAATCAATTCAAGCACTGCATTGCTGCCGAAATACGCCAGCACCAAGAGCGCCATCGCGACCAGCGTCCAGCGCACCGCGAGCGTCCCGCGCCAACCGCGCAGACGGCGGCCCAGCAGCAAGGCGCCGAAAGCGAGCCACGACAGCGCGCTGAACACGGTTTTGTGGGCCAGATGCTGCGCCAGCAGGTCGTCGACGAACAGCACGCCGCTAAGCAACGCCGCTGTGAGCAGCGCGAAGCCGGCGGCGATGGTGCGGAAGAGCAGGGTTTCTAGCGCGATCAGCGGCGGCAGCGCGCGCAGCCAGCCGTGGAAGCGCCGCTGCCGCAGCGCGCGTTCCTGCAGCCACAGCAGCACGGCCAGGACCGCGGCGATCGCGAGCGTGGCGTAGGCCAGCAGCGCGCACCATGCGTGCAACTGCAAACGCCAATCGAGCGCGCTAGGGTCGTGCCGGCCCAGCGTGCCGTAACCGAGCGCGGCGAGCGCGGCGATCGGGAACACGATCACGCCCAGCGCGGCCATCTGCCCGCGCAGCGCCACCAGCAGCGTCAGCGCGGCCATGCCGATGCTGACCAGCGACAGCGCCGAGACGATATGCAGATTCGCGCCGCCGACCCGGTGCCATGTCCATCCGTGCGCCGCGAGGTGCGCGAGGATGGCGACCCCGGCGAGCGCCCAGATCCAGTGCGGGATGCTGCGCTGTTCTTCGCGCAAACGACGCGCCAACACCGCCGTGGCCAAGGCGTACGCGACGATTGCGATAAGAACCATTGTCATCCCGCGAGTTTCGCATATTCGCCCCGCCCGAACGCGCGCGGCCCGCATCCACCGCGGCGGCGCGCGCCGGGCCGGCTATACTTCCGACCCGTTCCCGCGCACCGAAACCGCCATGTTCGAGTCCCTCACCCAGCGTCTGTCCGGCACTATCGAGCGCCTGCGCGGCCGCGGCCGGTTGACCGAGGAGAACATCCGCGAAGCCACCCGCGAAGTGCGCATCGCCCTGCTCGAAGCCGACGTGGCGCTGCCGGTGGTGCAGGCCCTGATCGAGCGGATCAAGGTGCGCGCGGTCGGCCAGGAAGTGCTGAAGTCGCTGACGCCCGGTCAGGCGCTGATCAAAGTGGTCCGCGACGAGCTGACCGCGGTGATGGGCTCGGCGGCGGCCGATCTGAACCTCAATGTCCCGGCACCGGCCGTGATCCTGATGGCCGGCCTGCAGGGCGCGGGCAAGACCACCACGGTCGGCAAGCTCGCCAAGCACCTGAAAGAAAAGCGCAAGAAAAAAGTGATGGTGGTCTCGGCGGACGTCTATCGTCCGGCCGCGATCGAGCAGTTGAAGACGCTGGCCGAGCAGGTGGACGTCCTGTTCTTCCCGTCCAGCGCCGACCAAAAGCCTGAAGCCATCGTCAAAGCCGCGATCGACGACGCGCGCAAGTCGTACGTCGACGTGCTGCTGGTCGACACCGCCGGCCGTCTCGCCATCGACGAGGCGATGATGGCCGAGATCAAGGCCCTGCACGCCGCGGTGAGCCCGGTCGAAACCCTGTTCGTCGTCGACTCGATGACCGGCCAGGACGCCGCGACCACCGCGAAAGCCTTCAGCGAAGCGCTGCCGCTGACCGGCGTGGTGCTGACCAAGACCGACGGCGACGCCCGCGGCGGCGCGGCCCTGTCGGTCCGCTACATCACCGGCCGGCCGATCAAATTCATCGGCGTGGGCGAAAAGCCCGACGGCCTGGACGTGTTCCATCCCGACCGCGTCGCCAGCCGCATCCTCGACATGGGCGACGTGCTGTCGCTGGTCGAACAGGTCGAGCAGCAGGTCGACAAGGACAAAATGGCCAAGCTGGCCGAGAAGGTCGTGAAGGGCAAGAAGTTCGACCTGAACGACATGAAGGAACAGCTCGAACAGATGCAGAACATGGGCGGCCTGCACGGACTCATGGACAAGCTGCCGGGCATGGGCCAAGTGCCCGAGCACCTGAAGCAGCAGATCACCGGCAAGGAAGTGCCCCGCCAGATCGCGATCATCAATTCGATGACCAAGAAAGAGCGGCGCCATCCCGACCTGCTCAACGGCTCGCGCCGCGCGCGCATCGCCAAGGGCGCCGGCCTCACCCCCGCCGACGTCAACAAGCTCATCAAGCAGTACCAGCAAATGGAAAAGATGATGAGCAAGCTCAGCGCCGGCGGCATGAAAGGCCTGATGCGCAGCATGCAGGGGATGATGGGCGGCAAGGGCGGCATGCCGTTTCGGTGATCGAGCTGCGCTCGATCACCCCAAAGTTCGCTTCGCGAACCTTGGGCCCCGTCGATGCGCTCCCACACCCCATTCGTGCCTATCGGCACGAATCGCCCCTAACTTAGGGGCTGATGGCTTCGATCGGCCTTCACCCGGTAAAGCGGATACACGGAGGCGATCGATGCTGCGTCATCGGGGTTCCGTCAACCCGGCAGCGCCGCTATAATGGCCGGCTTACCCTGCCATCCCGGCAGCTGGGCTCCACCGAAAAAACGCCATGGTCAAGATTCGCCTCACCCGCGGCGGCGCGAAGAAGCGCCCCTTCTATCACATCATCGTCACCGACAGCCGCAACGCCCGCGACGGCCGCAATATCGAGCGCCTGGGCTATTTCAACCCGGTCGCCACCGGCCAGGAAAAGCGCGTCGAAATCGATCTGGAGCGCGCCAAGCACTGGATCGGCACCGGTGCGCAGATGACCGACAAGGTCGCCGATCTCTACAAGCAGGCCGCTAAGGCCGCTGCGGCGCAGGCCCCGGCTTGACGCCCCCGGCCGCGCGATGCGCGGCCGACCGCTTCTCTCTCGTTCCCCTATGAACGACCCGACGCGCCGCATCCTGGTAGGCAGGATCCACGGCGCGTTCGGCGTGCGCGGCGAAGTCAAACTCGAGTCCCTGACCGAGCCGCCGAGCAATCTGCTGCGCTATCAGCCGTGGACTCTGCGCGACGCGCTCGGCCGCGAGCGCGAGATCGCCAACGCCCGCGCACGCCCCGGCGGCAAAGGCTTGATCGGCACGCTGCCGGGCGTGGACGACCGCGACGCCGCCGAGGCCCTACGCGGCGCCGAACTGTACGTCCCGCGTAGCGCCCTGCCGCCGCCGAAAGACGGCGAGTTCTACTGGATCGATCTGGAAGGTCTGCGCGTCTCGAACCTCGACGGCGTCGACTTCGGGACCGTCATCCAAGTCTTTTCCAACGGCGCCAACGATGTGCTGCTGACCCGCGGCGACCGCGAGCGCATGATTCCCTGGGTCCGCCCGCAGTTCGTGCGCGACCTGGATTTCGAGGCCGGCCGCATCGTGGTCGATTGGGACGCGGATTTCTGAGCGCGGCCCGCTCGCCCGAAACGCCATGCGCATCGATTTGATCAGCCTGTTTCCCGATTTCGTCGCCCAAATCGCCGGGCACGGCGTGGTCGGGCGCGCGCAGGAGCGCGGGCTGTTGTCGATCCACGGCTGGAACCCGCGCGATTACGCCGAGGGCAACTATCGCCGCGTAGACGAGCGCCCGTTCGGCGGCGGCCCCGGCATGGTGATGCTGATCGACCCGCTGCGCGCCGCGCTGAACGCCGCGCGCGCGGCCGACCCGCGCCCCGCGCGCACGATCTACATGAGTCCGCAGGGCGCACCGCTCACCCAGCCCAAGGCGCGGGCGCTGACGCAGCCGGGCGAGGGCGGCGCGGAGCGGCTGATTTTGCTGTGCGGCCGTTACGAGGGCGTCGACGAGCGCTTGCTGCGCGCCGAGGTGGACGAGGAACTGTCGATCGGCGATTACGTGCTGTCCGGCGGCGAATTGGCCGCCGCGGTGGTGATCGACGCGGTCGCCCGCCTGCTGCCCGGGGCCCTGAACGACGCCGAATCCGCCGCGCAGGACAGTTTCGAGGGCGAGGAGGGCTGGCTGGATTGCCCGCACTACACCCGGCCGCTCGAACACGCGCTCGGCGGTGTGCCGCCGGTGCTGCTATCGGGCAATCACGCCGAAATCGCGCGCTGGCGCCGGATGCAGTCGCTGGGCCGCACCTGGCTGCGCCGGCCGGAGCTGATCGGCCGTGCGGCGCTGTCCAAAGCCGACGAAAGCCTGCTGCGGGCCTTCCTGGCCGAGCGCGAGGCCGAGGCCGCCGACCGCGCCGAGACCGCGGAACCGGACGGCCGTCGCGATTCGGACCCCGTTCCCGGCGGCTGATCCCCTAGTCGCCGCCGAAAAAAGCCGGCTATAATGCGCGGCTCTGCGTTTCCCAGAGCCATTTCGACCCGTTCGGCATGGCCACGCGCGTACGGTTCCACGGTCTTTCCGCCCGGTCCCGTCGTTTCCTTCCGGTTCCACTTTCCGACATCTCCGCAAGGTCGCACCATGTCCAAGCCCTCGCTCAACACGTTGCTGCAGCAGTTCGAATCCGATCAAGTGCAGCGTCAACTGCCGGACTTCGGCCCTGGCGATACCGTCATCGTCAACGTCAAGGTGAAAGAAGGTAACCGCGAACGCGTGCAGGCCTACGAAGGCGTGGTCATCGCCAAGAAGAACGCCGGCCTGAATTCGTCCTTCACCGTCCGCAAGATCTCGCACGGCTACGGCGTGGAACGCGTCTTCCAGACCCACAGCGCCACCATCGATTCGGTGCAGGTGAAGCGTCGCGGCGATGTGCGTGCGGGCAAGCTGTACTACCTGCGCGACCTGGAAGGCAAGAAAGCGCGCATCAAAGAAGATCTGTCGATGCACGCGAAGGCCAAAGCCTAATCGCAGCATCGCCCTCGTCGCGCAGCGATTCGCGCGACGCACCGAACGGCCGCCTCAGGGCGGCCGTTTGCGTTGTGGCGATCTCGCATCGCGGCGTCTCTCGGCGCGCCCATCGCGACCTCGTCCGTCTCGGAATCACGCGATGGTGAGGGTGTCGCCTACGCGCTTGAACTGGTTGCCGATGCGGCTCGAAAACAGCGAGGACGCCGCGCTGACGCTGCCGATCTGACCGCCGCTGCCGAAATCGTGAGCGCCGTGCAGGGTCATGTTTTGCGGTGGAGCGCCTTTGAGGAAAAACAGCGTGACCCACAGCATCGCGGTGTTCTGCTGTTCGGTACCGCAACTGATGCGCTTGACGCTGGAATAGTTGGCGACGTGCTTATATCGCGTTGCATGACCTTGCCGCCTTCGATCTGCCATCGTCCGGCGTTGTCCTCGACATTGTCGAGACAGCCGCGAACGAGTTGGTAAACGAGCGCCATGAGCTTTCTCCTTGCTGGCATTGTGCGTACGCACGGAAATGCCCCGAACCGGGGCCGCGAAACCCTTGCGACGATGGCGTGGTGCATCGTCGTCGGTGCTCCTGTCATACCAACGCAGTCGGTCGCGCGCATCGGCCGCGATCCGGGAACATCACGGAGTACACTGTTCGCCCTCGTATCGCGATAGAACGTTTCTATCGAACTCGCCCCCGCTGCGCTAACGCATTCTTCGTCGCCTCATCGCATGCAGACCGATCTTTCCACCCTCCGCCTCGACCAATGGCTTTGGGCCGCGCGTTTTTTCAAGACGCGCAGTCTGGCTAAGCAGGCGATCGAGACCGGTAAGGTCGAGGTCGGTGGGCAGCGCGCGAAGGCGTCGCGGGCGGTGCGCGTGGGCGATGCGTTGCGCATCGTGCGCGGGGACGAAACGTTCGAGGTCGAAGTCCTGGGGTTGAGCGATCGCCGTGGTTCCGCGTCGGTCGCGCAGGCGCTGTACGCGGAAAGCGAAGCGTCGAAGGCGCGGCGCGTCGAGGCGCTGGCGACGTTGCGCGCCGCGCGCGCGGGGTATCAGCCGCCCGAGAGCAAGCCCGACAAACGCGCGCGGCGGTTGATTCGCGCGTTGGGGGATATCGACGCGCTCTGATGCTCGTCGGATGAGTCGCTGCGATTCGGTCGGAACTTTGCTGGGGCTCGTCTCGAGTCAAGAACGACAGAGTCCGTAACCATGTCGTCATCCCGGCGAACGCCGGGATCCCGTTTTACGCTTCCCTCGTAACGCTGGATTCCGGCGTTCGCCGGAATGACGATGCTAGGCGTCGGGCATCTCGCGCTACCTTTCTAACCCCTCTCCCGCGAGAGGAGAGGGGCTTGCGGCGTGAACGTAGCGATCAATCGAACTTCGCAGAATGGGGGTTGGTCTATCGCATTGCATCGGCGAAGCGATCACCTCAAATCGAACCGATCCAACTCCATCACCTTGCGCCACGCGGCGACGAAGTCGTCGATGAACTTGTCGTTCGCATCGTCGGCGGCGTAGACCTCGGCGATGGCGCGCAGTTGCGCGTTGGAGCCGAAGATCAAATCGGCGGCGGTCGCCGTCCACTTCGGTGCGCCGGTGGCGCGATCGCGGCCTTCCAACACGTTCGGGTCGGCGACGGAGCGGTGCCACTGCGTGCGCATATCGAGCAGATTGACGAAGACATCGTTGCTCAGCGTGCCGGGGCGGTCGGTGAGCACGCCGTGGTTGCCGTGCGAAACGCCGATGGCGCGCAGACCGCCGATCAGGGCGGTCGTTTCGGGCGCGGTCAACGTGAGCAACTGCGCTTTGTCGATCAGCAGTTCCGCGGCGTAGGACTCCAGACCGGGTTTGACGAAATTGCGGAAACCGTCGGACTGCGGTTCCAGCACCGCGAACGATTCGATATCGGTCTGCGCTTGCGATGCGTCGGTGCGGCCGGGCGAGAACGGGATCGCCACGTCTTTCCCGGCGTTCTTCGCGGCGGCTTCCACCGCGGCGTCGCCCGCGAGCACGATCAAATCGGCCATCGAGATGCTCTTGCCGCCGGGTGCGTTGGCGTTGAACCCGGTGCGGATGTCTTCCAGCGTCGCCAGGACTTTCGCTAGTTCGGCCGGACGATTCGCCGCCCAATCCTTCTGCGGCGCGAGGCGAATGCGCGCGCCGTTCGCGCCGCCGCGTTTATCGCTGCCGCGGAACGTCGAGGCCGACGCCCAGGCGGTCGAGACGAGTTGCGCGAGCGACAAGCCCGAGGCCAACACCTTCGCTTTCAACGCCGCGACATCGTGCGCATCGACCAACGGATGATCGACCGCCGGCAGCGGGTCTTGCCAAATCAGTTCTTCTTGCGGAACGAGTTTGCCCAGATAGCGCGCGCGCGGGCCCATGTCGCGGTGCGTAAGCTTGAACCACGCGCGGGCGAAAGCATCGGCGAACGCTTGCGGGTCGGCGTGGAAACGGCGTGAGATCGTTTCGTAGGCCGGATCGAAACGCAGCGAGAGATCGGCCGTCGTCATCATCGGCGGATGCCGTTTCGACGGATCGTGCGCATCGGGGATCATGTGCTCGGGCTTCGGATCTTTCGGCGTCCACTGGTGCGCGCCGGCCGGGCTCTTGGTCAGCACCCATTCGTTGCCGAACAAGACGTCGAAATAACCGTTATCCCAGCGGGTCGGGTTCGGCTTCCACGCGCCCTCGATGCCGCTGGTGGTGCTGTGCGGGCCTTTGCCGCTGCCGAAGGCGTTGGTCCAGCCGAGGCCTTGTTCTTCGAGCGACGCGCCTTCCGGCTCCGCGCCGACGAGTTTCGGATCGCCCGCGCCGTGCGCCTTGCCGAAGGTGTGCCCGCCGGCGACGAGGGCGACGGTCTCCTCGTCGTTCATCGCCATACGCGCGAAGGTTTCGCGCACGTCGCGGCCGGAGGCCACCGGGTCGGGATTGCCGTCCGGGCCTTCCGGGTTCACGTAGATCAGCCCCATTTGCACCGCCGCCAGCGGGTTCGCCAGTTGGCGCTCGCCCGAATAGCGGCTGTTGGCTTTGTCGCTGGTGGCGAGCCATTCGGTTTCGGCGCCCCAGTCGATGTCTTTCTCGGGCTCCCAGATGTCCGCGCGGCCGCCCGCGAAGCCGAAGGTCTTGAAGCCCATCGATTCCAGCGCGACGTTGCCGGCGAGGATCATCAGATCGGCCCAGCTCAACTTGCGTCCGTATTTGCGCTTGATCGGCCACAGCAATCGGCGCGCTTTGTCGAGATTGCCGTTATCCGGCCAACTGTTGAGCGGGGCGAAGCGCTGCGAACCGTTGCCGGCGCCGCCGCGGCCGTCGGAAATGCGGTACGTGCCCGCCGAGTGCCAGGCCATGCGGATGAAGAGTCCGCCGTAATGGCCCCAATCGGCGGGCCACCAGTCCTGCGAATCGGTCATCAGCGCGGTGAGGTCGGCGACGACGGCATCGAGATCGAGCGTTTTGAATTCTGCGGCGTAGTCGAAATCCGCGCCCATCGGGTCGGACTTCTCCGAGCGCTGATGCAGGATGTCCAGGTTCAGTTGCGTCGGCCACCAATCGCGATTGCCGCGGCCGCCGGCGGCCATGGTGGCGGGGCGGGCTTGGCCCGAGAACGGGCATTTGGATTGGGTCGTCATGGCGCTGGCTCCTGAGGGGTAGGGCTACGGTAGGCTTCGGCGGAAGATATGGAAAATCGTTTGTTCCGACGGTTTCGATAGTTTTTGGCTATCGATCTGCGGATGCGATGCGGCGCTCGTTCGCCGTAGCGGCATCGATCCGCGGAGGGACAGGCGTGGCCGTTGGCATGGATGGATTCCGTATGGCACGGTGGCGGGGGGAGTCGCGGTCGCGAAATCTCGGGCGGGGACGCCCGAGGCATTCGCCGCTATCCGACCGGTGCGCATCCGCGCCTGGAACCCGCCTGACCGAATCCGCGGCCATACCGGCCGCGCCGACTGCCCATGGGGAGGTTTCATGAAGCGTTTCTTGATGGCTGCGGCCATCTTCGCCGTCACAACCGTTACAGGCTCGGCCTTCGCCGGCGCAAGGAACGCTCCCGGCGGCGCATCGCCCGCACCGGCGCCGATTCAGTTGACCGCTAAACAACGCGGCGATATCGCCCGTACGTTGGTTGCTCAGTGGGCGGAGGACGTCCGCAAACAAGGTGGCGATGTTCGTCAGTGGGCGACCAAGCTGGGCCGCTTCGTCGGCACCGCCGATGTCGCGAATCTTCGGCAAGCGCTCGATATGCCGACCTACACCACCATGATGGCCGTGCTGCAGGGCCAACCGGTCGCCAGCAAGAGCGTGCAGAAAGCGCTGGCGCAAGCGGCCGACGTGGGCATCGAAAGCCTCGGTAGCGCGATCGCCGACACGACCTACACCCCGCTGCCCAACGGCCGTTGCCGCGTCGCCGACTCGCGCGTGATCGCTTCGCCGCTCACCGGTGGCGTGGCGCGCAATATCGATACCGAAGACATCTCCAGCTACGCCGCCCAGGGCGGCAACGGCACCTTCGCCAACGGCGACGGTTCGGCCAATTGCGGCATCCCGAGTCTGGCGACGGCGCTGGCGGTCAGCGTGACGGTGTTGAGCACGGGCAACGAGGGTTTCTTCAAGATCTACGAGAACGGCAAACCGTTCCAGACCGGCAGCACGGTGTACTACACCGGTGCGGTCAGCGCCTCGAACGACGTCATCGTGACGTCGTGCCAATCGTGCGCGGTGGAATTGGCGATCTACGCCAGCAGCGGCGTGAACTACGTGATCGACGTGGTCGGCTATTTCATGCCCCCGCAAGCGACGAATCTGCAGTGCACGCAAACCGCGCTGCAATCGTTCACGGTCGCGGCCGGGGATTTCACGTTCTTCAATAATCCGCTCTGCCCGACCGGTTATCACGAAGTGATGCCGTATTGCTACTCGGGCAGCGCGGGTGTGTACAGCCAAGGCAGCGGCGTCAACAGCAACACGGCGGGTCTGGCGACGTTCTGCGCATGGCAGAACACGAACTCAACTTCGCGCACCGTCTACGGCGGCAGCATTTGTTGCCGCGTTCCCGGTCGCTGATCGGCTCCGCTCGTGCGGCCCTTCCTGCGCAATGACGAGCGGCGCAGTCGCGACTCCGAACACAGCGGTTCGGAGTCGCGAGGGCTACGCGGAGGCGGCGTATCGCTGCTTTCCTCGGTCTCCATATGCGTGAGACAAAAAACGAACGGCCGCCTTCGGGCGGCCGTTCGCGATTACGTCGTCAGAGACAATTCGCGTAACTCGATGTGCATATGGCCTGCAGGCGAGACTGGAATGCGGCGTTTTATCGGGTCGCAGTGAGTGTCGTTGCGTGCATCGCAGTTAGCCGCCGCATTCGCGGAGGAGAGCTTGTGCCTCGGCGAGTTTGGGGGATCCGAGGCGCGTGTCGATATCCACTGCGCGCTGGGCATGGGGCAAAGCTTCGGTGGCTTTGCCCTGGCGCGCGAGGGCTTTGGCGAGGCTAAAATTGTTGACGGCAATCAATTCCTGGCGGTGAACGCCTTCGGACAAGCTCAGGGCTTCGCGCGCGAGTGATTCGGCGGCTGGCCAGTCCTTGCGATCTAGGGCCAAGCCAGCCAGATTGCTGGTGAGGGCGGCTACGCCTTCGGTGTAATCAATCGCGCGCGCCACGCGTAGCGCCTCGCAATAATGGGCCTCGGCAGCAGCAAAGTCGCCCGAGGATTGCTCAGCATCGGCGAGGGAGTTCAACCCAATCGCCACGTCCATACTCTCGGCAGCGAGGTTGCGGTATAGGTCGAGCGCCTCCTTGTAGGCGGCGATGGCGGCGGGGTAATCGTCATTCAGCAACTGGCCGCTTCCGCGTAGGCGAATGGCTATAGCTCGCTCGCGGGCACCGGACTTAGCAGTGCTCCAGTGCGCTGCGGCACGATCGGCACAGGCGAGCACTGCATCCGCTTGATGGCGTAGGGAGTGAATGTAGCCGGCGTCATGGGCACGCCAACCGGCGTTGAAATGATCGGTGGCGACCACCGCCCGAGCTTCGGCTTTCTCATTGAGGGCAAGCCATTCATCCCAGCGACCCTGGAAATCAATGAAGGTCTCAAGCGCACGGCACACGGTTTGCAAACGCTGGTAGTCGCCCGCAAGAAATAGCGCCAAGGCGGGGGCGATGCCGGGCCAGGCGGCTTCTAGCATGGGGAAGCGGTCGAAGCTCTCGTAGCCGTTCTCGATGATGAGCGCATAGGCCCGTCGTTCTAGCCGATCGCCTGCGTCCGCCACCACTTCGGGACGTTTTTTGCGCAGGAAGTCCGCAACCATCGGCACGAGAATAAAGGCGGTTAGCTCATCGTTCGGCACGGCGAGGGAACGATTGACGAGGTTGCGCAGGGTTCGGTCGGTCTCCAATTCCGTGACATTGGAGATCGCGGCGATATGTTCGACCTTGGTCGGCTGGGTGAAGTAGGTGAGCGCGCAGAGCGTTTTGGTTTCGGCCTCGCTGAAGTCCTCCACTAGATCGCCGAAGATGAATTCCAGCGGGTCGTTGCCCGGCGGGCAGGAGCGGAGAAAATCGAGCGCATCGGTGAACGTGAGGCAGTGGCCGCGCCCGATCTGGCCGGCGGTCCAGCGCAGCAACAGTGGACTACCGCCGGTCTCGCGGTAAAGCACGAGGCGGTCCGCTTCGCTGGTTCTGGCGAGGTGTGGGTTGTGCGTGGCGAGTTCAGCCAGCGTGTCGAGCGCGGCTTGTTGGCCGAGTTTTTCGAGGATCAGCTCCTCCGCGCCGGAACCGATGCGCCTGCGGCTGGTCAGGATGGCCTTGCAGCCTGCGGGGAGCTTTTTGACGAAGGTGAAAAGAATGTCGCGCTCGGGTTTGAGCAGGCTTTCGAGATTGTCGAGGACCAACAGCGTCTGCGTGCCGCGCAGGGCGTCGAGCAGCAAGCGCGGGCGTTGGTCTTCCGCGACCTTGACGATGTCGTCGCGGCCCAGCTCGCGGGCGAGTTCGCCGAACAGTTCGACCAGACCGCTGACCAGAAAACCGCTAAGGTCGCGCAGGCCGTCGTCGTCCAGCTCGCGGCTTTTGAGTGAGATGAAAACGATCTTGTCGAAGAGGTCCGCGGGCGCCGCGTAGGCGGCGCGCACCGCGAGCGAGGTTTTCCCCATCCCGCCCGGACCATCGATCAAGGCGCCACAGGTGCGCGAATCCGGGTCGAGGGCGTCGGCGATCTTTCTCAGTTCCTCCTCGCGGCCAAAGAATGGTTGCAACGCGGGCAAATTGTGGGGGATGAGCGTTTTTGGTGCCGATGCGACAACAACGACGGGCTTGGTGTAGTGGTCCTTCGAGTGGCCTTCGTTGAGCGCGAGGCGTTGGAGAATCAGGGCGACGAATTCATCGGGAGTTTTGTGGTCGAGTTCGATGAAGCCCGAGGCCGGACTCAAACCATCGGCATTGGCGTAGCCGAACCGGCAGGGCATCACGCGATGACCATTCGCTTTCGTGAGCAAGCCGTAGATGTGGATCCACTCCCAGCCGGTCCATCGCTTCGTGTCGTAGTCGGGACAGAGGATTGGAACGATAAGATCTGACTGCTCGCCGTAGAGCTTGGGCAGGTAGATACCGAGGTTATAGCGGGCGAATTCCGCCTCGTGATATTTGTCGTAGAGAATCTTCTCTTGCCCGAATCGCTCCGCGAGCAAGTCGGCGACCTCTTTCACGAAATCGCGCTTTTCTCCGGCAAAGGACAATGCGATGCGGAAGCGTTTCGGAACGGTAGGAGAGTCCATTGCTCCGCTCGATCATCATGAAACCCCAGGCTGGGGTGATGTTCGGATTTTGGGCGCGCGAGACGAATATCGTCAATTGGCGGTCGTGCGTGTGGAGACGATGGGTATTGCGATGGGGCAGCGCGCGATGGCGCGCCGCCCCGAATCTCCGACGCGATCTCAGCGTTTCCCGCCCAACAGCCCGCCGCCGATCTTGAGCAAATCGCCCAGGCCGAGCTGGCCGTCGCCGTCCTGATCGAGGACGGCGCCGAGCAGGCCGCCGCCGAGGCCGCCCTGTTGACGCACGGCTTGTTGTTCCTGGCCGAGAATCGCGCCCAGAACCTGCGCGGTGGGATTGCCGTCGCCGGCCATGCCGATGGCTTGGCCGCCGCTGTTATCGGCGCCGGAAAACATGCGCTTGGCGAGATACGCCAGCACGATCGGCGCGAGGATTTTCATCAATTGCCCGGCGCGGTCGCCGCCGAGGCCGGTGGCTTCGCCCAGATGCTGTTCCGCGCGATTTTGTTGGCCGCCGAAGATGTGGCCGAGCATGCCGGCGCCGTCGGTTTGCCGGCTTTGCGCGCCGCCCAGCACCATGCCGAGCAGATTGCCCAGATCGCCGCCGCTGCCGGCGTGATCGCGCTGCAGCGCACCGAACAGCGCCTCCGCGCCCTGCGGCTGACTGGCGTTCTTGCCCAGCGCACCGATCAGCAACGGCAGCGCCGCGCTGACCGCCCCGGCGGCCTGGGTGCGGCCGATCCCGAGTTGCTGCGAAATCTGCTGGAGCGGTGCGCCTTCGAGTTGGGCGAACAGGTCGTCGGTGAGAGCGGTCATGGCGAATTCCTTGGGTTCGATAGGCGACGCACGGCGTCGGGGCGGCCACTGTAGCGCGTCGCGCCGTGGGGGAAAGGCGGCCCGACACCTTTTTTCCCGCAGGGACCCGTTCGCGGCCATTCGCGCCGCACCGAATCGGCGCGCCGATCGATGCGAAAAATCAATCGCAGACCCGCGAGTCGAGCGCTCGCCGAGCGAAGACGATGACCTAGACTGTGGCGGTCGGTGTCGATCGCGCTGCCCCGTCGTTTCGATCAAGGAGGAATTGCTATGAAACGCTTTCGTCTGATCTTCGCCGCGGCGTTCGCGCTCGGTCTGGGCGTATCCGGCGGGGTTTCCGCGGTCGATGCAGACCCGGACTGCATGAGCATGTGCCAAGAACTGATGAACGACTGTCTCGTCATCGCCGAACAAGGCGGCGGCGGGACGCGGCACTGTTTCCGGTTTTATCGCGACTGCATCGCGGGTTGCCAGGTCTGAAGAGTTGGGTGGGTCGTAGGGGGTTCAAGCGCTTCGCGATCGTCGTCTCTCCACGGCGGTCGTAGGGTTTCGCGCTCCGCGGCGCGATGCGTGTCGGTGGTGCGATGCGGCGGCGAACGCCGTCGCGAACGTATCGCGTTGCGGAATTTTTTTCGGCGAAGCGCGATCGGCGATGAGCGACATCGGCCGTCGCCGAACTCAATCCTCTCCCACCGGTATCGCGTCGAATTCGCCGGCCAGCACGCGGTCGTAACGGCCGCTGCGCCAGCCGCGCACGCTGTCGCGCACCAAGGGCGAGGGCGCGGCGCGATAGCGACGGCAAATGCGCAGTTCGTCCTCGGCATGGCCGTCGACGAGGTTGTGGCCGTTAGCGTTTTGCGCCCGCGACGGGCGCGCGCGTCCCGGCGAATCCGGGGCCACCCGAACCGCGGCCACGATGCGCGCGGTGCCGCCGTCGGCGGTGTCGTATTCGAACGCGTGCAGGCCATGCTCGGCTTCGAGCAGCGCGAGCGCGCCGAAGCCCCTGATCGCCACGCGCGCGCGGCAAGCGGTCGCGTCTTGCTCCAGCGTGTCGACGCGCATGTGGCGGCGGTCGGCCCACGCCATGTACATCGCCAGCAAACGCTGCCACCACAGCCGCGCCTGCGCGGGGTCGCGCTTGAGATCGCTCTCGCTCACGCTCAGCCACAGCAGCGCGTCTTGCGGGCGTTGCCGCGACACCGACTCGACGGCGAGTTCGGTCAGCCACAGCAATTGCGCATGACGCGCGACGAATGCGGGGTCGGTGCCGTCGCGGGCGAGGCGTTCGTCCAACCGGCGCGCGGTCTCGAACGCGCTCTCGATGCGATGCCGACGTTCGATCCGATCCAGCACTTCGAAACGCGTGGGCTGCGACCAGAAATCGCGCTCGTTCATGCGTGCGTAGTCGGCGTCGCGCGCGTCCGACCACGCCGGCGCGTCCAGCGCGTCGGCCAGTCGCGTAAACGCGGCGCGCAGCGTTTCGATCGCCTCCGCGGAGGCTTCGGGGGCGTAGACCAGCGCGCGCGGGTCGCCGTCGCGCGCGGCGCTGGGCGGCGCGTTCGACGCGGGCACGTTCGGGTCCACGAATTCCGCTTCCAGGCGGTCGCCGACGCTGCGCACGAACAGGAATTGATCGCCCTGCGGCGTGCGGTGCTCCACGATGCTGCGCGCGAGCGGCGCCAACAGATGCTGTTCGATCGCGCGTCGCACCGGCCGTGCGCCCAGATCGGGCGTAAACCCGCGATCGAGCAAGAATTCGATCGCCGACGGCTCCCATTCCACCGCCCAATCCTTGTTGCGCAGGCCGCGGCGGTCCATCGCGCGCTGCAGTTCCTTATGCAGGATCTCGCGCATCAGCGTGCGATCCAGCGGATTGAACAGCACGATGCGATCGAGGCGATTGAGGAACTCGCGGCGGAAGGTCTCGAATAGCGCTTTTTCGACCGCGCCGCGCGAATAACCGCCGGCGACCGAAGTGAAACCCGGGCCGGCGTTGCGCGCGAGTGTCGAACCGACGTTGCTGGTGAGGATGATGATGCTGTGGCGGAAATCGGCGACGCGCCCGCTGCGGTCGCTCAGGCGCCCGTCGTCGAAGACCTGCAGGAACAAGTCCCAGACCTTCGGATGCGCTTTTTCGAATTCGTCGAGCAACACCACCGAGAAGGGCTGCTCGCGGATGCGCGCGGTGAGCGAGCGCGCGGAACCGTCGTGGCCGTCGTCGGTCAGTCGCCACGCGGCGTCTTCGGACTGGTACTCGCTCATATCGATGCGCAGCAACCGTTCGCTGCTGCCGAACAGCAATTCGCCGAGCGTCTTCGCCAATTCGGTTTTGCCGGTGCCGGTGGGGCCGGCGAACAGGAACACGCCGATCGGCCGTCCCGCATCGACCAAACCCGCTTTCAGCATCGCGATGCGATCGACGAGGCATTCCACCGCCTCGTCTTGGCCGATCACGCGTTTGCGGAAGAACGCGCGGAGTTGCTCCAAATCCAGGCTTTGCCGGTCGTCGAGCACGTCCAAGGGCAGGCCGCTGCGCGAGGCGATGGCGCGCAGCAGCGCTTCGCCGTCCAGCGGCAAGCGCGGCGGTTCTTCCGACAACGCCGTGCGCAGGGTTTCGTCGAGCAGGCGCAGCGTGCGGCCCGGCTCGTGCTGTTCGGGGAAATACTGCGCCGCCATGCGCTGCGCTTCGTCCAGCGTGCGCGTTTCGATCGCCGAGCGACCGAGCGCGGTCTCGCGCGCGCCGGCCCAACGCGCGAGCACATCGCGCATCGCCGCATCGTCGGGCGAGCGCAGCGTCGCGAGTTCGGCGTGATGCCGCAGCACCGGTCGCGCCAACAACAGTTGCGCGGATTGCTGCGGCGTCATCTCGCCCAACATCAGCAAGCGGCCGCGCTCCATCGCCGGCAATAGCAGGTCGAGAATGCCGCGCGGATCCTGCTTATGACTGCCCTTGTGCAGCAAGTCGAAAAAATCCTGCACGCGCCACAGCGCGCGCGGGCGGTCCAACGCGGCGAGCAAATCGCGGATGCGCGCTTCGAGCTCGCCGGAATAGGTCTGACCGGCCAACACTTCGGCGGCCGAGGCCTCGAACAAGAGCCAACCTTCCGCATGCAAGCGCGCGAACAGGCGGTCGACCAGGGTGCTTTTGCCGATGCCGTGTTCGCCGCAGACCAGAATCGATTTCGGGCGCGGCGCGTTGAGCAGTTCGTGCAGTTTGTCCAGATCGCGCAGCAGGTCCGGGTGATCCACGATCGCGGTGTCGGCCGGCGGCGACCAGACGCGGCCGATGCCGCCCAGCGTGTGCTTCTCGCGACGGCGGCGCGATTCGTCGCCGATTTGGGCGAGATACGGCGCGAGCGCCGGCTCCTGGAAGCGCTGCAGCACGCCTTCGATGTCCTGCACGGCGTCGTCGTTCAACTCGTCGAACGCCATCGCTTCCGCGTCGCCCTGCGGCGGATTGGCCTGCGCCCAACGGAAATAATCGCGCGCGCGCTGACGCACGCCGGGCGCGTCCCACCACCAGCCGCGGGCATGCCGCAGCAGCCACGGCAGCGCGCGCGCGTCCGACTGCGCCTGCAGCCAATCGAACAGAAAGCGCAACGGATAACCGCCGAAGGGCAGGGTCGCGGTCATCGCGGCCTGCGCCGTCACGTCCTGACGCTCGCGCAGCGCGACCGCCGCCATGCACGGCAGGGCATAGCCCGATGCGCCCAGCGCATCGACCACATCGGTCGGCGAGAACGCCGTGCTCGCCAACAGCGACGCGCCTTCGCGGAATTCCGCGATGCGCATCAAATCGTCCGGGTGCTGCACGTTATCGTCCTGCTGATCGACTTCGCGACGTAGGCGATACAAGCGGTCGCGCGGCGTTTCTTGCGCGGCGTCGGCGTTCGTCGCCGCGGCCGGATCGATCGACGTCTCCGTCGACGTATCGGTCGCAGTGTCGCCCGTCGCGTCGGCGGCCGCTTCGAGACGCGCGGGGCGTGCGTCCGACGACGACGCCGTGTCGCGTTCGGAATGCGTTTCGCGCGATGGCGCGCGTGCGATGGCGATGCCGGCGGCGATACCGACGGCCACGCCGACGAAGAACAATCCGATGATGACGACGATCGACACGTGGACTCCCTGGTGCGGCCGGTCGCGCGACGCGCATGCGCCGCACGGCCGGGCCGAGTCATTCCAATTGTTTCAGACGATACAGCGCTTCCAAGGCCTGCTTCGGCGTCAGTTCGTCCGGGTCGATGGCGGCGAGCGCATCCAAGGCCGCCGACGACGGGGTGAACAGACCGAACTGCTGCGGGGTATCGAGGGTTCGCGGCGTGAGCACCGGCGCGGGCGCGTCGCGGCGTTGTTCCAACTCCGCCAAGCGCCCGCGCGCTTCGCGCACCACCGATTTCGGCAGGCCCGCCAGCGCGGCCACTTGCAGGCCGAAACTGCGATCGGCGGGGCCGTCCTTCACCGCGTGCATGAACACCAGCGTGTCGCCGCCCTGCGCGTCGTGATGTTCCACCGCGTCCAGATGCACGTTGGCGATGCCGCTGCCCGGCTGCGCCAGCGCGGTGAGTTCGAAGTAGTGCGTGGCGAACAGCGTGTAGCAGCGATTGGTCTCGGCCAAATGCTTCGCGCAGGCCTCGGCCAGGGCGAGGCCGTCGTAGGTCGACGTGCCGCGGCCGATTTCGTCCATCAGCACCAACGAATGCGCGGTGGCGTGATGCAGGATGTAGCTGGTTTCGCTCATCTCGACCATGAAGGTCGATTGCCCGCGCGCCAGATCGTCGCCCGCGCCGATGCGGGTGAGGATGCGGTCGATCGGACCGATGCGCGCGCTCGACGCCGGCACGAAACTGCCGATGTGCGCCAGCAGCACGATCAGGGCGTTTTGACGCATGTACGTGGACTTGCCGCCCATGTTCGGGCCGGTGATCACCAGCATCCGGCGTTCGGCGCTCACGTCGAGATCGTTCGGTTCGAACGGCTCATCGCGCACCGCTTCCACCACCGGATGGCGGCCGCGTTCGATCCGGATTTCCGCGTCGTCGGTCAGCGTCGGCGCCGTCCAATCCAGCGTTTGCGCCCGTTCGGCGAAGCACAGCAGCACGTCGAGTTCGCTTAGCGCCGAGGCGCAGCGTTTCAGCGCTTCCAGATGTAGGTTCAACTCGTCCAGCACGCCTTCGTACAGCAACTTCTCGCGCGCCAACGAGCGCTCGCGCGCCGACAGCACTTTGTCCTCGAAGGCTTTGAGTTCTTCGGTGATGTAGCGCTCGGCGCCGGTGAGCGTTTGGCGGCGGGTGTAATGCACCGGCGCTTTGTCGGCCTGGCCCTTGCTGATTTCGATGTAATAGCCGTGAACGCGGTTGTAGCCGACCTTCAGCGTGGGAATGCCGCTGGCTTCGCGTTCGCGCGCTTCCAAATCGACGAGAAATTGATCGGCGTGCGTGCTGAGCCGGCGCAGTTCGTCGAGTTCGGCGTCGTAACCGTCGGCGATGGCGCCGCCGTCGCGGGCCAGCAGCGGCGGCTGCGGGGCGATCGCGCGGCGTAGCCAATCGGCTTGGGCATCGTGTTCGCCGAGTTCGTCGCGCAGCGCGTTCAAGCGCGGCGAATCGGCGGACATCAGCGTCTCGCGCAGGCTCGGCAGCATCGACAGCGCATCGCGCAGCGTCGACAAATCGCGCGGTCGCGCGCTGCGCAGCGCGATCCGCGACAGAATGCGTTCGATATCGCCCAGGCCGCGGAACGCGTCGCGCAGGTCGCCGTCGAGGCGGCGTTCGATCAACGTGCGCACCGCGTCGTGGCGTTCGCGCAGAACGCGCCGGTCGCGCAGCGGGCGATGCAACCAACGGCGCAGCAGGCGGCCGCCCATCGGCGTGGCGGTGGTGTCCAGCACGCCGAGCAGCGTGTGCCGGGTATCGCCATCGACACGCGTGTCCAATTCCAAATGGCGGCGGGTCGCCGCGTTCATCGCGATCGCTTCCTCGCCTGTCTCCACGCGAATCGCGGTCAGATGCGGCAGGCGCTGTTTCTGCGTTTCTTCGACGTAGCCGAGCAAGGCACCCGCCGCGGCCACGGCCAGCGCGCCTTTGCAGGGCAGGCCTTCGTCGATGCCGAAGCCGGTGAGGTCGTGCACGTCGAAGAACCGCAACAGTTGCCGACGGCCGGTGTCGGCGTCGAACAGCCACGGCGCGCGGCGGCGCAGGCCGGTGCGCGTGGCGACGCCGGCCGGCCAGCCTTCTTCGTCGGGCAGCAGCAGCTCGGCGGGTTCCAGGCGGGCTAGTTCGGCTTCGAGCGCGTCGTCGCCGATCACTTCGCTGACCAAGAACCGACCGCCGGCCAAATCGGCCCACGCCAACCCGTAGCCGGTCTGCTTGGCCGAGACCGAGCGCGCGACCGCCATCAGCAGGGTGTCGCGACGGTCCTGCAGCAGGGCCTCGTCGGTGACGGTGCCGGGGGTAACGATCCGCACCACCTTGCGTTCGACCAGTCCCTTGGCTAACGCCGGGTCGCCGATTTGCTCGCAGATCGCCACCGATTCGCCCAGCGCGACCAGACGCGCCAGATAGCCCTCATAGGCGTGAACCGGCACGCCGGCCATCGGGATCGGTTGCCCGGCCGAGGCGCCGCGCTGGGTCAGGGTGATGTCCAGCAGGCGCGCGGCCTTGCGCGCGTCGTCGTAGAACAACTCGTAGAAATCGCCCATGCGGAAGAACAGCAGCACGTCCGGGTGCTCCGCCTTGGCGGCGAAGTACTGGCGCATGAGCGGGGTGTGCTGGTCGTGGCCGGCACGGGGCGGCGCGGGGGATTGGGTCACGGATCGGTCGGAGCGTGCGGCCGCGGCGAGCGGTGGCGGGCGAGCTAAATGGCCAATAAGTATGCCAGCCGGTTCGGTTTTTCGCTGTGCTGCATAGCGTCATCTTCGCCGTTAAAGATGTGTTACCGTCCGCCACGGATCGGGCGGCGGTCTCGTTTTCGCTTCGTCGAAGCGGCGGCCGCGACCGAAACGGACGCTCCGATACACCGCCGTGCCGCCGCGATACGACGCTCCGCGCCGTACCGGAGGAGCGCCATGCTCCGCGGCGCGAGCTCGTACAGGGATCGCGAGACGCATAAGACGCACAAGCAGACCGACCTACACCAGTTTTACCCACAACCAGATCGACCCGCGACAGACAATCAACCGATCGACTTTGACAGGATCGAGGGGAACCCAATGAGGCTAGACGGTATGAAGACGACGCACGCACCGCGACACAGCGCACTCGCCCGCGCGGTACTGATGGTTCTGATCGGCGTGAGCCCCGCTTCGGTCGTATACGCGCAAGACGCCGGCGACGAAGAAGCGACCACGCTGGACAAGATCACCGTGACCGCGCAGAAGCGCGAAGAGGCGCTGCAGGACGTGCCGGTGGTGGTCACCGCATTGTCCCAGCAAGCGCTGGAAGACAACGGCGTTCGCGACATCAAAGATTTGCAGCAGGTCGTGCCCGGGCTCACCGTCACCAGCACGCAGAGCGAAGCGCAGACCGTCGCGCGCATCCGCGGCATCGGCACGGTCGGCGACAACGCCGGTCTCGAATCGTCGGTCGGTATCGTGATCGACGGCGTGTACCGCCCGCGCAACGGCGTCGGTTTCACCGACCTGGGCGAACTCGAACGCATCGAAGTGCTGAAAGGTCCGCAGGGCACGCTGTTCGGCAAGAACACCTCCGCCGGCGTGATCAACGTCGTGACCGCGCGTCCGAGCTACCAGCAGAACGCGCAAGCGGAAGTCACGATCGGCAATTACGGCGCGTTCGGCGTCTCCGCCTCTTATGGCGATGCGTTCAACGATCGCGCGGCGTTCCGGCTCTACGCCGCCAAGCGCAAGCGCGACGGCTTCCTGGACGTCCATACCGGCGCCGGTCCGCGGCAAGAGCGCGAGGATCAGGACCAGAACTTCCACACCTTCCGCGGCCAAGTGCTGCTGGAGCCCACCGATACGCTGAAGATCAACCTCAGCGCGGATTACAGCAATCGCGACGAGAACTGCTGCGCCAGCGTCACCATCGTTCGCGGCCCCACCGCCGCCATCATCGATGCCCTCGCCGCCGACAGCGGCGTGATCCCGGTCGCCGACCCGTTCGGTCGCGAAGCCTGGGCCAATCGCGGCAGTCAGCAGTACATCACCGACAAGGGCTTCACCGGCCAGGTCGATTGGCAGACGCCGTGGTTCGGCGAAGCCACGTTGACCTCGATCACCGCGCAGCGAAATTGGTCCACCACCAACGGCATCGATTTCGACTACGGCTCCGCGGACCTGATCTACCGCAACGCGCAGAAGGGCGATGCGTACACTGCGTTCGACACCTTCAGCCAGGAAATCCGCTTGGCGGGCGCCACCGACAAGTTCGATTGGCTCGTCGGCGGCTTCTACGCCGACGAAAGCCTGACGCGCAACGAAGGCTATCGCGTCGGCTCGGCGTACGAACCGTATTTGTCGATCGCGCTGCTCTCGCGCATCAACCCGTTGCTCGGCACCAGCCCGACCGCGGGCTTGTTTCTCTCGCAGGCGTCGGGACGTCCGTTCGGCACGGTGTTCGCCGGTCATGCCGCCAACGATCGCTACAAGCAAGACGCCAAGAGCGTGGGTTTGTTCACCAACAACACCTGGCATGCGACCGACGCGCTCGATCTCACGGTCGGCCTGCGCTATACCCGCGAGAAAAAAGAACTCGAGTCCCGCTACAGCAACCCCAACGGCGGCTTGGGCTGCGCGGCGATGCTCGGCAATCCCGCGCAGGTCGTCGCTGCGCTGGTCGCGCGCGGCTTGACCGTCTCGCAGGCGTCGGCGGCCGCGCCGCAGGTCGTCGGTTTCGCTTGCTTGCCGTGGACCAACGTGCGCCACAACGGCCGCGCCACCTCGCAAGAGCGCGACGAGAAGGAATGGTCGGGCACGTTCAAAGCCGCGTATCGCTGGAATGAGCATGCGATGACGTATTTCTCCGCGGCGCGCGGCTATAAAGCGGGCGGTTTCAATCTCGATCGCGTGCAGTCGAACAACGGCCTGTCCAGCGGGACCTCGGGCATCGTCCCGGTCGACGACACGTCGTTCCCGGCGGAATTCGTCGACAGCTACGAGCTGGGCGCGAAAACCACCTGGCTGGGCGGCAACTTGCTGCTGAACGCGACGTTGTTCCATCAGGAGTACTCGGACTTCCAGCTCAACAGCTTCCTCGGCACCAGCTTCGTCGTGCGCTCGATCCCGAAGGTCACCTCGCAGGGCGTCGACGCCGACCTGCTGTGGCAGAACGGCAACTGGATGTTCCAGGGCGGCTTGACGTACGCCGATACCAAGTACGGTAAGGATCCTTTGCCCGATGCCGATCTGGCGCTGCTGCCCGGCAGCCGTCCGAGCTTCGCTCCCGAGTGGTCGGCGATGGGCTCGATCGGCTACAAGCACAACGTCGGCGAGAAACTGGTGATGCGCGCGCACGTGGGCGCCAAGTACATGTCCGAATACAACACCGGTTCGGATCTCGATCCGCAGAAAGCGCAGGACGCCTACACGCTGGCGAACGCGCGCCTCGAAATCGGGTCGCGCAACCAGCGCTGGAACGTGGAGCTGTGGTCGCAAAACGTCACCGACGCCGATTACTACCAAGTCGGCATCGACACGCCGCTGCAGACGGGCTCGTGGAATGCGTTCCTCGGCGCGCCGCGCACCTACGGCGTGACGTTCCGCGTGAAGTACTGATCCGTTTTCCACGCGATCGAGCGAAACGACGGCCCGCTTCGGCGGGCCGTTTTTTATGGCGATGCGAAGGCCGGTCGCGGCGGGCCGTTTTTTATCGGAGCGCTTCGTTCGACTCGATGATTCCGTCGATACTTAAGCGACGACGCGCGTTTTTTGCGATGCGCATCCAGCGAATTCCGCCGTCGTTCGCCGCTCTTTCGCAATGCGGCTCGCGATCCTTTCGCGGCGTCGTTCGCGGCCATGCGCGCCGTTCGTCGCGGTGCGCGCGCGTCGCTTGCGTCGTCGCGGCGATGGGCGCATGCTCCGCCGCTTGGGGAGTCGACCGACATCGATTCGTCGCCGACGCGCAGATTTCGCGGTCGGCCCGCAGGGGATTCGCGCGTCGCCGACGCACGGCGCATCGCGCGAAAGGTAAGGAGTTTCGCCGCGACGAAGCTCCGCAGACAGGGTTCGTACGCACAAGGAGAGAGTCGATGTCCATGCAATCGTTCGCGCCGTCCCTCGACGGCACCGCATCGCGCACGCGGAGGATTCCGCGCCCGTCCGCATCCGCATTCGGCCGCGCGTCCGTGCGTTCGCTCGCGCTGACGCTCGCCGTCGCCGCCGCGCTGTCCGCATGCGGCAAGAAATCCGAAGACGCACCGAAGCCCGATCCCGCCGCCGCGCCGCCGAAGGTCGAAGCCGCGGTCTGCCAGGCCAGCGCGAGTTGGATCGCCTCGCCCAACCCGCCATCGGAAGTCGCCGCCGCCGAATCGTTCTGCGATTTCTATCAGTTCTCGTGGCAATGGTTCCTGGCGCAAGTGGCGCCGGCGCCGGATTTCCAAAACAGCGGCAATCGCGTGTTCGAAACCAACCGTCTGCACGACCCCAGCATCGACAGCGGCCAGTGCTCGCAGCCGAAGATCATGGGTCGGGCGATGGCGGCGGCCAAGTTGGCGTTGCGGGTCAACAAACCGCAGGGGTTCGAGCAGGAACAAGCCGACGGCAACGCGCTGTACGACCAGCACAGCAACATCCTGCGCTACAACATCTGGTACTCGGACGCCGAATGCCAATCCACGCAGCAAGGTTTCGCGGCGGGTACGCTCGAAATCAAAGTGTCGTGGAAGATCCTGACCAATCCCGATCCCAGTTACTACAGCATGCAAGCGACGCTGCCCGGCCAAAGTCAGCCGGTCACGCTGGGCCTGGTCGGGTTCCACATCGCCAATTGGACGTCGAAGCATCCCGAAATGATTTGGGCGACGTTCGAGCACAAGACCAACGCGCCGCTGTGCGACGGCAGCAGTCCGATGCCGGCCAACGGCTGGGCGTTGGCCAGCAACGAAGCCGCGCAGTGCCTCACGCAGAACCCCGTGAAGCCCGGCGAACCGCCCAGCACCGCCTGCGCGCAGTTCAACTTCAATACGCCCGATCCGTTCCAGGGCGATCCGCCGCAGACGAATACGCCGAACAACATCTGCCGCATGTTCGCCAACGGCAATCAGCCGGGGCCATCGATCAACGGTAACGACAATGCGGCGAACCTGTTGGCGATCCAGCAGCTCAACACGCAATTGGTCGGCCCGCAGGGTCTGCTTACCGCATTGCCCGACACCGATCCGATGGCGATCTGGAAGAACTACGAGCTGATCGGCGGCATCTGGACCAAGGGCGGCGCCAATTCCGGCAATGCGCCCGTTCCGAATGCCGGCAGCCAGTTCCCGAACGGCGATCCGAGCAGCCTGCAGCGCGGCTCGCTGGAACTGACCAATACGACCATGGAAACTTTCGAGCAGGGCAGCGCTTCGCAAGTGCCCAATTGCTTCGGTTGCCATAACTTCGACACCACCGATCCGCTGGATGTCAGCCACATCTGCACCTCCTTGTTCGGACACGCGCCGAACCAGCCGTTCACCTGCGTGATTCCCGCGGCGAACGGTGCGGTCGATGCGAAGACGGTCGCGGAGGCCGCGCCGGCCGCGGCGCCCGCCAAACCGTAACCGCGACGCCCGCATGCCGTCGTCGCCGACGGCATGCGGGTCGCTCCGCGCGCTCCGGATGCGCACCGCGCCGAGGCCCTTGGGTATCATCCCGCGACCGCACGCACGCGTGCGCACTCGTGGAACCGCCGATGTCGAGCCTCACCGATGCCGAACTGCATCGCCTCGCCGAAACCCTCGGCGAACGTTTTCGTCACCAGCGTCTGACGCTCGTCACCGCCGAAAGCTGCACCGGCGGCTGGATCGCGAAAACCGTCACCGACATCGCCGGTTCGTCCGACTGGTTCGACAGCGGCATGGTCGCCTACAGCTACGAAGCCAAACAGGCGATGCTGGGCGTGCGCCCGGAAACGCTCGAACATCACGGCGCGGTCAGCCGCGAAACCGTGATCGAAATGGTCTCCGGCGCGCTGGTGCATTCCGGCGCCAGCGCCGCCGTCGCCGTCACCGGCATCGCAGGGCCGGGCGGCGGCAGCCCCGACAAACCCGTCGGCACCGTCTGGATCGGCTGGAAACGCCGCGGCGGCTACGCCAAGGCCCAGATGTTCCGCTTCGACGGTGACCGCGAGTCGGTGCGCCGGCAGACGGTGCTGGCGGCGCTGCAGGGGTTGAAGGCGTTGACCGAACCCGCCTGAGCCTCGCCCCCGCGGGACCGTCCGCCATCGGCGTAAGAGCGGTTGACCGGCCCGGTCGTTAGTAGTAATACTACTAACCATGGACCTGACCGATACCCAGCACGCCATCCTCGCCCTCATCTCCGAGCGCATCGCCGCCGACGGCGTGCCGCCTTCGCAGACCGAGATCGCCCACGCCATGGGCTTCAAAGGCGTCCGCGCCGCGCAGTACCACATTGAGGCGCTGGAACAGGCCGGTGCGATCCGTCGCGTGCCGGGGCAGGCGCGCGGCATCCGGCTGGTGCAGGAGGCCGCGAACGAGGCGCTCGACCAACCGGCCGAACCGCCCTTGCCCGATCACGCGCTGCGCCTGCCGGTGCTGGGCCGCGTCGCCGCTGGTCTGCCGATCGGCGCCGACCTGCGCTCCGACGACTACCTCCTGCTCGATCGCGCCCTGTTCTCGCCCGCGCCGAATTACCTGCTGAAAGTGCAGGGCGATTCGATGCGCGACGAAGGCATCTTCGAGGGCGATCTGATCGGCGTGTACCGCACCCGCGAGGCGCGCTCCGGCCAGATCGTCGTGGCCCGCATCGACGACGAAATCACCGTGAAGCTGTTGAAGATCGGCAAAGACCGCATCCGCCTCTTGCCGCGCAATCCCGACTACGCGCCGATCGATGTGCATCCCGACCAGGATTTCGCGATCGAAGGCCTGTACTGCGGCCTCGTGAGGCCGAATCGATGAGCGCCGCGGGCCTCACTACCGCATCGGTCCTGCCGCAAGCGAATGTCGCCGCGTCCGACGACGCGGTCTACGCGCGAATGGAAGCGATGCTCGCGCGCGAACTCGGGCGCCAAGGCCGCATCGAGGCGATGCGCGGGTTGGAAGAAGTCGCGGCCTTGCTCGCCCCGCGGCATTCGGAATTTTCCGACGCCGCGACGCGGCGTTCCCCGATGGGCCGCGAACCGGGCGCGCACTAAATTTTCGGACGTCGCAGCTTTTGCGACGGCCCCTTCCTAATCTTCACGCACCTTCACAACGCCACTGACGAGGATTCCACCATGGATAAGATCGACGAAAACAAAAAGCGCGCCCTCGCCGCAGCGCTCAGCCAGATCGACAAACAATTCGGCAAAGGTTCGGTCATGCGCATGGGCGACCGCACGGTCGAACCGACCGAAGTCATCGGCACCGGCTCGCTGATGCTGGACATCGCGCTGGGCATCGGCGGCTTGCCCAAAGGCCGCGTGGTCGAAATCTACGGCCCGGAATCCTCGGGCAAGACCACGCTCACCCTGCAAGCCATCGCCGAATGCCAGAAAGCCGGCGGCACCGCCGCGTTCATCGATGCCGAGCACGCGCTCGATCCCACCTACGCGCAGAAGCTCGGCGTCAACGTCGACGAGCTGCTGCTCTCCCAGCCCGACACCGGCGAACAGGCGCTCGAAATCGCCGACATGCTGGTGCGCTCCAACGCGGTGGACATCGTCGTCATCGACTCGGTCGCCGCGCTCACGCCGCGCGCCGAAATCGAAGGCGAGATGGGCGATCAATTGCCGGGCCTGCAGGCTCGCTTGATGAGCCAAGCGCTGCGCAAACTCACCGGCAACATCAAACGCAGCAATTGCTTGGTGATCTTCATCAACCAGTTGCGCATGAAGATCGGCGTGATGATGCCGGGCCAAAGCCCGGAAACCACCACCGGCGGCAACGCGCTGAAGTTCTACGCCTCCGTGCGTTTGGACATCCGCCGCATCGGCAGCATCAAGAAAGGCGACGAGATCATCGGCAATCAGACCAAGATCAAAGTGGTCAAGAACAAGATGGCCCCGCCGTTCAAGCAAGTCGTCACCGAAATCCTGTACGGCGAAGGCATCAGCCGCGAAGGCGAGCTGATCGACATGGGCGTCGACGCCAAGCTCGTCGATAAATCCGGCGCGTGGTACGGCTACGACGGCGAGCGCATCGGCCAAGGCAAGGAAAACGCCCGCCAATACCTCAAGGACAACCCGGCGGTCGCCGCCAAGCTCGAAGCCACCCTGCGCGCGCAGTTCGTGCCGCAGGACGCGCCGCGCGACGAAGCCGACGCCGAGGAAGATTTGGAAGCCTGAGACCCCCGCTTCCGGGTTCGAGTCCGAAACCTCGTCAGTGGATGACTCGGCCCGGAAGCGTTTCAACCGCGGCGACGCGCGATCGGAAACGATCGCGCGCCGTCCCAAGAACGTCGCTCCCCACACCGACGGATCCGGCGCATCAAGGAGATCGCGCCGGCGGCCCGGGGCCCCAAACCCGAGCCGCACAGCGGTTCATTTCGCCATGACCCGCGCACCGGGAAACCTCAGGGATGGGGTTTCTCGGTTTTTTTTTGTATTGAGCATATTATGTGGCTGAGTTGCCTGTGTTGTGGTGGTTTTTTTAGGCGTTTGTCCCTAGGGGTAAATGTTGTCAAAAGTGCTTTGTGCTGAGGGGAAATTATGCTGAACCGAATCCATATTCGCGGATATAAGTCTTTGCGGGATGTTGAAGTAAAGCTTCAGCCGCTATCGGTTTTATTTGGCCCCAACGCTGTGGGCAAAAGCAATTTTCTTGATGCACTCCAGCTGCTTTCAAAAATTGTTTCTAGCCGCACCTTAAAAGATGCATTCGACCCTCCGTATCGCGGCAAGCCATTAGAGTCATTTTCTTTCCCCACAGAGGGGTTGCGCGGTCTCTTGCATGAAAAATCTGTATCTTTCTCGATCGAGGTGGACTTTACGCTTTCAGATGCGGTGGTGGCTGCAGTTAATCGTCAGATAAGGGAGCTTAGGCGAAGCGTCGCAGATAGCGATGGTGTCTATGCTGTTGAGGTTTCTGGTCCTGTACGTGAAAAGTCGATGCGTTATCGCGTGGAGGTTGAAATGATTCCACGTTCCGGTGTTTTGAGGATAGCTGACGAATATCTTGCTGCCTTGAACCGTAGTGGCGAGCCGACAGGGAAGAGAGAGCCGTTTGTCTCTAAAAGAAATGAAAAGCTGCATTTGAGGCTGGAAGGGCAAGCTCATCCCACATATCTGGATAGGTACTTGGATCATAGTGTCCTCTCTCTTCCTCACTATCCTCCCTACTATCCGCACTTAGTGGCAGCTCAACACGAAATTAGCAGTTGGATGTTTTTTTACTTTGAACCAAGGGAAAGAATGCGAGCGGCCAACCCTGTAAAAGAAGTTAGACATATTGGCCTTATGGGCGAGGAGTTGCCAGCGTATTTGAACACTTTGAAGGCGTTAGAGCCTAAGCAGTTTAATGCCGTTGAAAAAGCTTTGAAGGCGATTCTTCCGCAAATAGAGGGGATTGATGTTGGAGTTAGTGATTTGGGGGAGGTTGAGCTCCGCCTGATGGAAAACGGTACGCCCATTCCCGCCAGAGTTTTATCCGAGGGCACTTTGCGGATGCTAGGCATGTTGGCCTTGACGGGGGCGAAAGAGCCGCCTTCGCTCGTTGGTTTTGAAGAGCCTGAGAATGGTGTGCATCCTAGGCGAATCCAAATGATTGCTGAGCTTCTAAAGACGCGTGCGGCTGCTGGGAGAACTCAATACATAGTTACAACGCATTCGCCGATATTGCCGGATATGATTCCCGATGAATGTCTATATGTTGCTAGAAAGAATGAGAGTGGGACGATAATTGAGCATTTCTCGGCATGGGGGGCTCTGGGAAGGCGTACTGAAATCGATAGCGCCTTGTCCGATTCAGATGAGCTTAAGATGCCAATTTCCGATCGATTGCTTAGGGGGGACTTTGATGCTTAAGCAAATTGCTGCTTTCGGAGAGGATTACGCACATCAAAAAGTTGTTGAGGCTTTGATTAGAAGAGTTTCTAGAGAAGAAGGGGTTGATGTCGCGATTGACTGGAGAAGTTCGAGGG
Organism: Lysobacter sp.; assembly: GCA_008015835.1. Taxonomy (GTDB): domain Bacteria; phylum Pseudomonadota; class Gammaproteobacteria; order Xanthomonadales; family Xanthomonadaceae; genus Lysobacter_I. Next base: position 69,894 of record SSGH01000011.1, read on the forward strand.
GAGGGTATCCACGTGTTGTTAGCGAATTGTCAGAATATTTTCGAGACTTAAAAAAGCAAGGAAATTTGCCGGATTTTGTAGTCGTTGCCACCGATTCGAATTGTAAGGGTTTAAATAGAAGAATTTCGGAGCTTCCCCTGACAGAATGTCCTGTGCCTGTGGTTCGTGCCATTCCTGCGCCTCATATCGAGAGATGGCTTCTGTTGGATGGCGCTGCATTTAGGGTCGCACTGGGTCGAGGATGTCCTGCTCCTGATAAAAAATGTGAGAGGGATAGGTACAAGCAAAAGCTGATAGAGGCAATTATCAGTGCGGATATAGTCCCTGCATTCGGTGGTGTTGAGTTTGCTGAAGAGATTGTGCAAGAGATGGATTTGGCATCCATTAGAAGATCAGATGATTCTTTTGATAGATTTCTGGCTGAGCTATTGAGTGCCCTTAGAGACGACTAATTTTTTGCGATGATGCTCCAACTCCGCCCCAACTGCGAATGCTGTAACCGCGATCTCCCTCCGGACGCCGCCGACGCGGTGATCTGCAGTTTCGAATGCACGTTCTGCGCGCAGTGCGCGAGCGATGTCCTGCACGGCGTTTGCCCGAACTGCGGCGGCGGGTTCGTGCCGCGACCGATCCGGCCGGCGCATTTGTTGGCGAAATACCCGGCCTCGACCGAACGCGTGGCGAAGCCGGACGGTTGCGCATCGGCGGCATGAATGCGAGGGACGTCTGTTCTCGCCAGGAATCCCAACGGCCGCGCTCATGGCCGCGCCTGACGCTTGCCGCTTCGACTGCAACCGATCGGCACCCTCGCGTCTCTATCGACGATGCCGCGTGCAGCATCGTCGCTGCGCGTCTTGTCCGATAGAGGAATCCCTCCGATGCACGGTTCGATCGAAACCATGAAAGTACGCCGCTGGTCCGACGCCGTCATCGGCGTCGTGCTGTTCGTGTCGGCCTGGTTGGCGCCGCCCGGCGCTTTCGCCGCCGAACCCCCGCCCGCACCGATCCATTTGACCCCCGGCGCGCCGCAGGCCTCGTCGGCATTGGTCGCCGAACTCGCGGAAAAAGACCGGCAACTCTTCGATGCCGTGTTCGGCTGCAAACTCGACGACTTGTCGGCGTTGATCGCCGACGACTTCGAATTCGTCCACGACAAATACGGCCTCACCGCCGATTCCGGCGCGAAGTTCATGGACGGCATGCGCCAGAACTGCAAAGCGCAGGAGGCCGGCACCAACTTCCGCGCCCGTCGCGAACTGGTCGAGGGCTCGATGGCGGTGTACGTGCTGAACGAGTACGGCGCGATGCAGATGGGCGAGCACCGGTTTTTCGCGCTGCAGCCCGGCCGACCGGATCGCTTGACCGAAACCGGCAAATTCATCGATCTGTGGCGCCGCATCGACGGCGAGTGGAAACTGGCGCGCGTGATCAGCTACGACCACCATCTCGCGGAATGACGACGGAGCGACGAGACCCGCATGTCGCATATCGACCCGCCCGACGATGAGCGCCCCGCGCCCCGCGCGAAGCGCGCGCGGCCCGAACTGACGCCCGGCCAGCGCGCGCTCGGGCTCTTGGTGCGCCGCGAGCATTCGCGCAAGGAACTGACGCGCAAACTCGCCGCGCGCGGCGTCGAGGCCGAGCAGGCGCAGGCGGCGGTGGACCGAATGACCGCCGAGGGCTGGCAGAACGACGCCCGCTTCGCCGAGCAACTCGTCCGCGGCCGCGCCCACGCCGGCTACGGCCCGGTGCGCATCCGCGCCGAACTCGGCACCCACGGCCTGGACCGCGAGGCGGTACAGGCCGCGATGGACGGTTACGACGGCGATTGGACGGAAAACGCGCGGGATCTGGTCCGGCGCCGCTTCGGCGCGGCCCTCGAAGACCGCGCCGTTCAGCGCAAAGCCGCCGAACTCCTGATCCGTCGGGGCTTCTCGGGCGATCAGGTGCGCGCCGCGGCCCGCTTCGATCCCGACGATGATTGACGCTTGGGAACCTCTGAACAACTCAGAGGTTCCGCGCGCCATGGGGGGCGCGTTCGCGGATCGATCACCCAAGTGATGGATCCAGCGGGAGCGGACTCAGGCTTGGCCTGAGTCCGCGACGTCTGAATCACGCCAGGAAGGCGTTATTCAGACTTTCCCTTACAGCTTGGTGCCGCCGCTGGCGTCGATGTATTGCCCCGTGGTCCAGCCGCCGTCCGGCCCGGCGAGGAACGCGACCACCCCGGCGATGTCGTCCGGTTGGCCGATGCGTTGCAGCAGTTGCATCTGTTTCACCCCGCCGCGCGACTCGTCGGTCGCCACCAAGCCCGCGGCCATGTCCGTTTCGGTCACTCCGGGCCGCACGCTGTTGACGGTGATGCCGCGCGCCGCGCCGATGCCGGCCAGATACAGCGTCAAGGTATCGATCGCGCCCTTGCTGGCGGCGTAGGCGTGCACCGCTTCGGGCATCACGGCGGTACGGCTCACGATCGAGGACACGTTCACGATGCGGCCGCCGTCGGCGAGGCGCGGCAGCAACCGCTGCGTCAGGAAGAACGGCGCCTTCACGTTCACCCCGAACTGGCGGTCGAAGTCGGCTTCGGAATACGAGGCGAAATCGCCCGGCACGAACACACCGGCGTTGTTGACCAGGATGTCGAGACGCGCGGGCAGGTTGGCCTCGGCGAGGGCGGCGTCCAGCGCCGCGACGAAGCGATCGACGCTGGCGACGTCGTGCAGTTCGCCCGCGACCGCGAGCGCGCGCCCGCCGGCCGCCGCGATGGCTTCCGTTGCGGAGCGGGCGGAGGCCGCATCGCGCGCGTAGTTCACGACGACCGTGGCCCCGTCGCGCGCCAGGCGCTGGGCGATGGCGCGACCGATACCGCGCCCGCCGCCGGTGACGAGGGCGACTTTGTCTTGCAGGGGGAGGGATGACATGGGAATTCCTCGGGGCTGTGTGAATGTTCTTTAGTTCCGAATTTCGGAACAATTAAAGCATGCGCCCCGCTCCGTTAAACTGTCAAGCATGCGACCGCTCCGACATCCCGCTGCCGATGACATCACCCTGCAGGGGGTGCTGTACGCGTTGGCGGATCCGGTGCGGCTCGGCATCGTCCGGCGGCTGTACGAGCAGGGCACGCTGAACTGCGGCCAGAGCTGCGGCGACGACGCGCTGCCCCGCGCCACGCTTTCGCGCCATTTCGACCAACTGCGCGAGGCCGGGCTGGTCCGCACCGAGCGCGATGGCGTGCAATACCTGAATGTACTGCGTGCGGACGAGGTCGAAGCCCGATTCCCCGGCCTGCTCGCCAGCGTGCTGCAGGCGGCGGAACGCGAAGCCTCGCCGTCCGCGCCAGCCCGCAAGACCGCGCGGAAAGCCGCCGCCCGTCCATGAGCTTCGCCGCTGTATTCCACCGTCACGACTTTCCTTTCGGTTCGATCACCCACTCATGAAAACCACCGCAGACATCCGTCGCGATTTCCTCGAATTCTTCCGCTCGAAGGGCCACGCCGTGGTGCCGTCGAGCCCGCTGGTGCCGGGCAACGACCCGACCCTGCTGTTCACCAACGCCGGCATGGTGCAGTTCAAGGACGTGTTCCTGGGCGCCGAAAAGCGCAGCTACACCCGCGCGGCGTCCAGCCAGCGCTGCGTGCGCGCCGGCGGCAAGCACAACGACCTCGATCAGGTCGGCTACACCGCGCGCCACCACACCTTCTTCGAAATGCTGGGCAATTTCAGCTTCGGCGATTACTTCAAGAAAGACGCGATCGCCTACGCCTGGGAATTGCTGACCGTCGTATGGAAGTTGCCGAAAGAGAAGCTGCTGGTCACGATCTATCACACCGACGACGAAGCCTTCGAGATCTGGCACCGGGACATCGGTCTTCCCGCCGACCGCATCATCCGCATCGGCGACAACAAGGGCGCGCCGTATGCGTCCGATAATTTCTGGCAGATGGCCGACACCGGCCCCTGCGGCCCGTGCACGGAAATTTTCTACGATCACGGCGACCACATCGCCGGCGGCCCGCCGGGTTCGCCCGACGAGGACGGCGACCGCTTCATCGAAATCTGGAACAACGTCTTCATGCAGTTCGACCGCCAGCCCGACGGCACGCTGTTGCCGCTGCCGGCGCCGTGCGTCGACACCGGCATGGGCCTGGAGCGCATCGCGGCCGTGCTGCAGCACGTGCACAGCAATTACGAAATCGACCTGTTCCAACATCTGATCAAAGCCGCGGCCACGATCACGAACACCGCCGATCTCGAACACAAATCGCTGCGCGTGATCGCGGATCACATTCGCGCCTGCAGTTTCTTGATCGTCGATGGCGTGCTGCCGAGCAACGAAGGCCGCGGCTATGTGCTGCGCCGCATCGTGCGTCGCGCGATTCGCCATCTGTGGAAGCTCGGCGCATTGAGCGCCGAAGGCAATTTCTGGCGGATGGTGCAGCCGCTGATCGACGTGATGGGCGAGGCGTATCCGGAGCTTGTGGCGAAGCGCGAGTTGGTCGAACGCGCATTGAAAGCCGAAGAGGCGGCGTTTTCGCAAACGCTCGATGCCGGCATGGCGCGGCTCGAAGCTTATCTTGCGCAGAGCGGCGGAAAGATCGACGGCGACCAGCTCTTCCTGCTGCACGACACCTACGGTTGCCCGCCGGACCTAATTCTCGACATCCTGCGCGAGAAAGGCTTGGGCGAAGCGTCCGCGGATGTGACCGCCGAGTACGAGCGACTGATGGACGAGCAGCGCGAACGCGCGCGCAAAGCCGGCAAATTCGGCGGCGGCGTCGCGTTGCCCGGCGAACTCATCGCGCAACTCGCGCCCACCGAATTCCTCGGCTACGACCGTCTCGACGCCGACGATCTCGAAGTCGTCGCCTTGCTGAAAGACGGCAAACCCGTCGAGCGCATCGCCGCGGGCGACGAGGCGATCGTGATTCTCGACCGCACGCCGTTCTACGCCGAATCCGGCGGCCAGGTCGGCGACACCGGCACGCTGGTGGGCGAAGGCGCGGGATTCTCGGTGAGCGACACCCAGAAACTCGCGGGCCAGTTCTTCGGCCATGTCGGCACGCTCGCCGTGGGCAGCCTGATGCGCGGCGACCGTTTGATCGCGCGCATCGACACCGCGCGCCGCGAAGCGATCGTGCTCAACCACAGCGCCACGCACTTGCTGCATGCGGCCCTGCGCCGCGTGCTCGGCACCCACGTCACCCAGAAAGGCTCGCTGGTGGCCCCGGATCGCCTGCGCTTCGACTTCGCGCATTTCCAGCCGGCGACGGCGGCGGAACTGGCGGAGATCGAGCGCTTGGTCAACGTCGAAATCCGCGCGAATAGCGACGCCGAAGTGCGCCACATGGGCATGCAGGAGGCGCTGGATTTCGGCGCGATGGCGCTGTTCGGCGAGAAATACGGCGAGCATGTGCGCGTGCTGCGCATGGGCGAGACCTCCACCGAACTGTGCGGCGGCACCCACGTGCGCCGAACCGGCGACATCGGCCTGTTCAAGATCGTGTCCGAGGGCGGCATTCAGGCCGGCGTGCGCCGGATCGAGGCCGTGACCGGGCAGGGCGCGCTCGATTTCGTCGACGATCAGGCGCGCAAACTGAACGAAGCCTCGGATTTGTTGGGCGGTTCGACGGCGGACGTGCCCGAAAAAGTGCGATCGCTGCTCGAAAAACAGAAAAAACTCGAACGCGAGCTGGACAGCCTGAAAGCCAAGGCCGCGAGCGCCACGGTGGCCGATTTGGCGGCCTCCGCGACCGATGCTGGCGGCGCGAAAGTGCTCGCGGCGCGGGTAGAAGGGCTCGACGCCAAGGCCTTGCGCGATGCGGTGGATGCGCTGAAACAGCAACTTCGCGACGCGGTGGTGCTGCTCGCGGGCGCGGCGGATGGTAAAGTGGCCCTCGTTGCGGGCGTGAGCGGCGCAGCGCTCGGGCCGGTCAAGGCCGGAGAGCTCCTCGCTCATGTAGCCGGTCAGATCGGGGGCAAAGGCGGCGGCCGCCCCGATATGGCCCAGGGGGGCGGCGAAGACGGCCCACGGCTGCGCATTGCATTGGATGGCATCCACGATTGGGTGGTCGAACGGATGAAGCGCGAAGCGTGACCTTCGGCGCTTTCCCGGGTTCGACCGTCCGGTTACTTTTCAACTCTTGCGTTTGCGACAGCCGTTTTCCCCGATCAGCGGTCGCGAAACAACAACAAGGTGTCGGCGAGGGGACGCCGGCATACGGAGAGATGCAATGCTGATTTTGACTCGCCGTGTTGGCGAAACCCTGATGATCGGCGACACCGTCACCGTGACCGTGCTCGGGGTCAAAGGCAATCAGGTCCGTATCGGGATCACCGCGCCCAAAGACGTCGCCGTTCATCGCGAAGAGATCTACCAGCGCATTCAGCGCGGCGACGACCGTGGCCATCGCGGCGGCGGCGATCCGCACGCGGGTTTGCCGCAGGACGATTGAGCCGGTATCCTTTCGCACCGTTTCGCGCGCAAGAACACGCCGCACTTCGGAGAGTTGCCCGAGAGGCCGAAGGGGCTCCCCTGCTAAGGGAGTATGGGGTCAAAAGCTCCATCGAGGGTTCGAATCCCTCACTCTCCGCCATTCACGTTCGATAGCGAACGACCGATTCGCCGGCCGCCCTTAGGGGGCCGTGCGGTCGGAATGCGCGAGCGACGCCGCGATGCGGCGGCTCGCGGTCGAAGCGTTCGTCGCCGGCCGTTCAGACACCGAACGTGAGATTCCCAACGCAAGATTCCGAACGCCGACCCACCCGGGTCGGCGTTCGCGTATGCGCGAACGAATGCGCGAAAGAATAGGGGACGACGGCGCGGAGCGACGGGCTGGGCATCGCCCGCGCCGAATCGCGATTCAGAACACGAACCCGAGTTCGGCGAAGGCCAGATCGTTGTCGCGGCGGGAGCCGAACACGGTGTCGTCGCGGCCGTAGGCGCGGTCGGCGCCGACGACGACTTTGAAGCGGTCGTCGACTTGATAGGTGAGGCGCGGCCGCAGCATGCCGCTGCCGTCGTCGAGCGAAAACGCGCCCGCCCATTCCAGTTTCAGGCGCTCGTTGCGCAGACGCTGGGTCAGCCGCAGCGTCAAGGACTGTTCGCGCGGCCGAAATTCGCGATTCAGCGTGTTCAACGCGCTCGCGAGCGGTCTGAACGACGCCGGCAGCGTGGCCGGATCGCGATAATCGGCGCGCGCGGCGTAGACCCACTGCAGATTCAGATTCGCGGTGTCGCCGAGGTCGGTGTCGAGCCCGAGCACCGCGCGCAGCGCGTCGCCGCGGGCCTCTTTGCGGACATAGGCCGCTTCGCCGCGGAACGACCAGCGTCCAGCGGCGGTCGCGAAATCGGCGCCGGCTACCTGCGCGCGTTCGTAGCCGACCGCTAGCGCGGGCCGCGGCGAGAGCGCGGCCAGCCGGTAGCGCGGCATGCGGTCGTACCCGTCGAACCACGACAGCGACCAGTCGAAGCGCTCGCCGACGCGGTCGAGCCGCAGCCCGCGATCCAAACGTTGCGGCGGGTCGTCGCGGCGCAGCGGTTTCGGGAGTGGGCCTTCCGGCAAGCGATGCGGCGCGTAGTCGGCGACGACACCGGTCAACGAGGTCGAGCCGCCCAGATCCAGGCGCAGCGACAGCGCATCGCTGCCGCGGCGCTGTTCGTCGTCGTCGGAGGCCAGCAGGGTGTAGTCGCGGGTGGAGAAGCTGTCGGTGGGGTTGATCTTGTCGGCGCGGCCCCAGGCGACGATCTGCCGGCCCGCGCGCAGGGTCCAGCGGCCGCGATCGAATTCCGCGAACGCTTCGCGCAGTTCGGCGTCGGCGTCGGTCGCGGCGCCAGTGTGGCGGCTGCCCAGACGCCCGCTGAGTCCGAAGCGCAGATGCTCGCCGGCATCGCCGCGCCACTGGATCAGGCAGTCGGCTTTGGCGATGCCGTCGCGGTCGTCGAGATCGCGGTTCGACGACCACCATCCCGCGCGGCATTCGCCGAAGGGCGGCTCCACCGCGCGCGCATCGCCGATGGCGACCGCGCCGACGATCAGCGCGACCCCAGCGAGCGCCGCAGCGCCGAAGCGGCGCGCCGGTCGGCGGCGTGCGAAAGCGCGACGCATGCCGACTTACTGCTCTTTTTCCAGGTAGTGGGTGGAGAAAAACTCGTCGCCCAGGCCGGTGTTCGCCTTGAACGTATCGAACTTCACCAGCGTGGTGTGGCCGGTTTGGTGATTGCGCACTTTCACGCTCATCGGCTGCCATTTGCCCGGCGCGCCGTCGATCGCGCGCAGGTCGGCGTTCTCCAAGGTCTTCAGCAGTTGGCCGGAGGCATCGTAGAAATCGACTTTCAGCGCGACGAAGCTGTCCTTCGCGACCCAACTCACGCGCTTGGAATAGCCGGAGTCCCCCGCGATTTTCGCGCTGATCGGTTTGGATTCGACCACGTACACCGCCTTGCCGGCGATGGCGGCGTCGGGCTGCAGCGTGTGGGTCCAATCCTCGGGGCGATGGCCGACGATGTCGCCGTACGACAGATCGGTGCCGATGAAACTGCTGCGTTTGTTGTTCGCGGCCAAACGACGCGCTTTTTTCGTCGCCGGCAGATACACCCAGATGTCGTCGTCCTTACCCGCGTTTTCGATCAGCAGCGTGGCGGTGTTGCGCACGTCGCTGGGCGAGAGGAAGCGGATCATGCGCCGGTTCTGCACGCCGTCGGGCTGCATCTTGGTCACGCCGAGCGTTTTGCGCACGCGCTCTTGGCCGCCGCTGCTGATGAGACGGAACGTCGCTTCCGAGCGCGAGTCGGCGAAGCGCGTGGCTTGATAGTTGCGGGTCATCACCGTCTTGGCGTCGGGCGACGCGGCGTGGGCCGGCGCATGCGCGGCCAACGTCGCGGCCAGCAACACCGCCGCCGCGCCCGCCAGCGGCGCGGGCGCGGTCTTCCCCGCGCCGAGCGCGAACGCGGGTTTGAAGGTCTTGAGCAACGCGGGGATCAGGATCAAAGCGGAGGCGGCGCTGACGATCATGGACATGACGATGAGAATCCCGAACCAGATGTGGACGTAGAAGCCGAAGGAGAACAGCAGGACCGAGTAACCGCCGGCGATGGCCGAGGCCACGTAGACGATGGCTTTGCCCGCGGTTTGCATGGTTTCGCGCAGGGCGAGATCGAAATCGCCGAACCCGGCGTATTCCTCGCGGAAGCGGTAGAGCAGATAGATCGCGTAGTCGGCGCCGATGCCGATCGCCATCGCCGAATTCACCGAATTCGGCGTGTTCAGCGGGATGCCGGTCAGGCCCATCACGCCGAAATTCACCAGCACGGTGAGCAGCAGCGGCGCGGCGAGATACAGCCCCGCGGCCATCGAGCGGAAGATGATCGCGCCGGCGATCAGCACCACCAGCATCATCTGCAGGATGTTGCGGATTTTGCCCTCGACCAGGGTTTCGCTCAGCGCCGAGGACTGCGGCACGCTGCCGCCGATTTGGATGCGCACGCCTTTGGGCAACTGCGGTTCCACGAACGCGCGGATGTCGGCGACGGCTTTGCCGGCGAAGCGGCTGCTGTCGTTCTTCATCCATACGATCAGATTCGCGTTCTTGTAGTCGTAATCGATGTACGGATCGAAATCGGTCGGCTGCCCGGACATCGAATACAGCAGCAAGTACTGCGACACCAAGTCTTGCGAACCCGGCAGTGCGTCGAACGTGCGGTCGCCGCCGTTCATCGAACTGTTCATGCGCTTGAGCAAGTCGACGATCGACAGCGTCTTGCCGACCTCGGGCATGCGTTCGACGTAGCGCTGGGTGCGTTCGATCAGCGCCAGCACATCCGGGTCTTTCATGCGATCGACGGCGTCGCCTTCGAACACCACGTACAGCGTGTTCGTGCCGGCCAGATGCGCGTTGAGGAAGCGGTCCTCGGCGCGGATGTCGAGGTCTTCGGCGAAATAACTTTTGGTCGAATTCTCGCGCTGCACGAAACCCAAGCCGACCGAGGCCAGCGCGGCCACCGCCAGGAACCCGACGAGTACGGCTTTATTGCGGCGCAGGACCAAGTCGCTGATGCCGTCGGCGAATTTGCGCCAGAGCGGGCCGACGTTCGTTTTTCCGGTCGACGGCGGCGGCGCGGGCAGCAGGCTGCGCAGCGCGGGAATGAAGGTCAGTTCGATGACCATCGCGCTGACGATGCCGAGGCCGGTGAAGATGCCGAAGGTGCGGATCGTCGCCACATCGAAGGTGATGAGCGAGAAGAAGCCGAGCGTCGCCACCAAGCCCGCGGTCAACATCACCGGCGCGACCTTCGACAGCGATTCGACGATCGCGATGTCGTTCGAGACCACGCGCGGCACGCCCGGCTGCGCCTGCGTCGCGCGGTCGTACTCTTCGTAATAGCGCTTGAGGATCTGCACCGCGTGCCCGGCGGCGACCGCCAGGATCAGGATCGGCGTGGTGGCGTTGAACGCGTCCATCGGCACGCCCGACGCGCCCATGATGCCGAGCCCCCACACCACCGCGAGCAGGGCCGTCACCAGCGGCAGGATCAAGCCCTGCAGCGTGCGGAACGCCTCGAAGTGGATCAGGCCGATGATCAGCAGCGCCATCGGAAACAGCAGCAGCATGCGCTGCGCGAAGCGCTCGACCGCGGCGATGAACACCGCCGTGCCGCTCACGTCGATGCGCAGGCCGGTCTTGCGCTCGGCCTCGACGACGGCGAGCACCGGGTCGACGATCTCGCGGAAACCCCGCTTACCGGCGGAGATCGCGAACGACACCGCGGCGACTTTGCCGTCGGCGGAGACCAGCGTGCCGCGATAGATCGGATTGCCGTCGATGCGCGCGCGCAGGCCGCGCATCGCCTCGGCGTTCACAGGCGAGGCCAGCATCGGCTCGACCCGCATTTCGACCTCGTCGCCGGAGATCGCTTTCGCTTTCTCGGCGGTCAGGCTCATCATCGTGTGCTGTTTGACGCCGGGCACCGCGCTGAGTTTGCGGGTCAGCCGATCGATCGCGGCCAGCGCTTTCGGGTCGTCGTAGACCGTCTTGCCGTCCGCGGCGCTGACGCCGACCACCACGACATGTTTGGAGCCGAACAGACGCTCGGCGGTCAGCGTGCCGATCACGTTCGGATGGTGCTGCGGCAGCATCGTATTCGGGTCGATCACGATCCGCAGATTGCCGATCTGCATGCCGAACAGCGCAGTGACGATCGCGATCGCGGCCACCACTTTGATGCGGTGGCCGATGATCGCGCCGCAGATGCGGGCGACCGCGGCTTGCATGCGGGTGCGCGGCCGGCCGTCGAGCGGCGTCGAGGTGCGATCTGCGGGCGTCATGGGGCGGCGGTCTCGGAAGCGACAGCGGTCGCGGACGTGTTCAGATAGGTTCGCACGGCGCCGACCACGCGTTCTGTGTCGCGTTCCACGCCCAACACCAATTCGGAGGCGCGGCAGCTCAGCCAACGCCGGCCCACCACGAAGAAGCCGGGCTCGGGCGTGCGCCCGTAATCGGCGTACAGGTCCTGCGGCGAGCGAATGCCCGGCAGCGCGAGCCAATCCATGCGTTCCTGATAGCCGCCGCACCACAGCACGGCGTCGACCTCGACGCGCTCGCCGTCGGCGAACACGACCGCGCGTCCGTCGGCGTCGGTCGCGCGCGCCGTCAGCCGCACGCCGCGCGCGGCGAGGATGGCGTCGCGGCAATTCGCGACCGGAATCGGGTCGCGCTTGCGCAGAATGCGGCCGATCGCGCTGTCGCGGTCGGCGTAGGCCACGCCGGTGAGATCGAGCCACCAAAACAAACTGCGGCCGAGCAAGCGGTTGGGCATCATCTTGCGAATGCGCCCGCGCGCCAGTACGACGCGACGCCCGGCTTCGATCAGTTCCAGCGCGATCTGGCGGCCGCTGGCGCCGTCGCCGACGATGCAGACGGTGCGATCCGCGCCGAAGTCGTCGGGGTCGCGATATGCGCCCGCCGCGATCTGCTTCACGCTCGGGTCCAGCCGCGACGCGAACGCCGGTATTTTTTGCGCCTGATTGGCGCCGGCGGCGTCGATCACGGTTCGGGCGCGCACGCTGCGGCCGTCGGCGAGGCGCGCGACGAAGGCGCCATTCGATGCGCTCGCGGCGTCGCGCTCCAGCCGTTCAACGCGCGTCGAAAGCGCGACGTCGATGCCGAGGCGTTCGACCACCGAGGCGAGGTAGTCGCCGTATTCGGCGCCGGACGGATTGCCGTCGGCATCGCCGCTCATCGCGATCCCGCAGATCGAGGAATAGCGGCGCGGTGTGAACAACCGCAATCCGCGCGGCCGCCGCCGCCAGGTCTCGCCGACGCGTTCGTCGGCGTCCACGAGCAGGGCGTCGATGCCCGCGCGCTTGAGCTTGTGCGCGCAGGCGATGCCGAACTGACCCGCGCCGATGATGAGGCAATCGTGCATATCAAATCCCCAACAGTGTCTTTTCGTCGATCGCTTCGCCGTTGGCCTGCGCGCGCACGTACTGCGCTAACGCGTCGACGGTGACGAAGTCGAACGCGAGCCCCGGCTCCAGGGTCAGCCCGTACTCGGTTTCCAAGGCTTGCACCAAACCGACGCGCGCCATCGAATCGAGCCCGAGCGCGTCGAAGGACGTTTCGCCGGTCAAGGGCGTATCGAAATCGGGATCGGATTCGCGCAACAGGCGCAGCAGATGGCGACGGATCGCGTTGGCGACGGCCGCATCGGTGAGCGGGGGCGCGCCTTCGCCGGGCACGGACGCGTTCATGGGGTCACCGCCGCTTCGGGCGTCGCGCGTTCTGATGCGTCGCGCTTTGACCCGTCGCGTTCGTTCGACGCCGCGAATTCGCCGCGCAGATACATTTGCGCGCATTTGCGACGCTGCAGTTTGCCGCTGGAGGTGCGCGGAATGCCGCCTTGCTCGACCACGACCAGGGCTTTCAGCGTCAACTCGTGGGCTTGCGTCATCGCCGTGCGCACGCGCTCGACGATCGCGGGCCGGTCGACTGCGGTCAGCGGCATGCCGCGCGGCAGTTCCAACAGCGCCGCCACGCCGCCGCCGCTGCTCTCGTCGAGCGCGAACGCCGCGGCGAACGCGCCGACCGCGCGCGGTTCTCGTTCGAGCGCCGCCGCGACGATGGTGGCTTCCAGATCGGTCGGATAGTAGTTGCGGCCGCGGAGAATGATCAGCTCCTTGATCCGTCCGGTGACGTGGACGCGATCGCCCAGCATGAACCCTAAATCGCCGGTGCGCAGGAATGCGCCATCGCAATCGGGGCTGCGCGCGCCGAACGTCGCCGCGCTCGCGTCGGCGTTGCGCCAATAGCCCGAGGCGACGCTCGGCCCGGCGAACCACAGCTCGCCGACCTCGCCGTCGGCGCGCCGCGCGCCGGTCTCGGGATCGACGACGATCAGTCGGTGACCGGCCACCACCGCGCCGCAGCACACCACCGCTTGCGCATCGACGGCGTCCGCTTCGACCGGCCGCGCGCGTCCCTGCGCCAGCGCCTTGCGCTCGACGTGGACGACGCGATGCTCGGGCGCGGTCGCGCCGCCGGAGACGATCAAGGTCGCTTCGGCCAAGCCGTAGCAGGGCTTCACCGCGTCGGCGGAGAGCCCATACGGCGCGAACGCCGCGACGAATCGCGTCACCGTCTCCGCGTTCACCGGCTCGGCGCCGCAGTACAGCCCGTCCAGCGACGACAGATCCAAGTCCGGCGGAATCTGATCGCGCGGGATGTGCGCGCACATCTCCAAAGCGAAGTTCGGCGCGGGCGAAATCGAAATCTTGTAGCGCTGAATCAGCCGCAGCCAGCGCAGCGGCCGCTGCAGGAAATGCAGCGGCGAAATGAAGGCGACCTGGCCGCCGAGCGCCAGCGGCGCGAGGCTCATGCCGATCAAGCCCATGTCGTGGAACTGCGGCAGCCAGCCGCCGCAGCAGAAATATTCCGCCATCGGGCCGGAGTCCCGAACGGCGCGCAAATTCGCCAGCAATTGGGCGTGAGTGACCATCACGCCTTTCGGATGGCCGGTGGAGCCGGAGGTGTACTGCAGGAACGCGACATCATCGCCGCCGACGCGCGGCGCGTTCGTCGCCTCGGCCGCATCCGCGGCGTCGGCCGCGCGTTCGGTCAGCACGCGCAAACCGGAGGCTTCGGCGTTCAAACCGGCCAGCACCGTGGCGCGCAATTCGTCGGTCGTCACCACCGCGACGCTGTGCGCATCCTCCAGAATCAGGCGCAGGCGTTCGTATTGATGCCGATTGCGGGCCACGTTCGCGGGCACCGCGGACGTGCCCGCGTAAAGGCAGGCGAAAAACCCGATCAAGAATTCGATGCCCGAATGGAACAGCAGCAGCACCGGCGCATCCGCCGCGCCTTCGCGCCGCAGTACGCTCGCCAGCGCGCGCGCGCGTCGCCGCAGTTCGCCGTACTCGAGCGTCTCCTCCTGCGCGTCGCCGTCGGCGAGGAAACTGGCCGCGCGCGCGGTCGGCTGCGTCGCCGCGTAATGATCGATGCAGTCGAGCAGGGTGTTCGCGGTATCAAGCCGCATGGGGAGCCTCCTTGCGTATCGGGTTGGCGATCGAATCCAACAGCGCCACGCTTTTGTCGATCGCCTCGCACAGGCGCGCGATCGCCGCCTCGTCGGTGTCGGCGTGCAGACTGAGGCGCAGCGTCGCGCGAATGCGGTCTTCGGGCAGGCCGATCGCGCGCAGCACATGCGACAGCGCCGCCGCCTTATTGTTGCTGCAGGCCGCGCCCAGCGACACTTGCATGTCGTGGCTGTGATCGAGAATCGCGGCCAGCGCTTCGGCGCGGACGCCTGGAATGGTGACGCTGAGCGTGTTCGGCAAACGCGCGTCGTCCGCGGCGGGGCCGTTGAAGACGACGTTCGCGACTTTGCCGCGCAGGCCGTCGCGCAGCGTCTCGCGCAGCGCGCGCATGCGCGCGATGCCTGCATCGAGATCGCTGCGCGCGTGATCGGCGGCCGCGCCCATCGCGGCGATGCTCGCCAGCGCTTCGGTGCCGCCGCGCAGCCCGCGCTCCTGGCCGCCGCCGTGCAGCAGCGGCGCGAGTTCCACGCCTGTGCGCAGATACAGCCCGCCGACGCCTTTTGGCCCGCAGAACTTGTGCGCGGCGAACGACAGACTGTCGACGCCCAGCGCATGCGCGTCCACCGGCCGCTTGCCGATGGCTTGCACCGCATCGGTGTGGACATGGATGCCGCGCCCGCGCAGCGCTTCGGCGATCGCCGCGATCGGCTGCACCGCGCCGATTTCGTTGTTCGCCAACATCACCGACACCAGCCGCGTGTCCGGCCGCAGCGCGTCGATCACGGCCTGCGGGCGAATCAGGCCCTCGGCGTCGGGCGCGACCACGGTGAGCGCGACGTTGCGATAGCGCTGCAGATAGTGCGCGACTTCCAGCACCGAGGCGTGTTCGATCGCGGACACGATCATGTGGCACTCGCCGCCGGGTTCGCGCGCGCGCAGCGCGTCGATCGCGCCTTTCAACGCCCAGTTGTTGGCTTCGGTGCCGCCGGAGGTGAACACGATCTCCTCGCGGTCGGCGCCGATCAGCGCGGCGACCGCCGCGCGCGCGTTCGCCATCAGCGCGCGCGATGCCTTCGCCATGCGGTAGTGGCTCGACGGGTTCGCGAACGTGCGCAGCGCGTTCAGCAGCGCCTCCTGCGCGGGGGCGCACATCGGCGTGGTGGCGTTGAAGTCGAAATAACCGTCCATGGATCGGCGCCTCAGCGGTCGTCGGGCGAAGCGTTCAACTGCGCGAACAACGACCGCAGCATCTCCAGACAATGCATCTGCGACGGTTCCAACTCGCCCAACAGCGCTTCGATGGCCTCCGGAGCGGTGGTCGCGGCATCGCGCAGCGATTTATTTTCGACGTGTTCGCAAAATGCGTTGCCGGTCGCGAGCGACGTCGCGCAGCCCCAGGCCTGATAGCGCGCTTCCGCGATGCGATCGCCTTCGATCCGCAGATCGACGCGCAAGCGGTCGCCGCAGACCGGATTGCCCAACTCGAGCGTGCGCGAAGCGTCGGGCAATTCGCCCGTGTGGGTCGGGTTCGAGAAATGTCGGACGATGATGTCGTTGAACATGACGGGGAGCACCGAAGAAGGGGGGACGCCGAAGAGACCGTGAACCGCGCGCGGCGGCCGTTCGAGATTCAGACCACCAGCGGACATTCGCTGAGCGCGGCGCCGTCTTCGTCCATCTTGCGTTCGAGATTCACCGCGCAGCAGCCGAATTCCAGCGAAGTCGGCGCGCGCATGATGTATTCGATGCGCTGACCGCTGCGTCCGGACGGGCTTTCGCCGGGCAGCAGGCGCACGAGATCCTCGCTCATGATCATGCCCGGCGTGGACATCGAGAACGGGTCGAGTACGCCCAACACGCCCTGTTCGCCCGCGGCGACTTCGCGACTGAGGTCGTTGACGTCGCGGACGGTGATGTGCGCGTAGGGCGAGACGTGCTTGACCTGATGCTCGTCTTCGATCGCCAACATGCTCGACTCGACCAAACCGTAAATGTCGCGGATCGACGACGCCGGCAGGCCGAGATATTCCTCGCCCAGCAGATTGAATTCGCGGCGCGAAATCATCCGCCCGTCGTAACGCTTCCAGCCGCCGAGCGTGATGATGCGGCTGCCGCGATCGAGCGACAGCTTGCGGCCGCTCTGTTTGACGAAGAGCATCAGACGATGGATCAGGAACGGCGGGCCGATGATGTGCCGGGTGAAGCGGCCTTCCCACGCCTGCAACTGCAGCAGCGCGTCTTCGGGCGAGAACCGGTCGCCGCGCACCATGAAACGATGGGTGTCGAGCAGCCCGGACAGCATGTTCAGCGCCTTGAGCATCCCCATCTCGGGGATTTCCTCGGTCGAGGGGCTGACGTAGAGGCCGGCACCCTTGAAGAAGCCGAAGAATTCGCGATACATCGCGTAGATCGCGGTGACCGACAGATCGACCGTCTGCGTGCAGCGCCGCGAAATGCTGGGAATGCCGCTGGTGCCGGTGCTGCGCATTTCGTGTTCGATCGCGTTCAGCGGCTTCGACAGCAGCTCGTGGCTGGTGTTGGACCTGAACTTGGCGATCGGAATCAGCGGAATGCGGATCAAATCGTCATAGCCGCGAATAGCGTCGGGATGCAGATCGCGACCACGACAGGCTTCGCGGTAGTAGCGGTTGTGCTCGTAGTGGAAGCGGAACGCTTCGCGGATCAGATCGGCCTTGATCCGGTCGAGCTGCGCCTGCGGCAGGCGATACAGTTCCGACACCGATGCGGCGACCGCTTTCATCGGATCGAGTCCGAGCGCGCGCAGCGACAGAACGGACGCGGAAGAGGGATCGGCAGGATTGGGGGACATCACGTTTCTCTCCTTAGAAACCGTCGGGGCGGCGATGCACGCTTCGCCCCGTCGCTCATCTTAGCGGTCCACCGGTCGGCGGCGCATGCGCGGCGTCAAACCGGCGAGCGGCGGAAGGCGGAGGGGCTCGAATTCGCCGCGGCGTCTTCGTCGGCGCATATCGACGGCGACCTAGCCCTGGCTACGGACGATCGGGGGAAATCAGGCCATTCCTGCGGCTATGGCCGTCGGGCGGACCCTTCGCGCGCCCCGGCCGTGCGCGCGGGACGACGCTACGCCATTCCAGCGCCTTGGCGTCGCGTCGCGCGAGACATGAGCGGGCCGGCGGCGACGGGCGTTGGCGTTCGCGACGCGTCCAGGGCGTGAACGCGTTCGGAGTCGGATGCGCGCGGGGCGTTGACCTTCGCGCGCGATCCCGGCACAATTCCGCTCCTTGACTCTGCGCCCGTAGCTCAGCTGGATAGAGCACCAGGCTACGAACTTGGGGGTCGGAGGTTCGAATCCTTCCGGGCGCGCCATACACGAAAAGCCGACGAACGCGAGTTCGCCGGCTTTTTTCTTGGCGGTTTCGCCCAACGAGTTCAGCGACCGCCGAAGGCCGCGACAGATGCCGGCGGCTCGTATGTTACGCGGCGCATTCGGTATCGATCCGCCCGCACCGAAGCGCAAGAAACGCCGCGCTCAGAGCCCTTCGCGCGCCATCCGATCGCGCAGCGATTTCGGGCGCATATCGGTCCAAACCTCCTGGATGTGCGCGAGACAGGCGGCCTTATCGCCGCGGAACCCATCCCCCTGCCAACCGAGCGGAATCTCGCGATGCGCGGGCCAAATCGAGTACTGCTCTTCGTGGTTGACCACGACGATGTAGAGCGTGGTGTCTTCGTCCGACATGGCGGGCTCCGTTCTCGGCGGCATCGGCGGCGCATGCGCGGGCGCACGACCCGCAGCGCCGCATGCTACGCCTTTCGCGGATGCGGTGGACGGCGCGCGTCTCGGCGAAGGTCGAGCGAAGGTCGAGCGAAGTTTCGGCGAACGAGCGACGAACGCGCCGCGAACCGTCGGCGCCGCAGCGGCCTCAGTCGAGGAACTGCAGACGCGCCAGTTCGGCGTACAGCCCGTCCTGCGCCAACAGTTCCTCGTGCGTGCCTTCGGCCACGATCCGGCCCTTGTCCATGACCACGATGCGATCGGCCTGGAGCACGGTGGCGAGACGGTGCGCGATCACCAGCGTGGTGCGGCCGCGCATCAGGTTCTCCAGCGCGTGCTGCACGGCGCGCTCGCTTTGCGCGTCGAGCGCGGACGTGGCTTCGTCCAACAGCAGCACCGGCGCGTCCTTGAGCAGGGCGCGGGCGATGGCGATGCGCTGCTGCTGGCCGCCGGACAGGCGCACGCCGCGTTCGCCCAGTTCCTCGTCGTAGCCTTTGGGTAGCTCGCTCAGGAAGTCGTGCGCTTCGGCCCGACGCGCGGCGGCGGCGACCTCCTCGTCGGTGGCGTCGAGCCGGCCGTAGCGGATGTTGTCGCGCGCGCTGGCGGCGAACAGCGTGGGTTGCTGCGGCACCAGACCGATGCGTTCGCGCAACGCTGCGGGATCGACCTCGCGCAGATCGACGCCGTCGACCTCGATGCGGCCGTCCTGCGGGTCGTAGAAGCGCAGCAGCAGGCCGAACACCGTGCTTTTGCCGGCGCCGGACGGGCCGACCAGCGCAACGGTTTCGCCGGGGCGGATGTGCAGATCGACGCCGTCCAGCGCCGGCAGATCCGGCCGCGACGGGTAGTGGAAACGTACGTTCCGCAGGCGCAATTCGCCGCGCAGCGGTTGCGGCAGCGGCGTCGGTTCGACCGGGGCGACGATGTTCGCGCGCTCGTCCAGCAGTTCGCCGATACGGCTCATGCCGCCCGCCGCGCGCTGCAGGTCGCTCCACACTTCGGCCAGCGCAGCGACCGAACCGCCGCCGATCAGCGCGTACAGCACGAACTGGGCGAGCAGGCCCTGGGTCATGCGCCCGGCGATCACATCGTGCGCGCCGGTCCACAGCACCAGCGTGATCGCGCCGAAGAACAGCATGATCGCGGCCGCGGTGGCGATCGCCTGTACGCCGATGCGTTTGCGCGCGGCGAGCACCGCGACCCGGATCGCGGTGGAGAATCGTCCGCGCTCGTAAGGCTCGCGCGCGTGAGCCTGCACCGTGCGCACCGCGCCGAGCGTTTCGCTGGCGAGCGCGTTGGCGTCGGCGAGCCGATCCTGGCTGTTGCGCGAGATTTTCTCCAACAGCCGGCCGGCCAGCACCATCGGCGTCACCGCCAGCGGAATGCCGACGATCGCCCACACCGCCAATCGCGGGCTGGTGAAAAACATCATCGTCACCGCGCCGATCGAGGTGATCGAACTGCGCAGCGCGATCGACATCGTGCTGCCGACCATCGAACGCAGCAGTTCGGTGTCCGCGGTGAGCCGCGACACCAGCTCGCCGGTGCGCGTGCGTTCGTAGAAATCCGCGTCCAGGCCGATCAAGTGGCCGTAGAACTGCTCGCGCAGTTCCGCGACCACGCGTTCGCCCAGCAGCGACACGAAGAAAAATCGCAGCGCCGTAGCGATCGCCAGCGCCACCGCTACCGCGAACAGCAGCAGGAACGCGCGATCGATATCGCCCGCGCTGCCGCTGCGGAAGCCCTCGTCGATCATCGTTTTCGCGGCGGTCGGCATCGTGAGCGTCGCGCTGGACGACGCCGCCAACGCGGCGAGCCACGCCGCGAACAGCGTCCGGTGACGACGCACGAACGGCCACAGGGCGCGCAGGCTGCCGAGTTTGGCTTTGGGTTTTTCCGATGAGGACATGCGGTTCCGGCGAAAAGAGCGATCGAGGAGCGTGTCGAAGGAGAGCCGGCGGCCCTCTCCATCGCGCGTCGCCGCGAAACGGGCGAGGCGCGCGGCGGTCGTCGGCGCGAGCGGAGTGCGAAGCGGAAGGCGGGGGGCGAGATGATCGCGAACGCATCGACGCCTCGCTCGCGACGGTCCGAGCGTCGAGGCGGCGTGGCGCATGCGTCGGTCAGTCGACCGTCGTCGATTCGAATCGTACGCGGTCTCGGGTGGCGTCGCGCAGCCGCGTTTTCAAGTCGGCGACGCGATCCTCGGGCAAGCGCAGGCGCAGCAGCACGCCGTCGGCGTCGAAGTCCTCGGCCAGTTTCTCCGCCTGTAGGGCGACCACGAGCGCGTGCAGATGGCCCAGATCGGCGAATTCGCAGCGCACGGCCACGTCCGCGGTACGAATCAATGGCTGCCGCTCGGCGCGGCGCAGGCACTCGGCCGCGGCGCCGCCGTAGGCGCGGACCAAGCCGCCGGCGCCCAGCTTGATGCCGCCGAACCAGCGGGTCACCACCACCAGCACGCGGTCGTAACCTTGCCCGTCGATCGCGGCGAGGATCGGGCGGCCCGCGGTGCCGGCGGGTTCGCCGTCGTCGCTGGAACGGTACTGATCGCCCAAGCGCCACGCCCAGCAGTTGTGGGTGGCGTCCGGGTCGGACAATTCGGCGAGCGCCCGCTGCGCAGCGTCGGCGGAGGCCACCGGCACCGCTTGGGCGAGGAAACGGCTGTGTTTGACGTCCAGCAGGTGCTGGGCCGGGCCGGCGAGCGTATCCATCGCCCGCCGCGATCAGGGCGTGGGCGGCGGCAGCGTGGCCGCGACCTTCTTCAGATCCTCGGGCAGTTCGCTGTCCGGATAGCGGCGACGGAACTCCTGCAGGCTGCTGCGCCCGGCTTCGGTCTCGCCTTTCGCCAGCAGATTGCGGATGCGCTGCAGCCAGGCTTGGCGGAACTGCGGAGAATCGGCCGAGACCGGCGGCTGGTCGTCGTAGGGCTGATCCGCCACGGCGCTCGCAGCGGGCGGCGGCGGGGCCGGCGCCGCCGCGGCAGGGGCGGCGGGCGCGGATCGCGCGGCGTTGCGAGTGCCGAGGGTTTGCACCTTGTCCAGCGCCTCGCCGCGATCGCTCTTCGCCGTTTCGCGTTCGTCCTGCATGCGGCCGGCGGCCAGTCCTTCCGCGGCGTTCGCGCGCTCGGGTTTGGCGGCGCTGTAGCCCACAGAGGCGGGCGCCCCACCGCTGGGGGCGGACTGCGCGACCGGCTCGGCCGGGAACGCGCTGGCGTCGGCGGCGGCCTCGTGCGCCACGGCCTCGTCCATTTCGAAGCGCGCGCGTTCTTCGCCCTTCGGTGCGATCTTGCGTTCGTAGGCCTCGGCCGGGGCCGACAGCGCGACATCGCGGCGCTGCGCGTCCGCGCTCGCCAAAGGCGGCGGGGGCGGTGGCGGGGTCCGATTCAATTCCGGCTCCAGAATCACCGCTTGCGTGACCTCTTCCGGCGCCGAGGCCTCGGCGCTCGCGAAGCTTTGATCCGACATGGATTTTTCCGCGGCGGCTTCGAACCCGGCCTCGCTGCCGCCGCCGTCGGCCAAACGCCAGCCGATGCCAGCGGCCAGCACCAGCGAAGCGGCCAAGCTCAGGCCCAGCGGCCAGCGCGACATCGGCTTGCGCGGGCGCATCGGCACCACGGTCGATGCGGATGGGGAGGCGGATGCGTTTTCGGCGGCGGCGCCGGTTTCGGTGCGGTCGTCGGTCGTGGCAGTCGCGGAGGCGGCGGTTCGCGGCGCGGGCATCGCGGCTGCGGCGGCGAGCGGTTCGACCGTTTTCTCGCCGTGCACCGCCGCGCGCGCGACCGCGAGGATCGCCGCGTCCAGAGCGGGCGCGGGTTCGCGATGCGCGTCCAGCCGCGACAAACGCTCGGCGAGCGCGCGTTCTTCGGGCGACAGGGGTTCGAAGGGGCGGTTCATGCGGTCAGTCTCGCGCGCAGTTTGTCCATCGCGTAACGCAATCGCGATTTCACGGTTTCCCGGCCCACGCCGGTCACTTCGCCGATTTCCTCCAGGGTCAATTCCTGCTCCAAGCGCAGCAGCACGACGATGCGCTGCTCTTCGGGCAGTTCGTCCAACGCCAATTGCAGCCGGCGTCGTTCTTCGAATTCGCTCAATTGCCGTTCCGGCGTGTCCGGATCGGGCACCCGCGCGGCGCGCTCGTCGGCGTCTTCCGGGGCCGGCGGCCGGTGCTGCAGCGCCCGCCAATGGTCGGCGAGGCGGTTGTGCGCGATCCGGTACAGCCAGGTGGAGAACGCCGCGTCGGGTTTCCACTGTTCGCGCGCGGCGATCACGCGCTGCCACACGTCTTGGAAAAATTCGTCCGCCAAGGCGCCGTTGCCGTGCAACTGACGGGCGAGGAAGCGATAGAGCTTGCCGCGATGGCGTTGGTAGAGGCGTTCGAAGGCGGCGACGTCGCCCGCCGCGTAGGCGAGCATGAGACTCTCGTCGCTGACGTCGGCCGCATCGTTCATGCGCGGCAGGTTAGCAGATTGTTCAAAAACGGTTATAGCGTTCGCGGATGTCCGCGATGCGCGCGACAGGGCGGAACGCCGCCGCGCGGCCGCCGAACCGCGGAAAAAAAACCGTCGTTGCCCGCCCGGCCCGCAGGCCGGAGGCCTGACGTGCGCCGACGCGCGGGCGTTCGGTGCGGACAACGACGACGTACTCACGGACGCATGCTCCAGATAGGCGGCGGATCGATGCGCGGTCGCGACGGCCGGGCTTCGGCGATGCGGAAGGCGAGCGCCCTCCGCGAACGCCTCAGTCGGCGATCATCCCGACCTGCGGGTCGTTGGGCGCGTCGCCAGCGATCATCCGCCGCGCACGGTCGACCAACTCCACGAACTCGGCGCGTTGGCCCCAGGCGTCCTTACCGACGGTGTCGCGCGCGCTGCGGGCGATGTCCTGCCAAGTCCATTGCTCCAGGTGCTTGCCGCCGCGCAGGGCGTCGGCGTAGGCGGCCACGGTCGCGGCGAAGCGCAGCGACGGGCTGGGCGCGTAGCGGCGCGGTTCGTGCGGCTTTTGGATCGGCGTTTCGATCAACCGGCTGACGTCCTCGCCCGGCCGCTTGTAGCGCAGGCGCAGGTGCGCCAATTCGCCGGCCTTCGCGCCTTGCATCGCCGGCTTGGCGTCGGCGTAGCGCAGCGCCGGCAGGCGCTCGGCGCCGGAACCGACCAGCGTCAGTTCGTACAGCGCGGTCACTTCATGACCAGCGCCGATGTCGCCCGCGTCGACTTTGTCGTTGGCGAAATCTTCGCGGCGCAGCATGCGGTTCTCGTAACCAATCAAGCGATATTCGGCCACCTGCGCGGGGTTGAATTCGATTTGGATCTTCACGTCCTTGGCGATGGTCAGCAGCGTCGATTGCATTTCCTGGACCAGCACCTTGCGCGCTTCCTGCAGCGTGTCGATGTAGGCGTGATTACCGTCGCCCACATCGGCCAGGCGTTCGGCCATCGCGTCGTTGTAGTTGCCTTGGCCGAAACCCAGCGTGGTCAGCGCGATGCCGTGCTGGCGTTGATCGCCGACCAGCGTTTCCAGCGCTTTCGGGTCGGTCACGCCGACGTTGAAATCGCCGTCGGTGGCGAGAATCACGCGATTCACGCCGTTCTTCATGTAGGCCTGTTTCGCCATCGCATAGGCCAGTTGAATGCCTTGGCCGCCGTTGGTGCTGCCGCCGGCGCTGAGCCGATCGAGCGCGCCGAGAATCGTCGCTTTTTCGGCGCCCGAGGTCGGTTCCAGCACCACGCCCGCCGAACCGGCGTAGACCACCATGCTCACGCGATCCTGCGGCCGCAGTTGTTCGACCAACTGCGCGAAGGATTGCTTGAGCAGAGGCAGTTTGTCGGGGGATTCCATCGAGCCGGAGGTGTCGATGAGGAACACCAAATTCGCCGGAGGCAATTGCGCTTTCGGCACGTCGTAGCCTTTGATGCCGATCATCAGCAACTGCCGCTTGCCGTTCCACGGCGCGGGCGCGAGTTCGGTGGTGGCCTTGAACGGCACCGCCAGCGACGCCGGGCCGGGGTGGCCATAGTCGAAGTAGTTGATCATCTCCTCCGCGCGCACGGCGTCGGCCGGCGGACGGACGCCCTGGGCGAGCATGCGGCGCACGTTGCTGTAGCTGCCGGTGTCGACATCGATCGAGAACGTGGAGACGGGTTCTTCGCCGACGCGGCGGATCGGGTTGTCCTCGCGTTCGGCGTATTTTTCGGTGTTGACCGTTTCCGGCATCGGCTGCGGTTCGTAGGCCATGGACATCACGGGCGCCGGCGGAGGAGGCGGCGGCGAGGCGGCCAGATAGCCTTCGTTGGTGCTCGCCCGCACGCGGCTGCCGACCACGCGCACATCGTCGATTTCTTCGCGCTTCGGCGCGGATCGAGCGATGGATTTATCGCGCGTGTCGCCTTTGCGCTCCTGCGCGACCGCGGTGGTCGCCGCGCCGGTGGGTTGCGCGGCGGCGGGCGCGTTGGCGGGTTTCGCCGCATCGGCGCGGCCGGCGACGGGTGCGATGCGATCGACTTCCTCATCGGCGGCGGATGAGCGGGTGTCGGTGCTGCGGCAAGCGGTGAGGGCGAGCGCGCACAACAGGGCGGCGGCGAGGGCGTTGCGTTGCATGAATAGGCTCCTGGGCGGGTGCGGATGGCGTTGGCGGGTATGCAAACGCTCCAGGACGGGGAGTGGGGTTGGCGCTTGTGTTTCGGCGTCGCGGGAGGGCGGTCCCTAACGAATTTGCCCCGTTCCCAATGTGCTCGGACTTTCTTCGCTATGCGATCATCGGCGCTAAGGAGCGGAATAACAGGGGGCGATATGGCCGAATTGCACAGAGTCTCGACGGCGACCTGCGACGATGCGAATCGCCTCGCCGACGTCATATTCATTCATGGCTTGGGCGGCGATGCTTTCGCCACTTGGCGTCGAGACGATCGTCCGGACGCTTTTTGGCCTCGCTGGATCGCAGAGGACTTCGCCGAATTCGGCGTATGGTCGCTGGGCTATGCGGCCAGTCCAAGCGAGCTGACGCGCTGGTTCGGCTTGTTCAAATCCGGCGGCGCCGACGCCGGCTATGCGCTTCCGCTGCAGGATCGCGCAGTCGAGGTGCTCGAAACGCTGGCGAACGAAGGGATCGGCGCCAAACCATTGGTGTTCGTTTGCCATAGCCTAGGCGGGCTGTTGGTCAAGGAGCTGTTGAGGGAATCCGATAGCGAAACCGATGGCGCGAAAAAAAGAATCGCGAATCAGACGCGCCGTGTGATCTTTTTGGCGACGCCGCACCAAGGCGCGCGATTGGCCGATTTGCTCGGGGCTTTGGGTGTCGTATTGCGGACCACCGTCGCGGTCGAAGACCTGCAGGCGCATAGCCCGCATCTTCGGCAACTCCACGAATGGTACAGGTCGCATTCGCTGAAGAAGAAAATCAAGACGCACACGTATTACGAGACGCGAGGCGTCGGCAAGAGCAACATATTGATCGTGGATCAAACCTCGGCCAATCCGGGCGTCGGCGCGAAACTGGTGCCCGTGGAAGAAGACCATATCGGTATTGCAAAGCCGCACAGCCGTGCGCACAGCCCTTACGGCGGCGTGCGGCGGATATTGAACGACCTGCGGGAATCGCTGCGTTCCTCGATGGCGTCCACGCCTTCGGTTTCTCGTGTACGTCGCAGACGCGCGAAAAAGACGTCGTCGACGCTTTCGTCGACGACGGACGACGCTGACCCAGCGCGTGCCGCGCTTCCTTTCCTATTGCCTCGTCCTGCGATTCAATTTTTCGGCCGGGAAGTCAAGGTACGCGAGCTGGCCCTCGCTTTGCGGGAAGGAAAGAGCGCGACGGTGATCGGTGGCGGCGGTATCGGCAAGACGGCGCTCGCCGCAGAGGCGATTCGGCAGGTTTTGGATATCCCGCAAGATTGCGGCCACGCACGATCCATATATCTTGGTCGGGCGGCCTTGTCGGCAACGCGTTTTCCGGACGGTGTGGTCTATATCGAACTGTACGCAGGCGCGCAGAGCGGCAAACCCGAACCGGCATGGGAAGCCATCGCGACCCAGCTTCGCGGCATGGATTTCATGCGCGATTCGAAAGACCCTCGCAAGCGCGCGATCGCGGCATGCGATGGAAAACAATTCCTCTTGGTCGTGGAAGGGGGCGAAGAAGCCGATCCCGAACTCGGCGCCGGCCGCGCCGGCCGCGCGGAATTGCTCGAGCCACTGCGACTGCTGGGGCCGGTTCTTTGGCTGACGCGCCGCAGCGATCAGTCGTTGCCGGGACAACCCAAGATCAGATTGGACGAACCTTTATCCGAAGAAGACGCCCGTGGATTATTCGTTCGTTTGACGCGGGATGCGCCGTTGCCCATTTCCGAGGGTGTGCGCAATCAGGTGTTGAGGCAACTGCGCGGCCACCCCTTAGCGCTCACATGGGCCGCCGGCTTGTTCTCCCATGGCGACACGCCGCCGACGGATTTGGCGAGCGAATTCCGCGAAGATGTCTTCGAAGCCTTACGCGATCCCGAACGCGCCAGGCATAGCCTGCGTTGGCTGTTCGAAAGGAGCGTGAATGCGCTTTCTCGCGATGCGCGCACGACCTTGTTGGTTTGCGGATTGCTTGCCGATGCCCCATTTCCCTGCGCGGCGATCGAAGCGGGTACCGGTTTGACCCATCGTGCTCAAGCCGAAGCGCTGCGCATGTGCGTTCGTGTAGGACTACTGCATTTGGATGCCGATGAGGCTTCGCCGAGCTGGCGATTCGGCCATGTACTTGGATATCAGTTCGCCCGGATGGGCGGGTTGGCGTGGATTGCGGAAGAACCGAACGCGGTGATCCGGTTAGCCGGATGGGCGCAGAAGACCTTGACGCATTGCCTTCAAGCCGATGCCGGCTTAGAACGCAAGGACGCGACAACCACGGCGTTATCCCATGTGCTCGCCCTGATCGAAGCGGACCGGCCGCCGGGGATATGGCGCGATCTTATGAGCGCGCTGATTTACGACAATATCGATAGGTTGCGGCAGTTGGGAAGATTTACCGATTGCCTTGCCGTTCTGAGCGCGATCGATGCGTGGTGGCGCAGGCTGTCGGATGCCGCTTTGGCCGAGAAACGCTGGCGGCGAGAGCATTCCGTGATCGAAAACAAACTCGGCGATATCAAAATGATGCAGGGAGACTGTCCTTCTGCCCGAAAGCATTATGGGCGCGCGCTGGAGACGGCGATGGATTTAACCCGACGCAATCCAAGCAACGGCGCATGGCTGCGGGATTTGGGTATCAGCTATCGAAAGCTGGGCGAGCTTTGCCAAGCCGAGGGCGATCTCAAGGACGCTCGCGCGAATTACCAGAAAAGCCTCGAAATTCGCCTGGATTTGCTGGAAAAAGAGCCCGGAAACGAGCGCCGTCACCACGATGTCGCTGTCGGATATATCAATCTGGGCGATATTCATCGCAGGCTGGAAGACTGGGATGTCGCCGAGCTGGACTTGGAGAATGGGCGCGGGATTACCGAAAAATTGCTGTCTCTTCGACCGCAGAATACAGAGTGGCTTCGTAATCTAGCGGTCTGTCACCATAAATTCGGGGAACTTCGACAAGCGATGCGGGAGTTCGAAAGCGCGAAAGAGGATTATGCGTCCGCAGAACGGATATGGCGTCGCTTGTTGCAGGACGATGCGAACAACGCGTTGTGGAAAGCGGACCTTTCCGAGAACTTGATCCGTCTCGCGGAAGTGCATGAATCGAGCGATCGCCTCGGTATTTCGATACGGTATCTGCATGAAGCGCGAGACATTCTGCGCGAATTGACGCTCAGTTCCCCGGGTTACGAGAAAGTGCGTCGAGACCTTGGTGTCGTCGAAGTCGCCATCGACCGCGTGACCAAGGCTTCGACGGGATGATGCGCTGTCGTTCCGGATTCCGTTCCGAATATGAAAAACGGGCCGCTTGCGCGGCCCGTTTTGGTGTCGCCGAAGCGCCGATCGGCGCGAGGTGCGCATCGATCAGAACTGATAGCTGACCTTGCCGTAGTAGTACGCGCCGTTGATGCCGAACGGGAGGGTTTCCCAGCCGTAGGTGAAGCCGAGCTGCGGGAA
This sequence comes from Lysobacter sp., assembly GCA_008015835.1. GTDB lineage: Bacteria > Pseudomonadota > Gammaproteobacteria > Xanthomonadales > Xanthomonadaceae > Lysobacter_I. The sequence continues at coordinate 98,243 of SSGH01000011.1, forward strand.
CGGGAAGGCGTTCACCGGGTCCCACTTGTCCGGGTAGGTGTCGAAGATGTTGTTGCCGCCGAGCTGCAGCCGCAGTTTGTCGGTGATGTCGATGCCGACCGAGGCGTCGAACAGCGTGGCGCCGTCCCAGGTTTGCTTGAAGCCGGGGGTGAAGCCTTCGCCGGCCACTTCGCCGTAGTAGTTCGCGCGCAGGGTCCAATCGAGCTTGCCGCGCGACCACACCGCCTGCAGCACGTGATGGGTGCCCGGCTGGCCTTCTTCGACCAGCGTGACTTGGCTGTCGTCGAACAACTGCGTGGGCGAGAGGATCGGCGACTGCGAGCGACGCGCTTTGACTTCGGTCTTGTTCCAGTGCAGCAACGCGGTCAGGTCGAGCGTGCCGCCGACGGCTTCGGTGGTGAATTCGCCGACGATATCGAGACCGGTGGTGCGGGTGTCGATGGCGTTGGTGAAGAACTGCGCCTGCGCCACGCCGAACGGCGCCAGGATGGCGCGGATCGGGCAATTGCTGTTGGTGCCGTTGCAGGGCAGGCTGTCGGTGCCGACGACTTCCGGCGCGATGTTGCTGGAGAAGATGATGCGGTCGTCGATATCGATGCGGAACAGATCGACGGTGAGGCTGAATCGCTCGTTCGGGCGATACGAGAACCCGACGCTGGCGCTCTTGGATTCCTCTTCCTTCAGCGGCTCGATGCCGAACGCGCGGGTGACCGCGCTGTCCTGACGCGCGGTCAGCGTATCGGCCAGCAGGCCGGTGCTCGGGTCGATGTTGGTCGAGCGTTGGCTGTAGAACAACTGCTGCACGCCGGGCGCGCGGAAACCGGTGGAGAACGTGCCGCGCAGCGCGAACGCGTCGCTGAAGTCGTAGCGCAGCGAGAGCTTGCCGGTGGTGGTGTTGCCGAAGTCGGAATAGTCTTCGTAGCGCACCGCGCCGCCGACCAGGAACTTGCCGCCGAAGCGGGTTTCGGCGTCGACGTACAGCGCGTAGTTGCTGCGGCCGTCGTCGACTTCTTCGTTCGGCGAGAAGCCGGGGAAGCCCTGGATGCCGGGCGCGGCGAAGCCGCCGTTCTGATTGAAGATCGGAATCGCCGGGTTATTGGTGCGGCCGTAGGTGTACGACACCGGGTCGCCGGCTTCGATGATGTAATCCTCGCGGCGATATTCGGCGCCGGTCGCCAAGCTCAGCGGTTCGTCGTTGCCGATGTCGAGGCTGCCGCGGAAGTCCAGATTCACCGTGGTTTGCTGGAATTTCAGCGTGCCGGTGTCGGCGGAGGTCGGGGACTGCGCGTAGATGCCCGCGCCGAGGGGCTCGTACCACCAGCTCACGTTCACCGAGTTGCGCTCGTGGAAGCCGAATTCGCTGCGGCCGTGATTGACCGACACGTCCCAATCCCAGTTATCGCCCAGCGGCGCGCGGAAACCGACCGCGAGCGATTGGTCTTCGACGGTGGTGATGATGTTCGGCAGAAACCCGTTCGGATACAGCGCCGGCACGGTGCGGCCGTCGCCCGCGCTGCGGTAGAAGCCGGAGGAGTCGCCTTCGCGACGCGAGGCGCCGCCGAACCAATACAGTTCGCCGCCGCCCAAACCGATGCCGCCGTTGAGCCACAGATACGCGTCGGTGGAATCGGCGTCGCCGATGCGCTGCGTGACGCGCGGCGGGCTGACGCGCAGCGAATCCGGACCGGCGCGATTGGTTTCTTCGCGGTCGCGATATTCCACGCTGAGATTGAGGAAACCGTCGTCGCCCAACGCGAAGCCGTGGTTCACGCCGCCGTGCAGCACGTCGCCGTCGCCTTCGCGGGTCTGGCCGGCCTCGAAGAACAACTGGGTTTCCTTGGTCTGCGTCTTCAGCACGATGTTGATGACGCCCGCGATGGCGTCGGAGCCGTACTGCGCCGCGGCGCCGTCGCGCAGCACTTCGATGCGGTCGATCGCGGTGATCGGAATCGCGTTGATGTCGGTGCCGGCGGAACCGCGGGCGATGGTCTGCTGCACGTTCACCAGCGCCTGCTGATGGCGGCGCTTGCCGTTGACCAACACCAGGACTTGATCGGGGCCGAGCGCGCGCAGCGTGGCCGGACGCAGGATGTCGGTGCCGTCGGAAATGGTGGTGCGGGAGAAATTGAAGCTCGGTTCCAGCATCTGCAGCAACTGGCCAAGTTCCTGCGCGCCGGTTTGCTCCAACTGCTCGCTGCGGATGATGTCCACCGGCGCGGCGGTTTCGGCGGCGGTGCGGTTTTTCGCGCGCGAGCCGAGCACTTGGATGGTGTCCAGCGTGTCGTCGGCGTCCTGGGCGAAGGCCGGCAACGCGGAGAAGGACAGGGCGAGGGCGACGCCCAGGCTGAGCGCCGTGGGGATCGGGGCGCTGCGGCGCGCGAGAACGTCGGGTTGGGAACGTGACATGGCTTTCTCCTGGTGGAATGGTGGGATCCTTGGCGACGCCCCCCGCGTCTTCATGGCAGTGACGCTCGGGTCGTCCGGTCGTCCGTCATGCGAATGAATAACATTTTCTTAGCAAATCCGACAGGCTCCAGCCCTGATCGAGAGGAGCAGGACGCCACCGCCCGGGTCCATCGGCGCGCAGAACGCCGATGTCGGAAGGGTCGACGGGGCCCGCTGTGGCGACGGCCCCGCACCGCTCACACCCGATCCTCAGGGCTCGTCGGGGGCGTCCACGCGCAGCGGCAAAACGCCGTCCGGCAGCCGCGCGGCGAGTCGTTCGCCGGGACGGGCATCGTGGACGCTGCGGACGATGCGGCCGTCGTCGCGCTGCAGGATGGCGTAGCCGCGGGCGACGGTGGCGAGCGGGCTGACCGCTTCCAGCGACCGCGCCAAGCCCTGCAGGCGCAGCGCATGCCGCTGCAGCGCGCGCGCGACCGCAGCCTGCGGACGCGGGCCGAGGCGCTGCAGACGGTCGCGCAGGCGTTCCAGCCGACGCTGCGGATGCTGCCCGCGCAGCAGCGCCGCCTCGCGCTGCAGGCGGGCGCGACGGTGTTGATGCTGTAGCGTCCATGCCGCGTCGAGCCGGCGCTGCAGGTGGTCCTGCCGTCGCCGCAGCGCGTCGAGGCGCGCTTGCGGCCGCTGCGCGTGCAAGCGCAGCGCCGCGCGATCGGCGCGCTGGATGGCGTTACGCAGCGCGCGTTCCTGGGCGGACGCCAGGCGACGCTGCAGCGCGCGCAATCGCGCCTGCACATCGGCGCGATCGGGCGCCAGTAACTCCGCGGCGACCGAGGGCGTCGGCGCGCGCAGGTCGGCGGCGAAGTCGGCGAGCGTGAAGTCGGTTTCGTGGCCCACCGCCGACACCACAGGCACCGGCGAGGCGGCGATCGCGCGCGTTAGGCCTTCGTCGTTGAACGCCCAGAGATCTTCCAACGAACCGCCGCCGCGCGCGATCAGCAGCGCGTCGTAGCGGCCGCTGCGCGCGGCCGCCTGCAGCATGCGCACGATCTGCGCCGCCGCGCCGTCGCCTTGCACCGGCACCGGCAGCACGTCGGCTTCGATCAGCGGAAAGCGACGCCGCAGCACGCTCAGCACATCGCGCACCGCCGCGCCGCTGGGCGAGGTCAGAATGCCGATGCGGCGCGAGAAGGCCGGCAGGCTGCGTTTGCGCGCGGCATCGAACAGCCCTTCGGCCTGCAGTTTGGCCTTGAGCTGCTCGAACGCGCGTCGCAGCGCGCCTTCGCCGGCTTCCTCCAGCGTGTCGAGGATGAGCTGGTAATCGCCGCGCGCCTCGTACAGCGTGAGCCGGCCGCGCGCGAGCACGCGCAGGCCGTCGCGCGGCGCGAATTTCAGCCATTGGCTTTTGGGTTTGAACAGCGCGCACCGCACCTGCGCGCGTTCGTCCTTCAGCGTGAAGTACAGGTGCCCGGAGGCCGGGCGCGAGACGTTGCCCAACTCGCCTTCCACCCAAATCAGCGGGAAGGCGTCTTCCAGCAGCGTGCGGGCGAGCGTGTTGAGTTGGCTGGGCGTGTACGCCTTGCGGTCGTCGGGGGCGGGCGGATCGAACATCCGCCACAGGATACGCAAGACGCGTCTCGCCCACAGGTGCCCATACCCGCCCCCGTAGAGCGGAGCGCAGCTCGCTAAACATCTCAATCGCCTGGATACGTTTTCAGCGGAGCTGCGCTCCGCTCTACGGGGGCGGATCGGGGCGGGCGGGGCGCGGGTAGAATGCGCGGCATGTCCGCACAGCCCTCGCCCTGCCAGCCCGAAGCCGTCGCGCCCGCGTTCGGTCCCGCGCCGCGTCGCATCACCCGTCAGGTTCGCATCGGCAAGGTCGCCGTCGGCGGCGATGGGCCGGTGGTGGTGCAGTCGATGACCAATACCGACACCGCCGACGTGAACGCGACCGCGAAGCAAGTCGCCGAACTGTGGCGCGCCGGATCGGAACTGGTGCGGGTCACGGTGAACAATCCCGAATCCGCCGCCGCGGTGCCGCGCATCGTCGACAAGCTGGCGATGATGGGCGTGGAAGTGCCGATCATCGGCGACTTCCACTACAACGGGCACCAATTGCTCGCCGCCGAGCCTGCCTGCGCCGAGGTGCTGGCGAAATACCGCATCAATCCGGGCAACGTCGGGTTCGGCAAGAAGAAAGACACGCAATTCGCGCAGTTGATCGAGTTCGCCTGCCGCTACGGCAAACCCGTGCGTATCGGCGCGAATTGGGGCTCGCTCGATCAAGCCCTCGCCGCGCGCTTGATGGACGAAAACCACACGCGCGCCGAGCCCTGGGACGCCGCGCGGGTGCTGCGCGAAGCGCTGATTCTCTCCGCGCTCGATTCCGCCGAGCGCGCGGTGGAGCTCGGGCTGCCGCGCGAGCGCATCGTGCTCAGCGCGAAAGTCAGCGGCGTGCAGGAATTGATCGCCGTGTATCGCGATCTCGCGCGGCGCTCGGATTTCGCGCTGCATTTGGGCCTGACCGAGGCGGGCATCGGCAGCAAGGGCATCGTCGCCTCCTGCGCCGCGCTCGGCGTGCTGCTGCAGGAAGGCATCGGCGACACCATCCGCATTTCGCTCACGCCCGACCCCGGCGCGTCGCGCACGCAGGAAGTGATCGTGGCGCAAGAACTGCTGCAGACCATGGGCCTGCGCGCGTTCACGCCGATGGTGACGGCGTGCCCGGGCTGCGGCCGCACCACGTCGGAGTTCTTCCAAGAACTGGCGAAGACGGTGCAGGAACACGTCCGCGCGAAGATGCCCGAGTGGAAAATCTCGCACCCGGGCGCGGAGAACCTGACGCTCGCGGTGATGGGCTGCGTGGTCAACGGCCCGGGCGAGTCGCGCCACGCCAATATCGGCATCTCCTTGCCGGGCACCGGCGAAGCGCCCGCGGCCCCGGTGTTCATCGACGGCGAAAAGGCCGTCACCCTCCGCGGCGAGAACATCGCCCAGGAGTTCGTCGCCATCGTCGACGACTACGTGGCGAAGACCTACGCCGCTCGGGGGTGAAGGCCGAACGCGGCGGACATAGGCCCGATCGGCGCGGCCGCTTCGTCGTGAACGTTCCCGATCGCGCTGTCGCTTGCGCGATCGTTGCGTAGGACCTAGTGCGAACGCGGTACCGCGATTTTCGCAGCGCATCAGCGCTTGCCCTGGCGGACGAACGTCCCGAACGATCCTTTCCGATGGAAGGCGGCGGGCGGCACGTGAAATTCGTCTCATTCCCGGGCTACACTCGGCGCTCGATGCGACCCGCCGATCAACCGGTCTATGGACGCATTGGTGGGGATCGGTCCATCGGCCATCGCCGAGCACTTGCGCATGGTCTGCCGTCAGGACGATGGCGCTCGAGCGTTCACTTCGATCTAGGGGAATCCAACTCATGTCACGCATCAAGCATTGGGGCGCCGCAGTCGGCGTCGTCGCGCTGGTCGCCGCTGCGGCCGCCGCGACGTATCAATACGCGAATAACGAGCCGGCGGGGATCGCCGCCGGTTCGGGCGCGGACGCCGCCGCGGCGGCGTCGAACCTGCCGCCGGCAGGAGCCGTGTCGGACGACGCCGGCGGTAACGGCAACCGCGCGGCGGCCGCGCAGGCCGACGATCCGCGCGGCGGCCGCGGTACGTTCATCGTGGTCTTCAAAGAAGCGCCGCTCGCCACTTACAAGGGCACGTTGCCCGGTATCGGCGCCCCGGAACGCGAATTCGTCGCCAGCGGCAAGGGCAAGATCGACGTCGCCGGCACCGAGGCGCAGGAATACGTCGATTACCTGCAGTCGCGCCAAGCGCAGATGGAAAATCGGATGTCCACCATGATGGGCCGCGACGTGACGCCGCGCGCGACCATGCAGCACGCGATCAACGCGATGGTGGTGGATCTCTCGCCCAGCGAAGCCAAGACCATGCGCGGCATGGCCGAAGTGCGCTTCGTCGAGGAATACCGCGAATACGCGCTGGATACCGATGTCGGCCCCGCCTTGATCGGCGCGCCGGCGGTGTGGACCGGCAGCAATCCCGGTTCCGGCGGTCAGCAATACCGCGGCGAAGGCATGGTGTTGGGCGCGATCGACTCGGGCGTGAATTTCGGCAGCCCGTCGTTCGCCGCCGTCGACCCGGTCGACGGTTATACCCACGTCAACCCGTTCGGCGCCGGTAACTATCTCGGCACCTGTTTCGCGGGCGATGTGGACGAAGGCCGCTGCAACGACAAATTGATCGGCGGTTACGACTTCGTCTGCGGCGCGCCGGCCAACCTGTGCGGCGCCGCCAATATCCGCGAAGAACCCGGTTTCGGCGACACCAACGGTCACGGCACGCATACCGCGTCGACCGCGGCGGGCAACACGCGCGACGTGACCTTCAGCGGCGCGCCGGTGCGCATCTCGGGCGTGGCGCCGCGCGCCAACATCATCGCGTACGACGTGTGCTACACGAACACCGCGACCGGTCAGGGCCTGTGTCCGAACGTCTCGTCGATCGCCGCGATCGACCAAGCGATCGCCGACGGCGTCGTCGACGCCATCAACTACTCCATCGGCGGCGGCGCGCAGCCGTGGAGCGAAGCGGTCTCGCTCGGCTTCCTCAACGCGGTGGACGCCGGTATCTACATCGCCTCTTCGGCCGGTAACTCCGGTCCGGCGGCGAACACGCTCGGCCACGTCGAGCCGTGGGTGTCCGCGACGGCGGCCGCTCAGCACGGTCGCGCCGGCTTCTCGATCGCCATGAGCGTGACCGGCCCCGCGCCGGTGCCGGCGAATCTGGCGCCGATCTTGGTCAACCAAGGTACCGGCGGCGTGAACTTCAGCGCCACCATTCCGGGCACCACGCCGTTGGTGATCAGCTCGGGCATCAACACCACGTCCGACGGTTGCGCCGCGTATCCGGCCAACACGTTCGCCGGCGCCATCGCGGTGATCCGTCGCGGCACCTGCTCGTTCTCGATCAAGGTCAACAACGCCTCCGCCGCCGGTGCGGTCGCGGTGGTGATCGCCAACAACGCCGCGGGCGCGATTCTGCCGTCGGTGCCGGGCACCACCGTTCCGGTCTTCAGCGTGCTGCAGAGCGAAGGCGACGCCCTGCGCGACTTCGGTCAGGCCAATCCCGCCACGGCCACCGCGCAGATCAGCTTCCCGGCGATCCCGGTGCCGAACGTGCCCGATGCGCTGGCTTCGTTCAGCTCGCGCGGCCCGGCCGGTAATTTCAACCTGCTCAAACCCGATACCACCGCGCCGGGCGTGAATATCCTGGCCGCGATTTCGGGCACCACCCTGACCGGTTCGGAACAAGCGGTCGGCTTGATCAGCGGTACCTCGATGGCGTCTCCGCATCACGCCGGCTCGGCGATGCTGATTCGTCAGGCGCGTCCGACCTGGACGGTGCCGGAAGTGAAGTCGGCGCTGTCGCTGACCGCGAATCAGACCGTCTACACCGAAGACACGGTCACGCTGGCCAATCCGTTCGCGCGCGGCAGCGGTCGCATCCAGGTGGATCGCGCGATCAACGCCGGCCTCGTGATGAACGAGACGACCGCCAACTATCTGGCGGCCGATCCGGCCACCGGCGGCGACCCGACCACGCTGAACCAGCCGAACCTGATCAACCGCAGTTGCTTCCCGACCTGCGTGTTCAACCGCACCTTCCGCAACACCCGCGCGACCACCGAAACCTGGCGCGTGCAGGTGGAAGGCGTGCGCGGCGCGTTCCCGTCGTTCGTCACCTTCGCGCCGGGCGCGTCCAGCACGATGCGCTTCACGGTCTACGGTTCGCTGGTGCCCAGCACCGGTAACTTCGTGTTCGGCAACGTGGTGTTGACCTCGATCCCGACCGACGGCTCGCAGCCGCAAGTGCTGCGCATGCCGATCGCGGTGGCGGTGCAGCCGCCGGTGCTGTCGCTGCCGGCCAATCTGACGATGTCGATGCCGTCCAACGGCGTCAACTCGGCGTACTTCACCATCGCCAACACCGGCGGTTCGACGTTGACCTACAACTTCGTCAGCACGGGCACGGCCTCGCAGACGATCGTCAACAGCGATAGCACCGGCATCGCGTCCGGCTTCCGCAACACGGCCTACACCGACCCGGCGACGGCCGGCAGCCAGGGCCAGTTCGCGGCGGACGATTTCGTGGTGACCGAGCCCACGCAGATCAGCAGTCTCTTCGTGCAGGGCTTCACGGTGAGCGGTGCGGCGCTGACGACGGCGGCGACCAATCTGACCTGGAGCATCTACCCGGATGCGAGCGGCCTGCCGGCGGGGAATCCGCTCACCAATCCGGCTGCGGCGGTGTGGACCTACACCGCGACGCCGACTTCGACGGGCGTCACCACGGTCGGCAGCAGCGACATCACGCTGAACCTGACGGCCGCCGGTCAGAACGTGACCTTGCCGCCGGGCCGCTACTGGCTGGTGGTCAATACGCGCGGCACGTTCGCGAACCGTTTCGCGCACTACGGCTCGAATGGGACGAACGGAAATCCGAACTTCGCTTCGATCACGATCGCCACCAACGGCACGGGCAACTGGATCGCGAACCCCTCGTTCCCGGGCCTGACGATGCGCGTCGTCGGTCAAGTGCCCTGCGGTGCGCCCTGGATCGGCGGCACCTACGCCGCGTCGGGTTCGCTGGCGCGCGGCGCCAGTCGCTCGGCGTTGACGGTGCTGTACGGCACCGGCTTGGCCCCGGGCGCCTACCGCGCCAACGTGTGCGCGCAGTCGAACGATCCGGTCAACCCGCGCGTGGCGATGCCGGTGTTCCTGACGATCACGCCGTAACGCCCGCGGTCGAAGACCGCTACCGCAAGACCAAGAAGGGCTCGGTTTCCGGGCCCTTCTTCTTTGGCGCCGATCGAGTTCCGCTGGATGCGCCTCGCTCGATGCTATTGGCGCGCCGAGTCTCGCTTGCCGAGCCCGACTGGTCGAGCCGCGCCCGCCGAGAATCGATCGCCGAGAATCGATCGCCCAGAATCCGATCCATTCGTTCTTCGTCGCGACTCTTTCGGTGCGTGTGCGGCGAAAGCGGCGCTGCAGGTCTCCCTTCGCGATCGGCGAGACGAGCGCGGAATCGCACGTTATCCGCGGCCGAATTCCGCGAGATCGATCCGCCGTCGCCGTCCGCGAGATCCATCCCTCGAGCGTGGCGCTCGGTCGCGTGATCGGCCCGAGCGCATCGTCGTCTTCGCGATCGTTCGGCGCCTCGTTCGGCGTCGTCGTTCGCTGCGATCGCGGCGCACTCGCGGTCGGTCATGCGCACATTCTTCGCGCGGCGGTTTTCCGGCGATTCGAGGCCGCATTCGGCGCGCGTCTCGCGCGAACGGCCGGGCGAGCCGCCGGGCGAGCGTTTTTTCCGTGCGCGCGTTAAGGCGTCGGCGGCTGCGGCGCGGGCGCTTGGGCGTCGGTGGGGGCGGGCGTGTAGTAGATCGCGGCCCGCGCTTCGAGCAAACGTTGGCGCAGATATTCGTCGCGCGACATGCCGCCCGGGAAGCGCTGCATGGTCTCGACTTCCGCGACGATTTGCGCTTCGCGGGTTTTGTAGGCCTGGAAGCGCGGGTCGTTGCGCTGCGAATCCAAGAACGCCGTTTGCTGACGCTCCGCCTCGACCTGATAACGGACGATCATTTCCCCGATTTGTTGCGCCTGCTTGCGCTCGTCGGGCTCCATCGCGCGGATCAGCGCCATTTTCAGCTTCATGCCCTCGGGGGCGCTGACTTGCATGGCCTTTTCGCGCTCGTCCACGCGCCCCATCAGCGCCTTCGCCTGACGCGTCCGTTCGGCTTGATCCAGGGTGTCCTTGTCGCGCAGGAACCGGCGCATATCGCGCTCGAAATCCATGTAGATGCGGAATTGCTGTTCGGGCGTGAGCGACTTGCCGGCCGCGGCCGCGGCCGCGCTGTTGGCGCTGGTCTGCGCGGCGTGCAATTGCGCGGCGGCGCGTAGGTTGTCGGCTTCCTTGGTCTTTTGCGATGCGTAAATCACGATGCCGATGAGGCATACCATCGCGGTGCCGGTTCCGATCAGCGAAAACTTGGCTTTCATGAGCGCTCTTGAGGCGCGGGGCTCCTAGGAGCCCCGCGCGTTGGGGGACCGCCGAACAGCTTACAGCAGTTGGTCCACCGTCCAATACAGCAGATTGAAGGGCTTGGCGCGATCGGCCGCGTCGCTGCTTTCCGACGCGTCCAGCACGTTGCCGGTGCCGTCCAGCACGCTGTTGATGAAGCTCTTCAGCTCCAGGCTCATGGTCTGGATGTCGCCGTTCTTGAAGTCGACCACGGTGGTGCAGTGGCTTTCGTTGACCGCCCGGTACTGCGGGAAGTAGCCGCCGAAATTCCCCAAGCTATTGAGTTTCGACGACAGGCGCTGGGTGTCGATGTTCCAGCGCGCGTGGATCAAGGCCTCCTTCGTGGCCTGATTCGGCGCGTTCTGGATTTCCGGATAGAAGCGCTCGTACGAATACGAGGAGTAGTTCAGATCCTTCCAGAAATGGGTGTGGCCCATGCGGTCGGACGGGTAGCGCACCGACAGCGCGTCGTACAGCGTGCCGATCTGGTTGCGGTTGAACTGCGGCAGTTCGTTGGCGAGATACGCCAGCGGACCGCCGCTGCGGTCCAGGCCCCAGGCTTGCCGGATCAGCGTCTGCAGATGCGAGGAGGGGTACTGCGCGGGATCGGACCCGACCGGGTTGTCGAAGATCGGGCCGGAGTCGTCGATCAGGAAACCGCGCGTGGGCGCCAAATCGCGACGCAGCGGGGCGTAGTTGGTCAAGCTGCCCGCGCCGCCGGCGCTGCAGCCGGTGGAGAGCATCTGCGTGGGCCGCGGCAGGTTGTCCTTCAACCAGCCCACCACCGCGCGCACGTTGCGAATGCCGTTGTGGTGCCACACCAGCGGCGGCTTCGCGCCGGTGGGGTCGTTGTAGACCGCGACTTTATCGCCGCTGTAGATGTCGCCCGTGCAGTAGGGGATATAGATCATGTTCCACTGCTGGGTCTTGACCGAATCGAACGGGCTGATGCGGGTCATGAACGGGCTGACCAAGCTGGCCCCCGGATTCAGCAGACTCATGTAGTTGTCGGGAATACCGTTCGGATTGCGCGCGCCGCGGATGCCGGTCTGTCCGGTGCAGCTCGCGAAATCCCAGCATGCGCCGCCGCCTTCCATGTAGACGATGGTGTTGCGGGTGTGCGGAACGCGATTGACGAAGAACTTGTAGGGCGAGCCGTTGCCGCAGACCGCGCCCGTTTGCGGCGCCAGTTGGATCGTCTGCCATTGGGTGTAGGCGCCGGGACTGAAGCCGTCGGCGAAACCGCTGGGGTTGGCCAGCATCGGGTAATCGCCGGTGCGCTGCGCGGCGGTGACTTTGTTGTCGGCCTTCGGCGGCGACACCACATTCACTATGGTTTGCCAGGCGGTGTAATCGCCGAGTTCCGCGCGCGCCGGCGCGGCGATGAGAACGGTGGCGATCGCGGTCGCGAGAACGACCGGTGTGCGGGTAATGACAGCCATGCATGAACTCCTGAAAGGGCTGGTGGACGATGAACGCGAATTCCCGTGCCAGGGAGGCGTAGTCCGATGCGTGCGCGGAACGGTGCCCGTTGCGGGCCGGTATCGATGCGCGAGGAATCGGACCGTCGTCAGAATAGCCCAGCCGCGATGTCGCGGGCATTGCGGCGCAGCAAGCCGCGACGAACGGTCGTCGAAGCCGAGCGCGATGCGCGCCCCGAAGCGACAGCACGAAACGAACGCCCGAAACGGAAGCGCGAAAACGCCGTCGGCAGTGCGAAGCGGCTAGCGATGCGTCGAACGCGGGAGATGGCGCGCTCGGCGTGGTCCGTGGGCGTCACGCCTGCGGGTTCGTCCTGCGCGGCCGCAGCGTCGCGCGGCAGGTCGGCGGCGACGCATCCAAGTCCAGGCGGACTTGCGCGACATCCGCGTCGCAGACGGGCGCCTGCGCGAGATGGCGCAGCGCGATGCGTCCGCCGAAATTCGCGTCGGTCAAGGCGGCTTCGGCGAGCAGATGCACGACGTGCACCAGATAGCGCGGCCAGTCGAGCCCGCGCACGTCGATCTCGAGATCCCAGCGGCCCGCGCCGTCGTCCCACACGATCTCGCGGTCGTCGCCGAGGGCGGGGTCGTCGCGGGTACGCAGCGGCGCGAGCAGGTCCGCCAAACGCGGGTGGCGCGCCTCGGCTTCGATCAGCGCGAAACCGAGGGTGTCCGCTTCGATCCGTCGCAGCAGCGGCGCGATCGCGGCGCGACCGGGATGGCCCGCGAACAGCCGCACTTTGGTGAAGTTCGCCCACCACGCCGTGCGTTCGTCGGCGGACGACAGCGCCAGCAGGCCGGCCAAACCGCTCGCCAAGGCCTGCATGTCGGGTTCGCGCACCACCACGAACAGCGTGCGCCGCGCGTCCGTGCGTTCGGCCGCGCGCGCCACCATCGCCAAACGCGCGGCCATCGAACGCTCGAGCGCGGGATCGATCACAGCAGACATCGCATCACCGCATCGCGTAGACCGGGCGAGGCCTTCTTTTGATCCAACACCGCGAGCGCGCCGTAGACGTTCGCGCTGCCGTCGCGCTTGATCAGCTTCCGCAGCGCCTCGCGGTCGGCTTCGGTCGGCGCGGCCGGCTCGTGCGCGGCGAGCTCGTGCGTGGCGAGCAAATGTCGCGCATGTTCCAGTGCGTCGGCGAGGCCCGCATCGGAATAATTGTCCGGTTGGCGCAGCCCCAGCGCATGCAGGAAATACAGTCGGAATCCCAACCGGATTTCCGGCGCGCTCGCGCCGCGCGCGACGCGTTCGAGCAAACGCGCGCCGGTGTAGTGTTCCCAGCCGCCTTGCTTGGCGCTCAGCACTTGCCCTTCGATCGGCACGCGCGCGAATCCGACCCGCCGGCAGCGCATGCCCAGCCGCTCGAACACGCGCACCAGGGCTTCGTAATCGCGTTGGATATTAGCGTCGTGATACAGACAGACCTCGTCGTAGCGCCGCGCGCCGTCGAGCAAATCGCGCAGAATCGCGAGCAGGTAGTTCGGCAGCCCATGTTCCGAGATCAGCACGCGCAGCGGGCGCGCTTCGTCGGTGAGGTCGAGATACACGCCGCCGCCGAAACCGCGTTGATCCAACAGCATGTCGTGCGCGCGCAGTCGCGACAGGACTTCGTCTTGATCGAGGCCGAACGGCGCCGAATGGAACAAGGCGTCGCGCGCCAGCCCCAGCGTGGCGAAGACCTCGCCCCAGAGCTCCAAAATGCGGCGCGACGCCGCGTGCACGTAACCTTCCGTTTCGATGCGATGGGCGTAGGCGGCGACGCGGTCGGCCGCCGGCAGCGCGCCGTTGCGGTGGCATTCGATATACAGCGCGCCGATCGCGCCTTCGTCCATCGCGGCGAAATCCGTCCCGGCGTATTCGCGGTCGAGATAATCCCAGAACCGAATCGTCTGCAGCGAGATATCCCAAGGCCGACGGTTGTGCCAGATGTCGCCGGGCGAGAACAGACGCTCGAAGCGATGCATGAAGTCGAGCTGCAGCGCGCCCTTCAGATGCGATGGCGTGAGCGGTTTGGTCGGCGTGATGCCGACCGGCGCGTACAGCGTGCTCATGCCGCGTCGCCGCCGCGCGCGAAGTCCTCGCGCAGCCACGCGCGCAACTGCGCTTGCACCCGCTCCGGCGGGCCGCTGTTGTCGACGATGCGATTCGCCATGCGGCGGCCCTGCTGCAGTTCGTCCTCGAAATTGGCCAGACGCGAACCGATATCGCCGTCGCGCTCGAGCCGCGCGCGCAGATGCGCCTCCACGCGCGCGCGCGGCGCTTCCACCTGATACACGATGTGCACGGGGAAATAGCGCGCGATCCGCTCCAGCAGCATCGCGCGCAGCATCAGCGTGCGAATGCTGTGGCCGTCGTCGTCCAACACCGCGCGCGGTAGACCGTAGCGCGCTTCCAGTCCGAACAATTGCACGGTTTCCAGAAAGAAACCGTCGCGTTCGCGCGCCGCGAATTCGTCTTCGTCGACGAACACGTGATCCGAGTCGGCGGGGTCTTCGTAGTGCCGGGGCTTGCGGGTGGTCCAGGTGGGCACGAGCCGCACCGCGCCTTCGCGACGCAGCGGCGCGAACAAGGTGCTTTTGCCGACACCGGACGGCCCGATCACCACCAGAATCTTCGATGTCGTCGAATCGTGGGGCATGGCGTCGGGCGAGGGTCTTTGGAACGCGTCGTTCACGCCGGCAGCCACAGATGCAGCACCACCGCCGCGATCAGCGGCACGAACAGGTTATCCGCGCCTTTGTGCGAGAGCGCTTCGACCAGGGTCAACAGGGCGCCCACCGTGGCGGCGATCAGCAAGGCCATCGGGATCGCGACGCCCGCATACACGGCCACGCCCACGATGATGGCGAACGCGGACAAGAAGAACGCCGCGCTGCCGGCGTAGGACTTGCCGTGACCGAACAGCGCGTAGCGGCGTCGGCCATAAGCGCCGCCGATCAAACTCGCCAAGGTGTCGGAGAAGCCCAGCACCAGGTAGGCGGCGAGGAACGCGGGATAGGAAAAATCCAACCAGGCCACGATCACCAGCGACAGCGGCAACAGCAGATCGCCGTAGGACGTGCGCTTCACCGCCATGATCGAGCGCATCAGCACCGTGGTGCGCAGCAGCGCGATCGAAAGAAAACTACCGCCTGCGATAATCGTCAGTTCGCGATAGCCGATGTCGAACAGCGGGAACGCCGCGATCATCGTGCAGGTGGTGACGTGCACCGATTTGCGCGAAACCTCGGCGGAAGCGCCGCTGCGATGCAGGATGTCGCCGAAGACGAAACAAGCGAGGATGCCGAGAACGAAGAGAATCATGGCGTCGGGCTCACGATGCGATCTTTCACCTGCGGCGGGCGCAGACCCGCGGCCACGCGGTCGCACCACTGCGCGGCGAAGTGAGCGGGCGGGACGCGTCGTACCTCGCCCAGAGGTGCGCCGGCCAGCGCCGGGTCCGCCGCATACGCATCGCGTAGCGCGGCGAGAGAGGCATCGGCGGCGGTGGTGTCGTCGCAGGCGAAGATCAGATCGAGCGCGCCGTTCGCGGCGGGCACGAAGGTGAAATTGCGCAAACGCAAACCGTGCGCGTCGCCGTGACGGCGCATGAGGCCTAAAAGCGCCGATTCCGGCGCCGCCGCGCTCGGCGCGAGCCGGCCGGCGTAGGCCACCGTGGGCACCTCGCCGACGCGGCCGGTGACGTCGAGCAGATCGCCCAGCACGTAGCGACAGAAGCCGCCGGCCTGGGTCACCACCACGGCGTAGCTCGCGCCCACGCGCAGTTCGTCCAAGCGCCGCGGTGTGGGCGCGTCGCCGTCTTGCACGTCTAGAAACTCGAAGAACGCGGCGTTGTAGGCCACCGCGCCGCGCACGCCGTCGGCCAACAGATGCAGCGCCAACGGCGCTTCGGACGCGGCCAGCGGCGCGGGCACCACCGCGACATCGGCGCCGTAATCCTCGACGACCTGCGGCAGATACACGCCGGCGATGCCTTCGTCCCAGCAGATCAAACGTTCGACGTTCGGCCACACATCGGCCGGCAGCAGACGGCCGCGCGCGGCGCGACGGTCGGCGAGCGTTTCGGCCAACGCGGGATCGGGCGTCGCGACGGCGCGCCCCGCGAACGTGCCGGCTGCGATATCGGCGAATAAGCGTTCGGCGTTCGTCTCCAGCAAATGCGGCACCGTCGCGAGGATCGCGGGATTGATGCCGACGAACTGACGGATGTCGTGTCCCGCGGCCATGCGCAGGCGAAAATACAGCCGATCGAGATCGGCGGGAATCTCCGCCGGCACCGCGGCCCACGGGCCGGTCGTGCCCGGTTCCAGCAGCGCTTCGCTGCCGAATTCGTTGGCCAAATTCACTTGGCTCAGGCCGACGTGCGGAACGCCGCTGGCGAGCATCGAGGTGTCGCGCAGCGGATCCCATTTGAAATTCACGGTGCGGTCGCGACTGGCCGCGAATCCCGGATACGCGCGGGTTACGCCTTCCAGATACGCCATGTAGAACGGATTGAACGCTTCCGCGAAATACGCGCGCGGCAACGGCAACACTTTCGCGCGGCCGGCGGTGCTGCCGCTGCTGGAGATGAAGCGAAAGACATCGCCGGAAAACAGCACGTCGCGCTCGCCGTCGACGATGCGATCGACGTAAGGCCGTAGGTCGTCGTAACGGCGCAGCGGCACGCGGGCGCGGAAGTCCGCCAGACTCGCGATGCGATCGAACCCGTGTTCGCGCCCGAATGCGGTGTCGCGACCGCGCTCGATCAAACGGGCCAGCAACGCGTCCTGCATGCGCGTCGCATCGTTCAAACCGTCGACGAAGCGTCGGTAGGGCGACGGGCGAGGAGCTTGGTCCATATCGAATGCGTCCAGCTTGATGAAGAAGTCGTCCTGCCCCCGCCAGACGCGCGGGCGTTCGGTCGTATGCCCGCCGCCCGCACTATACAAGCGAGGCTTCGCCATTTGAACTAAGACGGGAACCGGCGCGGAGTCCGGCCTGCGTCGCGCGTTCGATGCTTCATGCGCCACAGCGCTCGCACCGCGATGCGCGCGCCGTGGCCCGCGTCACTCGCCGGGTTTCGCCGCTTCCACCGGCGCATGGGTCGCGGCGCGTCGGGCCAGCTGCGCCTCGCGGTGCGCGATATAGGCGTTGGCGGCGAAGATCACGCCCGCGCCGATCGCGGTCCAGCGGTCCACCGGCTCGCGGAACAGCCACCATCCCGCGGCGGCCACCAGCGGCAACTGCATGAAGCTGATCGGCGTGAGCGCCGACACGTCGCCCAATTTCAGCGCGCGCGTCCACAGCATGTGGCCGGCCGTGCCCATCGCGCCCGCGGCGATCACCCAGACCCACGCGATGCCGCGCGGCCACTCCCACACCGTGGATGCGGGCAGGAACGACATCGGCACCCACAGCAATGTGGTCAGCAACACGATGCGATCCGCCGGCTCGGTGTAAGACAGTTGTTTGATTTGGATCGACACGATGCCGCTGAGTACCGCCGCGAGCAGCGCGACCAAGGTGCCCGCGCTGAACGAATCGGTACCCGGACGCACGATCACTAGCACGCCGACGAACCCGACGACCACCGCCGCCCAACGTCGCGCGCGCACGCGTTCGCGCAGCAACACCGCCGCGGCGATGGTGACGAAGATCGGGCTGGAATATGACAACGCGACCGCCTGCGCTAAAGGCAGATGCCCGATCGCCCAAAATCCGGCCAGCATCGAGGCGATGCCGATCGCGCAGCGGAATAGATAGCGCGGCAAACGCGCAGTCTTCAGCAGGCCCGGGCCGTGGCGCAGCAGCAAGGGCAGGGCGATCATCAATCCGAAGAAATTGCGGAAGAACGCGATTTCGAACGTGTGCAGCGTCTCCGACGCCAGTCGGATCGCCACCGTCATCAGCCCGAAGAACAGCGTACTGCCGAGCATCAGCAGCGCCGCACGCATCGGTTGGCCGCGCGCGTCGTTCACGCCGCCGCCTGCGCCGCGAACACGAGACTCATGCAGGTCAGGCCCGCTTCGGCTTTGCCGAATTCGGAAATATCGACGGCATGCACGCGCAGGCCCGCGCGTTCGGCGTGCGCGCGCACGCGTTCGAGCGTGCGCGGGAATGCGGCGTTCGCGACCAACGTTTCGCCGATCGGCAGCGCGTTCGCGGCGAAGGGTTCGTCGTCGGCCACCTCGATGCGCGCGAACTCCGCGAACGCGGTGGCGTCCGCCCATGCGGGATTGAGCAAGACGGTCGTCGCGTCCAACGCGATGCAGGCGGTTTTCAGATGCAGACTGCCGTCGACGCGCACCGGCACCGTCGCATAGCCGTATCGGCGCGCGATCGACGCGAGTCGTTCGAGACCCGCGCGATTCGTGCGCCCACTGAGCCCGACGTACAGCGTGTCGGCGATGCGCAGCACGTCGCCGCCTTCTAGCGTCGCGGGCGCGTCGATGCGTTCGATGCGACCGCGTTGCGTCGACAGCGGCGCTTCGAGTAACGCCGGTTCGCGCCGACGCGAATCCACGCCGGGGCGCGCGAGAATCGCGACTTCGTCCAGCACCACCGCCGCGTCTTCGACGAATACGCTGTCGGGCGCGGAGGCGATGGCGTCCAGCGCGATCGTGCGCGCGCCGGCCGTCGTCAGCGCATCGCGATACGCCGCGTGCTGGCGTTCGATCGCATCGAAGTCGATCGGTGCGCGTTCGAGAAACGTCAATTCGCAGCGTTCCACCAAAGTCGGCGCCGGGCGGCGAACGAGGGCGACGATGCCGTTCATGCGGCTCCGTTCGTGCGGGATGCACTCATGGCCTCGCGCTCATGGCCTCGCGCCGCGACTCACCACGCCGCACCGACGATGCGCGGCTCCGGTTCGATCACCACGCCGAAGCGCGCATCCACGCTCGCGGCGATTTCGCGCGCCAGCGCCAGCAATTCCGCGCCGGTCGCGCGGCCGCGATTCACCAACACCAGCGCGTGTTTGTCGGACACGCCGGCATCGCCGCTGGTGCCGAAACGCCGGCCTTTCCAGCCGCAGGCGTCGATCAGCCACGCGGCCGACAGTTTGCGCAGATGTTCGGTGCCGCCGGGGAATACCGGCAGCGTCGCATGTTCCGCTTTCAATGCGTCGGCAAGCGAGGCGGGCACGATCGGGTTCTTGAAGAAACTGCCGGCGTTGCCTTCGACCGCGGGGTCGGGCAGTTTGCTGCGACGCACGCGGATTACCGCGTTGGCGACATCGAGTGCGGTGTAACCGTCGCGCGTGTCCGCGGCCAGCCCCATCGCGTCGCGAAGGCCGGCGTAATCGATCTTCAGCCCGGCCGTGCCGACGCTGCGCGCGGTCGGCAGCGCGAATTCGACGGCGACGATCAAATCGCAATCCGGTTCGCGCTTGAACCGGCTATCGCGATACGCGAACGCGCAGTCGCGCGCGGCGTATCGGCGCCGTGCGCCCGTCGTACGATCGAACGCGTCCACGGCGTGGATGCGTTCGCCTGCCTCCACGCCGTACGCGCCGATGTTCTGGATCGGCGCGGCGCCGACGGTGCCGGGAATCAGCGCGAGATTCTCCAAACCGGCCAAGCCTCGTTCGAGCGACCACATCACCAAGCGGTGCCATTCCACGCCCGCGTCGGCGCGCACGATCGCGATGTCGTCGCGCGTGTCGAGAATCCGGATGTCTTGCGTGTCGAGACGCAACGCGAGCGGCGCGTCGTCGACGAACAGCAGATTGCTGCCGCCGCCGAGCACCAGCGGCGATGCGCCCGCGAGCGCGTCGGCGAAGAGCCCGGGCAAGTCCTCGGCGTCATCGGCGACGTACAGCGCGGCGGCGCGCGCCGGCAGTCCGAAGGTATTGCGCAGCGGCGCGGATTCGGCGAAGCGAACGGTCATTTCGTCGGCGGCAAATGGCCGCGGCTGGGCGCTTCCTTGCGGCGGCGGATCGCATCCAGACATTCGTCGATCAGCGCGGGGCCGCGATAGATCAGGCCGGTGTACATCTGCACCAAACTCGCGCCCGCGGCCATTTTCTTCACCGCGTCGGCGCCGCTGAGAATGCCGCCCACGCCCACCAGCGGAATATGCTCCGGCAAGCGCGTGCGCAGCATGCGCAGCACCGACGTGGATTTGGCCATCAGCGGTTCGCCCGACAGGCCGCCGACTTCCTTCGACAGCGGATGCTGATGCACCGCGATGCGCGAGACCGTGGTGTTGGTGGCGATCACGCCGTCCACGCCCATCTCGCCCAGCACGCGGGCGGTGGCGTCGATGTCCTCGTCGGCCAAATCCGGCGCCACTTTCACCAGCATCGGCACGCGGCGGCGATGGATCGCGGCCAACCGCTCCTGCGCGTCGCGCAGCATGCCCAGCAGTTTGCGCAGTTGCTGTTCTTCCTGCAGTTCGCGCAGGCCGGCGGTGTTGGGCGACGAGATGTTGATGGTGACGTAATCGGCCAGCGGATACGCTTTTTCCAGGCAGATCAGATAATCCAACGCCGCCGATTCGTTCGGCGTGTCTTTGTTCTTGCCGATATTGATGCCGAGAACGCCGTCGCCTTTGCGCCGCGCTTTTTCGACGTTGCGCACCAGCGCATCGATGCCGTCGTTATTGAAGCCCAGGCGATTGATGATCGCGTTGTGTTCGGGCAAGCGGAACATCCGCGGCTTCGGATTGCCGTCCTGCGGCCGCGGCGTGACCGTGCCCACTTCGACGAAGCCGAACCCCAGCGCGAACAGCGCATCGATGTGCGCGCCGTTCTTATCCAAGCCCGCGGCCAGTCCCACCGGATTCGGAAAGGTCAGCCCCAGCGCCTTGATCGGAAAGTCTTTCGGTTTGCGCGCGAGCACCGGATTGAGCCCGGTGCGATACGCGGTTTCCAGCATCGACAGCCCCAGCGCGTGCGCGCGCTCGGCGTCCATCCGGAACAGGAACGGGCGGGCGAGACCGTACATCGCGTCAGTCCTGTCCGCCGGTCAACTGCGCTTGGATCTGCTTCAATTCTTTCTCCGGATGGAAGCTCAGCCCCTGGTGCAGCGTGTCGGTCTCGCCGTTCGCGTAGCCGATGCGAATGCGCAAAGCGACGAACACGGCGCCCGGATCCCACAGCAGCGGCGAGGACTCGGTATCGTACAGCCACGCGCTGCAGGGTTCGTCGCGCGCGACGCGGCATTCGGCATCGGAGACCGTTTTCCATTCAGCATTCGGCACGCCGTAGAACGCGTCGCCCTTGCGCACCACTTTTGCGGTGCGCTGAATCGCGCGCTTCGGAATCAACGTCTCCGCCGCTTCGCGATCGGTCACGTTCTCGATCTCGATCGACGCCGGTTTCGCGCCCTCGGCGAATTTCAGTTCGAACGCCCAGCGGTAGGTCAACGCGTCGCGTTCGTCGGACCACCCGTAACGCGGACCCGCGCTCACGACTTCGACGCGTTCGTTCGACGCCGGCATGAAGCCGGCGTCGGTGAAGTAGAACGTCGCGCGTTCGCCGCCGGAGATGTCCGTTTCCATCGACAAGACGTCGTCGCCTCGCGAGGTCGCGGGCGCTTTCGCCGCGCCGCGATCGGCCTCCGAACAACTCGTCGCCGCGAGCAGCGCCAACACCGACGCCCACCACCATCGCGGCCGACGGAACGTGCGTCGGCCGAGAAGACGGGCATCGTCGCCGACGAATGCGCGAGCGCCCGGCGCGTTCATTCGCCGAGACCGAGTTGGGCGCGTAAGCCTGCCGTTTCGAACTTCGCGCCTTGATAGATCGTTTCGCGGCTACCGTCGCGATATTCGATGGTCAAGCGCAGACGCCAGTAGTACGGGCCGTCGCGGAATATCCAGGCGCTGCACGGGTTGTCGCGCGCGATTTCGCAGCGCGTCGCGGAACTCGTGGTCCAATCCGCGCCGCCGATCGAACTCAGGCCGCGCTCGCTCACCGCCATCACGACCTCGGGCCTGACATCGTCTTGATCGACGAGGGTGTCGGCTTCGGGGCCGGTCACGTCCTCGATAGTGACGCGCTTGGGGCTGGCGTCGTCCGCGAACCGCAGCGCGAACGCCCAGACGTAAGACGGCGCGGTTCCGTCGCGCGGCGCTTGGATGCCCGGGCCCGCGCCGTTGATCGTGACCCGGTCCGTCGACATCGGAATGAAGCCGTCGTCGGTCGCGTAGAAGAGCGCGGTGCCGCCGCCGGAGATGGTCCATTCCTCCGCGCGCACCGGTTTTCCGGCATAGGTCTCCGGCGGCCCGGCCAGCGCGGCCGGGACGCAGCAGAACGCGGCCGCCGCCGTCATGACATACCGCAACAACCCCCTTTGTCGCATACGCATGTGAATCGCTCCTTGAGCATGAGGACGGACGCCCGGCTCGGCACGGTGTTCAGAGATCGAACTTGATGCCTTGCGCCAGCGGCAGCGCGTCCGAGTAGTTGATGGTGTTGGTCTGCCGGCGCATGTAGGCCTTCCACGCATCCGAGCCCGATTCCCGGCCACCGCCGGTCTCTTTCTCGCCGCCGAAGGCGCCGCCGATCTCCGCGCCGCTGGTGCCGATGTTGACGTTGGCGATGCCGCAGTCGCTGCCGGCGGCGCTCAGGAAGGCTTCGGCGGCTTTCAGATTCGTGGTGAAAATCGACGACGACAGGCCCTGCGGCACGGCGTTCTGCATGTCGATGGCCTCGTCAAGCGTCGAGTACTTCATCACGTACAGAATCGGCGCGAAGGTTTCGTGCTGCACGATCGCCGCGTCGTTGGTCAGGCCGGTGACGATGGCGGGTCGCACGAAGTTGCCCGGGCCGTCGATCGCGGTGCCGCCGGTTTCGACCGTGCCGCCGCTGGCCTTCGCCTGCGCGATGGCATCGAGGAACGCGTCCACGGCATCGCGGCTGTTGAGCGGACCCATCAGGTTCTTCGGGTCGGTCGGGTCGCCGATCTTGGTCTCTACTTGCTTGTACGCGGCGATCAACTTCGCCAGCACTTCGGCGTACACGCTTTCGTGGACGATCAACCGGCGGGTGGTGGTGCAGCGCTGGCCGGCGGTGCCGACCGCGCCGAACGCGATGGCGGGGATCGCGAGTTTCAGATCGGCCGTCGGGTCGACGATGATCGCGTTGTTGCCGCCCAGCTCCAGCAGCGAACGGCCCATGCGCCGCGCGACGCGCTCGCCGACCATGCGTCCCACCTTGGTCGAGCCGGTGAAGCTGATCAGCGGAATGCGCTTGTCGTCGACGAACTGCTGGGCGAGATCGCTGCCGGCGTCGTTGAACAGGAAGAAGATGTCGGGAAATCCGCCGGCCTTCAGCGCGTCGTTGCAAATCTTCATCGAAGTGATCGCCGACAGCGGCGTCTTCGGCGAAGGCTTCCAAATCGAGATGTCGCCGCACACCGCCGCGACGAACGAGTTCCATGCCCACACCGCGACCGGGAAGTTGAACGCGCTGATGATGCCGACCAAGCCGATCGGGTGCCATTGTTCGTACATGCGATGGCCCGGGCGCTCGCTGTGCATGGTCAAACCGTAGAGCTGACGCGACAGACCGACGGCGAATTCGCCGATATCGATCATTTCCTGCACCTCGCCGTCGCCTTCGGGCTTGGACTTGCCCATTTCCAGGGCCACCAGCGAACCCAGCGCGTCCTTGTGCGCGCGCAGGGCCTCGGCGCAGAGGCGGATCGCCTCGCCGCGGCGCGGCGCCGGGGTGGTGCGCCAGACCTTGAACGCGGCTTGGGCGCGCTCGACGATCAGGTCGTAATCGGCCTGCGAGGAGGCCTGCACCCGGCCCAGCACCTCGCCCGTGGTGGGGTTCACCGGCTCGATGACTCCGGCGTCGGCGGTCTTCGACCATTCGCCGTTGCCGAGATAAGTGCCGGATTCGACGGCGCCGAGGCCGAGAGCGGACAGAACGGGGTGGGTCATCGGAAACTCCTGGATGCGCGGGGTCGGGCCGGGGGAGGGCCCCGCCGACCGAGGAAAGGGAAAAGACTGGCGGCCCCGACACGATTCGAACGTGCGACCTGTCCCTTAGGAGGGGACCGCTCTATCCAACTGAGCTACGGGGCCGAGCCCGGCGATTATCGCAGGGATGAGGCGAACGGGCACCTCCAGCCGCCCCTGCCGGGAGCCGCGCCTTCCGCAACATGCAGGTCTTATTCTTCGCGCCGTCGAGTCAGGCCGGACACGATAGCAACCAGCAGAACGCTGACGATCCAGCCGAAAAGCGTCTGCAGCCAGATCACCAGTCGGGTGATCCTCTCGCCGTCGAAATAGATCAATTCGTAGAACGGCTCTTCATCCGGCGCGCTGATGATCGGGCCCCAGTAATTTTCCTGTTGCAGATCGACCAGAGGCAGCATGACGTCGAGCGAATATGCGAAAGGGCTGAAGCCGGGATATTCAGCGGGCGTGGACTCGCAGGTGTACCAATTGCCCTGAC
Source organism: Lysobacter sp. (assembly GCA_008015835.1). GTDB lineage: Bacteria > Pseudomonadota > Gammaproteobacteria > Xanthomonadales > Xanthomonadaceae > Lysobacter_I. Next base: position 122,618 of record SSGH01000011.1, read on the forward strand.
CTCTGACGAACTCATCTTCGCTGCTCTCGCTTTTGAAAGGGTCGCTCGACGCGCCTTGCGAGGCGGAAGCGGGCGCAGCTTCAGGCGACGACGTTGCGCGAGAGCTATCCGAAGGCGCCGCGACTCTACAGCGCGAGAACGCCGGATTTAGGAATACGAGCGGATCCGATGGCGCGAAGACATCGTTGCCGGGCAACGCCATGCGCCAATAGAAGCCGCCGCAAACTAGCCAGCAGGTCGAACACCAGAGTACCAATTGGTAGGGACGGTAGCCGTAACCGGTAAGGGCGCCGAACAGCCAGTGCGCCGTTCTGGAGAATCTGCGGTAGATCTTGGCGATCCAGGGCTTCCAACCGAGTGGCGGCGCTCCGATCATGTCGAAATCGCGGATTTTCTTCTCGAACGCGATTCCGATCTGCCTGGAATCCTCGATGTGCCCCATTTCTCGCAGGACGACTTGTATCTGCCGCCAAGGCTGAGGGTTGAACGAAGGGCGGTTGTCCGATGGGCGTCGTGCGCGATCATTCTGCTTTTCCAGCCATTCCAACCGGGTTTTCGCGTCGGTTGGCGCGCCGTTGCCGAGAATTCGGTACTCCAGCCCATCCAGATTGAGATCGCCGCCCCAAGACTCCGCATCATCGTAGAGCGCACCCAGTTGCGACGACATCAACACGACGGGGCTGACGGGGGACTGCAGCTTCTGGAAGAAAAGACCTCCGGAAACGTCGATGCCCGCAGCCATCAGTCCGCCGCTCAGATTTGCTTCGTCGAAGTACAGGTTCCCGACGATGTGCGCGCCGTTCAATGCGATCCCGGAGAGCGCCCGGAAGAGTTTTCCGCTCAAGTACACGTCGCCGTCCACGTTGATTCGATCGATGTTGATCGAATCGTCGAGGCTGCCGAGGAATTGACCGTTGCTGCAATCGAGATCGCCGCTGATACGAGCGCCGATGAAGCGAACCTCTTTCGAGGATCTGAATCGGTTCCGAAGGAAGATGTCGCCGTGGACGATCAGGCCGTCGGCGTCGATTCCGCTGACCCGGCATCCCTCGAGTTTCAAACTGCCGTTGAGCGTACATCCGATCAGTTGGATTGAGCTGGTGAAGCGGCATTTGCGGCAATGGATCGAATGCTTCGCTGTCGTGTAACTGATGTCGAGTCGGCCCGTGATCCATGCGCCGGACACTCGGGGCCCTTTTTCGTGGACTGGTGCGTTTTCGTCGCCGCCGAGGATCAGAAAACGCAGAAAACTCGCCCTGATACGATTATCGCTGGTTTCTCCGCAAGGACGGGCCTTGGAAATCTTGGCCAGCTTGCCGTCCTTGCACGCCGCCAGCAATTTCTTCTCCGCGGCGCTGAGTGTGCCGAAATCTCCGAGCGATCGCCCCAACGGTTTCAGCTTGGCTATTGAGCGCGCCGATCTCGGGCCAGCGGATTCCGGCTTCCTTTTGAAATGGATGGCGAGCCGATTCCTGAACCGCTTCTTGCAGTGCGTCACGTGTGTCCCCTGTCCGCGAATCCAGATTCGCGCTATGAAAGGAGAGGCCAGTCATTCGCCCCCCCGCAACTGTAAGATGTGACAGGTCGTTGCGATTGCGGGTTCCTTGTGCGTTGTCGCAGTGGACAATGTGGGTTTATTCCCCGCATCATCGCCGATCAAAGCCCAGCAAGTCGCAGCGGACGACATAACCGGGATTGCCGACCACAGGGAGAGAGGCATGCAAGGGAACTCGCAGGATGGCGCCATGGGTGCCTGCGTGACGACAGTGGAAGAGGAGATGCAGGCCGTACGCGACGCCCGCCCCAACATCCTGATGATCCTGGTGGATCAGTTGTATTACCCCAATCCCGGTTACGGCGATGCGGGGTTCGCGAACGGCATCAAGGACATTTTGAATTTCCTCGGCGATGCCAATCCCGCGACGAACCCGTGGGCGAAGCATTTCCCGGGTTTCCGCAAGCTGCGCGAGCATGCGGTGGTGTTCACCGACCACACCATCGCCGAGTCGGCGTGCATTCCCAGCCGCGCTAGCTTGATGACCGGGCAGTACGGCCCGCGCACGGGCGTGACTCAGACCGACGGCTTGTTCAAGAACGGCGATGCGCAGAATTTTCCGTGGCTGCGCTACGACGGTACGCCCACGGCCGGCGATTGGTTTCGCGAACTGGGCTACAGCACGCATTACTTCGGCAAGTGGCACGTCAGCGATCCGCCGGAACACACGCTGGAAGGCTTCGGGTTCGGCGATTGGGAACTGTCCTGGCCGGAGCCGCACGGTTCGTCGATCAATAATCTCGGTACGTTCCGCGATTATCAGTTCGCCGATCTCGCCTGCCAGTTCCTGCGCAATCGCGGCCTGGGCGTGCCCTACAATCGCGCGCTGTCGCAGCAGAACATCCAGCGCCCGCTCGACCCGCGCAAACCGCAGATCGGCCCGTTCTTCGCGGTGTGTTCGTTCACCAACCCGCACGACATCGCGACGTATCCGACGCTGCCGCGCGGCTTGAAACCGAGTTTTCCGCCGCCGTCCGAGGTGGCGTCGCCGCCGGCGATCGGGCCGGGCGGTTCGGTGCCGGTGCCGATGCAGGGCACGGTGAGCGTGGCGCCCACCGAGGGCACGTTCCGCGTGCCGCTCAATCCCACCGGCTTGCCGCAGGAATGCGCCACCGCATCGCCGACCCAGAAGGAACAACTGCTGACCAACAACAAGCCGCGCGCGCAGTACGACTGTTCGTACAAAGTGGCGCTGGGGTTGGCGGCGAAAACCGGTTTGAGCCTCGGCGAAGCCGCGGGCGGCGATGCGCAAACCATTCTGCGCAATGCGGTCAAAGCCACGCTCGGCATCGCGATCCCGTTCCAACTGCAGCGCGATGCCGACGCCGCGGCGGTCGGCTTCCTGCAGTACTACGCCTACATGATCTCGATGGTGGATCGGCACATCCTGCGCGTGCTGGAGGCGTTGGAAGAGTCCGGTTTGCGCGAGGACACCATCGTCGTGTTCGCGTCCGATCACGGCGAGTACGGCGCCGCGCACGGCATGCAGATCGAGAAATGGCACGGCGCGTATCAGGAAGTGGTGCATGTGCCGCTGGTGATCAGCGCGAAGCGCTTCAACCCGGACCGCGATGCGCCGAAAGCCATCGTCGCGCAAACCAGCCACATCGACGTGCTGCCGACGCTGCTGCGCATGGCCCACGCCGACGCCGACCGGATCGAACGCGCGCGTCGCAATCTGTCGAAAACGCATGCGGCGGGGCCGCTGCCCGGCGCGGATCTGGTGCCGACGATCCACGCCGGCGGCGGCGCGGTCATCGGCCTGGACGGCCGGCCGCGCGAAGGCGTGATGTTCGTGACCGACGACATGATCACCGAACCGCTGCCGCGCGACGCCGACCCGCACAATGCGCAGTCGTGGCGGCAATACGCGGTGTTCGCCGCCACCGTCGATTTCCTGCGCAAGCCCAATAAAACCAGCGTTCCGCCGCAATTCAACGTGCCGGATCTCTCGCCCGGCGCGGTGCCGCAACCGGCGCATATCCGCGCGCTGCGCAGCGGCGAATGGAAGTTGGTGCGCTACTGCGACCCGTGGAGCCCGGTGCCCGCCGCCGACCAATGGGAGTTCTACAACCTCGCGCTCGATCCGATCGAGAACATCAACCTGCTGATCTACGACGGCGTGTTCCCGGCGGTGATTCCGGATCGGTTGTTGCCCAAGGGCCTCGACGCGGACACGGTGGCGGCGAAAGCGATCGCGATGCGCGAAGAACTCGCGCGGCAGGAAGCCGCGATGCTCTCGCCGTACCCCAGCGCGCATCCCTCCGCGCGCGCGTAACCTCGGAAATCCGGCGTAGAGCGGAGCGCAGCTCCGCTGAAAATTTCGACGGCTTCGGATACGGGTTCAGCGGAGCTTCGCTCCGCTCTACGGAAGAACGAAAACACAAGGGGCCCGAAGGCCCCTTGCGTATCTTGCGTCTGCGAAAACGACGCCGCGCTTATTCCGCCTGCACATCCACGCGCACGCGGATGCGGTCGCCGGGGTGATAGTTGGTGCGGGTCATGTGCTGACGACCGGCGTATTCGTACGTCACGTCGTAGCCGCTGACGGTATTCTCCATCGGATACGTGCGATTGTCGTTTTCGGAGACCGGGTCGCACACCGTCACGCGCGTATTGCGCTGACGTTCCTTGGTGCGTTGCGCGCTCTCGTACACTTCGCGGCCGGCCATGCTGCCGACCATCGACCCCACCGCTGCGGTGGCGTAACGCGCGGAGCCGCCGCCGACTTTGCTGCCCAAGGCGGCGCCGACGATGCCGCCGATCACCGTGGCGACGTTACGGCCGGTTTCGGTGCCGTAGCGGCGGTCGCTGTAACGATCATCGTAACGATCGTCGGCATAGCGGTCGCGGCCGTAGCCGTCGTCGCGGCCGTAGCGGTCGTCGTAGCGGCCGTCGTTGTAGCGATCGTCGCTGCGGTCGTCTTGCGTGTAATAACCGTCTTCGGTCCAGCAGCGCTGCGATGAACTCGGCGTGGTGCGATAGCTCGGCTGCAGCACCGGATCGACGCGGATCACCTTGGCGTAGTCGTAATACGCGGCGTCGCCTGCGACGGGGCGATCGCCGTCGCGGTAGGTCGGGGAAACGCTCGATGTCTGCGCCGAGGCGGTGCCCGTGGCGGCCACGGCGGCGGCGAGACCCAGCGCGAGGATCGAAGCGGCGAAGCGATTCATGGTGCTCTCCCAAGCGCCGGAGCGGCGCGAGTGCGAACGCTAGGCGCGTCCGGATAACGGACGCCTGAATCCGGACGCATCGAACGCCGTCGGCCCCGCCGCGTTTAGCGGGCCGTCAGCGCGCGGATGACGGCCGTCGCGAATTCGAGCGCCGCGTGCGGGGTCGCCGGTCGCGCCCCGTACGCGTCGCTCGGAAGCGCCGGCGCTTAGGCCAGCATCGCGTCCATCGTCACCGGCACCGCCAGCGCGCGCGAAATCACGCAGCCGGCTTTCGCCATGGTCGCGATCTCGGCGAACTGCTCCGGCGAAATTCCCGGCACGCTCGCGCTCACGGTCAGATGCACGCCGGTCACGGTCGGGCCCGGGTCCATGCCCGGTTCCATCGTCGCTTCGGCGCGGGTGTCGATACGCGTCGGCGTGAAGCCCGCGCGCCCCAACACCGCGCTCAGCGCCATGCTGAAACAACCGGCGTGCGCGGCGGCGAGCAATTCTTCGGGGTTGGTCCCTTTTTCGTCGCCGAAGCGGGTCTTGAACGAATAATTCTGATCGGCGAACAGTCCGCTTTGCGGCGTGCTCATCGCGCCCTTGCCGGTTTGGATGTCGCCTTCCCAATGGGCGGTGGCGATGCGTTTCAAAGCCATGACGAACTCCCGTGCGTGTGGTGAAGCCGGAGTCTACGCGAGTCGACGTCTCACGCGCGGCGCGACGCATCGACGCCGCCGGGCCAATGCGCCTGCGCATGTTCGATGAACGCGCGCACTTTCGGCGTGAGGTAGCGATAACTCGGAAACACCGCGTGCACCGGCACCGACGGCCGCGTCCACTCCGGCAACACGCGCACGAGTCGCCCGTCGGCCACCGCCTCGTCGGCGATCATCGCCAAGCCATCGGCGATGCCCAGCCCGGCGATCGCGGCGTCGCGCTGCGCGAAGCGGCTGTCGGTCAGCAGGCGCAGCGGCGCATCGCGCAGCGTCTCGACCTCGTCGCCGCGCTCCAAGCGCAGCGGGGCGCGCCGGCCGCCGGGCGCGAATGCGATCAGGTCGTGGCTCGCCAGCTCCGACGGATGCTGCGGTTCGCCGCGCCGTTGCAGATACGCCGGCGCGGCGTACAGACCGTAATGCAGTTCGCCCAGCCGCCGCGCCGCGAGGCGCGAGTCGGCCAGCGGGCCGATGCGGATCGCCAAGTCGTAGCCCTCGTGCACCAGATCGACGATCCGCGAACTGCTATCGACCTCGATCGAGAGCTGCGGGTAGCGCTGCAGCAGCGCGCGCACCCAATCGAAGGCGACCAGCAGGCCGAGCTCCAGCGGCACGGTGATCCGCAGCACGCCATGCGGTTCGCCGTGCACCGCCTGCGCGGCGCGCTCGGCGTCCTCCACCGCGGCCAGGATGCCCAGCGCGCGTTCGAACAGTTCGCGGCCGATCTCGGTGAGCCGCAGCGCGCGGGTCGTCCGCTCCAATAGGCGCACGCCCAATTCGGTTTCGAGGTCGCCGACCTGGCGGCTGACCCGCGCCTTCTGGGTGCGCAGCACCTCCGCGGCGCGGGTGAAGCTGCCGCTCTGGACCACGGTGACGAAGGCGCGCAGCCGGGCGAGTTCCATTGTTGTTGAATCGATTGACAGTCGGTCTCGATTCTCTCTATTTATCCGAATTCCGGCAACCGGCATCGTGAGCGCCTCTTCTCCACGGAGCCCGCCATGAGCCTGCACGACCCCAACCCCGTCTCTACCGCCCGCCGCAAGCGCATCGCCTTGGTGATCGCCAATCCGGCGACCTCCACCGTCACCGGGCAGCCGGTCGGATTCTGGTGGAGCGAACTGACTCACCCGTGGCACGTGTTCGCCGAGGCCGGCTACGCGGTCGAACTGTTCAGCCCCGACGGCGGCCGCTGCGAAGGCGACGCCATGAGCGACCCCAACGACCCCAGCGGCTACAGCAAGACCGACCTCATCAGCCAGGGTTTCCTGCACACGCCGGAACTGAAGGCCTTGGTCGAGAGCACCCGGCCGGTCGCCGAGATCGACGTCGACGCCTTCGATGCCATCGTCGTCGCCGGCGGCCAAGCGCCCATGTTCTCGTTCGAACGCGCCGCCGCGTTGCACGCGAAATTCGCCGCCTTCCATGCCGCCGGCAAAATCGCCGCCGCACTGTGCCATGGCGTCGCGGTGCTCAAATATGCGAAGAATGCGGACGGCGAACACATCGCCAAGGGCAAAACCGTCACCGGCTTCGCCAACGTCGAAGAAGACTTCGCGGACAACGCGGTGTGGGACTACGGCATCCTGCCGCGCGACACGCATCTGATGCCGTGGCGCATCGAGGACGCGTTGAAAGCGATCGGCGCGAACTACGCGCAAGCCGGCCTCTGGCGCAGCTTCGCCGTTCGCGACGGCAATCTGATCACCGGCCAGCAGAATTTCTCCGGCGCCGAGACCGCGCGTTTGGTGGTCGAGGCGCTCGGCCGATGAATCGCGGAAGCGACGCCGCCGAGATCGTGCTCGACGAGCCGCAGATCGAAGCGATCCTCGCCGTGTGGCGTGAGGTGATCGGCGTCGATTACGCGGGCTATCGCGGCCATGTCTATCGCGTCTTCAACGTCTGTTTGCGTTTGCGCGATTGCGACGACGACGCGCGCCGCAAACTGGCGATCGCGCTGGCCTTCCACGATCTCGGCCTGTGGTCCGCGCGGACCATCGACTATCTGCCGCCGTCGGAGGCGCTCGCGGTCGCGTGGCTGGAGCGCAACGGCTTGGAGGCATGGCGCGAAGAGATCGCACTGATGATCCGCATGCATCATCGCGTGCGCCCTTGGCGCGACCCCGCCACACCGCTCGTCGAGACGATGCGTCGCGCCGATCTCGTCGATTTCAGCCGCAGCCTGTATGTACCGTTTTTCTGCGCCGGGTTGCCGCGTCGTGTCCTGCGCGAGCTGTCCGCCGCGATTCCCAACGCGGGCTTCCGCCGCTTTTTGCTGCGTACGGGTCGCGATTGGTTCGCGCATCATCCGCTGCGTCTGCCGCCGTTTCTGCGCTGGTGATTCGCATCCTTCTTTCTCTCTTGTCTTCTCTCTCACCAGGAGTGTCCCGATGATCGCATCCGCCCCCATCGCCATCCTCGGCGCCGGCAACGTCGGCGCCGCGCTCGCCCACAATCTCGTCGCGCTCGGCGAACGCGTGCGCTTCGGCGTGCCGGAGCCCGAGAAATACCGCGACCTCGCCGCTTCGCTCAGCGCGGAGATCGGCAGCGTCGCCGACGCCGTCGACGGCGCCGAGATCGGCATCCTCGCCGTGCCGTACGCCGCCGCGCTGCAAATCGCGGGCGACATCGCCGACTGGAACGGCCGCATCCTCATCGACGCCACCAATCCCTTGGCGCCGCGGTTGGCGGGCCTGAGCATCGGCACCACCACCTCGGCGGCGGAGGAGATCGCCGCACGCGCCCGCAACGCACGCGTCGCGAAATGTTTCAACGTCACTGGCGCCGAAAACATGGCCGACCCGCGCGCGCTCGACGCCGGCGTGTTCATGCCGGTGGCCGCGGACGATGCCGACGCCCGCGCACGCACGCTGGCGCTGGCGACGCGCATGGGCTTCGACGCCGTGGATGCCGGGCCGCTGTCGGCCGCGCGCTATCTCGAACCCTTCGCGATGACGTGGATTCATCTCGCCTTCGCCGCCGGCCACGGCCGCGCCTGGGCGTTCTCGCGTACGCAGCGACGCGGCTGATCGCGTCGCGGGCATGCGCAGGGCGGCGATGCGCGTTCGCGATGTCATCCGAGATCGCATCGCCGCCCGACGCTTGATCGCGATCAACTCCGCGCGCGGTCGTGCCGCGTTGCGGCTTGACCGTTCCGGACGAACTCCGGATGCTTGGCGGGCGCCTCCAAGCGCCCCGCCATGACCGCCCGCCGAGCGCCTGCTCGGACGGCAGGCTCCCCAAGCGGACAGCCATGACGGCATTCCTTCACCGCCTTCGCGAAAGGAGCGTCGCTCATGTCCTACAGCACAGAACAAATCCGCAATGTGGCCCTCGCAGGCCACCCCGGCGCCGGCAAAACCACGTTATTCGAAGCCCTGCTGCATGCCGGCGGCGCCCTTCAGACGGCAGGCAGCATCGAACGCGGCTCCACCGTGTCCGACCACGACCCGATCGAGAAAGAACGCGGTCACTCCATCGACGATGCGATCGCCAGCACCGATCACGCGGCGGCCGGTAGAGAGCTTGTCCACGTCAATCTGATCGACACTCCCGGTTACCCCGATTTCCGCGGCCCCACGCTCTCCGCGCTGGCGGCGGTGGAAACCGTCGCGGTCGTCGTCGACGCCGACACCGGCATCGGCTACGGCACCCGCCGCATGATGGAATACGCCCAGGCGCGCAAACTCTGCCGCGTGCTGGTGGTCAACAAGATCGACCACGACGGTGCCGACCTCGCCGCGCTGATGCACGAGCTGCGCGAGACGTTCGGCAACGAAGTGCTGCCGCTGAATCTGCCCGCGAACGGCGGCACAGCGGTGATCGACTGCTTCGGCAATACAGTGGGCGAGAGCGACCTCGGCCCTGTCGCCGATTGGCATCAGAAAATCATCGACCAAGTGGTCGAAATCAACGAAGGCGTGATGGACCACTTCCTCGAAGTGGGGGAAGAAGGCCTCAGCGGCCAGGAATTGCACGACGCGTTCGAACAATGCCTGCGCGAAGGCCATCTGGTGCCGGTGTGTTTCGTCTCCGCGCGCAGCGGCACGGGCGTGAAGGAATTGCTCGATATCGCCGAAAAACTCTTCCCGCATCCGGGCGAAGCCAATTCGCCGATGTTCGTCAAGGGCGTGGGCGAGAACGCCGCTCCGGTCGATTGCAAACCGGACGCCAACGCGCACGTCATCGCTGACGTGTTCAAGATCGTCAACGACCCCTTCGTCGGCAAGCTCGGCATCTTCCGCGTCTACCAAGGCACGGTGAAGAAAGACACGCAGTTGTTCGTCGACGACGGCAAGAAACCGTTCAAGGTCGGCCATCTGTTCAAGATGAAAGGCAAGGAGCACGTCGAGATCGAACGCGCCGTGCCCGGCGACATCGCCGCCGTCGCCAAAGTGGACGAACTGCATTTCGACGCCGTGCTGCACGACAGCCACGACGAAGACCAGATCCATCTCGCGCCGCTGGATTTCCCGAAACCGATGTTCGGCCTCGCGGTGGAAGCGGCGAGCAAGGGCCACGAGCAGAAACTCGCCATCGCCCTGCACAAATTGGCCGAAGAAGACCCGTGCTTCCACGTCGAACACGAAGTGGAAACCAACGAAACCGTCGTTCGCGGGTTGTCCGACCTGCATCTGCGAATTCATCTGCAGCGCTTGAAAGACCGCTACGGCGTCGAAGTCAAAACGCGGCCGCCGCGGATCGCGTATCGCGAAACCGTTTCGGCCAACGCCGAAGGCCATCATCGCCACAAGAAACAAACCGGCGGCGCCGGCCAGTTCGGCGAAGTCTTCCTGCGCATCGAACCCCTGCCGCGCGGCGGCGGCTTCGAATTCGTCGACGAAGTGAAAGGCGGCACCATCCCCGGACAATTCATGCCCGCCGTCGAAAAAGGCGTGCGCCAAGTGCTCGCCGCCGGCGCCATCGCCGGTTACCCGCTGCAGGATGTGCGCGTCATCGTGTACGACGGCAAGCATCACCCCGTCGACAGCAAGGAAGTCGCCTTCGTCGCCGCCGGCAAAAAAGCGTTTCTCGACGCGATCTCGAAAGCGCGCCCGCAAGTGCTCGAACCCATCGTCGATCTGGAAGTCTCCGCCCCCGAACATCACATGGGCGACATCAGCGGCGGCCTGTCGTCGAAACGCGCCCGCATCAACGGCACCGATTCCCTACGCGGCGGCGAGATTGTAGTGAAAGCGCAGGTGCCGCTGTCGGAGTTGGAAGGCTATGCGGCGGAGTTGAAATCCGTGACCGCTGGCAGAGGGCGGTATTCGTTGGATTTCAGTCATTATGAGCCGGTGCCCTCGCAGGTGCAGGCTAGGCTTGTTGAGGGTTATAAGCCCAGGCATGAGGAAGATTGAGGGCTGAAGGATATGCGGGTATGGTGGGCAAGATGGCGGCGGCAGGCGTGCAAGTAGCTTGCTGCCACTGCTTCGATATCTGCAAGGAAAAATATTTCCATCGTATTTTTGATTTTTACAAGGACGGCTATGAAAGAAGATCACGGAGGCAAACACTCTTCTTCAGAAGAGATAGAAAAAATTAAAGTGGAAATGATCGCCCAAGATCATCGAGTGTTTGCATCACTGGCGAGATATTTCATCGAAAGCAAAAAATGGGAAAAAGACGACCCGCGCCATGATGCCGTAAAAACTGCATTGATTTACTCGATATTTTCACCAGCAGTAATTGCGGTTGGTGGGGGTGGGATCGCGTTTATTTCTTTGATTGTTTTGCTTTGGCAAAATGTGATCTTGCTTAAGCAGAATGAGATTGCAGTAAATCAAAACGTTCTTATTGAGTCGCAGAACGGATACTTGAAAGAACAAATATCCGCCAACAATGCGCAGTGGTCTGATCAGCAGAGAATGAGCGCAATATCTGTTCTGTATGACACAAAGCCTTGCAACAATTATTCGGGGAAAAGCTGCAATGCTTATGGTTACCATGCAAGGGTGCAAGCGCTAAAGAATCTGTATCTAATTCAAATGAAATCTGATGCTTGTGCAGAAATCAAGTGCAAAGCAATTTTTCAAGATGTCGGAATAAGATTCTTCAAGATGTCGGAATTTTCGTTCGAAAGAGTTGAATTCTTAGAGTCAGATCTAAGGAACACTGATTTTTTCAAAATGAAAATGAATGGATTTGAAGTTGTGAACACGTTTTTGGATAACGCTTCATTTAGTAATGTTGAAATGAAAAATTGCGTGATAAAAAATCCTTTTGCTGAAAAGCCCCCTGTACTATCTTCTTCAATCAATGTCACGTATTCTTCCGTGGATTTTTACAGTGCAAATTTGCAGGGGTGTCAGTTTGACGGCATGATCTCTTCGCATAGGTATTGTTTTTTTGCAAGCAATTTGACTGAATCGAAATTTTCTCCTGGCTCCGATATGAAAAATTTCATATTTGAATACTCTGATCTGACAGGAGTAGATTTTTCAAAAACTGTTGGTCTCAATCCTAAAAATATAGAAAGTTCATGTAGTCGCGGCGGGACGAAATTGCCTTTTAATATGGAATTGAAGAAGTGCGAGTATGATTTGAGCGGGAAATTGATCAAAAGAAATGAAGAAAATTCTGTTTGTAGTGTTGGTGAAGTGTTAAGAAGAAGTGATATGCCGAAGGTCCTAGATTTATAATGCAAGACAAGGCTGTAAGGCGCATAAGCCTTTGTGGCAAGCTCGGTAGGATGGATTCCGCGCAAGCGAAACCCATCGCTTTTCCTTCTGATCGGATGATGGGTTTCACTCCGTTCAACCCATCCTACAAATTCAAGAAAGAAGCAAGTAGGGTAGAGTCAGCGCAGCGCAACTCCATCTTCGCCGCAGGCGCAGAGTTCTCGGACCTGTGAAATTCCGCCGAGGATGCTGCATGCTTTTCTCCGGGCGAATCCGCGGCTGCGATATCCGAATGGTGGAGTTGCGCTGCGCTTACTCCACCCTACGCGCTGACTCCACCGTACGGACTGCTCGTCGATGGGTTCGACACCGTCGCACCGCCCAATCGTGAAATCGATCGGGTCCATTGCGGTGGTGCTCCGCAGCATCGAGCTTCGCCCGGAACGGTTCAGATTCGATTTAAGCCGAACGTGTGACGCTCGCGCCACCCGGCCCGCGATAGGATGTCTTCATGAAACTCAGAATCGCCAGCGATGAGCGCAGCCCGGAACCGGCGCCGGAATTGGTGGCGTCGTCGAATCTCGCCAATGCGGGCGATCAGCGGAGGGCGTCGCCCGAGCCGTATCGCGCCGGGGACGGCATCGGCACGCCCTACGGCAACGTCGTCTTCAGAGGGCCGGGCGACGACGGGTTCCTGCATGTGCAAAGCCGCACGACCGACTACCGCGTTCCCACGCATCTGGGCAACGACCGCGATGCGATTCGCGGCTGGGTGATTCGTTCGGTGGAGCAAGGTCATATCGATCGCGCCGATCTGTATCCCGGCGCGTCGAGCGCGCCGAGTCGCGCCGATGCGCCGCGCGAGCCGTCGCGATCGCGCAACGAGCCTTATCAGGCGGGCGACGGCATCGGCACGCCCTACGGGAATTTGGTGTACAGAGGCCTGGGCGTCGACGGCTATCTGCATGTGCAGAGCCGCACGACCGACTACCGGGTTCCCACGCATCTGGGCAGCGACCGCGACGCGATTCGTTCGTGGGCGATCCGCTCGGTGGAAGAAGGCGCGATCGATCGCACCCGCCTGTACCCGGGCGAGTCGGCGACGCCGGCCCGGCCCGAGTCCCCGTCGCGATCTCAGGGCGAGCCGTATCGCGCGGGCGACGGGATCGGCACGCCGTACGGCAATTTGGTGTTCAAGGGCCCGGGCGACGACGGTTATCTGCACGTGCAGACCCGTACCACGGATTATCGCGTTCCGACCCATGTGGGCGACGATCGCGACGCCGTGCGCGCGTGGGCGATCCGTTCGGTGGAACAGGGCCATATCGATCGCGCGGATCTGTATCGCACGGACCAGGATGCGCGCGGGACGGTGCAGCGGTCGGAGATTCCCGCGCCGGTGGCGAGCCCGTACGCCGACGGCTTCGTCTACTCTTCGCAGTTGAACGACCGCGTGTCGGGCGATTTCCCGCGCGACGCCAACGGCAATGCGACGATGCCCGCGGATTGGAACAACAACCTATGGTTGCGCAACGAGGTCGGCATACAAAATCGGGAAACCGACGATCAATTGTTGGCTCGGTTCAATACCGAGCTGCAGTTGGCGTCGCACTACAATCCGGTCGCGAACGCGCTGCTGGATCACTTCGTCGCCAACACCGGCCAAACGTTCAACTCGCCGCCGGGCAGCGCGTGGTCGGAGTTGATCAGGAACGATAGCGAGGGCCGACGCATCGGCGATACGATCAGCGCGCGCATCTACGATATCGCCGAAGCGCAATACGCCCACACCGGTCGAGTCGACTTGGAGACCATCCGGGTTCCGCTCACGCCCGAGGACAGGGCGGTGTGGGGCAATAAACCGCAGAGCCCAGCGTTCGGCGCCTTCGGCAGCACCGACGGACTGCAGGTCGAAATCCAGAATGCGCGGTTCGACCCCGCGACCAAGCAGCTCACCGGCAACGCGCGCATCACGATCATCGATACCTTCGGCTTGAGCAACTCGGATTGGGATTCGCCCGGGCAAGTCGCGATGTGGCTGTTGCAGCATCAGCGCGGCTATCAGCCGTTCGTCCACACGGTGCAATACGATGTTCCCTTGAATTGGACGGTGCGCTCGCAGCGGCCGTTCGGCGCAGGCGACAGGCCCACCGAATAAGGCGGGATTATTTTCGAGCGATCGCCGCATACGTCCGCCCCATCCTTCCGACGAGCCGCGCGGACGGCGCTATCGCCCGCCCGGGGGCGATAGCGGTCCGAGCGGGGATCGTCCGTTCTCGATGCCATCGGGTGAAGGGAATTCCCGGCACGTTGGCCTGCGCGCTCGGCACGATTCATTCGACGCTGCTGCGCGAGCGCGCGGTGCATCCGGAGGACATTGACTTGTTCGGCATCCGCTTCCATTTCTCGGACGGGTCCGCTCAAGGCCCGTTCGGCGCGTATACCAGAGGGGAAGCGCACCAAACCGCGGAATTCCCGCTGCATCACATCACCGCGATCGGCGTGGGGCAAGGCATGCAGGAACTGCGCTGCGGCTTCACGCCGCTGCCCGACTACTACGAGCGGCTCGCCGCGGGCTGACGTCGATGGATCGGCGCGATGAGCCCGTGCGTGGGCTCATTCGCCGAGCGTCGTGCGGGCCGTTACGTTCGCGCGCGCTTCGCTTCGCGAATCTCGCTGCGCGCGTTCCATTCCACGATGGCGAACACCAGCGCGAAAAACAGATTGAAACCGACGCCGGGCAGAACGCCGGCGCTCGCGATGCCCGACCACAGGTCGTACAGACTGATCGTCGCCAGCGACAGCGCTCCGAACACCATGGCGATGCAAATGGCGCTGCGCGTCGGCGACGGCGGCGCGTTGCGCGACAGCAGCAACAGCAGACTGAGCGTAGCGAGCAAAATCGCGAGCCGGGGTTCGATGATCGCGCAGGTATCGGTATGCTCGACGATCCAGAGCGAAAGAACGGTGCGCGGCTGGAGCAGCCACATCAAGGCGAAGCCCAAATTCGCTATGCCCGTCAGCGTCGCGACGATCTTGTACATCGAACCCGCCTTTTTCGGTTTGAACGAGCGATCATGCTAGCAGGCGGTCGGAATTCGATTCCAAGCGGGGGGCCGCGGCGCTCGGATCGTGCGCGGCGGACAGTTGCGCGCGCTCGTCGCCGGAATATTGCGCGAGTTGGGATTGGAATTCGAACGATTCGCCTGACGTCTGACCGCAATCCGTCGAACGGGATCGGCGTCGCCCTGCGGCCAAACGCGCTCCGCGCACCGCGGTCGCGGGTGTCGGTCGACGAGGCTCGCTCGGTGCAGGCCGCTTCCGCGAGGCCGGCGCTTCGGAGAGACTATCGTCGCGCGTCCCTTCACGACTGCGGAGTCCGCATGCTGCAACGTCTCGTCCCGCTGTTGTTTTTTGTTCGGCGGTCTGGCCTTGATCGTCGATTATTTCGCACCGCCGCGGCGAGAGGTCGCCGTGATCGAATCGCGCACCAGCGAGTTGGATATGGAGGGCGAGGGCGTGTATCGGCTCGCGCTGTCCGGCGGCGGCGAGCTGACGCGGTGCGATGTCGATTCGGACGCGTACGAGCGGCTGAAAGAAGGCGACCGGGTCGAAGTCGACGCGAGCCATTTGTTCGACAGTTGCACCCGCGTGGCGCGCGGCGGAGACGTGGTCTATTCGACCTGGGCGCAGCCGTTGGTGGCCCTGGTGTTCGGCGTGTTGCTGTTCGTGCCGGGCTTGATGGTGACGTTAGGCGGGTCGAGACGACGTAAGCCGTCGGCGTGAGTCGCAACATCGATATGGGAAGCGCGGACGCTTGGCGCCGCGAACGCGGATGCCTTAGCAGGCTGTTGAAAAACAGCCTGCTAGCGCAGCCAGGGATGGCTGCGACGACGAAGCGAGCGCGTAAGCGCTTGATTCGTCGCGAGCGAGTCAGGACATGTGCCTGACTCGCGGCTTGAAAAACGATCAGGAAGATCGTTTTTCAACAACCTGTTAGAGACGCGATCGGCGGTTCGCATCGCTCGAACCGCCGATCGAATGCGATGGATTCCGCAGCGTCGGAATCCATCGCGATGCGCGGCGATGATGGTGAATCCGCTTGCGAAGGTATTGGCGAAGCTGTTCGCGAACGCCTTCGTCCATCGCGCGGCGAACCGCTCTGCGCTTACAGCGACTGCGCCAGCGCGATCGCGTTTTTCACTTTCGCGTCGTTCGTCGTTTTCAGGTCGGAAACGTTGATCTGAATTTCGCTTTGGCCTTTGACAAAGAACAGCCGGCCCATGCCGGTGTCGGTGGCGCTGTACGCATTCTCGCCGAGGGTCGGTTGCGCTTGATAGCCGGACGTGGTGGTCGCCAATTCGTGGCGCGAGGCCAGATTGGCCTTCGCCTTTTCCGGCGTGGCGCTGGTGGCGATGAAGATTTCGACCGTATGCGTGGGCGCGTCCTTGGCGAAATCGATGGTGCCCACGCCCGCCCAATACACGCAGCGCGAATCCCAGACGTAGCCGCTCATCTGCGGGTCGATTTTCTGGTGCACGTCGAAGGTCAAATCCGGGTACACCGTTTTGAGTTTCTCCGGCGTGAGCGTGGCGCAGGCGTCGACCGGCGTGGTGGTCTTCAACTGTTCCAGTTCGGCGTCGGGGCTAGCGGCCGTCGCCGCGGCGGGCGTGGCGCTCGCGGCGGGTGGTTGCGAGCCGCCGCAAGCGGACAGGCTCAACATCGCGATGCTGGCCATCGCTACGATCGATCGTTTCATGCAAATCCTCGGGACTGGGAGTGACGGAACCGACTTCGCGGCGCAGTGTGCCCGAATCCAACGCAAGGCGGAACGCGCGCCGGCCAGCGCGGGCGACGAGCCGCCGCGCGTTTCGTCGAGCGCTCTCGTCGCGCGCGGCTCGGCCCGTGTATGCACAAACCGGAGGCCGTATGCGATAGTCGATCCAGGCCGCGAGGCTCGGGGCAGGGGGGATGCCACTTTTACGGCGGCCGGGGGGCCGTCGGAGCGCCACGGGAGAGGCTGCGAATGCGAGACGAACGAGTCGCTGGGGAATGCCCGGATCGCCGAGTGCGCGATCGCGGGTCGAAAGGGCACGCATACGGTTCGGGCGCGATGGCGTGGTGCCGACGTGCGCTGATCTTGCTTCTGCTGTGCTCGGCGGCGCCGAGCATGGCGTTCAAACTGGATACCCATCTGTGGGTGGGGCAAGAGGTCGTCAACGATCTCGAGTACGACGGCAAGATCGACGTCGTCCTGTACGGACGCACGGTGCAGTTGCCGATTCGCGCGGACGTGCGCGACGCGATCCTGCAGAACCGCAACGAATATCTGCTGGGGCATCTGGGCCCGGACGCGATGCCGGACGTGATCGTCGGCCAGTCGCTGATGCATCCGGATACGCAGATTTCCGGCGCCTGGAAGCCGAACGATTGGATGAAATACCTGCAGCAGGTCTCGGCCAGCCATCCGAAAGGGAAAGCCTACACCTATGGGTATTTGGGGCATGCGTCGAGCGATCTGTTCGCGCATACCTACGTCAACCAATACGCCGGCAACGTGTTCTCGCTGTTCGACGACGAAGTGCTGGTGGAGACGCGGCATTTCGCGCTGGAGAGCTATATCGGCTTGCGCACGCCGCGCTTGCGCAACCGCAGCGGGCAGCCTTTGGGCGAGTTCTACAACGCGGTGCGCCCGAGCGCGGAATTGAACAATTTCATCCGCGATACGCTGATTTACGACGCCCGCGCCGGTCAGCAGTATCAGGCGACGCCGCAATACGCGCCGCATCTGGTCGTGTTCCGACGCTATCGCATGTCGATCGACGGGTTGGCGAACAACAGCACCTGGCAGCGGATGGATTCGGCGGTCGCGAAATACATCGGCTTGCCGCAAATGATCCAGCACGTCGAGCGCTTGCAAAGCCGGCTCAACGGCGATATCGATCTGACCCAGGCGGAAGTCGACGAGTTGAACCAGCGCATGTCGCGGCTCGAACTGCGGTTCGCGCAGCGCGCGCAGGGCTCGTTCGATCGCGTCTTCGCGCTGGAAGACGATATTTTCGCGGCGCAGTACGAGCTGCACGTCAAGCTGACGCAGCAGGTCTGCGAGAACTGCCCGCGCATCTATTACCCCTGCCCCTCGTGGAGCAATCCGTTCAAGATGTGCTCGTACGTCGATCCGGTGTGCTCGTCGACGTGCCGGCTGCAATCGCAGGTGCTGGCCGACGTCGCCGTCGCGCGCGAAGCGCTGGAGCAGCAGCGCCAGCGGATGCTGACGGAGTTGGCGGGGCTGCACGCGGATCTGGTCGCGTCGCGCAACGACGTGATCCAGTTGAACAATGCGTTGATCGATCTGGGCCAGATTCCGCTGCAGGATCCGAACCCGATGCGCGCGATCGCCAACAACTGGCGCGCCGACACCGATGCGGCGTTCTCGGCCTACGTCGGCGCCGCGTCGCAGTCGATGATCAACACGATGGACCCGAACACCAGCGCGCGCCAGCCGCTGCAGGCGTGGTTGGATTGCTACGGTCCGTCGCTCGCGGGTATTCCGGCGGTGGTGTCGAATTGCGCGAACCAGCAGTCGGCGAAGAACCTGTTGACGACGCTGCAGCGCTTGGGCGACTTACCGGATAACGCGATTCTGATCTCGCTCGGCTTGCCGACCGCGGCGGAGATTCGCCAACTGCGCGCCGAAATCGAGGCCGACGCCGTCGACGACATGCAGCGTTACGTCGCCCGCGGCATCGTCAGCCTGCTGCCGCCGGAATACGAGGCGATCGTCAATGCGCTCGATACGCCGCCGAGCGAACAGTACCTGCGCAGCGTGTTCACGATTCCCGAGCCGGCGAACAAATTCGGTTTGCTTTATATCGGCGACATCGATCAGCGCGTGAATCGCGAAATGAACGTCGTCGACGGCTATTTCGATCCGCAGAACTTCGCCGCCGCCTACAACGCGGTGACGCTGGCGAAGCTCGCGCTGCTCGACAACGCGGGCCTGCAGCAGTTGGAGCTGCTCGCCAACGGCAATCGCCCGGCCGGCGCGAACGGCGCGTACGCGTTCGCGGGGACGCAGAACATCATCGCCGATGCGATCCTCAGTCTCGACGGCAATCATCAATGGCTGAAGAACGCCCCGCCGCGCCCGGTGCGCGACGGTCGCCCGGTCGGGCCGATCTACGAACAGGCGCCTGGCGTCACCGGCTTTCGCTCGCCGGCCGGCTTCGTGCCGTGGGACAACCCGCAGCTTCGCAATGCCTTGTTCCGCGCGATGTTCATCGGACCGCTGAGCCCGGGCATCGAAGGCCCTTCGGAAATCGGGTTGGGCGCGGTGCTGCCGACCACCGCGACGTATCGCTACCCGTATCGCCCGTGTCGCGCGAATCCGTTCCCGGATTACCTCACGCCGAATGCGCAGGGCGTGCCGACGACCGATCAGAGTTGCGACCAAACCCTGTTGCCGTGGCGCGCGCCGTTCGCCGGCTCGCCCAATCGCGGGCCCGCGTTCGTGTTCAAGGCGAACGAGAATTTCTCGATGACCGCCGGTCAAGTGCGTTCCAAGAACGGGATCGATCTGGCGTATCAAATGCAGGGCAATCTGGTGGTGTATTCGCCCGCGGGCGCGCTGTGGGGCACGAATATCGCATCGCCCGGCACCGCGAACCGCACGTGCAATCTGGGCGGCTGCGTCGCGGTGCTGCAGAGCGTCGGCAATTTGGTGCTGTACGAGCGCGGTTGGGCGTATTGGGCGAGCCACAGCACCTCGTCCACGGGCGGTCGCATGCTGGTCTCGCCGGTGGAGCCCTACCTGCTGGTGGAAGAGGCCGACGGCACGCCGATGTTCTCGTCCTCGCCGAATCTGGTGGCGCGCAAGAACGAGTTCTGGCTGAAAGCCGGGTATTCGGCTTGGTTCCACGGCGGGCGCATCACTTACGACGGGAACGGCGATCTCGGCGTTTACGGTAGCGACGGCAGTCTGTTGTGGTCCAGTCAGACCGCGATCGGCGGATGCTCGCCTTCGAACTGCGTAGCGGTGTTCCAGGGCGACGGCAATCTGGTGCTGTATCGCTCCGGGTGGGCCTACTGGGCGTCCAACACGAATTGGTCGACGGTCAGTCATCTGAAGATCACGGCGCAGCCGCCGTATCTCAGCATCCATCGTCAAAACGGCGACGTGCTGTGGAATGCGCCGCCGATGATCATCATCGGCGACGACCCCTGCGGAGGCGGCGGATGCGGCGGAGATTGAGGGAGCGATCGAGTGGGAGATTGAGGCGAGGCCGGACCTCGGGCCGTTTTGCGTGATCGATACGCGGGCGAGGCATTCGGCCTCGCCCGCGCGCTCGGACCCACATGCTCGGATCGCCCGGCGATGCGCGTCCGGCGGTGGTGCGCGCTACAGTAGCCGCGGTTTTTTCCGGATGTCCGCATGAAACAGTTTCTGATCACGCTCTCGGCCGTGCTGATCGGCGGGTTTTTGGCGCTGTTGGGCTACGACCATTTCGTGGTGAAGCCGCGCGAGGCCGC
Organism: Lysobacter sp.; assembly: GCA_008015835.1. Lineage (GTDB taxonomy): Bacteria > Pseudomonadota > Gammaproteobacteria > Xanthomonadales > Xanthomonadaceae > Lysobacter_I. Next base: position 143,190 of record SSGH01000011.1, read on the forward strand.
GGCGGCGAAGACCGAGGCCGCCGCGCGTCGCGCCGAAACGGTGCCGGTGGATGTGTCGAAGGCGCGCGAGGATGCCCGCGATGTCGCGGCCGAGTTGGAATCGTCGGTGCGGCGCAGCGTCGATTCGGCGGAGGAGGCGATGCGGGCGCAGGCGAAGGCGATGGATCGCGCGAGCTTGGCCCGCGATGCGGTGAGCCGCGCGACCATGTTCCGCGTGGCGATGACCGAGTACTACCAAACCAACGGCGCATGGCCGCGCACGGCCGAAGACGCCGGTTTGCCGCCGCCCGAAGACACCCGCGGCCCGGCGGTGGCGAGCATCGCCATCGGCGATGCCGGCGCGGTGGTGGTGCGCTTGGATCGCGCGCTCGCCGAGAACGCCTCGATCGTGCTGCGTCCCGAGCCGAAATCGGCGATGGGCGTGGTGGATTGGCGCTGCGAGCTGAAAGGCGACGTCACGCTCAAAGCCTTTTTGCCGCGCTGCGTCGTCGTGCGCTGAGCCGATGACGGAGCCGGCGCCGATGCCTGGGACGCGCGAACGCGCCGATCATGCCGGCCGCGCGTTGGGGTTTCGCACGGTGTTGTCGCTGGTCGCGCTATCCACCGGGAACGCCTTGCGGGTCGTGCTGACCGATTGGCCGCAGTTCGTGGCGGCATTTCCCGGTGCGGCTTCCCTCGCCGGGCGCGCATGCGCCATCGCATTGCCGGTATCGCTGTTGCTCTCGCTGCTCGGACTATGGCGTTTCCGTCGTTGGGGGCTTTGGCTGATCGGCGCGACGACCGTCGCGACCTTCGGGTTCGATCTTTGGGCGCGCGGGCCGAAGCTGCATCTCGCAGCGGCCGTGCTCTCCGTTTTCGTCATGGCGGCCGCCGGATGGCCGCATCGTCGTCGTTTCCGAGGTGGCGTATGACCGCTTCATTCCTATCGGTTCGGTTCGCGCCGTTCGATGCGCGCGCGCTCTGGCTTTCGCTCGCGATGGTGGCGCTGGGTGCCTGTCGCGCGATGCCGATGAGGCAGGCGCTCGATGCGCCCAGCGAACCCCCGATGACCTGCGCCGATGGCGAACGCGCGATGCAGCGCGACGCGCTGTATTTCGGCCGCAGTCGGCGCGATGGCGGAACGGTGAGCGATGCGCAGTGGCGCGCATTCGTGGACGATGCGATCGTGCCGCGCTTCCCCGATGGGTTTACCGTGCTGGCGGCGGAAGGCCATTGGCGCGCGGGCGACGGCGCGATCGTCGGCGAGGCGACGCAAATGGTGATCGTGCTGCATGCGGGCGATGCCGCCGCGCAGCGCGCGATCGAGCAGATCGTCGCGCAGTACAAACGCGAATTCGCCCAGGAGTCTGTGTTGCGCGAACGCGCGCCGGCCTGCGTGAGGTTCTGACGATTGGCTTCGCGAGCGGTCGCGCCGATTCGTTCGATCGACGCGTTCGAAGATTCAGCCGCGGCGCACCAGCACGACGGTGATGTTGTCCGAGCCGCCGCCGTCCAGCGCCGCGGCGACCAGCCCGTCCACGCATTCCTGCGCGCTGCATTCGGTATGCGAGAGCACTTGCGAGATGTTGGCGTCTTCGACCTCTTCGGTGAGGCCGTCGCTGCACAGCAGCACCTGCATGCCGGGTTTGAGTTCGCCGGACAACGTTTCGACGTTGAGGTTCTGCGGGTCGGTCACGCCCAGCGCCTGCGTGACCACGTTGCGGTGCGGATGCGTGCGGGCCTGATCGACGGTGATCGCGCCCTGCGAGATCAATTCCTGCACGTAACTGTGGTCTTGCGACAACTGCGCCAATTGACGGTCGCGCCACAGGTAGGCGCGACTGTCGCCGACCCAGGCCACTTCGAAACGATTGCCCAGGACGCGCAACGCGACCACCGTGGTGCCCATCGGCAGCGCATCGCTGCGTTGGCGCGAGGCGCGAATGATCTCTTCGTCGGCGACGCGAATGGCTTGGCTGAGCGAACTGCCTTGTCGGATCTCGCGGACGATGGTCTCGCGGGCCAGGGCGCTGGCGACTTCGCCGTACTCGTGCCCGCCCATGCCGTCGGCCACCAGCCACAGCCCCAATTCGCTGTCGCCGTAGTAGGTGTCCTCGTTCAGCTCGCGACGAAGACCGACGTGGGTCAGGTGACCGAATTCGATCATGCACGGGCCATGTGGGAGAGAGTCAGCCATATTCGTTGCTGCAAACGCAATGCGCGGAAAAAAGCGGACGCGATGCGGGAAGTGGATTTCGGCGGCTATTGGAAGTGCCGCGGCGCGATTTGTCCAGCCCGACCGCAGTTCGGCGGAGCGGATCTGCGCTTCGGAAATGTGAAATGCGGATCGATGGGATGCGTCGTTGCGCGGCGATGTCGTATTGGCGCTTGAGGACGTGCTTGTCGTTCTGCTGCCGATGCGTTGAATCTTGGGCGGCTCTCGGAGTTCTTTTGCATCCCCAGAAAAACGAATGCCCACGAGGGGCGTCGTCATTTCTGGCGGAGAGGGGGGGATTGACTCGGCACATCCATGTGCCTGTTCCGGCCCGCGCTCAGGCGCGGGCGCTCGCCGGCGCGCGGTATGCCGCGCGAATTCCCGGCTCGCCCCTGCGGGCGGCTTCGCCGTCCACATCGGCAGTCCTGCCGATGTGTCGAACCCTGGGGTTCTCATCAAGTCCTCCCTGCACCACCAGAAAAAACAACGCCCCACGAGGGGGCGCTGTTTTTTCTGGCGGAGAGGGGGGGATTCGAACCCCCGGTGCGCTATAAACGCACGCCTGATTTCGAGTCAGGTACATTCAACCACTCTGCCACCTCTCCAGAATCGGTGGCGGCTGCCGGGGCGGTCCGGCGCGCGGGGTCGCCATCATACGGGGCGCGGCGGTCCCGGACAAGGCGCGTAGACTAAGCGTCCGTTTCCGCCCGTAACCGCGCCCGCCATGTCCGAAATCTCCGTCCCCGTCTCCTTCGGCGAATTGCTCGACAAGATCGCCATCCTGCAGATCAAGTCCGAGCGGATGTCCGATCCGGCCAAGCTGGCGAACGTGCGCAACGAGCTGTCTGCCCTGGAGAGGACCTGGATGGCGCACCCGGCGGCGGGGCACGACATCGCCCGGCTGCGGGCCGAGCTGAAGGCCGTGAACGAGCGGCTGTGGGTGATCGAGGACGATATCCGCCTGAAAGAAAAGGCGCAGGCCTTCGACGACGAGTTCGTGCGCCTGGCCCGCAGCGTGTATTTCGAGAACGACGAACGCGCCCGGATCAAGAAAGACATCAATCTGGCGCTGGGCTCGGCCTACGTCGAAGAGAAGTCCTACCAGGACTATCGGGCCGGTTCGGCGCCCTGATCGGGCGAGCAGGCCGACGCGGATGAGCCCGCACGCCTCCCGGCCGGCCCGCGAGGGCTGGTGGCACGACGACCTACTGGCCTGGCTGTGCCCGGGTGGCCTGTTGCTGACCGCGCTGGCCCTGCGCTTCCCCGAACCGCTGCGCGCGCTGCGGGCCTTAGCGCCGGAATTGACCCTGCCGACCTGGTTCGCGGGCGCCTATGTCCTGGGCCTGGCGCTGAGTCCGCTGGGCCGCGTCGCCTACGGCTTCGCCCAGGCGGTGGTGTGGCCGCGGTTGCGCGCGCCGTGGACGCCGGCCATCGCGTTTTTCGCCGAGCGTCTGCAGGCCAGTGAAGGTCTGCGGGTATCCGATGCGGCGAGCATGTCGGTACACGAATTCCACGACCTCGACCGGCGCATGCGCGAGTATCTGGAAGCGGTCGACCCGAGCGCGCGTTTCGCGTTGAATCGGATGAAGGTGCTGTGCAGCTTGTCGTGCAACAGCGCGGCGGCCTGCATCGTGTTCGTCGCGGTGGACGCGATCGCCGGCCGCGCGCCGAGTTGGACGGGGCCGCAGATCGCGGCCGGCGCGTTGATCTTCGCGATTTGCGCGATCGGCGCGGTCTATCGCGAACGTCGGCGTCAGCGCACGCAGCTATCGATCTGGCGACGTTCGCAAGTGCGCGCCGAGGCGGGCCGCGACGCGCGCGTCGACGGTCCCGACGATGATGCCGCCGGCCGACGCGCCGCGGCGCGATAATCCGAGGAGACGATCGAGATGGCCACCGGTTGGGCGGGCGACGGCGCGGTACAGGATCAAATCGACGCGACGGTCAAAGACGGTATCGAGCGCGCGCGCAGCCGCTTGCCCCAGGGGCCGGGCTTGCTGCGCTGCGAAGACTGCGACGCCGAGATTCCCGAAGGCCGACGCAAAGCCGTGCCCGGCGTGCGTCTGTGCGTGACGTGCCAAGAGGCCCACGACCGCGAAGACACCGCGTCCGCCGGCTACAACCGTCGCGGAAGCAAGGACAGCCAACTGCGCTGAGCCTCGCGCGCGGCATCGGCGCGCTGTTCGGGGACGACGCGCCGGTCGGGTATGCTCGCGACCACGGGCGGCGTGGCCGCGATGCAAGGGTGCATCGATACGCTCGACCGAGCGATAGGGGAATGGACGTGCGACGAATCGAAACGCAACCCATCGAAACGCAGCGAGTCGAAGCGCAGCGAGTCGAAGCGCAGCGAGTCGAAGCGCAGCGAATCGAAGTGCGAGATCGCGGAATGGTGCGTGCGTTAGACGCCGTTCGGCGACGCCTGTGCGCGATTGCCGTTCTGCTGTGCGCGTTCGCGATGCCGTCCCATGCGGCCATGCGTCTCGTGAAGCCGGGCGAAACGCCGACGCTCGAACCCGGCGATGCGCTGCTGCTGATCGCGGTCGATACCGATGCGAAGATCGCGTCCTTGCGCATCGCGCGCGAGGGCATGAACTCCGATATGCGCACGCTGCGCGACATCGAGAAGGGCCGCAGTTCGCAGTTGTATGTCGTGTCGCCGGGGCGCTACCGCTGGAACATGCTGTCCACCGCATTCATGCGTTTCAAGCTGAGCAAGGACGACGAGTACGCGTTCGAGGTGAAGCCCGGCGTGCTGAACTATCCCGGCGACCTGATCTATCGCAGCGCGAACGGGTTCTTCGGGCGCACGCACATCAGCAACCGCGGTCTCGCGGCGATGGATTGGCTGGAACGACAGCATCCGGGCCCGTTCCTGAAACAGCGCTTCGAATACACGGGCCACTATCCGGACCCGTTCCCGGCGTTCTATCGCGCGGCGCTCGGCGACAAGCCGCGCGCGGACGCGACGCGACCTTCGCCGCCCGAAAGCGGCGCGCTGCCGATCCCGATCGATACGTTGTGGAAGCCGGGGCAGTTGCAGGCGATCGAAATGAGGCCCGCGGGCGATTTGATCGCGGAAGTGCTGGCGATCAAGAAGCCGAAGCTCGGTAAAGAAGGCGCGAAGGGCGCGTCGGCGGATTCGGCGGTGGAGGGCGCCGAAAGCGATCGTTGGTTGTGGACGCTGAATTCGATCGATGTGCGCAAGAACGAAGCCGTGCGGCTGTACGAAACCGAACGGCCGATCGCGCGGATCGATTGGGTGGACGACCGCACGCTGGCGGTCAGCATCGGAACCGACGGTCAGCCGAAGGCGTTGATCGCCGTCGCCATCGTGGACGAGCCGAACGGGCGTCGTTACGAGCAGGCCTTCGTGCCTAGGCCCGGCGTGGTGATGCGCACTCTGCCGCGCGCGCCGGGCCATTTGCTGTTCGCGACGGTCGCGTCGTGGGGAGAACTGCTGGTGCATCGCCTCGATCTGCGCTCCAAGGCCGCGGTCGCGCGCTCCGAGTTCCGCACGGGCGATCGTTTGAACAAAGCGGTCGACGAGGCGTCGTGGTGGATGGCCGACGCCGAAGGCCGGCTGCGCTTGGCGTATTTGACCCGCAAGGACGGCGACCGCGTGTTGATGCACGGCCGCGACAAGACGTTCAGCGAAGTGCTGAATCTGGACGACGACGACACGCACTTCGTGCCGATCGCCTTGTCGGCGGACGGCGAGCGCATTTACGGGCTGAGCGACGAGGGGCGCGAGCAGCGCGATCTGGTCGAATTCGATCCGGCCACGCGCAGCATCGTGCGCACGGTGTACAGCAAACCGGGCGTGGACATCTCGAGCATCCGACTGGACGATCGCGGCGAATTGGCCGCCGCCACGTTCTATCAGGACGGCCTGCTGGCGAGCGCGTATTTCGACCGCGACAGCGAACAACTCGACCGCAGTCTGCGCGCGGCGTTCCCCGGAAAAGCGGTGACGCTGCTGCAGCGCAGCCGCGATTCTCAGCAAGCCATCGTCGCGGTCAGCGGCAGCGATCGGCCGATGGAGGTCTATCACTACGATCGTCCGCAGCGCCGCGCCGCGTTGGTGAGCGAAATGCAGCCGTGGCTGGCCGAGCGCACCTTCGCGCCGGCGCACACGATCAAAGCCAAGAGCAAGGACGGCTTCGCGATCGAGGCCTATCTGACGCTGCCGCCCGCCAAAGGCGACGCAAAACGGCCGTTGATCGTGCTGGCCCACGGCGGCCCCATCGGCGTGCGCGACGATCGTTTCTTCGACCCCGAAGTGCAGTTCTTCGCCTCGCTGGGCTATGCCGTGCTGCAGGTGAATTTCCGCGGCTCCGAAGGGTTCGGCACCGCGTTCCGAAAAGCCGGCGAACGCGGCTACGGCAATGCGATCGGCGACGACATCGACGCCGCCATCGTCGCCGCGCTCGCGCAGTATCCGCTGGACGCGACGCGCATGTGCGCGGCGGGCGGCAGTTACGGCGGTTATTCGGCGATGGCCTCGGCGATCCGCTGGCCCGAGCGTTTCCGCTGCGCGATCTCGATGTTCGGCGTCAGCGACCGCGCCCTGTTCTTCACCGCCAGCGATTCCGGGCGCAGCGAAGAGGTGCGCAAGGAAATGGAGAAGCTGCTCGGCGACCCCAACGTCGACATGGACGAGATGAAGGCGAGTTCGCCGGTGTACCGCTACGCCGATTTGCGCGTGCCGCTGCTGCTGATCCACGGCACCGAAGACAAACGCGTGGACTACGAGCACACGCGGCGCATCGCGCGCATGCTGGACATGGCCGGACGTCCGCCGATCCTGATCGAATTGGACGGCGAGGGGCACGGCATCGACGACCCGCAAAACCGGCGCAAGGCGTGGTCGGCGGTGGCCGGTTTCCTACGCCAGCATCTGGGCGACCCGTTAGCGAAGGCCCCTGCCGCGCCCGTCGCCGGGCATTGAGTCCTCGGCGCGGTGAGGCGCGCAGCGTCGGTCGGGCGGTCCGCGGCGGCGGTGGCGGCGCGGTGAGCTATCCTACGGCGCGGCAAGGGTCGGCCGCGTCGAGCCGGCGTCGGCGGCACGACGCGGGCCGAACCCGTAGAATCTCGCGGCGAAGCACCGCGGTGTCGCGGCGTTGCGGCCACAGGCGATTCGAGGGCGGCCGACAGGTCGGAGTGCAGTGACGAAACCGGAGGTGTGCGGATGAACGAAATGCCGAAGCCCCCTCCCGCGGCCCGGGCGGCGACGCGCTCTCGCGCCTGGACGGTAAGCGACTGGAGGCCCTGCTCGCCGCTTACTACCGCAGCCACGGCTATCGCGTGGTCGCGCTGCCCGCCTCGTCGACGGAAGGCGACGACGACATCCTGCTGAAGCTCTACCGCGACGACGCCTTCTCTCTGCTGCAATGCAAGCACGGCAACGACAAACCGGTGCCGCAGAACGTGGTGAACGCACTGATCGACGTCGCGGCCGAACAGCGCGCCGAGGGCGCGATTTTGGCGACCAGCGGCGAGTTCACGCCGTCCGCCGCGCGGGCCGCCGCGCAAGCCAAGACGATGCGTTTGGTCGACGGCGCGGAACTGCGCAAGATGCTGGCGCCGTTGCTCGTCGAGGCGGGCATCGAATCCGACCCGGGCGTCTTCGCCGATGCGCCCGCATTCGCGAGCGACGGCTCGGCCGCATCGCTGCCGTCGCCCCTGCCCAAGCGCGCCGAAGCGCAGGCCTCGCAGGGCGATGCGTCGTCGCTCGAGCGCGCGCGCGAAGGCACATTCGTGGCCGCGAAGCGCGCGCCGCGATCGGCCGCGTTGATGACGCGACTCAATCGTCCGGCCTCGGCGATGCCGATCGGCGTCGCGGCGGTGCTGTTGGGCATGATCGTGCTGACGATCGTGTTCCGCGATCGACTCGACCCCTACAAATACCTGATCGGCATGCGCGAACCGCCGCCGCCCGCGGCGCCGAAGGACGACTCGCCGCTCGCGGGCACCACCTACACCGAAGCGGTGTTCGACCCGAAGGTCGAGGTGTCCAAAGACCCCACGCCGGAAGTGCCGTTCTCGCGCAAACCGATCGACATTCCGCCGGAGCGTCCGCCGCCGTCGCCGGATCAGGCGATCAAAGTGATCGAGCGCTCCACGCCGGATATCGCGGCGCCGCCGCCCGAGCCGCGGAAATAAGCGGACCGACGTCGAAAGCCGAAATCGAGCGCTGAAAGCCGGGCGCTGAAAGCCGAGCGCTCGAAGCGACGGAGTCGAACGCGATGCCTCGCCTGAACGCATGTCTTCGGCGCCGTGCGCGCCGCTGGAACGATCTGCTGCCTCTACGTCCGGCCTATACGATCCGGCCTCTACGAGCCGCCGCGCGCATCGCGCGGCGCTCGCTCTTCAGACGCGTATCGTCGCCATGCTTACGGTGCCATGCTTAGGGTTGATACGTCACGGTCAACGTCGCGGTCGCGCCGTTGCCGATCCAGAGGTAGTTCGTGGCCGTTTGATCGCTGGTGAAGCGCAGCCGCAGTTGCGTGCGTCCGGTCTTGTGGATCGCCGCCGCGCCCGCGCCGTTGAACGGCGCGCTGGTTTGCGTGCCGCCGGAGAAGGGCAGCAGTTGCGCCGTCGCGCTTGCGGTGACGGCCGCGCCCCAATCGCCGGTCTCGATCGTGCAGGCGCCGATGCAGCCGCGATTGACGTCGATCGTCAACGCATTGCCGGCGGGATTGTTCCAGGGGTCGCCGGACGCGCTGCGATAGGTCACGGTCAGCGTCGCCGACGCGATCGTCGCGCCGTCCGGCAGCGACGAGGTGTCGAACGACAACAGTGTGCGGTTGAACTTGCCGTCGGTGCCGCGGCCGATGGCGAGCCCCATCGACGATTCCAGCGTGCCCACCGCAGGCGACGTGCCGTTCGCTGCGGCTTTGACGTAGCCGTCGTTGGCGTTCTCGTTCTGGAACTGCACCGTGACCGGCGCGGTTTGTCCGCCGCCGGTGACGGTGACGCCGACCGGCGCGGAGGCGCCGGTATTCCCGGCCACATCGACCGCGCGCGCATGCAAGGTGTGCGCGCCGTTGCTCGCCGTCGCGCTGTTCCATGTCGCGCCGTAGGGCGCGGCGGCGTCGCTGCCGATCAGCGCGCCGTCGAGCAAGAACTCCACGCGCTCCACGCCGATGTTGTCGCTGGCGGTGGCGGCGAGCGCGACGTTGCCGCTCACCGTCGCGCCGCCGGTGGGCGCGGTGAGCGTCGCCGTCGGCGGTACGCCGTCGAGGTTGTCCAAGCCGAAGAAGCGGCCGATGTAGTAACTCGAACACAGATTCACGTCGAGCAAATACGCGCCCCCGGTGCCGCACTGCGTTTCGCCGGTGCCCGGGTCGACCGGCGTGCCGTGGCCCATCCCCGTGATGCTGTAGGTTTCCACACGCGCTGCGCCGCTGGCGTTCTTGTAGACCTTATGCGGATAACCGCCGACGGTGTCGGACAGATCCGCGGTTTGATCGATGCCATGAACGTTCGTCCATTGCTCCATGCTCTCGGTCGCGTTCATCGGCCGCACGGTGAAATCCGCGTCGCCGTGCCAGATCGAGACGATCGGCCAGGGTCCCGTCCAGCCGCTGGCGGCGCGCACTTTGTCGCCCCACTGCGCGGGCGTGAGATCGCTGCCGGGATTCATGCAACTGAAGGCCGCGCTTTGCGAGGTCGCGCAGCGATGCGGAATGCCCGCGACGATCGCGCCGCCGGCGAAGACGTCGGGATACGTCGCCAACATCGTCGAGGTCATCGCGCCGCCGGCGGATAAGCCGGTGATGTAGACGCGCGTCGGCGCGACGCCGTGATCGACGATCATGCGGTCGACCATCTGCTTGATCGACAGCGCTTCGCCTTGGCCGCGCGCGGTATCGCCGACTTCGAACCAATTGAAGCAACCGCTGGAATTGTTGGCGCTCTGCTGTTGCGGCAACAACAGCGAAAAACGCCAGCGATCCGCGAGCAACTGCCAGCCGGATTCGGCGTCGTAGCTGGCGGCGCTTTGCGCGCAGCCGTGCAGCGCCACCACCATCGGCGCGCCGGCCGGCAAGCCGGCGGGCACGTATTTGAACATCCGCAAATTGCCGGGATTGCTGCCGAAGCCGGTGACTTCGACTTGCGCGAACGCGGGCGCGCACAGCGCCGAGGCCGCGAGGAGCGCGGCGGCGGCGAACAGGCGCGCGCGCGGAAGAACACTGCGGGAGAGGGCGGCGATCGCGTGCATCGGCGTAAGCTCCTTCGACGTTGGCCGCATTGGGCCACGCCGTCGCGAAGGCCGACATTGGCCGATGGGGCAAGCTGCAGCGCAGCATCGCCGAGTGCGCCGATGCCGCCACGCCGTCGCAGCGCACGCCGTTTCAGCGCTCGCTACGCGCGTCTCGATCGGCGTCGTTCGTCGAATGCGCGTCGTCGGTCTTATCGCGATCGGCGTTTTCGTCCTCGGGCGTGTCCCACCACTGGCCGGTATCGTCCGTCGGCGCGGACGGTTCCGCCGTGCAGGTTTCCAACGCATCGACGCGACGTCCCGGTGCGTTCGCCGCCCAGGCGTCGAGCAATTTCTCCGCCGAGTGCCGGCTTTGCGCGGCGATGCCGACGTTGCGCTCGCTGTCCCAATCGCCGATCTCCTCGGGCGCGCGATGGCGATGCGGCGCGCCGTAACTGCAGCGTAGGCAGTAGTACGCGACATCGCCGGTCCAATCCTCCAAATCGTCGATGCCCGGCACCCGCATGGCCAGCAGATCTTCGAGGTCGGCGCGCGACGGGCAATCGACGAACGCCGCGAACGTGCGGAATTCGGAGACCTCGCAGCGCGCCAGCACGTTGAACACCGGCACCCAACCGCCGCGCAGCGGACGCTGGCCGGTGCACGCGCCGTCGTGCAGCACGATGTCGCCGCGGCGATACCCGCTTTCGGGCAGCGGAATATTGAGCAACCGCGCGCGCACCGGATCGATGCGTCGCGCGTACAGCGTTTCGGCGCGTCCCCAGGGATTGAGGCGCACGCTCGCGATGCCGAAATCGCCGGCGATCGGGCCGTCGCCGTCCGGCACGGCGATCTCGCACGCGGCCCACAGGCGTCGCGCCTCCGACCATTCGCCGAGCGCGGTCGCCGCGATCGCCGCGTTCCACAGCGAGGCGTCGTTGCGTTCTTCGCGCAACTCGATCGATCGCCGATTGTGCGCGAGCGAACTCGGCCAATCGCGCAGATATTTGCAGACCAGCCCTTGCATGTAGCGGTAATTCGCGTCGTCGGGCACGCGTTCGAGCAGGGCGTCGAACGCTTCGCGCGCGGCGACGAGCGCGCCGCGTTCGAACGCGGCGTAGGCCTCGGATTTCAGCGCTTTCGTATCGGCGGAGCGGCGGCGGAAGATCATGGGCGGCGTGCGGTGCGAGTGGCGGTGTAGTGCGTTCGCATGCCACAAGTCGGCATGTCGTGCTGCGCTGCGGAAATTTTCGCGCATCGCGCCCAGGATAGCGCCCGCGCGGCCCCGCGGGTATGCTCGGCGCGAACGTTCATGCGGGTTCGGGGATCGACCATGGTGGAGCAGAACGAACAACCGTCTTCCGACGCCGCGCGCCCTTTCGTGGTCCCCTGCGCCACGCTCGGTTTCGACGCGCCTTGGCGTTGGTTGCGCGCGGGCTGGCGCGATCTGCGGCGCGCGCCCGGGCTCAGCCTCGTCTTCGGCGTGGTCATCGTCTTGGTCAGCGCCGGCATTTCCTATTTCGCCTGGCGGCTCGGTCGGTTCGCGCTGTTGGCGACGCTGTTGTCGGGCTTCGTCTTCGTCGCGCCGTTGATCTGCGTGGGCTTGTATTGCGTCAGCCGCGGGCTCGAACGCGGGCGCACGCCCACGCTCGCGGATTCGTTCGTGCTGGCGCGCCGCGTGGTCGGGCAGGCGGGGGTCTACGCGATCGTGCAGGGCATCCTGATTCTGCTGTGGTCGCGCGCGGGCATGATGGTCGGCGCGTTCTTCCCGATCGACGAAAGCAACCCGACCGCGGTCTGGGAATTCCTCGGCATCGGGTCCGCGGTCGGCGCGATCTTCGCGGGCGTGACCTTCGCGGTGGCGGCGTTTTCGCTGCCGATGATCGCCGACCGCGATGTGGACATGATCACCGCCGCGATTTCCAGCGCGAACGCCGTGCTGCGCAACAAAGCCGTGATGACGCTGTGGGCCGGATTGATCGTCGCGATCACGGTCTTGGGATTCGCCACCGGCTTGCTCGGCCTCGGCGTGTTCATGCCGTGGCTGGCCTACAGCGCGTGGCACGGCTATCGCGAAACGCTGGACGCCTCGGTCTGGCCGTCGTTGGAGTGATCCGCGCCGGAGCGATTCTTGCGCTCGCAGCGCGTTCGCCGAGGTTATCGTCGACCCGATTCGCTTGCCGGATGCGCGACGGCCGCCGACAATAGCCCCGCAGCGTTTTCGCCGTTCGTCGCGCCTCGCTGCTTTCCCCACGCCCGCGAGAACGCCGATGACCACGCCTCCTCCTTGCCCGCAATGCGGCATGACCAACACCTACGAAGACGGCGCGCAATGGGTGTGCGCCGACTGCGGGTACGAGTGGTCGGCCGGCGCGGACACCGGCGCGGACGCCGCTGTCGAAGTGCGCGACAGCAACGGCAATCGCCTGCAGGAAGGCGACACCGTCGTGGTGATCAAGGATTTGAAAGTCAAAGGCTCGTCGATTCCCCTCAAACAGGGCACCACGATCAAACACATCCGCCTGATCGCCGACGACCCGGAGCATATCGAAGGCCATTCGGACAAGATCAAGGGCCTCGTGCTGAAAACCTGCTTCCTGCGTAAAGCCTGAGCGCTTGTTCGAAGTCGGCTGCGCTCGGCGCTTTGGCGCCGTCCGCGGCTCGAAATTCGCATGCAACGCCGCGCACATCGCGCTTCCTGCGCTGCTGGCGGCGTGTACCCGCATCGCTCGCGGCGATTTTGAATAGGCTCTAAGCCGCTCGCGGCCTCGCGAAGCCGCGGCGTTCTTTCCCGATCTTCCCGCATCGCGTCGCGCGTTCGCATGGGGTCGTCGACGCGTGTCGCGTTCGACATATTCAACAGCGCAATGCGCTTCGTCGACCGCATTTGCGATGGCGTTTCGCAATCGCGACGAGCGACGACTTGAATACGTTTTCACGTCGCATGCTGCGCCGCGTCCTCGCTCTAGCATCCATGCGTCGCGCGCGCCGTCGCAAATCGTCGCGTCGCGACGCCGATGTGCGCGAGCAGGGGCGCGTCGAACGTCGATCCGCATTCGCTCGAACGCGAATGCGCGGTAGGAACAATCACTCCCAATCGGGATTCGTCGCTCATATCAGGAGGATTCGCATGCGTCTCGTCGAGAAAACCCCCGTCCGTTCGGCGCTTTCGCGTCTGTGCGTCGCTTTGCTGTCGATCGGCGCCGTCGCCGGCGTCGGCGAAGCGCGCGCGGACGCGATCTTGCACGCGTTCAATTGGCGCTACGCCGATGTGCAGGCCCGCGCCGCCGAAATCAAATCGGCCGGTTACAAAGCGGTGCTGGTCGCCCCGGCCTATAAATCGGAAGGCGCCGCATGGTGGGCGCGCTATCAACCGCAGGATTATCGGGTCATCCATCATCCGTTGGGCGACACTGCGGCGTTCCGCTCGATGGTGAGCGCGCTGAACGCGCAGGGCGTGCACGTGTACGCCGATGTGCTGATGAATCACATGGCCAACGAGGCGTACAAGCGCAGCGATCTGAATTATCCCGGCGCGGCGGTGCTCGGCGCATATTCGGGCAATACCGCCTACTACAACGGCATCCGCCTGTTCGGCAATCTCGGCTACAACTTCCTCAGCGCGGGCGATTTCGGCGAAAGCCGCTGCATCGCCGATTACAACGATGTCTGGCAAGTGCAGAACTGGCGGCTCTGCGGCGGCGGCGGCGATGTCGGCCTGCCGGATCTGAAGGCCAATAGCTGGGTGATTTCGCAGCAACAGGAGTACCTGCGGCAGTTGAAGGCCATCGGCGTCAAAGGCTTCCGCATCGACGCCGCGAAGCATATGCCGTTCTCGCATCTCAACAGCGTGCTCACCGCCGATATCAAAAACGGCATGTACGTCTTCGGCGAAATCATCACCGGCGCCGGCGCGGGCAATCTCGAATACGATCGCTTCCTGCAGCCGTACCTCCAGAATACCAACCATGCGGCGTACGACTTCCCGCTGCAGAACCAGCTTCGCGGCGCGTTCTCGGTCGGCGGCAGCATGAGCGCGCTGGTCGATCCGGCCGCCTACGGCCAGGCGCTGCAGGGCGCGCGCGCGCTGACCTTCACCGTGACGCACGACATTCCCAACAACAGCGGGTTCCGCTACGCGTTGATGGACCCCACCGACGAGACCTTGGCCTACGCCTATCTCTTCGGCCGCAACGGCGGAAAGCCGATGGTGTATTCCGATAACAACGAAAGCGGCGACAACCGCTGGGTCAACGCCTATAAGCGTAACGACATCAAGGGCATGATCCGTTTCCACAACGCGGTGCAGGGCACGGATATGCAGGTGCTCTCGCACGGACAATGCCACATCGTGTTCCGTCGCGGCAGCCTGGGCATCGTCGGCATCAACAAATGCGGCAGCACCGTCAACGCCTCGGTGAACATGAACAACAGCGTGCTGTGGTGGTACGCGAACTACACCGACACGCTCGGCTCCGGCAGCGTGGTCAACATCGGCAACGCCAACTACACCTTCAGCCTGCCGGCGCGCAGCGCGAGGATGTGGCTGCGCTGACGAGCGTCTCGCGCCGTCGGTTCATGGCGGCGAGTCGCGTCGATCCGTCGAAACGTACCCGTCGCGCGCGGAGACTCGCGCGCGACGGGTTTCTTGTCTCGCTTATCGTTTCGCGTCGCCCTGCGGCGCCGGTTCGGCGAGGTTCTCGCGCATCGCGCGCTCGAGTTCGAGGCGAACCTCGCGGTCGACCTTCGTCATGATCCGCTCGTGTTCCTTGCCGAGCGCGTCCATTTTTTCGCCCAGCGCTTCCATCGGCGCGGCCGCGGCCTCCATCCGCGCTTCGATATCGCGCTCGACCGGCTTCATCTCGTTCGCCATCTCCGCTTCCAGCGCGGCGCTCTTCGCTTCGATCTCCGCTTCCATCGAGCTCAACCGCGCTTCCACGGCTTCGCTACGCGCACGCAAGGCCTCGACCTCGCGCTCGGTCGCCGCATCCGACGCGCCGCCGTTTCGCGCCGCCTCGCGTTTGGCGATCTGCGCGTTCAACTTCGCCAGTTCGGCTTGATCTTGCCGCCATTTTTCCTGCGCGATGGTCCTTCGGATCTCGGCGACGCGCGACTCGATGTGGGCTTGGATACGTTCGTTCTCGACCGCTTGCGCCGACATGCCTTCGGCCAACGCTTCCAGCTCGACGCTCTTGGCCTGCATTTCGCGGCTCATGGCTTCCAAGCGCCGTTCGCTGTCTTCGCTCTCGGCCCAGATCGCGCGCACCCGCGCCAATGTCGCCGGGTCGCGCACCACGTACGGCTTGCCGTCTTGCATGAACCACACGAAATCCTGGTCGATGCGCGACTTCGCCGCGCGGATTCGATCGATATGCTCCAACTCGCCGGAGATCGAAAATCCGCGCTCGCTGTGTCGCACCAGCGCATAGCCTTCGTGCTTGGCGCGCGTCGATTCGCTCGGTTCGGCGTCGGCGAAGAGATCGCCGGCGAGGATCATGCCGGTGACGCCTTGCGTGCGCGTCGCTTGCTCGGCGCGCGGTAGGCCGTCGCGCGCGGCGACGCCTGCCGAAGCGATGTTCCCGGCAGATGAGCCCGCGCCCGCGGGCATGGCCGCCTGCGCGGTTCGCGGCGCCGGTTCGGATTGCGCGTAGGCCAGGCAGGCGACGCCGATCGCGATCAGGCTCGCGATGGCGCCGATCGACGGCAGCGCGAGGCCGGCGTTGCGTTTCGGATGTTTCGACGCGACGAGATGTTGGATGCGGGACATGAGCGAGCCTCCGTGAGCGGCGAGCGACAGGGTGAGCGGGAATGCGGTGGGCGCGCCGTCGGTTCGCAGCGCGCGTTCGTCTTCGGCGCGCAATCGATCCAGTTCGGCCAGCGCGAGCGCTAGGGTGCGCGGCGCCTCGATCGCGCGCGCGGCGAGCGCGTCGGCGACGCATTCGCGTTCGTGACGGATGCGGCGCGACAGCCACCACACCGCGGGGTGATAGAACAGCAGCGTTTCGACCAGGGTCTGCAGCAGATTCACCAGATAATCGCGGCGGCGGATATGCGCCAATTCGTGCGCGATCAGCGCTTCGAGCCACTCGGCCGGCATGCGCGCGATCAGCGCGGCCGGCAGGATCACGACCGGCGACAGAATGCCCGCCGCGAGCGGTCCGATCAGCGCCTCGGCGGCATCGACGGTCCAGGCGCGCAAACGTACGGTGGCGGCGACGCCCATGCGCGCACGCAAGGCCTCGAACCGCCGCAGCAGCGTCGGATCGATCGCCGCCGTCGCGCGTCGACGTAGCCGTCGTACCCACAGCGCGCCCGCGCACAAGCGCAGCAGCATGCAGGTCACGCCGATCGACCACGCGGCGACGATCCAAGGCAGCCCGATCTCGATCGACGAAGCCTTTCGCGCGAGCGCCATCGGCAGAGACAACATGCGCGTCGTCGGCGCATCGAACGCATCGAGCGGGGCGGCGGCGACTGCCGATTCCATCGTCGGTTCGCGCACCGCACTGCTCGGCGTATCGCGCCACAGCGCGCTCAGCGGAGCCAACAGACAGGCGAGCAGCGCGATGCAGGCGACGGCGTAGCGCGTCTGCGCGCGCGCATCGCGCAGCGCGGCGAGCGCGAGCCATGCGACGATGCCGATCGCCGCGCCCTGCCACAGCGACGCCAACAGCGCACGCCCCAGCGGCGCGACCCAGTCGTGCGCGAACGCGGCGGCGAGCGTATCGCCGAGCGCGCCGACGACGTCGATATCAGCGTTCATCGTCGGACTCCTGCAAAAAGCGCTGGATTTCGGCGCGTTCTTCGTCGGTGACGTGGCCGCGCAGCGCGGTCATCACCAGGGCTTTGCCCGAGCCGGAGAACGCTTTCTGGATGAGGTCCTGCAGCAGATTGGTCTGCAGCGAATCCTGCGCCGCCGCGGCCGCGTAGACGTGCGATCGCTGGGATTCGTCGCGGGTCAGCAAGCCTTTGCCGTGCATGATTTGCAGCAAGCGCAGCACGGTGGCGTAGGCGACGTCGGGTCGCTCCAGCACGCGCGCTTCGTGGACTTGCTTGACCGTGCTGGGGCCGAGCCGCCACAGCAACCGCAGCAGATCGAGTTCCGCGGGCGTGGGTTTCGGATGCGGGCGGGACTTGGGCATCGGAGCGCCTGACGAGTGGAGTAGACGCACCGTATTCGATCTAGAACGTTTTGTCTAGAACAAATTGTCTAGAAAATCGGCGACGACACGACCGCTCGTCGGAAACGGTGCGTTCGCGGATCGCCTCGCGTCGAATCGCGATGCGGCGAGCCTGGGACGAGGAGTGATCGACGCCACAGTTCGGCATCGCCGCCTCGCGCCGCGATGGAGGCTGCGCCTAGAATCGAACCCGGCGCCTTCGCATCCGCACCGGTCGTGCGAAAGGCCAGCGACGCCGCAAGTCGTGGGGCGTCGCAGCCAGGACCGGTTCGATCCGAAAGCGAGTCTGCGGGGGGCAGCATGCGCACGATCCGATACGCGACGGACCAGCGAACGAGTCCGAACATCATCCCTGCGGGTTGCGGCTGACCGATCGTTCCGACGACCGGTGAACGCGCAACCTGCGAATCGTCCCGCGAGAAGGAGATTCGCGCACATGGCGCGGCGTGTCGGCGCGCTCGTGCTGGCGGCGTTCGTCTGCGCGGCGTCGATTCCGGCTTTCGCGCAGGGCGAAAAAGCGGCGCGCGCGCTGTACGCGCAAGCGTTGCGCGCTTACGAGACCGATCTGCGCGAATCGGCGGCGCTTTCGGAGCGCGCCCTGGCCGCGCTCGGCGCGGACGCCGACCGCACGCTTCGGCGCGAGATCGAAGCGCATCTGTGCATGAGCCTCGGCAGCGTCGCGCCGTCGCGCGCGCTGCCCCTCTCCGAACGCGGGCTGCAAACCGCCGCCCAGGAACGGGATAGACTGTCCAAGGCGCGCTTTCTCACCTGCGAGGCTTACGCGACCGAGGTGGCCGGCGACATGGCCTCGGCCGCGGCGATTTACGAACGCGCGCTGGCGGCCGCGATCGCATCGGAAGACCGGATCGCCATCGCCGACGCCTACGTGTTCCGCGGCGAAAACCGCCATTACCGAGGCCGTTACGAAGACGCCCTGACCGATCTGAACCGCGCGTTCGATCTGTACGCCGCGGCCGGCAAGCGCGAAGGGCGGCGATACACCCTCAACGCGATGGCCAATCTTTACATCGACCCGCACGTCGGCGAGTTCGATAAAGCGATCGAATACTACGAAGAATTGCTGAAAGAGGCCTTGGCCGCGAATGCCCCCGGCGCGATCGCGACCGCGCGGTTCAATATCGCCTCGGCTTACGAAGAAAAGGGCGAGTACGAGGCTGCGCTGCGCGAATTCCGTCGCGCGCTGGAGATCGATCGCGGTCTGGGCGACCGCGAGGCGGTGGTGGAAGAGGAACGCGCCATCGGCCGGGTGCTGGTCGCGCAGGGCAAGGCCGAAGAGGCGTTGCCGCTGATCGACCGCGCGGTGGCCCACTACGCCGAAACCGGCAATGCCGATGCCTTGACCCGCACCCGCATCACGCGGGCCACGGCGCTGCGCAAACTCGGCCGTCTCGACGAGGCGATGCGCTCGATCGAATCGGCGCTGACGCATGCGTTGGAAAACGACAACGCCCGCTATCAAGCCTATGCCTACGCCGAGCGCGTCGAGATCCTCGCCGCGCGCGGCGACTGGCGCGAAGCCTATCTGCAGGCGAAGGCGCTGCGCCAGATCGAATCGCGGCTGGAACAGCAACTGCGCAAGGAGCGGACCTCGCGCCTGCGCGTGCAGTTCGACGTCGCGCGCAAGGACGAACAGAACGCGCGACTGCAGGCGGAGAACCGGCGGCGCGCCGCCGAACTGGAAAGCGCGCGGCGCGTGCGCAATCTGCAGCGCGCGGTGATCGTGCTGTGCGGCGCGCTGCTGGCGCTGCTGGGGATCATCGCGTTCCAGCAACTGCAGCGAAACCGGGCGATGCGCGTTTTGGCGATGACCGACGACTTGACCGGGCTTCCCAATCGACGGCAAATCCTCGAATACCTCGAGCGCTGTCGCGTCGAGGCCGCCGAACGCGGCGCGCCGTTGGCGCTGATCGCGTTCGACGTCGATCACTTCAAGCGCATCAACGACCGCTTCGGACACGGCGGCGGCGATCGCGTGTTGGCCTCGGTCGCGCAGCGCGTCGCGAGCGGCTTGCGCGCCGACGATCGCGTCGGTCGCATCGGCGGCGAGGAATTCCTGGTCGTTCTGCCGTCCACCGCGCTCGCCGAGGCCGAAGCCATCGCCGAACGCCTGCGCGGCGTCGTCGAATCCGCGCGTCTGGACGGCGCCGCCGAAGATGCGCGTTTCTCCGCCAGTTTCGGCGTGGTCGTATCGACCGTCGACGATCGCGATAGCGAGTCTCTGCTCAAACGCGCCGACGACGCGCTGTATCGCGCGAAGCGCGAAGGGCGCAATCGGGTGGTGGTGGGATAGAAGCTCGCGGCATTTAGACAATGCGGGCAGGCTACTTTAATTCCCGCTCTTTGCGATAACCGCAAGTGACTGGCTTATCTCAGCCAGCACGCCGAGAACAACAGCGCCGATTATGCAATAGAACCCGTTGTTGATGGTCTTGCCAGAGAGTTGTTGGCCTGCTGGATAGTCGGAACTCATTGAGAGAATCGCTATCAACAAGATGCTCGCGCCGACCAAAATGCCAAGTCCTGCGATAAATTTCGCTGACTTTGTGTAGAACATAATCCAGTGCCTCAGCTAGAGTGATACCGCTTGAGCCGCAATGAATTGTATCTTCGCTCACTGGAAATTTTTACGAGCAGTTTTTTAAGAATAGCGGACGCCTCTTCCTTGAGGCGCAATGACCGTTAGCGGGTGTGGCAGGCTTTAGAGCAGGTGGCGCATCCGTCCGATTGCCGATAAATCTTTTTCGCTTCCCTCACGGCTTCCGCGCAACTGCCGAACTGTCCCAGATAGATTCGATTCCATTCGACCGGAAGAAAGATGCAGGTTTCGGTATGCACTTCGTGGTCGCCGCTCGCTTGAGCCGTTTTATTGACGTAATAACGAGGCATGATTCGCAGCTCTGGTATGCGCTTGATTGCGCGCCGCAAATATTCGAGCGTTCTAGTCTCAGCTTCTGAGATGTATGCCCATCGAATATTTCGATCGAATAAACGATATCAATAAAAAAGGCCGCGTTAGCGGCCTCTTTTAGCGAGCGAATGCGTTTCGCTCAGATTACTTCTTCGGCTTCAGCGGCTTGGCCGGCTTCAGCTTTTTGGACGCTTCGACGAAGGTCGCCTGATCGGACGGCGACAGATTCGGGCGGCCGGCCAGCACGCCCATGCTGATGCCACCGGAGACGTAATAGGTTTCGCCGGCTTCCACTTCGATGTTCATCACGTCCTTGGCTTCGGAATGCACGACGTAGCTGTGCTGGCCGGGCGTCGTGGCGTGCACGAAATAGCTGGCGTTGCGCAGCTTGCCGAGTTCCGCTTCGCCTTCGCGGACGATGAAGCCGATCGCCGCGCCCAGCATCTTGCTCGGGCGGAAGAACACGATCTGGCCCATGCCTTCGGGCGGCGGCGAAATGCCCGCCGGCAGCGCTTCGGCGCTCGCGGCTTGAGGCGGCGCCGGCTGTTCGGCGGCGGGCGCAGCGGTTTGCTGTTCGGCCGGCGCGGTCGCGTCTTGCGCGGCGACGATGGACGAGGCGCCGAAGAGGGCGAGGACGAGAGCGGTCTTGGCGAAATGCGTCATTCGGAGGTTCCTGTGGACGGGTGTGGATGCGGAGCGTGGTCTAGAGCGTGATCTTAAGCGCGTGAATTCGGAGCGAGCGTCAGCGCTGCGGCGTGTCCGCGCCGGCTTCGGCCTGCGCGGCGGTGGGGGCAGGTTCTAGCGTAGGTACGGGCGTCGGTTCGGATGGCGCAGACGCGGTGGGCGGCACGGTATACGCGCCGGCCAGCTTCGCGTGCGCTCGCGCGCCGGCCGGCACTTCGACTTGACCGCCGCGCACGAAGAAACCGAGCGGAATCCAGAACGCGGCGGTGGTTCGGTTCTCGCCGCTGCCGCCGAATTTGAAGCCGCGCAGTTTGATTTCGCCGTTGGGGCCGTTCAGCGTGCGCGCCGCCAACAGCAGTTCGCCGGGTTTGCCCGCGGCGCGCGCGCGATCGGCGTGCACCACTTCGCCGACGCCTTCGATGCCGGCCGGCAGCGCGACGGCATCGCCGATGCGCACCGGCGACGCCAAACGCAATTTGAAGCGTTGCCCGCGCTGTGCGGTTTTCGTACTCAACGGCTCGGCGATTTCCAACTCGACGACGGTGCCGTCGGCCAGTAAGCAGCAGCCGGAGGCCACCGTTGGCGTGGCGGGCGCCGCGACAGTTTCCGCCGCGGCGCTGTGCGCCGCCGTCTCCTGCGGCATGGACGTTTGCGCGTACGCGCCGATAGGCGCGAACAGTGCGCAGAACGCGCACACGAGCGTCGTCGTCGAACGATCGAAAATAGTCATCGCGGCCCCCTCGAAGGCCGCGATTGTCGCACACGCCTCGCCGCGCGCGAGACATCTCGACGCGAAATTTTCGATTTCGCGCGGATATCAAATATTTTTCACAAACGCGCGCTGGATTCGCGGTTTATCCCTGCCACGACGGCAATTTTTTCTTGATCGCGACGTTCTTCAACGTCACGTATTTCGGAATGCCGTCGCGGCCGTAGGGCGGCGGAGTTTCGCCGCGGATCAACGGTTCGAGATACTTGCGCGCGGCGGGCGTGATGCCGTAGCCGTCTTTGCGCAGGAAATTCGCCGGCATCACCTTTTCGTGGTTCGCCACTTTCTCCAGCGGTGCGGCCTCGATCTTCCAGCGGTACGGCGCATCGGACACGCGCTTGATCACCGGCATCGTCGAGTTCAACCCCTTCAACGCGAACTGCACGGCGGCCTTGCCCGCGGCCATCGCCTGATCGACATCGGTCTTCGACGCGAGATGCCGCGCGGAGCGCTGCAGATAATCGGGCAGCGTCCAATGCACTTTGTAGCCGAGTTCGTCTTTGACCTTGCCGGCCAAGTAAGACGCCACGCCACCGAGCTGGGTGTGACCGAACGCATCTTTGCCGCCGCCGGCATCGGCGACGAACCGGCCGTCGGCGGTGTGGATGCCTTCGGAAGCGACGACCACGCAGTAGCCCACGCGTTCGACCACTTTCTTGACGTTGGCGAGGAAGTCGGCCTCGTCGTACGCGCGCTCGGGGAACAGGATCAGATGCGGGGCTTCGTCCGGACCGTTGCCGGCGAGACCCGCCGCGGCGGCGAGCCAACCGGCGTGGCGGCCCATGGCTTCGTAGACGAAGACCTTGGTGGAGGTTTCGGCCATCGCCGCCACGTCCAGCGCGGCTTCGCGCACCGAGACGGCGGTGTATTTCGCGGCCGAACCGAAGCCCGGGCAGCAGTCGGTCACGGCGAGGTCGTTGTCGATGGTCTTGGGCACCCCGATGCACGTGACCGGGTAGCCGAATTCGGCGGCCAGTTTCGAGACTTTCAGCGCGGTATCGGCCGAATCGTTGCCGCCGTTGTAGAGGAAGTAGCGCACGTTGTGCGCCTTGAAGACGTCGAGCAGGCGTTCGTATTTGGCGCGGTCCTGCGCCAGCGATTTGAGCTTCACGCGGCACGAGCCGAAGGCGCCGCCCGGGGTGTGCGCCAGGGCGCGGATCGCGGCGGCCGATTCCTTGGTGGTGTCGATCAAGTCTTCGCGCAGCGCGCCCAGAATGCCGTTGCGGGCCGCCAGCACTTTGATCTTGCGGGCGCGGGCTTCGGCGATGACGGCCGAGGCGGTGGCGTTGATGACGGCGGTGACGCCGCCGGATTGGGCGTAGAGCAGGGTTCCGGATGCCATGGGAGTCGGTCGCAGGAAGAGAGGGGAAGGCGGCCGTTCGCGACGAAGCGGACGCGGCCGTGGGGCAGCAGTCTAGCGGCGAATTCGCGACGCGCCGACCCCCGCCGCGGGGCGGCGGGGCGAGTAGGTTCCGAGGCTTCTCCGCAGAGCGAGCCAGAGCCCGACCCATCGGTCGATCCGTGGATCAATCGGCAGCCGCATCCACGGGCCTATCCACAAGCCGATCCACAAGCCGATCCGGACGGCGGCCCAGGCGTTCGATCGCCCACCGGCGGGCTCCGAATCGACGCGTTCGATTTTGGTCGTAGACGGGTTGGGCCGCAGGCGGCGACCGGTTAAGCTGGGAAGCTCATGGCCCAGCGGCTGCCTTCGGCGCCCGGCCCCCGGTTTCTCTTCTGATGGAGCATGCGATGCGATTGGTTCTCCTCGGCGCCCCCGGATCGGGCAAAGGCACTCAAGCGGTGCGACTGAAAGACCACCTGCAGGTGCCGCATATCTCGACCGGCGACCTGCTGCGCGCCGAGGTGGCCGCCGGCTCCGCGCTCGGCCTGCAGGCGAAAGAGGTGATGGCCCGCGGCGATCTGGTCTCCGACGAAATCCTGCTCGGCATGCTCGAAGACCGCCTCTCGCGCCCGGACGTGGCCGGCGGTTTCATCCTCGACGGCTACCCGCGCAATCTGGCGCAAGCCGACGCGCTGACCCAGTTGCTCGCCCGCATCGGCCAACCGATGGACCACGCCGTGCAACTGGACGTGGACACCGAGAACCTGGTCGAACGCCTCGCCGGCCGCGCCAAAGCCGAAGGCCGCGCCGACGACAACCCCGAATCCGTCCGCAACCGCCTCAACGTCTACAACGACCTCACCGCCCCGGTCATCGACTTCTACCGCCAACGCGGCGCGCTGAAAGTGGTCGACGGCGAGGGCACGATGGACGACGTCTTCGCGCGCATCGTCGAAGCCTTGGGCGCGGGTAGCGAGGTCGGCTAGGCCCTCCGGGGCGATGCGGCGTCGCGGCTCTCCGTTGGCGACGGCAGGGGCCGTCGATCGACCCACCAATGGGCGCGAACGTCATGGCACCGCTGCAACCGCCGGATTTCGAGTTCGAAGGCGAATTCGAAATCCATCTCACCATCGCCGCGCTCGATGACGCAGCGCTCCTCGAAGCGGCGCGTTTCGCTCAAGCGCGAAGTCTCAAGTTCGCGCACATAGTGCTTCCGCGCGGCGCGGTGGCGTCCCAGCCGATGCTGAGCTGGCGCGCTCGAGGCGCGTTCGAGGCGCAACTGCGATCGGCTGCGGTCGTTGCCGACGACCTGCGTGCGGCGGATATCGATGTCGTGCGCATCAAGATCGAAGCGGCGCCGACGAATCCTGACGTGCCGCAGTTCGGAGCCTGCGTGAGGCCCGAGCACTATCTCGAGTGTCATTGCAAATTCTTGTTGGACGAGCGCGCCGATATCGAAGCGCTCGCGGCGCTCGTGATGGCGCATGGCGGACATTTGTCGCGTAATGCGCGGCGCGTGCGGGCGGATGGATGTCAGGAACGCTTCGCGACGCTGCGGCGTCGCGATGGCGGCGTCGACGGTATCGCGCACGATGCGATGGCGTTGCGGGATGCGATGACGCCGTACGTCCGTGAGGTGCTCTCGTCCGAAATCGAATATGTGGTGTACGACAGTAATCTCGCGATCGACGCGGGCTGGTTGCCGGGAGACGCGCGATGAAATCTTGGTTCGGCGGCTGGTGGACACGCGATTCGAAAGCGCGGACGGACGGGATGCCGTCGCCGCTCTCGAAGCTCTCGACACCTACGAAGTCCTCCGATGCGACACGCCCGCTTCCGAGCCCCGCGAAACCGCGGGAGACGGCCCGCGAACGTTTGCGCCGCCTCCAACGACAGGCTGCCGAGCGGTTCGCCCGTGCGCATCGGCCCGCCGACCGGCCCGATTCGAATTATCCGCATGCCTACCGATTGGCGCAGATGGGCGGTCCCGCGATCTTCGACCCTGCCCTGCGCAATTATTCCGCCGGCTTCCGCGAGGGCGACCCGGCGTTCGCGTCCGATGCCGATCGTCGTCGGTGGTGGGCGGCGCGAACGGCATTGCTGGAACACGCGATGCGCGTCGTCGCCGAGTCTCCATGGAAAGAGCATGTGATGCTGCGCGGAAGCGCGCTCCTTAAGCTCTTTCTCGGGGACGAAGCCCGACCGCCGGGCGACATCGATTGGGTCGTTTTGGCCCCCGGCTGGACTTCGACCTGCGACGAAACACAGGTGATGTTGAACGACATCGCCCGGCGCTTCACCGAACAAGGGCGCGTGGGCGAGGCGATGGTCGATCCCGAACAGGTCGCGCGCGACCCGATCTGGACCTACGAACGCGCCGACGGCATGCGCCTGACGTTCATCGGCGCGATCGCTGGCTTGCCGTCGCTCAAAGTGCAGTGCGACTTCGTCTTCGGAGAAACGCCGTGGGAGCCGCCGATGCGAGTGTCGATCCCCACGGCGGATCATGGCGAGATCGCGCTCTCGGCGGCGTCGCCGGAGCTCTCGCTGGCCTGGAAGTTGTTATGGCTGTTGACCGATGCGTACCCGCAGGGAAAAGACCTTTACGATGCGGTGATGTTGGCGGAGTGTTATCCGTTGCCGCAACCGTTGCTCGACCGCTTGGTCGCGGCCGTCGGCGAAGAAAATGGCGAGTATTGGCGCAAGGGGCTATTCGACGGATCGTTCGAAGACGCGTTTGAGGAGAATTTCGTGGATATCGACTGGCTGCCGTTCGCCACGGAATATCCGTGGGTCGATCCTGATTTGGAAGGATGGGTCGATCGCCTGAAAGAGGCGATGCCGATGCTCTGGGACTCGGAGGTCTGGCGGCGTTGATCGCGGCTCCAGCGTGGATGCCTCCCGCCTATCGATCCGATACCATTCCGCATGTTCCATTCGATTCCAAACGACTCCATCCCTTCGGAGCGAGGCGCGCGCGAAGCGCCCGGCCCCGAACTCGCGAGCCGCTACTCAACTGGGCGACGATCTTGAAATTACATATTCTGGGCATCTGCGGCACCTTCATGGGCGGCGTCGCCGCGTTGGCGCGCGAACTCGGGCACACGGTCGAGGGCAGCGATCAGGCGGTGTATCCGCCGATGTCCACGCAGCTCGAAACGCTCGGCATCGTGCTGCGGCAGGGCTACACCGCCGAGAACATTTCGACGGATTGCGACGAGATCGTGATCGGCAATGCGCTGTCGCGCGGCAATCCCGCGGTGGAGCATGTGCTGGATCGCGGGTTGCACTACACCTCCGGCGCGGCGTGGTTGCGCGAATACGTGCTGCCGGGCCGCGACACCTTGGCGGTGGCCGGCACGCACGGCAAGACCACCACGACCACGCTGCTCGCGTTTTTGCTGGATCAGGCCGGCCGCAAGCCGGGCTTTTTGATCGGCGGAGTGGCCGAGGATTTCGATGCATCGGCGCGCGTGGGCGAGGGCCGCGAATTCGTTGTCGAAGCCGACGAGTACGACACCGCGTTCTTCGACAAGCGCAGCAAGTTCGTGCACTACCGGCCGCTGGTCGCGATTCTCAATAATCTGGAATACGACCACGCCGATATTTTCCCCGACGTGGCCGCGATCCAGCGCCAGTTCCATCATTTGGTGCGCACCGTGCCCGGGCGCGGCCGTTTGATCGTCAACGGCGACGACGAGCGTCTGCGCGAAGTGTTGGCGATGGGCTGTTGGACGCCGGTGGAGCGCTTCGGTCTGCTGCGCGAGGGCATGGCCGCGAACGCTTACGACTGGGCCGCGCGGTTGCTGCATCAGGACGGCAGCGCGTTCGCGGTGCTGCACCACGGGCAGGAGATCGGTACGGTCGAGTGGCCGATGCTCGGCGATCACAATGTCCTGAATGGCTTAGCCGCGCTGGCGGCGTGTCATGCGGTCGGCGTCGATCCCGCGTCGGTGATGCCGTCGCTGGCGCGCTTCCGCGGCGTGAAGCGCCGCCTCGAAGTGCTGGGCGAGGCGCAGGGCATCACGGTGTACGACGATTTCGCGCACCATCCCACGGCGATCGCGACGACGCTGGCGGGGTTGCGCGCGAAAGTCGGCGCGGCGCGCATCGTGGTGGCGATGGAGCCGCGCAGCAATTCGATGCGCTTGGGCGCGCATGCCGATGCGCTGGCGCCGTCGCTCGACGCCGCCGATGCGGTGGTGTTCCTGCATCGCCCGGAACTGTCGTGGGACGCGGCGAAAGTGATGGCGCAAGTGCGCGGCGAATCGCGCACCGCGCCGACCGCCGATTCGCTGATCGCCACGCTGCGCGCGCTGACTCGCGAGGGCGACCACGTCGTGTTCATGTCGAACGGCGGTTTCGACGGCGCGCCGCGCAAGTTTTTGGCGCAGTTGGCCGGCTAAAGGCCGCGCGTCGGCGCAGGAGCGGAAACGGTGTTTCGCGATTATCGCTACACGGTCTCGCTGCGGATCTGGCACCCGACGGCGCACCCGGATCGTTTCACCGAAGCGTTGCGGCTGACGCCCGATGCGGTCGATATCGCCGGGCAGCCGCGGATGCGTAAAGGTCGCGTCATGCCGATCGTGGCGAAGACCTCGTATTGGTGCTGCGGCCTCGGTCACGACCCGGCCCTCGACGTGGCCGCGTTTCTCCACGAGCGCGCGCGTGCGCTCTCCCCGCACCGCGCCGTGTTCGACGCCATCGCGGAAGAAGGTGGGTGGGCGGAGTTCTTCGTCGGCTTCTTCGCCGAGGACTTCAACTGCGGCTTCGATTTGTCGCCTGAATTGCAGCGCGTCTGCGCCGAACTGCATCTTTCGTTGGGCTTCGATGTGTACGGGTATCGCGCCGAAGAAGTCGAAGACGAGAGCGCGCACCCGCACCCGCCTGATGTCGATGCCGTTCTCGATGCGGCTCTCGTCGCCAAAGCGGCCGCAGAGACGGGCGCATCGTCATGAGCGATCTCGAGACTCCGCTCCAATCGCTGCCGTTGTTTCCGCTGCGCACGGTGCTGATGCCCGGCGGCGCGCTGGGGCTTCGCGTGTTCGAGACCCGTTATCTCGATCTCGTGCGCGATTGCGCGCGCGATGGGACCGGGTTCGGCGTCTGCCTGATCGTCGATGGCGCCGAAGCCGGCGCGCCTGCGGTGCCCGCGGACTTCGGCACCGAGGCGCGGATCGAGGATTTCGATCGCACGCCCGACGGCCTGCTGGGCCTGCGCGTGCGCGGCAAGCGGCGGTTTCGGGTGGCGAGCACGCGCACGCAGCCGAACGGGCTGGTGGTCGGCGAGGTCGAATGGCGCGAGCCCGATAACGACGACGAACTGCGGCCGGAGCACGCTCTGCTCGGCGTCGTGCTGCAGCGGATTCTCGATCAAGTCGGCGGCGAACACGCCGATGCGCCCAAGGCGCGATTCGAGGAGGCGGCGTGGGTCGGTTGGCGCTTGGCCGAACTGTTGCCGCTGACCGACGCGCAGCGCGTCGCGCTGCTGGCGATCGACGATCCGCATGCGCGCTTGGAGCGGCTGTTGATCGAGATGCCGTGAGCGTCGGCGTCGACGTGGGAGTCCGCGTCGACATCGATGCCGGCGCGACGACGTGCGCTCATTCTTCGCGCGGTTCGACCATATCGCTGCGAATGCGCAGCACCACCGGGCCGTCGCCGGGGCGCTCGGATTCCGCCATCGGCAAGCCGTCCAGATCGGCGCGCAGGCGTTCGCGCGCGGCGTCGCCGTGCGCCTTCGGCACCCACAGCCCGAACCCGCGAACGGGGCGTTCGAAGCGCAGCGTTTGGGTCGTGCCCATCCACAGCGGTTGACCGTCCTCCAACAGCACTGGCGCGCGCCAAATCCGCAGGACGTAGAGCGTGTCCGGCGACGGCCCGACGCGTCGCATCAGCAGCGTTTCGGCTTCGGCGTCGATGGTGGCCGGCAATACCGGTTGTCGCGCTAACGGCCGCTGCGGGTCGAGCAATCCCAGCGTGCTCACCCAATTCGCTTGCGGCTGCGTTCGCCAGCCGCGGCTTTGCAGTTTGAGCTGAAGCAGATCCAGCGGGCCGGCGATTTGCACGTCCAGCGGCCAACGCCTGTCCGCCGCGCGTTCGTCGCGCTGCGCCGGCAGCGATTGCCAGTCCTCGTCCCACCAGGAAATGCGGTCCATCACCCGCGTCGGCGGCGCCGCGACGAAACGCCCCAGCACGTCGTCGACGTTGCGCGGCGCGTGCCACAGCGCTGCGAGCGCGAAACTGCCGTAGAAAATCGCCGCCAACGGCCGCATCCAGAACGAACGCTTGATGTGCCGTCGGTAGGCGATGCCGAGAATCAGCAGCCACGCGATGCCGAACAGCATGCCGCCGACGATATCGCTCAACCAGTGCGCGCCGAAATACAGCCGCGCGAAGCCCAGCAGCGACACCGCGATGCCCGCGACCAAATACGGCCAGACCCGCTGTTTGCCTGGCAGTTCGCGCGCGATGAGCACCGCGAAGAAACCGAAGACGATGGTGAGCAGGGTGACCGGGATCGACGGGAAGCCGAAGCCGCCGGTCGCGGTGGGCGGTTTCGGCATATCCACCGACAACCCGATGATCGTGGTGAACACCAAACCGAACGCCACCGCGGCGATCCAATGCAGGGCCGCGGCGTAGCGGCGACGCCACAGCAGCCACGCGGTGGTCAGCAGCAGCGGCGGCAACAGCACCTGCGGGTCGCCCAGCGACGCCAGCGCGGCCATCATCCGGTCGGCCAGGGGATTGCGCAGCGCGAACATCGTCGCCTGCGCCTGATAATCCATCGCCAACGGGCCCCCGCGGGCGAGCATGGCCGCGATCAACGCGAACGAGGCCCAGCCGATCGCGATCATGCTGACCGCCAGCATCGCCAGCGAGGCCGACTCCGGCCGATGCGGTTGGATCAACGAATCGGCGTAGTGGCCCAGGCGCGGATGTTTATGCGTCCACTTCAGCGCCCGCGCGAGCAGGCGGTCGGCATGGCCGGCGAACCAACGGTAGGTGTAGAGCACGCAGGCCCAGGCCAGCGCCATCACCGCGACCAAGGCCAACAGCACCAGCGCCAACCGATCGGCGACCGCCGCGACCGCGTCGTAGGATGCGCCGAAGATCCAGCCCGGTGCGAGGAAGATGCCGGCCCAACTGAGTGCGGCGATCGCGCTGGCCGGCGCATAGCGTTTCAGCGGCATCCGCAACATGCCGGCCACCGCCGGCACGAACGGGCGCACCGCGCCGACATAGCGCGCGATCAGAATGCCCTTGCTGCCGTGCCTGCGGAACAGCCGCTCGCCGCGGTCGATCAACTGCGGGTAGCGGCTGAACGGCCAGCGTTGGCGCAGCGTCGGTCCCCAGCGGTAGCCGATCCAATAGCTGATCGCATCGCCCACGAACGCGCCGGCCGCGGCGCAGAGCAGGGCGTAGGGGCCGTCCAAATGGCCTAAGCCGATCAACGTGCCCACCGCGAACAACAGCGGCAGCGCCGGCACCACGATGCCCAGCACGATCACGGCGTCGCAGAACGCGATCAGAAAAATCACGCCGCCGGCGGCGACGGGATTGGCGCCGATCCAAGCGACGATGTGGTCCAGCCATCCGTTCTGCATCCGCCGATTATGACAGCGCGCGTTGTGACAGCGCATGCCGCGCCCGGACGCCCGTTCGGCGCGCGTCGCGCATTGTGCAGCGCAGCGGCGACAGGCCCTAGAATGCGTCGATGAATGCGCGAACGTCCGCCGACGCCGTCGAAGTGCAAGCTCTGAAAGCCGATAGCTTCGGCCGGATCGCGTTGATGCGCGGCGCGTCGGGCCTGTTCGTGCGCCGCGATCTGGCGCACGTGCCGCTGTGGCTGCGGCTGCCCGCGTGGTGGCTGGCGCGGCGCGAAGCGCGCGGCCTGCGGCGCGTGCTGGGCCAGGACGCCGTCCCGCAGTTGCTGGCCTGGGACGGCCGCCGGCTCGACCGCAGTTATCTCGACGGCGCCGCGATGTATCAGCGCCCCCCGCGCGGTGATCGGGCGTATTTCCGGCTCGCGCGCCGTCGGCTGCAGGCGCTGCATCGCTGCGGC
>SSGH01000001.1 GCA_008015835.1 Lysobacter sp.
GTGCGCTCAGATCCACAACCACATCGGTGATACCCGCAAGTGAAAGCTTGCGGAACATCTCTACCACTCGCTTGCCAGCCACGACGGTCTTCTCGTCCTCGGAGAAGATGTTGACCATGTGCACCTGGTTGCGCGGGATAAGCGACTGCAGCGTAGCCTGGTTAGTGTCGGCGCTGCGCAACAGCGCCACATCCGGGCGTGGTCGATGCTCACGAATCAGGTGCGCCTGCAGGCGCGTTCCCGCGGCGGCGGTGAGCAGCCCGGCCGTCTCCGTGGCGCGGGGGTCAAAGCCGGCGCCGCACACCAACAGCACTTCGCGATCGGCCTGCCCGAAGTACTCCGCAATGAAATGCCGCGCCGCGTCGTCACGGTGGGAGATACACGGGTCCCAGCGCACGCTCATGCGCGTCCCTCCTCTTCGCGCTGCACATGCTTCAGCACGTCGGCGACCGTGCGCTCGAGGAAACCGCCGCGCTGCAGCGTAAGTCCATTCGCGAGCAGTACCGGGCCAGCCAACTCGATCAGGCACCAGTCCTTATTCTTCGCTCGCTGCTCGGGCACCAGCGAAAACACGTTGTACGCCACACCGAACTGCAACACACGCGCCAAGTCGGGTTGGTCCTGCGTGATGCGCGTGAACTCTGCCATTGGGATGCCGTATGCGCTGGCGCCGCCGCCCAGACTCGCGTTGGACTCTAGGGAACGCGTGACGCATTCTCCAGCAATGCCGTTGGCCAGTTGTCGCACCAGATCGGCTTCAGGGAAGTTCCATCCAGCCATCATTACTTGGGCATGGGTACGCAGCGCGCTAAATTGCTGCTGCGGCGAGAGCCGGGCTTCCGCGGAACGGATGACGCGTGTAAGAAGCAGGTTCACGAGTTGACCAGCGAAATCCAGGAAGCGTTCGGTGTTCTCGTTCGCAAGGTCTGCGAGGTCCTCAAAACCGTACAGATACGGCAGCTCGGCTCGGTGCCATAGATGAACCCGCGCGCCATGTACAACGCCCGGGTTCGGTCGCACAACGTGCTCCTCGATCTCAGAGTCGTCAATGTCGTCGAAGATCGAACTTTGCCGCACCTTCTTGCCTTGGCGCGCGACCAGAATCGCCGTCATCGCACAGCCAACGGTATCTGCTTCGACACCGCGTACGGCGCGTTCTTCCAGGAACTCCGCAACCTGCTGCTTGATATCGTTGACCCGCGCCACCGGCAGATGCGTGTTCTTGATCACCTGCTCCATCAGCGTCTCGGCCGCAGTCTGCTGCGCCTTGGTGATGCTTTCCAGCCGCTCGTCGAGCATTTGCCGAATGTCGGTCGCGCCGCGCGTCTGCATCACCGGGATCTGCGCCAGATAGCGCTTGCACAACTGGAGCGCGACCTTGCGGAACTCCGTACGCGATTTGCTGCGTTCACTCTGCAGGCGGATTTCCTGCACGTCGCGCCCGAGCTGGACGCCCGGCTCGGTCGCCTCGGTCAGGCCCTGCGCCATGGGCTTTCCATACAAGATCTGCTCGGGACCAAACGAGTCAAAGCGGGTCAGCATCCACCGCGCGATGCGCACCTCGCGGCCAGCCAGCCAGCGGATCAGGTACTTCTGCTGCTCCACATGCAGATGCTGCAAGTCATCAAGTACCAGCAGCGGCACGATCTCGCACTGCCGCTCTTCCATAGACGCCGTGAAACGGTCGAGCAGGTCGATCGGTGCGTACGAATCATTGAGTTCTGGCGGGAATTGCTCGATCGGCGGCGGCAGCAACGCGCCGCACACGCGGATGACCGCTCGTTCCACGGCGATGGCGCGCTCCATCGCTTCACTAGCCGACGCGCCACCGATGCTGTCTAACTCGCCGGGCGTGCCGCGACGGCCAACGAGCTGCACGTCCTGCAACGCGATCTTCGCGTCGATGAAGCCCTGCAGCCAGCTGAGCATCGCCCGGGCGTTGATGAGCGCTCGTAGAAGGCGGTTTCGGATCGCCGGCTCGTACGGACATTCCCAGCAGTCGCGGTACGCCTCTTCCATCGACAGGCGACAGCCGGCGATACGCGGGAATTTGCTCTCGTATGCCTTGCAGTTGGCCAACGCATCGCGCAAGTCGCCCAACTGCGGGGAGGTCTCGGCCATCTCCTGGAGCGTCCGCAGGGTCGGCAACCTGAACAGGTGTGCCATCGTCGTCTTGCCGCTGCCGGGCGTGCCACTCACGATCACCAGACGATCGAACAGAGCATCACTCTCGGCATGCGGGCGTAGATATATCTCGAAAGGCGCTGGCGCCACGTAGGGCAGCAGCGCCTCGTCGTAGCGGACCTTCTCGATTGCGCGTTTGTCGAATGGACTGGCCATCGTGCTCCTAGGAGTGCCGTTGCCGGCGGCGGAAGAGAGGTCGCATGTGTTTGGGGCCCTTGAACTTGGAGTCTTCAGTTTCCGCCCAAAGCAAGGCGACACTGTTGTTGGGCGTATTGTGGTCCAGCACAAGCGGCAGTGCGCACTGCGCGTAACCCAAACCCAGGTGTTGCGACCCACCCTTCAGAGTATGGCTAGTCTCGATGCCAGCGTCGTAGTAGGTGTTCGTTAGAGCGATGAAGTCTGCATCCTTCGTTGGGTCCAGCGGCAGGTCCGCCGGGTACAGCAGGCCGAAGGACGGATCGACTACATTTCTGACCTTTTCCCACGCCTCCGGATTGTCTTGACGGAACGCAGCCATTTCCTTCACGAGATGTGCACATGCTTTTGGCGTGCCGATGAGATGATGGACAAGCAACTCGAATTTCGGCTCCGCCAGAGTCTCGCGATGGATAGCGGCGAGGAACTTGGGCAGCTTGCCTTTCCATTTGCCGGACTCCAGACGCAGTAGCGAAGTGCCCGATGCAGTGAAGTCGTCCACCAGCACGATGCGGCGGAACAACGCCGCTGAATCGTGCAGGTAGTTGCGCAACTTTTCGAGCAAATCCGCGCACTTGTCTGCGGAGGGCTCGACAGTAACCACCACCTGCTCATTGGAAATGCGCCCAGCATTTGCGTGTCGAAACGCATCCAAGCGAGCGCCGTCGCTCAGTGCCAAGAACAAGGTAGCGCGGCGGTCCTTCTCAATGTGCTGCCGCGCCGCCTCATTGGTAAGGACCTCCCAGGATTTCGCGCCGGTGGCTTGCATGGCCGACTGAACCAGGACCGGCCAGACCACACGCGGATACAGCAACTCCACAAGCCGCTGCCGCTCGGCCGGGCTCACGAACACCAGCCGCTCGCGCACGAAGGCGTATGCCGACGCGCGCTCCGCCGGGTCAAACTGTTGCAGCCACGCCACCAAGCTCTCCAGAAAGCGCATGCCCGCAAGGAACTCGCGGTAGTCGTCGTATTTCAGACGGGCCATGAGGTCCATCCACCGGAACTCGCGGGTCGCCTCTTCATCGGTCCAATTCATGACGGCGGCCAACAGTCGCAGGGCGGTATCGGTCTTCATGCGAGACGAGACTCTTCGGTCAATCGGATCGTGCCTTCACCGTCGGGTTGCAACCTCTGCAGCCAATGGGCGGTGGCACGCATGCCTTTGACCCGCGGTGGCGCCAGATTCCAGCCGGCTAACGGGTCACTTGAGCACTCATCCACCGACAAGCATAGGGGCGCAGCGAGCAGTTCCCAGTCGTTGCCCGGCCACGCGCCACGGTCGCCAATACGTAGCACGGCCCCCGACGCGCAGCCGGCGAGCTCGGCCGCGCGCTCGACGACGTGGAGCTTCGAGCACACCGGAGAGAGCACGTCGACTGAGTGCGAACTTAGCCACACTCGGATGCCATCCATGCCGTGGCGGTCCAGACATTCTCGGGTAGCGCGCCATGCGTGGGTGAGCGACTGGCCGGCGACCGGGGTGACCGTGAGCTGGTGTTCGCGGTAGCGCAGCGCACCTAGGCCAATGGCATCAAGTTCACGCATCAACACGTCGCACGCGGCACGCAGCTGCGGATGCGACGGTGCACCGTCGAGTTCCGGTGCGACT
Organism: Lysobacter sp.; assembly: GCA_008015835.1. GTDB lineage: Bacteria > Pseudomonadota > Gammaproteobacteria > Xanthomonadales > Xanthomonadaceae > Lysobacter_I. Next base: position 3,992 of record SSGH01000001.1, read on the forward strand.
TCATCGAGTCGCAAGACCTTGGCGCCGTTGTGGTAACCGATGATAACGCGCGGCCAATGGCGCGGGTCAGGGAGCGCCGTTCGCAGTTCACGCTGGATCGAGTCACCCCGTCCCGTGGCCACCCCGACGATAACGCCGAGGTCTAGCAAACGACGTAGTTCGCTTACGATGCGTTCGTCTAACGGTTGGTAGCGCTTGGGACTGTCGACCAGCGTACCGTCGTAGTCCATGACCACCGCATGCACCGGCGTGCGATGCAACGTGACTCGGGCCGTATTCAGAGCAGCGCGCCAACTATCGCTGTTGGCCGCCGCGGCGGACGGTACCTTGCGCAACAGCGCGTAGCGGTCCGTATCGACCGGCGCGGGTTCGGGGTAGGGAAAGCCGCCTTCGTAGAGTTGTTCGCCAAAGCGCGGCACGCCGGGCCGGCCTGGATCACAACCCGTGCCGGCCGCCCACTGCGCAGTTGCATGGATCGACCATGCGAGACTGGCAAGCCCGGCAGCAATGCCGTCCTCCGGCGTCTGCACAGGCAACGTCTGCACCGTTGACGGCAGCAGCGCTAGCGTCGGCGTCGCAAGCACCTTTGCGCTTGGAGGAATCAGTGCGACAAGCACGGTGCGGTCTCCGCGTTCGGCGATCCAGTAGTGCCGACCGTGACCGAAGTTGCGGAAGTCAGATATCCACAAGTTCGCCAAAGCCGTTTCGGTCAGACGTGCTTCCAGGTCCTGGGCGCCCAAGCTCGTCCACGCATCGTGAAGCACCACCAGTTCGAGATCATCGCGACACAGGTGCGCGACTGCAGTCGCCGCATCCACGCCCCAGGCCATCAAGCGAGCGCAGTGGGCATCGTCCAGAGGCGCCTTGCTCGGCAGCCAGCGAACATAAGCCTTGGCGAGTGCGCACGCCATCGCCCAGACGCTGTTGGTCGCCAAAAAACCATCGCACCCAGGCGGCAGGTGGAGTGTGACGATCTCGCTCCGCAGCTCGGCCTCAAGGTACGCCTGCAGGGGCGAGGCCGATTGACCGATCACGCCGACGACGCAGCGGTCGCCGCGCCGTGCAGCCACCTGTGCGGCCTGCATGATGTCTGGATGGCGGCCACCGGCAGACACCAGCCAGGTGGTAGCGCGCACCGGCACGGGCAACACAGCGTACTCGAGCGGCGTCATCGCAACTGCGGCGCAACCGAAGGCCATTCGCTGCATGCGGCAGGCCCACTCGGCCACGACCTTGGCGCCGCCAGAGGCGACCACCACCAGTCCGGTCTCACTCGATGCCGCAGCTAAGGCAGCGAGTTGGCCGGGCGCGGCGGCGGGAACCTCGGCCTGGGTCGCCGTCAGCTCGGTCAACTCGTCACGGTACGAACGTCCCATCCTTCCACTCCTGATGCCCACCCGGTCCCTGTGGGAAAGTCGACAGCTCTCCATGCCCATTTGCCGCAGCCCAGAGGTCGGAATGCCTCCGCTGGCAACACCACCCCTGACCTCCGATCAAAGCGTAGTTGCTTGTGCATGCCCCTAAGGCAATGGATTAGGTAAAGAGTATACCTAGGGCCTCTAAACCAAGCCTCTGGTCCATCAGGTCAGCGGAAAATTGGTCCATGAGACGAACATCAGCCGGTTCGATCTGAGCTGATAAGAACACGATAGAGTCGATTCGCCCCCAAATACTCGTCCCGCGCTAAGGCATCCACCGGCTTCTCCAGCACTCCGCCCGGTCGCTCGCTCGCTGCATCAACGTCTCACAATCAACCGAGACGCCGTTCCGTTCCCAAGGACCTCCACGATCACTGCCTGTGGATGAGTCAAAGCAATCGATGCGTCCTCGCCAGGCGGGCTCACCTCCTGAAGTCGCGCGAGAAGGGGGCGTGTCTGTACTGGGTAGCTAACGGGCGGCAGGCGCCTGGATCCAGCCGCCTACACGGCGTCGTCGGCCACGAGGCCTCGACCGCCCAGGCGGAACATGGGTACGAGGGCTGTTTGGACACCAAGCAGGAAGACTCGGTCCGGGGGCGAGGTAGTCACAGTGAACGACCTGGAACGGCCTGCGTCTCGCCGACGTGGGTCGGCCAACCTTCCAGCAGCGCCCGCAGCACAGCGGTCCCGATCAGTTGCCGCCCGAACAGGATCCGCTTGCGTGTGCCAGGACGGGCCAGATCGCCCAGGTACCAGAGACGGCCGGGCACGATCGTTCGCGGCGGTTCACCGTTTAGTCCCAGCGCCTGGGCCATGCGACGGTGCAGCCAATCGAGGTCCGCGGTGTGCCGTTGTTGGTCTTCGGCCGCCAGTGCGACTTGGCCGCATGCGCGACACTGCCCGGCGCCGATCTGGACTACGCGCACGCTGTTCGCCTCGCACTACGGGCAATCGCATATTGAGGCCGCGTTGGATCTTCAGTCGGGTAGGCATTGAGGCCAGAAAACTGCTCTCCCGAGTCCAAGCGTAAATCGTTGATTTGCAGGGGAATCGAAAAATGATCGCTTGGACTCGGCTTTCATGAAGTCCAAGGCGACAGAGAAGGAGAGAGAGAATTTGGCGAAAATTTCGCCAAAACGCGCGATGTGACGCGCGTGCAAAGTCCAAAGGAAACATGCGAAAACCCTGCAAAATACGGGGGGGTTGCGATACCGCCGAGAGCGGTTTGTTTCAGTGCGATGGTGGGCCCACCAGGACTCGAACCTGGAACCAAGGGATTATGAGTCCCGTGCTCTAACCATTGAGCTATAGGCCCTTGCGGCGATTCTACGAAAAAACCCGCCGGGTAGGCGGGCTTTTCGCGTTCTCGGGATGGGCCGTCGCCGGCCGTACCTCAATCGATATCGAGGAAGCTGCGCAGTTGTTCGCTGCGGCTGGGGTGACGCAGTTTGCGCAACGCTTTGGCTTCGATCTGACGGATGCGTTCGCGGGTGACGTCGAATTGCTTGCCGACTTCTTCCAGCGTGTGATCGGTGTTCATGTCGATGCCGAAGCGCATGCGCAGCACTTTCGCTTCGCGCGGCGTGAGGCCGGCGAGCACGTCGCGCACGGTTTCCTGCAGATTGATGTTGGTGGTGTTCTCGATCGGGGACTCGACGTTGGTGTCCTCGATGAAATCGCCCAGATGCGAATCCTCGTCGTCGCCGATCGGGGTTTCCATCGAAATGGGTTCTTTGGCGATCTTCAGGACTTTCCGGATCTTGTCTTCCGGCATGTCCATTTCTTTCGCCAATTCTTCCGGCGTGGCTTCGCGGCCGTATTGCTGCAGCATCTGGCGCGAAATGCGGTTGAGCTTATTGATCGTTTCGATCATGTGCACCGGGATGCGGATGGTGCGCGCCTGATCGGCGATCGAACGGGTGATGGCCTGACGGATCCACCACGTGGCGTAGGTCGAGAACTTGTAGCCGCGGCGGTATTCGAATTTGTCCACCGCCTTCATCAGGCCGATGTTGCCTTCCTGGATGAGGTCGAGGAACTGCAGGCCGCGGTTGGTGTACTTCTTGGCGATGGAGATCACGAGGCGCAGGTTGGCCTCGACCATTTCCTTCTTCGCCTTGCGCGCCTTGGCTTCGCCGTAGGCCATCGCGCGGCTGATGTCTTTGATGTCGGCGAGCGTGAGGTACAGCGCTTGCTCGATCGCCATCGTCGCTTCTTGCTCGCCGATGATCTGTTCCTTCACGTCGCGCAGGCCCGACGACCATTTCTGCTTGCGCTTGAGCATTTCGTCCACCCAACCGAGGTTGGTCTGGTTGCCTTCCCAAGCGCGGATGAAATCCTTGCGCGGCATTTTGGCGACGCGGGTGGAGAGGTCGAGGATGCGGCGCTCGTGTTCCTTGATCTGGCCCAGCACGTCGCGCAGCTTCTTCACCAGGGTGTCGGTGAGCGGTAGCGGCAACTTCAGGGTCATGAACTGCTCGGCCATTTCCTCGCGCAGTTTGGCCAGCGCTTTGGGGTCCGAGCCCGGCTTGGCGTACGCCTTCTGGAACTTGGCGTAACCGGCGGCGAGCACGTCCATCCGGCGCGCGACTTCGGCGGGGTCGGGGCCGACCGGCGCGGCGTCTTCGCCGCCCGCGGCTTCCTCTTCCTCGTCCTCGGCTTCCAGCGCGTCTTCGGCGATCTCGGCGACCGGGATTTCCTCGGCCGGTTCTTCGACATCGTTGAAACCGGCGACGATGTCGGCGAGGCGCTTCTTGCCCGCCTTGTGCAGTTCGTATTCTTCGAGCAGCAATTGCACCGACCACGGGAAGCTGGCCAGCGCCGACATCATCTGGGTCAGGCCTTCCTCGATGCGCTTGGCGATGGCGATTTCGCCTTCGCGGGTCAGCAGCTCCACCGTGCCCATTTCGCGCATGTACATGCGCACGGGGTCGGTGGTGCGGCCGCCTTCGCCGTCCAGCGCGGTCAGGGTGGCGGCGGCTTCTTCCGCGGCGGTGTCGTCGACTTCGCGGCCGCCGGTGTTGCCGTCGGCGAGCAAGAGCGTGTCGACATCGGGCGCGACCTCGTGCACCTCGATGCCCATGCCGTTGATCATGCCGATGATGTCTTCGATCTGCTCGGGATCGACCAGATCGTCGGGCAGGTGATCGTTGACCTCGGCATAGGTCAGATAGCCTTGCTCCAGGCCCTTGCTGATGAGCTGCTTGATGTCGGACTGCGGGGCCGGACGTTCGTTGGCCATAAGGCGCCACCGTGGGAAAGTGAACCCGTAATGATAACAGCCGGAGGGGTCGGGCTGGGGCCGGAACGGGAAAACGGCCCGATCGGATCGCCGATACGGGCGAAATGCGGAGGCCCGGATCGGAATTCGGTCGTTCGGCGAAGCGCGGCGTAAGCGGCGTCGGCGAAGCGAAAGAGGCGGGACGGGGAGCGATGTGGTGCGCGGGGATCGGCTTTCAAGCCCGCGGCGCGCGGGGCGGGGCCATGCGGAGAACGCGATTCAGGCGTTCGGGCGGTTGGACGGCGCGCCCTGACGAAGGTTCCGCCAGGCTCCGCACACCCGAATTCCGCGAGCTTCGGTTCGGCTGGGCGCGGATCCGCACGCTCAGGTCTTGAGCAGGAACGTCACCGGCCCATCGTTCACCAGCGACACCTGCATGTCGGCGCCGAAGCGGCCGGTTTCGACGGCGAATGCGTGCTTTTGTCGGCAATACGCCACGAATTCGCCGAAAATACGCTCCGCGTCCTGCGGCGGCGCGGCGGTGCTGAAGCTCGGGCGCAGGCCGGAGGCGGTGTCGGCCGCCAGCGTGAATTGGCTGACCAACAGCAGCCCGCCGCCCACGTCGGTGAGCGAGCGATTCATCCGTCCGGCGTCGTCGCCGAACACCCGGTAGCGGAGCAAGCGGTCGCCCAGTTTGGCGATTTCGGCCGGCCCGTCGCCGGGCTGGACGCCGATCAGCGCCAGCAGGCCAGGGCCGATCGCACCGACGACCTCGCCGGCGACCGCGACCTGGGCATGGGTGACGCGTTGGATCAGGGCGAGCATCGGCGGGCCTGCGAAAGGGACGGGGAAGGCGAATCGAGGGTGAACGGATCGCGAGCGCGCATCCTACCGATCAACGGCCTTCGCGGGACGCGGGACGCGGGACGCGGGACGGGGACGGGGCGGGGCCAGGACGGCTCCATATCGGGCCCGACGCGCGATCCGCGCGCGCCGAGCAACGCGTAGACTGCCCGCCCCATGACCGACGCCATCGCCCGCCTTCTGTTCGGCATCGCCCGCTGGTTCGGCCGGCTGCCGTGGTCGTGGACGCGCCGGTTGGGCGACGCCGTGGCCTGGCTGTGGCGGCGACAAAGCCGCCGCGAGAGCAAAGTCGCCTGGCGCAATCTCGAACTGGCGTATCCGGACATCGGCGTCGCCGAACGCGAAGCGATGCACGCCGACATCTTGCGCACCACCGCGCGCCAAGCCTTCGAGACGCTGCGGCTGTGGACTCGGCCGCACGCGGAGAACCTGCGGACGATGATCGTGCGCCGGGAGGGCGTCGAGTTGTTCGATGCCGCGATCGCGTCGGGCAAGGGCGTGATCGTCGCCGCGCCGCATTACGGCAACTGGGAATTGCTGAATCAATGGCTGGCCAGCTACACGCCGCTGGCGATCCTGTACCGGCCGCCGGAGTCGCGCGTGGGCGAAGCGTTTTTGCGCCTGGCGCGCGCCGACGCCGAGGGCCGTGTGACCCAGATTCGCGCCGAAGCCGCCGGCATCCGCCAATTGTTCAAACGCCTGCGCGACGGCGGCGTGGTCGGCATCCTGCCGGACCAGCAGCCGAAGGCCGGCGATGGCGAGTTCGCGCCGTTTTTCGGCCGCCCGGCCTACACCATGACGCTGTTGTCGCGGCTGGCCGAACGCAGCGGCGCCACCGTGCTGTTCGTGTACTGCGAACGCGTCGGCCCCTTGGCGTTCGCGCTGCGCGTGGAAGCCGCGCCGACGGCGATCGCCGACCCGGACGTCCTCGTCGCCACCACGGCCCTGAACGCGGCGGTGGAGCGCATCGCGCGCCGCGACCCGGCGCAGTATCAATGGACCTACAAGCGCTACACGCTCGACCCGTCCTGGAACCCGTACTTCAATCCCTATCGCGATTTGTAGAGGCCGCGACGCGCGTCGACCGACGCCTCGGCGTCGCCTGTAGGCGGCCCCGCCCGCAGCCGTGCATACTCCGCGAGACATCCGCCGACGCCTCTTCGCTGTGACCCCAACGACCGACCCCGCTTCTTCCGACGGACCCGGAAATTCCGAAGCGTCCGACCGCGCCGGCGCCCCGCACGATCCCTCGAACGCTTCGCGCGCGAGCCAAGCGGTCAACATCGATGCGCCGAAGATCGATAGCCCGACTAGCGATCGCCGCGCCAGCGATGATGCGAACATCGACGACGACGCATCCCGTATCGGCGATGCGTTCGCCGACATCGCGCCGCGGATCGCCGACATGGTGGTCGAAGAGGAGCCGCTGCAGCCGGACTGGCAAGCGCTGCCGGCGCGCGCGCATACGGTGTTCCGCTACGTGGGCCTGCTGGGCACGCTGCCGCCGGCCGCGATCGGAGCGATGGTGCTGTACGGCCGCTTCGGCGCGCACGCTACGACGTGGGTCGCGATCGGCGGCATCTTCGCCACCGCGATCGCGTTCGGTTTGTGGTTGGCGTACCGGCGGTATCGCTACACGTTCTGGAAACTCGACCACGACGGCTTCGCGGTGAAGCGCGGGCGTCTGTGGCAATGGGAAACGCGGGTGCCGACCACGCGCGTGCAGCATTTGGATCTCAAGCGCGGGCCGCTGGAGCGCGCGCACGGGCTGGCCTCGGTGATCCTGCACACCGCCGGCACGCGGCTGAGCGCGGTCAGCGTCTCGGGCATGGACCTGCACGACGCGGAGCGCTTGCGCGATTACCTCACGCGCCAGATCGATCGACAGGACGGCGATGACTCCGACCACGCCTGACGCGTCGACGCTGGAGGCGACGGACGAACGGCGGCTGCATCCGCTGTCGTGGTTCTTCGTGCTGATCCAGCAGCTCAAGCAATTCATCGTGCCGCTGCTGGTGCTGTTGTTCCTCGGCCGCGGCGACCGCAACGACCTGTGGTCGGTGGTCGCGATCTGTTTGCTCGCGGCGTACTCGATCTGGCAGTACTACACCTACAGCTTCCGCATCGACCGCGACAGCTTGATGATCCGCAGCGGTCTGTTCGAGCGCAAACAGCGGCAGATCCCGTTCGCGCGCATCCACAACGTCGCGCTGCATCAATCGCTGCTGCATCGCATCTTCCGCGTCGCCGAAGTGCGGCTGGAATCGGCCGGCGGCATCAAGCCGGAAGCGGAGATGCGCGTGCTCACGCTGGACGACGCGCTGGCGCTGGAAGCCCTGGTGCGCCGCCGCCGCTCGGAAACGCCCGGCGCCGCTGCCGCAACGCACAGCGATGCGGAGACGGAATCGGGCGAAGTCTTGGTCAGCCTGTCCAACGCCGAAGTCATTCGTCTCGGGCTGATCTCCAATCGCGGCATGCTGGTGGTCGCGGGCGTGTTCGCGGTGCTGGCGCAGTTGAACCCGGACCTGCTCACCCGCGTGCTGCGCGGCTGGCTGCAGACGCTGTTCGGCTACGTATTGAGCTATGGCCACGGCCACGAAGTCGCGGCGATCGTCACGCTCGTCGTGATCTTCATCGTCGTGCTGCGTTTGTTTTCGGTGACGCTCGCGCTGCTGCACTACACCGATTTCCAGTTGGAGCTGCACGGCCGGCGGCTGACCCTGGTGCGCGGCATGTTGGCGCGCCTGCGCACCAGCACGCCGCATCGACGCATCCAGACCTGGACGCTGCACGAAGGCGTACTGCATCGCCTATTCAAGCGACGCACGCTGGAAGTCAGCACGGCGGTGCTGGACAACGGCTCGCATGGGCAACCGCGTTCGCTGCGCGAACTCGCGCCGATCGGGACGCCCGCATTGTGCGACGCGCTGATCCATCGACTGCTGCCGCAGGTGAAGTGGCCGGTGCGCGATTGGCGCCATCTGCATCGCTTCGCGGGCTGGCGCCTGTTCGTCCCGCATTTGTTTTGGACGCTGGTGCTGGCGTTCGGCGCGTATTGGAATCTCGGGATTCTCGGCGCGGGTTTCTTCGCGTGCTGGTTGCCCTGGGGCGGTTATCTGGCGTGGCGGCATGCGCGGATGGCCGGGTATGCGATGGACGACCGCATCGTCGCCGTGCGCGACGGGTGGTGGACGCGACGCTGGCGCTTCGCGGAAATCGGCAAAGTGCAGGCCGTGCTGCTCAAGCAATCGCCGGTCGACCGCCGGCTCGGCATGGCCACGCTGCTGTTGGACACCGCCGGCGGCTCGGGGCTCGGCGCGCCGCTGGTGTTGCACTATCTGCCCGAGAAAGAAGCGCGCGCGCTGCAGGCGACCTTGGTGCATCGCATTTCGCGGCAGCGGTTGCGCTGGTGAAGAGAAGCGCCGCGCGCACGTGAGGCCGCGACGCTCAAAAGCCCCAATACCCTAATTTCGATCGGATCTGCAGCGCGCGAATGCACCCGCCGAGCGGTTTGCCGCGCAAACGGCCGAGTTCGCCCGCGATCAAGGCCTCGGCCGCGGCGATCACGCGTTCGGACGAATGCCCATCGCGATACGGATGGATCGCATCGGCGTAGGCCACGATCGCCTCGCGCAGCGCGGCGCTCGGCGCGAACGCGCGGTCCAGCATCTCCGGTAGACGCTTGGGATCGTCGAAATCCAGCATGTGCGGCTTCGGCGCACGATTGCGCAGCGTGATCACCGGTTTGTGCTGCACCACGAATTCCGAGACCACCGACGTGGTGTCGGCCACCAGCACGTCGGCCGCGCGCTGCGCCGCCATCAGCGTTTCGGTGTCGACGAAGGCGGCGTTCGGCCCGGCCAACCCGCGATACCGCGCGAACAGCGCCGGCGCGCATTTCGGGTGCAGGGTCAGCAGCCAGTAACGATCGCCGCGCGCGACCTCGGCGGCGATGGCATCGAACAAATGCGGCGCGGCGCTGAGGCGCTCGGTGAAGGTGGACGCGAACAGCACGACCGGCCGCCCCTGCGCGGGCGCGCGCAGCGCCGCGGAGGCGCCGCCGTCGTCGCGGAACAACGGGTCGAGCTTGGGCCAGCCGGTTTCGACCACCGCGAAATGCGGGTGCTTCGCCGCCAATGCGCGGAACGGTTCGGTGGTGGCGGGGCCTTGCGTGCAATACAGATCGAACAAGCCGCGCACGCGGAAATGGCCGCGGGCGTCGTCGCGCTTTTCGACGTTGAAGCCGTGGAAGAGCTGCACTTTCGGCCCGGTCAAGAAGGTCGGCACCCAATTCGCGGCCGAGAACACCGCGCGCGGCCGCAGCGCCACCGCCTCGCGCAGGCCGACCGTGCGCACCGGTGGTCGCAGCGTCGCGCCCGCCGCGCCGTCCTCGAACCACGCATGCGCGGTATGGCCCGCCGCTTGCAGGGCATCGGCCAACGGCTGCAGGATGGGCAGCGCGTAACGCTCGGTCGCGAACAACAGGTCATCCGCCATCAGTACGTTCCCACCCTCCGCCGTTTCGGCGCCGAATCCAGACCGCCCCGGTCTCTCGGCGGTCATTATCGCGTTCAACGAAGCCGATCGTATCGGCGATTGCCTCGCCTCGCTCGCGTTCTGCGACGAGATCGTCGTGGTCGATTCCGGTTCCACCGACGACTCCCGCGCGATCTGCGAGCGCGCGGGCGCGCGGGTGCTGCAGCGGCCGTTCGACGGGTTCCGCAGCCAGAAGCGATTCGCGGTCGAACAGGCCGCGCACGATTGGGTGTTGTGCCTGGACGCCGACGAGCGCGTGAGCCCGGAACTGCGGGCCGCGATCCTGGCCGCGCGCGACGGCGGTTTCGCCGATGCAGCGGGCTATCGTTTCGCGCGATTGTCCGAGTATTTCGGCAAATTCCTGCGCCGCGGCAACGCCTACCCGGACCGCGTGCTGCGTCTGTTCGACCGTCGTCGCGGCGGTTGGCGCGGCGACCGCGAAATCCACGAGGCGGCCAGCGTCGACGGCGCAGTGAAGACGCTGCCGGGCGATCTGATCCACTTTCCGTACCGCTCGCTGATGCAGCAACTGCAGAAGACCGAGCGTTACGCGCGGATGATGGCCGAGCACGAGTTCGCGCGCGGCAAACGCGCTTCGCTGGCGAAATTGGTGTTCTCGCCCGCGTGGCGGTTCTGGCGCGGTTACGTGTTCCGGCTGGGCTTCCTGGACGGCTGGCACGGTTTGGTCTACGCCTACGTCCGCGCCAATTACGTGCGCCAGAAAACCATCATGCTCTGGCTGCTGCAGAACGGGCGGAAGGTGGAGTGAGGTTTTGTGGGAGGGCCGGCAGGCCCGATCGCCGATGCGAAGATTCGATCGGGCCTGCCGGCCCTCCCACAAAAAGCGGGTCCTCGCTCGCCATCCCCTGCGCGATGGACCAGAATAACGGCCGGCCCCGGGCACGGTCTTCGGCGCGCGGCCGTCGTCCCCGCTCCCGGAGTTGCGCGCAATGGCCCGAATCCTCGTCACCGGCGGCGCCGGTTTTCTCGGCTCGCATCTGTGCGACCGCCTGCTCGATGACGGTCACGACGTGCTTTGCGTCGACAATTTCTTCACCGGCAGCAAGCGCAATATCGCGCATCGGTTGAATCACCCGTATTTCGAGCTGATGCGCCACGACGTGACGTTTCCGCTGTTCGTGGAAGTCGATCAGATATACAACCTCGCTTGCCCGGCGTCGCCGGTGCATTACCAGCACGACCCGGTGCAGACCACCAAAACCAGCGTCCACGGCGCGATCAACATGCTGGGGCTGGCGAAGCGTCTACGTGCGCGCATCTTCCAGGCCTCCACCAGCGAGGTCTACGGCGACCCGGAAGTGCATCCGCAGCCCGAAGGCTATTGGGGCCGGGTCAATCCGATCGGCATCCGCAGTTGCTACGACGAAGGCAAGCGCTGCGCGGAAACGCTGTTCTTCGATTACCACCGCCAGCACAATCTCGACATCAAGGTCGTGCGCATCTTCAACACCTACGGCCCGCGCATGCATCCGAACGACGGCCGCGTGGTCAGCAATTTCATCGTGCAGGCGCTGCGCGGCGAAGACATCACCATCTACGGCGACGGCCAGCAGACGCGCAGTTTCTGTTACGTGGACGATCTGATCGAAGGCTTCGTGCGGTTCATGAACACCGAAGCGGGCTTCACCGGACCGATGAATCTCGGCAACCCCGGCGAATTCACCATGCTGCAGTTGGCCGAACTGGTGCTCAAACTCGTCGGCGGGCCGTCGAAACTCGTGTTCCGGCCGTTGCCTTCGGACGATCCGAAACAGCGCCAGCCCGATATCGCGCTGGCGAAATCGAAACTCGACTGGACGCCGAAGGTGGCGCTGGAAGACGGCTTGAAGGAAACCATCGCCTACTTCCGCCGCACGCTCGAAGAAGGCGCCGCGGCATGAGCGCAGCGCCCCCCGCGACGACGAGTTTCGGCGTCGTCGTCACCTGCTACAACTACCGCGATTTCGTGGTCGAAGCGGTGGACAGCGCGCTGGCGCAAACGCGACCGCCCAAGCAGATCGTGGTGGTGGACGACGGCTCGAAAGACGGCTCGCAGGACGTGCTGCGCGAACGCTACGGCGACGATGCGCGCGTCACGCTGCTGTTTTGCGAGAACGGCGGGCAACTGGTCGCTTTCCAACGCGGTTTGGCCGCGACCGATGCCGATGTCGTGTGTTTTCTCGATGCCGACGACCGCTGGGAACCCGCGCATCTGGAGAAGATCGGCGCGCTGTACGACGCGCGCGCCGACGTGGACTTCGTGTTCAACGACATCGTGCTGTTCGGCAACGAAACCCGCACGATCGCGTTCGCGGATCGCGCGCTCGACCTGGGTTACACGGCCATCGCCACCTGGGCGCTGACGTATTGGTACGGCGCGCCGACCTCGGCGCTGTCGCTGCGCCGCGCCTTGGCCGAACGCTGTCTGACGCTCTCGCCGCAGGCGATGGCGACGTGGCGGCTCTCCGCCGACAACTGCTTGGTCTACGGGGCCAGCCTGCTCGGCGGGCGCAAATATTTTCTGCCCACCGCCACCGTCGGCTATCGCATCCACGGCAAGAACGGGTGGTGGTCGCAACGCGGTCCGGTCGAGACCTACCGCAACCGTCTGCGCTCTCGCGGGTTGATCGGCGAGTACGCGCGCACCGCCGGCATCGACGAAACGTGCTTGGAATTGGCCAAGCTCGAATACAAAACCAAGCCCGCGCCGGATTGGGCCGAAACCAAACGCTACGCGCGGCTGTGCATGCGCGGCGACGCGCCGTTATGGAAACGCGTCGAGCGCGCGCTCAGCGTGCTGGGCGGCCGCAAGCGCGCGCGCTGAACGGCGCGCTCCGATCGCGCGCCGCGCCGTTCGTATGAAAATTCTCTACACCAATTTCCACGACGGCGACGGCGGCGGTCATACGACGTATCTGCTCGCGCTCGCGCGCGGCCTGCGCGTGCGACACGAGATTCATCTCGCGCTGCCCCCGACCAGCCGTGCGTTTCGCGAAGCGCAGGCGCTCGACGGCGTGCGCGCGCATGCGCAGCCGTTCCCGAACGGGTTGAAGCATTGGACCGCGCAGCGCGCAGCGCGCAAGACCTTGCGCGCGCTGCTCGAACGCGAATGTTTCGACATCGTCCACGTCAACGGCTCGGCCGATCATCGTTTGGTGCTGTCCGCGCTGCGCGGGCTGACGCCGCGACCGAAGTTGGTGTGGACCAAGCACAACTCGAAACCCGTGGGCGGTCTCGGCCATTGGTGGCGCGCGCGGCGCACCGATCTGGCGATCGCGGTCAGCGAGGCGACGCGCCGCGAACTGCTCGCCACGCCGTACGCGCGCTGCGCGCCGGTCACGGTGCGCAACGGCATCGATACCGCGCGTTTCGCGCCGTTGTCCGCGGAAGCATCGGTCGAAGAGCGTACGCGTTGGTTGGGCGATGCGGCATCGAATGCGCCGCTGCTGCTCGGCAGCAATGCCGGCACCGCCGAGTACAAAGGCTGGATGGACCTGATCGAAGCGTTGGCGACGCTGCCGGACGCCGAACGCGCGAAGCTCCATGTGCTGCTCTGCGGAAAACCGCCGAGCGAGGCGTCGCGCGCGCGCATCGATGCGCTGGGGCTGAAACCGCAAGTCCATTTCGCCGGCATGCTCGACGATGTGCGCCCCGCTATCGCCGCGATCGACGTCGGTTTCGTGCTCTCGTACGGCGTGGAAACCATTTCCTTCGCCTGCCGCGAAATGATGGCGATGGGCAAACCCGTAATGGTCAGCGATTACGCGGGCTTGCCGGAAAACATCGATCCCGGCGTCGACGGTTGGGTCGCGAAGACCCGCGACATCGCCGCGATCGCGCAGTCGCTGCGCAACATCCTCGAACGCCGCAGCGATTTACCCGCGATGGGCGACGCCGCGCGCGCGAAAGCCGTGCGCGAGTTCGACCTCGCGCAGTTCGTCGAAGGCACCGAAGCGGCGTATCGCAGCGCTCTCTCGCGGAATTGATTCGACCCGCTCCGCTCTACGGGGTGGTCTCGGCGCAGGAAAGCGGACGACTCACTTCCCCTTCTTTTCTTTCTTCTGCGCGCGCTTTTCTTTCAGCGTCTTTTCCGGTTTCTTTTTCTCTTGCTTCTTCTGATCCATGCCTTTGGCCATGGCGAGCTCCAGCGTCGTGTGCGGTCGGGCGCCCAGCCTACTGCGTCCGTGCGCGGGCGGTAAACCGTCGGGAATGGAGTCGGCCTGGGCAGGCGGCCGGTCCCGCGTTAATCCTCTTGCCCATCCGCCTCGTTCTGCGTCTTCGTGCCCTGCGGCACGCAGGTGGGATCCGGCACGGCCGCGGCCGGCACCAGCCACCAACGGCGGCGATTCGCGAAGCCGGCGAATTCGGCGCGTGCGCGCGCGACGCATTGCGACAACGCGGGTTCCTGCACCAACAGCCAGCGCTTCGCGGGGGCTTCGGCTTGCCAACGCATGCCGGCGGCCATTTGATCGGGCCACAGCACGTTGAAACCGAAGTCTTTCGCGGGACGGTCGGCCATCAACAGGTTTTGTTCTTTCCACGCGACGAGGCCGAGTTCGGCATCCGGGCCGATGCGCTGGCCGACGTGGGTCATCAAGCCGCGCGCGGAGGTGGAATCGTTGAGCAACGGATAGCCGATCACGCTGAACAGCACCCAGGTGCCGGCCAGCATCCAGATCAAACCGTGCACGCCGCTACGCACGCGATGCCACGCCAATACGCCGAGCCCCCAGCCGCCGATGGCGAGCAGCAGGCCGGCGGCGGCGCGGCCGCCGTCGGTGAACCCGCGCTCCATCACGAATTTGGTTTCGAACTTCGGCTCGCCGAACCACATCGCCGCGCCCGCGGCGAAAAACACGACCGCCAGCGCGAGCCCGACGACGAACGCGATGCGTCGCGCCCAGAGTTTGCGGACGATGCCGGGCAGCAGCGGTCCCAACGCGAGGCAGGCCATCGGCAGCGCGGGCAGGATGTACACGTCGCGCTTGCCGCTGGGAATCGAGAAGAACAGCACTACGAACGCCCACCACGCCAGCGGCAGTAGGTAGCGCGCATCGCGACGCCGCAAACGCCGACGCCATGCGGGAATCGCCCACGGCAGCGCGAACAGCGCCGGCCACCACATCGACGCCATCACGCCGAAGTGGTACCACCACGGTTGCGCGTGATCCCACGATTTCGCGTAACGCCCGGCGGTTTGCCGGAACAGAATGTCGTTGAGATACGCGCGATATTCCGGCTCGTTCTGCGACAACGCCATCGTCACCATCGGCACCAGCCACAGCGCGGCGGCGGCGGCGAAAAGCAGCGGCCCGCACCAGAAGCGCCAATTCTTCGCATGCAGGTGCGCGCCGCGCCAACCCGCCAGCGCGGCGAACACGGCGGGCGCGATCATCACCAGCGCCAGCACGCCGACGCCCTTGGTGATGGTGCCCAGACCGGCCGCGAACCAACCGAGCCACCACATGCGCCAATCCGGGCCTTTCAGCAAATGCCGCAGCAGGCCGTAGTTCGCCAACGTGATCCAGAAAATCACCAGCGGATCGATCTGCGCCTTCTTGGTCTGGTACGTGAAATGCACCACGAACAACAAGGCCCAGGCCGCATACAGACCGACGCGACGCGTCCACAGCCGGCGGCCCAGGTCGTACACGCACCACAAGGTGCCCAGCGCAGCCAGCAGCGACGGCAGCAGGAACGCGATGCGCCATTCGCCGAACAGCGTGTAGAACGCCGCCTGCCACCACATCAGCATCGGCGGCTTGTCCGAATACAGTTCGGAACCGCGATGCGGGAACAGCCAGTCGCCGCTCTCGACCATCTGCTTCGCCACCAGGGCGAAGCGCGGTTCGTCCGAGGGCCACGGATCGCGCAAGCCCAGGCCGGCACCGAGCACCAGCAGCGCGGTGAAGGCGAGCAACCAGAATTCGCGGGACGGGCGTGTTTTCAGGAAGCGGATCGTCGACATCCGCGCATGATACGGAGGAGCGGCGTCAGTCGCGACCGCTCCCGGTCGCTGCTCGATCTTTGTGGGAAAGCCGACAGGCCCGATCGTTCCCAGTGGAGATCGGGCCTGCCGGCCCTCCCACAAAAACGCGACAGATGCTCGCGGGCGAATCGATCGGATGGATCTTGTGGGAGGGCCGGAAGGCCCGAATGCTGTGTGCCAGCCAGCCTTCGCAGGCCGCGCCTACCGACGCTTCTACGCGATGGCTTTACGCAATCGCGCATAGAAAAACCCATCCATGCCGTCGTCGCCCGGCAGACGCTGACGCCCGGGGCCATCGACGCGGCCGAAGGTCTCGGGCAGCGGCTCGACCACGGCATCGGGCGTGCGCGCAAGAAACGCGTCGATCTGCCCCGCGTTCTCCTCGCGCAGAATCGAACAGGTGGCGTAGAGCAACACGCCGCCCGGCGCGAGCGTCGGCCACAGCGCATCGAGCAAACGCGCCTGCGTGGCGACCAGCGCATCCAAATCGCTCGGGCGGCGATGCAGCAAAATATCCGGCTGACGACGCACGATGCCGGTCGCCGAGCACGGCGCATCGATCAGCACCGCATCGAACGGTTCGCCCGTCTGCGATTCCGTGCCCCACCACGCCGGCAAATCCGCGGCGTCGGCCGCATGCAGTGCGACGACGGCCTCGACGCCGGCATCCACGCGCGCCAAGGTCTCGCGCGTGCGACGCAGACGCCGCGCGTCGATGTCCAATGCGGTCAAGCGCAGCGTCGGTTCGCGTTCCAACAGATGCGCAGCCTTGCCGCCCGGCGCGGCGCAGGCGTCGAGGACGCGGGCATGCGGCAGGATGATGCTGGGCGCGAGCGCCAGCGCATCCGCCACCGCCTGCGCGGCGCCGTCCTGCACCGAGACCGCGCCCGCATCGAAATCGGGCAGATCGCGCACGGCGAGCGAGGCGTCCAAACGAATCGCATCGGGCAGCGCGATCGGCAGCGCCGTCGCCGCATCGAACGCGATGCCGACCTCGCGCAGGCGCTGCGCGTAGGCGTCGCGATCGCCGCGACGCCGATTCACCCGCAGCCACAGCGGCGCCGCGACCGCGCTGGCGGCCAGAATCGCGTCGGCGTCGTTCGGCCAATCGCGCCGCACGCGTTCGCGCAGCCAATCGGGCCAGGTCAGCGCCGGATCGGCCGCAGGCACGCCCTCGCGTTGCGCGCGACGCAGCAGCGCATTGACCATGCCCGCCTGATGCGGACGGCCCATCGCGCGCGCCGCTTCCACCGTCGCATCCAACGCGGCGTGCGCCGGCAAACGCAGGGCTTCCAATTGCGCGAAACCGGCGTACAGCAGCGCGCGCAGCGGGTCGTCGCGTTTGCCGAGCGGCTTGCTCACCCAGGCTTCCAAGGCCGCGGCGTAGCGCACGCGCTCGCGCAGCACCGCGAAACAGATCGCTTCGACCAAGGCGCGATCGCGCGGGTCGTCGAGCGCCGGCAGCGCGCTGGCGAATTCGGCTTTGAGCGAACGGCCGCGATGCAGCACGGCATCGAGCACGCGCGCGGCGGCGAGACGGGGCGCGAGACCGTCGCTCATCCGACGCGCAGCTCGCGACGCGCGTTCACATAATCCGCAGCGGTGATCGCCTTGCCGCCCTCGCGCTGCAGCGTGCGGATTCGCAGCGCGCCCTCGCCGCAGGCGATATCGATGCCGTCGCGGCTCGCGCCGAGCAACGCGCCGGGCGGCGCGTCGTGCGTCGTATCGAGCGCCACCGCCGCGTGGATGCGCACGCGCTCGCCCGCGAGCTCGGCTTCGGCGATCGGCCACGGGTTGAACGCGCGCACTTTGTTCGCGAGCGAGGTCGCGGGTCGCGACCAATCGAGTTTCGCCTCGTGCTTGTCCAGTTTGTGCGCATAGGTCGCGCCAGCCTCGGGCTGCGGCTGCGGACGCGGACGCATGCCCGCGCGCAGCAAACCCAAGCCGTCGGACAACACCTGCGCGCCGAGCTCGGCCAAACGATCGTGCAACTGCCCGCCGGTCTCGTGCGCGCCGATCGGCGTGGATTGCGACAACAGCACCGGGCCGGTATCGAGCCCCTGCTCCATCTGCATCAAACACACGCCGGTGTCGGTATCGCCGGCTTCAATCGCGCGCTGAATCGGCGCCGCCCCGCGCCAACGCGGAAGCAGCGACGCGTGCACGTTCCAACACCCGTACGTCGGAATTTCCAAAATCTTCGGCGGCAGAATCAACCCGTACGCCACCACGACCATCAAATCCGGCTTCAACGCGCGCAACGCGTCGCGCGAGACCTGTTTCTTCAACGTCTCCGGCTGCAACACCTCGATCCCGCGCGACAACGCTTCGAGCTTCACCGGCGAAGACGCCAACGCCCGCCCGCGCCCCGCGGGACGATCCGGCTGCGTGTAGACCGCGACCACCTCGCCGTAACGCGCCGCGGCGCGGAGGCAAGGAACGGCGAAGGTGGGGGTGCCGGCGAAGATGATTTTGAGGGTCATAGAGAGTCCGGGAAGGAGTTAAGGCTCTTTCTATTCACGAATTTTCCGGACGGCATTGTTCCATCATCAACAAAAACAAATGACTCTGTTGCTCGTAGACCGTTTCCGTATTCGAAGTCAATGGTAAGCAAAAATTCTGCACTTTCGAGACCCAATATTTCTCGCATTTTTGGGCGAAGAACATCTTCAAAATAGACGTCATAACTCCCTTCTTTTGCAAGGAAAGAATATGGCTGCTTTACGTCTTTGTCCGCCCAGAATTTTCCACTAACCAGCAAGTTAGTTGCAGGCCCACCGGAGTTATAAATGTTAGCTATCAAAGAAGTGGCTTCCCATCGTAAATTCTTTACGGAAAATACAGGTTTGGTCAAATCCTGCATTGCCCGTGCCTGTGCACTGGTCGCGATCGCAATTTCGTTTTGATGTGCTACAGAACTCTTCAGTTCTTCCAGTTGCGCACGAAGAGATTCCTCTTGAAGTAACAAAGCGCGGGTGTTTTGCCTGAGCTCAATCCCCTGCTGAAAAAACCCGAGAATCAACCAAAGAATCGCCAAAGGTCCGAACATCCCAGCAAGCAAGTCGCCGATCTCGTTCGGCGGCATCAGCAAAATTTCGGTCAGCCGCCCATCGAAGATAAACCCAAGAATACCGAGATAGACGACAGTAATCGCGATACCCAAGATCGAAAGCGTGCGACTCATCCTTAAATCCCCCTGCGCGAGTATCGAGCGAACACCTAGAACTTACCTCAAAGCCGAAGCACCCATCCTTTTTCAACCGTCATCCCGGCGAACGCCGGGATCCAGTTTTAGAAAACAGAACGAAACGCTGGATTCCGGCGTTCGCCGGAACGACGATCCAATCGATCCATTTCCCCGCCGATGTTGAGATGAATTCTGAGCGTTCCCTCGCCTAGATCATCCAACCACCGCACTCATTGCTGTTGACCTTAAACCGCCTCAACAAAACCAGACCCATCGGGCGGCAGACAGGAGGTCCGCCGTTTTTCGATTCGCCATGGACGGCGAATCGAAAAATCCCGATAGCAAGTCCGCGCCAAGAGTGCTGTGTCGGGGAAGGCGCTTTCTTTTGCCTACTTTTCTTTCGCGCCAGCAAAGAAAAGTAGGTCGCGCGTTAGCGCGAAAGCTCTTGATGTTCGTTCCACAAAGCGGATTCGCCGTCACGCAAATCTTAAACAGTTCAGCGGAGCTTCGCTCCGCTCTACAGAAGCGATGGCGGCGAAAAAAACGGGATAGTGCAGGTTCGGAAGCGGAGGAGCCGAGCAGCGGAGCTTCGCTCCGCTCTACGGTGTTCGGCGTCGGGCGGGCGGTGGGCCAGGGGCCCACCCTACGGGTACTCGGGGCGGGCGGTGCGCCAAGGCGCACCCTATGCGCACACCATTCGCGCCTATCGCGCATGCGACGGCTACGCGGCGCTGTTGCGTCGCGCCTTCTCCAACTTCTTGCGCACCATCTCGCGCTTGAGCGCGGACAGATAATCGACGAACAGCTTGCCTTCCAGATGATCCATCTCGTGCTGGATGCAGATCGCCAGCAGCCCGTCGGCCTTCATCTCGAACGGCTGGCCGTCGCGGCCGTAGGCCTTCACGGCGATGCTGTTGGCGCGGGTGACGTCGGCGAAGATGCCCGGGACCGAGAGACAGCCCTCCTGGTACACCTGATGGCCGTCGGCGTCGACGATCTCCGGGTTGATGAACACCAGCGGTTGGTTCTTTTCCTCGCTGATGTCGATGACCATGAACCGGCGGTGGTCGTCGACCTGGCTGGCGGCCAGCCCGATGCCCGGGGCCTCGTACATCGTGTGGAACATATCGTCCAGGCGGGCCTGGAAGTCCGGGTCGGCGATGCGGGCCGGATCGACCGGCTGGGCCTTGGTCCGAAGCCGGGGATCGGGGAATTCGAGAATCGTGAGCAGCGTCATGTTTGCGGCTTCGGGGGCGGGTACGGGTCGCGGAACGGGGCATTGTAGCGCCTCCGGACTTGCCAAGAGCCGGGTTTTGTGGGCTATAGTGCGGGCGTTGTGTTGGGGAAATTCCCAAGGGGAGCAAGTAGATGGCCAGCATCCTTAAGCGCTTTTCTCATGGGCTGCGCGTCGCGTCCGTCGTCGCGTTGCTGACGGCGGGCACGTACGTCGTCGCCCAGGAGTACCGGGGCGACCACCCCGACACCTACGTGGTGAAGCGCGGCGACACCCTGTGGGACATCGCCGGCAAGTTCCTGCGCCGCCCGTGGCTGTGGCCGGAAATCTGGCAAGCCAACCCGCAAATCAAGAACCCGCATTTGATCTACCCGGGCGATGTGATCAGCTTGGCCTATCTCGATCGCGTCGGCATCGGCGTGACGCCCGGCCCGCGCACCGACGCGCCGATCGGCGCGGTGTCCCTGGCGGAAATCGAGCCGTATCTGAAAGACCTGCGCGTGGTGGACCGCTTCAAGGATCTGCCCTACATCGTGGGCATCGAAGAGGACTACACCCGCGGCACCGCCGGGCAGAAGGTCTACGTGAAGGGCCTGGACGGCGCGCAGGTCGGCCAGCGCTACGCCGTGCTGCGCCCGAGCAACGACTACCGCCGCATCAAAGAGCGCAACTACAGCGACATGCCGCTGAAGAACGACCTGGATTACCGCGGTTACGGCATTCGCGGCTTCGGCAACCCGTGGAGCGAAGCGGCCAGCGCCGATCGCGGCGAGTCGCTGGGCTACGAGCTGCTGCGCGTGAACGCCGGCAACTTAATCAAACTGGCGGAAGGCGACGTCGAAGCCTCGACCATTCTGCTCGACGACCCCAACACCGAAGCGCGCGTCGGCGACCGTTTGGTGCCGGCCGACGTGCAGACCTACGACCTGCAGTTCTTCCCGCATCCGCCGAAGCAGGCGCTCGACGCCGACAAGGCCCGCGTGATCGCGGTGGCCAGTTCGGAGCTGAGCGCCGGCACCCACGAAGTGGTCGCGATTTCCGCCGGCAGCGCCGACGGCATCGACAACGGCACCGTGGTCTCGCTGTGGCGCCAGGGCAGCAACGAAGTCGACCGCGTGGCCTACGGCACGCATCGCGGCGAAGAGACCGTCGGCCACGGCGCGCGTACGCGTCTGCCCGACGAGTACGCCTCGCACGCGATGGTGTTCCGCACCTTCGACAAGGTCAGCTACGCGCTGGTGATGGAAAGCGTGAAACCGACCATGATCGGCTACCGCGCGAAGCATCCCGATACGAAGTAAGCCCGGGGGAACGTCGCGAACGGCCTTCTACGGTGTTTCGGACTTTTCCTACAGCGATTCGCGGCGGCGCCTGAGGGCGCCGTCGTCGCGTTCGGCCTACGGTGTCGGGCATGGACACGCCCGCTTCCGAACCCGCTTCCGAATCCGCATCCCCGCCCGAACCGGCGCCGATCCGGAGCATATCGATCGAAACCGGCGCGCCCGCCGACGCGGCCGCGACCGACGCCCTGTTGCGGCTGGTGCTCTGCGGCGGCGCCGCCGCGCCGCGTCGCGCCCTGTTGCTGGCCTGCGGCGGCCCGGCCGCCGCGCTCGACGCCGGCCCCGCGCAATGGCGCGCATGCGGCCTGGATCCGCTGCAGATCCACGGCCTGCGCCACGACGACGCGCTGCCGGCACTCGATCGCGGCCGCGAGTGGCTGTGCGCGCCCGGGCATCGCCTGATCGGCTGGCACGACCCCGATTACCCCGCCCTGCTACGCCGGATCGCCGCGCCGCCGTTGGCGCTGTTCGTGGCCGGCGAGCCCGGGCTGCTGTGGCATCCGGGCGTGGCCGTCGTCGGCAGCCGCAACCCCAGCGCGGGCGGCCGCGACAACGCGCATCGCTTCGCCGCGGAGATCGCACGCTCGGGGCTGTCGGTGGTCAGCGGCCTGGCCGCCGGTGTGGACCGCGCCGCGCACGAGGCCGCGCTGGACGCGGGCGGGCTGACGGTCGCCGTGCTCGGCACCGGCCCGGACGTGCCGTATCCGAAGACCCACGGGCCGCTGCTGGCGCGCATCGCCGCCCACGGCGCGGTGGTGAGCGAGCATCCGCCGGGCACCGAGGCCCTGCGCGAACATTTCCCCAGCCGCAACCGGATCATCGCCGGCCTCGCGCTCGGCACGCTGGTGGTCGAAGCCGCCCTGCGCTCGGGGGCGCTCATCACCGCGCGGCTGGCCGCCGAAGCGGGGCGCGAGGTGTTCGCGATCCCCGGTTCGATCCACAACCCGACGGCCCGCGGCTGCCATCGGCTGATCCGCGACGGCGCGGCGCTGATCGAATCCGCGGACGAAGCCATCGCCGCGCTCGGCCCCTGGGCCGCGACGCTGGGCGAGCACTTGCGCCGACATCCGGCCGGCCCCATCTCGGCGGCGTCGCACTCCGCGGGGCCCAACGATTCGCATCCGGACGTCGGCGCCGCGAGCTTCGCCGTCCCGTCTCCGGACGATCCCGCCTACCACAGGTTGTGGCAAGCGCTGGGCCACGACCCCACCGATATGGATCGGCTGACGGAGCGCACCGGATTGACGCCCGCCACGCTGTCCTCCATGCTGCTCGTGATGGAGCTGCAGGGACGCGTCGCCGCCGATCACGGCCGCTATAGCCGTCGTTCGAGGTGATCGCGGGAGTCTTCGGTCACGAGTCTTCACGCCACCGCCTCATCTCACCGCGCTTCCGGCGCAAGTCAGGGGACATGAAAGAAAGCATCCTCGACGTTCTGCTCTATCTGTTCGAACACTACATCGCCGACGATTCGGACTTGGCGCGGGATCGCGATTCGCTGCAGAACAGTCTGCTGCAGGCGGGCTTCAGCCCGTCGGAAATCAACAAAGCCTTCGATTGGCTGGACGGCTTGGCCGCGCGCCGCCCCGGCCCCGCCGCACCGCGCGCGAACGGCCCCACCCGCATCTATTTCGGTCCCGAGTTGGACAAGCTCGACGTCGAATGCCGCGGGTTCCTGATGTTCCTCGAACAACACGGCATCCTCGACGCGGACCAACGCGAACTGGTGCTCGACCGCGCGATGGCCTTGGATCAGGACGAGCTGGATCTCGACGACCTGAAGTGGGTCGTGCTGATGGTGTTGTTCAACCAACCGGGCTCGGAAGCCGCTTACGCCTGGATGGAAACGCAGATGTTCGAGGACGACGACGAGTACGTGCACTGACCGCAGCGTCAACGCCGTGGCCGAACCGCGGCTCGGCGCGCATCCGAAGCCCGCATCGCCATTCGAACCCCCGTCGTCGCGCCGCGACGTGCGCCGATCGGCGAATGGCCGCCTTCGATACCGGGAAATCCGAACACCGCGCGCCCATGGGCGCGAGAGTTTGCTAGCCTGCGCGCACTGTCGGCGCTGCGCCGGCGGCGGGCGGAGACGCGGCTCCGCATGACGCGCGCCGCCCGTTACGCTCGGGCCCGCGTCGGAAGGGGGTCACGATGCAAATTTGGTACTACCACAGCCCGGGACAAGGACGCATCGGCCCGCTGAGCGTCGAAGAGCTTCAGCAGCATTACCGCGAGCGCCGCATGGCGCTGGACACGCTGGTCTGGCGCGAAGGCATGCGCGAATGGCAGCCGGCCGACCGTTTGATCGACGAGCTGGGCCTGATCGGGATCAAACCCGATGCCGGCGCGCCGCCGCCGCTGCCGCAGGGCCAGCCGCTGAGCATCGTCGAAGTGGAAGACGATCGCTTCGTGCGCAACGACGCCAAGAGCGGCACGCCGTGGCCGAACGCGCCGCAGCAGGCCGCACCCGCGAAATCGGGGATGTCGGGCTGTTTGATCGCGGCGATCGCGATCGGCGTAGTCGGCTTCGTGCTGATGGCGATTCTGGCCGCGATCGCGCTGCCGGCGTACAAGGATTACGTCGATCGCGCGAAGAAAGCGCAGCAAGCCGCGACGGACGCGGCCGCGAATCGCGCCCCGACCATCGGCCCGCCCGAACCGCAGAGCGCGTACGGCGCGCAGCAGCTCGCCGAGGACGACGCCCGCGTGCGCGCGCTGCTGGCCGAGGGCATGGGCGCCTCGACGCTGCAGCAGGGCCAATGCCCGCAGGAGTTCGAGTTCGAATCGGCGATGGTGCGCAGACCGGAATTGAGCGGTCGGTTCGAGCTGACGCTGTTCTCGGCCGACCCCTATCGCTGCGCGTACGCGGTGCGGTTCGGGCCGCAGGGCAGCGAATGGGCCAACGCGACGGCGATGTACGTGGCGCAGGGCGAACGCGGCGATATTTCGGTGTCCTGCCGCTCCAACACCACGAACCCGATGCTCAAACCGCCGGGCTGCAACTGAGCCCGCCCATCGCTTCGCCGCACGAGACCCTCACGCCCGCATGAGCGCTCCGCCTCCTCTTCCCCACGCCGCGCCGCCCAAGCGCGGCCTTTCGGGTTGCGCGTTGATCGCCGTGATCCTGGCCGGCGTCGGCGTCGTCTCGATTCCGGTCATCGGCATTCTGGCGGCGATCGCGATTCCGCAGTATCAGGATTACGTGGTGCGCAGCCGAGTCGCGCAGGGTCTCGTCGCGGCGCAGGATCTGCAGCGCACGATGGACCGCTATCGCGCCGAACACGGCGCTTGCCCCGATGCGCAGGCGCTGGGCATGACCAACGGCGCGACGGTGCGGTTATCGCCGAGCGGCAAAGGCGAGGCCGCATTCGTGCTGGACGCGGCAACGCCGGGCTCGCCCGACGCCACAGCCTGCGGCTTCGAGATGCGCTTCGCCGACGTGTCGCCCGCCGCCGACGGCAAGACCCTCCGCTTCGTCTCCGACGCGCAGACGTGGGACTGCCGCGGCGGAACGCTCGACATCCGCTATCGCCCCGCACCCTGCCGGTGACGGCACTTCATTAGGCTCGAAGGAATCCTCGAATGACGCAGTGGTACTACAGCAACGCGCAGCGCGAACGGCTCGGCCCGGTCAGCGCCGACGACCTCACCCAATTGCACCGCAACGGCCAGCTCGGTGCCGACACCCTGGTGTGGCGCGAGGGCTACGCCGATTGGAAACCGTGGCGCGAAGCGATCGACGAGGTGCTGCCGCGCGCCGCGGCGGCCTCGCCTTTCGAAGCCGCGCCCACCGCGACGCCGGCCAACGCGTTCGCCACCGCCGGCCCGGACGCGCCGGCCGACGCCGACGCGAATCCTTATCGCATGGCCGAACCGGTCTCGCCCTACGCGCCGCCGAAGGCGCAGGTGGCCGAGAGCGACGGTTTCGTGAGCGGCGGCCGCGTGGTCTACGCCGGCTTCTGGAAGCGCGCCGCGGCGTCGTTCATCGACAGCTTCGTAGTCGGCATCGTCGCCGGCATGGTCGGCATGGTCTTCGGGCTGATGATGGTGGCGATGATGGGCTCCGGCGGCTTCGACGAAGGCCTGGCCGTGGTGCTGCAGATCCTCAATCAACTGGTCGCGCTGGGCCTGGGCGCGACGTATTTCGGGTGGATGCACTCCTCCAGCATGCAGGCGAGCGTCGGCAAGCTGGCGGTCGGCATCAAAGTCGTCCGCGGCGACGGTTCGCGCATCTCGTTCGCCCGCGGTTTCGGCCGCTATTTCGCCTACATGCTCAGTACGCTGACGATCGGCATCGGCTTGATCATGGCCGGCTTCACCGAGCGCAAACGCGCGCTGCACGACATGATTTGCGACACCCTGGTCGTCGACAAATACGCCTACACCTCGCAAAACGAGCTGCAGCGCGATGAGCTGGGCGTCGTCGCCATCGTGGTGCTGTGCCTGTGGGGCTTGTTGATGCTGGGCTTGATCGCGATGGTGGCGGCCGTCGGCTTCGCGTTCATGGGCAGCGGCGTGCGCTGAGCGCACCGGAGACGCACATCGACGGGCGGGCCGATTCGCGAGTCGAATCGATCCGCATTCGAATCGATCCGCGCGCTCCGCTTCGTCCGATTTTTTTGGAGCAATCGCCATGCGTTCCGATGTCGCGCCTCTCCGTTCGCGCGTTCGCGCGGGCATCGTCGCCGTTGTCATGGCGTCGACGGTCTTCGCCTGCTCGGGGGTACAGGCGCAGCGCGACGCGACATCGGCGGCCCCGGCGGACGCATGCGCGGTGTCGGCTTACATCGTGCGCCCGGCCGAACCGGCGGTGCGCGCGACGCCGAATCGTTCCGGAGCCGTGGTCGGCCGTCTGAGAGCGGTGCGTTACGACGCGGACGACATCGAGGGCGCCGAGGTCGCCGTCGTCGACATCCGCAACGGCTGGGCGCGGATCGCAGCCGCCTCGGCCCGGAACGAGGCCGCTCACGACATCCCGGCCGGCTGGGTCGAAACGCGGCACCTGGGCTTCGTCCTGCAGACCGAAGCGGGCTTCGCGGCCCCAGACCCGGGCAGCGCGATGGTCTATTCGGCCGAAGATTGGATTCCCAGCGACCGGGTCGCCCGCTATCTCGGCTGCCGGGGCGAATGGCTGCATCTGACCGTCCGCGACGCGCGGGACCAGCGCCGCACCGGCTGGTTCCGGGGCGCCTGCGCCAACCAGCGCACCACCTGCGACGGCACGTTCGGCGACCGCCGCCGCACCGACGCGGCCGCCGATTGAGCCGGTTTTCCTGAACGCTGGACCTGCTTGCGAGGCACCCTGTCCGTTACGCCGGCTTGACAGCGACGGCCCGAACGTGACACCACTAAAAAAGGATCGCGATACGACGCCCGGGCTCTCCCGGGCGTTGCCTTCTGTCCGGCCGCCCCCAGTTCGGCCCTCCATCGTCCGCCTTACCGCCCCCTGCCGCCCCACGTCCGGAGCGGCTTTTCCGGAAATCGTCCCCCCCCGAGATGGCCAAAAATCTGCTTATCGTCGAGTCTCCGGCCAAGGCCAAGACGATCAATAAATACCTCGGCAAGGACTTCCACGTCCTGGCCTCGTACGGCCATGTCCGCGACTTGGTGCCCAAGGAAGGCGCGGTGGACCCCGCCCACGGCTTCGCCATGCGCTACGAGCTGATCGACAAGAACGAGAAGCACGTCGACGCCATCGCCAAAGCCGCCAAGGCCGCCGACCATCTGTATCTGGCGACCGACCCGGACCGCGAAGGCGAGGCGATCAGTTGGCATATCGCGGAAATCCTCAAGGAGCGCGGGCTGCTCGACGACAAAACGCTGCATCGGGTGGTGTTCACCGAAATCACGCCGCGCGCGATCAAGGAAGCGATGGCCAAACCGCGTCAGATCGCCGCGCCGTTGGTGGACGCGCAACAGGCGCGCCGCGCGTTGGACTATCTGGTCGGCTTCAACCTGTCGCCGGTGCTGTGGCGCAAGGTGCAGCGCGGCCTGTCCGCCGGGCGCGTGCAATCGCCGGCGCTGCGCATGATCGTGGAGCGCGAGGAAGAGATCGAAGCCTTCGTCGCCCGCGAGTACTGGACGATCGAAGCGGAATGCGCGCATCCGACGCAGGCGTTCACCGCGAAGCTCACCAAACTCGACGGCAAGAAAGTCGAGCAGTTCACCGTCACCGACGGCGACAGCGCCGAAGCCGCGCGCAAGCGCATCGTCGCCGCCGCGCAGGGCGTGCTGCAGGTCACCGACGTCGCCAGCAAGGAGCGCAAGCGCCGCCCCGCGCCGCCGTTCACCACCTCCACCCTGCAGCAGGAAGCCTCGCGCAAACTCGGCTTCACCACCAAGCGCACGATGCAGGTGGCGCAGAAGCTGTACGAAGGCGTGGCCATCGGCGAGGAAGGCACGGTCGGCCTGATCAGCTACATGCGTACCGACTCGGTGAGTTTGTCCGCCGAAGCCTTGAGCGAACTGCGCGACGTGATCGCGCGCGACTACGGCACCAAGGCGCTGCCCGACAAACCGAATTTCTACCAAACCAAATCCAAGAACGCGCAGGAAGCGCACGAAGCCGTGCGCCCGACCTCCGCGCTGCGCACGCCCGCGCAGATCTCGCGCTATCTCAGCGACGACGAACGCAAACTCTACGAATTGATCTGGAAACGCGCCGTCGCCTGCCAAATGGTGCCGGCCACGCTCAACACCGTCAGCGTCGACTTGGCCGCCGGCGGCGAGCACAGCTTCCGCGCCAGCGGCACCACGGTGGTCGATCCGGGCTTCCTGGCCGTCTACGAAGAAGGCAAGGACAGCAAGAACGACGACGACGACGAGGGCCGCAAACTGCCGGCGATGAAGCCCGGCGAGCGCGTGCCGTTGGATCGCATCCACGCCGATCAGCATTTCACGCAGCCGCCGCCGCGCTTCACCGAAGCGGCGCTGGTGAAGGCGCTGGAGGAATACGGCATCGGCCGTCCGTCGACCTACGCCTCGATCATCCAAACCCTGCTGTTCCGCAAGTACGTCGAGATGGAAGGCCGCAGCTTCCGGCCCAGCGACGTCGGCCGCGCGGTCAGCAAATTCCTCAGCGGCCACTTCAGCCGCTACGTCGACTACGACTTCACCGCGAAGATGGAGGACGAGCTCGACGCGGTGAGCCGCGGCGAAGAGGATTGGGTGCCGTTGATGGAGAAATTCTGGGCGCCGTTCAAAGAGCTGGTGGAAGAGAAGACCGAGTCGGTCGATCGCTCCGAAGCCACCGGCGCGCGCGAATTGGGCGTCGATCCGAAATCCGGCAAACCGGTCAGCGTGCGCCTCGGCCGCTACGGGCCGTACGCGCAGATCGGCGACAAAGACACCGACGAAAAGTTGGAGTTCGCCTCGCTGCGACCCGGCATGTCGATGCACACCATCACGCTGAACGAGGCGCTGGAGCTGTTCAAACTGCCGCGCAAACTCGGCCAGAGCGACGGCGAAGAAGTCAGCGTCGGCATCGGCCGCTTCGGGCCGTTCGCCAAGCGCGGCTCGACCTACGCCTCGCTGAAGAAAGAGGACGACCCGTACACCATCGATTTGGCGCGCGCGGTGTTCTTGATCGAAGAGAAGGAAGAGATCGCGCGCAACCGCATCATCAAATCCTTCCCGGGCAGCGAGATCGAAGTGCTGAACGGCCGCTTCGGCCCCTACATCAGCGACGGTAAGCTCAACGGCAAAATTCCGAAGGATCGCGAACCGAGTTCGCTGACGCTCGACGAAGTGACGCGCCTGCTGGAAGAGACCGGCAAGCCCGCGCGCAAAGGCTTCGGCGCCAAGAAAGCGGCGGCGAAGAAAGCGCCCGCGAAGAAAGCCTCGGGCGCGAAGCCGAAGGCGACCGCCGAGGCCGGCGCGCGCAAACCCGTCGCGAAAAAGACGACGACGAAAACGCCCGCCGCGAAGAAAGCCGCGAGCAAGACCGCGGCCAAGAAAACGGCCCCGAAGAAAGCCGCGCCCAAGAAAGCGGCGATGTTCGCGCATCCCGAGCCGGCGAAGTCGCTGCTCACGTCCAAGCCGATGGAAAACGCCGGCATGAAGCGCGTGATCAAGAAAGCCGCGAAAGACGACGCACCGTTCTGAACCGCGCCGCCGCCGTCGCGCCGATCGGTGCGGCGGCGGCGATCTCCGTCGGGAACGCTCGATTGCGCCGGCATGGTCGGCGAGACATCGAACTTCGCTCGCACCTCGGCTGAACCGCCACGGTCGGCACGATGGGCGGGGCTTCCGCCGCACCCGTTTCGATCGCATCATCGCCGGGGACTCCCCTCGATGAACGCCGCCATGCGCCCCGCCATGTACGCTCGGCCGTCATTCCCTTCGATGTCCTTCCTCGCGATCGCCGCCCTCCTCGGCGTCGGGACGGGATCGCCGCTGTCGGCGCGCGCGCAAACCGCCGCTGCACCCGACGACCGCCCGGTCGTGATCTATCGCTGCACCGACGCGCAGGGCCGCCTGAGCTTGCGCGATTCGCCCTGCCGCCCGGGCGAACGCCAGGACATCCGGCGCATGGTGCGGCCAAAGGATGCGATCGTCAGCCGCGCGGCGCCGCACGACGCGATCCCCGCGCGCACGGCCGTCGCCGCGCCGCAGGTGATCGTGCTGCGCACGCCGCAGCCGCTGTACGAATGCGCGGGCCCGGAGCACCGCTATCTCAGCGACACGCCCGAAGGCCGACTGCGCTGGGTGCCGAACCCGTACGCGTTCGCGCCCGCGCAGACGCCGCTCTACGACCCGTCGTACGGTTTCGTGCACGTGGGCCAGGAGGGCCTCTACGCCGGCTACGGCAACGCCGGGCCGTCGCATCGCCCGCCCGCGCACCCGCATCGCCCGTACGTCATCGACAACGGCGCCTGGGTGCGCGACACCTGCCGCGCGCTGCCGCAGACCGAGGCCTGCGCGCGTTTGCGCGAAGAGCGCGGCACGCTGGGCCGTCGCCGCTTCAACGCGCAGCAAAGCGAACGCATCGACATCGACCGCGAAGAGCGGCTGATCGACACCCGCATCGCGCAAGATTGCGGTTGAGGGCATGGCCGTCGCGCGCACGCTGCGAGTACTGTGGCCGCTGGCGTTCGGCGCGTGCGTCGCCGCGGCCGCCGCCCCGCACGAGACCGTGATCTACCGCTGCACCGACCCGGCCGGGAACGTGACGCTGCAGAACGATCGGCCGTGCCCGAGCGGACATGCGCAGGAGATCCGCATGATCGGCACCGTGCCGACATCGCCCGCGCCCGCCATACCCACGGCCCCCGCGGCGCGCCCGCCCACGACGCCTACGCCGCAGCCGAAGCCCGCAGCGCCGAATGCCCCGGACGCGCCAGCTGCGACCACGCCCCGCAAGCCGCCGCCGGCCTTGTATCAATGCAAAACCTGGGACGACCGCGACTATCTGGGCGAAACCGAAGAACCGGCGTCGAGTTGCGCGCCGCTGCGAACCGTCGGCATCGACGGCTCGCCCGATCTCGCCGCCGGCAGCGCCTGCGAAATGCGGCGCGACGAATGCGTCGCGATTGCGTCGGACGACCTCTGCCGCGCGTGGAAGCGCCGCGTCGACGAAGCCGAATTCCGCTGGAAGTTCGCCGGCAGCGGCAACGACGCGCGCAAAGCGGAGTACGAGCGCTTCGCGAAAATCTATCGGGACAGCGCCTGCGTGCGGTGAAACTTTCGGTGGACCGTATGCGATCGCCATCGTGGCGAATCGCGCTCAGCGAATCGCGCTTAGCGAATCGCGCTTAGCGAAACCGGCCGGATGCGCCGGAACGACGACGCCAAAAACGAAACGCGCCGGAGAGCGCATTGCCCTCTCCGGCGCGTCGGTGTCGTCGTGACGTGCGAGTACGGTTACGGGATGTTGCCCGAGGCGCAGGTGAACGTCGCCGTGCGCGAGGACACGCCGTACATGTTCGCCACGTACACCGTCACGCTGGTGCGTTGCCCTTGGATGCAACGGCCGAAATAGACGTTGCCGTTGGTACCGTTAGGCCAGTACACCACGGCCGGTTTCGGGGAGGTGTACGCGACCGAGCACATGAACGAGCCGCCGCCGTTGGAGCCCGGTTCCGGGCAGGAGAACGTGGTGATCGTCGGCGCTGGGCCGGTGGGCGCGGTGCCGCAGGTCAAGCCGACCGCGGAGAACGCCGAAGTGACGTCGGCCACGGTGTAGCCCAGGTTCGTCGCCGCGGTCTGCACGCCGCACACGCCGGTGTAGAAGTCGGTGCTCGGGGTCCAATACAGATCGTTCGCGCGCGCGAACACCTTGAACGCTTTCTGCGTGTTCCAGCCCGCCTTCGTCGCCAACAGGTAGAACGCCTTGTTGTAGACGCCCGAGGAGTAATGCACGTCCATGCCGTAGATGAACTTCGAAGCGTGGTCGATCGACTTGCCGTCCAGCGTTGGGTTGTTCATGTAGCGCAGCGCGCCCGTGCCCTTGGTGATGTCGTACCCGACCTTGAAATCGTTGCTGCCGCGCATGAAGTACTCGGCCGCTTCGCCGGCGATGTCGGAATACGCTTCGTTGATGCCGCCGGACTGGTTGGCGTAAGTCAGATTCGAGTTCTGCGCGGTGAAGCCGTGCGAGACTTCGTGCGCGGTCACGTCCAGACTGACTAGCGGATAGAACTTCGTGGCGCCGTCGCCGAAGGTCATCGTGCTGCCGTCCCAGAACGCATTCTCGTAGCCCGTGCCGTAATGCACGCGCATCACGAGTTGGAAGGTGAGCGGCGGCCTGCCGACGTACGCGTTGTACATGTTGTAGACCACGCCGCCGAAATAATGCGCGTCGTTCAAGGGCGAGTAGGCGCCGTTGATGGTTTTCACCGTGTTGCGCGGGCAGGTGTACGAGAACGTGGTGCTGCCGGACGTGGCGTGATTGAGATTGACGGTTCTGACGTTGGCGTTCGTCATGCTGCACGTCGTGCCGCTCTGCGTCACGTCCATCTTGCCGTACTGCGTGCCGTACTCGTACTGGCCGATCTTGGTATTGCCGCCAGGGCCGGTGCCGACCAGCGCGTGCTGCAGGTTGTCCCACTGTTTCAACACGCGGCCGGTATCGGCGTCGACGATCGCGATCGGCCGCGTCGGCGAACCGCCGCCGAGCGTATCGGCGAAATACGACACCACGTAAGCGCGGCGCGCGGTTCCGGCGTCGTCGACGTAAATCATCAGGTTCGACGATTCGTCGCGCGTGCGCATGAACCCGATACGGTTGCCGAGAACGACGCTCTTGGCGATCGCGAGCGCGGTTTTACGGTCGATGCGGGTTTTACCGGCGGGAATTTCGCTGGCGAGCCCATCGACTTTGCGTCCGAACAGCGTCTCGATGCCGCCGTTCGCGTCTTCGGCGACGATCACATGCTCGCCGAAGATCGGCAGGCCGCGGAAGGTTTGCGCATAGCGATGATGGCGGACGCCCAGATCGGTCTTGCGCGCGATCAGCATCAAGCGCGATTCGCCGTCCAGGCCCAACGCGCGCTCGTGACGGGTATGGACCATACCCGCGACGCCGGACGCGGCGATGGCGGCATTGCTGGTTTTGGCGCGGGCCAGATCGGACGCATGCAGGTCGGTGCGGACGGCGGCTGCGGCGCTGCCGGCGGCGAACGCCGTCGCGACGGCGGCGACGAGCGGGAGGGAACGGTGGAATCGAGGCATAGAGAAAGCTCCTTGGACACGAATGGAGGTGGCTGCGCGAACGCGCCCCATCCTTAACGCACGCCAAACCGTTCGGTTGACATCGAAATGTCCACGCGTGCGCTCGGCGGATCCGGATGGGCGCGATGACGGCCTCGCCGGATGCGCCGCGCGTCGCTTTCGTGCCGCTCTCATGCTGCGGGGGCGCGACCCGCTTGCGACCGCGAAGGTCGTGATCGCGAACGGCGTCCGAATCGCCCTGCGCTACGAGGCACGATCGGTCAGGGAATCGCGCCCGTCGGGCAAGTAAACGTCGCGCTGCGCGTCGCCGACCCGTAAGCGTTGCTCACGGTGACGCTCACGGTGGGGCGCGAACCCGCGCTGCACGCGCCGCTGTAGACGCTGCCGCCCGAGCCGCTGGGCCAACGCACCGTCGCCGGCGTCGCGGAGCTGTACGCGATCTGGCACCAATAGGTGCCGCCGCCGCTGATGGTGTAATCGGGACAGACGAAACTCGTCACGCTCGGCGCCGTTCCGGGCATTTCCGGAATGAACAGCAAGCGATTGGGCGAACCCGCGCCCGCATTGATCACGACGTTCGGCGTGGCGGCGCCGACCAGCACGCTGCTCATCTGCGAAGGCGTCGTCGCCGGATAGAGGTTGATGTAGCGCGCGATCGCGCCCGCGACGTGCGGCGCAGCCATCGACGTGCCGCCGATCGTGGCCGATGCCGACGTGCCGGTGTGCCACGCGGAAGGAATCCTCTCGCCTGGCGCGAACACGTCCAGACACGGCCCATACGCGGAAGTGGGCGCTTTCGTATCGTTGGACGCCGTGGAACCGACCATGATCGCGCCGGGCAGACGCCCGGGCGAGAACTGACAGGCATCCACGTTCTGATTGCCCGCGGCCACCACCAGCGTTACGCCCGAATTGATCAGATTGGTCGCGGCGGTGTCGAGCGTCGGTTCGATCTGCGTAGCGTTGTAGCTCAGATTCGCGACCGCGGGCCCGATGCGATTCGTCGCGACCCAGTTCATGCCAGCGATCATGTTCGAAAGCGAAGCGAGTCCGCTGCAACCGGCGATGCGTACCGGATGGACGATCGCGTTCTTGGCCACGCCCCACGTCGTGCCGGCCGCGATACCGGCGACATGCGTACCATGGCCGTTGCAATCGCTCGTGCCCAAGCCATCGGCGATGAAGCTGACGCCATTGCCCATGCGGCCCGAGAACTGCGTATGACCGGTCAACACGCCGGTGTCGAGGATGTAGACGTGCGGCCGAGTCGCGACGTTTTCGTAGGTGTAGGTGCCGCTGAGCGGCAATGCGTTTTGATCGATGCGGTCCAAGCCCCAGGGCGCGGCGGTTTGGGTCGCGCTCGGCGGCACCCAGCCGTCTTCCTGCACGTACGCGACGCGCGGGTCGGCGAGCAAACGCGCGAGCGCGGCGTCGTCGGCGCGCACCGCGAAACCGCGGAGCACGCGATCGAAACTTTGCGTCAGCGTGACCCGATGCGACGCGGCGATCGCGTTCGCCACGTCGCCGACGCGCGCGACGCGCGACGATTCGTGCGCGAGCCGCGCCGCGCTGTCCTTGAGGACGACGATGTAGTGGCCTTCGATCGGCCGAGCGGCGGTGCGCAGTTCCGCGGCGAACGCCGACGGAAGCGCGACGGACAGGAGCGCGGCGGCGATCGCCGATGCGAGCGGAGCGTTACGGTGGTGCGTTGCCATGCGATGTCGTCCTTGCGTGTTGGAGTGCGGGGATCGTCGTCTGCGTCGGAAGGCGCGAGACAGAAGGCGCGTTCCGGCGCGATATCGCTTCGGCGGAATTCGCCGTCGCCGCCGTCGATATCGACCGTCGCGCCGTGCGCAAATCGCGTTCGGCCGAATCGCCGTCGCCGACGCGAACGATTGTTCGGCGATCGAGAAGCGTCGGCCGCGAACGGCGTCCATGCGCATCGCGCCCGATGCGATATCGAATCGTCATCATGCCCAGATCGCGTCGCACCGACTGCGACATCGCGCACAGCCGCGCCGCTCGGGGCGAACACGGGCGCGTGCACGCACGCCCGCGGGTCTCGGATCGATCGCGCGTCGATCACGCATCGATCGCGCATCGATGTCGCGAGACCGTTACTCGCTCAAGCACATGCCGCGAGCGCCGTCGATGGCGACCATGCGTCGCCCGTTCCAGCGATACAGCGTGACTTCGAAAATGCCGTACGCATCGCAATGCGCGGTGAAGCTCACGCCGCCCCACTGCGAAGCGCCGGTGCTGTCGACCCAGTACAGAATATCGTCGGGCAAGGGCGTGTAGCTGGTGCTGCATTGATACGTATCCATCGAACCCGAAGCCGGGTTGTAAGCGCAGTTGAGCGCCATCGCGGGGGCCGCGAACGCGCCCGCGGCCAACACGACGCCGGCCGCCAGCGCGCGACGAACGAAACGTTGCGAGTAAGACTTCATCACGAACTCTCCTAGGTTGATTGTCGGGTGTCGCGACGCGCGCCGATCGAACGGCGGCGTTCGCGCGCGAGTGCGCCTACTCGCGCGAGCCCGATGCGAATCCATTCGACGCGCGCCGCGACCGATGCAGACTAGACGCGCACCGACATACGCCGAAGTGCGCAACGTCATCGTGACTTGCGGAAGAACCGTGGCGCATCGAAGAGAACACGATCGGCAAAGCCGCGCGTCGTTGCGCGCACGCGGACCGGACATCGCGATGCGTCTCGTCGCGGAATCAGAACCCGTAGCGCAGGAAGCCGCCGTCCACCGCGATGCATTCGCCGGTGACGTAACTCGATGCGGGCAAACACAGGAACGCGACCGCGGCCGCGACCTCTTCCGGTTCGCCGATGCGGCCCATCGGCGTGCGCAGCAGCACTTCGTCCAGATAATCCGGATCGGCGAGCTTGCCGGAGGTGCGGCGCGTGCGGATGTACCACGGTGCGACCGCATTCACGCGCACGCCGTCTTCGGCCCACTCCACCGCGAGATTGCGCGTCATCTGATGCATCGCGGCCTTGCTCATGCCGTAGGGCGCGCCGCTGCGCACGTGCGTCTCGCCCGACACGCTGCCGACGTTGACGATGCACGACGCCGCATGTTTGGTCAGCAGCGGATACGCGCCGCGCGCCAGTTCGAACGCGGCGAACAGATTGACCTCGAAAATGCCGCGCCACTCGTCTTCGTTGTACTCGTTCGCCGGCTTGGTGACGTTTCCGCCGGCGTTGTTGACGAGAATATTGAGCCCTTCGCCGAGATCTTCCACCCAATCCAACAAGTCGGCCCGCTGCGCATCGTCGGCCACATCGGCGACGCGCGTGCGCACTTCGCCGTCGGGAAACTCCTCTTCCAACTCGCGACGTACGCCGTCCAAACCGTCGGCTTGCCGCGCGGCGATCAATACGCGCGCGCCGAATCCGAGCAGTTCGCGCGCGATGGCGCGGCCGATGCCCGCGCTGCCGCCGGTGACGAGCGCGAGTTGTCCGTCGAGACGCCAACGCTGCGGATCCATGGCTCCACCCACCGGTCGGGAAAAGCGTAGGATACGCCGACGCCTCGGCGTGAGGCATGCGTTCGACGGAGATCCGCCATGACACGATTGTTCGCCGTTGTCCGTCTATCGTGCGCGTTGGCGCTGTGCGCGGCGCTGCTCGCGTGCTCCAAACCGAAAGTCCCCGAACAGGACGTGCCGCCCGCGCCGCAGTCGGACGCCGCGACGGCCGCGCCCGCCGCGCAATCGCCGACGACGCTCACCGAAGCGATCCATCGGCCGATCGACGACGCCAAGGCCACCCGCAAAGCGACCGAAGACGCCGCGGTGGAGCAACGCCGCGCGATCGACGCGGCGACCGACGAATAATCCTTCACGAGCGCGGCGTTTCCGCGCGTAATCTCGACACCTGTCTCGACGCGCATCTCGCACGTATTCCACAACCGGCATCGCGCGCGATCGACATACGCGGCAGAACCTTCGATGCCGCATCGCCGATGGTCTTCGGCGGCCCTGAACGACGACGCCCGGCTTTCGCCGGGCGTCGCTTCGTACGGGAATCGCGGATCGATGCGTCGTCGGATCAGAATCCGCAGAAGCAATACGCCACGGCGCTGACCGGCGCGCTGCCGCGGGCCTGCATCGCGTTCTCCAGCAGCTTCAGATCCTGATGCATCTGCGGCATGTGCTTGGCGACAAACGCCTGCGCTATGCCGGACTCGCTCAGCATCCGCTGCCCCATCGCGCTGCCGGCGAAGCCGGAGATGAAACGCGCGATCGGGTTCATCTGCTCTTCGATGTAGCGCACGCGGTAGTCGCCCGGTTTGCCGAGCTTCGCGCGCTCGGCGGCGTTGAGGATCGCGGTCTGCAGGCCGCCGAATTCGTCGACCAACCCGCGTTCCTTCGCCTGCGCGCCGGTCCACACGCGGCCGCGCGCGACCGCGTCGACGTCGGCCACCGGCTTTTTGCGCGCTTTCGACACGCGACCGGTGAAATCGCGGTAGCCCTTTTCGATCACCGACTGAATCACGACCTTGTAGTCGTCCTGCAGCGGACGGCCCAGGCTGAAGCCGGCCATCGGCGTGGTGGCGACGCCGTCGGTGTGCACGCCGATCTTCTCCAACGCGCGCGGGAAGGTCGGCACCAAACCGAAGATGCCGATCGAGCCGGTGATCGTCGAAGGGTCGGCGTAGATGCGATCGGCGTTCATGCTGATCCAGTAGCCGCCGGACGCGGCCACGTCGCCCATCGAGACCACGACCGGCTTACCGGCTTTCTTCAGCGCTTCGACTTCGCGACGGATCTGTTCGGACGCGAACACGTCGCCGCCCGGCGAATTCACGCGCAGCACCACGGCTTTGATGCCGTCGTCGTCGCGCACATCGCGCAGCAGCGCGGCGGTGGATTCGCCGCCGACCGTGCCCGGCGGTTGTTCGCCCTGCACGATTTCGCCTTCGGCCACCACCACGGCGACGTCGCCGTTGTCGCCGAGGATCGGCAACTGCGAATTGAGGTGCATCAGATAACCGCCGAAGCCGATCGCGGGATAGCCGTCTTCGCTGTCGCCGGCGCCGCTGCGCTCGGTGATCAAGTCCTCGACTTGCTCTTCGGTCTTCAACCCGTCCACCAACTTGCGCTTCAGCGCGTACTGGCCCAGGTCGCCCTGCGCGGCGGCGATGTCGGCCGACATCGTTTGGAAGCTGGCGGCGAGATCTTCGACTTTGAGTTTGCGCGCCTTCGCCACATCGGCCAGATAGCGCTGCCAGATGTCGCTCATCCAGAACAGATCGGCTTCTTTCGATTCCGGCGACGCGGCGTCGAGGACGTAGGGTTCGGCGGCGGATTTGTATTCGCCGACTTTGAACAGATGCACGTCGACGCCGAGCTTGTCCTGCAGGCCTTCGCGATAGAACTGGCGATAGCGGCCGATGCCTTCGAGCAGCAGGCCGCCCATCGGGTCGATGTAGATTTCGTTCGCTTGCGCGGCGAGCAGGTACTGCGATTGCTCCATGTTCTCGCCGAACGCGACGATCTGCTTGCCGCTGGCGCGGAAGCGCGCCAAGGCGTCGGCCACTTCGCGCAGCGAGGCGTAGCCGGACGGCTGCAGACGATCGACGCGCAGCAGAATGCGTTCGATCTTCTTGTCGTCCTTCGCGGCGTCGATCACCCGCAGCAAGTCGCGCAATTGCACTTGCTGGGTGTGTTCGCCCACGGCCTCGGCGAGGGCGCGCGTGGTCGGGTCGGTGGTGTACTGCTCGACCAACTCGCCTTCGGGCGCGAGCACCAGAGTGGTGCCGTCGCCGTAGCGCGCGCCCTGCGGGCCGCCGCTGAACATCGCCGCGACGAAGCCGATGGCGAGGAACAGCAGGAAGCCGAAGAACAGCAGGTTGAAGACGAGGCGACGGGTGAAATTCATCCCGTCCCAAATGAAGATGAAAAAGTTGGCGACGGGGCCGTGGTTGGCCGGGGTGCTCATTGCGGGATGTCTCCGTGAGAATGGCGGTGCGTTCGCGCGCGGCGTCTTCCGAGGCCAGCGCCCGACGCCTTCGGACGATGCGTACGGATCGCATGTTCGATCGGCGGGGGGTCCGCGCCGATCGCGGATTCCACGGCCGCAAGTCTCGCCGAAGCCGGCTGCGGCGTCACCCGCCATCGGTCATTACGACCAGGGGCAGGTCCGGGCATCGGCGCTTACGGCCCCGAAACGGCCAGCGGCATCGCGCTGGAGCGACGCAGGAAACGCCAACCCAACAGCACGGCGGCGACCACCAGCCCGGCGGTCAAGCCCAGCCACATGCCCCAGGGGCCCTGCGCCGGCACCCAGTCGCCGACGCCCAACCCCAACATCGCGCCCAGCGGCATGCCGACGCCCCAGTACGCGAACGCCGCGATCAACAGCGGCGCGCGGGTGTCCTGCAGGCCGCGCAGCGCCCCGGCGGACAGCACCTGCAGGCCGTCGGGAAACTGGAACGCCGCGGCCAGCAGCAGCAGCGAGGCCGCCAATCCGGCCACGGCGACGTCTTCGGTGTAGAGCCCGGCGATGGCCTCGTTGCCGAACCACAGCGCGCCGCCGGAGACGAGTTGGGTCAGCGCGGTCAAGGCATAGCCGGCGAACGCGGCGCGGCGCAGGCCGTCGCGATCGCCGCGGCCGCGAGCGTGGCCCACGCGCACGGTGGTGGCCTCGGCCAGCGCCATCGGCACCATGAAACACAGGCTGCAGACGTTGATCGCGATCTGATGCGCCGCCGCCGGCACATCGCCCAACCGGCCGATCACCAGCGCGGTCGCGATGAACAGGCCGCCCTCCATCAACCACGCCAAACCGATCGGCAGACCGACCGCCAGCAGTTCGCGAATCGGCGCCCAACGGGGCGGCTCGAAGCGCGCGAACAGGCCGAGCGCGCGGAAGCGCGGCGCGTGGGCCAGATACGCGGTTGCGACCAGCGCCTGCGCCCACATCGTGGCGGCCGAGGCGTAACCCAGGCCGGCCGGACCCAGTTCGGGCAACCCCCAGGCGCCGAAGGTCAGCCCGTAACCGAGCGGAATCAACAGCAGCAACCCGCCGAAACCCAGCAGCATCGTCGGCAAGGTGTGATGCAGGCCGTCGCAGAGATAGCGCATGCACAGGTACAGCGCGAGCGCCGGCACGCCCCAGCGGATGCCGCCGACGAAGGCCGCGGCGCCGGGCCGAATATCGGGCGCGATGCCCATCGCCGGGAGGGCGTAGACGATCAGACTCAAAAACACCCACATCGCCAGCCCGAGCGCCGCCGCCAACCACAGTGCTTGGCGAAAGCGCGGCCCGATCGCCTCGGGCCGGCCCGCGCCGTCGTCTTGCGAGACCGCCGCGGGCAGCGCCATCAGCGTGCCCATCGGCACCATCAGCGGCATCCAGAACAGCGCGGTGCCGATCGACACCGCCGCCAGCGTCTGGGTGCCGTGCCGCCCCGCGATCACCGCATCGACGAAGCCGATCAGGCCGGTCGAGACGTGCCCCACCACCAACGGCGCCGCGAGCGTCGCCGTGCGCCGAAGCTGATCGACGAAACGCGGCGCGTCGCTCGCAGGGTCGGCGGACAGGGGGCCGGAGGGCGCGGCGTCGATGGACATCGTGTCGACGGGCGCGGACGACGGCGCGGGATCGTGAGCGGAGGACATCGGAGAGGGCGGTGAGCGAGCGACGGCGTGGACGCCGCGGCGCGAGGCCTGCGCGAAACCCGTTTCGGGCGGGCTGGTATCTTACCCATCCCGCCGATCCGCCCGCCCGGAGCCCGTTTGAGCGCGCACGACGCCCCCTCCGCCCTCGCGCGCTGCGAGAACTGCGGCACGGTGCTGCAAGGCGGCTTCTGCCACGTGTGCGGCCAGCACGCCCACAACCCCCTGCGCAGCTTCGCGCACGCCGCGGAAGAAGTCTTCGAATCGTTCTGGCATTTGGACGGCCGCATCTTCCGCACGCTGGCCGACCTGTTCGCGCCCGGCCGCGTCGCGGCCCGTTATCTCGCCGGGCAGCGCGTGCGTTATCTGCCGCCCCTGCGCCTGTTCATCATCCTCAGCGTGCTGACCTTCTTCGTCGGCAAACTCACGCTGCACACCGAGGCCGCCGACACCGTCGACGAGGCTCGAACCGGCAAAAACAACGTCACGTTCAATATCGGCGACAAAGGCAACAGCGAATTGATCGGCACGGCGACGCGCGTGGAGGACGTGCTGCGCCTGCGCGAAGACGCGCTCGCCAACCTCGATCGCACGTACCGCGAAAGCGACGCGAAGTGGTTGACCGCGGCGATCGGCCGATTCGCCGAAGAACGC
Organism: Lysobacter sp.; assembly: GCA_008015835.1. Lineage (GTDB taxonomy): Bacteria > Pseudomonadota > Gammaproteobacteria > Xanthomonadales > Xanthomonadaceae > Lysobacter_I. The sequence goes on from SSGH01000001.1 coordinate 45,745, forward strand.
ATCGAGGAACGCGCCGCTGCGCGCTTAAGCGAACTGGGCGCCACGCCCGAACAATTGAGCGCCCTGGAGCGCAGCGCGGCGCTGCGACGCGTCGCCGCGTCGTCTTCGGCGACGCGCGAAGGCGCGCCGACGAACGCCAGCGACAGCCCCGCATGGCTGGAGCGCTGGATGCACGCGCGGTTGACCCGCATGGAAGGCAATATCGAACGGATCCAGCGCACGCCCGACGAATTCGTGCGCTTGGTGCTGGGCGCGGTGCCCGGCGCGTTGCTGCTGCTGGTGCCGATCTTCGCGCTGTGCCTGAAACTGTTCTATCTCGGTTCCGGCCGCGGTTATCTGGAGCATCTGGTCGTCGCGCTCTACAGCCACGCCATGCTGCTGCTGGCGCTGCTGCTCGCGTTCGCGCTGGTGGGACTGCAGTCTCTGCAGATCACGCCGGCGTGGCTGGACAACGCCTTCGCCATCGCGATCGGGCTCGGCCTATCGCTCGCGATGCCGCTGTATCTGCTGCGCATGCAGAAGCGCGTCTACGCGCAAGGCTGGCCGATGACGCTGATCAAATTCGCGCTGATCGGCAGCCTGTACACGATCCTGCTGACCTTCGCCACCATCTACGCCGTGCTGGCGGGATTGAGCAGTTGACGCCGCCGCGCGCGAAAATCACGATACCCCCGCATCCAGAAAGAGCCCCGATGAACGCATCGCAAGCCGCCGACGCCGTCGTCTACGAAGTGAACGTCGAGGCGGACGTCGAGATCGCCGCGGCGTATCGCGCGTGGCTGCGCGAGCACATCGCCGAAATCCTCGGCCTGCCGGGATTCGTCGATGCCCGCACGTTCGAAGTGTTGGACCCGCCGCCGGCCGCCGGCCGCATCGCGCTGTGCGTGCAGTATCGGTTGACCGACGACGCCGCGCTCGACGCGTATCTGCGCGAGCATGCGCCGCGTTTGCGGGCGGACGGCGTGGCGCGTTTCGGCGAACGCTTCCGCGCGCATCGGCGCGTGCTGCGCGAAGCGACCGACGCCGCCGCATAGCGCGTCGCGATTCCGGAGCCGCGCGCGCCGACGCCGACGCGGCGGCCGTTACGGCGACGCGTCGCCGTCGTCCAAGACGATGCTGATGCGGCCGTTGGTTTCGAGAATGGCTGTGCGGATGCGCGCGATATCGCCGCAGCCGGCTTCGCGCATCGCTTCCTGGAAATCCGCATTGCTCACCAATTCTCGGCGCAGCACCTCGCGAAAGACCTTGCCGTCGCGCGCGAGCACCACCGGCTCGCCTTCGATCCAGCGCCGCGCCCGCGGGCTGCGCGCGGCGACGAAGGCCACGATGTAGTTCAACACGATCAGGCACACCGCCAGCAGCGCGGCGCCGGTGAGCGAGTTGTCGCCGCCGTTCAGCCCGTTCTGCACCGCGTTGCCCACGAGGATCAGCAGCACCAGGTCGAACGGCGTGAATTGGCCGACCGCGCGTTTTCCGGACACCCGCACCAGCAGCATCACCAGCGCGTACACCACGCAGGCGCGCAGCGCGAACTGCCACCAGGGCGCGGATAATGCGAACATCGCGTTCATGACGGTTTTCCCCAAATCGCGACACGGGCCGCCGCGCGCGACGGCCGCCAGCGGGTGGCGGCGGAGGTTACCGTGCATGCGTTCGGGGCGCGGCGGCTCGCCGAATCGCGGACAATAAAAAGCCCCGCAGGTGGGGGAACCGGCGGGGCTTGGGATGGGGCTTGGGGAGAGCCGTTCATCCCGGGGATCGTCTTGGGGAGTGGACGATCTGCGACAGACGTTGCATCTGTCGGGAGTAGTTGACCATGCCCCAGGTGGATAGTTCGTGAAGCGCACGGTTAAGACATCGTCGAATTCAGGATGGATTCATCGCTTTCGCGCCGACGCTGCCGAAAACGCATGATTTCACGGGATTTTGTCGCGGATTCATCCTGTATGAAATGACGGGGTGCCGTTGTAGGCGCGAATACGCTGCGAGTAGGTCGAAGGTCATGCCTACCCGTCGGCGGCGGCGGGAATGCGCGAAATCGTTCGGAACGGCGTTCGGAGCCGAGGTCGAATGCACCGCGACGCCGTCTCTGCGAACGTTTGCGCCGCCGCGCGCTTCAGAGGCGAACGACAGGATCGATCTTCGCTTTAATGCGCCTCATCCCAATTCGTACCTGTCCCCGAATCGATCACCAGCGGCACCCGAAGTTCCGCCGCGGCGGCCATCCGCGTCGTCGCTTCGCGCACCAGCGTCTCGACGAAATCGTCGTCGCATTCGAACACCAGTTCGTCGTGCACCTGCAGCAGCATTTTCGCCTGGGCGGCATGACCGGCGATCCAGCGGTCGATCTCGATCATCGCGCGCTTGATGATGTCGGCGGCGGTGCCCTGCATCGGCGCGTTGATCGCCGCGCGTTCGGCGCCGGCGCGCAGGCCTTGGTTACGGGCGTTGATATTGTCCAGATACAGCCGTCGACCGAACACGGTTTCCACGAACCCGCGTTCGTGCGCTTCGCGACGCGTGCGTTCCATGAACTCGCGAACGCCGGGATAGCGGTTGAAGTACAGCGCGATGTAGTCCTGCGCCTCGCCGCGGCCGATGTCGAGCTGCTTCGCCAAGCCGAACGCGCTCATGCCGTACATCAAACCGAAGTTGATGGCCTTGGCCGCGCGACGTTCGTTGCCGCTCACCTCGTCGAGCGGTTTGCCGAACACTTCCGCGGCGGTGGCGCGATGGATGTCGGCGCCGGCTTCGAACGCGCGCAGCAAGCCGGCGTCCTCGGACAGATGCGCCATGATCCGCAGTTCGATCTGCGAATAGTCGCAAGCGACGAGTTTGCGGCCCGGCGGCGCGATGAAAGCTTTGCGGATCCGGCGGCCGTCGTCGGTGCGGATCGGAATGTTCTGCAGATTCGGGTCGGTGGAGGCGAGGCGCCCGGTCGCCGCGCCGGCTTGGTGATAGCTGGTGTGCACGCGACCGGTGTTCGGGTCGATCATTTCCGGCAATTTATCGGTGTAGGTGCTGCGCAGTTTCGCCAAGCCGCGGTATTCGAGAATGATCCGCGGTAATTCGTGCTGATCGGCGATCGCTTCGAGCGCTTCTTCGTTCGTCGACGGCTGCCCGGTCGGCGTTTTCACCAACGCCGGCAACTTCAACTCGTCGAACAGCAGCGCCTGCAACTGCTTCGGCGAATCCAGATTGAAGGTGCGGCCCGCCAATTCGGTCGCTTTCTGCTGCGCGGCGAGCATGCGTCGCGACAGATCGGCGCTTTGCCGACGCAGTTCGTCGGCATCGATCAGCACGCCGTTGGCTTCCATCCGCGCCAATACCGGCACCAGCGGCACTTCGATGGTGCGGTAGACGTTTTCGAGCGCGGGCTCGCTCGCCAGTTTCGCCGACAGCACGCGATGCAAGCGCAGGGTGATGTCCGCATCCTCGGCGGCGTAGCGCGCGGCGTCGTCGATCGCCACCTCGGCGAAGGAAATCTGCTTCGCGCCCTTGCCGGCCACATCCTCGAACGCGATGGTGTCGTAGCCCAAATAGCGTTTCGCCAGCGAATCCATATCGTGCCGCGTCGCGCTGGAATTCCAGACGAAACTTTCCAGCATGGTGTCGTCGGCGTATCCGACGACATCGACGCCGTGACGACGCAGCACATGCAGATCGTATTTGCCGTGCTGCCCGAGCTTGCGGCGCGTCGGGTCTTCCAGCATCGGTCGCAGCGCGTTGAGCACCTCGTCGCGATCGAGCTGCGCAGGCGCACCCGGATAAATGTGGCCGACGGGAATGTAGCAGCCTTCGCCCGGCGCGACGGAAACACTCAAGCCGACCAAACCCGCGCGCATCGCGTCCAGATCGTCGGTTTCGGTGTCGAACGCGAATTCGTCGGCGGCGCGGAGTTTTGCGATCCAAGCATCCAACATCTCGCGCGTCATCACGGTGTCGTAGACGCCTTTCGCCGCCAACGCGGGATCGAGCGCTTCTTCGGCAGCGGGCGCGCCGCGCGCATACCCGGCGGCGGTGTTGCGCAACCCAGCGCGTTCGGCGGACGCGTTGGCGGCGTCGCTCGCGCCGTCGCCGCCCAATTCTTTCAGCGCCTGATTGAAGCCGTAGCGCAGATACAGCGCGCGCAAATCGTCGAGATGCCGTTCGCGCAACGCCAGCGTCGTCGGGCCGCCGTCGAGCGCCACGTCGGTCTTGATCGTCGCCAGTTGCTTGTTGAGCGGCAGCCGCGGCAGCGCCCTGCGCAGGTTCTCGCCGAGTTTGCCTTTGAAGCCGTCGGCGTTGACCATGATGCTGTCGAGGTTGCCCCACTCTTCCAGCCATTTCGCCGCGGTTTTCGGCCCGCATTTTTCGACGCCGGGGATGTTGTCGACGCTGTCGCCCATCAGCGACAGGTAGTCCACGATTTGATCGGGACGCACGCCGAACTTCGCCATCACCGCGGCGTCGCTGTCGAGACGGCTGCCGCTCATCGTGTTCACCAGCGCGATGCCCGCGCCGCCGTCGGATCGGCGCACCAACTGCGCGAAATCTTTATCGCCGGTGGAAATCACCACATCGATGCCCTGCTCGGCGGCTCGCACGGCCAACGTGCCGATCACGTCGTCGGCCTCCACGCCCGGCACGCGCAGAATCGGCAATCCCAGCGCCTCGACGATTTTCATCATCGGCTCGATCTGCGCGCGAAGATCGTCGGGCATCGGCGGCCGGTGGGCTTTGTATTCCGGGTCCAGTGCGTCGCGGAAGGTCGGCCCGGACGCGTCCATCACGAAGGCGATGTAGTCGGGTTTTTCCTTGATGTGCGCGCGCAGCATGTTGACGATGCCGAACAGCGCGCCGGTGGGCTCGCCCTGCGCGTTGCTCAGCGGCGGCAGCGCGTGGAAGGCGCGATAGAGGTACGAAGAACCATCGATAAGGACGAGTCGTGTCATGGTCGCGATTCTACGCAGTTTCGACGTCGCGACGCGTTCATCCACGCGCGTCGATGGGCATCCCTCAGTATGCCGAGCGCGGGCGTTGGCCGACCCGCTCCGCGCATGAACGACGACGCCCATCGGCGTCGATTCGCGACATTCGCGCGGTTTCGCGACCGGAACGAAGGGGCATAATCGACGCGACGCCTTCCCCCCGGAACTTCGCCATGCGCCGTCTCGCCATCGTTCTCGTCGTCGTACCGCTATCGCTCGCGCTCGCCGCCTGCGCGAATCTCGCCGCGCGTCGCGTCGCGCCGGAGATTCCCGCCGATGCCGTCGCCGCCACCCGCACCGAAGCCAACGGCGACACCATCACCGAATACCGCGTCGCCGGCCAACTGCGTCTGGTCAAAGTGCAGCCGCTGCGCGGGCCCGCGTTCTATCTGCAGGACCGCAACGGCGACGGCCGCCCGGACGACGACAAGGTCTCGCCGGTGTATTTCAAATTGTTCGAGTGGTGAGGACGATGCGATCCGATCCGACTCGCGCGCACGCGCCTGGGCGATCCTTCGGCCTTGTTTACGCCGATCCTCGAAGCCCCGATTCTCGAAGCCCCGATAACGAACGCACATCGAGCCGCGGTTCGTTCGTCACGGCACCCGCGCGCACACCCACGCGTCCACGCGCGCCACGCCGGCGCGGCGCAGCGCCTCGGCGGCGGCGTGCAGGGTGGCGCCGGTGGTCATCACGTCGTCGATCAGCGCCACATGCGCGAACGACGGCGCGGCGGAGGTCGCCGCGAACGCACCGCGCAGATTCTTGCGCCGGGCGGCGGCGTCCAACCGCGACTGCGGGGTGGTTTCGCGCACCCGATGCAGCAGGTCCGGACGGAGCGGCAAGGCGAGCGCACGGGCCAGCGGTCGCGCCAGTTCCAGGGCTTGGTCGTAGCCGCGTTCGCGCAGACGACGGCGATGCAGCGGTAGCGGGACCAAGACCTGGGGCCAGGGCGACGGCGAAACCGGCTCCGGACCGATGGCGCAGGGGCCGCCGCCCGTGTCGACGGGGTCGATGGGGCTCGTACTCATGAAGGATTCGGCCATCAGGCCGGCCAGCAGCCGGCCGGCGGCGAGATCGTCGTGGAACTTCAGGCGCGGCAGCAGGCGATCCAAGGGCGGGCCGTAGACGAAGGCGGCGCGGGCGGCGGTCAGCGGGGGCGGATGGCGCAGGCAGCGGCCGCAGGCGGCGGTCGGAGCCGGCATCGGCAGGGCGCAGCGGGCGCAGGCGCTGCGGTTCCAGGGCAGGGCCTCGCGGCAGGCGGCGCAGAGGTCCGCGGCCGATCCGCCCGGCGGGCAGGGCTCCCGGCAGAGCAGGCAATGGGACGGCCACAGCGGCGGCAGACGGCGGCCGAGGCCGACGAAGGCGGCGGCCGTCGTAGCGATCGGCCGCCGGCTCAGAATGAAGTTGACAGGGCTGAACATGCTTTCCAGACTGCCCGTTCCCCTCGGCCCGGTCTGTCAGGAAATTCCGATGTCGGCTGTCAGCGTTTCGCCCTCGCCCCACGCCGCCGAACTCCGCTACGACTGGCGGCGCGAGGAGATCGAGGCGCTGTTCGCGCTGCCGCTGCCCGTGCTGCTGCACCGCGCCGGGGACGTGCATCGCGCGCATTTCGATCCCACCGAAGTCCAGGTCAGCACCTTGTTGTCGGTGAAGACCGGCGGCTGCCCGGAAGACTGCGCGTATTGCCCGCAGGCGCAGCGCTATCACACCGGCGTGGACGCGACGAAGCTGATGAGCACCGACGCGGTGCTGGAAAAAGCCAAGCAAGCCAAAGCGGCGGGCGCGTCGCGGTTCTGCATGGGCGCGGCCTGGCGTTCGCCGAAAGACCGCGATATTCCGAAAGTCGCCGAGATGATCCGCGAAGTGAAGGCGCTGGGGCTGGAAACCTGCGCCACGCTCGGCATGCTCAGCGGCGAACAGGCGCAGGCGTTGAAAGCGGCGGGCCTGGACTACTACAACCACAATCTCGACACCGCGCCGGAGTTCTACGGCGAGATCGTGCAAACCCGCGAATTCCAGGACCGACTCGACACCCTCGGCCACGTGCGCGACGCGGGTATGAAGACGTGCTGCGGCGGCATCGTCGGCATGGGCGAATCGCGGGCGCAGCGCGCCGGGCTGCTGCAGGCGCTGTCGAATCTGCCGGCGCATCCGGATTCGGTGCCGATCAACCGATTGGTGCAAGTCGAAGGCACGCCGCTGCACGGCGCCGCGCTGCTCGATCCGTTCGAGTTCGTGCGCACTATTGCCGTTGCGCGCATCCTGATGCCGAAATCGATGGTGCGGCTGTCCGCCGGCCGCGAAAGCATGAGCGACGAACTGCAGGCGCTGTGCTTCCTGGCGGGCGCCAACTCCATTTTCTACGGCGAGAAGCTGCTCACCACCGGCAACCCGGACACCGAGCGCGATCTCGCCTTGTTCGAGCGATTGGGCCTGCGCCCGATGCCGTTGGTGGAGACCGCCGGCACCGTGCATGCCGATATCGTCGATGCTTCTATCGTCGATGCTCTTATCGTCGATGCTTCCGCCCCCTCCGACTGCACCGCCCGCACCCACACCGCCGCCGCCTGAGTCGCCGCCATGTCCCGTCCGCGCATCTCCGATCGCATCCAAGCCGCCCGCGCCCAACGCATCGCGCAGGGACGCACGCGGCAGCGACGCAACATCGCCCGACGCGACGGCGTGCGGGTCGAGATCGACGGGCGCTGGCTGACCAATTTCAGCAGCAACGACTATTTGGGCTTGTCGCAGCAGTTCGGCGTAATCGACGCGCTGCAGGCCTCGTCCTCGCGCGAGGGCGTCGGCAGCGGCGCCTCGCATCTGGTCAGCGGCCATCACGCCATTCACGACGCGCTGGAGCGCGAAGTCGCCGATTGGCTGCGCGCGCCGCGCGCGCTGCTGTTCGGCAGCGGCTATCTCGCTAATCTGGCGGTGATCCAATCGTTGCTCGGCGAAGACGACGTGTGCGTGCAGGACCGCTTGAATCACGCGTGCTTGGTCGACGCCGCGCGCTTGGCCGGCTGCAAACTGCGCCGCTATCCGCATCTCGACGCCGAAGGCGCGCTGCGCCAACTGCGCACCGTGCCCGAAGGCGCGGCGGTGCTCGCCACCGACGGCGTGTTCAGCATGGACGGCGATGTCGCGCCGCTGCGCGAACTGTCGCTGGTGGCGCGCGTGCAGCAGGCGCTGATGTACGTGGACGACGCGCACGGTATCGGCGTGGTCGGCCCCGACGGCCGCGGCGCGGTGGCCGAGGCCGGCGTCGAAGCGTCCAGCGTGCTGCAGCTCGCCACGCTGGGCAAAGCCATCGGCTGCTACGGCGCGGTGGTGGCGGGCAGCGACGAGGTCATCGGCCATCTGATCGAAACCGCGCGGCCCTACATCTACACCACGGCCTTGCCGCCGCCAGTCGCCGCCGCCGCGCTCGCGGCCGTGCGCCTCGCGCGTCGCGACCATTGGCGTCGCGAAAAGCTGCAAACGCTGATCGGGCATTTCCGTCAGCAGGCGATGTTCCGCGGCTTGAGCCTGTTGCCGTCGAGCACGCCGATTCAGCTGCTGCAGTGCGGCGACGACAAGAAGGCCGTGGCCTGGGCCGCGGCGCTGGAAACGCAGGGCTTCCTGGTGCCGGCGATCCGTCCGCCCACCGTGCCCGACGGCCGCGCGCGTCTGCGCATCGCGCTCACCTCGCTGCACACCACGGCCGAAGTGGACGCGCTGATCGATGCGCTGTGCTGGGCGCGCGATGCGGTGGAAACGGGCGCGAAGGCCCCGGGTACGGCCGTGGCATGAGCGGTTCCGCGGCGGCGACGCCGGCTGCGGCGGCCGCACCGAACGGCCCGAGCTCGGACGATCCGCGCATTCCGATTTGGCGGGGCTTGTCCGATCTGTATCTCGATACCGATGTGTCGCTGTTCTATTCGCACATCGCCGAGACGTTGGCGGCATCGCCGTTCACGCTCGACGAACTGCGCGACATCCTGATCGAAGATGTGCATCCGGCGCTGTACGGCAATCTGTTGATCGTCGCCGGCGAATGGGCCGGGTTCGAGGACGAATGGCTGCTGCCGCGCATCGCCGAGACACGCCGCCGGCCGCGCTGGCGCCGTCGTCTGACGCGCGTGTTCGCCAACGCCGTCTTCGACGATTGGCGCGAAGTCGCGGCGCGGATCGAAGCGATTCGCGGCGCAGTGCCTGCGTCCGAAACATCCAAGACCTGCGACGACGTTTCGGACGACGCCTCGGAACGCGTATCGCCATGAGCGCCGATCTGCACATCGCCGTCGTCGGCGACGGCCCGCCGTTGGTGCTGCTGCACGGTTGGGCGATGCACGGCGGCGTGTTCGCCACGCTCGCCGAACGCTTGCGCGCGCGCTACACCCTGCATCTGGTGGATCTGCCCGGGCACGGCGCGAGTCGCGGCGACGCCACGCCGCTGGCGTTCGATCCGGTGTGCGACGCGCTGCTCGCGCGACTGCCGATCGCGCCGTGGCTCGGTTGGTCGCTCGGCGGCATGTTCGCGCTGCACGCCGCGGTGCGTGCGCCCGAACGCGTATCGGGACTCGTTCAAGTCTGCAGCAGTCCGCGCTTCGTGCGCGGCGAAGATTGGCGCTTCGGCGTGTCGGCGGAAATCTTTCGCGATTTCGCGCGCGGACTCTCCGACGACTATCGCGCCACGCTCGATCGTTTCGTGGCGCTCGAAGCCTTCGGCTCGGATCACGCGAAAGACGAAATCCGCGCGCTGCGCGCCGAATTGTTCGCGCGCGGCGAGCCCGCAGCCCGCGTGTTGGTGGACGGGCTGCATCTGCTCGAAACCGTGGATCAGCGCCCGTCGCTCGAAGCGCTGCGCGTGCCGAGCTTATGGATCGCCGGACGTCGCGATCGTTTGGTCGATCCGCGCGCCATGCGCGACGCGGCGCAGGCGATTGCGCAGGCCGGGCATGCGTCGGCGACGTTCGTGCAGATCGAACACGCCGGGCACGCCCCGTTCCTCACGCACGCGGACGAGATGTTGACGCCGCTGGACGCGTTTCTGTCCGCGCTCGACGACGCGTCGCGGTCCGAACGATGAGCGCGCTGTTCGACACCCGCCACGTTCGCCGCGCGTTTTCGCGCGCGTCCGCGACCTACGCTTCGGCCGCGAAACTGCAGGCCGAAATCGAAGCGCGGTTGCTGGAATCGCTGGACTATTACGCCGAAGGCCGCGCCGAGGATGCGCGCGCGCCCAAACGCGCGCTCGACTTGGGCTGCGGCCTCGGTCGCGCGACCCGCGCGATGCGCGCGCGCTGGCCGAACGCGCAGGTCGTCGCGCTCGATTTGGCGCTGCCGATGCTGCGTCAACACGACGATGCGCGAACGCGAGACGGCGGTTTCGTGCGCTCGCTCGCGCGCCTGCTGCCCGGTGCGCCTGCCGCGCCCGCGCGCATCTGCGCCGATGCGCGCGCGCTGCCCCTGGCCGATCACAGCGTCGATCTGCTGTTCTCGAATCTGTGCGTGCAGTGGGTGGACGATCTGCCCGCGCTGTTCGCAGGGTTTCGCCGCGTGCTCGCGCCCGGCGGCATGCTGCTGATCTCCACGTTCGGCCCGGCCACGCTGTACGAATTGCGCGAGGCGTTCGCCCAGGCCGATGCCGCGCCGCACGTCAGCCCGTTCGCGTCGATCGCGCAGGTCGGCGACGCGCTGATCGCCAACGGTTTTCGCAATCCGGTGCTCGATCGGGACGATCTGATCACGCGCTACGACGATCTTCCCGCGTTGATGCGCGAGCTGCGCGCGATCGGCGCCACGAACGCGCTGAACTCGCGCCGCCACACGCTCACGGGTCGCCGCCGTTTCGCCGCCGCCGCGACCGCGTACGAAGCGTTCCGTCGCGATGGCCGCTTGCCCGCGACCTGGGAAGTCATCACCGCGCTGGCCTGGGCGCCGGAACACGGCGTTCCGATTCGCGAAGGGGGCGAGGAGGTCGCGCGCTTTCCGGCGAGCGGGATCGCGGTGCGTCGGCGCGGAGGCGATGCGCCGTGAAGACGCGCGCCGCCATGTTCGCGGCGCTGGCATGGTGTGCGTTGTCGTGCGCGCGTGCTCACGCGGGAGACCCGCCTCTCGCCGCCGATTCCCGGCAGATGCCTACGCAAGCGATCGTCGGTCTCGACCACATCCCGACGGTCGTGTCCGATCTCGAACGTGCGCAGGACACATACCGACGGCTCGGATTCGCCCTGAAGCCAGGCCGCGCGCACGCGAACGGACTGCGCAACGCGCACGTCAAATTCGAGGACGGGTCGGGGATCGAGTTGATCGCGCCGCCGAACGAGGCGACCGACGATCTGACCCGCGAGTATCTCGAACATCTGAAACATGGCGAAGGCCCGGCGTATCTGTCGCTGCATGCGCGCGACAAGACCGCGTTGATCGCGGCGCTGAACGCCGCCGGCATCGCGTTCGAGGACGACGGCTTGTTGACGCTGTCCGATCCGCGATTGCGGTTCCTGTTTTTCGTCCGCGAAAACCGCTCGCCCACCGATCGCCCCGAGCATTTCGCGCATTCGAATTCGGCCGGCGCCATGACCGGCGTTTGGCTTGCGCTGGACGCGCCGTCGAACGCCGCGTTGAAGCGTCTCTTGCTCGCGTTGGGCGCGGGGCATGCGCGTGCCTCGGTAAGCGTGTCCGGAACCATGCGCGAAAATGAGGTGATGGCCGATGTGTTTCGCGTGAGCAACGGACGCATCGTCGTCGTGCCGAAACGCGCCGACGCGAACGATACGCGCCCGATCGTCGGTGCGGAGTTCCAGGTGCGCTCCCTGGCGGAAACGAAGCGCGTATTGCGCGCCTCGGAGATGCGTTTCGAGCGCGCAGACCGGCGTCGCGCGATCCGCGTCGCGCCCGATGTCGCGCATGGTCTCTGGTTGGAGTTTGATGCAGAACATTGAACGGTGGGTCGTGTAGGCCCAAGCTTCGGCTGAAGTGGACCAAGGTCAGACCAGAACCCATCCCAAGACAAGTGGAGAAATGGGTCGGTCTGACACCGTCGTTCCCGCGAAAGCCGCTATCGGGCTTTCGTTGTGTTTTCTCGAGCGGGATCCCGGCTTTCGCCGGGATGACGACCGAAGCGTTGGCATTTCGTTTTTTTGAGACAGGTTCTAGAACCCTTCCGAACCGGAGTCGAATGATGCAGGCATGCACCCGAAGCGGCGTGTTGATCTACGCCAAGGATATGGTCGCGATGTCGGCCTTCTACGAGGCCGTGCTGGCGATGCGGGTCGTTTCCGCCGAAAGCGATCACCGCATTCTCGCGTCCGACGATGCGCAAATCGTGCTTCATGCCATTCCGCCGCACATCGCGGCCGAGATCGCGATCCCCGTTCCGCCCGAGCCGCGGGAGGAGCAAGCCATCAAACCGATGTTCGCGGTCGCGAATCTCGCGGATGCAGAGCGCGCGACCGAGCGCTGCGGCGGGCGGCTGATCGGTGCGGTGTGGGCGATGTCGGGGCGACGCATTCGCGATGTTTGCGACCCGGAGGGCAATATCGTTCAACTGCTCGGCGAGGCGGCTGCGATGAAACCGCTCGAACCCGACGCCATCCCCGATTCGCCTTCCGACGCCGCAGAGTGATGCGTGATGCGCGCGGACGACAACGCCAACGAATTCGTCGTGCGCGACGGTTTGCGTCGTGCGGAGGCGCGGGCCTTGGCGGTGAAGTGGGAGGCGCGCGGCCACAAACAAATGGACTGGGTGCGCCGCGCTTGACGCACCGACAGCAGACGCCGCAGGCGGGTTGCGGTAGGCTAGCCCGCCCTCGAAACGCGCGAAACCCGCCCATGTCGGACCCGACCACTCTTTTCATCGAAGCCATCGGCTGGCTCAGCGCGCTGTTGATCCTGAGCGCTTACGTGCTGTTGTCGACCGAGCGCATCCAAAGCCAGTCGCGCACGTATCAGACCATGAACGTGATCGGCTCGGCCGGCTTCATCGTCAACAGCGGCTGGAACGGCGCGATTCCGTCCGCCGCCTTGAACGTGGTGTGGTGCGTGATCGGCGTCTACGCGCTGTGGAAGATCGCCAAACGCGCCTCGGCGGCGACCGCCGCGCCGAAACCGGAGTGACGCCGAATGAACCGCACGCTGAAGATTTTTCTGATCGTGGCCGCGTGCGGTTTGCTGCTGTTGATCGCGACGGCGTGGGCGTTCTTCCGCTACGTCAGCAACCACAAAGACGAATGGCTCTCCAAAGGCCAGGACACGATGCGCGAAGGCATTCAGGCCGGGCGCGAGCTGCGCGACGCCGATTGTCTGGAGCGCGCGATCGCGATGCATCGCGAAGGCGATAGCGGTTTCGGCGGCCTGGGCGCGCGGCTGTGGCTCAACGGCTGCCTGCAAACGGCCGCGCCCACCGCCGAGTTCTGCCGCGACGTGCCCGCCGCCGATGCGATCGCCGACAGCATCGGCTGGCAATTGCGCGTCTGTACCGAGCGCGGCCTCAGCGGCAATTCGGCCTGCGGCGGCCTGATGAGCGAAGTGCAACGGTATTGCCAAGCGCGCAATCAAGCCGCGAACGTCGGAGCGGCGGCGACGCCGTGACCCGCATTGCGCGCTGCGCGCGCGCATGGGCCGCGAGCGATCAACGCACCTGCGCGATCCAATCCTGCAGATTGTAGTAATTGGTGACGCGCGCGATTTTGCCGTCGCGCAGATCGAAGAACGCGCCGCCCGGCAATACGTAACGCTGACCGCGCGCCGGCGGCAGACCTTCGTCGTCGGCCCAATATTCGCCGTGAACCACATACTCCGCCGCCGCACGCGTGCCGTCCTGCGAGGCCAGCACGACGATATCGCGCAACTGCTCGCGGTAGCTGCGCTCCATCCGCGCCAAAAACGCCGCGAACGCATCGCGCCCGGTTTCGCGGGCGCCTTGGTTGAGGTCGTGGGCCACGTCATCCGCTAGCATGCCGAGCATGCCGCTCCAATCGCCGCGATTGAACGCCGCGTAGTACTCCAACACGAGCGTGGTGGCGCGGTCGTGCGCGCGGGTGCCGTCGATGATCATGGGGGCTCTCCTGGAACCGAATCACTTGGCCGCGGGGGCGGCGGGCATGGGGGTGACGGGCATGGGGGCGACGAATAGATCGCGGTGGAAAAAATACACTTCGGCGAGCAGAAACCGCCAACGCGTGCCGAAACTGCGATAGCGCGTGGTCGGCGTGGGCGACCCCACGCAGGCGATGCCGATCTCTTCGCACAGCCGCAGCGCGCGCGACATATGCAGCGGGTCGCTGACCACCACGGCGCTGCGCAGCGTGCGCGCGCGCATCAGGGCCGCGGCTTCGCTCAGGTTCTCGCGCGTGTTGCGCGACGTCGTTTCGATCAGGATCGCGCGCTCGGGCACGCCTTCGCGCATCGCATAGCGACGGCCGACCTGCGACTCGGCGAAACGCGCGCCCTGGCCGCCGTACCCGCCGGTGAAGATCAGGTTCGGCGCCACGCCGCGACGATACAGCGCGATGCCGTGGCGAATGCGCTCCTCGAACACCGGCGAAGGCCGCGCATCGTAGGCGGCGGCGCCGAGCACGATGATGGCGTCGGCGGGCGCGGCCTCGTCGCGTTGGCCGACGTACGCGATGTACAACGCGACGCCGATCAGCCATAACAACGACAGCAGCGCGACGCGCCACAACAACCGCAGCGCGCGGGCGAACACGCCGCGCTTGCGCGCGCGCCGACGCTTGCGGCTGTCGGGGAGTTTCATCAACACGCTGCCGCGGTTCATGCGCGCATCCGCCACGGCAAGGCGTCGAGATCGACGTTGCCGCCGGACAGCACGATACCGACGCGTTTACCCGCGAAGCGCGCGCGATCGGCGAGCACCGCCGCCAGGCCGATCGCGCCGGAGGGTTCGACCACGAGTTTCAAACGCTCCCACAGCGCACGCATCGCGGCGATGGTGTCCGCGTCGTCGACCAGCAGAATGCCGTCGGCGTCGCGCTGCAGCAGCGCGAGCGTGCGCGGCGCGAGTTGACCGCGCAAACCGTCGCACACCGTGTCGGGCGCGCGATCGACGACGCAATGGCCAGCCTGCAGCGACGCGTGCGCATCGGCGGCGCCGCTCGGCTCCGCGCCCCACACCGCCATCTCGGGCCGCAGCGCGCGCACGGTGAGCGCGCTGCCGGACAACAGCCCGCCGCCGCCGACCGGCGCGATCAACGCATCGAGATCCTCGCGCTCGCGGAGCAGTTCCAACGCCGCCGTGCCTTGGCCGGCGATGACGTGCGCATCGTCGAAGGGGTGGATCAGCACCGCGCCGGTCTCGGCGATCAGCGCCGCGACCGCGGCGTTGCGCGCGGCCATCGTCGGCGCGCAGCGCACGATCGTCGCGCCGGCATCGGCGATCGCGGCGAGTTTCACCGCCGGCGCGCCTTCGGGCACCACCACGGTGAGCGGGATACCGCGCAGGCGGCAGGCCAGCGCGAGCGCAGCGCCGTGATTGCCCGAACTTTGCGTGACCGCGCCGCGCGCGGCCTCGGCATCGTCCAAGGCGAACACCGCATTGCACGCGCCGCGGAATTTGAACGCGCCGACGCGCTGCAGGTTCTCGCATTTGAAGAACAATTCGCAGCCGGCCAGCGCATCGAGCGAGCGCGAACGCAACACCGGCGTGACGTGCGCGTGCGGCGCGATCCGCGCCGCCGCGGCGAGCACATCGACGAAAGCGGGCAGCGCGGGCAACGGCGTTCGCATACGCGCTATCGTAACAGCCGACGGTGTTCGCGCCGTCGCCGCCGCGGCGTGGCGCGACCGGATTGCCCGAGCCTCGGCCCGCGTACCCGCGCCCGACGCCGCGCGTCTTAAGTGGCGATTCAACGCGTGAGGCGGATGCTGCGTCGCAGGGCGGTCCGCCCAAGCGTTCGAATCCGGCGTCTGCGGCGCATTCGAGGCGCTGCGGCGGCCGCGTCGACGACATCAAACGTAAATCGGGGGTGGGTCATGTTCGGCCGAATTTCCAAGACAGCGGTGCTCGCGACCGGGCTCGCCGCCGGCCTCAGCGGATGCGTCACGGTGTACGAATACGGCGGCGACGCCTACGACGACGGTTACTACGTCGAGCCGTCGATCGATCGCTACGATGGCTACGGCTACGGCAACGCTTACGGTCCGTTCTACGATCATTACTACAGCCCGTACTACGACCATTTCGGATACCGCAATTACGGCGGCTGGTCCGGCAGCATCGGTTATCGCTTCGGCGACGGCGCCTTCGGCGCTTACGGTTTTCCGTATTGGTATTTCGGTTACGGGTACGGATACGGCTACGGGTCTCCCTACGATTGGTATTTCAATCGGCCCTATCACGGCGGCTACGGCCATCGCCCGCCTTCGCATCGTCCGCCCTCGCACCGCCCGCCGGGCGGCGAGCATCGTCCGCCACAAACGCGACCGCCGGGCGAACACCGTCCGCCGCGCGTGGTCGATCGCGAAACGCCGCCGTGGCGACGCCTGCAGGACATCGCCCGCCCCGCGCCCGAAACCGCCGGCGCGCCGCGCATCTTGAACGGCTCGATGCCGCGCGTGCGCCCGCAAACGACGACGCAAGCGCCGCCGCGGGTGGTGATGTCGTCGCCGTCGCGGCCGCAAACCGGCACTCCGTCGCAGAATCCGCCGCCGTCGCAACCGCGTCGTTTCGAGCAACGTCAGGATGCGCCCGCGTACAGACCGTCGCCATCGCCGCCGCCTTCGCCGAGAGAGCGACCGAATGCGTCAGAACGAGAAATCGGTCGCGAACCGAGGTGACAAAAACGCTTGCCAACGGACAAATTTGGTCGCAAGCTAGCTCCGCATGACCGGCTACGTCGAATTACGACGCAATCGGTTACCGAATCGCCGACCCCGGCGGGGAATTCCGGATCCCCCCTGTTCCGCATCTCCGTCGGGTGTCGGCACCTTCTTTTGCGAAGCTCGTCGCAATTCTCAGAACGATACGCAAAAAGAAGGGGTCGAATGTCCCCCGACATTCGACCCCTGGCTACCTCAACGCGCACGTGGCCAGCCCTGTTCCACCCCGGCCTACGCTTTCGCGCATGCCGCGCTGAGTGCCTTTGTGGTAAAGCATAGAGCGTGCCAACTTCGGCGCGCTCGTTTTGTTTTTGGGCCTCGCGTCGCGCTTTTCGGTCGAATGCGCCAAGACGCGCAGCAAGAACGATCGCGACGGCTTCGGTTTTTCGATCGCGGCCGCGTGTCCATATCGCAGCGGCAACGCCAGCGCGCGCACCGCGCCATCGCACGCTTCGTAGCGCCGGATTGGCGTCGCGGCGACGCTGCGGCGAAAATGAGCGCCCGCATGAACGCGAACCTCATCGAGGCGCGACCGCACCGCGTCTCTTTCGCACCGCAGGCACCCGTATGAACGACTTCTACCGCTTCGATGTCATGGTGATCGGCGGCGGCCACGCCGGCACCGAGGCCGCGCTCGCGTCCGCGCGCGCCGGCGCGCGCACGCTGCTGCTCACGCACAACATCGAGACCGTCGGCGCGATGAGCTGCAACCCCGCGATCGGCGGTATCGGCAAGGGCCATCTGGTTAAAGAGATCGACGCGCTGGGCGGCGTCATGGCCCGCGCGGCGGACGCGGCCGGCATCCAGTGGCGGCGTTTGAACGCCTCGAAAGGTCCGGCGGTGCGCGCGACGCGCTGTCAGGCCGACCGCGCGCTGTACCGCAGCTTCGTGCGTCGCGAGGTGGAAACGGAGCCGAACCTCACCGTGTTCCAGTCGGCGGTGGACGATTTGATTCTGGAGCCCACCGCCGACGGCGACGCGGTGCGCGGCGCGATCACCAACACCGGTTTGCGTTTCCATGCGTCGGCGGTGGTGCTGACCGCGGGCACGTTTCTCGCCGGCAAGATCCATATCGGCGAAACCCAATACGCCGCGGGCCGCATGGGCGACCCGCCGGCGGCGACGCTGGCCGCGAAACTGCGCGAGCGCCCGTTCGTAGTCGATCGCCTGAAAACCGGCACGCCGCCGCGCATCGACGGCCGCAGCCTGGATTATTCGGCGATGGAGGAACAGCCCGGCGACGATCCGCGCCCGGTGTTCTCGTTCATGGGCAGCGCCGCCGATCATCCGGCGCAGGTCTCGTGCTGGATCACGCACACGTCCGAGCGCACGCACGAGATCATCCGCAACGCGTTGCACCGTTCGCCGCTGTACAGCGGGCAGATCGAGGGCATCGGCCCGCGTTATTGCCCGTCGATCGAAGACAAAGTGGTGCGCTTCGCCGACAAGGCCTCGCATCAGATCTTCGTCGAACCCGAAGGCCTGACCGTGTTCGAGATTTATCCGAACGGCATTTCCACGTCGCTGCCGTTCGACGTGCAGCTCGATGTGGTGCGCAGCCTGCGCGGGTTCGAGCGCGCGCACATCACCCGCGCCGGTTACGCCATCGAATACGACTTCTTCGACCCGCGCGGGTTGAAAGCGTCGCTGGAAACGAAAGCCGTCGCCGGGTTGTTCTTCGCCGGTCAGATCAACGGCACCACCGGCTACGAGGAAGCCGCCGCGCAGGGTTTGATCGCCGGCCTGAACGCCGCGCGTTCCGTGCGCGGGTTGGAGGCGTGGTCGCCGCGTCGCGACGAGGCCTACATCGGCGTGTTGATCGACGACTTGATCACGCACGGCACCAACGAGCCGTACCGCATGTTCACCAGCCGCGCCGAGTACCGGCTGCAGTTGCGCGAGGACAACGCGGACATGCGATTGACCGAGACCGGCCGCGCGCTGGGCTTGGTGGACGATGCGCGTTGGGCGCGATTCGCGCGCAAGCGGGATGCGGCGGCGGCGGAAACCGAACGTTTGCGCGGCTTGTGGGCGGCACCGAACAACGCGCTGGGCCGCGAAGCGGTGGCGACGCTGGGCATCGAGCTGAGCCGGGAAACGCACGCGCTGGATCTGTTGCGCCGCCCGGAACTGGATTACGCCCGATTGACCGCGGTGCCGGGGCTCGGCCCCGCCGTGGGCGACGCCGACGTCGCCGAACAGGTCGAGATCGAAGCGAAATACTCCGGCTATCTGGCCCGGCAGCGGGAGGAGATCGCACGCCAACGCCGCCATGAGCACACCGCGATCCCGCAGGCCTTCGAATACGCCGCGGTGCCGGGCCTATCGGCCGAGGTGCGGCAGAAGCTCGAACGCGTGCGGCCGGAGACCGTCGGCCAGGCGCAGCGCATCCCGGGCATGACCCCGGCAGCGATTTCGCTGCTGCTGGTGCATCTGACCAAACGGCGCGGCGCGGCGGCCTGAGCGGCCTCGCACTGGCCTCGCACTGGCCTCGCATGGGCCTCGCATGGGCCCGCAGCGGCGACGGACGGCCGCGATGAGCGACCGCCCGATCGGACCGCTCGGAACGCGGACACCGTCGCAAACCCGCCGCCGATTTCGACTATGCTTGCGACGGACGATGCGTCATCGGTGCGCATGCGGGACGCTGCCGAAGACGATCTTGGACATATGTCGAGATTCCGCCGTCGACTCCGATGCGACCGCCGCGAACCGATCTCGTTCGGTCGCGACGCGGTCCGCGACGCGCAGGCCGGTTCGCGCGATCGGAAACGCTACGGGAGTCGCGATCTGACGACGGCATCGTGGGGGAAGGATGCGTTTCGTTCGTTTTTTCAGCGGGGTAGGTCGTGCTGCGTGGACTGAGTTTGCTTTTGATCGCGTTACTGGGCCTGATCTCGTTTCTGTACGGGTTCGGCGTGCTGATGAGCCACGGCTGGGATTCGGTGGAAGGCAGTCGCGAGTCCGCCTCGACCTGGCAATTGCTGCCGCCGCTCAGCCCGGGTAGCAAGATCGGCCTGTTGGATAAGGGCCTGCACGGCACCTTGTCGACGTATCGCTACGATGTGGCGGACAACAGCTACACCGTGCCGCGTTGGACGACCACCGACGGCGCCGAGCCGACGGCCGACGTGCATTACCTCTCGTTCTTCCCGCAATTCGCGGTGCCGATGCCGGATTTCCCGTGGGTCACGCTGTTCGCGGTGCCGCTGCTGGCGTGCTTGCTCGCGATGCTGATCGCGCGCTCCGGCCGCATCAGTTCGGCCTTGCGCGACACCGCCGAAGCCCGCGCCCGCATCGCGGCGCGCAAACCGGTGATGCGCTGACCGACGTCGTCTCGAAACGCGCGCGTCGACGTTCGCGCGCGACAGCGCCGCAGCCGATGCCGCGATTGGACATCGCGGGCGCACCGCACGCGCTTGGCGTACTCTAGCGGGATGCTGCCCGCACGCTTTCGATTCGCGCTTCTCGCGCTCGTCTCCGCCGCGCTGCTCGGCTGCGGCGCCGAACCGCCGCCGACGCAGACCCAGGTCGGCCCGCAACGCGTCGAGGTCTGGCTGCCGCCGGTGCGCGAGGGTGCGGCGCAACCCGATTTGAGCGTCGCACCCGACGGCCGCCTGCTGCTGAGTTGGATTTCGAAACCGCCGGGGCGCCGACCGGCGCTGCAAATCGCCGAGTACTCCCCGGACGGGCGCTGGGATCAACCGCGGACGGTCGCCGTCGGTAACAGCCTGTTCGTGAATTGGGCCGACACCCCGCACGTCGTCGCCACCGCCGACCGCGCGATCTGGGTGCATTGGCTGCAGAAATCGGCGGATGCGCCGTACGCCTACGACATCAAACTGGTGCGTTCGCTCGATCACGGCATGAATTGGAGCGCGCCGCGCACGGTGCACGACGACGCGACCACGACCGAGCACGGCTTCGTCGCGTTTTGGCCGCAAAGCGAGAACAGCATCGGCGCGGTGTGGTTGGATGGCCGAAACACGGCATCGACCGGCGCGGGCGGGCACGACGGACACGACACGCAAAGCGCGCACGATGCCCACGACACGCCCGGCGGCGCGATGACGCTGCGCGGCGCGGTGTTCGATGCGCAGCTCACGCCGAGCATGAACGCAGAATTGGACGCGCGCACCTGCGATTGCTGCCAAACCGCTGCCGCCGCGACCGGCAACGGGGCCTTGGTGGTGTATCGCGACCGCAGCGAGAAGGAAATTCGCGACATCTACGCCGTGCGTTTCGACGGCAAGGCATGGTCGCCGCCGGTGCGCGTGCATGCCGACGACTGGACGATGCCGGGCTGCCCGGTGAACGGGCCGTCGGTCGCCGCGCGCGGGCAGCGCGCCGTGGTGGCGTGGTACACGGGCGCGAACGACAGGCCCGCGGTGAAGTTAGCGCTGTCCAGCGACGGCGGCGCGCGGTTCGCCGATCCCCTCGTGGTCGACGAGGGCCCGGCGGTGCTGGGGCGCGTCGCGGTGGCGATGGACGCGGGCCAAGTCTGGCTGCTCTGGATGCGCGAAGAGGCCGGCCGCCAATCGCTGTGGCTGGCGCGCTACGCGCCCGATCTCGGCAAGCGCTTCACCAAAATCGAATTGGCGAAGATCGAGGGGAAAGGCCGGGCCACCGGGTTTCCGAAAATCGCGCTGCGCGACGATGCGGCGTATGTGGTCTGGACGGACGCCGACGAGACCGGCCCGAATCTGCGCGGGCTGCGCCTGAGCGCCGCGACCGCGGCCGAAACGGCGAAGGCGCTGCAGGCGGCGGCGCGCTGAGCGCTTCGGGGACGCGGGCCTCGGCGCTCCGTGCTCCGCGCTCCGCGCTCGGCCTCGATATCGGAGCCTCGATGTCGGAACGGTGACCGCCGCAATCGACTGCGCACGACCAGGCGTCCGAGCGCGTGTGCGGTCGCCTTGACACGCCTCGACGGGGGTCTAAGATCGAACGCTCGCTTTCCTTCGAGCGCAGGGATCGACAGGACGTCCGATGCATCGCAAACCCGCGACAGCAGTCCCCAGAATCCGACGCCCGGCCATCGCCGCTCGGGTCGCGGGCGCCCATGATCGTTCGCGTCCGAATTCGCCCGCGCCGAGCGCCGCCCGCGCCGCCCGCGCCTTCCGCGCCGCGATGCTGGCCTGCATGCTCGCCAGCGCAGCCGCGCTCGGCGGTTGCCGCACCGCGCCCGCCGCGACCTCCCCCGACACCGCTTCCACCGCCACCGCCGCACAGGAGTCTTCCATGACCGCCGTCGCCACGCCCATCACCGCTGAGGAGATCGGCCGCCGCGTGCTGAAGTTGATCGACAGCATCCGCAGCGCGCGCGATCTCGCGCCCGAACACATCGCGCAACAGACCGGCCTCGAGGTCGAGCGCAACGCCAGCGATCCGCACCTCTACGGCTTCGGCGGCTCGCTGAGCGAGGACTGGATGTACAACCTCGTGTCCACGCCGCAGAAGCAGGGCGAAGCGCCCACCAGCCTGCGCTTTTCCTTCGACGATCAAACCGACGGCGGCAACGGCGACCCGGCCGAAATCTGCGGGCTCGATTTTCAGGATTACCGCGCCGCGCTGACCGCGGCGGGCTTCGACTTCAAACCGATGCAGGGCCGTCGCGGCATCGACGCGTGGTACTTCACCCGCGGCGACGTCGGTGTGACGGCGTACACCCACGGCAACGCCGACCCGGCCAAGGGCAAGGCGTGCATCTCCAAACTCATCATCAGCGCCTACGCGTAAGGGGACGACCATGCCCACGGAAAGCGAAAAGAAACTGGACGCGATGCTGACGGACTTCGAGAAGTCCCACGCGACCGAAGGCAAGAACCTGCGCGCGCTGCTCGACAACACGCCGGAGCTGAAGCAACGGCTGATCGACGCGATCGACAAGGGCAACTTGGAGAAGATCGAACCGCTCAGCGCGCAGAACAAGCGCGACGGCGCGGTCGGCGTGTATCGCGCCGACGACAAGACCATGGAGTTGCCGCTGGATTATCTGAAGATCGCCGACAAGGACGTGGCCGCGGCGAACATGATCCGGATCACCGCCGGCCACGAGATCGAGCACGCGATCAATCGCGACGGCATCAAGAACACGTTCGATAAGCTCGAAAAAGACATTCTGACCATCGCCAACGGCCCATCGCCGCACGATTACACGCAGACGCTGAAGACCTTCAACACCGAATCGCGCGAGCGCGAAGCGCGCGACGAGATGGCCGGCTTCAACATCCTGGCCGCGCACGTCAAACGCGAGAATCCGTCGGCCACGCAGGAAGAGCTGTACCGCAAGCTGTACGACGCCAGCCCAGACGTGCAGAGCTATTTCGACGTCAAAGGCAAAGCGCCGAATCAAACCTACGAACCGAAAGCCGGCATCACCTTCAACGACAAATTCCAGGTCGAGGCGACGAAAGACAACGTCGAGGCGTTCGGCAAGTATTTCTACGACGGCCGCGGCTATCCCGCGAGCTACGTCGGCAACGTGATCGACGCGATCGGCAGCATCGAGAACCAGTTGCACGGCAAGGACGCGAAACCGCCGGAAGTGAAGGTCGATCTCAAGGAAATCGGCATCCAAGGCCAAGTGACGCTACCGGGCAATGTGATCGACGCGTCGCCGCCGCGTCTGGGCGCGCCCGCGCCCGACGCCCCGGCGCCGCAAGCGCCGGCGGAACACGGGCACGGCCATTCGCATACCGGCGATAAGCAACTCGACGAGATGTTGAGCGCGCTGAAAGATCCGGACCGTCTGCGCGAAGCGATGCGCAATCTCGCCGAGTCGCCCAGCGGGCAGCAATTCCGTCAGGACGGGCAGCGACAAGCGCAAGACGTCGCGCCTGCGCAAGCCGCGCCGCAGCAGGAAGCGCCGGCGCAGGAAACGGCCCGCGCCGTGGGCGGTCGCTGAGCGTTATCCCTCGTTTCTCCACAAGACCGCAACGCGCCGGGCACCGAATGCCCGGCGCGCTGCGTTTGGACGGTGCGAAGGCGCGAGACGGATGCATCGGCACGGTGCGGCGATGACGACGGTCGGGTCGCGCACTCCGATGCGGCCTCAACCGCGATGCGCCAGCGCCAAATACTCCGCGGATTGCATTTCGATCAGGCGCGATGAAGTGCGCTCGAACGCGGGCGCGAGGCGCTCGCCGCGATACAGCACCATCGGCGCGGCGTCGGCGGTGCACACCAGGTTGACGTGGCGGTCGTACAGTTCGTCGATGAGATTCACGAAGCGGCGCGCGGGGTCGTCGCGCGCCGCGTCGAACACCGGCACGCCGCCGAGCAGTACGGTGTGGAATTCGGTCGCGATCTCGATGTAGTCGGCGGTGCCGCGCGGGCCTTCGCACAGCGCCGCGAAATCGAACCAGACCATGCCTTTGGCGCGCGCGCGCACCGCGATGCGGCGGCCTTCGATCTCGATGCCCGCGTCGCGATGCACGCCGCCGCTCGCCGCGCTGTCGCCGCCGAGCTCGCGCCAGCGCGTATCGAGCCAGCTTTCGCTGCCCTCGTCCAACGGCGCGCGGTACACCGGCGAACGCGTCAGCGCGCGCAAGCGGTAGTCGTTCGGGCTCTGCAGATGGACCACGCGGCAGTGCCGTTCCAACAGCGCGATCGCCGGCAAGAAGCGCGCGCGCTGCAGGCCGTCCTGGTACAGCGCCGACGGCGCGGCGTTGGAACTGGTGACCAGCGCCACGCCTTCGTCGAGCAGGCGTTCCAGCAGCCGCCCGAGCAGCATCGCATCGCCGATATCGACCACGAAAAATTCGTCCAACACCAACACCCGCAACTGCTCGCGCCATTCGCGGGCGATGCTCGCCAGCGGGTCGCGTTCGCCCGCGTGCGCGCGCAGCCGCTGATGCACGTCGCGCATGAAGCGATGGAAATGCGTGCGGCGTTTTTCGCGGATCGGCAGGCTTTCGTAGAACAGATCGATCAAGAACGTTTTGCCGCGACCGACGCCGCCCCACAGGTACAAGCCGGTCGGCGGCGGGCTCACGGGCTTGCCGAACAGTCGCCCCAGCCAATTCGGTTTCGGCGCATCGACCAAGGCGGCGTGCAGCCGATCCAACTCGCGCAGAGCCGGATGTTGGTTCGGATCGTCGTTCCAATCGCCGCGGGCCACGCCTTCGGCGTACCGCACCGAAGGCGGCGCGTGCGTCGAGTCGGGCATCGTCAGTGCGGGTCCGGCAGTCGTCCGCGGGCCCAGTGCTTGATCGCGCCGCGCAGGTCCATCAGTTTGCGGTGGAAGAAATGCGAGGTTTCGGGCATTCGGACCAGATTGGGTTCGGCGCCGGCGCGCGTTTGCGCCTGGGCCTCGACCCAGTCGTACACGGCCTGCGGGTCGACGATTTCGTCGTCCTCGCCCTGCACCACCAGCCACGGCATCGCCGGGGGCGCGATGCGCGCGAAATCCCAGCGCCCCGCTGGCGGGGCGATCGCGATCAGCGCCGCCGGCCGCAATTCCGCCGCGCCCGAGAGCGCGATGTAGGCGCCGAAGCTGAAGCCGCCGAGCCACAGCGAGGCATCGGGCCGCTGTTGCCGCACCCACGCGGCGACGGCGCGCAGATCGTCCAGCTCGCCAACGCCGTGGTCGAACGTGCCCGCGGACGCGCCCACGCCGCGGAAGTTGAAGCGCACGGTCGCCAAGCCCAGCTCGCGCAGGCTGCGCGCGGCCATGGTCACGACTTTGTTGTGCATCGAGCCGCCCTCGGTGGGCAGCGGGTGGCACACGATCGCCACCACCGGCCGAACCGGCGTTTCGGCGTCCGGGTATTCCACCGCCAGCTCCAGTTCGCCCGCGGGGCCGGTCAGGCGCACCGCGGCATCGGCGGTGGGAAACGCGGGCGCGGGCGGGTTCGGAACGGACATGCGCGGATGATACGCGGCGCGGCGACCCGCGACCGGCGTCGTTCAGCGGCCGAGCCGGAAGCCCAGCAGCAGCGGGTCGTGGTCGGAGCTGCGCCAGGGGCCGGTGGCGGCGTCGTTTTCGCGCTCGGGTTCGTCGGCGTTGCTGTGCCACTTCGCCGCGCCGGCCAAACGCGCCGCCAGCGTCGGGCTGAGCAGGGCGTGGTCGAGACGCCCGCTGAGGCTGTCGTAGACGTAGCTGTACGGCGCCGGGCCGTGGCCGCTCGCGTAAGCGTCGCGCCAGCCCTCGGCGAGCAGGGTCCGCAGCGGGTCTTCCATGCCGTAGGCGTTCAAATCGCCGACGATCATCGCCAGATCGCTGCCCGATCGCGTCGGGTCGGTCCGCAGCCAGGCGTTCACCCGGCGCGCGCTCTCGACGCGGGTCGCGTTCCAGCAGCCCTGGCCGTCGCCTTGGTCGGTGTCGAGGCCGGCGGCGTCGCGGCAGCCTTTGGACTTGAAGTGCGCGACCGCGAGGGTGAACGCCGGGCCGGAGGCCGCGCCGCCGCGCAACGCGCGAAAGGTGTGCGCCATCGGCACCCGGCTATGCGATTCGAACGGGCCGCCGGTCAACGTCGCCGGGGCGCCCACCGGGGCGACGCGGCCGGCGCGGTACAGCAACGCCACCCGAATCTGGTCGGTCCCCGGGCCTTCGCCGGCATCGACGAACCGCCAATCCTCGCCCAGACCGGCCGCGCGCATCGCGTCGGTCAGGGTCGCGATGCTGCTGTCCGGGCCGTAGCCGTCGTTCTCCAGCTCCATCAGCGCCAGGATGTCCGGCTTCAGCGCGCGGATGGTCGCCAGATGCCGCGCGAGCTGCGCGCGATAAGCCTCGGCCGTGCGCGCGCCGCGCGGGGTCGGAAAGCCGCCGCCGCGGCCGTCGCCGTTGAACAGATTTTCCAGATTGAACGCGACCACGCGCAGATCGCCGCCGACCCGCGGCGGTTGCGGGCGCGACGCGGCCGACAGCCGCGGCATCGCGGTCAACCGCAGTCGATAACCGCCGCCGCGCTGATCGACCACGCCTTCGACTCGCGACAACCGACTGCCCGCGCGCGGCACGCCGCCCGGCAGAAACCAGACGGTCGCGGGCGATTCTGCGTCGCCGCCGGCGTCCGGCCGCAGATCGTCCAGACGCAGCAAACGGCGCGCGTTCTCGGCCGCGATCGCGTTCGCTTGCGGGCCGGGCGCGGCGGCTTCGGTCGGGACGAACAAGCGGCCGCCGAAACTCGCGAACACTTCGCCATGGCGCCGCGTGCGATGCGTGCCGAGCACGGTCAGCGGCGCGGCGATGCGCACGCGCATGTTCTCGTAGCGCTCCCAATCGACGGGCGGCGCGGCGATCGCGACCGGTGTGGGCGCACGCGTGAGGCCGAGCGGCGCCACCGCGACGGGCCGCAGCGCAGTGCGAGTGCCGCGACCGCTGTCGATTTCCACCACCGTGCCGCGGACGCGGACGCGCGCGCCCACCGGCGGGCCGCCCGCATCGATCACGAACAGCGCGTCGGACGTGGCCGGGTCGCCGTCGCCGGCGTCCTGCACGAACCAGCCGTCGTCGTCCGCGGCCGAAGTCGCCTGGCCTTCGGTGTCGAGCGCGGCGGTGACCACGCCTTCGACCACGACTTCGCGCCCGAGCAGCGGGCTGGCGTCGCCGCGGCCCTGCACCGCGCCGATGGCGAGCGCGGCGGCGCGGTCGTCCTGCGCGGCGAGATCGAAGCCGATAGCGGTGACGAGGACGGCGGTCGCCAGCGACAGCGCGAACGCGATGCGAACGGAACGGACGGTGCGCGAACGAGCCATCGGCGAAACCTCGTGTCGGATAGCGCAACGCCGCCCGGAGGCGGCGTTGCGAGAAAAGCGATTTGCGTCGAAATACGGGTTAGCGGTTGTCGACTCGTAGCGGTTGTCGACTCGTAGCGGTTGTCGACTCGTAGCGGTTATCGGCGATTAGCGGATAACGGCTATTAGCGGTTATCGGCGATTAGCTGTTATCCACCATGTAATCGACCGCCGCCTTGATCTGATCGTCCGTCAACGCCGGGTTGCCGCCCTTGGCCGGCATCACGCCCGCGCCGCCTTGGAAGCCTTCGATCGCGTGTTTG
The DNA here is from genome assembly GCA_008015835.1 of Lysobacter sp. Taxonomy (GTDB): domain Bacteria; phylum Pseudomonadota; class Gammaproteobacteria; order Xanthomonadales; family Xanthomonadaceae; genus Lysobacter_I. The sequence continues at coordinate 73,535 of SSGH01000001.1, forward strand.
TACAACGTGTCTTTGCCCTTGGCCGCGCGCGCGCCCATGCCGGCGGCGTTCAACATCGGCGCGCCGCCCACGCCGCCCTTATGGCAGCCGGCGCACAAGCCGTTGAAGATTTCGAGACCGTCGGTGCGGCCGCCGTAGGGCACGTTGGCGGTGAGCGCGGCCTTCGCCGCTTCGTCCGCCGCGGCCTTCGCCGCTTCGCCGCTCTTGCCGGCGAACACGTCGCCCACCGGCGCGATGCGCGCTTCGATGCGCTTGGCTTCGATCGGGTTCGGGGCGTGCGGAAACCCGCTATGCAGGTAGAGGGCGAACAGGATCAGGCCCAGAGTGACCACCATCAAAAAGACGATGACCATCGAAAAGCGCTTGAGGAAGTCCAGATCGTAGTTGCGCACGACTCACCTGAGGGACGGGGACGCGGCCTGGCTCGGCCGCACAGCCGTCTATTATAGGGGCACGACGAGGTTGTTGAAAAACGCGCCCAGCGCGCGTTTTCGGCGGCCCGCGCACCAGGCCGAAAGCGGCGGCTCGCCGCGGCTCACATCGGCAGCGGCTTGCAGCCCAGGGCCGACAACGCATCGTGCAGGGCCGGGGCGCGCATCAACCACGGCGCGGCGATGGTCAACAGCCCGGCGGCCAGCAACAGCGCGCCGGCCGCCGCGCGAAAGCCGCCGCGCTGCAGGCGCTGCCCGATCCGCGCGCCGGACCACGTCAACGGCACCATCACCAGCCACGTGCCCAGGCCGAAAGCGGTCATCGTCAGCGCGCCGTTCACCGCGCTGGCCTGCAGCCACGCCGCGCTGAGCATGGTGGCGCTGAGCCCGCAGGGCAGCCAGCCCCAAAGCAGGCCCAGACCGATCCGCTTCCAGGCCGTGTCCGCCGGCAGCAGCAGGCCCTGCAGCGGACGCAGCCGCTGCCACAACGCCTGCGCCGGCCGCGCCAGCGGGTTGAAGCGACCGCTGGGGTCGAGCAAGCGAATCGCGATCAAGATCAGCACCGCGCCCACGCCCACGCGCAGCGCCAGCGAGAACATCGGCCGCTGCACCAGCGCCACCAACCCGTGGCCGATACCGCCAGCGACGGCCCCGGCGATGGCGTAACCCAGCACGCGGCCGAGATTCGGCTGAAGCGCGCGCAGCCACGAAGCGGTCCGCGACAGATTCCGATCCACCGCGCCGCCCAACACCGTGGTGGCGATGCCGCCGCACATCGCGGCGCAGTGCACACCGCCCAACAGGCCGCTCAACAGCGCGCCGCCCAGCACCAACCAATCAAGCATGGCGATCGTCGTCGTCGGTCGATGCGGCGCCTGCGGAGGCCTCGTCGGCGCTCGTCTCGGACGCCGCCGCGCGTTCGCTCTCCGGGCGCGCCTCGGGCGGACGGTCCACCAGGATGTCCAGCGCAGGCGTGTCCAAATCGTCGTACTGGCCGTTGCGCACCGCCCAGACGAAGGCGTAGATCGCCAGACCCAGCAGGATCAGGCTGATCGGCACCAGCGCGAGAAGAATGTTCACGAAGCGATCTCCGATGCATCGCGCCGCGCGCTGGTCGCACGCGAAGGCGCAGCGGGAATGCGACCGAGCCGCAGCGCGTTCAAGGTCACCAGCAGCGACGACAGCGCCATACCCACCGCGGCCATCCACGGCGTGACCACGCCGGCCGCGGCCAAGGGCAACGCGAGCAGGTTGTAGCCCACCGCCCATGCCAGATTTTCGCGCACGATGCGTTCGCTGCGCCGCGCCAGCGCGACCGCCTGCGGAATGCGACCGAGCGCATCGCCGACGATCACGAAATCCGCCGCGCGCTGCGCCAACGCTGCGCCGTCCGCTAACGCCAGCGATACGTCGGCGCCGGCCAACACCGGCGCGTCGTTCAACCCGTCGCCGACCATCGCCACCACGTCGCCCGCGGCTTGGCGCGCATGCACGTGCGCGAGCTTGTCTTCGGGCGTTTGCCGCGCGCGCACCGCGTCCTCGCGCACGCCCACGGTGTCGGCCAAGCGCGCGACGCGCGCCTGCGCATCGCCACTGCAGATCTCCACATCCAGCCCCAAGCCGCGCAGATCGCCGACCGTGGCCGCGGCGTCGGCGCGCAGCGTTTCGTCCAGCGCGAAACGCGCGAGGGCATGACGACCGTCGCCGAGCCATAAAGCATCGTCGTCGCACGCGCGCGCGTCGTCCGCGGCGGCCCACTGCGCGCGGCCCAAGCGATAGGCGACGCCCGCGACGCGGCCGGCGATGCCGAATCCCGGTTCGCTGCGCACATCGGCGACGTCATCGATGCGCGGCGCGCGCGCGTCCGTCGCCGCCGCAACGAAGGCCGCCGCGAGCGGATGGCCGCTGTCGTGTTCCAGCGCCACGGCGATCGCGAGCGCGTCGTTGGCGTCGCGGCCGCCGAAGCGATCTTCGAAAACGTCGATTCCCGCGATGCGCGGGCGACGGTCGGTGAGCGTGCCGGTTTTATCGAACACGATGCGGTTCGCGCGCGCCAAGGCCTGCAGCGCTTCCGGGCGCAGCGCCAGCACGCCGAGTTTCGCCAACGCGCCATGCACCGCGGTGAGCGCGGTGGGCACCGCCAGCGACAGCGCGCACGGGCAGCTCACCACCAACACCGCTAGCGCCACTTCGAACGCGCGCGCCGGTTCGTGCATGCGCCACCACGCGTAGACCGCGAGCGCGATCAAGGCCAAGCCGGTGACGAACCACGCGGCGATGCGATCCGCGCGCTGCGCCAAGGGCGGGCGCTGCGCCTGCGCGCGTTCGACCAAGCGCGTGAGCTGCGACAACCGCGTGTCCTCGCCGGTGCGCTGCACGCGCAGCCGCGCCGGACGTTCGCGGCACACGCTGCCGGCGAACACCGCATCGCCCGCGCGTTTGCCGACCGCGCGCGATTCGCCGGTGAGCAGCGATTCGTCGAACGCGGCGAGCGGTGCCTGCGCATCGTCGTCGCGCGGCGTCGCGATGCGGGCATCGAGCGACATCGCATCGTCCAGCAGCATGCCATCGTCCAGCAATACTCCATCGGCCGGCACCGCATCGCCGACGGCCACGCGCACCACATCACCCGCCGCCAGCGCTTCCAGCGGCACGTGTTCGCGATGGCCGTCGGCGCGCTCGCGCACCGCCAGGGCCGGACGCGCGCGCGCCAACGCATCGACCTGCGCGCTGGCGGCGCCGCGCGCGCGTTCTTCCAGCAAACGCGCGGTCAGCAACAGGAACACGAACATCACCGCGGCGTCGTACCACACGTGCACGCCGCCGCGCAGGGTTTCGATCAGGCTGGCGAAATACGCCAACAGCGTGGAGGTAGCGACCAGCGTGTCCATGCCCAAACGTCGCGCGCGCAATTCGCGCCACGCGCCTTCCAAAAACGGCCAGCCCGAATAGAACACCACCGGGGTCGAGACCAAGAACGCGATCCAGCGGAAAAAATCGCGGGTGGGAATCGGCATTTGCCGCGCGGTGTCCAGATACAGCGCTTCGGCGAACATCATCGCCTGCATCGTGCCCAGGCCGGCCACGCCCAAGCGAATCAACCAACGCCGACGTTCGCGACGCCGCAGCGCTTCGCGCGATTCGCCGGTCGCCAGCGCCGGGCGATACCCCAGCGACGCCAGTCGCGACAACAGCGCCGACAACCGCGTGCGCTGCGGGTCCCACACGATGCGGATGCGCCCGGTCACGGCGTTGGCCACCACTTCGCGCACGCCGTCGTCGCGACACAGCGCGCGATCGATCAGCCACGCGCAGGCCGCGCAGCGCATGCCGTCGGTCAGCACGGTGATCTCACGGCCATCGTCCACCGCGCGGGTATGACCGGCCAACACGTCTTCGCGATCCCAGGCGCGATAGTCGGTGTCGTCCGGGTCGATTTTCGCGGCTTCGCTTTGGCGCAGGCGGTAGTAATCCTGCAGCGAGGCGTCGACGATCCAACTCGCCGCCGCGGCGCAGCCGGTGCAGCAGAACGCGCGCTCGACGCCCTCGACGTTCGCGATGGCCGGCGCATGCGGCAGCGCTTCGCCGCAGTGAAAGCAGCGGCCGGCGGCAGCGCCGTTCGCGCCCACGTCGCGTTGGCCGAACGCCGTGCTCGCGAGTGTGGCGCCGCCGGCGGTCATGGCCTTGCGGGCGCTGCCGGCGACGCGGAGGGGTCGGCAGAAGGCTCGCCCGCAGGCGCGTCCGCGGCGCGAGCGTCGGCCGAGGTCTGCGTGTCCAGCGCCGGTTGCAGCAAGGTCGCGCGGGTCGCTTTCGGCAAACGCCCGTGCAGGCGCCAGCGCGCGTCGGCGCCGACGAGCTGCACGCGCCAGTCGTGGCTGAGGTCGAGGGTGTCGTCCACGCGCCACCCGTGGGCGACGGGCCGCAGCTCCAGTTCGCGATCGTCCGCGGCGCGGGTCGGATGCTGCAGCGACAGCCGCACCGGACGCTTGCGCACGTCGTCGGTCTTCAGCAGCTCGCCGCTCGCGGGCAGGATGTCGATGGCGCGCTCTTCGATGCGGATCACCGCCGACAGCTTTTCCGCGGCGGCGAAGGCGTCGGGGCCGAGATCGGTGGTTTGGATCTGCGCGGTGCGCTTCACGTCGTCGGGCAGCGCATCGCTGCCGCCGGAGCGGATCGCGATCGCCAAGGTGACGAATGCGGCCACGATCACCAACGCGGGCAAGCCGACGATCAGCCACACCATCGGGTTGCGGAGCGCGCCGCCGCGAGGGGCGTCGGTGGCAGGGTCGTCGGTCTTCACTGCGTCGGCTCTCGTGCGTCGTGGCGGCGGAGGGAAACGTAAGGTAACGCGGGCCGCGGCGATCCGACAGCGTCGACGGCCGTCGTGCCTCGATGCGTCCGCGTCGATCTTCGATGCGATCTGCGATCGCGGCCCGCCGTCCATGAGCGCCACGTTGCCGGAACGCGGCGGGACGGCTGTTGATGCAGGTCAGCAGGGCGGGCGAAAACGGCGAGAGCGCGCCGGACGTTCATGAACGGGCATCGGCGATGTCCGCGATGTCGATGCGTCGCGCGCCGGCGATACCGAGCGCGCGGCCCCGAAACGCCCCGAACGATCGGATTCGGAGGGCCGGTTAAGGCACCGGCGCGAAGAAGTTGCTCTCCACTTCGCGACGCAGTTCGCCGTCGGCGGTCTCGACCACGATACGCATCGGCTTCTTGCCCTGCACGCTGGCCGGCGCGCTGACCGTCAGCGGAATGCTCAACACCTCTTCGGCGGCGGCTTTCGCGACGACTTTCTCTTGGCGCAGCGCGATGCCGTCGGCGGCCACCAAGGTGATGGTGTAGCTCTGCGGCTTCTGGGTCTTGTTCGCCAGCTTCAGCGTGTAGTCGTTTTCGGTACGGCCGTCGGCGGCGGTGCGGTACAGCGCGTTGCGATCGCGCAGCACGTCGGCGATCAGCGGATTGCGATGGGTCACGCCCCAGCCCCAGCCGATCAACAGAGCCAGCAACAGCGTGCCGTAGACGAAGATGCGCGGGCGCAGCACGCGCGTGGGCTTGCCGTCGATGGCGTTCTGCGTGGAGTAGCGGATCAGGCCGTGCGGATACCCCATCTTATCCATCACTTGATCGCAGGCGTCGATGCACGCGCCGCAGGCGATGCACTCGTACTGCAGGCCATTGCGGATATCGATGCCGGTCGGGCACACCTGCACGCAGATGGTGCAGTCGATGCAATCGCCGAGTTCGTCCGGCGCGAATTTCGGCAGCGGTTCAGCTTCGAGCTTCTGGTCGAGAATGGAGGTGTTGCCGCGCGCGGAAATCAGATTGTCGGCGGCGGTGTGGTGATGCGCGGCGCGGAAGACGTAGTCGTACGCGACGGTTTTCTCCAGCAGGCCGCGCGCGCGTTCGAGGACGCTGGCCAGACCTTTCTTGCGCGCGCCGCGCGGCTCGCCGCGCATCGGGTCGTAGGCGATGATCAGGGTGTTGCGGTCGAACATCGCGCTCTGGAAGCGCGCGTACGGGCACATGTATTTGCACACTTGCTCGCGCAGCACGCCGGCGTTGCCCCAGGTGGCCAGCGAATAGAACAAGATCCAGAACGTTTCCCAGCCGCTCCACCCGCTCACCGCTTCGGCGGCCAAGGTGCGGATGGGCGTGAAGAAACCGACGAACGTAAACCCCGTCCACAGCGCGAATACCAACCACAGCACGTGCTTGCTGCCGCGACGCCTGATTTTTTCGGCCGTCCACGGCGAACTGTCGAATTTGATGCGCTTGTTGCGGTCGCCTTCGCAGCGCTGTTCGATCCAGATGAAGACTTCGGTCCACACCGTCTGCGGGCAGGCGTAACCGCACCACAGGCGGCCGGCGAGCGCGGTGAAGAAGAACAGCGACAGACCGGCGATGATCAGTAGCATCGCCAGGAACACGAAATCCTGCGGCCAGAAATTCAGCCAAAAGACGTAGAACTTGCGCGCCGGCAGATCGAACAGCACCGACTGGCGGCCTTCCCAATTCAACCAGGGGAAGACGTAGAACATGCCGAGCAGCACCCACACCGCGATGCCGCGCAAACGTTGAAACCGCCCATCCACGTCGCGCGGATGGATCTTCTTCTCGCTGACGTACATCGAACCGTCGGCGTCGTCGCGCAACTTCAGGGGGATTTCGGTTTTTTTCATCGTTCGGAGCCGATCAATCGCCTTTCAGCGCACGATTGAAGCGGCTGGCCGGGCGTAACAGAATCCAGGTGAACAGACTCGAAGACGCAGTCGCGCACCAGAAGGCGAAGAACCCGACGGCGTAGCCGGCCTCGCGGCCGAAGTCCAATTCGGGGAAAGTCATCTCGCGCAGCGCCAGCGGGTCGACGAAGGCGAAGAACACCATCGTGGCCACGCCGGCGGCGAAGAAACTGGGCCAAAGAATCGCGCCGAGCCGTTGCGCCATCGTGCGCGGAGGATGGTCGAAAGGCTGCGGCGCGTGTTCGGTGGTCATCGTGAATCCCGGTGGGATGGCGGCGGGGGAAGCGACGCGAAGTCTAGCGTCACTTCGTTTCGGCCGCGGCCTCCGGTTGCGCAGCGGCGTCGGTCGCTTCGGCGGCGGTCGCGTCGGTCGTCGCCGCATCCGTCGCGGCGGCATCCGTCGCAGCCGTTTCGGCGACGGCGTCCGACGCGGGCGCTTCGACTTGCGCCAGTTCGCCCGGCTTGTGCGTCAACGACCACACATAGGCGGCGACCAAGCGCGCGCGCGTCTCGCCGATGATCGGCAGGTGCGCCGGCATCGCGCCGTTGCGGCCCTTCGCGATGCTTTGTTCGATCGCGGCCGTGCTGTCGCCGTACAACCAGTAGTCGTCGGTCAAGTCGGGCGCGCCGAGCGCTTGATTGCCTTTGCCGTCGGGGCCGTGGCAGCTCACGCAGATGCCGGCGTATTTCAGTTCGCCCGCGCGGGCGAGGCCGGCGTCGACGCGCTCGCCGCGTAGCGATTGCAGATACACCGCCACTTCGGTCACGCCCTGCGGGCCGCCCAACGCATCCTGCCACGCCGGCATCGCGGCTTGACGGCCGTTGAGCACGGTCTCGAGGATCTGATCCGGCGCGCCGCCCCACAGCCAAATTTTATCGGTGAGGTTCGGATAGCCGATCGCGCCTTTCGCCGACGAGCCGTGGCAGGTGGCGCAGTTGTTGGCGAAGATCGCGCGACCCAACTTGACCGCGCGCTCGTCCTGCGCGATGACGTCGACGGCTTTGCCGGCGTACGGCGCGAACGCGACTTCCAGCTTCTTGTCTTGCTTCGCTTTTTCCTCGTCGTGCTCGCGCGCGGAGGTCCACTTGTCGGTGCCGGCGAAGGCGCCGAAGCCCGGGTACCACACCAGATAGCCGACGGTGAAGACGATGGTCAGGTAGAACAAGTTGATCCACCAGCGCGGCATCGGCTTGTTGTACTCGGTCAGATCGCCGTCCCAGACATGGCTGGTGTCGGTCGCGGCCGGGTCGCCCGGACGGCGACGCCCGGTCCACCAGATCAGCCACAGACAACCGCCGAGATTCAGGACGATCAACGCGATGATGAACCACGACCAGCCCGGGGACACGGTGCCCGTGCCCGCCGCGGCGGCTGCGGTGGTGAGAACGGAAGCGCTCATCGGCCGGTCTCCTGCGCGTCGTCCGCGCGGTTGTCGTCGTCCAGCGGCAGTTGCGCCGCACTTTCGAAATCGCGTTTGCGCCGCGGGCTGTACGCCCAGACGGTGCCGATCAAAAACAACACCAGTAACACTGCGGTCACGATGCCCGAGAACATGACTCAGCCCCCCCTCGGTGCGTGTTTGCCCAAGCCCTGCAGATAGGCGACCAGGGCGTCGAGTTCGGTCTTGTCGCTCACCGCCTCCACCGCGCCGTCGATGTCGGCTTGGGTGTAGGGGTCGCCGAAGCCTTTCAGCGCCTGCATCTTCTTCTTCACGAAGGCGCCGTCGACTTTGTTGTCGGCCAGCCACGGAAAACCGGGCATGTTCGATTCCGGCACCACATCGCGCGGATTATTCAGATGCACGCGGTGCCAATCGTCGGAGTAGCGGCCGCCGAGGCGCGCCAAATCCGGACCGGTGCGCTTGCTGCCCCATTGGAACGGGCGGTCGTACACCGATTCGCCGGCCAGCGAGTAGTGGCCGTAGCGTTCGGTCTCGAAGCGCAGCGTGCGCACCATCTGCGAATGGCAGTTGTAGCAACCTTCGCGGATGTAGACCTCGCGGCCGGCCAACTCGAGCGCGGGATACGGCTTCACGCCCGGCAACGGTTGGATGGCTTCGGCTTGGAACATCAGCGGGATGATCTGCGCCATACCGCCGAAGGACACCGCGACGGCGATCAGGATCGCCATCAGGCTGACGTTTTTTTCGATCTTCTCGTGGGCGTGGCTCATGGCGTGCGCTCTGCGAAGGGGTGACGACGGTCGACGAGGGACTGCGGACGACGACGGCTCATGCGCGGGCCTCCGCGGCGTCGGGCGCCAGCACCGGATTTGCGGCCGGGGCCTTGGCGCTCTGCAGCGTGCGCACCATGTTCACCGCCATCAGCACCATGCCCGACAGCACCAACGCGCCGCCGATCAGACGGCCGAGGTAATAGGGATACGTCGCCGCCAGCGATTCGACGAAGCTGTAGGTCAGCGTGCCGTCGGCGTTGGTGGCGCGCCACATCAGGCCCTGCATCACGCCGGCGATCCACATCGAGGCGATGTAGAAGACGACGCCGATGGTGTGCACCCAGAAGTGCGTGTCGATCAACTTCACCGACCACATTTCCTTCACGCCGACCAAGCGCGGCAGCAAGACGTAGATCGCGCCGATCGAGATCATCGCCACCCAGCCCAGCGCGCCGGAATGCACGTGGCCGATGGTCCAGTCGGTGTAATGCGACAGCGAGTTGACCGTCTTGATCGACATCATCGGCCCCTCGAACGTGCTCATCATGTAGAACGAGAGCGAGACGATGAGGAACTTGAGGATCGGGTCGGTGCGCAGCTTGTGCCACACGCCCGAGAGGGTCATCACGCCGTTGATCGCGCCGCCCCAGCTCGGGGCCAGCAGCACCAGCGAGAACACCATGCCCAGGCTCTGCGCCCAATCGGGCAGCGCCGTGTACTGCAGATGGTGCGGACCGGCCCACATGTAGATGGCGATCAGCGCCCAGAAGTGCACGATCGACAAGCGATACGAGTACACCGGGCGGCCGGCTTGCTTGGGCACGAAGTAGTACATCATCCCGAGGAAGCCGGCGGTCAGGAAGAAGCCCACCGCGTTATGGCCGTACCACCACTGCACCATCGCGTCGACGGCGCCGCTGTAGACCGGGAAGGAATTGAGCGGCGTGACCGGAATCGCCAAGCTGTTGACGATGTGCAACAGCGCCACGGCGATGATGAACGCGCCGTAGAACCAGTTGGCCACATAGATGTGCTTGACCCGGCGGATGGCGATGGTGCCGAAGAACAGCACCGCGTAGGCCACCCACACTACGGCGATCAGGATGTCGATCGGCCAGATCAACTCGGCGTATTCCTTGCCCTGGGTCAGCCCCAGCGGCAAGGTGATCGCGGCGAGCAGGATCACGAGCTGCCAGCCCCAGAACACGAAGGCCGCCAACTTGTCCGACAGCAGCCGGACGTGGCAGGTCCGCTGGACCGCGTACAAGCTGGTCGCGAACAGGGCGCTACCGCCGAACGCGAAGATCACCGCATTGGTGTGCAGCGGCCGCAGGCGGCCGTACGACAACCAAGGCAGATCGAAATTCAGCGCCGGCCAATACAGTTGGGCGGCGATCAACACCCCCACCAGCATGCCGACGATGCCCCAGATCACGGTCATGACCGAGAACTGCAGTACGACTTTGTCGTTGTAAGTGTCACCCGCGCGCATGGACGATCCTCCGGTTTGCGCGGGCAGTCTATGAACGGGCGTTCACTCGCATCTTGATCGGGATCAAGTCGGGGGAGCGGGCCGAGCCCGAAGCCGTTCGCGCGGCCGCGACGGCATACGACCTTCGTCGTAGAAACGCGCGAGGCCCGCATGCGCGGGCCTCGAATGGATGGCGTGAACGTCCGCGCGGGTGGGGTCGCGCGTCGTCCAGGTCACACGTCGCCGTCGTCCGACCAGCCTTCGCGGGTGCCGCGATTGAACACCGCATCGGTCTCCAGCACCTCGCCGGCGGGAATCGCGCCCTGCGCCGCCAAGCGCGCGTAGATCGGGGTGAAATCCGGGTGCGTTGCGTTCATCAACTGCTCGTAGCTGTCGATGACGAAATAGGTTTTCTGGTAGCTGTCGATGCGGTAGCGGGTGCGCATGATCCGCTCCAAATCGAACCCGATGCGATTCGGCGCGGCGCTGTCCAGGCAATGGATGCTCTCGCCCTTGGAGCTGAGGATGCCGGCGCCGTAGATGCGCAGGCCCTCGGCTTCGCGGATCAGGCCGAATTCGACCGTGTACCAATACAGCCGGGTCAGATTGACCAGCGCGTCCGGGCCTACCGCGTGGGCCTTCACGCCGCCGCGGCCGTAGGCCTGCATGTAGTCGGCGAACACCGGCTCCATCAACAGCGGCACATGGCCGAACAAGTCGTGGAACAAATCCGGCTCGGCCAAGTAATCCATCTGGTCCGGTCGACGGATCCACCACGTCACCGGGAAACGACGATTGGCCAAGTGGTCGAAGAAGTCGAGCTCGGGCAGCAGGCCCTCGACGCCAATGATTTCCCACCCGGTGGCGCCCCGCAGGACGCGGTTGAGATCGTCGAATTTCGGAATTTGGGTCGGGCTCATGCCCATCGCGCGCTGATTGCGAACGAAGACCTCGCTGGCGCGGCCGGGGAGCAAGCGCTGCTGGCGGTCGAACAACGCCGCCCACACCGCATGATCGTCGGCGCCGTAACTGCTCCAGGGCTGCTCCACGATGTTGGTGGTGTAGATCGGAACGTAGCCTTTGTCCGTCGTTTGGTGCTCGACCCGGTTCGGAACGGTGTTCATGGCGGCCTCCGCGGCGCGTTCGCGCAAGATTCGCACACTGTATCGGCTCACCTGCGCAACAAGCTTGCTTTATTGCCGACATAGCGCCTTAATACGCAATCTTCGGTCAAAATTCGCCGATTCCGCGCAATACATGCCCGATCAAGACGCCTCCGCGCTCGACCGCATCGATCTGCAGCTTCTCGCCGAACTGCAGCGCTCCGGTCGGCTGACCAACGCCGAGCTGGCCGAACGCGTGCATCTGTCGCCCTCGGCCTGCCTGCGCCGGGTGCAGCGCCTGGAGCGCGACGGGACCATCGCCGGCTATCGCGCCGAGGTCGACCCAGAGCGCCTCGGGTTGGGGCTGCAGGCCTTCGTCCGCGTCCAGTTGCGCCAGCACGACGCCGCCTCGATCGCGGCGTTCGCGGCCTTGGTCGACGCCTGGGACGAAGTCGTCGCCTGCCACGCGCTGACCGGCGATATGGACTACCTGCTGCAGGTCGTGGTGCGCGACCTCGACCATTTTTCGCGCTTTCTGCTGGACCGGCTGCTCAACCAAGCCGGCGTCGCCGACGTCAATTCGAGTTTCGTGCTGCGGACGGTGAAGGCGTTTCGGGGGATTCCGCTGACGCGTTAGTCGCGGGCGCGCCTGCGCTCGCGGGCGCTTGCGCAGGCGCCGCGCTCGATGACGCGTTCGGCGGCTCGACCGCGGGCGCCCGACGACGCGTTTTCGGCGGATAGGTCGGCTCGGAGCCGTCGCTATTGCGTTCGCCGACGGGCTTGGCGCTTCGCGCCGCGTCGTTCGGGCATTGCATCGCGACCGCATCGGCCAATTCGATCGCCTCGCCGACGCGGCCCACGCCCGCCTTCACGCGATGCGCGGCGAACGTCGCGGCGAGCTTGGCGTCCACCGCCGCCAACACCGCATCGCGATCGAAATCCTCGTCGCATTTGCCGTCGGCGCTGTGCAGCCGCAGCAAAGTCTGCGCGCCGTAGACGTGCGCGCTGACGCTGGCGTTCGCGCCATCGCAGTCTTCGATCGCGATATCGATGCGCATCCGTTCGCCGTACGCGACCATCCCGTCGTCCTCTTTGCGCAGAATCTCGCGAATGCGTTCCGCCGAATACGCCGTCAGGTAATCGGCCTCGATCGCGAGAAAACTCGGCGCCTTGCTGGTCGCGGTGAACGCGCCCACGGCGACGGCCGCCACCGCCCATTTCGCGGCCGCGGTCGGCCCGGCCATCGCTTCGCCGCGCATCGCGTCGCGATCACGGACGCGCGGCGCGCGCGCCAGCCGCCACGACAGCGGCAACACCGCTAAGGCCATCAGATCGCTCAGGTCCACCACGCGCGTCACGGGCCACACGCCGAGCGCGTTCCAGGCGTCGATCGCCGGCTGCGACCACGCGCTCTTCCACCACGCGAAGGCGATGCCGACCGCGATATGGACGGCCGCTTCGACCCTCGCCCCTCGGCCGCCGAGCAGCGTCGCCCAGAAATACGCGAACGCGAACACCCCGGCGAAGTCCGACAATTTCCCGGTCAGCGCGTTGTGGAACAGCGCTTTGAACCACGCATCGTTGGCGATCAACAGCGCCAGCGCGCACAGAAAGGCCGGATGCAGCCAGCGCTCGGCGCGCTGCGAAAGCGAAGAGCGTGGATTGATGCGCATCCGCTTATTTCCCGAAACGTTCGCCGAAGAAATCGCCCGGATTCCACGCCGGCCGCTGCGCGGCGTCGCCGACCAAACGGCCGATGCGCGCGTTCAAGCGCGCCAAGCGCGAGGCGTCGCCGTACGCGATCGGCAAGTTCGCGTCGTCGCTGGGGCGATGATAGTGATCGCGCAGGAATTTGCGCAGCGCCAGTTTGGGGTCGCGTTGACCGTCGGCCGAGACCATGCCGCCGGTCAGATACACCGCCGGCACGCCCGCGCGAATGAAGGCGTATTGATCGCTGCGCACGAAAATGGCTTCTTCCGGGAACGGGTCGGGCGACAGCGCGATGCCGATGTCCTGCGCAGCCGCGTCCAGCGTGGCTTTCAGGCTGGAATGCTCCACGCCGATCGGCACGGTGTCCTTGCTCGGCGCCAACAACACCGGCATGTCCACATTGAGATTCGCGACGATGCCGTCGGCGGGCACGGTGGGATGGGTCGCGAACCATTCCGCGCCGAGCAGGCCCTTCTCTTCGGCGGTGACCGCCACGAACAGCATCGAACGCTTGGGCGGGCCGTCCTGCGCGTCGGCCTGCGCGCGCAATTGAGTGGCGGCTTCCAGCAGGATCGCGACGCCCAGCGCGTTGTCGAGCGCGCCGTTGTAGATCGCGTCGCCGTCCACCGGCGCGCCGATGCCCAAATGATCCAAATGCGCCGAATACGCCACGTACTCCTTCGACAGCGCGGCGTCGCCACCGGGCAGCGCGGCGACCACGTTGCGCGACATGACCGGTTCGATGCGGGTGCGGCCGCTCAGCGCCAACGTCCCGGGCAAAGCGAAGCCTTTGAGCTTGCCTTCGCGCGCCGCGGCGAACAGCTCGGCGGCGGTGCGCGCGCCGTCGGCGAAGATCAAATCCGCCGCCGCCGCGCTGACCGTGGCGGTCGCGCGCAGTTCGGGAAACGTGCCGACGCCTCGGCCCTCGGCGTCGCGCAGGCGCATGCCGGCTTTGTCCCACTGCGCCGCGCTGTGCGCCCACGGCGCATCGGCTTCGTCTTCGGGGGTGTTCACGATCACCGCGCCGATCGCGCCGCGTTCGACCAGCGCCCTCAACTTCTCGCGGGTGGAGCTGTAGAACGCGCGTCGGTCGTGATCGAAACGCGCGGGCGCGCCGGGGAACACCACCGCGATCTTGCCTGTCAGATCGAGCCCGGCGAAATCGTCGTGCCGCAGCTCCGGCGCGTGCACGGCCTGACCCACAAACACCGCAGGCGCTTCCAAGGCGTGTTCGGGGGCGTCGTAGTTCAAACCGGGGAGAAATTGCTCGCGGGCGCGCAGCGCGATCTCGCGGCCGTTGCGTTTCACGGTCAGCGCGCCGTCCGCCGCGCGCGTGGCTTTCAACAGCGGCACGGTCTGGAAAAACCCGCCGTTCTCGCCGGCCGGCACCAATCCGATCTCGCGGAAGCGCTTGGCCACATAGTCGGCGGCCAGGTCGTAACCGCGCGTGCCGGCTTCGCGGCCCTCCAATTTATCGTCGGCCAAATACGTCACGTCGGCGCGAATGCGGCGCGCGCCGTCGACGTCCACGGCGGCGATGTCCTTCGAGGTATCGACCGGCGGCGGTTGCGCGGCGGCGGGCGCGGGTTCGGTCGGCGTCGGCGCTTCGCGCTCGCAGCCCAGAAGCAGCATCGGTGCGCAAAACACCGCCAATGCCGTTGCGAATCGAAGCGAGGCGCGAACGGACGGCATTGCGGTCGCGGGTGGGCGCGTGGTCTTCGACGGCATGCTCTTCGACAGCACGCTGTTCGATGGCACGCTGTTCGATGGCATGATCTGAGAAAGCGCGATCTTCGACAGCACGCTCTTCCAAGGCGTGTGCGGAGCGGCGGGGCGGGCGACAGAACGGTTCATACGAGCGCGGCGGTCGATGCAGGCGCCAGCATGCCCGAATCGCGATGCGAGAGCTACGGCCGCCGCGCGGTCGCCCGCGATGCGCGATACTGCGCGTCGTTACGAACGCGGGGATTCCGAATGTCGATTCCGTCCATCGCCACGCCGCCGGGCCCGTTCGAGCGCAAAGCCCTGCTCGCGTTCGCGCTGTTGGCGCTGGCCCTGTCCGGCATCGCGCCGAAAGACCGCCTCACCTGGTTCCTGGAAACGGTGTGGGTGATGATCGCGGTGCCGCTGATCGTGTGGAAGTGGACACGCTTCCCGCTCACGCGCCTGTTGTGCTGGCTGCTGTTGGCGCATGCGCTGGTGCTGATCTACGGCGGGGCCTACACCTACGCCGAAACGCCGCTGGGGTTCTGGTTGCGGGATACGCTGGGCTTCGAACGCAACCCGTGGGACCGCGTCGGTCACATCATGCAAGGCTTCACGCCGGCGATTCTGGCGCGCGAACTGCTGTTGCGATGCACGCCGCTCAAGCGCGGCGGTTGGCTGGTCTACCTGGTGCTGGCCGCATGCTTGAGCTTCAGCGCGTTCTTCGAGCTGATCGAATGGTGGTCGGCGCTGATCTACGGCGCCGATGCCGACGCCTTCCTGGCCACGCAGGGCGATCAGTGGGACACGCAGTGGGACATGTTCCTGTGCCTGTGCGGCGCGGCGATTTCGTTGCTGCTGTGGTCGAATGTCCACAACCGTCAGCTCGGCGATTGAGGCCTGTTAACGCATTCGGCGCACGCTCGCCGAATAGCGTCAAGCAGGCCCTAAAACCCATCTCAAACGCGCTAACGCGACGGATCGACTCGATATCGTCATTGCGGCGAACGCCGGAATCCCGCTTTTCGTCCTATGTTCCCAAGCGGGATACCGGCTTTCGCCGGGATGACGGTCGAATGTCGTATACGAGAAAACGGGCGATCGGCCGTTCGCCCGACGGCTGCGGCCAAGCCTCAGTGATACCCGGCATCCGCAGCGACCTTGCCCTTGAACACCGAGTACGACCACCACGTGTAGCCCAGAATCGCCGGCAATAGCACGACCAGGCCGGCGAGCGCGAAGCCCTGCGTTTCCGGCGGCGCGGCGGCGTCCCAGATCGTCATCGACGGCGGCACGATGTTCGGCCACATGCCCAGCAGCAGGCCGACGAAGCCGAGCAGAAACAGACACAGACTCAATACGAAGGGACGCGCTTCGCGGTCGCCGCGCGGCACGGCGCGCCACAGCGCCCAGGTGACGGCCAACACCAACAGCGGCACCGGGAACAACCACAGGAAACGGTCGCCCTCGAACCAGCGCGCCATGATGCGGCTGTCGAGAAACGGCAACCACGCGCTGACCAGGCCGATGAAGCCGAAGACGTTCAGCGTCAGCGGCCGCGCCAGGGTTCTGGCGACGCGCTGCGTGCCGCCGTCGGTCTTGAGGATCAACCACGTCGCGCCCAGCAGCGCGTAGCCGGACATCACCGACAAGCCGGTGAGCATCGAGAACGGACTGAACCAACCGAACGCTCCGCCGACGTACTTGCCTTCCTGCAGCGGCATGCCCTCGACGATCGCGCCGAGAATCACGCCCTGCGCGAACGCCGCGAATACCGAGCCCAGCCAGAACGCGACGCCCCACGCGCGACGCAGCGTCTTCGCCTTGAAGCGGAACTCGAACGCCACGCCGCGGAAGACCAGCGCGATCAGCATCAGCAGCACTGGCAGATACAGCGCCGACAGCACCAGCGCGTAGACCTTCGGAAACGCCGCGAGCAACCCCGCGCCGCCCAGGACCAACCACGTTTCGTTGCCGTCCCAGATCGGCGCGGCGGTGTTCATCATGTGATCGAGCTGATCCTCGTCCTCGGCGAACGGCGCGAGAATGCCGAGGCCGAGCACGAAGCCGTCCAGCAGCACGTACATCATCACCCCGAACGCGATCACCGCGTACCACGCGACGGGTAGCCAGATTTCGGTGGGAGGCAGGCTCATGCCGCACCTCCCGCGGGCGTCGTGTCGTGCGCACCGGCAGGGGCTGGCGTGGCCGGCCCATCGAGTGTTTCGTCCGGCAGCGACAGCGGTCGCGCCGGGGTTTTCTCGCCGTCGTCGGTCTCCGGCGGCGTTTCGTGCGGCTGCGGGCCCTTGCGCACCAGTTTCAGCAGATACCAGATGCCCGCGCCGAACACGCAGAGGTATACCAGCGCGAACACGGCCAGCGAGAACGCCACGCTTTCGCCGGACACCGCGCTGTTGGAGTCGGCCGTGCGCAGCAGGCCGTAGACGGTGTAGGGCTGTCGACCGATTTCGGTGACGTACCAACCGGCGAGGATCGCGACGAAGCCCGAGAGCGTCATCGTGCGCCAACCGCGCAGCACCCAGCGCGCACGCGTCGGATCGAACAAACGCCCGCGTTTCCACTGCCAGGCCGACAGCAGGACCAGCACCAACATCGCCAGACCGATCCCGACCATGATCCGGAACGCGAAAAACACCGGCGCCACCGGCGGGCGTTCGTCGGCAGGCACGGACGTCAACGGCGGAATGGTGCCGTCGAGACTGTGCGTGAGGATCAGGCTGGCGAGGCGCGGAATTTCGACCGCGTAGTCGTTGCGCTCTTCCGCCTGATTCGGAATCGCGAACGCCACCAAGGGCACGCCTTCGCCGGGTGCGCCCTCGCGCCAATGCCCTTCCATCGCCGCGACCTTCATCGGCTGATGCTCCAGCGTATTCAGACCGTGCAGATCGCCGGCGAAGATCTGCAGCGGCACCACGATCGCACCGAACGCCACCGACAGTTTCAGCATCCGCGTCGCCGCTTCGATGTGCCGGCCGCGCAGCAGATACGTCGCGCTCACGCCGCCGATGACGAAACAGGTGGTGAGGAACGCCGCCAGCACCATGTGGGTGAGGCGATACGGAAACGAGGGGTTGAAGATCACCGCCCACCAATCGCTCGCATGGAAGCTCCAATAAGAAGCGTCGCCGTCGACGATTTCGTAACCGGCCGGCGTCTGCATCCAACTGTTCGCGGACGTGATCCAGAACGTCGAAATCAGCGTGCCCAGCGCCACCATGCAGGTCGCGAAGAAATGCAGCCGCTCCGACACGCGTTTCATGCCGAACAGCATCACGCCCAGGAACGTCGCTTCCATGAAGAACGCGGTCAGCACTTCGTAGCTGAGCAAGGGGCCGATGACGTTGCCGGCTTTTTCGCTCAGCACCGACCAATTCGTGCCGAATTGGAAGCTCATCACGATGCCCGAGACCACGCCCATCCCGAACGAGACGGCGAAGATCTTCATCCAGAACACGTAGAGATCGCGCCACAGCGCGTCGCGGGTGCGCAGCCAGCGCCATTCCAGGAACGCCAGCCAACTGGCCAGCCCGATGGTGAAGGCGGGAAACAGAATATGGAACGAAATGACGAATCCGAATTGGATTCGCGACAACAGCAACGGGTCGAGCGACATCGTGCGATGCCTCCGCGTTAGGTGACGCCCTCCGCCGCGTATTGTACGCCCGCTCCGCGCTTCGGTGCGCGGGGGCGGTGCGCGCGGAGCGGCCGCGTAGGACGGAAGACGGGTGCGCGGACGCGCCGGGGTTCGGTAAGCTTGGGCCACTTTTCGCCCGGAAACGTCCCATGCGCGCTCTGCGTTCGCACGCGATCGTCTCGTCGCTGCCCGTCTCCCGCACCACCGCGCGCACCGCGACGTTCGCGGCCATCGTCGTCGCCTGCGCATCGGCCCTCGGCTTCGCGACGCCGGCATCGGCCCAGGACGCGACCGCGAAACCGCTGGATCTCGCCACCATCATGGCCGACCCGGATTGGATCGGAAATTCGGTGGAACAGGCGTGGTGGTCGTGGGACAGCCGGGAGCTGCTGCATCTGCGCAAACGCGACGGCGCGACGATCCGCGACCTGTGGCGCGTCCCGGCGACCGGCGGCGATGCGCGCAAGGTCGACGACGCCGCGCGCGCGAGCCTCGACGCCGCGCGGCCGGCGTTCGACGCGGCCCGCACGCGCATGGCCTTCGCCCGCAACGGCGATCTCTTCGTCCGCGACCTGCGCAGCGGCGCCCTGACCCAGCTCACGCGCACCGAGGCCCAGGACGCGCGGCCGCAGTGGAGCCGCGACGGCGGCCTGGTGTGGCGTGCGGGGAACGATTGGTTTCGCTGGACCGCCGCGGGCGGCGTCGCGCAAGCGCTGAACGTGCAGGCCGCGGACGATCCGGCGAAACCGCCGAAGGCCGACGATCTGCGCGACCGCCAACTGCGGCTGATCGAAACCCTGAAGAACGATCGCGCGCGTCGCGACGCCGCGCGCGAACAAGAACGCGCCTGGCGCGCGACCGACCCGACCCGCGCGCCGATGCCGGTCTATTTGGGCAAGAACCTGGAGATCGCCGACAGTGCGCTGTCGCCCGACGGCCGTTGGGCGTTGATCGTGACCACCGAAAAGGACGCCGATGCCGGCACCGCCGGCAAGATGCCGAAGTACGTGACCGAATCCGGCTACGAGGAAGTCGAAGAAGTGCGCACCCGCGTGGGTCGCAACGCGCCGCTGCCGCATCGGCTGTGGCTGATCGATATCGCGGCGGCCAAAGCGACCGAATTGAAATTCGACGCGCTGCCGGGCATCGCGGTCGATCCTTTGGCGGAATTGCGCAAGCGCGCGAAGCAGAAACCGCTGGAAGGCGCGCGCGCGGTGCGCATCGAAACCGACGGCGACGGCAGCGGCCCCGCGATCCATTGGAGCGACGACGGCGCGAATGCCGCGGTGCTGGTGCGCGCGGTCGACAACAAGGACCGCTGGATCGCCACCGTCGATACCGCCGCGGCGACGCTGCGTTCGCGCCATCGTTTGACCGACTCGGCGTGGATCAATTGGAACTTCAACGAATTCGGCTGGCTGCCCGACGGCAAGACCCTCTGGTTCGTATCCGAGGAAAGCGGCTACGCGCATCTGTACACGACCGACGCCGTCGCCGGTCCGGCGCGCGCGCTGACCTCGGGGCGTTGGGAAGCGTCCGCGCCGCAGCTCGCCGCCGACGGGAAACGGCTGCTGTTCCTGTGCAATCGCGCGTGGCCGGGCGATTACGAAATCTGCGATGTGCCGGTCGCGGGCGGCGCGGTGCGCGAACTCACGGCGCTCGACGGCGTGGAGGATTTCGCGCTCTCGCCCGACGGCAAACGTCTGGCCGTGCGTCATTCCGACAGCTATCTGCCGCCGCAGTTGGCGGTGCTGGATGCCGACGGCGGCGACGCGCGCACGCTTACCGACACGCGCAGCGCGGCGTTCAAGGCCTTCGATTGGATCGAACCGCAGTACGTGAAGGTACCGTCGAAGCATGGCGCGGGCACGATCTGGGGCAAATATTACGCACCGAAAACGCTCGAAGCCGGCAAGCGCTATCCGATCGTGCTGTTCGTGCACGGCGCGGGCTATCTGCAGAATGTCTACGACAAGTACCCGAATTATTTCCGCGAGCAGATGTTCCACAACCTGCTGGTACGGGAAGGTTACATCGTGCTCGATCTGGATTTCCGCGCGTCCGAGGGCTACGGCCGCGATTGGCGCACCGCGATCTACCGACAGATGGGCGAGCCGGAACTGCAGGATTATCTCGACGGCATCGACTGGCTAGTCGACACGCAACAGGGCGATCGCGAGCGCGTGGGCATCTACGGCGGCAGCTACGGCGGGTTCATGACCTTCATGGCGCTGTTCAAGAAGCCGGGCGTGTTCAAGGCCGGCGCCGCCCTGCGTCCGGTCAGCGATTGGTCGCAGTACAACCACGAATACACCAGCAATATCCTCAATACGCCTGAGATCGACCCGGAGGCGTACGCGCGTTCTTCGCCGCTGGAGTTCGCCGACCGCCTGCAGGACCACCTGCTGATCGCGCACGGCATGATCGACGACAACGTGTTCTACAAGGATTCGGTGATGCTGGCGCAGCGCCTGATCGAACTGCGCAAGCACAAGTGGGAGTTGGCGAGTTACCCGATGGAACGTCACACGTACGCCCACCCGGAAGCGTGGTACGACCAGTACCGGCGCATCCACGAATTGTTCGAGCGCACGTTGAAAGAACCGGGGCGATAGCGCCCCGCGCGCGGCCGGTCGCAGCGGCGGGCCGCGAACCGCGAATACGAACGCCGTTTCTCGTCGCGCCGAGCGCGACGGCGTTCCGGCTTTAGCGCAAAGCTAACGAAATGCTCGCGAAAAATTAGGATTGTCATCATCCTGACATAAGGTTCGGGCGGCACGATGCGCCGATGCCGCCCTCTTTCAAGTTCGCTCGGCCTACGCTGAGCGCCAACCGCCTGTTGTTCCTCGTCGCCGCCTACTTGGTGGTATTCGCCAACGCGCGGTTTTGGGGCATCGTCTTCGCCGCCTCCGATGCCGGCGGCGGTTGGCATCGGCTCGGAGTGACGCTCGCGGTCGCGGCGGCCTTGCTCGCGATCACGCTGCTGATGCTGTTGCCGCTCGGCGTGCGCTGGGTGCTCAAGCCCGGCCTGGTGCTGGTGCTGGTGCTCGCGGCCGGCGCGGCGCATTTCATCGGCGATTTCGGCGCGGTGATCGATCGCCACGCGCTCGCCAGCGTCTACGAGACCGATGCGCGCGAGGCGGGCGAATGGTTGTCGCTGCGGATGTTCCTCGCGCTGGGCCTGCTCGGCGCGCTGCCGGCGCTCGCGGTGTGCTGGGTGAAAGTGGAATGGCAGGGCTTCTGGCGCGAAACCTTCGCGCGCGCGAAACTCGCGGTAATCGCTCTTCTGCTGCTCGGCGCGGCTGCGCTCACCTTCGGCAAGGATGTCGCGTCGCTGGTGCGCAACCACATGGAATTGCGCCATATCGCCAATCCGTTCGCGTTGCTCGCCGCGCAACTGTCGTACATGGACCACGCGCGCAACGACAACCGGCCGATGGAGAGTATCGGTACCGATGCGGTGCGCGGAACCGCGTTGCCCGCAGGCCAGCGCCCGGTGGTGCTGGTGCTAGTGGTCGGCGAATCGGCGCGCGCGGCCAGTATGGACTTGAACGGCTACGACCGCGCCACCGGCGCGCCGCTGCGTGGGCTTCCGATCGTGAACTTCGCGCAGGTGAAGAGCTGCGGCACCAACACCGCGACCTCGGTGCCGTGCATGTTCTCCGGGCTCGGCCGCAAGGATTACGACGACGGCCGAGTCAAACGCCGCGAAAACCTGCTCGACGTGCTGCAACGCGGCGGCTACGACGTGCTCTGGCTGGATAACAACACCGGCAGCAAGGGCTTGGCCAAGCGAGTGCGCGAACAGCACGTCGGCAAGACCGCCTCCGCCCAGTACTGCAACGAAGAAGGCTGCTACGACGAAGCGCTGCTGGAGCATCTGGACACGTTGCTGCCGACGATCCAACGCGACACCGTGATCGTGGTCCATTTGCTCGGCAGCCACGGGCCGGCTTACTACGCGCGCTATCCCGAGCGCTTCGCCGCGTTCAAGCCCGAATGCCGCACCAACGAACTGCAGCGCTGCAGCGATCTGCAAATCCGCAACACCTACGACAACACGATTCTCTACACCTCGCACGTGCTCGCCGGCATCGCACGACGTCTCGGCGACGCGCGCGGACTGCCCGAGAACGCGCCGATCGCATGTTTGGCGACGAAACCGGCCGAACAATGCCCACCGACGCCTGTCGCTCCGCCGTCGGCTCCAGCGCCCGCATTCGACGCCGCGATGCTGTACGTCTCCGATCACGGCGAATCGCTCGGCGAGCATGGGCTATATCTCCACGGCGCGCCGTACGCGATCGCGCCGAGCGAGCAGACGCACGTACCGATGTTGTTCTGGACTTCGGAAACCTTCGCCGCGCGACGCAAGCTGGATACGGCCTGTCTACGCGGCCGCGCCGATGCGCCGCTGTCGCACGATCATTTTTTCCACAGCGTTCTGGGTCTGGCCGACGTCACGACGCGCGAGCGACGCGACGAGCTCGACTTTTTCGCTACCTGCATACGCTGAGCCGATCTTCCTGCGGCAACGGACGCGCTCGAACCGCGTAGCCGCGCGAACGGCCGGTTAAGATGACGGCCTCCCCCGACGCGGTTCGATCATGCGCACCTTCTTTCTCTCGGCTTTCGCCAGTCTGCTTCTTCTCCTCGCGACGCCCGCGGCGCGCGCGCAGACGCTCGCCTGCGGTCTCTATGCCGACGCCGAAAGCGGCGCGCGGCTCGATGTGATCGGAAGCGGCTACGCACGACTGCTGCGCGAGGCGATATCGCCGAAATCGCTGCGCTATCGCGTCGAGGACGGGCGAGCGACGCTGTACGACGTGGACGACGGCTACGCCGATCGCTATACGATCGACGCCGACGCCCGCACGTTGACCGGCGAGCCATCGGCATTTCGCATGGTCTTCGCGCTCTCCGAAGCGCGCGCATGCGCGATGGTCAAACGCCCGCCGCCGGGCGTCTGCGAATCCGATTTGGATGCATGCTTCCGAACGGCGGAGGACGCCGACGACGCGACGCTGAACGCCTACTGCGCGGAGGGCCTGCCCTTCGCCTGCGTGGCGTTGATTGAACGTTTCCAGCGCGCCGCCGACGGCGAAGCGTCCGACGCCGCATCGGATGCGACGCCCGTCGAAGCGCCGCCGGAATGCCGCGAAGGCGCGCCGACCTTCTCCGCATCGGCCTGCGAAACGTTTTTCGCTCGCACGATCGCCGAAGCGCTGGCGACCTCCGTCTCATCGATCTACGCCGACGAAACGCCGCTCGCGAGCGACGCCTTAGCGCGTTTGCCGGCGCTGTGCGCGGACAACGCATCGGCGAAGTTGTGCGGAGTCGTCGCCGATAAGCTGTGGAACGGCGCGCGCTATCGCGACGCGCGCACAGCACTGCAGCGCGCCTGCGCGCTCGGCGACGAAGACGCCTGCCGCCGCGAAGAACCGCTGGCGACGCTCGCGGACGGCGACTTCGAGACCGCGCCGATGACGACGCTGCCCTGCGGCCGCTACGTCGCCGACACCGGCTTGATGAGCGAATTCGTCTTCGGCGACCGCGGCGCCGTGTCCGGCGGCTTCGGCGCGTCGATGCGCGCGCGGCTTCAGAACGGCGATGCGCGCATTCGCCACGATAAAGGCGGCGACTTCGTACTGCGCCGGCTCATCGGCGGCCGTTTGATCGGCATCGACAGTTGGAATCGTTACGCGCTGTATCGTCTTGAGGGCGGCCTCGAAGGCGGACGCGACGGCGGCGCGGGCACCTGCGCGGCGCCGGTGACCTATCGCGAAACCGCATTGGTCGAAAATTGCCCGCAACCCGGGCCGAAAACGCCCGAAGCCTGCTGCGCGAGCGGCAGTCTGCACGGCTGCAACATCGTCGGCCATCGTTTCGCATTGGAAGAACGTTGGCACGACGCCGCGACCGAATACCTGAAAGTCTGCGCTGGCGACGTGCGGATCGGCTGCGAAAACGCAGTGCGCGCTTACGCCGAAACCGGCGACGAGACCATTCCCGAACGCCTCGCCGCGCTCTGCGAGAAAGACGCGCGCAGCGTCGCCTGCGATGTCGCCGAAACCACGAACTGGGCGACGATCGCGATCTCCAAACTTCTGGACGACGCCTTGGGCGAACGTCCCAACGAAACGCCCGAAGCGTCAGGCGAGGAAATCGAAGATCCGTAAGTTTGCTTCGGCGTTCGTCATCGCGACGCCGCTGACCGTCGCGTTGATGCAGTTGACGGCGTCGTCGTAGGTGAAGCTCGTCATGCCCGCGTCCGGGCTGGTCAACGCCTCCAGTTCGCTGAAGTCGGTTTAGGCGTAGGTAGTATCCGGGTCCTTCGGGGCGGTGACCTGCGTCGGGTTGTCAGCGCGTCGTAGGCGAACTGCGTCTGCGCCGCGAGCCCGGCCGTGTCCTGCAGCGTGCGGCTCAGGCGGTTCAGCGGGTCGACGTTCTGGTCGGTCAGTCGCGACAGCGCGTCGGTCATCTGATCCAGGTTCCATTCGCGTCGTAGGTGAAGCTGCGCCAGACGGAACCTGACGTGCGATGACGACGAGCGGGCCGCCGCGCGCGGCGATAGCGAATGGCTGGCGCTGTGTTCTTTGTTGCCCCCTATTCAATCAATGACTTTGGTTTTGATTCCCGTCAGAAAGTCCACTCTGACCCCAGATTTTCCTGATTTTTTTCGGCAGCATCCGCTTCGCGGGTGCCGCACTACGTATACGACTTACGGCCTTCTCTGACTCGAATGGCACTTACTTAAGCCATTGACGCCGGATTTTTTGATTTCCGCGAAAGTTATAACTCAGCAATTTCAGTTGTTTACGGCCAGCAACGACACCCGACCCCGCCTTTTCTTGGGTGGTGAGGCTTAAGTAAGTGCCATTCGACTCTGGCCCCTGATTCTCCTGCCCCCTATTCTCCTTTATGTTCTTATCGATCGCCTTCGGCCAGGGACTTGCCTTCATTAAGCATCAGAAGAAGTTGGTCCCATGCAATCACCATCCCGTCTATGTTTGGGTTGAAGCTGACTTCAAGGACGCCTTCGTCTGTAAATCCGATATCAAAAATCGGGGTTTCACCGTCGATAAGCTCAAAAAACGCATACTCACGATTGATGTCGGTCGCCTTACGCCACCGGTGTTTTTTTACAATCTTCATTATTTATATTCTCATGGGTTAATGAAACCGATAAAGCTTCCGTCTGCAGCCCAGCGAGCACCAAAGCCACCTGGAATCTGAATCTGAGTCACTTTTCCATACCGGCCAAGCACTGGATTCGTAATGACACCGTTTCTCATAATATTTCTGAGCGCGGAATGGGCTGCTCCATTCATCGCTCTATCGCTACGCAACGTTTGGCGTATTGTATTCTTCGTCTCCCCAATCACTTCAGGATGCTTACTTAGAGCACGACCTGCGTTTGATAAATCAGATTTCTTAAACTGTTCGACAGCATTTTTGTATAAGGGATTTTTCCAGCCTAATCCTTTCGTTGCTCTCAGCCCGCTCTTGATTAGCCCTCCACCACTTAGCAGATCATACGCAACAGCCGCCCAACCTCCGGCCGTGTAGTATCCGCTGCATTCGTTGACCGCATCTTGCGCGCCCGTCAGTCTTCGTGTCAGAGCGGACGCGCCAAAACTCGCGCCATCCAAAGCCCCGAAAACAAAATCGACATACCCTTGCGGCAACGCCGCATCGAACCCGAGCAAGTCTCCGACCTGGCCGGCGTTCATGAAGACCACATCGCCCCAGTCAAAGTACCCATACGCGAGTCCCATCGGATCAATTGCGCCTGTTGGCATGCCCCCTGCATAGCCATAGGTACTCACCCCACCCGTAAGCCCAATCGGATCGCTCTGGCTATACCGCCCCGTTCCCGGCTCGTAGTCTCGGAAGTAGTTGTAGTTGAGTCCCGACGCGCTGTCATACCGCTGCCCCGGGAACCGCATGTCGAAGACGAACGTCGTCGCGTCGCCGTCGGGGTTCTCGTTCGGGAGTGTGGTGCCGAACGCTTCGCCTGTGAGATTCCATGTCCAGATCGCCACGCCTTGCGCGCCGCGCGTGCGATCGATCACCACTCGGGGTGTGCCCAGCGCGTCCGGTTCGATGTAATGCAGCTTCTGGTTCGCGCCTGCGCCGTCCAACACGCCCACGGGCAGATCGTCGAACCAGATCACCTGTTGATTGGGCGCGCCCGTGTTGCCGTAGTCGCCGAGCCAGCGGCCTGCCTCGTCGTACAGCGTGTACGTGTTCGCGGTGTTCAGGTGCTTGCGTACCCGCTCGCCCATGCCGTTGTAAACATAGTTCATCGCCACGGTCGCGCCGTTTAGCACCTGCGTCAGGCGGTTGTGGTCGCCGTAGACGAACGTCTTGCCGGTCGTCGGGGCGGCGATATAGGTCGTGTTGCCCGCGTTGTCGTAGGTGCGGTCCCACACGCCGACTTGGATCATCCGATGGCTGGCGGTCTCGTAGGTGTTCGTCGTCGTGACGCCGCTCACCGTCGCGCTGGTGCGGTTGCCGGTCGCGTCGTACGCGTAGCTCTGCAGTACCGCGTTCGTGCCGCCGTCCTTCGTCTCGATCAGCCTGTTGAGGGCGTCGTAGCCGAACACTCGCAGCGGCGGGTCGCTTTGGTTGCCGTTGCGCAGCTTCTTGAGGTTCCCGACCTCGTCGAACTCGTAGCCCAGGCTCAACCCATCCGTCGCGTTCACCTGCACGATCCCCGGTTCGCCGTTGAGGTTCAGCGTGCGGGTCATGACTCTTCCGTTGCCGTACGTCCACTGCTGCACCGGGCCGAACGGGTGGTAGCTCGCGCTGCGCAGCAGTTGGATCGTCGTGCCCGTCGCGGTCTTGACGTTGATCTCCTGGGTTCTTCCTTGGGCGTCGTACAGGTAGCTCGCTTCCGCATTGTCCGGGTAGATCGTCTTCTGCAACTGCCCGTTCGCCGCGTACACGTAGCGCAGGGTGAAGCTCTGGCCGTTGGTGGTCTGCACCTTGCGCACCAGCGCCCCGAAGCGGTCGTAGCAGTACACCGTGCTGCCGCTGCCGTCGGTCATCTTCGCCAGACGGCCGATCGTGAAGGTCTCGCCCGTCTGGCAATCGGCCTGCGCGGTGTCGTACACGTAGGCGACGTTCAGCGCGGTCGCCGTCGGGTAGGTCACGCTGATCGGGCGGTTCAGCGCGTCGTAGCCGTAGTTCGTCGTCTTCGAGCGCGCATCGACTTGGCTCGCGCGATTACCCGCGGCGTCGTAGGTGTAGGTGGTCGTGCCCGTGTCCGGGCTGGTCAGCGTCTTCAGCTCGCTGAAGCCGGTGTAGGCGTAGGTGGTGTTCAGGCCCTTCGGGTCCGTGACCTGCGTGGGGTTGTCCAGCGCGTCGTAGGCGACTTGCGTCTGCGCCGCGAGGCCGGCCATGTCCTGCAGGCTGCGGCTCAGGCGGTTCAGCGGGTCGACGTTCTGGTCGGTCACTCGCAACAGCGCGTCGGTGACTTGATCCAGATTCCCGTTCGCGTCGTAGGTGAAGCCGGTACTGCGGTTGTACGCGTCGGTGACCGCGGTCAACTGGCCCAAGGTGTTGTAGGTCCGCGAGAGCGTGCGCCGCAGCGTGTTCGTCGCGTCCTTCACATCTTCCTGGGTGCGTTCGCCGGCCTTGTTCAGGGTGTAGGTCACCGTGTTGCCGGCGCTGTCGGCGATGCCGGTCAGCCGATGCGCGGCGTCGTAGGCGAACGTGATGAACGCGCCGTCGGGTTGCGTGACTTTCTTGACCAACCCGGTCGGCCAGTACTCGACGCGCACGATCCGGTCGTCGGTCTCCACCGTGTCGTTCGTGCCGCGCACCTTGCTGGCCGTCAGCCAGCCGCGGGCGTGGTACTCGTAGTCGGTTCGGACGTTGTTCGCGTCCACGATCGACAGCGGCCGGCCCGCGCCGTCGAAGGCCTGCACTTCGACGATGTGGCCCAACGCGTTCGTCACCTTCCACAGATCGCCCTTGCGGTAGGCGCAGGTGGTCGGCGCGGTGGCGCAGGCCGCGTGGTCCGCCTGCCGGTAGGTGAAGGTGGTGAGATCGCTCACGTCGCTGCGCGGGCCGTTCACGCTCTTGAGCAGGCCCACGAACGGGCAGGTGCCCGCGGTCACGTCGGCGGATTCGCAGTACGTGTAGGTCGTGGTGCGCGTCGTGTTCGGCGTCACCGTCGGGTCGGTCGCCGTTTGCGTCAGCGGTTGCTCGCGCGTGTTGTACGTCCACGCCACCTTCGCCTTCAGCGTGCCCGCGCTGTCGCGCACCCGGCGTTCGATGGGCACGCGATACGTCGCATGCCAGTCGGTTTGCAGCGTGCGCTTCTTGCCGGTGGTATCGGTCTTGGCCTCGATCCGCTGGGTTTCCAGGCCGCGCGTGTTGTAGTCGTAGTCGGTTTGGTTGCCCAGGAAGTCGGTTTCGACGTTCACGTACCCGTTCGCATCGTACGTCGCCGTACCCAGCGCCGAGTCCTGGCTCACGCTCAACCCGCTCGCACCGGTGTACTTCGCCACCCGCTGCGCCACCGTCCAGTTGCGCGTCGTCGTGCGGCCCAGGGCGTCGGTCACGGTCGCCGAAGTCCCGGTCCCGTAGCTCACGTCCACGCGCTCGGCGTCGCCGGCCAGCGTGCTGAGAATCGCCCGATTCGCGCTGTCGTAGCTGTAGCTGGCGTGGCGCTGGCCGTTCTCGTCTTCGATCCCGGTCAGGTAGTACGTGCCCGGCGGCGGCGAGACCACGCGCCCGGCTTCGTTGTAGAAGTACTTGCGGGTGGCGCCGCCAGGGTACGTCACCGTGCCGAGCAGGCCGCTGCTCGGGTCGTAGGCGTAGGTCGTGACCGCGCCGCTCGCGTCGGTGAGCGTTTGCAGGCGGCCGCTGCTGTCGTAGGCGAAGCTGAGCTTGCGGCCATCGCGGCCGGTGACGGTCTGCAAGCGGGCGTTCGCGTCGTAGGCCAGCGTCTGGAACTCCCCGCTCGGCCATGTCGTCGAGGTCGGCTTGCCGTCGACGTCGTAAAGCTCCACCGCATCGTTCGCGTCGGTCAGCCGCCAGCCGGTGTGCGTGCTGCCGCTGAACAGCTTCTCCAGCTTGTACGGCGTGTCTTTATCCGAGGTGTAGACCGCGCTGCCGGTGGAGTTGAAGTACAGCCCCTGGCCGCCGGCGCGATAGGCGATCACCGACATGGTTCCGCTGCCGGAGATCGTCACGATGCGGCGGTCGTAGACGCTGCGCCAACGGCCGCCGAACATCCCGACCGGACGCGCCACATCGTCGCCCAAGTAATAGCGCTGGAACGGCAGATCGCCGTCCAAGTCCGATTCCGCCTTGTATTTATTCCCCGTCGCTAGGTCGATCGGGTTGCCCGCCTTCGTCCCCAGTGTCGTGGCTTGGCCTGTGCCGCAGGCGAATCCGCACTGTTTATTCGCGTCGAGCGCCGCATAGCTGAAGCTCGAATACACCGGGACGCCGTACCAGTTGAAACTGTTGGTCCCGTACATGTCCAGATACACCTGGCCACGCACCTGCGTCGGATTGGCCGCGTTGTCCACGACGCAGCGCCAACCGTTCACTTGGCCCGGCGGGTACGACTGCGCTACCTCCGCGTACTTGTCGGGCATCTGCGATTCGCAGTCCTGCGCCGCTTGCGGCTGCGTGTTCTGCGCCCAGGCGTCCGGCGATCGCGCGACCGCCAACCCCACGACGGCGGCGGCCAATGCCCGCAGCGCCACGACCGAACCCCATCCACCCTGACTGCGCGTCATCCACCGCATCGGACATCCTCTCGCTCGATGTGAAAACCACGATATTCGTCGTGGCGAATCTCCTCCTATGAGATGGCAGCGTCCTCGACCATGCGCGATCAGGCTAGCGCGAGAATCCGCGCGCGACAACCCAGCCGCGGCGGCAGAGACCCGCCGCCAGAGACGCCCTCAATCGATTCACAAAACGCGATGCGCGGAAGCGGGCGTCGTCGAACGACGTTCCTGCGAATCGTTCGCGATTGCGGCGAGGGCGATGCTGTGTTTATCGAGACGGCGGCGGCGTCGGAGCGACGCGCGGCTTTCGCGCCGTGACGCCGAACAAGAACCGCAGCGGAATATCGACGCGCGCCTTCCACGCCGGTTCGTTGTGCTCCGCGCCCTCGAAACGGCGCGTGACCCAATCGCGGCCTTCGCGATACCCGCGCGCGCGCATCGCGGCGTCCATCTTCGCCTGATACGGCGGATACAGCGCATCGAGCGTGGCGGTGCCGTAGTCGAAGTACACTCGATGGGTTCCGGGTGTCGGCAAGGCCGACGACAACCACTCGACGACGCAGCCGTCGCAGGCCGGCCAATGCGTCGACACCCCGGCCGCGGCGCCGAAGACCTGCGGGTATTTCGCCAGCGCGTACAGCGAAATCAAGCCGCCCATGCTCGACCCCATCACGGCGGTGTCGTCGCGACCGGGCAAGGTGCGATAACGCGCATCGACGAACGGTTTGAGTTCTTCGGCCAAGAACCGCAAGTAGTCGTCGGAACGAATGTCCTCCGCGCGGCCGATCGGCCGGCCGTCGATGCCGCTGCCGACGGTCGCGGTGGTCACCGGCGCGCGCGGCATGTATTCGGCGAAACGCAGCGGCGTGTTCCAGACGCCGACCACGATCGCTTCGCGCACTTCGCCGCGTTCGATTAGGCGCGTCATCGCGCCATCGATATCCCAATCCGTGCCCGCGTAGGTGAGCGCGGGATCGAACAGATTCTGGCCGTCGTGCATGTACAGCACGGGATAGCGCCGTTGCGGGTCGCGGCCGTAGCTCGGCGGCAGCCACACGTCGACATGCCGCGCGCCGACGAACCGCGACGGTACGTCCTGCCAGCTTTCGGTCGTGCCGGTCGCCTGCAGCGCGGGCGCGCGCAGCGCGTAGGCCCAGCGCAGAAACGTCGGCAGCATCTTCGACCAACTGCGCTGATCGTGGCGGCCTTCGCGCAGCACGTACAGACTCGCATCGGCGCGCGACAGTCGCGTCGCGGCGTCGAGATCGACCGAATGCCCGAGTTGGCGCAGGCCTTTCGCGCGCGGCTCGGCCTCGCCCGCGACGCGCCAACCGTCGATGAGATCGCGCGCATCGTCGACGACATCGATCGTGCCGTCGGCATCGCGGTCGTCGGTTTCCTCGGTGTCGCCGACCGCCAAAAACCAACGACTGCCGGCATGATATTCGCCGCCCGCGATCATCGTCTGCGCGATCCGCGTGCGCTGCGCGGCCTCGGCGTCGCCGCGTTCGCTCGCCAACCACAGCGAGGGCGAAAACGCGCCGACGCGGCCGAACGTTTCCGGATAACGCCAGCCCAGATTCAAAGCGTTCGCGCCGCCCAGCGACCAACCGAGAATCGTGCGCGCATCGGCGCGGTCCTGCGTGCGGTAGCGCGTATCGATCGCGGGTACCAGCACGGTCGCGAGCCACTGCGAATACGCATGCGCGCTCGCGCCGACCGCGCCGGCGCGCGTGTCCGCGACGAGGCCGCGAACCGCATCGCGATCGGAAAAACCATAGGCGGCCATGCGGTCGCGCGGCATATCGATCGCGACGGCGATGACCGGGCGGATCTCGCCGGAGGCGGTCAACGCATCCAGCCACGCCTGCAGCGCCACCGCTTCGGCGTCCTGGCCATCGTTGAGGTACAGCGTGGGATAACCGAGCGGCGACGCGGAGTCGTACTCGCGCGGTAGGAACACGCGCACGCGCAGCGGTTCTGAATCGACGCCCGGCGCGTCGATACGCAGCGTCTCGATGCGCGCGTCCGTCGCGACCGTCGCGACCGTCGCGACTTGCGCCGCGCGCGCGCCACCGGAGTCGACCGCAAGCGGCGAGGCCGACGCTCGCACAGCGAACAACGACAGCATCAGTCCGCAACCCGCAACGAATATGATTCCACGCGACGATCGCGCCATCCGAGACCTCGACGAATCAGCCGCTCAAGCGGCGACGGCAGGTGAAGAAACCATTGAGACTGAGCCGGCCGGCGCGCGGATCGCGGCTCAGCAATTCGGGATGCGCGATCTCGCCGCTGTGGAACAGCGTGCCTTCGTAGGCGATGAGCCGGTTGTAGCGCGCGGGCACCGTGGTCAACTTCTCGAACCAATCGTTCGAGGCGGTCATATAGCCGGTGCGGATGCCGTAGCGCGCTTCGAATTCGGCGGCGTCGAGTCGGCCAGCCGCGTGGAACAGCGGCACGATGACCTCCGCCGGATGTTTCGGCGCATAAAAACTGGTGCCGCCCAAACGCGCATCGCGAAACAGATACAGCACCGACGCGACGATACGATGCTGCGGCTCGACGCTCAGACGATCCATATGGCAGATCGACTGATACGGCTTCAGCCGATCCGCGGGCGTCGCGGTGATCGCCAGTCGGCTGTACATGGCTTCGGTGCGCCGCACGTCGAACGCGCGGCGCAGATGCGCGGTGAAGAAGGCGTCGAGCTGCGCCGAGAACGCATCCGGCATCCGCAGCTCCGGCCCCGGGTACGCGTTGTGCGCGGTCTCGACGAACTCGCCCAGATGCGCTTCCGCGTAATCGACCAACGCATCCGGATCGCGCAGCGCATCGTCGATCACGTAGCAGACGTGACGGCCGGCGATGGGGACGATTTGGATGCGGGGGTTGGGGTTGAACATCATGGCGTCGAACATTACAGGATTGAGCCTCGCGGCGGCCTATCGTTTCGCTGCGAACCGAATCGCCTGCCCGCCGCCCGGCGCCAGACGCAGCGTCAGCGTGTCCTCGCGCGTGACTTCGCGGGTTTCGCGCACGAACGAAAAACGGTCGCCTTTGTAGTCCGCATTGTCGCCGTCGCGATAGATCTGTGCGATGTAGGTCTTGCCCGGGCTGAGGAAATCCAGCGGCACCGACAGTTCGCGCGCGGTTTCGTCGGTCACGGCGCCGAGGTACCAATCCTCGCTACGGCGGTCTTTGCGCGCGATGGTCGCATAGCGGCCCACTTCGCCGTTCACGCCGCGGGTGTCTTGCCAATCGGTCGGCACATCGCGAATGAACTGGAACGCATCCAGATGCTCTTCGTAGTGCTCGGGCAAATCCGCGGCCATGTGGATCGGACTGTACAGCACCACGTAGAGCGCCAATTGCCGCGCGAGCGTGCTCTGGATCGGCTGGCCGCGTCCTTGCAAACTCAACACGCCGGGTGTGTAGTCCATCGGACCGGCCAGCATGCGAGTGAAGATCATCGTCGGTTCGTGATCCGGCGGATTCGGCGGATTGCCCCACGCATTGAATTCCTGGCCGCGCGCGCCTTCGCGCGAAATCCAGTTCGGGTAGGTGCGACGCAGGCCGGTGTCCTTGATCGGTTCGTGCGCATTGATCGCGATGCGATGCTTCGCCGCCGCCTGCACCACGCGCAGATGGTGATTGCTCATGAACTGACCTTCGTGCCATTCGCGCACGATCGGCTGACCTTCGGCGTCCTGGCGCTCGATCTGCCCGGCGTCGCAGACATAACCGGTCTTCACCGCATCGATACCCAGGCGCGCGAACATCGCGAACGCCTCGTCCATCTGTCGCTCATAGTGGCTCACCGCGCACGCGGTTTCGTGATGCCCGATCAGATGCACGCTTTTCGACTTCGCGTAGGCGGCGAGGCCTTCCAGATCGTAATCGGCGGTGGGTTTGCGGAAATCGAAGTTCCAGCCGTTGGCGAACCAATCGCCGTCCCAACCGACGTTCCAACCCTCCACCAGCACGCCGCGGAAGCCGTATTTCGCGGCGAAATCGATGTAGCGCTTCGTATTCGCGGTGGTCGCGCCGTGTTTCGGCCCGGTCGCCCAGGATTCTTTATCCAAGTGCAGCGACCACCACACGCCGACGTATTTCGCCGGCTGGAACCAACTCACATCGCCCAGCGCATTGGGCTCGTTGAGGTTGAGGATCAAGTTCGATTCGACCAAACCGCCGGCGCGGTCGGCGATTTGGATGGTGCGCCACGGCGTCGCGAACGGTAGGCGACGCACCACTTTCGCGGGGCTGCCCGGCGTCAGCGACGCGCGCAGCGCGCCGCCGTCGGCCTTCATCAGATTCATCCCGGCATAGTCCACCAACGCCGCTTCGTGCAGCGTGACGTGCGTGCCGTCGTCGGTGCGCAGCGTGAGCGGCGTTTGCGCGGTGCCGACTTCCGCCAACGGCGTGCGGCGATACAGATATTCTTCGCGGTTCCATTCGTAGGCGGGAATCCACCAGGCGGTGGCCGGCCGCGCGACCGCGAATTCGGTCAGCTCTTCGGCGATCTGCACTTCGTCCAGTGCGTCCTGCTTCGGAAATTCGTAGCGGAAACCAACCCCGTCGTCGAACACACGAAAGGTCACGTCGATGCGCCGCTTGTCGCGATCGGTTTCGACGAAGCTCGCGCGCAGTTGGTTGTAATGATTGCGCACGAAGCGGCGCTCGCCCCAGGGCTGTTCCCAAGTCTCGTCGAATGTGCTCAAGAAGCTTTCCCGCAGACGCAGGCCGCGCAGGATTTGCCGGTCGTTGCGCAGGATGAAGCCGAGCCGAGAATCGCCGATCAGCGGCGAATCGTCGCGCAGCACGCGATAAGTCAATCGGCCCTCGCCGCTCAGATCGAGTTCCACCGCCAAACGCCGATCGGGCGAAACGACGCGCGCGACGGTCTCGGCGCGCGTGGGCGCGATCGCGAGTACGCCGAGGCCGAACGCGAGCGCCGCGCAGAACGCGAAATACTGTCGGGAGATGGTCATCGCAAACTCCAGTTCGATCGGATGATCGCTACAAGCGCCGTTCGGGTTTTTGGGAGGGCCGGAAGGCCCGAAGCTGCCTCGGACATCGCCGCACCGCCTCAGCTCACTCGATTACATACACCACCGCCGTGCGGGCGGGAATCTCGAAACGGCCTTCGGCGGAACGATAGCGCGCGCTTTTGGCGCGCGGATCCGCCGCATTCGGCGACGCCAGCACCGGATGCAGCGCGTACGCTTTGCCGCGTTCTTCGGGCAGCGTGACTGTCTGCGGCGTCGACGAGGCGTTGAGCGCATACAAAATCTCGCGAAAATTCGCCCCTTCCGGCGCATGGCCGTCGATCGGTGCGCCGTTCAAATGCACGACCAGCACCGCCGGGTTCTGCGCCGGTCCGACGTTGCGGAACGACAGCCGGCGACGCACATCCTCCGCGCTGCGCAGGCGGAACAGCGACGAACTCGCGCGGATGCGCAGCAGGTCGCGGAAGGCATCGCGCATCCACGCGATCTCGCGCGCGGTCGGCGCGATGGACGCATCGGCCAACACCGGTTCGAGCCACGGCCAATCCGCGCCGTTCTCGGCCTTCGGCGGCAGGCCGACGCCGAAGCCGTTGTCGCGATACGACCAATCCAAACGATTGAACGCGTCGCCGGAATCGAAGCTGTTCCGGTCCAGCGATTTCGAACGCAGGATGTCGATGCCGGCGTGGTAGTACGCCACGCCCTGGCTGAACGCGGTGGTCGCCGCGCCGAGCAGTTGTACCCGCGCGCGGTCTTCGCGCGAGGTGTCGCGCGGCAGGCGCAGGGCGTTCAGATCGAACAGGGTCATGTTGTCGTGGTTTTCGACGTAATTGACCACTTCGCCCGGTTCGGCCGCGTAGCCGGCGGGCTGGCCGGCGTAATCGAAGTCCGACAGCGGTTTCTCGATACCGTCGGCGCCGCGCATGCGCACTTCGCGCAGCGTCCCGGCGAGGCCCATGCGCGCAAGATCGGCGATGCGCATGCGCTCGGCGCGACGTTTCGGATCGCGCTCGCTCGCCGCGTCGCGCGCATCGTTCAACCAGCCGACGTTCGCGACCAAGCCCTCGCCGCGGTCGCAGCAACCGCCGCCGCGCAGCGCATCGCGCGCGCGGTCGCTGAAGGTCGCGATGCCGCTGCGCTGCAGCGACAACTGCGAGGCCTGCACGAAGCGCGCGCCGTTCGCGATTTCGCCGAAATTCCAGCCTTCGCCGATCAACGGAATGCGGCGACCGGCGGCGGCGTCCACGCGCGTTTGCAAGCGTTCCATGGCGTCGCGCGGTTGGTGGCCCATCAGATCGAAGCGGAAGGAGTCGATGCGGTAGTGCTTCGCCCACAGCGCCGCCGAATCGATCATCAACTTCGCCATCATCCGGTGTTCGGTGGCGGTGTTGGCGCAGCAGGTGGACATTTCCACGCGGCCGTTCGCGTCCAAGCGGTGGTAGTAGCCGGGCACGATGCGATCGAGCACCGAGGTCGCCGCCTGCCCCGACGCGGAGGTGTGGTTGTAGACGACGTCCATGCCCACGCGCAGGCCGGCGGCGTGCAGCGCCTGCACCATCGCGCGGAATTCGCGGATGCGCGCGGCGGCATCGTTCGCGTCGGTCGCATAACTGCCCTCGGGCGCGTTGAAGTGGAACGGGTCGTAGCCCCAGTTGAAGCAATCCTTCGCCGCGACCGCCGAGACTGCGGCCTGCACCGCATCGCTGTTCGGCGCAGCGGCGGGCAATTCGGGCGCGACGCAGCCGGTTTCGGGCACGGTGGCGAGGTCGAACACCGGCAGCAGATGCACATCGGTCAGACCGGCCTCGGCCAACCCGCGCAGATGGCGCATGCCGGCGGAGTCGCGCTCGGCGAAGGCGAGATATTTGCCGCGCCAAGCCGGCCGCACGCTGGCGTCGTCGCGCGAGAAATCGCGCACGTGCAGTTCGTAGACCGACATGTCCGTGTTCGATGCGGCGGCCGATAGACGCGATGCGGCGTCCCAACCTTCGGGTTTCGTCGACGGATGGTCGAGATCGAGCACGACGCTGCGTTTGGAATCGGCGGTCAGCGCGACCGAATACGGATCGGTGACGCGATTGCGCACGATGCCGATGTTGGGGACGTCGACGTCGATGAGGTAGGCGTAGGCATGCCCTTCCCACGCACCGGGAAGGTCCAGCGTCCACACGCCGGACGTATCGTCGCGTCGCGCGCGATGCGCTTGCGTCGCCTCGCCGCGATCGGGCGCGAACGTGCAGACGGCGACCTCGCGCGCCGTCGGCGCCCAGAGCGCGAAGCGCGTCGCGAAATCTTCCGAAATCTCCGGTCGCCCGTATCGGAATGCGCCGAGCGACGAGGCTTCGGCGGACGCGTACAGATCGTCGAGCGCGCCCGGCGTTTGCGCGCGCGTCGCCTCGAGTACGCGCCCGTTCGGGTCTTCTCGAACGAGCCGCGTTTGCTCTCGCAATCGGTCGGCGACCGGCGCATTCATCGGCAACGCCAGCCGCACGCCCTCACCGATGAACTTGAAGCGCACAGCGGTCGCCGACGTCAATTCGACCTTCACCGGTTCGAGTTCGAGAAATCCGTCCGCGCCGCGCACCGGTTTGCCCGGTTCGGCGACCAACGCGGCCTTGGCGGAGTGATACAAGCGGAAACGCCCCTCGACCTTCGCGCCCGGCCACTGAATCAGGCGGCCGTCCAACCAATACGCGCGCGCATCCGGCGACGGGCTCGCCTGCGCATGCAGCACGCGGCTCGACGCGACGGCATCGCAGTCGGCGCGCAAGGCGGCCTCGGTATACGCCAGGCCGTCGGCCGGGCCCGCATTGGCGGTCATGGCCGCCGTCGCGGTCGCCAAAACCAGGCCGATCCGCATCAGGCGCATCGCGAGGGTTTCGGCGTATCGTCCGCGACCGGGGCGGATGGGGTGCCGCCGAGCCGCGTCCGTCGCATACTGGGCGCCTTTGGCAGTGGTCGAAAACGTATTCGAGGGGATGTCGGACATGAACAGTGGTCGCGTTACCGAAATCGTGATTCTGGGCGGCGGCACCGCGGGCTGGATGACCGCCGCGGCCTTATCCAAGGTGCTGTCGCCAGAGTATTCGATTCGGCTGGTGGAGTCCGAGGAAATCGGCATCGTCGGGGTGGGCGAAGCGACGATTCCGATGATCAAGCTGTACAACCAGGCCCTCGAGCTGGATGAATACGAATTCATCCGCCAAACCATGGGCACGTTCAAGCTGGGCATCGAGTTCGTGAACTGGGGCCGGGTGGGCGACAGCTACATTCACGGCTTCGGCAAGATCGGCCAGGACCTCGGGTTGGTGCCGTTCTACCAGTACTGGCTGAAGATGCACCAGGCCGGCAAAGCCGCGCCGCTAGACGACTATTCGATCAACACCTACGCCGCGCGCCAGAACCGGTTCCTGCCG
Organism: Lysobacter sp.; assembly: GCA_008015835.1. GTDB lineage: Bacteria > Pseudomonadota > Gammaproteobacteria > Xanthomonadales > Xanthomonadaceae > Lysobacter_I. The sequence goes on from SSGH01000001.1 coordinate 112,214, forward strand.
CCGGTGACCGACCGCCCGAACTCGCCGCTGGCCGACATCGCCTACGCCTACCATTTCGACGCCAGCCTCTACGCCCGCTTCCTGCGCCAATACGCCGAAGCGCGCGGGGTGAAGCGCTTCGAAGGCAAGGTGGTCGGCGTCGAGCAGAACCCCGAGACCGGCTACATCAACGCGTTGACGCTGGACAAGGGCGACCGCATCGCCGGGCAATTGTTCGTCGACTGCTCGGGCCTGCGCGGCATTCTGATCGAACAGACGCTCAAGACCGGCTACACCGATTGGCGGCATTGGCTGCCCTGCGACCGAGCCGTGGCCGTGCCCTGCGCGCGCACGCAGGCGCTCACGCCGTACACGCGCTCCACCGCGCGCGACGCCGGTTGGCAGTGGCGCATTCCGCTGCAGCACCGCGTCGGCAACGGGCATGTGTTCAGCAGTAAGTTCATCAGCGAAGACGAGGCCACCGCCGTGCTGATGAACAATCTGGAAGGCGAAGCGCTCGCCGAGCCGCGCGTGATCCGCTACGTCACCGGCAAGCGCAACAAGTTCTGGAACAAGAACGTGGTCGCGATCGGCCTGGCCAGCGGGTTCCTGGAGCCGCTGGAATCGACCAGCATCCATCTGATCCAATCGTCGATCGCGCGGCTCACCGCGTTCTTCCCGCACGGCGGTTTCGATCAGGCCGACATCGACGAATACAACCTGCACTCGGATTTCGAGTTCGACAAGATCCGCGATTTCATCATCCTGCATTACCACGCCACCGAACGCGACGACACGCCGTTCTGGAACTACGTGCGGACGATGGAAGTACCCGAATCGCTCGCTCGCAAGATGGCGCTGTTCAACAGCAACGGCCGCATCTTCCGCGAGGGCAACGAATTGTTCGCCGAGCCGAGCTGGGTGCAGGTCATGCACGGCCAGCGGATGTCGCCGAAGGCTTACCACGCGCTGGTCGACGTGTATTCGGAGGAGAAAATCGCCGATTACATGCAGAACATCCGCGGCGTGATCGCCAACTGCATGCGGGTGATGCCGACCCACGAGGAGTTCATCGAGCGGCAGTGCAAGGCCAAGACGATGTGAGCCGGCGGCGGCGGCGTCGCGCGATGCGACGGGCGACGCGCGCCGGACAACGGCCTGAATACGTTTACAGCGCGAATGCTGCATCGCAGCGTCGCGCCTACCATGCGGGACGCTCGACGCGCATGGCGGCGAGCGTCCCTCGTCGATCGCCGCACCGTTCCGTCCCGCCGCCGCGCACCGCGGAGTCGATCGGCGCCGCGACGCGGAAAACGCCGTCGCGCGGCGTTGTTCGGTCACTCGCTAAGGATCCGTCATGACGCCCACACCGTCGCCGCAAAAACCGCTGCTGTCGTTCTGGCAAATCTGGAACATGTGCTTCGGCTTTCTGGGCATCCAATTCGGCTTCGCCCTGCAGAACGCCAACGTCAGCCGCATTTTCCAAACCCTCGGCGCGGAGATGGATTCGCTGCCGGGCTTGTGGATCGCCGCGCCGCTGACCGGGCTGATCGTGCAGCCGATCATCGGGTATTTCTCCGACCGCACCTGGACCGGACTCGGTCGTCGTCGGCCGTACTTCTTGGTCGGCGCGATTCTGTCGTCGATCGCATTGATCTTCATGCCGCATTCCTCGGCGCTGTGGATCGCCGCGGGGCTGCTGTGGGTGCTGGACGCCTCGATCAATATCTCGATGGAGCCGTTCCGCGCCTTCGTCGGCGACCAACTGCCGGTGGCGCAACGCGCGAAGGGTTACGCGATGCAGAGCTTCTTCATCGGCGTGGGCTCGGTGATCGCCAGCATGCTGCCGTGGATGCTGGAGAAATGGGGCGTGCCGAACACCGCCGCGCCCGGCGAAGTGCCCGACACCGTGCGCTACGCGTTCTACGCCGGCGCGGGCGCGCTGCTCGGCGCGATTCTGTGGACGGTGCTGAGCACCCGCGAATATCCGCCGGAAACGCTGAAAGCCTACGACGAAGCCGCGGCGTTGGATCGCCCGCCGCTGGACCTCACCCGCACCACGCGGTTCGGCACGCTGTGGTTGTTTCTGGGCATCGCCGCGATCGCCGCGGTGGCGTGGCAGGGCCTGCCGCGCGAGCTGTATCTGCTCGGCGCGCTGCTCGGCGCGTACGGGTTGATTCTGCTGCTGTTGACGGTGGTCGGCCGCGATAACGGTTTCGCCGAAGTGATGATCGACATCTACGCGATGCCGGAGACCATGCGCAAACTCGCGGTGGTGCAGTTCTTCTCGTGGTTCGCACTGTTCGCGATGTGGATCTACACCACCGCCACGGTCACGTCGGTCTATTACGGCAGCAGCGACGCCTCATCGGCCGCCTACAACACCGGCGCGAACTGGGTGGGCGTGCTGTTCGCCGCGTACAACGGCTTCGCCGCGCTGGCGGCGATCGCGATCCCGTTCATGGCGCGCCGCCTCGGCCTGCGCAAGAGCCATTTGCTCAACCTCGCGCTCGGCGGCATCGGGCTGGCCTCGATTCCGTTCATGCCGAACGAGGACTGGCTGATGGTGTCGATGATCGGGATTGGCTTCGCCTGGGCCTCGATTCTGTCGCTGCCTTACGCGCTGCTCTCCGACAGCCTGCCGGCGCAAAAGATGGGCGTGTACATGGGTATCTTCAATTTCTTCATCGTCATCCCGCAGTTGGTGGCGGTGGCGACGCTCGGCTTCCTGCTCAAGGGCGTGTTCGGCGACGACCCGGCCAAGATTCTGATTCTGGGCGGCGTCAGCATGGCGGTCGCGGGGCTGCTGGTGCTGCGCGTACGCGAACCGAACGCGCACGCCGCGCCGGTCGCGAACGCGGGGCACTGAGCCCGTTCGTTCGACATATCGCGCCTGATCCTCGCACTGACTCTGCTCGTTCGACAGATCGTGCGCGACGCTCCTCCCCTTGCGCGCAGCGCAGGGGGAGGCCGGGCGGGGGTCGAAAAGCGCGCGTCCGGCCCTATCCGAACGCACGCATACGATGCGTCTCAGTGACTCATCGCCACCGGATTCGGCGGCTCGTAGCCCACCGGGCCGAACAGAATCTTCGGCCAATGCCGCAGCGCGTTGCGGCGTAGCTCCGCACCCATGCGCACGTACGGCAACAGCAGATAACGCAGCGGATTGACGCAGGCGTCGGCGTGCGGATCGAACAGACCCGACGCGGGAATCGCATCCTCCGGTTCGACGTAGGTGCCGAACAACCGATCCCACACCGTCAAGCGCGCGCCGAAATTGCAGCCGGTGCCTTTCGGCCCGTGCGTGTCGCGCGAATGGTGCACGAAATGCACGCCGACGGTGACGAAAACCTTGCGCAGCGCCTTCAACGCGCGCGACTTGGATTCCAGCCAATACATGAAGGTCGAATGCGACGGGTCGGTCCAGGTGTCGGCGATCATCAGCACCAGCAGGACGATGCCGGCGCCGGCGATGTCGGTGGTGAACAACTTCGACAGCAGCGGCAGCAGCAGCAGCGATAACCCGCCCGCGGCCTGCAGCAGCAGCAACGGCGGCTCGATCGCGCAGGTCAACTGCGTGAGGTTGCGATTGCGATGATGGTAGATGTGGCCCAGATTCCAGAAAAACCGGTTGCCGTGGAAGAAGCGATGCGACCAGTAGAAGCAGAAATCGCCGATCAACGCCGCGACGATCAGCGCGAGCGCGCCGTTGAGATCGATCAACGTCGGCACTTGCGCCAACAGTCGGTCGTAGTGCGTCAGCAGCGCGCGCAGGCCGTCGTTCGCCAGCACGAAAACGCCGGAGAAAATGAAGAACGCGTTGACCAGACTGACGTTGATCATCGACTCCCAGTCGAACGGGCGGCCGACGATCCGCCGGTACGTCGCCATATCGAGCAAGCCGATCGCGACCACGAAAGCCGCCCGCGCCAGCGCGATGCCGACCAACCACGTCGCGAACGAATCGGACACCTTCGACAGCGAAAGATCGCCGACCATGTAGAAAATCCGCACCGATTCGACTTGCAGCAACGAGGCGGTATCGGTGACCACCGTTTGCGGCAGCAGCCACAAAGCGACGCCGCCGAGCGCGCAGACGATCAGGGCGATGCGCTGCCAGCCGCGCCGGGCGAAGGCGATGTCGCGGCGCCAGAGCGCGGCCGCGATGCGGAAGACGGGATTCCCGTGACGGGGGAAGGGTTCGATGCCGATGCCCAGACTTCCCAGTCCTGGGGCGGCGGATGCGGCGGCGGTGTCGGTCATGACGTCTCTCCTGTAGAACGGACGGCTCCTGGTGGGGGTGCGCGCAGAGCGTTTGCTGCACTGCAACACAGCCCGACTCTAACCGCCGACTTCGTCGATTTCGTTCTTGGCGCGCGCTGAAAACGTGTTCATCCGCGTTGAATAGGAATTCACCGCGCACCCACTTCGCGCCGCGTCTTTCCGTCATCGCAACCGGCTAAGATCGCGCGATGTCCGATCGCACCGACGCGCACGCGCCCATCGACGAACCGGTCGCCGCGTCCGCCGCAGCGCCGATGCTGTACCGCGCGTCGGTGGTCGTCTTTCTGCGATCGCTGGATCGCTTATCCACGCTGCTAGCGCGCGCGCACGACGCGCGTCGCGCCGATCCCGCGGGCATCGCCGCATTGCTCGACGCGCGGTTGGCGCCGGACATGCTGCCGCTGAAGACGCAGGCGGAGATCGTCTGCAATTTCGCGCTGCGGGCGGCCTTCCCACTGGCCGGCGAGGCGGTGCCGAGCTACGGCGAATTTCCCGGCGACAGCGACGGTTTGCGCGCGCGGATCGCGCGCGCCCGCGCGCTGCTCGACGGTTTGGCGCCCGCACGTTTCGAGGACGCGGCCGGGCGCACGATCCGCGACCGCGCGGGCGAAGCCCAGGTCGTCTTGCCGGCGGAGCGGTTCCTGTTCGAATACGCGCTGCCGAATCTACTGTTCCATCTGTCGATGATCTACGCGATCCTGCGCGCGCAGGGCGTCGTTTTAGGAAAAGCGGATTTCGACGGTTTTCACCGCTACGGCGCGGGGCCGTAGCGCGCGGGCCAACGCACGAGCCTCGGCCACCGAGGCCGTGGATTCGCTCACGCGCCGACGGGCGTGGAGCGTCGCACGATCAGCTTCGCGGGCAGCATCGCGCTTTCGGCGTGCTGGCCGTTGACCAGCTTGAGCAAGGTTTCCACCAACTGCTCGCCCGCGTGCGAGGTGTCTTGGAACACGGTGGTCAGCGGCGGGTTGCAGAAACGCGCCATCGCGATGTCGTCGAACCCGACCACGGCCACGTCCTCGGGCACGCGCAGACCGTGTTCGAGCAGCGCGCGCAGCGCGCCGATCGCGATCAGATCGCTGGCGGCGAACACCGCATCGAACAACACGCCGCGGCCGAGCAGCGCTTTCGCCGCTTCGTAACCTTCCTCTTCCGAACTCAGCGCATCGACCTGCAGCGACGGATCCTCCGCGATGCCGGCTTCGCGCAGCACCTGCTCGCAGCCGCGGTAGCGCGCGTGGAATTCCGGATAATGGCTGGACGCATCGCCGAGGAAGGCGATGCTGCGGCGCCCCAACGCCAGCAGGTGCTCGCCGACCATGCGCCCGCCCGCGACGTTGTCGCAGCCGATCGACACCCCGGGCTGATCGGGCAGCACCGCGCCCCAGCGCACGAAATGCGTGCCTTGTTCGACCAAACGTTCGAGCTTCGGCCGGTAATCGATGTAATCGCCGTAGCCGAGCAGGATCAGGCCGTCGGCCTTCATGCTGTCCTCGTAATCGGCGTGCCAATCGTCGGAAAGCTGCTGGAAGGACACCAGCAAGTCGTAGCCGTGACGCGCGCAGGCGCGGGTGATCGAACCCAGCATCGCCAAGAAGAACGGATTGATGTTCGACTCGTCCGCGGTCGGGTCTTCGAACAACAGCAGCGCCAACGTGCCGGCGCGCTGCGTGCGCAGGCTGGACGCGCGGCGGTCCACCTTGTAGTTCAGCTCCTTCACCGCGTCCATGACGCGCTTGCGGGTCTCGGCGTTGACCAGCGGACTGCCGCGCAGCACCCGCGACACCGTCGCCTGCGAAACGCCGGCGCGGTGCGCGATATCGACCGAAGTGGCTTTGGTTTTGCGCTGGCGCATGGGGGAAGCCGAGGCGAATCGAGGTTCAAGTGTAGAACCTTCGGCGTTCCCCTGCATGCGGGCGCAACGGCATGCGTCCGCTTGACTCCGGACCCCATCGGCGTAGCATTCGCAGCAAGCCTCAGGACAGACCCGGGGCGAGTATCCGACCACCACCGTGAGGGAGCCTCATGGAACACGCAGTCCCCGCCGCAGCCTCTGCGGCCAATGCCGCCACAGCATCGTCGTCCGCTCGCGATGCGTTCGACTATCTGGTTTTCATCGGGCGTTTCGAGCCCTTCCATCACGGCCACGCCGCCGTCGCCCGCCACGCGCTGAGCCGGGCCAGGAAACTCATTTTCCTCGTCGGCTCCGCCGATACGCCGCGCACCATCAAGAACCCGTGGACCGTCGCCGAACGCGCGGTGATGATCCAAAGCGCGCTCGCCGAACACGCCGACCGCCTGCTGATTCGCCCGCTGCGCGATCATCTGTACAACGAAAGTCAGTGGATCGCCGCGGTGCAGCGCGCGGTCGCCGATGCCATCAAATCCGACGGCGGCGATGCGGCCGCGAAGGTCGGGTTGATCGGTCAGGACAAAGACGCGTCCAGCTATTACCTGCGCGAATTCCCGCAGTGGCCGCTGGTGGACGTACGCCACACCGAAGCGCTGTCGGCCACGGAATTGCGGCGCTATTTGTTCGAAGCCAACAAGCTCGACAGCCACGGCGGCTTGATGCTGATCCGCGCCAACGTGCCGACGCCGGTGTTCGATATGCTCGACGCCTTCCGCAAGAATTCGCCGGCGTTCGCGCAGTTGGTGGCGGAATATCAGTTCATCGAGAAATACCGGGCAGCCTGGGCCGATGCGCCCTACGCGCCGACCTTCGTCACCACCGACGCGGTGGTGGTGCATTCCGGACACGTGCTGCTGGTGCGTCGCCGCGCCGAACCCGGCAAAGGCTTGTGGGCGCTGCCCGGCGGCTTCGTCGCGCAGAACGAAGGCCTGTTCGAATCTTGCGTGCGCGAGCTGCGCGAAGAAACGCGGCTGAAAATTCCCGAGCGCGTGCTGAAAGGTTCGCTCAAGCATCAGCACGTGTTCGATCATCCGGACCGCAGCCTGCGCGGGCGCACCATCACCCACGCCTACCATTTCGATTTCCCCATCGGCGAACTGCCCGAGGTGCGTGGCGGCGACGACGCCGACAAAGCGCGCTGGATTCCGGTCAGCGAAGCGCTGGAGATGGGCCCGCAGTTGTACGAGGACCATCTGCATATCCTCGAGTTTTTCCTCGGCCGAGGTTGATGCGAGTCGACCGCAACGATTCTTTCCCCGCCGCCGGATAGACCGGCGGCTTCACCCGACGCGAAGGAGCTTCCGTCATGTCCACCCGTAACACGCTGTCTCTCGACAATCTTCTGCTCAACACCGATAGCTATAAGGCCAGCCACTGGCTGCAATATCCGCCCGGTACCGACGCCACATTCTTCTATGTCGAATCGCGCGGCGGCGTGTACGACCGCACGGTGTTCTTCGGCCTGCAAGCCATCCTCAAGCAATATCTGAGCACGCCGATCACGCACGCCGATATCGACGAGGCGAAAGAACTCTACGCCGCGCACGGCGAGCCGTTCAACGAAGCGGGTTGGCGCGACATCGTCGACCGATTGGGCGGCCATCTGCCGGTGCGCATCCGCGCGGTGCCCGAGGGCACGGTGGTGCCGACGCATCAAGCCTTGGTGACGATCGAATCGACCGATGCGAATGCGTATTGGGTGCCGTCGTATCTGGAAACGATGCTGCTGCGCCTGTGGTACCCGGTGACGGTGGCGACGATCAGTTGGCACGCGAAACAAACGATTCGTCAGTTCCTCGAACGCACCAGCGACGATCCGGCGGGGCAACTGCCGTTCAAGCTGCACGACTTCGGCGCACGCGGCGTGTCCAGCGCAGAATCCGCCGCGATCGGCGGTTGCGCGCATCTGGTGAATTTCATGGGCACCGACACGGTGTCGGGTTTGCTCGCCGCGAAGGCCTATTACCACGCGCCGATGGCGGGTTTCTCGATCCCCGCCGCCGAGCACAGCACGATCACCAGTTGGGGCCGCGAGCGCGAAGTCGAGGCGTATCGCAATATGCTGAAACAGTTCGCGAAACCCGGCGCGATCGTCGCCGTGGTCTCCGACAGCTACGACATCTACCACGCCATCCGCGAACACTGGGGCACGACGCTAAAGGACGAGGTGATCGCTTCCGGCGCGACGGTGGTGATTCGCCCGGATTCCGGCGACCCGGTGGCGGTGGTGCATCAGTGCATGGAGCTGCTCGACGAAGCCTTCGGCCACACGATCAACGGCAAGGGCTACAAAGTGTTGAATCATGTGCGCGTAATCCAGGGCGACGGCATCAATCCGACCAGTATCCGCGCGATTCTCGAACGCATCACCAGCGCCGGTTACGCCACCGACAATATCGCCTTCGGTATGGGCGGCGCATTGCTGCAGCAGCTCAATCGCGACACCCAGAAATTCGCGCTGAAATGCTCGGCGGCGCGCGTCGACGGCCGTTGGATCGACGTCTACAAAGACCCGGTGACCGACAAGGGCAAGCAAAGCAAGCGCGGACGCATGACATTGCTGGCGCATCGCGAATACGGCAGCTTCAAGACCGTGCCGGTGCCGCCCGAAGCCGCGTCGTTGGCCGATGTCGAGAAGCCGCTGGGCTTCGACGATGCGATGACGACGGTGTGGGAAAACGGACGGCTGCTGCAGGATTGGACGTTCGAGGCGATCCGCGCCCGCGCCGACGCCGCGAGGCTCTGAGCGATGGACATGCCGGTCGCGTTTCGACGGTCGGCCGAGACGAACGCCGACGCGTCCTGCGTTCCCGCTGCGCTGTGGGCGCACCTGCGCGGCGCAGCGCTTACGTTGCTGCGTCGCGCGCCGCCGGCCGACGATCCGTCGCGTTGGGTGTCGCATCGCATCGGCGCGCGCACGTTTCGCGTCGCGCAGCCGATCACGTTCACGCCGTACGCCGCCGCGCGGCCGTGTTCGGCGCGCTGCCGGTTCTGTTCGGAAACGCTGCGCCCGCACGACGGCGGGCGGGCCGCCAGCGCGCTGCGGCCGCAGCGCGATTATTTCGAAGCCTTGCGCGGCGCGCTGGCGCAACTGCGCGGCTTGCCGCTGTCGTATTCGCTGTCGGGCTTGGAAACCACCGACGATGCGGCTTGGTGCCGCGCGATGCTGGCGACGCTCGACGCCGCCGCGCGCGATGGCGTGCCGGTCGCCGAACGCGTGCTTTACAGCAACGGCGCGGGGTTCGCGCAGGCGAGCGGCGAGGCCTTGCTCGACGCCTTCGCCACGTTCGGGCTGTCGTGGGTGGAGCTGTCGCGGCATCACCCGGACGAGCGCGCCAACGACGCGATCATGCGTTTTCGCGACGGCGAACCGATCGCGGAGAACGTCGCCTTCGAACGCGTCGCGCGCGAATTATCCGCGCGGCAACCGCTGCGGCTGGTGTGCATCGTGCAGCGCGGCGGCATCTGCGATGCGCGCGGCGTCGAAGACTACATCGCGTGGGCACGTCGACTCGGCGCGGGCACCGTGATCTTCCGCGAGTTCTCGCGTTTGGGCGACGGCTATCGCGAGACCGGCAGTCGTCGTTATATCGACGCGGCGCGCGTGGCGATCGACGATCTGATCGCCGATTGCGCGGCGATACCGTCGTGGTCGGCATGGACGCCGATCGCCGTGACCGACGGCTATTACTTCTGGAACCTGCGCATGCGCCATCCCGACGGCATCGAGGTCGTCTTCGAATCGTCCGATTACACCGCGATGCATCGTCGCCATGCCTCGGGCGATCTCTACAAACTGGTGTTTCACGCGAACGGACGGCTCTGCGCGGGCTGGTCGCCGGATCGCGACGTGGTGTGGAGCGCGGACGATGCGTGAACGCAGTTGGTCGGTGTTGGAACCGGATCCGCCCGAGTATCGCCTGCCCGACGACCTGCGCGCGCGCGATGTCTTCGGCGGGCGCGACTGCGGTTGGGTCTCGCAAATGCGGCCGTTCGTGCGCGCGTATTCGCGGCCGGGCGACACGGTGTTCGATCCGTTCTGCGGTTTCGGCACCACGCTGTTGGCCGCGGCGTTGGAGGGTCGCGACGGCCTGGGCATGGAGATCGACGACGCGCGCGCCGATCTCGCACGCGAACGTTTGCGTCGGCACGGTGCCGAGGCGCGCATCGTCCGCGGTTCGATACCCTCGAAAAAACCGCTCGGCCGCGTCGATCTATGCCTCACCAGCGTGCCGTATTTCGGCTGCCGCTGGCCCGGTCGCGCATCGACCGGACAATGCTACGCGGCACCGGATTTCGACACGTACCTGATGGCGATGCGCGCGATCTTCCACGCCGTGCGCGAGGCCCTACCCGACGACGGCTATTGCATCGCGATGGCCGAGAACGTGCGCATCGATGGGCGCACGCTGCCGGTGGCGTGGGAAGTCGCGCGCATTCTCGACAGCTTGTTCCTGGCCTGCGACGAACGCGTGCTGTGCTACCCGCCGCGAGAAGACGCGACGAGCGAGCGCACGACCGAAAGCGACCCGCTCGACGCCGCGATGCGCAACGATCGCACTCACGAATACGCGCTGATTTACCGCAAGCGCCGGCCGCCGATCGACATCGAGCGCACGCGCGCATTCTTGTCCGCGCTGCGCGAGGCGGGTTTCGAGGCCGCGATGCACGGCAGTTTCGTGCCCTGGGCGGCGGGCGACGCGCCCGCGGGCACGCGCCGGCCCAACGATCTGGATCTCTGGATACGCGACGACCCGATGGCATGGTCGGCGCTGCTGCGTTGGTTGCGCGCACAGGGGTTCAGGCTGTCGATGTGGGGCGAACCCGCGACCGTCGAGACGAGCCTGGACACGCTGCGCAAACGGCATTATCTACGCGCCGAGCGGATCGACGGCGACGGCGCGGCGGTGCGGGTCGATTGGAGTCTCGCGCCGGAGGCCTGAGCCGTCGGCGGACGCGTTTCGTCGCGGTTGCGCGGCCGCGGCCCGCGGTCTTATTCGAACCATCGTCTTCGCGCATAATCGGCGGCGGATCATTTCGCGTGGAGGTTCGATGCTCGGCTGGATCGGTCAATTGCTCGGCGGCGCGGCGGACCTGCCGGCCGGTGTCCCCGCCGAATGGGCGAAAGCGCTGGACGCGCAACTCTCGCCGATCGAAAAGCGCAAAGGCGTGCGCGCCGGCTTCGCCCGCGATGCGATGCGCTTCGTGCTCCACGGCGATTCCGTCGCGGTGTTGCAAGAAGCGGCCCAGAACGACGAGATCTGCGCCGGGCTCGGTTTAGCGGGCTATGTGGTCGACGAGAAGCAGGCCGCCGCGCAGCGGACGGGCCTGTACGGGATGTTCGAATCGGTGCCGGCCGAGCCCATGCTGCGTTGGGCGCAGTTGCTCGCCGCCGCACTGAAACCGCAGCACTGGGGCGCGATGCTGCGGATCGCCGGCAACGCCGAATGGGCCGAGGCGCTGTTGCTGCACGACAGCGGTCGGCGCGTGAACGTGTGGGGCGGCGACGCGCCGGTCGCGAGCGGCGTGACCGCCGCGGGCCTCGAGCGCTTACTAGACGCCGCCGGCGTCGCGCCTTCGGCCGTCGTCGCCGCCGTCTTCGGCACGCCGATCGATTCGACGTATTCGCAGGCGGAAGTGCGCGCGAAAATTTTCGCCACCGTGCGCGATTATTCCGAGGCCGTGGTGCGCCACCGCGACACCGTGCGCCCGCTGCTGGCGGCGACCGGCACGCATCAGCGCCGGCACATGCTGAACATGCTGGCCGCGTTGAACGACGCCGCGCTGCGCGAATTCGTCGGCGAAGTCGCCGACTTCGCGACATCCAGCAGCAAACAGGCGCGGGCGGCGGCCGAGCCGCTGGTGTTGCGCTGCGCCGAGGCCGCGATCGAACCACTGAAGGCGTTGGCGACGAACGGCAAGCCGGAGCAACGGCAACATGCGCTGCGCCTGCTGTGGACGCTCGCCGGTAAACGCGACGACGAGCCCCTGCGCGCGTTCGCGCGCACGACCGCCGCGGCCGACAAAGCCGCGACCGTGCAGGCCTTGGTGCAGGAATGGGATGCGGCGGTCGACGACCACGCGTCGATGGACGCCTACGAGTACGACGTGCCGGAAATCGCGAGTTGGGTCGTCGCCGCGACGCCCGCGTTCGACGCCGCGCTGCAGCGCGTGTGGAGCGAGATCAACACCTCGATCGAGCGCAGCAACAAACAGGCGCGCGAACATTACGAACGCGGCAAGGCGCAGGGCCACAACTGGCGTCTGCATCAAGAGCCCGAGTTCTCGTCGTCCGATCTGGCGAATCTGCGCACTTACTTGGCCGGCGCGCAGCCGCGTTGGCGCGGCGAGCATCGCCAGCGCCATGTGTACTGGCAGCACGCCGGCCCGGCCCTGCAGAAGCTGGCCGGCGACGCCGCGACCACGCCGGTGGCCTTGGCGAAATTGCTCAGCTATTTCGGATTGCTGAAAGACAGCGACCGCACGCCGAACTACGTCGCCGTCAACGCGTTCAACGCGCTGCATCGCGCGACCGGCAAGCCGACGCTGTTGGAATTGGCGAAGCTGCTCGAACCGTTCGGCATCGACGCCAACGGCGTGCTCGGCGCGTATTGCTACGGGTGGAATGCGGTGCTGGCCAAAGACTGGCCGAACGACGCGGTGTGGCCGTTCTTCGCGCATCATCTGGAAGTCTTGGAACAGCGGCTGCGCGCCACCTCCGGGCACGATTATTCGTTCGACCGGAAAGGCCTGTTCCGCGCCGTCGCGACGTTCCCGATCCCGCCGAACAGCGTGATCAACGCGATCTTCGACCTGGCGCTCGGCACCGCGAAAAGCGAACGCGCGCCCGCGCAGGCCGCGCTGGCGAATCTGCCGGGCAAAGAAACCCGCATCGTCGCCGCGCTGGAGGACGGCAAGTCGGAAGTGCGCGCCGTCGCAGCGCAGTGGCTGCATGCGCTGCGCCACGAGCCGGCGGTGGCCGCGCTCGAAGCGGCGGTGGCGAAAGAAAAGCACGATATCGCCAAGGGCGCGATGCTGGATGCGCTGCAAGCCCTGGGCCGTCCGGTCGAGCGTTATCTCGACCGCGACAAACTCGCGGCCGAAGCGCGCAAGGCGCTGAGCAAGGACTCGCCGAAAGACCTCGCATGGTTCCCGTGGTCGGCCTTGCCCGCGGTGCGGTGGGCCGACACCGGCGAAGCGGTGCCCGATGAGGTACTGCGCTGGCTGCTGGTGCAGGCGGTGAAGCAGAAATCGCCCGAGCCCAACGCGGTGCTGCGCAAGTACTGCGGCATGTTCGCGCCGCGCGAACGCGAAGCGCTAGGGCAATGGGTGTTGGAGACCTGGATGGCCGAGGACGTGCGGCCGATCGCGCCGGACGCCGCGATGAAACAAGCGCAGGCGCACGCGCAGTCGATGCACGGTTTCATGAAGAGCCATCCGCAGTACTACAAAGACGACCCGAATTTCGGGAAATCGGTGGAAGAGCTCGTCGCCGCGTATTTGCCGGGATTCTTGCGCCAACCGGCGGGTTCGGCGATCGGCAGCAAGGGCTTGCTCGCGGTCGCGGCCGCGTGCGCGTGCGAACGCGCGGCGGCGCCGACCGCGCGCTATCTGAAGGAGTACTACGGCACGCGCGCGGCCCAGGGCAAAGCGCTGATCGCGATGCTGGCGTGGATCGAGCATCCTTCCGCCACGCAGTTGATGCTGTCCATCGGCAGCCGCTTCCGCACCAAGAGTTTTCAGGAGGAAGCGACGCGTCAGGCCGAAGCGCTGGCCGACCGCAAGGGCTGGACGCTCGCGGAACTGGCCGATCGCACGATGCCCAGCGCCGGTTTCGACGAAAGCGGCGAATTGGAGCTGAGCTACGGCGAGCGCGCGTTCGTCGCGAAGTTGATGCCGGATTTCAAGATCGAACTGTTCAACCCCGACGGCAAGAAAATCGCGAACCTGCCCGAACCGCGCATGGACGACGACGCCGAGCGCGCCAAGGACGCGAAGAAGGCGCTGTCGAACGCCAAGAAAGAAATCAAGAACATCGTCGCCCTGCAGACCGACCGTCTGTACGAAGCGCTGTGCACCGAGCGCGATTGGCCGGCCGAGGATTGGGCGCGCTATCTCAATCGCCATCCTGTGGTGCGCCGCCTGTGCCAGCGCCTGATTTGGTGCGTGGTCGAGAGCGGCAAGACGCTCGCGACGTTCCGGCCGCTCGACGACGGCAGCCTCACCGATGTCGACGACAACGCGATCGACCTGCCCGCCGACGCGCGCGTGCGGATCGCGCACGATTCCAATCTCGACGCCGAGACCGTCGCGCGCTGGCAGCAGCATTTGCTCGACTACGAAGTGAAACCGCTGTTCCAGCAGCTCGGCAAAGGCACGTACGCACTGCCGGAGAACCGCCGCAAGGACACGGCCATCGTCGATTTCGAGGGCCATCTGATCGAAGCCTTCGCGCTGCGCGGGCGCGCGCTGAAGCTCGGGTACACGCGCGGCGCGGCGGAGGACGGCGGTTGGTTCCATGTCTACGAAAAGCGCTTCCCGACGCTGGGCCTGAGCGCGGTGATCGAATTCACCGGCAACCCGCTGCCGGAAGAGAACCGCACCGTGGCGCTGCTCAAGCTGAGCTTCTCGCCCGCGGGCCAGGACGGCTGGCAGCGCGGCGAACTGGCCCTGGAAGACGTGCCGAGCGTGCTGTTGTCCGAGTGCTACAACGACCTGCGTCTGATCGCCGCCGACGGCAGCGGTTACGACAAGGACTGGCAGAAGAAGAGCGAGTATTGAGATGACCGCAGCCGCGCATGCCCGAAACGACCCGCACGGCATCCTCCGCGCGCCCGCCGAACGCGTGTACGCCGACGAGTTGGCCAAATTGGCCGAACGCGACAGCGGCCCGCGCCCGGACGGCTGGACGCTCTCGCCGCGCGCGGTGCGCAGTTTCATCGTCGGCGACGACAAGCTCGGCGTGCGCCGCAAGTTCTACGGCGACGATGCGCTGATCGACCGCTGCATCGTCACACTGATGAGCAGCCGCGGTCTGTTGCTGGTCGGCGAACCGGGCACCGCGAAGTCGATGCTGTCGGAGCTGTTGTCCGCGGCGATTTCCGGCGACGCCTCCTGCACCGTGCAGGGCACCGCCGGCACCACCGAGGACCAGATCAAATACGCCTGGAACTACGCGCTGCTGTTGGCCGAAGGCCCCTCGCCGCGCGCGTTGGTGCGCGGCCCGCTGTACGAGGCGATGCGGCGCGGCGTGCTGTGCCGGTTCGAGGAAATCACCCGCGTGCAGCCGGAAATCCAAGATTGTTTGATCGGCCTGCTGTCGGACAAGATGCTGCACGTCCCGGAGCTTAACGGCGACGACGCCATCGTCTTCGCTGCGCGCGGGTTCAACGTGCTGGCGACGGCGAATCTGCGCGATCGCGGCGTGCACGAGATGTCCAGCGCGCTCAAGCGGCGCTTCAATTTCGAAACCGTGCGCCCGATCGCCGACCGCAAATTGGAAACGCAGTTGGTGCGGGACCAAACCGAAGCGCTGTTCCGCCATGCGCAAGTCGATGTGGAATTCGGCGCCGACGCGGTCGAACTGCTCGTCACCGCCTTCCACGACCTGCGCAACGGCGCCACCGCCGAAGGCGTGGTGGTGGAGAAACCCACGGCGGTGATGTCCTCCGCCGAAGCGGTCGCGGTGGGGTACGCCGCCGGATTGGATGCGCATTATTTCGGCGACGGCAGCGTCGGCGGCGAGCATATCGCCCGGCAGTTGATCGGCACCGTGCTCAAGGACAATCCCGACGACGGCAAAAAACTGCGCCATTACTTCGATGTGGTGGTGAAGCAGCGCGCGCAGCGCCATGCGCAGTGGAAACGCGTGCTCGACGCGCGTCGCGAATTGGATCGGTGAGCCGCATCGCTTCGGATCTTCCGTCGAGCCGCGCATCGTGACCGCCGAGACCGACGCCACCGCCGCGGCCATCGCGCAGACGCTGGAGAGCGTGCGCGCGACCGCGATGTCGTTGCGCTCGCCGGAGCTGGTGGTCTTTCCCGTGCGTCATCACAGCCCCGCCTGCGCATGGCAATTGCGGCGACTGTTCGCCGAACTCGATGCCGCAGGGAAAGCGCCGTCGGCGGTGCTGATCGAAGGCCCGTGCGGATTCGGCGAGATTCTGCCGCTGCTCGCGCGCGAAGACGCGCGCATGCCGCTGGCGATCTACACCTACACGGTGCTGCGCGACGCGGGCGCGACGCCCGAGACGAACGTCGGCGCGGACGCGCGCGGCGAACGCCGCCGCTCCGCCTATTACCCATTCTGCGACCACTCGCCCGAATTGGTCGCGATTCGCGAAGCGCAGACGCGCGGGGTGCCCGCCCGGTTCATCGATCTGGACTTCGCCGAGCAGTGCATCGTCGAAGCGGAGCGCGAACAAGACCCTGCGCGCGACGAGAGCGGCGATTCGCTGCTCGAAGAACGCCACTACCGCCGCAGCCGCTATTTGCAGGCATTGGCCGAACGTCTGGGTTGCCGCGATCACGAAGACCTGTGGGAGCATCTGTTCGAAGCCGACGCGGGCGACACGTCGCTCGACGCGCACTTGGCGCGCGTGTCGGCGTATTGCGAACTCTCGCGCCTGGATGCGACTGACGACGAACTCGCGGCCGACGGCACGCTGCCGCGCGAAGCCGAAATGGCGTGGCATATCCGGCGCGCGCTGGCCGAACGCGCCGCCGACGCCGGGCCGGTGATCGCGGTGGTCGGCGGCTTTCATGCGGTGGTGTTGCCGCGCTTGATCGCGAGCGACGTCGCGCGGCCGAAGATCGCGCGCGGCGCGATCGAGGAAAGCGAGTCGGCGTTGATCCGCTACAGCTTCGATCGTTTGGACCGACTCAACGGCTATTCCGCGGGCATGACCTCGCCGGCGTGGCACCAACGCGTGTGGGAACGCATGCGCGCGCGCGAGAAGGCCGGCCTCGTCGGCGGCGGGTCGCGCTTGCGTCGCGATGCGGCGCTGGAAACCTTGATCGAGATCGCGCTGGCGCTGCGCGACGACACCGGCATGCAAGTACCGACGCCGACGCTGGCCGCGGCGTACGAACACGTGCTGCGCCTGTGCGAACTGCGGCGACGGCCCGCGCCGACCCGCGAGGACGTGCTCGATGCGGTGATCGGTTGCTTCGTGAAGGGCGACGCCGACGCCGAGGGCGCGATCGTGCGCGCCGTCGCGCTGCGCATCCTCGGCGGCAACGCCATGGGCGCGGTGCCGCGGGGCGCGCACGTGCCGCCGCTGGTGCGCGACGCGCAATATCGGATGCGCCGCCAGCGCCTGAAGATCGACGACGCGCAGCCGCGGCGCACCACGCTGGATCTGTATCGTCGGCCCGAACATCGCATCGCCAGCCGTTTGCTGCATGGCTTATCGCTACTGGGCGTGCCGTTCGCGGTGCGTACGGCTGGCCCCGATTTCGTCCACGGCATCGGCTTGGACCGGCTGCAGGAACATTGGGAATATGCGTATTCCGCCGCGACCGAAGCGGCCTTGGTCGAAGCATCGATGCACGGCGCTACCGTACCGCTCGCGGTGGCGCAGGTGTTCAATCGCCGGCTCGACCGCGCGCGCCAAGACGGCGGCGTCGATGCGCGCACCGCCGCGACGTCGGCGATCCACGCCTGCGTCCTCGGCCTGCACGATCATCTGCCGCGCGTGTTGGACGACTTGCGCATCGCCATCGGCGCGGATGCGGCATTCGGTTCGGTCGCGGCCGCGGTGTCGAGCCTCGCGCTGCTGTGGGAATCGCGCGAACCGCTGGAAGCGCGCGAGATCGACGCGCTGCCGTCGCTGCTGCGCGCCGCTTACGAACGCGCGCTTTTTCTGGGCCGCGAACTGCGCGGCGCGACCGGCGACGCCGGCGCGGTGTTGCAAGCGTTGACGCAATTGCGCGAGACCCTGCTCGGCGACGCCGGACGCACGCTGGATGCGGATCTGTTTTGGCGAATGCTGCACGATTTGCAGCAGTCGCACGACGCGCCGGTGGTGCGCGGCGGCGCGTTGGGGCTGCGCTATTCGGCGGGACAAGCGGACGACGTCGAACTCGCCGAGGCGTTGAACGGTCATCTGCGCGGCATGCTGCCCGCGGCCGAGTCCGTCGCGTATCTGCGCGGGCTGTTGCACACCGCGCGCGAAGCCGCGTGGCAACAACCGGCGCTGCTCGATGCGCTCGACGCGCTGCTGCGCGATTGGACACCGGGCGATTTCGTCGCGAACTTGCCGGAATTGCGGCTCGCCTTCGCCGGGATGACGCCGAAGGAAACCGACCGCATCGCCGCCGCCATCGCGGGCCGGCACGGCGTCGAGACGCTCGGCCAGCGCGTGCACTACGATCTCGACGAAAGCCGACTGCAACAATACCTCGCCGCCTCGGAAACGCTGGTCGACGTGCTGCGCGCCGATGGGCTCGACGCATGGGTCGTCGATACGCCGGCCGCCTCCACCGCCGGCATGGGAACCTCGGCATGAGCGTACTGGAACGCTGGCGATTGGTGCTGGGCAAATACGCCGGGCAGCGTTTGGACGGGGCGAACGGTTTGAGCGGCGACGCCGCGCGCATGGATCGCGCCTTGGATTATCTGTACGGCCGCGAATACGACGGCCGCGGATTGCGCAAAGAGGTCGGGCCCGGTTCGCTCGATCCGTCGCAGCTCACCTTGGTGAATTGGCTGGGCGAAGTGCGCGAATTATTTCCGCGCGACACCGTGGAGACGATCGAGAAGCACGCGCTGGATCGCTACGGCCTGACCGAACTCGTCACCGACCCGCAGACGCTAGAGCGCTTGGAGCCGAATCAGCAGTTGCTGCGCACGCTGCTGAGCCTGCGCGGCCATCTGCACGGCGAGGTGCTGACGCTGGCGCGACGCATCATCCGGCAAGTGGTCGAGGAAATTCGGCGCAAACTGGAATCGGAAGTGCGACAAACGCTTGCGGGGCGGCTCAATCGCTTCCGGCATTCGCCGATGAAAGTCGCGCAGAATTTCGACGCCGCCGGCACCGTGCGCCGCAACCTCAAGCACTACGACGCCGAGCGCAAGCGCTTAGTACTGGAGGAACTGCGTTTCTTCGAGCGCAACAGCCGCCGGCTGCCGTGGGACATCATTCTGTGCGTCGACCAAAGCGGCAGCATGGCCGATTCGGTGATCCACAGCGCGGTGATGGCCGGCATCCTCGCCGGCTTGCCCGCGTTCCGCGTGAAGATCGTGGTATTCGACACCCAGATCGTCGATCTGTCCGAACACGCCGACGACCCGGTGGAAGTGCTGATGCGCGTGCAGCTCGGCGGCGGCACCGACATCGGCCGCGCCGTGCGTTATTGCGCGCAGTTGGTCGAGAACCCGCATCGCACCGTGCTGGTGCTGCTCACCGATTTCTGCGAAGGCGGCTCGCCCGGCGAATTGGTGCGCGCGACGCAGGCGCTCGCCGAAGCGCGGGTCAAGCTGTTGGGCTTGGCCGCCTTGGACGGACAATCGCATCCGGTCTACGACCGACAGATGGCCGAGCGCCTCGCCGCCTGCGGCATGGAGATCGCCGCGCTCACGCCGAAACAGTTGGCGCAGTGGTTAGTCAAGGTGATTTCGTGAGGACGGGGTCGTGAGTCCGCGCGCGATGACGCGCGACGTCGCGCACGGCGCGGGAGCGTCGCGATGACGCTGTTGGACGATCTGCGCGCGCAGTTGGCGCGTTACGACGACGATGCGCTGACCGCGCTCGGCAACCGCGGTCTGCTGCGCCGCGCGTACAAGGATTTAGAGACGCAGACGGCGGAGATCGACGCCGCCGCGGATGCGGAGGCGGTCGCGGTGCGCGTCTCCGGGCATGTCGTGCGTTTCGACGCGCGCGGCCCGGCGCAGGCGCAGTGCGGCTGTCCCGCCGCGGGCGTGTGCCAACACATTCTGGCCGCGGCGATCGCCCTGCAGCGCAGCGCGGCTTCGGGCACGGAGAGCGTCGCGGACACGTCGACCGCGGATGTCGACGCGACGCGGCGCGATGCGGCCGCCGTTGCGACGTCCGATCCGAACCTCGACCCGAACCTCGATCCGAGCCCCAATCCCAGCGTCGATGCCGATGCCGCCGTCGATGCGCACGGCGCTTGGCTCGCGCCGCTGCATGCGGCGCTGCTCGCGTTCGACGCCGCCGCGTTGCGCAAGCACGCGGGCAAGGCCGGCTATCGCTGGGCGTGGCAATACGTGCAGGATCTCGATCCCGAGCGCGGCGTGGCCATCGGCGGCGACAAGCATGTGCGCATGGCGTTCGCGCACCCGCGCATCGGGTTTCGCTACATGGGCGGTGGGCTCGACGCGCTGATCGCCGATGCGCAGCCCGCGCAGATCGAGAAATATCGCGTCGCGGCGGTGCTCGCCTATCGGCGCGCATACGGCGCGACGATCGAAGCCCCGGAACCCACGGGTCGCGCGCGCGCCGCAGCGCTCGATTTGGGCATGGATCACGCCTTGCCCGAAGGCGGTGAAGCCGTGCGCGAGGAGGCGCGCGCCCGATTGCGCGAACGCACCAAGCGCCTGCTGTTGGAATGCGTCGAACTCGGGCTGTCGCATCTGTCGCCCGCGATCGAACAACGCTTTTCGACGCTGGCCGTGTGGGCGCAAGGCGCGGAGTACTATCGACTCGCGCTGGCGCTGCGACGCTTGGCCGATCACGTCGAATGGTTGAACGCGCGCGCGGGCGGCGCCGACGAGCATCGCCTGTGCGACGAGATCGCCTTCGTCTACGGTTTGATTGCCGCGCTGGACACCGCGGCGGCGCGCGGCGCCGCGCCCGCGCATTTGCTCGGCCGCGCGCGCAATCGCTACGACGCCGCGGCGCGCCTGGAACTGCTCGGGCTTGGCGCGCATCCGTGGCGCTCGGCGTCGGGTTACGTCGGGCTGACGATGCTGTTTTGGTCGCCGTCGGAACAGGCGTTCTATTCCTGCACCGATGCGCGGCCCGAACAGCAGCGCGGCTTCGACCCGATCGCGCGGTATCGCGCGCCGGGGCCGTGGGCCGGTTTGGGCGCGCCGCAGCAAGCGACCGGTCGCCGCATCGTGCTCGACGGCGCGCAGCTCAGCGCGCAAGGCCGCCTCTCGGGCAGCGACGCGACCGTCGCCACCGTACAAGCGTTGGCGCCGGACGCGTCGTTCCTCGCGCAATTGCTGGTCTGCGCGCAGTGGTCGGACGCGGCGCAGGCGCGCGCCGAACGCAAGCGCAGTTTGCTGGCCGAACCGCAGCCGATGCGCGATTGGATGGTGCTGCGCCCGGCACGCTTCGGCGAACCGCGCTTCGACGCCGCGCGGCAGACGCTGGTGTGGCCACTGTTCGACGAGGCGGGCGAACGGTTGGATCTCGAACTGCCGTACAGCGCCTACACCGAACACGCGATCGGGCGGATAGAAACTGCGGCGAACGCCGGCGTGCCGCCCGGCACCTGCGTGGTGGCGCGCATGCGCGACGACGGCGACGCGGTGGCGGAACCGTTGAGTCTGATCGCGCCCGACGCCGCGACAGCGCGTTCGCCGGAACGTTCGCCGGTCGACGCGCTGTATTTCGATCCCGCGCCCGCGGCGCAGAGCGGGCTCGCGGGCGCATTGGAAGGCGCGTGGAAGCGCCTGCGTCGGGTCGGCGCGCGCACGGACGCGCCCGTCGCGCCCGCGACGATGGCGAGCGAGATTCCCGCGCCCTTACGCGAACTGCGGCATGCGCTGCTCGCGCAGGCCGAACGCGGCATCGGGCCGACCGTCGGCGCCGCATTGACGCGCACGCTCGAGGCGCGATTGCGCCGTTTGCGCGACGCCGGCTTTCACGGCTTCCCGCCGACGCTCGCGGCCGACGCGCCGCTGCCCGAACATTTGCTGCGCCTGCATTACCTGCAACTGCAGTACGCGCGGCTTTACGACGGCGGTGCGGAGTCGCTGGAAGGCTGACGCGCGATCGCGATTCGGCTCGACGGCGAGCGACGCCGAGCGCGTCGAGATCAAGCGGATCCCGACGCGAGTCGGGTTAATCGGCCGCGGGCAGACGTTCTTCGGCATCCTCGTCGTCGGCGCGGCCGCGACGCGAAGCGAATCGCCGTCCGAGCCAACGTTCGAAGTCGTAAACGAAACTGAAGAGCACCGGCACGAAGATCAGACTCAGCGCGGTGGACGACAGCAAGCCGCCGATCACCGCGACCGCCATCGGCGCGCGGAACGCCGAGTCGAGCGAGAAACCGAACGCCACCGGCAGCATACCGACGATCATCGCCACCGAGGTCATCACGATCGGCCGCGCGCGTACGCGGCACGATTCCACGATCGCGTCGCGCATCGCCATGCCGCCGCGAATGCGTTCGAGCATGGCGTCGACCAACAGGATCGAGTTCTTATCGGCGATGCCCATCAGCATCATCATGCCGATCAGCGCCGGCATGCTCATTTCCATGCCGGTCACGAACAGCAACAACAGCGCGCCGCCGACCGACAGCGGCAAGGCCATCATGCGCGCCAGCGGCTGCAGCCAATCCTTGTACAGCAGGACTTGGATCGAGTAGATCAGCAGCAAGCCGGTGCCCAGGGCTTTGAAAAAGCTGATCATCAACTCGGCCAGAAATTCGGCGTCGCCGGTTTCCAGCACGCGCACGCCTTTCGGCAGGTTTTTTTTGGCCGCCAGCGTGTCGATCCGCTTCAAGGCTTCGCCGAGCGCGATGCCGTCGAGGTTGGCTTCCAGGTCGATACGGCGCTGCCGGTCGTAACGCTGGATTTCCACCGGGCCGGTGGAGAAGCGCAGCCGCGCGACCGTCGACAGCGGCACGCTGCCGCCGTCGGCGGTGCGCAGTTTCATGTTCTCCAGCGCGCCGAGATCGCGTCCGAAATCGCGCGGCAACCGCACTCGCACCGGAATTTCGCGGTCTTGGTACAGGAATTTCGACAGCCGCGGCGTGTCGTCGCCGATCGTCGAGACGCCGATCGCCTCGCCGACCTGCTGCGCGGTGATGCCGAGCTGCGCGGCCTTCACCGGATCCATTTCGATCTTGATCTCCGGTTGCTTCTGGCCGACGCTCGTGTCGATGTTGGTGAGCCCTTGCAGGGTATGCATCTCGCGCTTCAGCGCTTCGGCGGCGCGGTCGAGCGCGTCGGCGTCGTCGCTGATCAAAGCGATCGACACATCCTTGATACCCGTGAAATTCTCGAAGTTCGCGCGGATATCCGGCAAACCGGCGATCTGCGGATACATCTGATTGCGGAATTCGCGCTCGCTGATCGCCCGCTGATTCGGCGGGATGAGCTTGACGTAGATGCGCGCCCTGTGCACTTCGCCGTTGCTTTCGCCGACGGTGCTCAACACGTATTCGACTTCCGGCCGTTTGCGCAGAATGGCCGAAATCTTCTGCGCGGCGGCGTCGGTCTGTTCGATCGTGCTGCCGCGCGGCACTTCGACGGTCACGCTGGCCAGCGAGTAATCGTCGTACGGCAGGAACCCGGCGGGCAGCAGCGGCGCGAGACCGAAGGAGCCGAGCACGCAGATCGCGGCGATGCCGAGGGTTTTATAGCGGTGCGCCAGCGTCCATTCGACGAGGTGCAGATAACGCGCGACGGTCGGGTCGGTCGCCTCGTGGTCGTGTTTGGTCGGGCGCAGCAATCGCGAGGCCAGCATCGGCGTGATGGTGCGCGCCACCACCAGCGAGAAGAACGCCGCGATCGCCACGGTGAGTCCGAACTGGCGGAAGAACAAGCCGGGCAAACCGGCCATGAAGCTGACCGGCACGAACACCGCGCAGATCACCAGCGTGGTGGCGATCACCGAAATGCCGATTTCGTCGGCGGCGTCGATCGCCGCGCGCATCGGCGATTTGCCTTGGCGCATATGCCGGTGGATGTTCTCGATCTCGACGATCGCATCGTCGACCAGCACGCCGGTGACCAGCGTGATCGCCAGCAGACTGACGATATTCAGCGTGAAGCCGAGCCATTGCATGGCCAGAAAGGTCGGCACGATCGACAGCGGAATGGCGAGCGCGGAGATGATCGTCGCGCGAAAATCGCGCAGAAACAGGAAGATCACCAGCACCGTCAGCACCGCGCCTTCGACGAAGGTCCACATCGTCGACTTGTAGCCGGTTTTCACGAAGCCCACTTCGGAGAAGCCCAGCTTGAAGGCGACGCCGTGCTGCTTGGCCAGCTCGTCCAGGCGTTCGTTGACCGCATCGGCGACCGCGACTTCGCTGGCGCTGTCTTCCTTGAATACGAGGAACATCACCGCGGGCCGGCCGTCGACGCGGCTGATGGTGCGCGTTTCGGACGCGCCGAGCGAGACGGTGCCCAGATCCGACAATTTCGCTTCGCGGCCGTCGCCCAAGGCGATGCGCATGCCCGCCAACGCATCGAGGTTGTCAGCGCGGCCGGTGGTGCGCAGCGCGTATTCGGTATCGCCCAAGGTCAGTCGGCCGCCCGGCAAATCGATATTCGCGGCGGCGAGCTGACGGCTGACGTCCGCGGCGGACAAACCGAGCGCGGTGACTTTTTGCGGGTCGAGAACGATCGAAATCTCTTGTTCGCCGCCGCCCCTGCGCTGCACGCGCGAGACGCCGGGCACCGTCATCAGCGAACGCGCGATGGTGCGATCGATGAACCAGCCCAGTTCCGTCGGCGGCATTTCGGGCGCTTCGGCGACGTAGATGCCGACCGGCCGGCTGATGTTGGCGGAGCGGGTGATGATCGGCTCGCGCACGGTCGTCGGCAAATCCTGACGGATCGCGGCGACAGCGTTGCGCACGTCGTTGATGGCGCGGTCCAGGCCGATGTTCAGATTGAACTCGACCTTGGTCAGCGATTGGCCTTCGGTGATCGTCGAGGTCACGCGCTTCACGCCCTGCAGCGTCGCCACCGCGTCCTCGATGCGCTGCGTGGTCTGCATTTCCAACTCGCTCGGCGTAGCGCCGGGCTGGATCACCAACACATCGACGTCGGTGGTGATGACCGGCGGCGCCGCCGTGATCGGCAACTGCAGGAACGCCACGATCCCCGCGAGCACGAGCATCACGAACAGCAGGATCGGCGGAACCGGGTTGCGGATCGACCACGTGGAGAAACTGAATGCCATGGGAAATTCCCTGTCTGAAGAGCGTCGCGAAGATCGGTTCGGATACGCGCCGAACGCCGGGCCTTCGAGCGTCCTGAGGTGATGTGAACGTCGCGCCCGGCGTCAGCCGCCCGGCGCGACGCGGACGCGGTCGTTCTCGCGCAGGAACGGTCCGGCCTTGGCGACGATCGCGGCGCCGCCGAGCGATTCGGCGACGATCACCGTGTCGGTGGTTTGGAAGGTCGGAGTGACCGGGTGACGGCGAACGACGCCCTTCTCGTCCACGCGCCAGACGTAGCGGCCTTTTTCGTCCTGCTGCAGCGCCGAGCGCGGCACCGCCCAGCCTTCGACGCGCGCCACGTCCACCGTGGCTTGACCGAACGCGCCCACCGGCAGCGGCGCGCCCGCATCGAGACGGATGCGCACGTTGGTGGCGCGGGTCGCGCTGTCGACGTTCGGTTGGATCAACCGGATCTCGCCGCGCACCGGTTGGGAACTGCCCGCGATCTGCACGCTGGCGGCCATGCCTTGGCGCAAGCGACCGACCAGATTCTCGGGCACGTTCGCCTCCATCTCGACCACGTCGTCCTTGGCGATTTCGAACAGCGGCACGCTCGGATCGGTCAAATCGCCGATGGCGACGTTGCGACGGACCACGCGGCCGCTGGCGGGGGCGACCACGCGCGTGCGCTGCAGGCCGAGCCGCGCATCGTCGTGCTGAGCGCGCGCCACCGCGTAGGCGGTTTCTTTCTGCTTGAAGAATTCGCGGCTCACCAACTGCGAAGCGACCAGCGTCCGCGCGCGTTCGTACTCGCCGCGCGCGCGCGCGAGTTCGGACTCGGACTTCTCGCTGTCGATCCGCAAACCGCGCGCATCCAACACCGCCAACACCTGTCCGGCGCGGACCCAGTCGCCGGCTTCGGCGGCGATCCGCTCCACGCGCAGGCCCGCCAGTTCCGCGACCGCGCGCACGTCGTCGCGGCTGCGGGTTTGTCCGACCACCTGCACCGCATCGGCCAAGGACTTGCGCTCGGCGCGGACGACGCTGACGGTCATCGGCGTTTGCGCATTCGCCGCTTGCGCGGTGCCGACGCTCTTCTCGCCGCGGTCGCCGATGCGTACGCCGACGAGTATGCCGACCCCGAGCAAGACAGCGCCGAGGAGCGCGCCGCGCCATCGCACGCCGGAGACCGTGGCCGTTCCGATGGGGAGCCGGCTGGCGGCTCCGGCAAAAGCGGTATTCATGATTCGATGCACTCCTGAGGGGCGACCCGAACGCGATCGCACTGGGGTCGTAAACGGGATTTCTGTGGCGTCTGCGCCGACGACGGGCGCGGGCACGGCCGGATGCGGGTCGCGCGCGGACGGCGCGGCGGTTTGGGCCGGGCGGCGCTGCCGCCAGCGGCGAATCGGCATCGCCAGCCGCTCGCTCAAGCGCGTTTGGCTCTTGAGGTCCACCAGCTCGCCCGAGGCCGACGCCACCAGCGCGGTCATCGCCGCTTTCGTGGCGGCATCGCCGCGATAGGCGAACACCATGTCCATCGCGTGTTCGCCGACGAAGAACTCGCAGAGCATGCCGGTGGTGTCGAGCACCTTCAGCATCAGCTTCGCGCCGGTGGTGTCGATCTCCAGCTTCGAACGGATGGCGGGCTGCCAATTGAACGAGATCTGCGCTTCCGGCGGCGGCATGGTGCCGGCGACGCGCGCATCGCCCGACGCCTGCCAATCGACGAATCGAACGCCGTCGCGATGCAGATCGCCGACGCGTCGCATCGACGCTTCGAGCGTCGTCTCCGGGCCGACTTCGATCGGGATCGCGTCGGTGAACAGGCCGACTTGGCCGAAATAATCGCGCTCGCCCAGTCGACGCCCGTGATGCACCAAGACCAGCCCGAAGCGATCGAGGCCGGTGGCGCACGACGCCAGACGCCGGAAGATCGAGAACGCCTGTTCGGCGGCGTCGCCCTCGTCGTGCGGGAATCGCGCCAATATCAACTGCGCGGGCAACGCGCGACGCGCCCGCAGCGCTCGCGTGGTCGCGCGCATCGAGGCCGAAAGCGCGCGGACGCCGAACGCCTGCGCGTGCCGGTCGAGCACGTCGGGCGCGTGCGGCGCCGTACAGGCGTCGTAGAAATCGCGATACGAACGCGGCGGCGTCGGTTCGGCGCCGGCGAGCGATCGCTTGATCGCTTCGCCGATCGCATCGAACGAACGGCCGTCCCACAGCAAATGATCGCCGTACAGAAGCAGCATGTGGTCGGTGTCGCTGCGCGAGGCCAGGGCCGCGGCGTAGCCGTGATTCGACGCGGTTTTCGCCCTGCGCAGCGCGGCGATCGCGGGCCCGGCGGCGGCGTCGACATCGGCGGCGGGCACGTCGCGGAGATCGATCCACGGCACGTCGTCGGCGCGGTAATCGCCGGCGTCGAGCACGCGGAATTCGCGCGCGTCCAGATCGAGCACGGTGCGCAGCATGTCCTGCGCGACCACCACCCGCGCGAACGCCTCGCGCAGCGCGTCCGGCGACCACCAGCCCGCGATCGGCAGCACATGCAGATTGGTGCGCTCGGGCATCAGCATCATCTGCCGATGCATCGCGGTGAACGGCGTTCTCTCGCCCCCAGCGGCGGACTTGAACGGACGCGTGGAGCCGAGGCGAACGGCTTCGATCGCTTCGCTCGTCCGCGCCGAACGTTCGCGCGCGTCGGCCTGCGGGCGTGCTTGCGCGGTCGCGAGCGCCGCCGCCGGATCGTCCGCGAGCAGTATGCGATCCGGACGCAGCTCGGGCGCGCAGCGCGACAACAGCAGCCTGAACGGCAGCAGGTCGGCGTCTTGCGCGGGCGCGAACGCGAGCGTGCGCTTGCCCTCGACCGTGCCCGACGCGTACGGCCACTGTCGCGCGCGCAGCCAGGCTTCCGGTTCCGCGCCCAAGGACGCCGCCGCGTGCGCCAACGCCTCCACGGTGACGTGACGATAGATGTCGCGGATGGTCAGCGAGATGCCGCGTTCCGAGAGCTTGGCGATCATCCGCATCAACAGCAGCGAATGCCCGCCGAGTTGGAAGAAATCGTCCTTGCGGCCCACGCGCTCGACATCCAGAAGCTCCTGCCAGACCCCCGCGATCGTGCGTTCCAGCGCGGTCTCCGGCGCCTCGTACACGCGGCGGGCGTAGGCGTCGTCGTCCGGCGCGGGCAAGGCCTTGCGGTCGATCTTTCCGTTCGCCGTGAGCGGCCACGCGGCCATGCGCACGAAGGCCGCGGGCAGCATGTACTCGGGCAAATCCGCGGACAATCGCGCGCGCAGTTCGACGGCGTCGAACTCGGCGTCGCCGTCGGTCAAGCAATACGCGATCAAGCGCTTCTCGCCGTCGGCGCCTTCGCGCGCGAGCACGGTCGCTTCGCGGATGCCCGCGCGATCGCAGAGCTTGGCCTCGATCTCGCCCAACTCGATGCGGAAGCCGCGGATCTTCACTTGGAAATCGTTGCGACCGAGGAATTCGACGGTGCCGTCGGGCAGCCAACGCCCGAGATCGCCGGTGCGGTACATCCGCGCGCCGGCCGCTTTCGCTTCGTCGTCGGCGAAGGGGTCGTCGACGAAGCGTTCGGCGGTCAACGCCTCGCGATGCAAGTATCCGGCGGTCACGCCGGCGCCGCCGATCCAAATTTCGCCGGGGACACCGATCGGCACCGGCCGGCGACGCTCGTCGAGCAAATACAGCGCGGTGTTGGCGATGGGTTTGCCGATACCGATCGTCTGTTCGTCGGCGCTGAGCGCGCCGGCGGTGGACAACACCGTGGTTTCGGTGGGGCCGTAACCGTTGAGATAGGGGCCGAGGCCCGCCCAGGTGCGCACCAATTCCGGGGTGGGCGCGGAACCGGCGGTCAACAACCGGAACCGCGGCGGCGCCAGCGCCGGATCCATCTGCTGCAGATAGGCCGGCGGCAGCGCGGCGAAGTCGATGCCGCGATCGATCAGATACCGCTGCAAACGCTGCGGATGTTGGATCGTCGCATCGTCGAGCAGATGCAGTTCGAGCCCGTTGAGCAGCGCGGCGAAGATCTCGCCCGCCGAGGCGTCGAAGGTGTACGGCGCGAATTGGGTCATGCGCTCGCCCGGCGCGGTGAGCCCGGCTTCGCGGCACCAGAAACAGAAATTCACCAGATTGCGATGCGTGGCCACCACGCCTTTCGGCTCGCCGGTGGTGCCGGACGTGTAGATGACGTACGCCGGCGCGTTCGACGACGTGGGCGACGGCGATGCGTGGCGTTCGCTCGATGCCGATGCCGACGCGTCGAGCGCGTCGAGCGTCGCGATCGGAACGTTCGACGCGACCGTCGAACGATCGAGATCGTCCGTGAGCCAGATCGCGGGTTTCGCGTCTTCGAGCATGAACGCCAGACGTTCGGCCGGTGCGTCGATCGCCATCGGCACGTAGGCGGCGCCGGCTTTGAGCGTCGCCAAGATCGCGACGATCGTGTCGATGCCGCGCGGCAAGGTCAGCGCGACCAACTCGCCGGGACCGACGCCGCGCGCACGCAACGCATGCGCGACGCGGTCGGCGCGCGCGTTCAGCGCGGCGTAGCCGATGCGCGCTTCGCCGAACACCAGCGCCGTCGCGTCCGGCGTGCGCGCCGCCTGTTCCTCGAACAGCGCGTGCGCGCAGCGCGCGAGCGGATAGTCGCGCGCGGTGCGGTTCCACTCGCGCACGACGCGTTCGAATTCGGCGGCGGGCAGCGCATCGACCTCGACGGCGGGCGCATTCGGATCGACGCGCAAGGTATCCAGCAACCGCGCGATCGCGGTTTCGAACATCTCGCAGACGCGTTCTGCGCCGACCGACGGCGCGGTTTGCACGCCGATCGCGTACTCCGCGCCGAGATCGTCGATCACCACCGTCAGCGGGTAATTGGTGCGCTCGCCGCCGCCGCCCAACTCCAGGCGAATCGCATCGCCGTGAACGTCGTGGTTCGCGCTGTTGCGATAGTTGAACAGCGAGGTGAACAGCGGCGTGGAGGCCGGCAAATCGCTGCAGCGATTGGCGTCGGCCAACTGCGCGTGTTCGTGGCGCAGCAGCCCGGCGAGCGCGCGGTGCGCGCCGCGCACGACCTCGGCGACCCCGCCTTCATTCAGATCGATGCGCAGCGGCAAGGTGTTGATGAACAGGCCCAGCGCGCGATCGGCGCCATCGCCGCCGTCCATGCGGCCGAACAGCACGGTGCCGAACACCACGCGGTCCAAACCGGTCGCCCGCGCCAGCACCAAGCCCCACGCCACGTGCATCAGCGCGGCGGGCGAGACGCCCAACTCGCGCGCGCGGCGACGCGCCTCGACCGAGAGCGCGTTCGGCAGCAGCCGCGCGGCGTTCTCGAAACCGCGACCGCTTTCGTTCATCGCGGTCAAGCCGAACGGCGCGGTGGGTTGATCGATTCCGCCGAGCATCGCGCGGAAGAACTGCCGATGCGCTTCGCGATCGTCCGCGTTCAGCACCGACCAAATGTAGTTCCGATAAGGCGCCGGCCGCGGCAGCGCCGCGCCGCGTCCGTCGGCGATCGACGCGGCTTCGGCGACGATCGTCTCCAGGCTGGTGTGATCCACCACCAAATGATGGAACACGATGCACATCAAGCCGCGGCCGGTGTCGGGGTCGCGCGCGCAACAGCAGCGGAACAACGGCGCGCGCCCCAGATCGATGCGGAACGTCGCCGGATCGAATCGCGCGCTGAGTTGTTCGAACGTCGGCCCGGCGGCGGGATCGATCGTCATCGTTTCGCGCGGCAGAACCGCGCGGCGCTGCACCACCTGCACCGGCTGGGAAACGCCGTCCCACACGAACGCGGTGCGCAGAATATCGTGGCGATCGACGACGCATTGCAACGCGTCGACGAATGCGATCGCGCGCCCCAGGCTGGGGAACGAAATGACCTGATGCGCGTGATAGACGTCGCTCGATTCGTCGAGCAGACGGTGATACAGGATGCCGCTCTGCAGCGGCGACAGCGGGTAGATGTCTTGGATATTCGCCGCGCCGCCTTCGATCGCGGCGCAGATCGTCGCGATTTCGGCCGGCGTCAGCGCCACCATCGGCAGCATCTCGGGCGCAATCCGAGCCGCATCCGCCAGAATCCGGTTTTCCGGCGCGCGCGACTCGCCCTGGCGCTGCGCGCTGAACGATGCGGCGAAGCCCCGCAAATCCGGCGCGGTGAACAGCGCGCGCACATCGGCGCGCAGGCCCTGCTTGCGCATGCGCTCGATCATCGTCACCGCGATCAACGAGTGCCCGCCGAGTTCGAAGAAGTTGTCGTCGCGGCCGACGCGCTCGACGCCGAGCAATTCGCGCCAGATCGCGGCCACGCGCTGTTCGAGCGCGCCTTCGGGAGCGACGTATTCGCGCTGGCCGCGGTCGGCGAGGTCGGGATCGGGCAACGCTTTGCGATCGAGTTTGCCGTTCGGGGTCAGCGGCCACACCGCCATCCACACGAACGCCGACGGCACCATGTACGCGGGCAGTCGCTCGCCGACCCAATCGCGCAGCGTCGCGACCGGTAACGCCTCGTCGCTGAGGTAATAGGCGACGAGCTGTTTACCGCCGGACGCGTCCTCGCGCGCCAGCAGCACGGCTTCGCGGATGCCTTCGCGGGCGACCAAGCGCGTTTCGATCTCGCCCAGTTCGATGCGGAAACCGCGAATCTTCACTTGGAAATCGTTGCGGCCCAGATACTCCACGCGGCCGTCCGGCAGCCAACGCGCGAGATCGCCGGTGCGGTACATACGCGCACCCGCCGCTTCGACGAACGGGTCGTCGAGGAAACGTTCGGCGGTCATCTCCGGTTTGCCCAGATAACCGCGCGCCACGCCGTCGCCGCCGATGAACAGCTCGCCAGGCGTGCCGATCGGGACCGGCGCGCCGTGGCCATCGAGAATGTACAGCCGCGTGTTGTCGATCGGCCGACCGATGTCGGCGACGAAACCGCTGCGGCGATCCATCGCGGTCCACGTCGAATACGTCGTGGTCTCGGACGGGCCGTAGAGATTGCACAATCGCTCGACGCCGGCGCTGGCCAGAATTTTCTCCGCCAACGGGCCCTTCAGCACTTCGCCGGCCACGTTGATCGTGCGCACGCTGGGAGGAATCGCGTTCGCGCCGGTCAGTTCCACCATCACCGACGGCACGGTGTTGATCAACGTCACCGGAAGCGGCGCATCGAGCAGCGCGAGCGCGTTCTCGACGATGGTGACGGTGCCGCCGCGCGCCAGCGGCACGAAGGTCTCGAAGATCGACAGATCGAAATTGATCGAGGTGGAGAACAGCACGTCGCGCAGTTCGTCCGCGGAGAACGACCGATGCGCCCACGCGACGAAATTGACCGCGTTGCGATGTTCGATCGCCACGCCTTTCGGGCGCCCGGTCGAACCGGAGGTGTAGATCAAATAGCCCAGGTGAGAGGGCATAAGCCCGACCGCTTCGGGCGACGGATTCGCATCGGATGCGTCGGCCCACTGCGCGGCGTCGGCGCGCAAATCCAGCACCGCCGCGGCGTGTTCGCGCTCGGCCCGCGCCATCGCGTCGGCCAACGCGGCGCGGCTCGACGCATCGGTCAGCACCACGCGCGGTTCGGCGTCGTCGAGGATCAAGCCCAAGCGATCCGCCGGATACGTCGGATCCAACGGCACGTAGGCGCCGCCGGCTTTTTGCGTCGCCAGCATCGCGACGAGGATGTCGATGCCGCGACGCGCGCAGATGCCGACGCGCGCATCCGGGCCGATGCCGCGGGCGCGCAGATGATGCGCGAGCCGGTTGGCGGCGCGGTTCAACGTCGCGTAGTCCAGACGCGCGTCGCCGTGCGCCAACGCGATCGCGTCGGGCGTGCGCGCGGCCTGCGCCTCGAACAGCGTATGCAGGCACGCATCGCGCGGGAACTCGGCTTCGGTCGCGTTCCAGGCGTAGAGCACGCGCTCGCGTTCGGCCGGGTCGAGAATCGAGAGCGTCGACACCGGGCGGCGGGCGGCGGTCGCCTGCGGCTCGGCCATCGCGCGCAACAGGCGCAGGAACGCGGCGACATGGCGTTCGACGGTGGCGCGATCGAACAACGCCGTCGCGTAATTCAGATGCCCGCCGAGGCCGCCGTCGCGCGCGCTCAATTCCAGCGTCAGATCGAACTTGGCGTCCTGCTGGCCCAACGCGACGGCGTCGGCTTCGACGCCCGGCAACGCCAACGACGGCAAATCGAGATTTTCCAAGGCCAGCATGACCTGGAAAATCGGGCTATGCGCGATGTCGCGCGCGGGATTCGTCGCTTCGACCACTTGATCGAACGGCAGGTCTTGATGCGCCTGCGCCTCCAGCACGGTGCGACGCGTGCGCGCGATCAGTTCCGCCACCGTCGGTTCGTCGTCCAGATCGATCCGCATCGCCAAGGTGTTGACGAAGAACCCGACCAAAGGCTCGACTTCGCTGCGGTTGCGCCCGGCGACCGGGCTGCCGATCACGATGTCGCGTTGGTTCGAGAGGCGCGACAGCAGTGCGGCCCACGCCGCCAACAGCACCATGTACAGCGTGGCGTCGTGCCGCTGCGCCAATCCGCGCAGCGCGGCGGTGAGCGCCGGATCGAACCGCACCTCGACGTTCTCGCCGTCGAAGCGCTGCACCGTCGGGCGACGGCGATCGGTGGGCAATTCCAGCAAGGTCGGCGCGCCGGCCAACGCGCGCTTCCAGAAATTCGCCTGGCGCTCGAACTGCCCCTGCGCCAACCATTCGCGCTGCCAGATCGCGAAGTCGGCGTACTGCAGGGCCAAGGGCGGCAACGCCGCCGGCCGGCCGTCGCGCTCGGCGGCGTACAAGCGATTCAATTCGTCCAGCGCGATGCCGACCGACCAACCATCGGCCACGATGTGATGCGCGACCAGGCGGAATTCGTACTCTTCTTCGCCGAGGCGCAGCAGCTCGGCGCGCAGCGGCAGGTCGCGCTCCAGATCGAACGAGGCGTCGAAGAACGCCGCATCCAGCGCGCGCCGACGGCGCTCGAGATCGGCCTCGCCGCGCAGGTCGAGATAACGCATCTCGAAGGCATCGGCCTCGGCGATGCGCTGACAGGGTTCGCCGTCGATCGTTTCGAAACGCGTGCGCAGCGCTTCGTGGCGCGCGACCAAGGCCTTCAGCGCGCGTCCGAGCGCGGGCGCATCGACCGGGCCGCGCAAACGCGTCGCGCTGGGCATGTGATACGCGGCGCTGGCGTCGTCGATCCGCGTCAGCAGCCACAGACGCTGCTGCGCCAGCGACAGCGGCAAGGGCCGATCGCGCGCGCCCGCCGCCAGCGTCGGCGCGCCGCCATGCGGGCCGCCGGCGCGCTCGGCCGCGTTCGCCGCCTCGCTCGCCGCCTCGATCTGCGCGGCGAACGCCGCCAGCGTCGGCGCTTCGAAGAGATGCCGCATCGCCAATTCGACGCCGCAGGCGTTGCGCACCCGCGACACCAAGCGCATCGCGATCAGCGAATGGCCGCCCAATTCGAAGAAATGATCGTGACGGCCGACGCGATCGATCTTGAGCAATTCGCCCCAGATCGCCGCGAGCGTTTCTTCGACCGTCCCTTTCGGCGGCGCGTATTCGCGCGCGACGCGGTCGGCGGCCTCCGGCGCGGGCAGCGCGCGTCGATCGAGTTTGCCGTTCGCGGTCAACGGCCAAGCGTCCAACCGCACGAACGCCGACGGAATCATGTAATCGGGCAGCGTTCGCGCCAACGCGTCGCGCAGGGCGGCGACGCTCACCGTCGCGTCGCCGAGCCAGTAAGCGACCAAGCGTTTGTCGTCGGCGCGTTCGCCGACCATCAACACGACCGCTTCGCGCACGCCCTCGCACGCCGCCAGCGCCGCTTCGATTTCGCCCAGCTCCACGCGGAAGCCGCGGATCTTCACCTGGAAATCGCTGCGGCCGATGAACTCGACGGTGCCGTCGTCGCGCCACCGCGCCAAGTCGCCGGTGCGATACGCGCGCGCGTCGGCATCGGCGACGAAGGGGTCGCGCACGAACCGTTCGGCGGTGAGTTCGGGACGGCGCCAATAGCCCTGCGCCACGCCGGCGCCGCCGATCCACAGTTCGCCGGCGACGCCGATCGGCGCGGGCCGCCCGTGCGCGTCGACGATGTAAAGCCGCACGTTCGGCAAGGGCTTGCCGATCACGCGCGGATTGCCGCCGACGCGGCAGTCGTGCATCGATCCGCAAACGGTCGCTTCGGTCGGGCCGTACGCATTGATGACGCGCCGCCCGCCCGACGACAGCAAACGGTCGATCGTCTTCGCGTCGGGCGCTTCGCCCGCGAGCACGACGGTGCGCAAACTGCGCGGAATCTCGTCGATCTCGAGCGTGTTGAGCAAGGCCGGCGGCAGCGTGGCGTGGCTCACCGCATGCGCGCGCAGTTGCGGGATCAAACCGCCTTCCAACAAGCGCAGACCCGGCGCCGGCAGCACCAGCGTCGCGCCGGCGCAGAAGGTCGCGAAAATCTCCCAGACGCAGGCGTCGAACGCGAACGAGGCGAATTGCAGCACTCGGCTGTTCGCATCGATCGCGAGCAGATCGCATTCGGCGTAGGCGAGGTTCACCGCGCTGCGGTGCGCGATCATCGTGCCTTTCGGCAAACCGGTCGATCCCGACGTGTAGATCATGTAGGCGGACGCGGTGGCGTCCAGACCGATCGCCGCGGGGTCCGGATCGATCGACGGCTGCTGCGCCCAGTCGCTTTCGTCGTCCAGCGCGATCGTTCGCGGCGCGCCGTCCGCGCGCAGCGCGTCGCCGAGCGCCGCGCGGCCGTGCGCGTCCGCGAGCAGCAGCGCGACGTCGGCGTCGCCGAGCGAATAGGCCAAGCGTTCGCGCGGATACGCCGGGTCCAGCGGCAGATACGCGGCGCCGGCTTTCAGCGCGGCCAACACCGCGACCAGCATCGTCGGCGTGCGCTCGACGCAAACGGCGAGTCGCGCGCCCGGGCCGACGCCTTCGCCGATCAGATGATGCGCGAGGCGGTTGGCGCGCGCGTTCAGCGCGGCGTAGCCGATCGCCTGTTCGCCGAAGATCAACGCCGTCGCCTCGGGCGCGCGCTGCGCTTGGCGTTCGAACAAGCGATGCACGCACACGTCGCGCGGATACTCGCGCGCGGTCTCGTTCCACTCCGCGAGCGTTCGCGTGCGTTCCGCGTCGCCGATCGGATCGATCGCGCGCGCCGACACCGGCGCGGACGCGTCCAAGCCGGAGACGATGCCGCGCAGCGCGCGCTCCATGTAATCGCAGACGCGGCGCGCGTCGATGCCTTGGCGCACGTTGACGACCAGGCGGATCTCGTCGCCGAAATCGTCGACCGATACCGTCATCGGGTAATCGGTCTGCTCGAAATCGTCGAGCAATTCGATGCCGCTGTCGGCGCCGTACGGGCCGTGCCGTTCGCCGTAGCGATAATTCATCAACGCCGAGAACAACGGCCCGTGCCCGGGAATCGCGCTGCAGCGCTGCGCCGCGGCGAGCGGCGTGTGTTCGTATTCCATCATCCGCGCCAGCGCCGCGTGGATGTCCTTCAAGGCGCGATCGAGCGGACGTTCGTCCACTTCGATGCGGCACGGCAACGTATTGATGAACAGGCCGAGCGCGCGGTCGGCGCCCTCGCCGCCGCGCATGCGCCCGAAGACGATCGTGCCGAACACGACCGAATCGCGGCCCGAGGTTCTGGCCAACACCGAGGCCCAGGCCAGATGCGCGACGCTGCTGGCCGAAATCCCGAGACGGCGCGCATGGCCGCGAATCGCCGCGCACACGCCGCGATCCAATTCGCGGATCGCGATGTCGGGCGCGGTCTGCATGTCGACGTCGTTGGTGAGCCCGTAAGGCAACGTCGGCTCTTCGATATCGCCCAACATCGCGCCGAAGAACGCCCGATCCGCGTTTTCGTCGGCGTGTTGGCGAAAATAAGCGATGAAATTCCGATACGGCACCTGCGGCGGCAGCGCCGACTCGCGGCCGGCTTCGATCTCGCGGACCTCGGCGAGCATCAGCTCGTACCCCATGTGGTCCATCACGATGTGATGACCCAGCATCCGCAGCAGCCAGCGGCCGCCGACGGCGTCCTCGGCGGCGTACAGGCGCAGCAAGGGCGGCGCGCTCAGGTCCAGGCGGCAGCGGCCGGAGGCGTAGCGCTGCTGCAATTGCGCGGCGATGTCGCCGTCTTTCGGGTCCAACGCGAGCGTTTCGACGACCAGCGTCGCGCGGCGATGCACGACCTGCACCGGCGCATCCAGTCCGACCCATTCGATCGACGTTCTCAGCACGTCGTGCCGATCGATCACGCGCTGCAGCGCCGCCAAGAAACGATCCATGCGCGCGCGATCCGGGAACGCGAGCAGGCTCGACAACAGGTACAGATCGCCCTCTTTCGAGAACATGTGATGGAACAGCATGCCCTCTTGCAGCGGCGACAGCGGATAGAGGTCTTGGACGTTGCGGACGCCGCCGGGCACGCGGCCGACGATCGCGTCGATCTGCGCTTGCGGCAGCGACGCCAACGGCAGCATCTCCGGCGCGATCGCATCGGCATCGGCCGGAATCGCGTTCGGCGGTACCGTCCACGCCTCGGCGTTCCGCCGCACCTGCGTCGCCAACGCGGCGAGCGTCTCCGCCGCGAACAGGGTCGATACCTCGACCGCGAACCCGCGATCGCGCAGCGTCTGGATCACCGAGATCGCCAGCAGCGAATGCCCGCCCAACTCGAAGAAATTGTCGTCGCGGCCGACGCGCGACGCGCCGAGCGCCTGCGCCCAAATCTCGGCCAAGGCGGTTTCGATTTCGCCTTCCGGCGCGCGATACGGACGTTCCGCATCGGCGGCCGGGTCCGGCGCGGGCAGCGCCTTGCGATCGATCTTGCCGTTCGCGGTGAGCGGCCAAGCGTCCATGCGCACGAACGCCGACGGCACCATGTAGCCGGGCAGCGATTGCGCGAGACGCCGCCGCAGCGCGGCCGGCTCCAGCGCCGCGTCGCTCAAGCAGTACGCGACCAAACGCGGCTCGCCGGGGCCGTCGCGACGCGCGACGACCAGCGCTTCGCGCACGCCTTCGCAACCGTGGAGCGCAATTTCGATTTCGCCCAGTTCGATGCGGAAGCCGCGAATCTTCACTTGGAAATCGTTGCGACCGACGAATTCCACGCGACCGTCCGGCCGCCAGCGCCCGAGGTCGCCGGTGCGGTACATGCGCGCGCCGGTTGCGCCGGCCGCGTCGCCCGACGGCGCTTCGACGAAGGGATCCTGGCGGAAGCGTTCGGCGGTCAGCGCCGGCTGATTCCAGTAGCCCAACGCCACGCCTTCGCCGCCGATCCAAATCTCGCCGGTGGTGCCGACCGGCACCGGCTGCAGGCGGTCGTCGAGCAGATACAGCCGCGTATTGGCGATCGGCCGACCGATGGTGATGCGCGCGTGCGCATCGCTCAAATCGGCGCCGAGATCGGCGGCGGTGGACAGAATCGTGGTTTCGGTCGGCCCGTAGCCGTTCAAGTACAGGCCGCGCTGCGCCCACGCGCGCGCGAGTTCCGGCGTCGGCGCGGAGCCGGCGGTGAGCAAGTGGAAGCCCTCCGGCGCGAGCGCCGGATCCATCTGCTGCAGATACGCCGGCGGCAGCGCGGAAAAGCCGATGCGGTGCGCGCGCATGTAGGCCTGCAGATGCGCGGGGTCTTGAATCGTCGCGCCGTCGAGCAGATGCAGTTCGGCGCCGACCGAGAGCGCGGCGAAGATTTCGCCGGCCGAGGCGTCGAAGGTGTACGGCGCGAACTGCGTCATGCGCACGCCCGCGCCGGTGAAGCCGGCGTCGCGGCACCAGTAACAGAAATTGGTCAGATTGCGGTGCGAGACCAGCACGCCCTTGGGCTGACCGCTGGTCCCGGAGGTATAGATGATGTACGCGGGCTCCGACGAGGACATTGCGTTCGAAGGCATCACGTTCGAAGGCATCGCTTCGAACGATTCTTCGTCGAGATTTTCGGGCGACAGCGTCGCGAGCGCGTCGGCGAGGCGATCCACGCGCAGCGGCGAGACGCCGATCGCCTCGGCCGTCGGGCGCGGCGCATCGGCGAGTAGGCACGACGGCTGGGCGTCGTCGAGCATGAAACGCAGACGTTCCTCCGGCGCGTCGGTCGCGATCGGTACGTAAGCCGCGCCGGCTTTGAGCGTCGCGAGGATCGCTTCGATCATCGCGATGCCGCGGTCGAGCATCAAGGCGACGCGATCGCCGCGGCCGACGCCCTGCGCGCGTAGCCAACGCGCGAGGCGATTGGCGCGCGCGTTCAATTCGGCGTACGGCAGCCGTTCCGCGCCGAAGACCAACGCGATCGCGTCCGGCGTCGCCGTCGCCTGCGCTTCGAACGCGCGATGCGCGCACACGTCGAGCGGATACGCGGCCTCGGTCGCGTTCCAGTCCTGCAGAATCTCTCGCCGCATCGCGGAATCGAGCAGAGGCAGGTCGCCCACGGCGCGCGCGGGGTCGCGCATCGCCGCCGCGAGCGCGGCGCGCCAGCAGCGCAACATGCGCTCGGCCTCGTCGCGCGCGAACAGCGCGGCGGCGTAATGCAGACGCGCTTCGAGGCCGCCGTCGTTCACCACGAACGCGAGCCCCAGTTCGATGCCGTCGCGGAACGGCGCAGCGTCCGCGTCCGTGTCGGCGCCGGGCGCCGCATCGCGCCACGATGTCGCAGTGCGCGCGGGCGCCTCGGGCGCTTCGCGCGCATCGCGAACCGCGCGCAGCCACGCGCCGACCTCCGCTTCGGGCGCGTATTCGATGCGTCGCGTCGCGGTGCGCGCGGACGATTCGACGATGTCGATCGCGAGTTCGTCGGCGCCGGTCGTTCGGCACACCGTCGCGACCCAGATCGCGCGGGTCGCGATCCGCGCGTCGACGCCCTGCGCGGCCGCCCACGCTGCGATCGCGCGCGCGTCTTGGGCGGCGAAGCGCAGCGCGACCGAACGACGCTCGCCGCCGTCACGCGCGGACTCGCCGCGACGAGCGCGATCGGTCGGCCACTCGAAAGCGCTTTCGAGCGCGCCTTCGATCTGCGACGTCGCGTTGCCGTGCGTGGTGATGGCGTTCGACATTCCCTTGCCCTTATGCGGAGTGCGCCAGCGCCGCGGCGACATCGCGGCGCGCGGGCGGGCGCAGCCACGCGAGCGCCGCCGCGAAGGTCTCGGCGTTGCGACCGAATTGATTCATCGTCGCCACATGGCGCAGACGCGTGCCGAACCCGTATTTCACGAAGCCCGAGAGCGTGCCGGTCGGGCTCAAATCGACGAAGCGGCAGTCGCCTTCGCCCGCGACCACGCCCGCCACCGCGTCGCGGAATTTCACCGGGTCGCAGGTCACGCGCCAAAAATGCGCGGCGTCCGGCCGCGACAAGCGCCCGACCGCGGCCGACGAGTATTGCGGGATGGACGGCGCGCCGATGGCGAGGTTCTCGAACATCGCCAGAAACGGCGCCTGCAGCGGCGTCATCAACGCGGAATGGAACGGATACAGCACCGGCAAACGCGCCGAGACGATCGATTCGGCGGCGAGCCGGCGCGTCAGCGCGTCCAACGCCGCGGCGGTGCCGCTGACCACGAAATTCCCGTCGAAGTTGACGCTGCCCAAGGCGACGTCGCGATACAGATCCGGTCGATCGGCGAATTGCGACAGCGGCGCGAGCACGCTGAGCATGCCGCCGGTAGCCGCCTGGGTCCGCATCAACTCGCCCAACCGGATCATCAGCCGCAGCGCGTCCTCATGCGCCAAAGCGCCCGCGACGACGGCGGCGACATATTCGCCCAAGCTGTAGCCGAGTACCGCATCGGCGCGCACGCCGGCCGCTCGCATCGCCGCGTTCAAGCTGTAGCCGATGCTGTACAGCGCCGGCGTGGAGAGCGCGATATCGGTCATCTCGCGCCATTTGTTCGCCTCGTCGTACAGCTCGGCGAGCAGGCCGCGACCGGTCGCCTCGCGGTAGACGCGATCGCAGTCGTCCATCGCGGCGCGGAAGGCCGCGTCGGTCGCGTACAGCTCGCGGCCCATGCCGTAGTACTGCGACCCTTGTCCGGAGAACATGAACACCGTGCACGGCGCGTCCTGCGCGCGCGGGCCCGGGATCGACGGCGCGGCGGCTGCGGACGCTTTCGACCCCGCCTCCGCCTGCGCATCGGGCGCGGCATCGAGCGCCGCGCTGGGCTTGGCCTCGCGCCCGGGATCGGATGCGTTCTCGAATTCCGCATCGGCGGCGACGATCGGCATCGGCTGCTGACGGATTTTCACGAACAAGCCCGACAACACGGTGCCCGGCCCGATTTCCTCCAACGTCGTCTCGCCCTGCGCCAACAGCCACGACATCGATTCGTACCATTTCACCGGCTGGCTGATCTGCTCGATCAACTGCGGCAGATAACCGTCGCGCGCGTGCGGGCGCGCGGTGCGATTCGAGATCACGTCGGCCTGCAGCGGGCGGAAGGTTTTGGTCGCGGCGAATTCGGCGAACCGCGCTTGCACATCGCGCATCCAGCGCGAATGGAACGCGGCGCTGACGTTGAGCCACGCGAAGCGCGCGCCGGCGCCGACGAAAACGGCCTCGCAGCGTTCGATGTCTTCGTACAAACCGGAAATCACGATCTGGCTCGGCGAATTGATGTTGGCGATATCGATCCGCGTCAGCCCGGCATCGTCGAGCAAGGCGCGCACCCGCGCTTGATCGGGACCGATCACCGCCGCCATCGCGCCGTGCGGCGCTTTCGACATCAGCGCGCCGCGTTCGGCGACCAGGGCCACGCCGGTTTCGAAATCGAAGGCGCCGGCGGCGAACAAGGCGTTGAACTCGCCGAGACTGTGCCCGGCGTACAGATCGGGCAAGGCGGCGCCGTCGTCGCGCTTGGCGAGAAACGACAGCGCCGACACCGCGAACAGCGCCGGCTGGGTGTATTCGGTGCGGCCAAGCATGCCGTCGGGGTCGTCCAGGCACAGCGCGCGCAGCGAACGGCCGAGCACCGCGTCGGCCTGCGCCGTTTCGCGCGGATAACGCTCGAACAGCCCTTCACCCATGCCCTTGCGCTGCGAACCTTGGCCGGGAAACACCCAAACGGATGGCATCGTCTCGTTCCTCGTGTCCGATCAGGCCGGCAACGCGCGATCGCCGAGGATCCCGCTCAGCACGGTCACCACGTCCTGCAGCGTGTAGCGATCGCGCTTATCGCCTTCCTCCACTTTGATGCCGAGGCGCTCTTCCAGCTCGTACCAGACCTCGAACATCTCGCGCGAATCGATCCCCAGATCGCCGCCCAGGAAGAAATCCGGCTCCACCGTATCGGGCGTGAAGCCGGTGCGCTTGACCTCGTTGATCGCGGCCAGCACCGTCTCGAACACATTCACTTTTTCGGTCATCGTCGATGTCTCCCTTCGTTTCGATTCAACCCGCCGCATCGGCGGCGGCGGGCGCGCGGCCCAAAATCCCCATTTCGCGCGCGGTCGAGGCGATCATGTCCACCGCGGTGTCGATCTCCTCGCGCGTATGCGTGGACATCACCGACAGGCGCAGGCGCTCCAAGCCGGGCGGCACCATCGGGTATTCCATGATGTTGGCGAACAGCCCGCGCCGATACAGCTCTTTGTTGAGCTTGCGCACGGCGCCGTCCTCGCCGAAGAACACCGGAACGATTCCGGAGTCGCCGCGGATGATGCGCATGCCTTCGGCTTCGAGGCGGTCCTGCATGTAACGCACATTCTCGTGCAGGCGGGCCACGCGTTCGGGTTCGCGCTCCAACAGATCGAGCGCGGCGGAGATCGCGGCGATGGTCGGCTGCGCCAGGCCCGACGTGAACACGTACGGGTAGGCGAAATTGCGCAGCATGAAGATGTGCTCCTTGCTGCCGGAAATGAACGCGCCCTGCGCGCCGAGCGCCTTGCTGCACGTGGACATGCGCAAGTCGGCTTGACCGAGCAAATTCAGATGCTCCAACGTGCCGCGCCCGGTCTTGCCGACCGTGCCGATGCCGTGGGCGTCGTCGAGGATGGTGATGACGTCGTGGCGCTTGCAGATTTCGATGTAGCGCGCCAGGTCGATGATCTGACCGTCGATCGAACGCACGCCTTCCACGGTCGAGAAGATCTGCGTGCCCGGTTTGGCGCGCGCCTTGATGCGCTCGAAGATCGACTCCAAGCCGTCCAGCGCTTCGGGGTCGAAGGTGTAGAACGGCACGCCGGCCATTTTCACCGCGTTGATCACGCTGGCGTGGCTGTTCTTGTCGTAGACGATGACGTCGTTGCGGTTCATCAGACCGGTGACCCAACACAGATTGGCCATGTAACCGCCCGGCAACAGCACCGCATCCTCGTGCTCGGCGAGCTTCGCCAAACGCAGTTCGAGATCGCGGTGCTGTTTGGTGTAACCGGAGAACGCCGGCGAGCCGCCGGTGCCGATCCCGTATTGCTCGACCGCTTCGATCACTTTGCGCTTGACGTACGGGTCGTTCGACATGCCCAAGTAGCTGTTCGAGCCGAACACCAGCACTTCGCGGAATTCGTCGGTGGTGAGGTCTTTGTATTTCATGCGTCGGTCGACCGGACCGAAGCCTTGGCGACCGACCATGTAGCCGGCTTCCACTTCCTTCAGATACATCGAGTATTGGAACGCGAGCCGTTCTTTGAACGGTTTGCGCTCGAGTTCGATCATTGCCCTGGAATCCATATGCGTGCTCTTGGGTGTCGTCGTAACGGTGGAGGGA
Organism: Lysobacter sp.; assembly: GCA_008015835.1. GTDB lineage: Bacteria > Pseudomonadota > Gammaproteobacteria > Xanthomonadales > Xanthomonadaceae > Lysobacter_I. The sequence continues at coordinate 156,230 of SSGH01000001.1, forward strand.
GAGGCGTCAACCGAAGAAGCCGTTGGCGCGATACCAATCGGCGCAGTCGCGCACCATTCGGTCGATCGGCGCGGAGCGGTAGCCGAGTTCGCGCTCCGCCTTGCCCGAGTCGTAGTAGAAGCATTTGCCCAGCACGCGCAGTCGGTACGACTCCACGACCGGTTTGCCCGGCATGCGCGGCGGGTCCATTTCCTGCCAGCGCGTCTCGCGATACAGGCGGGTGTAGTCGCCGCCGGGAATCGTCAAGCGCTTGCCGAGCGCGTCGCCGACGATCCGGAAGAAATCCGAGAAGCGCACGTCGTGGCCGGCGATCAAATAGCGCTCGCCCGAGCGGCCGCGGGTGAGCGCGCTCACGTGCGCGCGGCCGACATCGGCGGCGTGGCAGAAACTGGCGCCTCCGGGCGGATCGAAGGGAATTTGATCGAACTGCGCGGCCAGCACGATGCGGCCCCACTGCAGGTTGTAGTCGTACGCGCCCAGCACTTCCGCGGGGTTGAGCACGATCGTCTCCAAACCGCGGGCGCCGGCCTCGGCGACGATGTTCTCGGCCTGCGTCTTGGTGACGCCGTACGGGCTGCGCGCGCGAAACCCGGTCAAAGGCACGTTTTCGTCGGCGCGACGCGTCGGGTCGTTGTAGGCGCCGACGGTGGAGGTGGTGCTGGTGAACACCAGCCGACGCGCGCCGACGGCGAGCGCGGCGTCGACCACGTTACGCGTGCCGATCACGTTCACCGCTTCGAGCTGCGGCAAATCGCGCCAATCGCAACTGGTGTTGCCCGCGGTGTGGATCACCGCTTCGGCGCCGCGCATGGCGTCGGCGAGCGCATCGGCGTCGTCCAGCCCGCCGCGCACGATGCGCGCGCCCAGCGGTTCGAGGTACTGCGTGTTGGAACCGGGGCGCACGATCGCGGTCGTCTCGTACCCGGCCTCGACCAGCGCCGACACGATGTTCAACCCGACAAAACCATTCCCGCCCGTGACGAACACTTTCATCCTTACTTCCATCCCTGTGAGTTAGTCCGTGGTGGCTTCCATCGTCTTCCAGAACCGCTCGCGGCTTTCGGCGCGCGTGCGCATACCGAGCGCGGACGGCATCTTATCCGGGTTGGACACGATGCCTTCCAGCAAGACGACGAATTGCTCCAACAACACGCCCGCCTGCGCATAGTTCGGCGTGCGCGCGCGATACAACAACGTCAACTCCAGCGAGTGTTCGCCCGCTGCGGTCACCAGCTCGAAGCGCGGGCGCGGCCACGACGCCTGCGTGCGCGCCGTCTCGTCCGCCGCCTCGTCGTCGTCGACCGAGATGCGGCGATCGAACGCGACCAAGGTGTCGAATAGCGGCTCTTGGCCGGCCCATTCGCGAATGCGTTCGATCGGCGCCAAGGCTTCGCGATGTTGACGCAGCAGATCGGCCTGCAGCTCCTGCAGCCACTGCAGCATCTTCTGACGCCCCACGGTGCGCACGCGCACCGGCACCAAGGTCGGCGAGATCGTGCTGTTGCCGGCGCCGAATACGCCGAACTGCGAGCAGCGCGCCTTCGTGTGGCGATTCATCAGCACCGCCCACGCGGCCGCGACCAAGGTTTCGATCGCGATGCCGTGCTGCCGCCCGAAGGTCTGCAGCGTGCGCAGCAATTCGGTATCGACCAACTCGGACACGCATTGCAGCGATTCCTGCGCGTCGCTCGCATCGGCGGACGCGGTTTCCGGCGGCAGCGCCGCGGCCAATTCGCTGGCCGTGTCGGTCGCGGAGCCGAAGCGCGTCGCCCAATAGTCGCGCACGCCGTCTTCGCTGGCGTCGTCTCGTTCGGCCACGGCCGCGGATTCGATCGCGTCGAGGCGATACCAACCGCCCTCGGGTAGATCGATCGGCATCGAAACCGAAGACGCGCCGTTGGCGATCGTGTCGAGCGGAATCGCATCGAGCGAAGCCGTCTCGAGCGTGGTCGCTTCGAGCGCGCCTTCGCGCACGGTCTCCGCTGTGTCCGCAGCGTCGAGCAGATGGCGCAGATCGCAGCGCACGGACTCGAACGGCGCGCCCGGGAACGCGGTGCGGCGACGCGATTGCGCGCGATGCAGCGCGGCCCAGTCGATCGCCGCGCCGCGCGACCACAGTTCGGCCAAGGTGCGCAGATCGCGCATCTCCAACAGCGCGGCGAAGAAGCGCTCGCCGCTCTCGCCCGCCAGCAAGCGCACGGTGTCTTGCGCCGACGACGACTCGATATCGCCCGCATAGACGCCGGAATGCGCGGCCTCCGGCGCCTGCGACCACGCATCGAGCGCGGCGCACAGTTCGTCGGCGTCGCGGGCGACGACGGCGAGGCGATGCCGCCACAGCGCGCGACCGATTTGGGTCACGTAAGCCCAGTCGGCGAATCGCGCGGCGTTCTCGGCGTCGTCGCGATGCGCGCGCACGAACGCGGCGACGCGCGACGCGTAGCCGCGTAAGCCATCGGCGGTGCGCGCGGACAGCGCGAACGCGACCGGTTCGCGCGGGGCGTCGGCATTCGTCGACGGCGCGGCATCGTACGACTCGACCACGACGAACGCGTTGGAACCGCCCATGCCGAACGAATGCACCCCGGCGATGCGCGTGCCGTGCGCGTTCTTCGGCCACGGCGCGGCGGCGCGCGGGAACACGAACGGCGACGCGTCGGCGTCGAAGCTGCCGTTGACGCGGCGCAGTTTGGCGCAGGGCGCGATCTCGCCGTGACGCATGCTGAGCAACACTTTGATCAGCGAACCCAAGCCCGAGGCCGCTTCCATGTGGCCGAGATTGGCCTTGCTGCCGATCGCGCAGAAGCCCGTAGCCGCGGTGGAGCGACGCAGCGCGTTCGCCAAGGCTTTGAGTTCGATCGGGTCGCCCAATTCGGTGCCGGTACCGTGGCTTTCGATGTAGGTCAGATCCTCGACGGCGACCCCGGCTTCGGCGATGCATTCGGCGGCGGTGTCTTCCAACACCCGGATGTTCGGCATGAACTGCCCGGCGCCGACGCCCGAATGCGAGATGCGCGAACCGCGCAGCACGCCGTAGATATGATCGCCGTCCTCGATCGCGCGGCCGAGCCGCTTCAACAGCACCACGCCCGCGCCTTCGCTGGGCACCAGCCCGTTGGCGGCATCGTCGAACGTGCGCTCGTGGCCGTCCGGCGACAGCACTTTCATGTCCTGCAGCAGATGATATTTGCTCGCGTGCAGGCTGAGGTTGACGCCGCCGACCAGCGCCGCCTCGCAGTCGCCCGCGAGGATCGCGCGCCGCGCGAGATGCACGGCCGTCAACGACGACGCGCACGCGGTCGACAGCGTCAAGCTGGGGCCGTGCAGATTCATCAGATACGACAGACGATTGGACAACTCGCTGCTCATCGCACCCGGTCCGAGATACGCGCTGCTGCGCACCTGCAGTTCCGACGCGATCCAGGTGAAGTCTTCGTTCATCGCGCCGACGAATACGCCGACGCGCCGTTCGGCCAGCGTCTGCGGCGTGTACGCGGCGTCTTCGATCGCGCGCCACGCCGTGCGCAACAGCACGCGCAACTGCGGGTCGAGACGATCCGCTTCGGCTCGGCTCATGCGGAATAGCGCGGGGTCGAACAGATCGACGTCGGCGATGAAACCGCCCGCATCGGCGATGGCTTTGCCCGAACGCGAGCGATAGCGATTGAGCGCATTCGCGAACCCGCGCTCGGACGGCACGCGCCCGGTGCAATCGCGGCCTTCGCGCACGTTGCGCCAATAGCGCTCGACATCGGGCGAGTCCGGGAATTCGCCGGCGATACCGACGATGGCGATGCCTTCGTCGACGACCGGCGCCGCCGCGCGCGCGGGCCCCGCACCGCGCCGCGACGGCAACGCCGCGCCGCGCAGACGCGACAGCGTGTGCGTCGGCGTGGAAACCGATGGCGAAGGCGTCGACGGCAGCGTGACCGAGAGGGACGGCATGGGTGCCGCTGGAGTCGCGGCAGGCGCGGCGTCCGACGCGTCGGCGAACATTCGCTGCGCCTGCGGCGCGTATTCGGTCATCAAGAACCGCGCCATCCGTTCGGCGGAATCGAATTCGAACAGCGCGGTTTTCGGCAGCGCGTCGAAGTCGGCTTTCAGCGCGGCGTGCAGTTCGAGCAGCAGCACCGAATCCAAGCCGCATTGCTCGAAACTGGCGCGCGCGTCGATCGCCTCCGCGCGGGTCTTGGCGACCGCGGCCATGCGCGCTTTGACGTAGGCCTCGGCGCGCGACATCGCATCGGGCGACGCCGTCGGCGACACCGGCGTGGGCGGCGGCAGCGCCGCGGACATGACTGCGGATGCGGGCAAGGCCGACGGCGAAACGATCGGCATCGGCCGCGTCGGCACGGACTCCGCAGGCTTGATCGCGACAGGCTTAAGCGGAACGAATTCGCGTGCGACCGGTTCGACCGCGGCGTCCTGCAGACGCAGCGCGCGCGCGACGCGCTGCGGGTCGCCGATCGACACCAGCACGCGATTTTCCTGGCCGCAGAGGATGCGATCGAACGCCTCCAAGCCTTCGGCCTCGCTGATCGCCTGCATGCCGGAGAAGCCGAACACCGACGCGTCGGAACCGGCGATTTCCATGCCGCCCGTGGCCCACAGCGGCCAGTTGATCGAGATGCTGCGGCCGTTGCGGCGACCCTGCGCACGCTGCGCTTCGCGCCAGCGCGCATAGCTGTCCATGAAACGATTGGCGACGGCGTACGCGCCCGCGCCCAAATCGCCGAGCAGCGCCGACACCGACGAGAAGCACACGAAGAAATCCAGCGGCTGGTCGGCGGTGGCGCGATCGAGCAAGGCCAGGCCTTCGGCTTTCGGCGCGAGCATTTCCGCGAACTCGCGATCGTCCAAATCCAGAATCGAGCGGTCGCGCGCCACGCCGGCGCAGTGGATCACGCCGTGCACCCCGCCGAACTCGGTCTTCGCGGCGTCGACGAGCGCGCGCACCGCGTCGGCGTCCGCGCTGTCGGCGCTTCGATACAGCACGCGCGCGCCGAGCGCGCGCAGCGCATCCAGTTCACGCTCCAGGCTGGGCGACGGCGTCGACGAACGTCCGCTCAGCAGCAGGCAGGCGCGCGTGCGTTGCGCCAAATGCCGGGCGACCGCCAAGCCCAATTTGCCGGCGCCGCCGGTGATCAGATAACACCCGCCCTCGCGCAGCGGCAGCGTGTCGTTCGACGGCGGCGGGGCGTCCAAGCGGCACAGACTGCGGCGATGCCGCGCGCCGTCGCGATAGGCGATTTCGTTGCCGCCGAACCCGGCGCCCAACGCCAGTTCGTCGGCGATCGCCGCGGCGCGCGCGTCGACCTGCGCACGATCGTCGCGCAGCGTCGACAGATCGAAGCGATGATTCAGCGTCAACAGCGAACGCGCGTAACCGGCCACCGCATCGTGCTGCGGCTGGGCGCGGCCGTCGTCGCGGAACGCGTACAGCAGGCGCACCGCGGAGCCGGGCGCATCGCGTTCGCTGGCCACGAACAAATGACGCACCGCCTGGATCCCGCGATGCAGCGCGGCATCGCGCACCGCATCGGCGTCGATCGCGTCGCCGTCGTCGCCGTCGTCGCAATACACGATGCGATCGGGCGTCAGTCCCCGCGCGCGCAGCGCGGCGAACAAACGCGCCGCGCTGTCGGCGTCGAACGGATCGAAGCGCTCGATGCCGTTCGCCGCGGCGGTCGCGTCGCGCGCATCGTCGCCGACATCGGCGATCAGCGCCGGCACGACGCGGTCGTGCGCGGACATCCGCCGCGCGAAGGCTTCGGCGAGCGCGATCGACGTCGTCGCGAACAGCACGACGTGCGCGGCATCGTCTTCGGCCCGCGCCGGCAGCGGCGCGGGAAGCCATTGATAGCCGAAATACTGCATGACTCGCGCGCGCGCCTGCGGCGGCTGCTTCACCAACGGGCGGCCGGTGAAGCCGAACAGTTTGATCAGCACGCGGCCGTCGCGATCGGCGACCAGCAGGTCGTATTTGTAGATCGTCGCACCCGCGCCCGGCGGCACCGAGAGACCGACGCCGCTGTCCGCCATCGCGTCGCGGCGACGGGTGACGTAGACGTAGCACTCCTCGGCCAGCGGATGGCGATATTCCAACTCGTCCAGGGCGAACGGCACGATCGGCACGCTCGGCAATCCGCCTTCGCCCGCATCCACCGCCAACGCCGAGCGCAGCACCGCATCGAGCAAGGTCGGATGCAAACCGTAGGCGTCGAGACCAGCGCGCAGGGCGTCGGGTAACCGCAAACGGCACAGCGCGCCTTCGCTCAAGCGATAGCGCTCGCGAGTGATCCGGAACGCCGGGCCGAACAAGAAGCCCATGTCGCGGAACCCGGCGTAGATCGCGTCTTGGTCGGCGTCGATGATTTCGCCGCGGGCGAGCAGCGCCGCCAAGTCGATCGCTTCGTCCATCGGCATCGCATCGGCGTCGGCCAAGCGCAATTCGCCCTCGACGCACACGCCGCCGTCGGAATCGCGCGCGATCTCGAAACGCAGCGCGGTTTCGTCGCTGGTCATGCGCGTGGTCAAACCGTCGGGACCGTCGCCGATCTCGAACGGCTGCATCCACATCAGATTGCGCACGCTCTCGACGCGCAGGCCGTCGCCGGCGACCGCCAATTCGCCGGCCGCGCGCGCCATTTCCAGATACGCCGCGCCGGGCAGCAGCATGCGTTCGCGGTCGCTGCGCACGATATGGTCGCGCAGATAGAACTCGCGGCCGTCGAAACGCTTGCCGTAGGCCAGCGTCGACCATGTCGACAGATTACGATCGATCAAGGGATGCGGCGCGTCGACGACGCCGACGCGCTCGGCGCGTTCTTCCACCCAATGCCGTTCGCCGAGGAACGGCAGCGTCGGGAACGGCATGCGCCGCGGACGGCGCGGGTAAACCGATGCGGGATACAGCGCATCGACGAATTTCGCCCACGCCACATCGAGCATCGAGGCCCAGGCGCGCGCGAGCTGCGGCAGACGGCCGGTCTCGATCAGGCCGCGGATCAACGCGTCCTTTTCGCGTTCGTCGACGATCGCGTCCAGGCCTTCGCGCTTGTCCTGCAAACGGCCGCGCACGACGCGACCGTCGCTGCGGCCCTCGCGCCACGCGCGCAGCGCCGAGAGCAGGCCGTCGACATCGTTCGCCACCACGGCTAAGCGCTCGGCCATCGGTTCGCGGCCGATCTGCGAGGCATACGCCAAATCGGCGAGATCGAGCCCCACGTCCGGATCGCCGCCGCGCTCGAGGAACGCGACGACGCGATCGACGTAACGCGTCAGCCGCGGTTCGTCGTCGGCCGAGAGCACGAACAGCGCCGGACGTCCGATCGCGGCGGTCGAACGCGGCCGCGGATAGTCTTCGATCAAGCAGTGCGCGTTGGAACCGCCGGCGCCGAACGAGCTGAGCCCGGCACGACGCGGACCGCGCGCGGCGTCCGCCGGCCACGACTCTTCGCGCTGCACTACGCGGAACGGGCTGCGCGCGAAATCGATGTTCGGGTTGAGCGTGGCCGAGTGCAGCGAAGGCGCGATGGCGCCGTAGCGGAACTGCATCAGCAGCTTGGTCAAACCGGCGATGGCCGCGGCGGATTCGAGATGGCCGAAATTCGATTTGATCGACCCGATGCGGCAACGCTGCGGTTCGAGACGCGCATCGGCGCCCGCGGTCTCGGCCAGCGCCTGCGAAAAGGCGCGGCTCAAGCCCGCGATTTCGATCGGATCGCCCAGCGAGGTGCCGGTGCCGTGCGCTTCGATGTAATCGATCGTGCGCGGATCCCAACCGGAGCGCTTCAGCGCCTTGCCGATCACCGCGGTCTGCGCGACTTGATTCGGTACGGTATACCCGTTGGTCTTGCCGCCGTGATTGAGCGCCGTGGCCTTGATCACGCCGTAAATATGATCGCCGTCGGCGACCGCCTCGCTGAGCCGCTTGAGCAGCACCGCGCCCACGCCCTCGCCGGGCACGTAACCGTCGCCGCCGTCGCCGAACGCGCGGCAGCGGCCGTCGGTGGAGAGGAATTGGCTCGACGCCAATTGCTGGTACTTGTGCGGATGCAGAATCAGATTCACGCCGCCCGCCAACGCCATGCCGCAATCGCCGTCGGCGATCGCGCGGCAGGCGGTATGGATCGCGGTCAACGAGGACGAACACATCGTGTCGAGCGCGAGGCTCGGGCCATCGAGATTCATCGCGTACGAGACGCGATTGGCGATCGACGCGAACGGCGTCGACGGCCGGCCGTAGTTCAACTGTTCGTCGCTGACGTCGATTTGCGCGTAGTTCGCCCACATCACGCCGACGAACACGCCGACCGAGCGGCCCTTGAGCGACTGTCGCGTGTAGCACGCGTCCTCGAAGCACTCCCAAGCGGTTTGCAGGAACAGACGTTCCTGCGGGTCGGTGATCTCCGCTTCGCGCGCGGTCATATTGAAGAACCGCGCGTCGAACAGATCGACGCCGTCGATGAAGCCGCCCCACTTGCTGTAGACCGTGCCCTTATGGCGACGGTCGGGATGGAAATAGCGCGCGTGATCCCAGCGCGAAAGCGGAATCTCGACGATGCCGTCGCGACCCGCGGCCAGATTGCGCCAGAACGTATGCAGATCGTCGGCGCCGGGGTAATGCCCGCTCAGGCCGACGATGGCGATGTCCTCGTCCTGGCGCGCGGCGAGGAAACGATGCCCGCCGCGCGCGCGCGCCGTCGGGGCGAGCGCTGCGGCGCGTTCCGGCGCGAGCGCGGGCGCCGCAGCGCCGGGTTTGCGGCGCAGCTCGGCCGCCCAATCCGCGAGCGTCGCGTGCCGATACGGCGCGAACGGATCGACGTTCTCGAACTCTTCGCCCAAGCCGTGCAGCAAGCGCGCGACCGCCAGCGGATCCAGCGGCCAGACCGCGAGCGGCGTGTCGATCGCGCAGTGCGCGGCCTCTTCGCCCGCGACGTCGCGCATCCGCGCGTACAGCCGCGCGAGCGTAGTGTCGTCGACTGCGTCGCCGATGCGTTCGGCATCGGTGCGTTCGACGCCGGGATCGGCAGCGGATAAGGCGGACGCGTGCGTCGCGCCGACGCTCGGGAATTCCGACGCCATCGCCCGCAGGGTCGCGGCGTGTTCGTCGGCGAAGTAGCCGGCGACGCCGACGATGTCCTGATGCTCGAAGAATAGCGTCTTCGGAATCTCGCCGAACCGCGCTTCCAAGCCGCGATTGAGCGACGCGATCATCACCGAGTCGATGCCGTAATTCTCCAGCGGCGCGTTCGGGTCGATCTGATCGGCGGCGAGCTTGGTGACGTCGGACACCATCCGCCGCAGCAGCGCGACGGCGACCGCCTGCGTCGAAGGTTCGGCCGACACTTCGTTCGACGCTTCGGTCGCGACCCGCTCCGGCGACGGCGCGGCGAGCGGTTTCGGCGTCGATGGCGTCGACGAGATCGCGGCGCGCGCGAACTGCGGCGCCGCCTGCGCGACCAAGCCGCGCAAGCGCACGCGCACGCGGCCGTCGAGGTCGCAGACCTCCACGTCGTAAGCGGTTCGATCGGCGTCGACCGAGCGCGACGCGCGACGCGCGTAAGCGACGGCGCGCTCGCCGAGCGCACCGAACATCGCGAGGCGCTCCAAGCGCACGGGCACGCGCAGCGCGGTGGTGGCGGCGAGACCGCCGATGCCCAGCGTGGTGCGCAACGCGCCGTCGAGCAACGCGGGCGGCAGCGCGAAAGCGTCGTGGTCCAAGCCCGCGACCGGCGGCAAGCGCAGTTCGGCCAGGGCTTCCTCGCCGTTCCAATGCAGGCGTTCGAACACGCGGAAGCTGTCGCCGAAGGCGAAGCCCATCGCCGCGAACGCCGCGTCGATGCCGTCGCATTCCTCGGTTCGGCAGCGGGCGCGCACGGCGGCGATGTCCACGCGCGCTTCGGCGCCGTCGGCGCGCGCCGCATCATCGCCCGCTTCGGGCGCGAACGCGATAGCGCCTTGCGCGTGCAGCGCGCGTACCGCGTCGTCGGCGTACAGCTCGAAGCGCACCGCGTCGCGCTCGGGCGACAGCGCGATGCGGATCGGCGTCGGTTCGGCCTCGACGACGATCGCCTTGCGCCACTGCACGTCGCGCAGCTCGGCGACGCGACGACCCGGAGCCGCCAAATGCGCGGCCTGCAGCGCCATTTCCAGCATCGCCGCGCCCGGCAGAATGCGGTGCTCGCCCAAGCGATGATCGCGCAGGACGAATTCGTCGCCGCGGAACGTTTTCGCGAAGGCCTGCTCGTCCAGCGTCGACACGTTGGCGTCGATCAAGGGATGCAGCGCGGCCGCGCCCGCGCCGACGGCCGGCGCATCGGGAACCCAGTGGCGCTGCCGCTGATACGGATAACCGGGCAACGAAACGCGACGGCGACGGCCGGACGCGGGCAGTCGACGCCAGTCGATCTCGACGCCGTTCACCCACGCGGCGGCGAGCGCGGGCAGGTCTTCGCGCACCAACCATTCCGGCACCTGCGCCGCCGCGGCTTTCGTGCGCGCGGCGATCGCGGGGTCGCGACGCCCGGCGTCGCGGTGGCCGGTCCAGACGTCGGGGCCGAGCGCATCGTTTGCATCGCGTTCCGCGATCGCGCGCAACCGTTCGAGCAGCGTGTCGCGGTCGGACACCACGAACGCCGCGCGCCACTCCATCGCCACGCGCCCGACCTGCAGCGTGTACGCGGCGTCGTGCGCGTCGATCTCGGGGTTCGCGCGCAGATGCTCGCGCAAGCGCGCGGCGATCGCGCGCAGCGCGGTTTCGCTGCGCGCGGACAGCACGATCGCGATCGCGCCATGGTCTTGGCCATGGAGTGAACCGCCGTCGCGCCCGTTCGCGCGCGGCGTCTCCATGTATTCCTCGATCACCAGATGCGCGTTCGCGCCGCCAGCGCCGAAGGAACTCAAACCCGCCAACCGCGGCGATTCCACGCGCGCGCCGTCGCGCTCGATCGTCGGCTGCCGCCACGGCTCCAGGCGATGCTGCAAACGGAACGGGCTGGCGGCGAAATCGATGAGCGGGTTCGGCGTCTCGCTGTGGATCGACGGCGCCAGCATGCGGTACTTCAACTGCAGCAGCACTTTGGTCAAACCGGCGATGCCCGATGCCGCTTCCAAGTGACCGATGTTGGACTTCACCGAACCGATCGCGCAGTACTGGCGGTCGCGCTGGTCGTACGCCGCGGTCAGCGCTTTGATTTCGATCGGGTCGCCCAAACCGGTGCCGGTGCCGTGCGCTTCGACGTAGTCGATACGGCGCGGGTCGACATCGGCGGCCTGCAGCGCGTCGCGAATCAGCGCGGCTTGGCGGTTCGGATTCGGCACCGTGAACCCGGCGGCTTTGCCGCCGTGATTCACCGCGCTGGCGCGGATCACGCCGTAGATATGGTCGCCGTCGCGGCGCGCTTTCGACAACGACTTCAGCACCACCGCGCCGACGCCCTCGCCGGGCACGTAGCCGGTGCCGCCTTCGCCGAACGCACGGCAGCGGCCGTCCTGCGACAGGAAATGCAGGTCCGACAGCAGGTTGTATTTGTTCGGATGCAGCGACAGATTCGACGCACCGGCGATCGCCGCATCGATCTCGCCCTGACGGATCGCTTGGCAGGCCAGATGGATCGCGGTCAACGACGACGAGCACGCGGTGTCGAGCGCCAGGCTCGGCCCGGAGAAATTGAATTGATACGAGACGCGATTCGCGATCGACCAATAGAAGCTGTGCGGCGTCGCCCACGCGTCCTGCGCGCGATCCACGCCGTGCAATTGGTAGTCGCCCCACATCACGCCGACGTACACGCCCACCGGCGACTCGCGCTCGCCGCGCGACCGCGCCAGCGTGCCGGGGGTATATCCGGCGTCTTCGATCGCGTGCGCGGCCACTTCCAGGAACAGCCGCTCGTTCGGATCGATCAGTTCCGCCTCTTTCGGCGAAATATTGAAGAACGCGGCGTCGAAGCGATCGACGTCGCGCAAGAAACCGCCCCACTGCGCGTAGCTGTGGCCGGGAGCGGCCTCGCCGGGGCGGAAGCGGAATTTCGCGGCGAGATCGCGGCGTTCGCTCGGAACGGTTTCGATGCAGTCGCGACCGATGCGCAGGTTGTCCCAGAACGCTTCGAGCGTGTCCGCCTGCGGATAGCGGCCGGCGATCCCGACGATCGCGATCGCGTCGTCCTCGACCGGCGCGACGGCGGCGCGCCGCGCGGCGAAGGCGGCGGCGCGCGACGGCGGCACCAGCGCTTTTTCGGCGGCGGCCGCAGCGTCGTCGCCCATCGACTGCGTCGCCGCGCCGAACAAGCGCGCGAACGTCTTGGCGTGTTCGGCCAGGAAATAACCGGTCAACGCGCCCAGGTTCGGGTATTCGAAGAACAGCGTCTTCGGCAAAGTGCCGAAGATTCTCTCCAGCAGCGCGATCAACTCGATCATCACCACCGAATCGAAGCCGTAGTCTTTGAACGACTTGTCGAGATCGAAGTGCGGGTCGATGCGCAATTGCTCGGCGAAGCGCGCGGACAAATACGCGGCGACCGCCTCCGCGTCGACCGCCGTGGCGAGCGCGGCGGCGAGTGCGCCTCCAGCGGCCGCGTCGGGCGCGGAAGCGCCGATCAGGTCGCGGCAGGTCGCGGCATGTTGCTCGACGAAATAACCGGTGAGCGCGCCCAGATTCGGGTATTCGAAGAACAGCGTTTTCGGCAGCGCGCCGAAGCGCTTTTCGAGCAGCGCGATCAATTCGATCATCACCACCGAGTCGAAGCCGTAATCCTTGAACGACCGATCGGGAGCGAAAGTCTCGGCGATGCGCAATTGTTCGGAGAACATCCGCGCCAGGGACTCGAACACGGCGTCCGCATCGAGCGCGCCCGAATCGCGGGCGTCGCTCGCGGCCGCGCTCGGCGCGGCGGGCGCGCCGAGCACTTCGCGAACGCGCGCGGCGTCGCCGGGCATCACCAGCATCTGCGGACGGCCCTGCGCCAAACCGAATTCGAGCGCGTCCAGCCCCGGCGCGTCGAGCAGCGGCACGATGCCGAAACTGCGGCGCACGGCTTCGATCTCGGCGTCGCCCAGCTTCATGCCGCCGTTGCGCCAGAACGGCCAATTGATCGACAGCGACTTGCCGCTGCGTTCTTCGCGCAGACGCAGCGTCTCGCGCAGGTGCGCGAAGGCGTCCTCGAACGCGTTGCCGTAAGCGTAGTCGCATTGACCGACGTTACCGAGCGCGCCGGCGACCGACGAGAACAGCACGAACATGTCCAGCGGTTCGTCGCGAGTCGCTTCGTCGAGATACCAGGTGCCGAGCGTCTTCGGCGCGATCACGCGCGCGAATTCCTCCGCGCTCTTGCGCAGCACGAACGCGTCTTCGATCACCCCGGCCGAATGCAGCACGCCGTTGAGGCGATAGCCGTCGGCATGGATCGCGGCCACCGCGCGACGCACGTCGTTGCGATCGGCGACGTCGCAGACCAGATACGCGACGTTTCCGCCGTGCGCCCGAAGCTCGGCGAGCAGCGCGTTCTGCGCGTCGCCCGGCGCGGAACGCCCGGTCAAATACACGTTGGCGCGATAGCGCGCGCACAGGTGACGAGCGACGATACGACCGAGGCCGCCGAGGCCGCCGGTGATCAGATACGTGCCGCCTTCGCGGAATTCGGCGACATCCGGGTCCTGGGGGCGCTCCACGCGCGCGCCGAGCGCCGCGTATGCGCGCACTTCGCGCACGCCGTCGCGATAGCGCACATCCTCGACCGCGGCCGAACACAGGAATTCGTCGGCGACGATATCGGCCAAGCGCCCCTGCGGGCCGTTGGCCACCGCGCCATCGAGCACGCGCCCGGAATAGCTGGGCTTTTCGATGCGCAGCGTCTTGAACAGCGCGCTCAGCGCCAGATGCTCGACATCGTCTTCGAACGGCGGCGTCAAATACAGCAAGCGCGCGGTCTTGGCGCCGCGGAACATCGCCTTCGCCAGCGCGAACGCATGCTGCGCCGACGCGGCGATGCGCTCGGCGTAGCGGGTGTGCTGCGTATGCGAGGCCACCAGCAGCGTGCGCTGCAGCGAGACGCCGCGCGACGCGAGCGCGGCGACCGCCGCGTGATAATCCTCGAGCGCGCCCGGACGCACCGCGACGACGCCGTCGCCCGCGTCCTCGATGCGCTCGCCTTCGGCGAGCAGCACGATGCGTTCGAAACGGGTGTCCGCGAACCGCGGCGCCGCGCGCAGCAGACCTTCCGCCCAGTCCAATTCGTGCCGCGGCCCGATCAGCACGATCTGCGGGATCGACGGGCCCGTCGGCGGCTCGACCGGCGTCGCCGGCTGCGCGCGCCACTCGGTCGCGTACAGCGTTTCGTTCAAGGACGCCGGCACTTCGATCGTATCGGCCGCGTCCGACGCCGGTTTCGCCGCCGCCGGCGCGAGCGAGGACACCACCGGCACCAGCGGACGCACGCTCAGGCCGCGGAACGCGGCGCAGCGCCTGCCGCCGTCGACGCCGTCGAGCAAGTCGATGTCGAGTTTGTCGTCGGCGCCGGGGCTGCGGCGCACGTAGGCGTACGCCGGGCCGACCGGCGCGCGTTCGATCAGCACGTCGTCGACCGCGAACGGGATCGCCGCGCGCACGTAGAATTCGCCGCCGGCCGCGCTCAAGAACGCCACCGCCGCCTGCAGCGCGGCGTCGGCGATGCCCGGATGCAGAATGTAATCGTCCGCCTCTTCGCGCAGCGCGGGCGGCAGTTCGATATCGGCGAGGCCGTAGTTGGGCGCGACGCGCAGATCGCGCACGATCCGATGCGCCGGGCCGTAGTCCAATCCTTGTTCGGCGAAGTCGGCGTAGATCGCGTCGGCGCTGCGCCACGACTCGTGCGCGCCGGCTTCGAGCGCGCCCAGCGACGGCGTCGGCTCGGCCATGTCCGCGTCCAGCGACACCAAACCGCGGCACAGCGCCTGCGCCGCCGCATCGCGCTTCTGCGCCGACACGCGGAATTCGAAATCGCGCCGCTGCGCGCGGCCGTCGACATCGATCGGCGTCAGTTCGACCTCGACCGCCGCGCGCTCGTCGCCGACGGTCAGCGGGCGCAGCCACACCACATCGGCGATGCGGATCGCATGCGTCTCCGACGACGACAGTCCGACCATCTGCGCGATCGCGGCGCGCACCATCTCCAGATACGCCACGCCCGGCAACATGCGCTGCCCGCGGACCCGATGGTCGGCGAGAAAGCATTCGCTGCCGTCGAACACCGAGAGGAACCGCTGCAGATCGACGCTCGGCGCGTTGCGATGCAGCAGCGGATGGAAATGCGGCTGGTCGTCGTTGCGACGACGCTGGCCGCTATCGTCCACCGCGTCGGTCTGCGGCAGCCAAAACCGATGCCGCTCGAAGGCGTACACCGGCAAGCGCACGCGACGCGTCGGCGGCTCGGAGTACAGCGTCGACCACGCCATCTCGGCGCCGTCGCGATACAGCGCGGCCAAGGCCTCCAAGGCCGCGCGCCGCTTGTCTTTCTTGAGCTTCGGCAAGCGTGCGAGCCAGGCCGCAGCCTCCGCGTCCAGCGCGTTCTTGCGCTCCTCGCTCGCGGCGTCGCTCGACGCGGCGTCGGATGCGGCCTTCGTGCCGGGAACGTCGCTCGCATCCTCGGACAACGCCGCGATCAAGCCCTCCACGTCGTCGACCACGCACGCGAAGCGCAGCGGCAAATGGTCGCGTTCCAGCAACAGCGTGCGCGCGATTTCGTCCAGCGTATGCTCGCCCGCGTCCGCACGCAGCCAAGCGACCAAATCGTCGCGGCGACGGCGCAGCGCGCCCGGCGTCTTGGCCGAGAGCGCGATCAACTGCGGCGACGGCGCGACTTTGCGCGCGCGCTTCGTAGAAGGCGGCGGCGGCGGCTCTTCCAGCACCAGATGCGCATTGGTGCCGCCGAACCCGAAGGAACTCACGCCCGCGCGCAGCGGCGTGCGTTCGCCGCGACGCGACCACGGCCGCGTTTGATCGAGGATGTAGAAGGGCGTGCCCTCGATGGTCACCCGCGAATTGAGCGTTCGGAAATCGTGGAAGCCCGGCAAGCGCCGATGCCGGAACGCCAGCAGTACCTTGGCGACCGCCGCCATGCCGGCCGCGGCTTCCAAATGACCGAGATTGGTTTTCGCCGAACTCAAACCGCAGTACGCGTCCTCCAGCGCGACGCCCTGTTCCTCGGACAAGCGCGCGAACGCTTGGCGCAGGCCTTCGAATTCGATCGGATCGCCTTTCGCGGTGCCGGTGCCGTGCAATTCGACGAAATTGACGCTGGAGATCGGCACTCCCGAGCGCCGATGCGCATCGACGATCACGTCGGCCTGCGCATCCGGGCTGGGATAACTCAAGGTATGGGTCTTGCCGCAATGATTGACCGCGCTGCCCTTGATCACGCCGTAGATCAAGTCGCGATCGGCCAGCGCCTTCTCCAACGGCTTGAGCACGAAGAACCCCGCGCCCTCGCCGCGGACGTAGCCGTCGGCGCGATCGTCCAGGGTCTTGCACGACCCGGTGGGCGACAGCGTGCCCATCTTCGACACCGAAATGTGCCGCGCGGGATTGAGAATCAGGCTGATGCCGCCGGCGAGCGCCATCTCGCATTCGCCGTTCTCGAACGATTGGATCGCCAGATGGATCGCGTTGAGCGAACTGGAGCATGCGGTGTCGACCGGAAGACTCGGCCCGCGCAGTCCGAGCACGTGCGACACGCGGTTCGGCACCACCACGGTGGCGGTGCCGGTGTAGTGATACGGCTCGATCGGGACGCGCGCGCGCGCGAGCAGTTCCTTGTAATCGTGATGGGTGACGCCCGCGAACACGCCGACGCGACGGCCGCGCAACGACGACGGCGGAATGCCGGCGTCTTCCAGCGACGCCCACGCCAGTTCCAGCATGATGCGTTGCTGCGGGTCCATGTTGTGGACGACTTTCGGCAGCAACCCGAAGAATTCGTGATCGAACGCGTCGACGTCGTCGATCAAACCCGCCCAACGGCTATGGGTTTTGTTGACGTCGAGCTTCGGATCGCCCCACAGCGGACGCCAATCCCAACGCTCCGGCGGTATTTCGCGGACGCTCGATCGACGCTCGGCGAGGTTGTCCCAAAACGCGTCGCAGCCGTTCGCCCCGGGAAACCGGAATGCGATACCGACGATAGCCGTGTCCATGAAGCGTCCAGCACCCATACACATTCCTTCAACGCCGCTCTCTCCCCAAGAGCGGCTTTCGACCGGCCCCGATCGACGGGGTCTTGATTGCGGCCGCGAACGATTGGCCGCATATCGTCAACGCAATACCGCCTGCTCTACGGACAGCGACCGCTCGGGCGCAATGTCGACCCCCGACATTTCCCCGTTCGGCGGCATCGCATCGACTGGCGTACACACTGCTCGGTTCGCGCGGCCCGATGTGTTGACCTCGCGCAGATATCGAGCGAAATGCCGCGCGTCGCGGACGCGGCTTCGGGCGTCGCGACTTCGCGGATGCGACCGCATGCGGCGCGGATTATCCGAACGGCGTGTCGCGCGCGATGCGACCGCATGCGCGCGATGCGGATGCGATTCCGTCCCCCTCTCCATGTCCCCTCCGACTCATCCCCGATGACGCACGACGCTTCGGCCTCGCGTGGAGGCCGGCGACCGGCCGGGCAACTCGGCCGTTCCGATTTCGTAGCGGTACGCGAAGCGCGATGGGCGGCATCCCCAGCCACCTTCGATCGACGACCGCGGCCCGACCATACCCCCGGGACGACGGCGGTTGCAATCGCGCGACCGGATTTGTTCCCGCTTTCGACCACCGCCTCCTTGGCGGCGGGCTATCAGGCGATCGTCTCGGCCATGATCGTCTCGGCCACGATCATCTCCGGCGGTGAGTACGCGGCTTGCCGCCAGGAACCTGCCGCGACCCGGCACCGTTTGTTGTCTGCAGCCGCATCGGGACGATGCGCGGTTCGGAGCGGCCCCGCGAAGCCCTCCGGCCGCGCCCTCTCGACGGCTCGTCGTTTCCGTCAGTCCGCGCGTGGCCGGGCCGCTCGCTCGTCCGCCTGCGCCTCCCCGATCAAGATCGCCCCCTGTCCTTCGGCACTGGCGCGAAATGCAGGATCGTCGAAAACTGAACGCCTTCAAAATCAATCGCTTACTTGGGCGTCGCCTCGTACGGATGTCGCGATGGCCGCTCGATGCCGCGCGGGGCGTGATTCTCGAACCGTCCGCGATGGCAATAGCGACGGCAAGATTAGCGCTTCAGACGGGCCGAAATCGGCGAGTTATGATGAATCGGCGACGATTTTGGAACACTGAGGAACTTTTTCGCCCGTTAGCACTCCAAGAACCCGACTGCTAAGATCGCCCCACTATGACCCAGACGACCATGACGACTGCTTTGGTGTCCCATAACCTGCCGGTGCCCAGCGCCCTCGGTTCGCTCGAGGCCTACGTCGGTGCCGTGCATCAGATTCCCGTGCTCTCGGCCGAGGACGAGCAGGCTCTGGCCCGCCGGTACCGCGATCACGAAGACCTCGACGCCGCCCGCGAACTGGTGCTCTCGCACCTGCGCTTCGTGGTGCATGTCGCCCGCGGCTACAACGGCTATGGCCTGCAGCTCGGCGACTTGATCCAGGAAGGCAACATCGGCCTGATGAAGGCGGTGAAGCGCTTCGACCCCGACGTCGGCGTGCGCTTGGTGTCCTTCGCGGTGCATTGGATCCGCGCCGAGATGCACGAGTTCATCATCAAGAACTGGCGCATCGTGAAGGTCGCGACCACCAAGGCGCAGCGCAAGTTGTTCTTTAATCTGCGCCGCAGCAAAACGCGCCTGGGTTGGTTGAACGCCGAGGAAGTGCGCGCCGTGGCGCAGGATTTGAACGTCTCCGAGCGCGAAGTGCTGGAAATGGAGTCGCGCTTGTCCGGTCGCGATATCGGTTTCGACGCGCCGGACGATGCCGACGACGACCATGCGCCGCCCGCGCCGGTCGCGTATTTGACCGCCGAGGGCTTGGACCCCGCGCAGGCGTACGAAAGCGCCGATAGCGAAGCCGATCAGCTGGATCTGCTGCGCGAAGGTTTGGCGCGTTTGGACGAACGCTCGCGCGACATCGTCAAGCGCCGTTGGCTGGACACCGACAGCAAGATCACGCTGCAGGAGTTGGCCGACGAGTATGGGGTTTCCGCCGAACGCATTCGCCAGATCGAAGCCAACGCGCTGAAGAAGATGAAGGCGCTGTTCGCCGCGTAAATCGATCCCAGTACTTCGACGCCCGTACATCGGCCCCTGTACATCGCTCGCTCGATCGCGCGGCGCTTTGGTCGCATCGACGAAAGCCGCGACCGATCCACGATCGTTCACGCACGCCGCCGCAAGGCGGCGTTCGCGTTTGGATATGCTGGCGCCTCCGCGACCCGGATCGCCTCTCGCCTTCGCCGATGTCCATCCCGCCGCCGCTGCCTTCGAACACCCCGCCCTCGCCCGTCGTTCGCGCTCCCGAAACGCGCCGCGGGCGACGTTGGCCTTGGTGGGCATGGACGGGCTTGTTCCTGCTGTTCGCCGGCATCGCGGGCGTCGTCGGCACCGGTCTGTTCTTGGCGGGCAGCTTCGTCGGCGAGGGCATGGAACTTTTCGAAGAGGACGCCCGCGCCGCGCTGCAGCGCAACCCGACGATCCGCGCCCGCATCGGCACCATCCGCGAGATGGAGACGAACTGGACCGGCACCGGCAACGCGCCGCATCCCGACGATTTCGTGTTCGATCTGACGGGCGACCTCGGCGCGGGCCGGGTGCGGGCGCGGTTCGAGACCGTGGCCGGCGGCGAGCGCATCGACCAAGGCGTGCTGCGCACCCGCGACGGCAACGAATGGCCGCTGGCGCCGGATCCGGGGCCGGACGCCGAGACCGAGGCATGGCCGCAAGAGCCCACATCCGACGCGTCCGCGGAGACGAGCGCCGAATCGGAACGCTGAGACGACGACGAGGCGTCCGCCGCAGACGACGCCCACCTGGCACGACACGCCCTCCACACCTCCAAGAACATCCCAGCCGATGGCGCCGCACTTGCGCGTCGCGCGCGCGATCTCGCGGGCCTGATCCTGTTTCGGATCGCGATCCGCTAACCACAGGACAAGGCGCCAGCGCGTCGCGACGAAACGGGCGAGCAGCCCGACGCCGCCGCCCCCTAGACGGATCGCGATCGCCGCGACGCGCGCCTTGTGCCCTCGAGAATCCAGCCCCTATCGATAAGGAGTTTCCGATGACTTCCAAGCTCTTGTCCGCGCTGTCCACCGCGGTCCTCGGCGTCGCCGCCCTCGGCCAAAGCGCCCCCGCGCAGGCCGGCAACGTCAGCAACGCGCAACTCAGTTGCTACATCGACACCTACGCCTACGACTACGCCACCATCGGCGAATGCACCGGCGTGTGGACCCCGGGTACCGCGAACAACCCGAGCCAAGCCGTGTTCCAAGTGGTCGGCCTCACCGCCGGCAGCTACACCTTCTACTGGACGGACATGAGCACCGGTCAAGTGGGCGTGTGCGGCACCAACAGCATCAGCTGCCTGCGTTCGATTCGCGTGAACCAGTTCAAGACGGTGCGCGTGACCGTGATCGACAACGCCACCGGCGCCAGCAAGACGGTGAGCGCGACCGCGGAATTCCTGGACGGTTGGAACTGACCGCGCGCGACTCGCGAAACGAGACGACGGCCCGGAACTCCGGGCCGTTTTCGCCGGAAACGAGTTCGCATTGTGCGCACGTATTCGGCGAATGCAGGTTGTGCGAGTGACCTTTGCGAGGCACGTTTGCAAAGCGCGCTTCGCTGAACGCCCGCGCGACCGCGACGCGCTCGTCGTCGCCGCAGGAAACGAGCGCGAGGTACCATCGCGACGCCCGCCATCGACGGCGGGCGTTCCATTCATTTCGACATCGGAGGTTATCCCCATGAGCACGAAATTGTTCGCCGCCCTCTCCGCCGCGGTCCTCGGCGTCGCCGCCCTCGGCCAAAGCGCCCCCGCGCAGGCCGGCGACGTCAGCAACGCGCAGCTCAGCTGTTTCGTCGACACCTACGCCTACGACTACGCCACCATCGGCGAATGCTGGGGCGGATGGACGCCGAGCACCGCGAGCAA
>SSGH01000039.1 GCA_008015835.1 Lysobacter sp.
ATGCCGAAGCTCGCCAAGCTGAAGAGGGCGCGGCGCACCTCGTCGAGGTCGGCAGTCAGCTCATCCGAAGAGGGCGGCGGCAGGAGGCCGTTGAGCCTATCGCGCGCATCGGTCAGAGCTTGCAACGCGCGGGTCGCGCGTCCGGCGAACTCGTCATGGTTGAGCCCGGAGTCGGCAGGCGATTCGGGCAACGACAGGTCGCGGCCGTCGAGCGAGCGGGCGTTACTGAGCAGTCGGCGCACCGTGGTCGCGACCTCGCACCATTCGCTCACACTCACGATCTCCGGGCCCCAGCCGTTGTCGCGGCCGAACTGCAGCCGAATGATCGCATCCGGAGGGACGGTCGCGGGCCGGGTCTGCTGCAGCACGAATCGCCAACGTTGCTCCAGCTCGGCCTGCTGCGCCAGGGTGTTGCCCTCAGCCAGGTAGACGGCATCCAGCGGCGTCAGTCCCAGCGAGGTCAGCGCGCTTTCAACGGTCTGATAGACCTCTCCGCTCTGCTCATTGACGTAGTCCGCCTTGCAACGGACCTGGGCCGGATTGGGCAAGAGCGTGGCCACCCAGGCGTTGAGGATCGGTTCGGCTTGGGCGCGTGGCGATAGGCTATTTGTCGGCCAGCTTGCCGGGGCCGTGCTGTCCGTTGCGGGGAACAGCGTACAGAGGCGATGGGTCAACCCGATGCCGCTCCTCGGCGTGCGGATCACGTCCAATTCCGGGGGCGGCACTTCACCTGCGGCGATGGCATCCAGCGTGGCGCCGGAGCGCAGAGGATTGCCTTGCACGATTTGGTAGACGCTCTCGGCGACGACACTGTCACCCACGGAATCGACCAGATCCTCGAGCGCCTTCAGCGCCTCCACCAGCGCCGTGAAGTCCGCGCTGCCGGGCGGCGGAAATCCCAAGGTCGCGTTGCCGAACGGAATGGTGGTGACATCCCAGGGCGCCTGCGGTGCCTGACGTTGCTGGCTCGCCGTCCATCGTCGATGCAGGGCCAGGCCATCGACCACGGCGGCAGCCGGCAACGATGTCAGTGCCTCATTCCATTGCGCGGCAAGGCGCGTGGTGAGGGCCGCCCTTGCGGCGATGAGGTCGGCCATGGCTTTGCCGCGTTGCCCGCCTTCCTTCGCGAGCGCTTGGCGGTCGAGCTCGGCTGCGAGTGTGTCTTGTCGTGCGGCCATCTGTTGCGCGGCGGGAATGGAATCCGGATCGGCGGCGTTGAGCAACTTGGCCTGGGCCCGTTCCGCGAGCAGGCGTGAGCCATCGCGCGCGCTGACGAGTTGCTGTGCGGCGGCGGCCTGGGCCAGGGCGGTGGTATGGACCTGGGTCAGTTGTTCCACGCGGTTGTCCCACTCATCCAAGTCCCGTGCTTCCAACAATTGAACGGCATAACGCCGCACGGTCGGTTGGGTCACCTTGCCCTGCGGTTTTGCCGCCTGTTGTTGCGCCAGTACCTGGGCTGCCTGCGCCACCTGTGCCTGCGCGGCCTGCGCCTGTTGCGCAAGCGTGGCGATCGTTCCGAGCTCGGCGCGATAGGTGTCCGCCTGGCGCTGGCGCTGGACCTGCAAGCCCCTGGCGTCTTCGGCTCTTCGTGCCGCCTGGTCACGTTGCGCCGTCAGCAGCGTCACCTCATGTGCCAGCCGTTCAGCTCGCGTGAGGGTGTCGCGAATGTCGGCGAAGCGGTCCGTGCCGGTGAAACTGGTGAGGGCGCGGAATCGTTGGATGTAGCGGTCCAGGCCGCGATCGTGGAGATGGCGTTCGAAGCGATAGCCGAGCAGGGCGGTCAGGGACTGACCTTGGCGCACGCCGTCGAGCAGCCACTTGGCGCGATGAACCCGTTCAGACGAGAGGTCGACGGCAAAGGGGGAGGTGCCGGATGCGCGATCCGATTCCTGCGAGAGGTAGCCGCTCCGTAACACGGCTGCTGCCGCTGCATGTCCCAGTGAAGGAGCGTGGACGAAGCCCTTGTTCTGCGCCGAGCGCGAGACCGGCCCGGTGACACCAGCCGGTAGTGCCGGGACCGGTAGCAGCGGGGCCGCACGCCGGACCTGCTCGACCCAGCCGTAGGCGCCGAGCCTGATGCCGGTGGGCGTCGCCTGTCGCATTACCGCCAGCCGTCGCGTCGCCAGCGAAGTGCCCCACGCGTCGATTCGATAGGTGACGAGATCCATGGCCTCCGCGAGTAGTTGCTGCCGAACCGGTTCGGGCAGAGTCGTCACTTCATCCCAGGCCGGATCGTGCGGCGACGAGAGCGCGCGAGTCAGGAGCAACGTCCGGAAGGCATCAGTCAGGAGTCGTTGCGGCACGGGCGGTTGTTGCGTGGAGACCTCCGGAAATTCGCGCACAGTGTAGCGAAAGGCGTTCGCTTCCTGCGCCAGGAGCACGACGGGGTTGGATTCCACTGTGGTCTGGATGGCCTGAGGCACCTGGCGCCGACGCGTCAATCGTTGGGCGCGCCACCAGGTGGCAAGAGTCTTGTCCTGGTCCTGATCGGTTGTCGAGATCCAGCGGTCGAGTGCCGCGACCGGCAGCAGGCCGTAGGGTTGGCTGTCGACACGCAAGACCGGCAGTGGCCCGCGGGCACGGACGTACTTCGTGAAATGGTCGCGCAACACGTCCGCTCCGGCGGCCCCGAGCAGTTGCCGCATGAGTGGACTGTCGCAGAGTGCGAGCAGGGCCGCCTGCATGAGGGAAGACCGGCGCTGTTCCGATCCGTCGGCACCGCGGATATGCGCGAAGACGGATGCCGGCAAGCCCAAGGCCCGCGCCAGCAGCTCGCCGTCTGAGCCAGGGCGGATGAGCGAGGAACCCAGTTCGACCCCCATGCTGTCGGCGGCATCACGCCCGGTGGAGCGATACCCGGCGGAGGCTTCCGCCGTGTTGTTCGTCGGCACCTGTTGCTCGACGAGCGCAAGGCTGCCGGTGTAATGGTGGGCGTTAAACAGTTCGACCAGCCGGCCGGCCGTGGTCGGTGCGTCCCATGACGCCTTGAGGCCCAGCACCACAATCCGATCGAATCCCGCCTGGGCGTCTTCGTCAGTGATGGGAATACGGAGACCCATCCCGATCGATTCCGCCGTATCGAAATCGGTGATCCACTTCATGCCCTCATCGACAGGCGGCAACCCATTGCTGGCGAGCGGGCCCGTGCTGCCTGGGTTAGGTCCGACCGCCACGGTCTCTGGAATTGCCTTGCCCCAGGCGGTGACACGCACTGCATCGCTGCGATAGCCGACGGCGACCCAGCGATCAGGCAGAACTTGCGTGTGGGGGGCGCGGGTCCAGCTGTCGTTTCGACGCGAGACCGTTCGGCCTTGAGCAGGATCGAGCACATGGGCGATCCAGGCGGCGCGGGTCGTGCCGAATTGTTCGGTGAGTCGTTGCCAGCCTTGCCTGATGTGCTCCTGTCGGTCCGTGCCTGCGGGCGCGGCGGCGACATGGGCCCAGAATTCCTTGCCCAGCCGTTCTTCTTCTTCCGTCAGTGCCGGTTCGTGACTATCGAGATGGATGTCGTCGGGATACACGCGGAGCAGAAGGTCGGTGCCCGGACCCGTCCGTCTTGCCACAAACCTGGTCTCCACGCGGACGGGAAACAGCAGCAGTGGGTGGGTCGCGGCGACCGTACCGCTGAGGCGATCCGTGCCGAGCAGTCTGGCCGTTGCGGCATCGCGTGCGGCTCGGTGCTCATCGACTTGCGCGGATAGGGCCGCGACCTCGGATCGTTTGCGAGTCACCGTCTCCTGCGTGGCCGTGATCTGCGCGTTCACCCGAGCCAACTCGGCCTGGTGGAGCGCCCGTTGCCTGATGAGCAGGGCGGCCCGCCGTTGCGCAGCCTGGGCCCTCGCGACGGCCCGGTCGTGGGCCACCTGTAGTTGCCGGAGTTTGGTCGCCCATGCCCGGAGCAATGCCGGCGGCACCCGTTCGGGAATATCTGGTCCTTCGGAGATCGGTCTCACGCGGCTGATCCTTTCCGTAATTGAAACCTATGGCCCATCCTGCAAATGTGTGCTGACCTCGGCTTCGGCCGCCGCCAGCGCCTGTTGGGCTGCTGTCTGTTGCGCCTCCGCCTCAGGGATTTGCCTGGCGAGGTCGGCGAGCAGCGTCGTCAGTTCGTTGCGCCTGGTGATCAAGCTTGCGAGGAGCGTCTCGGCGTCCTCCAATTCGAACCGCGTCGTCAGAAGGGAATCTTCCAACGTGGCCGTGCGGGCCGACAGGTCTGCCGCCACCTGTTGCAGGACCTCCCTCGCCAGCGGGTCGCGCGTGATCTCTGCATTCATGCGCTCGATCCCGGCGAGCTTCGTGTGGAGTTCCTGCCGGCGGGCTTGCAGGGCGGCGATTGCAGCCTGAGTGGCCTGCACCGCGGCGGATGCCGCTGCAAGCTGGACATCCGCAGCCCGTACTTGCGCCTGCGCTTGCGCCACGCCCTGCTGAGCGACCGTCACCTTCGCATGGGCCGCGGTTGCGGCGGTCTGGGCTTGGGCGAGTTGTTTTCGCAACGCGGTCAGGCGCGCCCTCCAGGCAGCCGGGGGAATCCCTTGCGGCGGTTCGGCTGCGTCCTGAAGGTTCTGTTGCGCCTCTGCGACCTGCGCGTCTGCCGCGGCGGCGGCTGTTTGCAACGGCGGAACACGTGCCTGGGCCTGGGCTACGCCGGTCTGCGCGTTGGTGCGCTGCGTCTGCGCCGCCGTCACCGCCTGCTGCTGGGTGGTGAGTTGAGTCGTCAACGTCGTCTGTTGCGCGGCCAGGGCCTGCAGGGCCGTCTGGAGTCGCGCGGTCTCTTGTTGCAAAAAAGGCATGGTGTCGTCTCTTTCCGCTGCTACTGCCGGGCCGGCAGCCAGGTTCTCGCATGGACCGCCACGCGGAAGGGCGGTTGTCTGGTGATGGTGGCCATGTGTGCCGAATTTTTGCCCCAAGGAATCTGATCGACCACGGTATTTCTCAGCAGGCCGTCGATCGGCACATACACAATCTGTTTGAGCGCCGCTTCGTCCGGCGCCAGATGTCCCCACGTCAGGTCACGCCAATGGGCCGGCGTGCCGCCAAAGGTCGTGGCGACATCCAGGCCGAATCGCGGTTCCGTCGGCTGCTCCTGCAGCACGAAGAACCAGCCCGGATGTCCTCCGGCCTTGTTGTCGGCTCCACGCACCTGATCTTCAGTGAGGGGAAACCCCAGCATGGTGATGTCGGGTGACTGGGTGGCTTGAAATATCGGATAGCGTTCGGTCGAGCCCAGTTCACGCCTGGTGCCGTCCGCAGACCAGACACTCTCCAACGCGTAGACCATGGCGCGTGGGTAACGCCGCAGGAGGTCGCCGCGGATCAACAGCACCATCTGGCCCACCGCCGAGCCACGCGCGCTGTGGGAACCGAGACGGCTGTCCGCAGCCCAGGCAGTGATTCGCGTGATGTCGAAGCGGGACTCACGCTCTGCATCATTCGTAGGCAGTTCCTCGCCGCCGGCGTCCCAGAATTGCCGGAAGTAGGTGCCGCGCTGATCGGTCGGAAATCCACGCCAGAGGAGTTCGCGACTCATCTCATGGTTCAGGCCGACCATGTAGGCTTCGATCAATGCCGGATTCGTTTTCAGGAGCGCAATGGTGTTCGACGGCACCTGGTCCATGCCGGGCAACAGCAGGTCCGGTGCGTAGTCGCGCAGGGGTTCGTACATCGGTTGCGGGAAACTCGGCGAGAACGTCGTCAATTCGATACTCTCAACCGTAGGCATCGTGTGCTTCACCGCGGTCAACACCGCATCTTTCGGTGCCAGGCGCCGCAGCACCTCGGCCTTCACCTCCGACCATTCGCGCAACGCCGGCACCTGCCGCTGCTTGGTCGCGACGGAAAATTGCATGAGCGGGCGAAACGCCTGACCTGCCGTCGAGGCAGGCGAGGTGGCGGGGAGTCGGAACGCGTCGACTGTGGCGGCGTGGGAGGTGATCGGCCCATTCATCCGGGTCAGGCGACGGAAGGCCCCGGTGACGGCCGGATGACCGCTGAGTAAGTTGCTGGTCTCGGCAGTCGGCGGCGTCGCGGGGGACGTGGCGATGCCCGCCAATGCCTGCACCGCGGGGCCCGTGAGCTGCAGCAGTCCCGCCGGGTCGAGTGCCGCAAAGTGTTTCTTCGAGAGGCTGATGCCGACGGATTCGGCTAACTGGGCGCGCTTGAGCCGCTGTCGATCCCGCCGTTGTTGTTCCAGTTGATCCCAGGCCGACGCCATTAACGATTCCTGCTCCTTGCGGATCACCATCGTGCCGATGCCGGCGGCGATGCGGTGGCGCGGATCCAGATTGAGATCGCGGAACCAATGCGGCGGTTGATCGGTAGACGGCAGGCTGTCGCGATCGACGTACCATTGCCCATACAGCGGCGGGCCGAGGAGCGCTGGGGCTCCGCTCGTGCCGGCCATGGCTGCCGGTGCGTTGAGGATGGCGCCGAGAGCCAGTTGGAATGTCTTGCGCGGTGGATCGGGCCAATCACGTGGTTGGCTCTCCGGAGTCTGCAGGGCTCCACCAAGATCCAACAGGCTGCCGGGCGCACCCGGCGGCAATACCGGCATGCCCCAGCCAGGGGTGCGGATGTCCACCGGCCGCAGTCCCACGCTGGACGGCAGGGGCTGGGCCTTCAAGCGGCGTGCAAGTGATTCGAAGTCTCCCGCGAGGCCGGTTCGAAATTCCCACTGGAAAAACACGGGCAATGTGACCGGTCCAGGCGTAGCGGCTTTCACCCAAGCCGGTTTTAATGCCTGTTCATCCTCAAGTTTGATCGGCTCGCCGAGCCCGGCTTTTTTTCCGACGTCGTACGTGGGCACGAGGCAGGCATAGTACGCGGTATTGGGATCGAGGCGGCGCGGAGCCAGGAGTCGCGAGAGTGTGCGTTCGGGATGATCGTTGAGGATTTGTTGCAGCGTCGCGCGGGGTGAAGGATCGGGCGTCGAGCGCTGTTCCCCCACAATTTGAGCATGGGCCCAAGCCCAGGACTGATCAAGGTCAGGTAAGTCTTCAAGGCCACAGGTGATCGCCGGCAAGGGCCGCTGCGGGTTGGTCTTGAGCGTGGCCCGTTCTTTGGGAACGACGATTAAACAGATCCACGGACGGAGTCGCCGTGCGCCGTCTGCCGCCGCCGGGCTGAAGAGCCAGGGGAAATCAGGGCGGTCGAATTCGATGGCCGGAAAATAATTCGGCTCGAAGTCGGTCATGTGGGCATGCGGTTCGGTGCGAATAATCTCGCGTGCGTCGAGGCCGGTGATATCGCCGGGACCATAGAGTTGCACGTTCACGTCGATGGGCGCGCGGTCGTTCACTCGAAGACGAATGGGTAACGAGAGGCGGCCCGCCGTCGGCTGGCTGGAGGTACCGGGACCGGAGAGTCCTGCCAGAAGCCCCTGGCGAAGCCAGGAGTAAAAGCGATAGGTGGCTGTGGTTTGTTCAGGCATGTCTTGTCATTCCCGTTGAATTACATCGTGACAGCTGTGCGCATCTGCCGTCGTTTGCGCGCCGGGGCCTGACCGGCGGCCCCGAAGCGGGCGACCCGTTCCAACACGGCCGCCGAGAGCACGTAGCCCGGCTTGGGCCGCTCCGGCGGCCGCGTCGGATCGATCACCACCGTCTCATAGGCAATCGGCGCGGCGAGGCCTGCCTCGTCGTCCACGGCCAGATCATCGGCGGCGACCGTGAGGCCGCCGTCGAGCGCGGCAAACGCCGGTTGCGCCAATTGTTGGTCCTCGCGCAGGTCCTCATACTGCGCCAACGCGAAGGGCTCGTGCACCGGCGTGGTCCGCCAGGGCTGTGCCCCCGCACGATCCGTCACCGTGACCGTCACCGTCGTCGGCCCGCCGATAATCGGCGCCGTGCCCAGCTTCGTGAGCCGTCGGTTCAACGGCGCAATCCGCTCGCGCATGGTCAGCTCCGCCCAGGGATGCACGCGCAGGCCGTGCGCCGGGGGCGGGGTCTCTCTGATCGTCACCACCGGGGCACTGCGGCGCGGGACGGTTCCACTCCAATTGCGCCGGTCGGCCAAGGCCGCTGCGATCAATCCCACCACGTCCACCGCCGCCGGGAGTGGGGGCGGGACTTTGCTGCCGAACGTCCGCGAGAAGGAGACCGACACCGAGAAGAACAGGAGCTTGATCTTCGCCTTGCCTTCCACATGCCAGGGGGTGGGCCCGGCTAATCGGCCTTTAAACGAGATGCCCATCAACAGACGGCCGCGATACCGCAAGGCCAGGGCCGCGCCCACGTCCACCTCAAAGGCCAAGGGGGCCAATTGGATGAGCGCATCGAAGCCGAGCAGGCCGTCGAAGCTGAAGCCACCGCCCGCCGCATGCAGATCCACGCGGGCGCCGAACTGCACCGTATTGGAGGTGACCGCGAGATAAGCCTGACAGCGCAACTGCAGCGAGGCGCCGTCGGCCAGCTGCAGGGCCAACCGCTTTAAGACCGGCAATCCCGGTGGGGCAGCAAACCGCGGATGGAATCCGCCGATGGCCAGCACGAATTGCGGCTGACGGCCCCAGCC
>SSGH01000026.1 GCA_008015835.1 Lysobacter sp.
GTTCCAGCGACAGATATTCCGGCAACACCGCGACATGCGCGCCGGCATTCGCGGCATCGGTCAGCGTACGCCGTTGATGCTCGGCGAAATCGTCGAAATGCGGCGGCGCGCCGATGGGGTATTTCGCGACGGCGATTTTCATGCGGTCCGCTCCTCGCGCAGCGAGCGCGTCCAAAACGTCAACGCGTGCGAGATGTCGCCGCGATCGATTTCGTTCCACTCCAGATGCACGGTCATGCCTTCGCGGCGCGCGTAACCGCGTTTGGCCCAAAACGCGGCATTGTCGCGGTGCTCGGGCGGACGCCGCGGGTCGTCGGGATCGCGATCCACCGCGCAAAACGCCGCGAAATCGAATCGCCCCAGCGCGCGCGCATGCGCTTCGCGGTGATCGAAGAACGCATGACCGAGCCCGAGCCCGCGATACGCTGGCAGCAGCACCGATTCGCCGAAGTAGAACACGCGCGACACGTCCTCGCCGCGATCCAGGAACGGGCGCTGGAAGGCGGCCTGATCGTCGCTTAGCGGCAGACCGGTGGAGGCGCCGACGACGCGACCCTCGTCGAGCGCCAGCACACAAACGCTGTCGGGCGACGCGATATAGGCCGCGAGATACTCGCGCTCGTAATCGCGGTCGCCGTCGTACAGATACGGCCATTCGCGGAACACGGCGATGCGCAGCGCCGCCAGCGTGTCGAGATAAGGCGCGATAGCGCGGCCGGAAAGGCGTCGGACATCCATCGTGGTCATGCGCGCGCTCTCTTAAGCATCGTCATCGTTGCGATTTTAGCGACTCGGACCGACCCCGACACGGCCGGATTCGCGGCGCGAGACCGTCGCACGGACGAAAAACGCCGCCGCAGACGATCTGCGGCGGCGTGGCCTCGTCGGTCGATGTGGGGAAGGATCGCCGTAGGCCGAAGCGTAACCGTCAAGCCGAAGGCGTGGTCGTCGGCGCGCTCGCTGAGCTCGAAGCGGCTGGCGGCGACGCGCGGGGCATCGGCGGCGGCGCGATGCCGGCGCCGACCTTGTACCAATCGACCTTGCGGGTCACCACCATGATCGTGGCCAGGATCGCGAACAGCAGACCGGCGCCCATCACCATCGCGTTGTCCTCGGAAATCAGCAGACCGTACAGCGCGGCGTAGAGCGCGGCGATCATCGCGGCGAACCCGAGGCCGCGCGGCCACGAACCGAGCACATGACTGACGTAGAAGCCGAGCAAACCGATGCACGCGGCGCTGGCGATCAGATAGGCGCGATCGAAGGCGATATGTTCGGATAGCGCGACCAGCAGCAGGAAGAAGATCGCGAGCGCCAAACCGACCAGCCCGTACTGGATCGGGTGGATGCGCAGTTGCTTGATCAACTCGAACATGAAGAAGCCGACGAAAGTCAGCACCACGAACAGGATGCCGTACTTGCTGGCGCGGTCGGCCTGCGAATAGACGTTCACCGGGTCCACCAGCGACACGCTGACCACATCGACGTCGCCGCCCTGAGCGTCGCCGTAGCTCGACGACAACCCGATCGCCGAGGCGACCGGCATCTTGCCCGCGAGATACTGCGCCTGCGCGTTGCTGGCGAGCGAGGAGACTTCCCACTGCGCGCGGAACCCCTTGTCGTCGATGGATTTCTCGCGGGCGGTGAACGAGCCGTTGAACTGCGGGTGACGCCACGACGAGGTGAGCTCGATGGTGTTGCGCTGCGCCAGCGGCATGATCGCCAGCGCTTCGGTGCCCTCCAGTTCGAAATCGAAGGCCGTCTGATAGCTCAGCGTCGTGCCCGGCGCGGGCGCGGGCAATTCGGCGTGCAGCCCGGTGCCGTCGCGACCGCCGAGCCCGCGGTCCAATTTCTGTTCGCGCCCGTCGAGGCGCAGTCTCGGCACGCCCTGCAGGCCTTTTACGTCGGCGATGCCGTAGTTCAGATAGGCGGCGCCGATGGTGCGCGGCGAGGCCGGCGTATCGTCGTTCGGAATCGCGGCCTTGAATTGCGCCGAGATCTTGCCCGCGAGTTCGTACGTGCGCACCTCGTGAATGCCGAGGAATTTGCTGCGCGGCACCATCTTTCCGCGCACGTCGAGCGTTTGCGGGAAGAAAACCCAATGGCCGGGGACTTCTTGCTTCACCGTGCGGATGGTTTCGCCGCGGTCGTTCTTCACTTCTTCGTCGACCAGATCGGTGTAGGTCACGATCAACACCGGCGCGGCGATCGACTGCGCGCCCGCGGAGGTCTGCGCGATCGCCTGCACGGCTTGTTGGCGGTACATCTGCCGTTCTTGGATGATGCCGCGGATCATCAGCAGTGGCACCAGGATGGCGACCGTCAAGCCGAACACCATCAGCGCTTTCAAAATCAGTTTCATCGCTGTCTTCCTCGGTTGGGACGGCGACAGTCTCGGCGCGACGTGCGGGGCGGCGATGGCGGCTCGGTGAAGCGAAGGTGAAGTGCGTCGGCGATGCGGGCGAGCGGCGCGCGCGAAGCGGGCCTCTAGGCCAGCGGCAAGATCAGCGTCGCCGCCGCGCCGCCGCCCTCGCGATTGGTCAATTCCACGCGCCCGCCGTGCAATTCGGCGGCTTCGCTGACGAAACACAGGCCCAAACCGCTGCTGCGGCTGCCGCCCTGCGGACGCGGCAGGGAATAGAAACGCTCGAACACGCGGTCCAGCGCGTAGTCCGGCACGCCGGGGCCGCGATCGGCCACCTCGATCCGCAGCGTCGATGCGGAACGCGACACGCGCACCGCGATCTCGCTCGCCGCGGGCGCGAAATCCGCGGCGTTCTCGAACAAGTTGACCAGCGACTGCCGTAGCAGAAACGGATCGCCCGAGAGCGCAGCGCTCTCCGACGCATCGTCGATCCGCAGACGCAGCGCCTTCTGCGCGAATTTCGCCTCGGCATGGGCCGCGGCGTCGCGCACGAGCGCCAGAGGGTCGATGCGCTGCGGCTGTTCGATGCGCTGACGATGCTCGACCGCAGCGAGCGCCAACAACTTATCGATCATCTCGGCCATGCGCTCGCTCTGCGCGCGGATGGTGGCGACGAAGCGGGCGCGATCGGCGGCGGGCATCGTCGGCGCCGACGCATCCGACGCTTCGCGATCCCCTTCCAACAGCTCCGCGCTGCCGCGAATCGCAGCGAGCGGGCTTTTCAGCTCATGCGTCAGCGCATGCACGTATTGTTCGACGTACTGCTTGCCTTCGAGTTTCTGGCGCATGGTTTCCAGCGCGCGCCCCAGATCGCCGAATTCGCCCGCGGCATCCGGCGGCGCGGCGCGGTCGCCCGCCGACACCGCCTGCGCGTAGCGCCGCAGCGCGCTCAATTGCCGCGACAACCACCACGCCGCGAACAACCCGATCACCAACGCCGAGCCCAGCAACACGGCGCCCCAGCGCAATATCTTGTTCTGACTGCGTGCGATGAACGGCGCGATGGTTTGATTGGGTTTGGCGACGGTCAATACGCCGACGATCTTCGGCGTCCCTTGCGCATCGCGGTCGATGATCGGCGCGGCCACGTGCATCACCGACGATGCCTCGTCGTTCGGGTCGTTGCGGGTCGACCGCGCGCCGTAGCGGCCGCGCAGGGTCAGATACACGTCGTTCCAGCGCGAATAATCCTTGCCGACATCGCGCCCGGTCGAATCGAACACCACGATGCCGCGCGCATCGGTGACGTAGATGCGGGTGCTGACGTTGCGCTTGCGGAAACCCCAGATTTCCGCGCCCAAATCGCGGCCTTCCAGCGCGCGGATATGCCGCGCGAAGTCGCCGTCGGCGATCCTGCCGGCCGCCAAATCGTCGCGCGCGATCTCGGCCAGCACGTTCGCGGTATCGATCAGCGTGTCTTCCATCGCCTGACGCACGCCGGGCTTCACTTCCTGCAGGAACACTTGCCCCAGCAGCGACGCCGCGATCGCCACGATCAAGAAGTAGCCCAGCAGGATGCGCAGACCGATTTTCATGCGTATGCGCGCGCGTCCAGACAGGCGGTCACGGCGGTCACGCCGCGCCGCCGATCTCGAGCGAATAACCCAAACCGCGATGGGTATGGATCGGATCGCGGTCGGGCGCGATCGCGCGCAATTTCGCGCGCAATGTCTTGATGTGCGTATCGACCGTGCGATCGCTGCTGTCGAGCGCGTCGATCCAGACTTTGTCCATCAGCGCCGAGCGCGACAGCACCGCGCCGGGCCGCGCGATCAGGGCATCGATCAGGCCGTATTCGTAGCGCGTCAATTCCAGCAAACGGCCGCGAAAGCGCAGGCGCTTGCCTTCGCGGTCGATCTCGAAATCGCCGAGCGCTCGCCAGCGGCTGTCGCCCGCGGCCAACGGCGGCGTCTGCGCGGGCGCGGTCGGCGCATGCCGGCGCAGGCGAGCGCGCACGCGCGCGACCAATTCGCGCGGCGAAAAGGGCTTCACCATGTAATCGTCGGCGCCCAGCTCCAGACCGAGTACGCGGTCGATCTCGCTGTCGCGCGCGGTGAGGAAGATCACCGGCACCTCGCTGAAGGCGCGCAGGGCGCGGCAGACATCGAAGCCGGTCATATCCGGCAGGCCCACGTCCAGCACTACCAGGTCCACGCCGCCCGCGCGCAGCCGCGGCGCGACCTCGCCGCCCAGCAGGCAGTGTTCGGCGGCGAAGCCTTCGCTGCGCAGCGCGTACACCACGGTGTCGGCGATGGCGGACTCGTCTTCGGCGATGAGGATGGTCGTCGGCATGGTCGGGCGATGGCGCACGCGCGCTGCGTGGCGGCGGGGCTATTGTAGGGCGCGCGCGCAGCCCACGCCCGCGGGCCGCTCGGTGCGCCGATCGGGTATGGTGTGCGCCCGCGACGGCCACGCGCCGGTCGCGGCCTGCACGCGTCCTTCCGCGCACGACCCACGCACCGAATGAATTACCACCACGCCTTCCATGCCGGAAATCATGCCGACGCGCTCAAGCACGTCGTGCTGCTGGCCTTGTGCGAGGCGCTGACCGCGAAACCGACCCCGGTGTTCGCCCTCGACACCCATGCTGGCGCCGGGCTGTACCGTTTGGACGACGACGAAGCCCGCCGCACCGGCGAAGCGGCGGACGGCATCGATCGACTGTGCGCCGCCGCGGCGTCGGCGCCCGTCGCGCCCGGCGTCGCGCGCTACTTGGCCGCCGTCGCCGCCTGCCGCGCCGAACACGGCGAACGCGCGTATCCCGGTTCGCCCTGGTTGTTGGCGCACGCGCTGCGCGCGCAGGACCGCATCGCCTGCTGCGAATTGCGCGAGGAGGAGGCCCTCGCGCTCAAACGGCAGTTCGCGCACGAGCCGCGGCTCGCCGCCCATGCGCGCGACGGCTACGCGGCGATGCGCGCGCTGCTGCCGCCGAAAGTCGGCGACACCCGATTCGCCCGCGGCCTGGTCTTGATCGACCCGCCCTACGAAGCGCAACTGGACGAGTTCGACGCCGCGCTGACCGCCATCGCCGATGGGCTGGCGCGTTGGTCGCAAGGCATCTATGCGCTGTGGTACCCGATCAAGCGCCGCAGCGCGCTGATGCCCTTTTATCGCGCCGCCGCGGCGCTGCCGGCCAAATCCGCCCTGCTCTGCGAATTGCTGGTGCGCCCGGACGATTCGCCGCTGCGCATGAACGGCAGCGGCTTGCTGATCCTGAATGCGCCTTGGCGTTTCGACGCCGCGCTCGCCCCGGAGCTGCACGCGCTGGAGGCCGCGCTTGGTGAGCCGGGCGCATCTTCGCGGCTGCAGTGGCTACGCGAACCCGCGTAGCCGAGTTCGCGACCGCACGCGATTCCCCGACGCTTCGCGCACGCATGCGAACCGGGGACGCTCGTCGCCGCACCGCCACGGCATCGCCCGATCGCGGCATCGCCGACAAGCGACCCGCGGCGGAGGCGATATGCGAAAATCCCGCATTCTTTCGCCCGAGACGCCCCGCACGATGGCCGGTTCCAGCCTGTTCGCCCTGATCGACGACATCGCGACCCTGCTCGACGACGTGTCGGTGATGACCAAGGTCGCCACTCAGAAGACCGCCGGCGTGCTCGGCGACGACTTGGCGCTGAACGCGCAGCAGGTCTCCGGCATCCACGCCGACCGCGAATTGCCAGTGGTCTGGGCCGTGGCCAAGGGATCGATGGTCAACAAGGTCATCCTGGTGCCGGCGGCGCTGGCGATCAGCGCGCTGGAGCATTGGCTGCGCGGCCGCGGCATCGATATCCCGCTGATCACGCCGCTGCTGATGATCGGCGGCGGGTTCCTGTGCTACGAAGGCGTCGAGAAGTTGGCGCATAAACTGCTGCACAGCCGCGCCGAAGACGAACAGCACCATCAAGAGCTGGTGCACGCGGTGCAGGACGAGAAGGTCGACATGGTCGCCTTCGAGAAAGAGAAGATCCAAGGCGCGATCCGCACCGACTTCATTCTCTCCGCGGAAATCATCGTCATCTCGCTGGGCACCGTGGCCGAGGCCGATTTCGTCAAGCAACTCGCGGTGCTCACCGCGATCGCGGTGATCATGACCGTCGGCGTCTACGGCTTGGTCGGCGGCATCGTGAAACTCGACGATCTGGGCCTGTTGCTCAACCGCGACGAGCGCAAGAACGCGATCGCGGGCGTCAAACGCAAATTGGGCCGCGCGATCTTGGCCGGTGCGCCGTATCTGATGAAATTCCTGTCGATCGCCGGCACCGCGGCGATGTTTTTGGTCGGCGGCAGCATCCTGGTGCACGGCATCGGCCCGCTGCATCACCTGATCGAGCCGTTCGCGACGGGCTCGATGGGCTGGCTGATTCAGATGCTCTACGACGCGGCGGTCGGCATCGTCGCCGGCGCGGTCGTACTGGGCGTGGTGTCCGCGATCGGCCGGCTGCGCAAACCGAGCAAGCCCAAGGCCGCGTGACCCCCGGTTTCTCCGGCATGCCTCGCAGGCGTGCCTTGCCGGCGCGCTTCGCCGGCATCGGCCGCCGGCCGCCCCACCACGCCCAAAGCCGCTCAGGGCGCTGGTTCATTGCACGGGTTCATTGCGCTGGTTCACTGCGCTCGTTCATCGTGAATGCGGACTGTCCGGATTAGAGTGGGTCGTCACTTTCCTTGTGCGACCATCCGGACGTGAAACCGCGCAACCGGCTCCCGCCCTGGCACGAAAAACGGACGCTGCCCAACGGCCGCGAGGTGGTGATTCGGCCGATTCGCATCGAGGATGCCGAGCCGCTGCGCGCCGGCTTCGCGCTGCTGCGGCCCGATGAGATCCGTCAGCGCTTTCTCTACGCCATCAAGGAACTCACCCCCGCCGCCGCCGAGCGGCTGTGCCGGCCGCATCCCGAACGCGAATTCGCTCTGGTCGTCGCCGAACCGATGCCGCCGGGCGAAGCCCTGATCGGCGCCGTCGCGCGCATCGCGGTGGAGCCGGACCGTCGCGAAGGCGAATTCGCCATCCTCGTCAGCCACTACATCGCCGGGATGGGGTTGGGCCGTTTGCTGATGCTGCGATTGGTGCGCTGGGCCCGACGCAAGCGTTTGACCCGTCTGTACGGCGAAGTGTTGGAACACAACACCGCGATGTTGTCGCTGGCGCAGTCGGTGGGCTTCCGCCGCGAGAACGCGCACACGCCGGGGTTGGTGCGCGTGGTGTTGGATCTCGACCCCTGCACCGCCGGGCCGGAAATCTGCGGCCCCGATCCGAGCGACGGCGACGA
>SSGH01000033.1 GCA_008015835.1 Lysobacter sp.
TCCGAACGCCTGCGGCCGAGCAACGGCCAGTACTGGTCGAACTCGGACACCCCTGCCGCCGTGTTGAGCAGGATCGGCCACACCGCGGCAAACGCGAGCAGGCAGTACACCGGCGCATCGCCCACCCCGAGCACCATCACCGCGATCGGCATCCACGACAGCGGCGAGATCATCCGCGCAAACTGGAACAGCGGCGTGGTGGCCCGCGAGAACA
Organism: Lysobacter sp.; assembly: GCA_008015835.1. Lineage (GTDB taxonomy): Bacteria > Pseudomonadota > Gammaproteobacteria > Xanthomonadales > Xanthomonadaceae > Lysobacter_I. Next base: position 215 of record SSGH01000033.1, read on the forward strand.
GGGGCGACAGCCCGGTGAGCACGCCCAGCGGGATGCCCAGCGCCAGCGCGATGGCCAGGCCCACGGCCACCCGCTGCAGGCTGAAGGCCACATGGGCCCACAGATCGCTACCGAAGAGCAGCGCCTGCAGGGCCTCCGCCGTCGCCTGGGGTGCAAAGGCCGAGGCCACCGGCGTCGTCGCACCGAGCCATCCGGCACCGGCAGCCCACAGCAGCGCCGCGGCCAGGAGGCCGGCGAAGGGAAGCAGCAGTCCGGCCATCGTCATACCGCCAGGATTTCTTTGCGCAGCAGGTCGGCCGGCAGGCCGAAGGCTCCGGGGCCCCCCACCGAGGCGATGGCCTTCCGCACGAAGCGGTCATCCACCAGGTCGCGGGCGACGAAGCGCGGGTCGAGCTTCTGCAGGAAACCGGTGTCGCCCTCCACCCGGGTCTTCTGCAGCAGACGCACCAGCTCCTCGGTGTAGGACGCAAACGGATAGGGCTGGAAGTCGATGCGGCGCTGGTGCCAGCCCTTGTTGCGCGCCGCGCCGCTCGCTTCATAGCTCGCGTAGTCGGTGGTCGCCAGCACCTTGGCGAGCACCTGCGGGTTGTGCGGCGTGTATTTGTTGTCGTCGGCGCTGGAGAGGAGCTTGGCGGCCTCGAGCTGGTTGCTGCGCGTCCACAGCTGGGCGCGGACGATGGCGTTGGTGACGCGCTGGGCCCACTCGGGGCGCTCGGCAATGTCGCGCTCGGCGAGGAAGGTCACGCAGCAGGCATGGTTCTTCCAGACGTCGCCGGAGAGGCGCAGCACCTTGCCGACCCCGGCAGTCTCGGCCGCCGCGTTGAAGGGCTCGGCGACGATGAAACCGGCAATCGACCGGCCGGCCAGGGCCGACACCATCTCGGCCGGCGGCAGCACCACAAGGTTGACTTCGTTGCGGGCGAGATTCGCATCCCGCGTCTTGGTCACCGGCACGAGGCCGTTGGCCTGGAGAATCTGCTGCAGCAGCACGTTGTGGATCGAATACCAGAACGGGATCGCCAGCGTCCTGCCGCCCAGCTCCGCCACGCTGTTGATGCCCGGCGCCACGGTGAGCGCCGAACCGTTCACATGGTTCCACGCCACCACCTTGGCCGGGAAGCGCGTGCCGTAACGCACCCACAGGGTGGCCGGAGAGAGCAGATGGATCACGTTCACCTGCCCCGCCACGAAGGCCTCGACGATCTGTGCCCAGGTGCGGAACAGACGCGGCTTGTCCACGCGCAAGCCCTCGGCCTCGAAGAGCTTGCGGGCGTGGGCGACGAGCAGCGGTGTGGCGTCGGTGATGGGCAGGTAGCCGATCTTCACCGGCATATCGGCGCCGCTGGCCTGGGCCAGGGCATCGCCGGCCGACAGCAAGGGTGCCGCCACGCTGGCCGCGGTGAGCGCCGACAGGCGCAGGAAATCGCGCCGGGTGAGGCCGCAGCTGCAGTCAGGCGACCGGCAGATGTGGATGGCGCGGGAAGGCTTGCTGTAATCCATGGCGGGAATCTCCGTAAATCAGGGGCTTGCGTGGCGCAGGGCGGCAAGGATGGCGAGGCGCAGCGCGGCGACGGCGTCGGGGTGATCCTCTCGGTCACGGGGGATGTCCACGGCCCACTCCTGCACCAGATGGCCGGGCCGGCCGCCCATCAGCACGATGCGGTCGGCGACGAGGATGGCTTCGTCAATGTCGTGGGTGACCAGCAGCACCGCCGAATGCCAGCGGTGCACCACGTCGACCAGCAGCGCCTGCATCTCGGCGCGGGTGATCGCGTCGAGGGCCGAGAAGGGCTCGTCGGCAAACAGCAGCTCGGGCTCGCGGGCCAGCGCCCGGGCCAGCGCGGCCCGCTGGGCCATGCCGCCCGAGAGCTGCGCCGGGTAGGCGCCCTCGCGCCCGGACAGGCCGACGGCTTCGATCGCCGCCGCCACGCGGGCTGCGCGCGCCGCCTTGCCGGCGCGGGGCTGATGGGCGAAATCGAGGCCGAAGCCCACGTTGTCCGCGAGGCGGAGCCAGGGCAGCAGGCTGGGTTGCTGGAAGACCAGCGCGCTGCGCGGATGGGGCCGGGTCAGTGGCTGGTCGAGAAAGCGCACCTCACCGGTTGCGGGCCTTTCCAGCCCGGCCAGCACGCGCAGCAGCGTCGACTTGCCGCAGCCGCTGCTGCCGAGCAGCGCCACGATCTCGCGCCGGCGGACCGACAGGGAGATGCCGTCGAACACGCAGCCAGCCCCGGCATGGGCAAACGACAGCCCGCGGGCGTCCAGCACCGGCTCCGCGGCCTGCACCCCGGTGAGGGCGGCGTCGACCAGCGGCGCGTTCATGCCGCCCTCAACGCAGCGTGGCGCGCCAGCTCACCGTGGAGCTGGGTCAGGCTGGGCGTGACGACCGGCACGAAGGCCGCCTCGACCCAGCGCCGCGCAAAGCCGCCGGTGGTCGCGACGAGATAGGCCCGGCCGCCGGTGGCGTCGAGCTCCAGATCCGCCGCCGCCCGCACCAGGCCGGCGAGCTTGATGCGGATGCGGAACAGCGGCGCCGCCTGGGGGGCGAAGCGGCCGTCCGCCACGCCGGCCTTGAGCTCGGCCACGGTGACGGCCAGTTCGGCCTCGATACCCTCGATGCGCGGCTGCAGGCCGGCGCGCGCTGCGCTGCCCGAGGCCCGGGCCGCCGCGAGGCTGGCCCGCGCCAGTCCGATGGCCATGCCGCACTGCAGGCCGAGAAAGGCGGGCCGGACTGCCGGAATGAAGCCCCGTGCATCGGGATGGATCAGATCCGCCGGCCCGGACGCCACGTCGTGGATGCGGATGGCCGCGGTGTTGCTGCCACGCAGGCCGAGCAACTCGAGATCATCCGTGCGGGTGAGGCCCGGGGTGTCGTGGAACAGGGCCACGATCGCCGGCGGCCGGCCATCGACGGGCTGAACCGCCGCCGCCACCGCAAAACCGGGGCGGCGCAGGTTGGTCACCCAGGGGAGGTCACCGGCAAGGCGCCAGCCATCGCCGACGGGCGTCGCGCCGATCGACAGGCTCTCGATGCCCGACAGGAACTTCATGGCGTTGGACAACCCGGTCGCCCCGGCCAGCTCGCCGGCCAGCAGCGCGGGCAGATAGCGTTCGCGGAGCCCCGCGTTGGGGCTGTGCAGCAGGTATTCGATGAAGGTGCGCTGGCCCCAGAAAACGAAGGCCGCGGTCAGCGAACGCTCGGCCACCGCAGCGATCGCCTCGATGGCGTCCGCCGTGGTGCCAGCGCTGCCGCCCTGCGCCGCCGGCACGCCGATGCGGAAAAAGCCGGCGGCGCCGAGGCGCGGGATCACCAGGTCGGCATCCGCGGCGCTGTCGTTGAGAGAGGCGGCGTGAGTGCTGACCCAGGCCAGGGCGTCCTCGCGGCTGGAGGAGGGCGTGGTCATGACGTCAGCGCTCCCGGGAGATAGGCCTGCAGCTCGGGGTTGATGCCGGTGCGGGCCAGATTGTTGGCGAAGTTGCACAGGGTCGCGAGGCTCACGCCAAGCAGTACTTCGAGCACCTGCTGCGGTTTGAAGCCCGCCGCCAGGAAGTCGGACAGCTCGCCGTCGGCGACGTTGCCCCGGGTCAGGATCACCGCGCGGGTGAAGGCGACCAGCGCGTCGAAGCGGCTGTTGCCGGTGGTGGCGCGCTCCTGCAGCGCCCGCACCACGTCCTTCTCGAAGCCGGCCTTCTTGAGGGCGATGGCGGTATGGCCGGCGACGCAGAAGTCGCAGCCATGCACGCTGGCAGCGGTGATCTGCACCACCTCGCGCTCCTGCAACGTGAGGCTGGCCCGGGCATTGATGCCGGAGACGGTGAGGTAGGTCTCCAGCGCCACCGGCGCGCCGGCGAGCACGCCGATCAGGTTGGGCAGGAAGCCGTTGTTGGTGATGACGGTGTCGATGAAGCCGCGGCTGCCCTCGGGGGCGCTGTCGGCGGTGTGAACGGTCAGTCGGGTCATGGGGGTCTCCTCGGTTGAGCTGGATGTGACCATTCTCCCCAGCCGCCGCGCGCCGCTCTATGCATGGGCGTCGCGGTTTTTTGCTCGAACGTCTAATGGGGGACGTGGGCCGTCAGGCTGCGGCGGGCGCGCTGGAACGCGCCGGGTTGCTCGCCGATCACGCGCTTGAAGGCGCGGGTGAAGGCGGCCTGGGAGTTGTAGCCGACATGCTCGGCCGCCCGCAGCACGCTGTCGCCGCGCTGCAGCCGGCGCGCGGCGATCTTCATGCGCAGCTGCAGCAGGAACTGGGCCGGCGGCTGGCCGCAGGTATCGACAAAGTGCCGGCAGAAGCTCGCGCGGGACATGTGGGCGAGGCGAGCCATGGCATCCACCGACCAATCCTTGCCCGGCTCGCGCAGCAGGCCGTGCACCACCGGCGCGAATTCCGTGCGGCGGGCCACGGCGAGGAGCCCGCCCGCCACCTCGTCACTGCCGGCGATGTCGCGGATCACGTAGAAGAACAGCAGCTCGGTGAGGCGCTCGATGAGGAGCGAGCCGGCTTCGCCGTGGCGCTCCGCCTCGACGAGGATCAGCTCGAACAGTGGCCCGACCGCCCGTTGGGACGGAGCATCGGCGCGGATGATGACGTAGTCCGGCAGGGCGCTGCGGAACAGCTCGCCGAGCTGGCCACGGAAGCTGAAGAAGCCGCAGGCCAGCCCGCAGGCGCCGGCGATCGCCGGTGTCATCGGCCGCATGTCGCAGGGGCGGCAGTCGGTGTCGTCGGCGTCCAGGCTGAGCCGGTGGGGAATGTCGCGCAGCAGGAAGACTCCCTCGCGCTCGCCGAGGCGGATCGGCGCCTGACCGTCGAGGTGCAGCCAGGAATGGCCGCGCAGCACGAGGTGGAAGCTGGCCCGCTCACGGCCGGCGGTCGACGCACGCCAGGGGCCGCAATATTGTCCGATATGGAAAACCGTGGCTTCGAGCTCGAGCCCACTGACGAACCAGTGGGCGATACGGTCGGTGTTGGCATTCATCGGCGGTGTTATCTGAAGACTCGGGGAAGTCTGCAAGACTTGCCGATAGCCCGGCAAAAGCGAACCAACAAAAAGTGGATTGCTTATTTGCCTCGCTGATGCGACGGTGCGTTCATGGCCCCGGGCCGCCTGCCTTAGCGGCGCCCAACCCTCAAATGAAAACTATTTGCACTTAAGAACCGTTATCGTTAGGATTGTTTCGTCTTTGTTCCCCGGACCCCGACGATGCCCCTGCTGAAACCTCTCGCCGCCCTGCTCCTCGGCGCCGCTGCCCTCCAGGCCGCCGCCGCCGACACCGAACTCAACCTCTACTCGGCCCGCCACTATCAGACCGACGAGGCCCTCTACAGCAACTTCACCGCCAAGACCGGCATCAAGATCAACCGCATCGAGGGCAAGGAAGACGAGCTCCTCGAGCGCATCCGCAACGAGGGCGCCAACAGCCCCGCCGACGTGTTCATCACCGTCGACGCCGCCCGCCTCTCCGCCGCCGACGCGGCCGGGGTGTTCGCACCGGTGAAGTCCGACGCCCTCAAGGCGGCGATCCCCGACCACCTGCACACCGACCGCTGGTTCTCGTTCTCGACCCGCGCCCGGGTCATCGTCTACAACAAGCTCAGCGTGACGCCCGACCAGGTGCGCAACTACGAAGACCTGGCCAACCCGGCCCTGAAGGGCAAGGTGTGCACCCGCTCCGGCAGCCA
>SSGH01000041.1 GCA_008015835.1 Lysobacter sp.
CCCTCTCCTCGTGCCACGCACGGGGAGAGGGTGGCCGAAGGCCGGGTGAGGGGCGCTCCTCGCAAAGCGGCGTAGCGGCCTACTCATCGTGCGATCTTCGGCCCCTCATCCGGCGCTTCGCGCCACCTTCTCCCCGCACAGCGAGGAGAAGGTACGCATGGGGAGAAGGAAGAGGACGGCAGTCTATGATGCGAGCTCGAGCCCCTCTCCTCGTGCCACGCACGGGGAGAGGGTGGCCGAAGGCCGGGTGAGGGGCGCTTTCCGCAACGCGGCGTAGCGGCCTACTCATCGTGCGATCTTCGGCCCCTCATCCGGCGCTTCGCGCCACCTTCTCCCCGCACAGCGGGGAGAAGGAAGAGGATGGAGCCCTACGATGCGAGAAGATAAAAGCAGTGCGACTGCGTTTCCATCTTGCATGGCGCGAGGAGTCGCATCACACCCGCTCCGCCCACCGCCAACAACATCAAATCTGCACTTGGGCGCCGAGTTCGACCAGCCGGTTGCCCGGGATACGGAAGAAGTTGGTGGCCGAGGCGGCGTTACGATGCATCAGCACGAACAGCTTGTCGCGCCAGATCGGCATGCCGCGATGAGCGCTGGCGATGACGGTTTCGCGGCTGGCGAAATACGTGGTGTCCATCGGGTCGAAATAGATGCCGCCCTTGTCGCAACTGCGCATCAGCGCCAACGGCACATCGGGCGTTTCCATGAAACCGTAGCGGATCAGCACGCGATAGAAATCGTTGCCGATCGATTCGATCTTCAGTTGCTTGTCCTTTTGCACGTAGGGCACGTTCAACGTTTCCACCGTCAGGAACACGTTGCGTTCGTGCAGCACTTTGTTGTGCTTGAGATTGTGCATCAGCGCGTGCGGCACCACGGCTTTGTCCGCGGTGAGGAACACCGCGGTGCCCGGCACGCGCACCGGCGGCGCCAACATCAAACCGGGCAGGAAGGTGTCGAGTTGGATGCCTTCCTTGCGGATTTCGGCCTGCAGCAGTTTGCGGCCGCGGCGCCACGTGCGCATCATCGTGAACGCGCTGATGCCGATGAACAGCGGCACCCAAGCGCCGATGCCCGAAGCGAGTTTCGCGCCGTTGGCGAAGAGGAAGGCGCAATCGATCACGAAGAACAAACCGCACAGCGGCAGCACCCAACGCCGCGAATCCGGCCAACGGGTATAGGCGACGATCGCGAGCAGCAAGGTATCGATGAGCATCGTGCCGGTGACGGACAAGCCGTACGCGGTCGCCAATGCGCTGGAGCTACCGAAGCCGATCGTCAGCATCACCACCGCGGCGAACAGCATCCAGTTGATCGACGGCACGTAAATCTGGCCGATCGTGTCTTTCGAAGTGTATTTGATCGCCAAACGCGGTACGTAGCCGAGCTGAATCGCTTGGCGCGCGACCGAGAACGCGCCGGTGATCACCGCCTGCGAGGCGACCGCCGCGGCGATCGTGGCCAACACCAGCATCGGCGCCTGCGCCCACTGCGGCACCGACATATAAAACGGATTGGCGACCGCCGCCGGGTTCTGCAGCAGCAGCGCGCCCTGGCCGTAGTAGTTCAGCACCAACGCCGGCAACACGAAACCGAACCAACCCCAACGGATCGGCGCTTTACCGAAGTGGCCGAGATCGGCGTACAGCGCTTCGCCGCCGGTGACGGTGAGCACCACCGCGCCGAGAATCAACACCGCATGCCAGTTGTGGGTCGTGAAGAAATGCCAGGCCCAATACGGATTCATCGCTTTGAGCACGATCGGGTTTTGCGCGATGTTGTAAACGCCCAGCGCGGCGATCACCACGAACCAGGTGATCATGATCGGACCGAACGCCTTGCCGACTTTCGCCGTGCCGAAGCGCTGGAACGCGAACAAGCCGGTGAGGATGACGAGACTGATCGGCAGCACCCACTGCTTGAACACCGGCGAGATGACTTCGAGGCCTTCGACGGCGCCGAGCACGGTGATGGGCGGCGTGATCATGCCGTCGCCGAAGAACAGGGCCGCGCCGAAGATGCCGAGAATGCCGACCGTATAGCTCAATCGCGAGCCTTTCTGCAGGCTGCGCTGCGCGAGCGCGGTCAGGGCCATGATGCCGCCCTCGCCTTCGTTGTCGGCGCGCATGATGACGATCACGTACTTCAGCGTAACCACCAGCAGCAGCGACCAGAAGCCGAGCGACAGCAGGCCCTTCACGGTCGCCGCATCCGGCGTCAAACCGAAATGCGGGTGGAACATTTCCTTGATGGTGTACAGCGGGCTGGTGCCGATGTCGCCGAAGACGACGCCGACCGCGCCCGCGACCAGCGCGATCATGCCCGCTTGACCGTGCCCGCCGCCGTGCGCTTGGCCGTCGGTGGTGGAGGTGGAAGGCGTGTGGCTCATAGAGAACGGACCTGGTGGCGTGACGCGATGTCGGTACGGCGCACTCAGCGGAGTGCGGACTGTAGCGCTTTGCGGATGATGGTGGCGGCATCGTCGCCGGGATTCGCGGCGTCGCGCGCCATTTTCGCGGCTTCGGCGGGTTTGTAGCCCAACTGCTGCAAGGCCACGATCGCCTCGGACGCGGCGTCGGCGCCGACCGGCAGCGCGCCGCCGCCCGCGCCGACGAAATCCGCGGCGCGATCGCGCAATTCGACGACGATGCGCTCGGCGGTTTTCTTGCCGATGCCCGGGATTCGGGTCAACGCGGTCACGTCGCCGGTCTGCACCAAGCGCGCGAATTCCTCGACGCTGGCGCCGGAGAGCACCGCGAGCGCGATCTTCGCGCCGATGCCGCTGACTTTCTGCACGTCGCGGAACAAGCGGCGTTCGCTCTCGCGCAAGAACCCATATAGCGACACGCTGTCTTCTTTCTGCGCATAGTGCGTGAACAACACGACTTCGCGGCCGACCTCGGGCAAGTCGTAGAACGTACTCATCGGCGCTTCCAACTCGTAGCCGACGCCGTGAACGTCCACGACGAGCCAGGGCGGCTGTTTGTGGATCAACGTGCCTTTCAAACGACCGATCATCGCGTCATTTCCTCCACGCTTGCCGCGCGGTGACGCCCAAGCGCCGCGCGGTGGCGCGCACGTGGGCGTGGGTGATGGCGACCGCCAACGCGTCGGCGGCGTCGGCCTGCAGCTTGCCTTTGAGATTCAGCATCAGGCCGACCATATGCTGGATCTGCGCCTTATCCGCGCCGCCGGTGCCGACCACGGCGAGCTTGATCTCTTTCGCGGCGTATTCGTGCACCGGCAGATCGCGCATCACCGCCGCGCACAGCGCCGCGCCGCGCGCCTGCCCGAGCTTGAGCGCCGAGTCGGCGTTGCGCGCCATGAAAATGCTTTCGATCGCGACCTCGGCGGGCGCGAAGCGTTCGATGGCATCGCCCAACGCGCGCAGCAAGCGCTTCAAACGCAGCGGAAGTTGCTCGCGCAGCGCATCGGCGTCGAATTCGTCGTCGCCTTTCAGCAGATCGATCGGCGCGTGATAGACGTGCGTCATTTTTCCCGCGCCGTCGACGTCGACGATGCCCACGCCGGTGCGCTGCGAACCCGGGTCGATACCGAGAATGCGCACGACGTCGCGAGCAGCGACGGAAGCCGAAGATCGAGCGTCGGAAATGGTCAAAGGGTGGCTCGGAAGCCGCCGTTCAGAAACCGGCGAAGGAACGACCGGCGACGGTCGAAAGAGGGGGGCATACGGCGTCGTCGAAGTCGAACGCGGACGCGCGCGCGACGACGACGAGAGCGGCGTAACGATCGCCGTTCGCGCTTCCGACGCGCGATCGCCCGCACGGGATGGCCGGCTTACGCATACGCATCCGCGCCGAGCTCGGCGTTGTGGGCGACGCTCTGCACGTCGTCCAAATCCTCCAGCCAACGCAGCAGTTTCACGACTTGTTGCGCGGTCTCGCCCGCGACCGGGCTATCGTTGTCGGCGCGCAGCGCGACTTCCGCGATATCGGCTTTCAAACCCGCCGCTTCCATCGCCGTTTTCACGTCGGCGAAGGCCTCGGGCGAGGTCAGCACGTCGATCGCGCCGTCCTCGGGATAGACCACCACATCGTCGGCGCCCGCGTCGATCGCGGCTTCCGTGATTTTCTCTTCGTCGGCGCCGCCCGCGAACGAGAGCACGCCGAGCTTCTTGAACATGAACGACACCGAGCCTTCGGTGCCGAGATTGCCGCCGAATTTGCTGAAGGCATGGCGCACGTCGGCGACGGTGCGCACTTTGTTGTCGGTGAGGCAATCGACGATCACCGCGACGCCGCCGGGCGCGTAGCCCTCGTAGCGCACTTCTTCGTATTCGACGCCTTCGAGTTCGCCCGTGGCTTTCTTGATCGCGCGCTCGATCGCGTCTTTCGACATGTTGACCGCGAGCGCTTTGTCGACGGCGCTGCGCAGCCGCGGGTTACCGGCCGGGTCGCCGCCGCCGGCGCGCGCCGCGACGCCGATCTCGCGCACGATCTTGGTGAAAATCTTGCCGCGCTGCGCGTCGACCGCGTTCTTGCGGGCCTCGATGGAAGGGCCTCTCCCCATACATCCACCACACCTACGGAAATGCCGAGCCGGCCATTTTACCCGAACCGCCGCGGCCGGCGTCGGATCGCCCACGAAAACCCGGGGGTTCGCCCGATTCGGCCCTCAGCGGTCGAAACACCCGCGCTGGAGAAACGCCGCCGTCTGCCGCGCGGCGTCGGCCGACATCACCAAACCGCTGTGACTGGCGGGCACGGTGCAGTGGTCGGTCAGGCCGTCGAGGCGGGTTTCGTCCAGATTGACGGTGCCGTCGGAAGCGGGCCGCATCTCGGCGAACCAGCCGCCGACCCCGCGCGGCCGGTCGCCCGCGACCACGCCCACCGCCGCCGGACCCGACCAAGGCGGGCAGCCGGTCTCGAGAATCCCGCGACTGCGGCCCAGCAGCAGCGAAAACGGCGGACCTTGGCCGATCGCCCCGGCCACCGCGCTGCCGCGCAGGGGCGACCCCAGGCAAACCACGCGCCGCACCGGCAAGTCGGGCGCACGGCGCAGGGCTTCGAGAATGACCAAGCCGCCCAGGCTATGCCCGACCAGACGATCGACCGGATGCCGGCGCAGATGGTCGATCAATCGATCCTGGGCGCGCTCGGGCTCGCCCCACACGCTGGCGTAACCGAACAGCGACGGCGCCAACCCCTCGCGACGCAGGCGCAGGGCGAACGGCGCCAACCACGCCTTCGCGTTCCAAATGCCGTGGACCAGCAGTACGCGCGGCGTCGGGGAGGAATCGGAAGCAGCGTTCATCGGGTCGGGCCGCAGGGGTCGATGGAGGCGCGAAGAGGTAGGAGCGATATGGCGACGCACGCGCGGGGCGCAAGTCTGGGCTCCGCGCATCGCGAATCGCCGAGTTGGGCGGCGCTCTTCAGTCCGCCGTCGGCGACCGATGCGCTGCGGCCGCCCCGACGATGGCCTCGGCCATCGCCGCGCCCACCGCGTCGCAGCCGGCGCGATTGAAATGCAGACCGTCCGGCAACCACAGGTCTTCGAGACGCCTGCGCGCGAGTGTCGCGTGCAGGTCGTGAATCTTCGCGCCGAAGGCGAGCGCGATCTCGACCGAACGGGCGTTGTAGTCGCGCAAATCCGCCGCGTATCGCCGCGAGGCCTTAGCGCCGTTGTGCCTCGCCTCGTCGAACGGCGTGCTGGTGGCCCACACCAGGGTCGCGCCGGTCTCGCGCAGGTACGCGAAGATCGCTTCGATGTTCGCCGCGTAGTCGTCGAGCGTGCAGACCGGGCGGTCGCGGCCCGCGTCGTAGCGGATGTCGTGCAGACCGCAATTCAGATGCACCAGATCGAAAGCGCCCACCGGCACCCATTCGCGGATATGCCTTAGCACATTGCGCGAAGATTCGCAGTTCGTCGGCGGCGCGTACACATCGATATCGCTCGGCAAGCGCTTGCGCAGGAACGGCTCGGCATTCATGCGAATCGAATCGCCGATCAACGCGACGCGAAACCGGCGAACGACAGAGGAGATTTCGCCCGGCATCGCGAATGTTTCGATTCGCGCGCGTCAGGGCGCGCGGCGGAAAATGAATTCGTGATCGTTGATCTGACCGACCGGGAACAGATACTCGCCGGCCTTCTCGAACCCATAGCGCGCATAGAACCGCTGCGCGCCGAAATTCTCGCTCCACACGCCCACCCACAGCGTGCGCGGCCCGTCGCGCAGCAGCCAGTCCATCGCCGTATTCATCAGCTTCGCGCCCCAGCCGCCGTTGTGCGCGCGGGCCAGAATGTAGAGACGCTTGATTTCGCCGTCCTCCTCGCGCGCTTCCGGATGCGGCAAGCCGCAGGGCCCGACAAGAATATGACCGATGGCCTCGTCGCCGTCTTCCAACAGCCACACCGCATAACGCGGGTCTTCGAGCGCGGCGCGCTGCGTCTCCGGCGTGTAGCTCGCGGCGAGGAAATACGCCAGATCTTCCGGCGGATACAGAGGCCCGAAGGTCTCGGTGAAATTGCGGCACGCGATGTCGGCGACACGCTCGGCGTCGGCGGGCGTGGCGCGGCGGATGGCGAAGTTCATGCGTCGATCCTCATTCGTTGCGGTCGCGCTCGCCCCTCACACGACCTTCGGCCACCCTCTCCCCGCATGCGGGGAGAGGCAAATGCGAGCGCGGCGCATCGGTGCGAAGCGCGGGCTTATTTCTGCGGCGCAGATTCGCTCGAAGCCTTCGGTGCAGCGCCGGTCAGGCGGCCCTGAACGAAGACCGTGTCCTTTTGTCCGGGTTCCGAGGTTTTGAACAGCACGATACGCCAGACGACCTCTTCGCCTGCGTCCATCTCGTACGCGCCGATCGGCGTCATCCCGTCGGGCAACGATTCGGCGACCTGGCGCCATTCCGGCAGCGCCGCGAAGAAGGTCTCGAAGTTCTTCGCGCTGAGCGCAAGATCGACGTAGGCTTGCACGGCCGAAACCGTGCAATCGCCCACGGCATCGAAGATCACGCTGTACGGGCCGAAGGCGGTCGGCACGTTGTAACCGCGCACGCCCGGCATGCTCGGCGTCTCTTCGAGAATGCCTTCGGGGAACGGCTGCGCTCCGGCGGCTTTGAGTTGCGCCTCGATCTTCTCCGCATCGATACCGTGCTGCATGCACGCCACGACGAATTCTCGAGTCAATTCGATGCGCGACGGCGGTTTCGCATCGGCCGCCTGCGATGCGGACGTCGATTCGGACGCGGGCGCAGGCTCCGAGGAGTCCTGCGTGGTTTTCGGTTCCGACAACTGCAGGGATTCGTAGATCGACTTCGATTCCTCCGCGGACACCGCTGTCGCGAACGACAGTAGGGCCATCAACGCCAATGCCTTGTTCATTCCTCGCCCCTCACCTTCACGTGGACTTCCTTAAGCTGCGCATCCGGAATCGGCGACGGCGCGCCGGTCATCAAGCACTGCGCGGTGGTCGTCTTCGGGAAGGCGATGACGTCGCGGATCGATTCGCTGCCGGCCATCAGCGCGGCGATGCGGTCGATGCCGAAGGCGATGCCGCCGTGCGGCGGTGCGCCGTATTTCAGCGCATCGAGCAGGAAGCCGAATTTCAGTTCGGCCTCGTCCTTGCCGATGCCGAGCAGATCGAACACCGCGCTCTGCATCGCCGAATTGTGGATACGGATCGAACCGCCGCCGATTTCGTTGCCGTTGAGCACCATGTCGTAGCCGCGCGACACCGCGGCCTTCGCGTTGGCGCGCAGATCGTCGATATCGTCCACGGCCGGCGCGGTGAACGGGTGATGCAGGGCGACGTAGCGCTGTTCTTCGCCATCCCACTCGAACATCGGGAAGTCGGTGACCCACAGCGGTTTCCAGCCGGCTTCGATTAGGTTCAGATCCTTGCCGAGTTTCAGGCGCAGCGCGCCCATGAAATCGCTGGCGGTTTTGGTGTCGGCGGCGCCAATGAAAACGACATCCCCAGGCTGTGCTTTCACTGCATCGAGAATGGCGACAGTCATCTCCGGGCCAATCGCCTTGACGACCGAGCCAGAAATTTGATCGAGGTTATAACCGCTGCTTACCACCCCGCCGCCAGAGGAGCCGGCAGGCGTATCTGAATACTTGATCCACGCCAAACCCTTGGCGCCAAACTTCGCCGCATGCGCGCCGCAGTCGTCGATCTGCTTGCGGCTGAGCGACGCGCCGCCCGGCGCACGCAGCGCGATCACGCGGCCGTCTTCGGCGTTCGCCCAATCGGTGAAGACCTTGAATTCGCAGGTTTTGACCAGGTCGGCGATGTCGACGAATTCCAGCGGAATACGCAGATCCGGCTTATCCGAACCGTAACGACGCATCGCTTCGGCGTAGGTCATGCGCGGGAAGGGATTCGCCAGTTCGACGTCCATCACTTCTTTGAAGACAGTGCGGATCATCTCTTCGGTGGCGTCCTGCACATCGCGTTCGCCTACCCACGCGAATTCCATATCGAGCTGGGTGAATTCCAGCTGCCGGTCGGCGCGCAGCGCTTCATCGCGGAAGCAGCGCGCGATTTGGTAATAGCGATCGAAGCCCGCCATCATCAGAATCTGCTTGAACAACTGCGGCGACTGCGGCAGCGCGTAGAACTCGCCCGGGTGCATGCGCGCCGGCACCAGAAAGTCGCGCGCGCCTTCGGGCGTGGCCTTGGTGAGGATCGGCGTTTCGATGTCTTGAAAACCGCGCTCGTCCAACCAACGACGCAGCGCCTGCACCAAACGGATACGCGTGCGCATGGCGTGCTGCATTTCGGGGCGACGCAGGTCCAAATAGCGATACTTCAAACGCACGTCCTCGCCCGCGTTCTCGTGCGCGTGGAACGGCAGCGGCTCGGCTTTGTTCAGCACGTCGATAGCCGTAGGCACGATCTCGACCTTGCCGGTCTTGATCTTGTCGTTCGCGGCGTAGCGCGCGCGCACCGTGCCGGTCACGCGCACGCAGTCCTCGGCGCCCAGCTCGCCGGCGGCGGCGAACAGCTCGGGTTGGTCGCTCTCCACCAGCACCTGCACGATGCCCTCGTGATCGCGCAGATCGACGAACACCTGATGGCTTTGGACGCGGGCTTTGTTGACCCAGCCGCACAGGGTGACGGTCTGGCCGATCAGCGCCTCGTCGACGAGGCCGCAGAAGTGGGTACGCATGGGGAGACTCCGGGGTAAGATCGAGCCGGCCGTGGGCCGGGCAGCCGTTCATTTTAGCCGCAGCCGCCCGTGCGCGCCCCGTTCATTTCGTTTTCGGCCGGTGCGCCGCATGATCGCCCGACCGCTCCGCCCCGATTCCTGTTCTCGCTCAGTCCCCCGATCCACGCCTTCGAGGTATCCCATGCGCACGACTTCTTCTCTTCTGGCCCTTTCGATCGCCGCCGTCGCGGCTGCGGCCTTCGCTCCCGCCGCGCAAGCGCAATTGCTCGACAAGGACCGCGTCCGCTGCGAAAGCAAGGACGGCCGCCGCGAAACCTGCGACACGAAATGGCCCGGCCAGACCGCGCTGACCAAGCAGTTGTCCGACACCCGCTGCGTGCGGGGCAGCACCTGGGGCGCCAGCCCCGGCAAAGTGTGGGTGGACAACGGCTGCCGCGCCGAATTCGGGCCGGAATACAGCGGTAAAGAAGTGCAGTGCGAAAGCAGCGACGGCAAATACAAATCCTGCGGCAAAGACCTGTACGGCAACGCCGACCTGATCCGCCAGTTGTCATCGACGCCCTGCAAACAGGGCGTGAGCTGGGGCCTGCGCGGCGGCTCGATCTGGGTGGATAACGGCTGCCGCGGCGTGTTCCGCGTCGGCGAAAGCAGCGGCCGCTACAGCGTGACCTGCGGCAGCGAGGGCGGCCGCCGCCAAGTCTGCGCCTGGGACGGCAAGCGCGGCGCGCCGGTGGTACTGGAAACCCTGTCGAAATCGCCCTGCGTCCAGGGCAAGTCCTGGGGCTACGACAAGAAAACCGGACTGTGGGTCGACGAAGGCTGCCGGGCGCGCTTCGGCATTCGCTGACCGTCTGTCTTCGTCGCGCGGCGTTTCTCGCACACGCCTTACCCCGACGAACGAAGCCCCGCGAATGCGGGGCTGCTCGGTTTCGGCGACGGCGAGACCCGGCTACGGCGCAGCGCCCCAGGGCGGCGGCGGCGCGGGGACCGGGCGGCTGAGATCGAACTCGACCCGGAACAAGCGGCCGTTCGGCCGCGACAGTTCGTAAACGAAGCGCCGCCCCGGCTCGATTTCCATCGCCCAGGTGTTGTTGACCGAGGCCGCGAGCCCGTTGGCTTCGAACATCGCGATGGATTCGGCATCGACCGGAAACGCCTGCCGTTGCGCGGTACCCGTGTCGGCGGAATCGCCGCCATACATCGTGACGTTGTCGGGATGACCGTCTTCGTGGCGATGATCGTGCTTGAGCCGCAGACCGGTCGGCGTTCGGGTCAGCACCCAGGTGCGCGAGCGGTCCTCGCCGACGTGGAAAGGTACGCGCCACTCGCGCTCGCCGCAGTCGCGCACGTGCATGACCAGCGGTTTGTCGGCGAAAGGACTGCTCGGCGTCGCGGGCGTATCGACTACGACCCGGCCAGCATACGCCTGCCCGCAATGTTGGCCGAGAGCCTGCAGAAAACGGTCGGCGGGGGCGGCATCGGGCGCGCGAGGCGCGCTGGCGCAGCCGGCCATACCGGCGAAGGCGAGGACGACGGACGAGAGTGGGAGAAAGCGCATCGAAGCGGCGATTCCTGGGGCGACGGTCGTCGCACCCTAACGGCCGCCGCGACCTGCGGCAAATCCGGCGGCGGCCTCGCGGCCGCGCGAACGGCGCTTAGCTCGCCGGCTTGCTCTCGGCGGGCTTGGGCGCGGCGACGGGCGCACTCTCGGCCGGCTTCGCCGCCGGGGCGGCCTCCGGCTTCGCGCTCTCGGTCTTCGGCGCGTCGCTCTTTTCGGTGAGATTGCGCTTCTTATCGCCGTCCTTCTTGAAGTCGGTTTCGTACCAGCCGCTGCCGGACAGCCGGAACGCCGGGGCGGTCAATTGCCGCCGAATCTTCGGCGCGCCGCATTCGGGGCACTCGACGGGATCGGGGTCGGACATCTTCTGCAGGCGGTCGAACTGGTGGCCGCAGGCGTCGCATTCGAAGGCGTAGATGGGCATAGGACGAAACGTAGGCCGATGTCGGCGTCGGGAAGCGTGGCCGGCATTCTGGGGCTTCCCAGCGGCGAATCAAGCCGCGAGCCGCGCCGTCGCCGCTCGCGCCCCGCCCCCGGCGACCGGCCGTCGGTCCGCGAGTGAATACGATTACAAGTCGACGCCCGTTCGCATTGTGCATCTGCACCTTGGGCGATAGTGCCGCCGGCAGGTCGTCGCCCACACCGCGAGCGCCGAGGCGACGCACGCCGGCATCGCTCGCCTCCCCTGCCTAGGCCGATCGCGCTCGCAACGGACCGCGTCGGCATCGTACGACGCCATCGAAGAGGATTCGCTTTATGTCGCACATCAAGTACTGGCTGGCCGCGTCGCTCGCGGCGTTCGCCCTGTGGCTCGCGCCGCAACAACAGGCGCATGCCGCGATCGATCAATACGCGCTCGGCGCGCGCTACGACGCCACCAAAGCCAACATCACGTTCAACGTCTATTCCTCGCGCGCCACCCGCATCGAAGTCTGGCTGTACAGCCAAGGCGCGGGCCAGCAGGAAAAAGTCAAATACGTGATGACCAAGAACGCGACGACCAACGTCTGGACGAAAACGGCCTCGGTCGCCACGCTGAAGAACACCTACGGCATTACCGGCGCGGTGTATTACGGCTATCGCGCCTGGGGCCCGAACTGGACCTACAACAGCGCGTGGACCAAGGGCAGCGCGCTCGGCTTCGTCACCGATATCGACGTCAACGGCAATCGCTTCAATCCGAACAAATTGCTGATCGATCCGTACGGGCGCGAACTCAGCCAGGACCCGAACACCGCCACCTGCACCGACGGCACGATCTACGCCTCGGGCGCGCTGCACCGGAATAAAGACAGTGGCGCCTGCGCGGCGAAGAGCATCGTGCTGGCGACCGACACCACGTCCATCGGCACCAAGCCCACACGCGCCTTCAAGGACGATGTGGTCTACGAAGTGCACGTGCGCGGCTTGACCATGAACGACACGTCGATTCCGCTGAATCTGCGCGGCACCTACGCCGGCGCAGCGCTGAAAGCCGCGCATCTGGCCTCGGTGGGCGTGACCGCGGTGGAATTCCTGCCGGTGCAGGAGACGCAGAACGACCAGAACGAGATCACCGCGAATTCGACCAGCGGCGACAACTATTGGGGCTACATGACCCTCAATTATTTCTCGCCCGATCGCCGCTATTCCGCGGACAAGACCGCCGGCGGCCCGACCCGCGAATGGAAGGCGATGGTCAAGGCCTTCCACGACGCCGGCATCAAGGTCTACATCGACGTGGTCTACAACCACACCGGCGAAGGCGGCGCCTGGGGCGGCAGCGACGGTCTCACCGTCTACAACATCACCTCCTGGCGCGGTTTGGACAACCCGACCTACTACTCGCTGACCACCAATTACCAGTATTCCTGGGACAACACCGGCGTCGGCGGCAACTACAACACCCGCAACCCGATCGCGCAGAATCTCATCGTCGACTCGCTGGCGTACTGGCGCGACGCCTTGGGCGTGGACGGCTTTCGTTTCGACCTCGCCTCGGTGCTGGGCAACACCTGCCAGCACGGCTGCTTCAACTTCGACAAGATGGACGGCGGCAACGCGCTGAATCGCATCGTCAACGAACTGCCGCCGCGTCCGGCGGCGGGCGGCAGCGGTTTGGATTTGATCGCCGAGCCGTGGGCGATCGGCGGCAATTCCTATCAAGTCGGCGGCTTCCCGACCGGCTGGGCCGAGTGGAACGGCATGTATCGCGACGCGCTGCGCAAGAAACAGAATCAGCTCGGCGTCGAAGTGGTGACCATGGGTACGCTGGCCTCGCGCTTCGCCGGCTCGTCCGATCTGTACGGCGACGACGGTCGCAAACCGTGGCATTCGGTGAATTTCATGGTCGCGCACGACGGCTTCACGCTCAACGATCTGTACAGCTACAACAGCAAACAGAACAACCAGGCATGGCCGTACGGCCCGTCCGACGGCGGCGACGACAACAACCACAGTTGGAACCAGGGCGGCATCGTCGTCGATCAACGTCGCGCGGCGCGCACCGGCATGGGCTTCATGATGCTCAGCGGCGGCACGCCGATGTTCACCGGCGGCGACGAAGCGCTGCGCACGCAGTTCGGCAACAACAACGTCTACAACCTCGATTCGCCCGCGAACTGGCTGTACTGGACGCGCAGCGCGATCGAAGCCGATTTCGAGACCTACACCCGGCGCATGATCGCGTTCCGCAAAGCGCATCCGGCGCTGCGCCCGCTGAATTTCTATTCGGCGGTGGACAACAACGGCAACGTGATGGAGCAACTGCGCTGGTTCAAGCCGGACGGCGGCGTCGCCGATGCGGCGTATTTCAACAGCACCAGCAATCACGCCATCGCGTGGCGCATCGACGGTAGCGAATTCGGCGATTCGGCCAGCGCGATCTACGTCGCCTACAACGGTTGGTCGGGCAACGTGAACTTCACCCTGCCCTGGCCCGGCACCGGCAAGAACTGGTACCGCGTCACCGACACCGCGACCTGGAACGAAGGCCCGAACACCGCCGTCGCGCCCGGCTCGGAAGCCTTCATCGGCGGCGAGTGGACCGTCTACGGCCTGCAGGCGCGTTCGCTGCTGGTGTTGATCGCGAAGTAAACCGCGCGGAGCGCGATGCGCAACGCATTCGTCGCGCGACCGTCGCGATCACCGCAAAACGAAAGGGGCGATTCCGCGAGGAATCGCCCCTTCTTTTCGCCCGCGGCGGTTTCGCTCTCGCGACGCGCGATATCGCCTCGCGGCGCGATCACTGCAATTCGTAGTAATTCGCGCGCGAGAAACGGTCGAACTGGAACGGCGGCGTGTAGCTGGTGATGAAATACCGGGAATACAGATCCTCGACGCCGTACCAGCGATTGCCGACTTTCGCCAGCGGCCGGAAATAGCGCACGCGCGTCGCCGCGCACTGATTCGCGCCCTGCGCGAAGGCCGCCTCGCAACTGCTGAAATACGAGATGTTGGCCGGCGTCGGTGTGTTGGCGCGGTAGCGGGTATCGTAGAGATCGAGGTTGATCAACTTCCAACCCGAACGATAGGTCCACGAAAAGGTCTCGCCGGTCGCATCGTCCACAGGGTCGACGAACGTCGTCTGCGATTGCGTGCCGTCCGCGAGACGCACGAACGCGTTTTGCTGAAACGGTACGCTGGCGTTATAGGCGTAGGCGACCCGCTCGTCGCCGAACGTACCGTATTTCCACGTACCGACGGGGTCGGTGGCGGAGAAGCTCACCGGCGTATTGCCGTCGATCACGATGGTGTGGCCGCTTAAAGTGAGCGTCGCCGGACCATCCTGCGCGGTGGCGAGATAGATCATCGCGTCGGCCGGCCCTTCGGAAATGCCCAACCGCCACAAACGCACCGAATAACCGGCGCCGTCCACGCGCAGACCGCCATCGCTCTGCAGCGACCACGCCAGCACGCCGCCGCCGGACACGGCGACCGGCTTGAGCGCGCTATCGACTTTCTGCCCGACGTTTTCCATCAGCGCGGATCCGCTAGCGCCGAAGGTATGCAGCGCGAACTCGCAGTTGCCCAAACCGCTGGGCTGACCGGTCGCCAACGACGGCTGCAAGCAGAACATGGGAAAGCCGCGTCGACCGAGCACATGCGAGGCCTGCGCGGAGGTTTTGAGATCGTCCAACACGGCGGCGAATTGATAGCGCACCGGTGCGAACGCCGTCGCGCCGCGTTCGGGGTATTCCGGGTAGCTCAGCGTTTCGTCGCTCAGGTTCAACCACAGACTGGTGCGCTTACCGGCGAACAGGCGGCGATAGCGCTCGCTGTTCACGGTATGACGCTCCACCGCCACGACGCTCGCGCCGTTGAGCCCGAATGGCTTGATGGGCGTGGTGTCGTACGAGACCGTACCCGAGGCCGTCAGCACCAAATCGCCGTTCGCGTCGATCTGCGGCGAGAACCCGACGTTCCGGCGGCTGGGGTTCGCGTGCAGCGCATAGCCGGCGGGCGTCTTCAGCATCAACTGCACGGAAGGCTGCACGAACGTCACGCGGTTCATCAGCATGCGTCCCATCAGCGCCCAGTCGCGCTGCAGATCCATCGCCGAGAACGGCTGCCCCGCCACACCACGGATGTACGTATTGGCGTCGCCCAGCGTCGCCGTGTTCGTGCGCAGGAACGTGCGGTACGCCTGCTGGTCCTGCAGCAAGGCATAGCCGTCGGCGAAGCCTCCCGGCAGCGTCGCGGCACCGAGGGCGGTCTTGCTCAGCAGATTGGCGGCCGGCGCGATGTCTTCGGGGAAGATCGAACGCAACGCACGATCCAATTCGTCGTCGTCGGCCGGCAAACGGCCGCCGAGTTCGCGCGAAATCAAGAAATGCAGCGCCGTGCTCAGCGGCGACACGCGCAAAGACGGGTGCTCCGACGGCTGCAGCGTGTTGTCGGCGCCGGCCAGCCGCCGCAGTTGCCCCGCGGTGCCCAGCAACGCGCGGTGGCGGACGCCGGTATTCGACAGCTCGATGCTGACCATGCTGGCCGACCGGACATAAACCAGATCCGCGACGAACGCGTTACCGACGATGGTCGCCGGCACCTGAACGTCGCCCACGCGCACGATCACCGTCGGCGTGCCCGCCCCCGCATCCTCCAGCGCGCCGGAAAGGCGCACCGACACCGGCGGAATGCGAGCCGGCGAACCGACGCCGACGATCGGGCCGGTCGCCGGCTGCGCCGGAGCGGCGAGCGAACGCACGACGGGCACGACCGCGAAACGGCCCGGTACGCGATCGAGACGGCCGCGGTCTTCGCGTGCGGCGACCGGCCGCTTCTGAGTCTTTTCGATGCCCGCACGCTGCAGGATCGGCGCCGCCAGTACGGCCGCGATCGCGGTCGCGCTGAGCGCCGCAAGAATGAATCGACGCATTTCGAGTGGTTCCCCTGTGGTCCGTCGCGGCGGACGGCTTCATGCAAATGAACGCGCCGGGCGCCGCAACCACCCCCGACACAACGCGCCGCCCGGGGTCCATCGAGGCGCGCCCGGGCGGCGCGTGGATATGGTACGGAACGAAGATCAAATCGACATCAATTTCTCGGCAGTCGCGAAACGGCCTAGGGCCCGTTAACGCGCCGCCGCTGGCTTGCGGTGCGCGCTCAGTCGTACAGCGCCAACAATTCCGTTTCCGCCTCGTCCAATTCGGCGCGCAGGGTCTGTTGCTCGCGGCCCAGGTCGGCGGCGCGCTTGCCGCCGTCGGCGTACGCGGCGGGATCGGCCAGCGCGGTCTCGATCTGCGACAAACGCGTTTCCAATTCGGCCACGCGCGCTTCGGCTTTCGCCAATTTGTGCGGATTGATTTTCTTCGCGGGCGCAGGCTTCGCATCGCCCGATTTCGGCGCGGCTTGTTTGGATGCGCTCTGCGTCGATGCGGGCGTCGTCTCGACCGGCTTCGCATCAGCGCCTTTCGCGCTGTCCGCTTTCGCGTTATCGGCTTTCGCGTCGTTCTTCTTCTGTTCGCCGCCCGCGCGCGAGCGCAGCCACGCCGCGTATTCGTCGAGATCGCCGTCGAACGGCTCCACCGCGCCGTCGGCCACGCGCACGAATTTGTCGCAGACCAATCCGATCAAATGCCGGTCGTGCGAGACCATCACGATCGCGCCGTCGAAATCGCTCAGCGCTTCGGCCAAGGCTTCGCGCATGTCGAGGTCGAGGTGGTTGGTGGGTTCGTCCAGCAGCAGCACGTTCGGCTGTCGCCATGCGATCAAGGCCAACGCCAGTCGCGCCTTTTCGCCGCCGGAGAAGCCGTCGATGCTCTCGAACGCGCGGTCGCCGGGGAAATACCATTTGCCGAGGAAGTCGCGGAACGCTTGGGTCGCGGTATCGGGCGAGAGTTCGCGCAGATGATCGATCGGCGACGCGCCGGCCATCAACGATTCCACCGTGTGCTGCGCGAAATAGCCGATGCGCAGATCCGGGTGCGCGTAGCGCTCGCCGGAGAGCAACGGCAATTCGCCGACCAGCGATTTCACCAGCGTCGATTTGCCGGCGCCGTTGGGGCCGAGCAGACCGATGCGGTCGCCGGCTTCCAGGCCGAATCCGACGTTGTGGAGGATCGTGCCCCCCTCGCCCCTCACCCGACCTTCGGCCACCCTCTCCCCATCGCGATGGGGAGAGGGTGGCCGAAGGTCGGGTGAGGGGCGAGGGGGGCACGATCCTCCACAACGTCGGATTCGGCCTGGAAGCCGGCGACCGCATCGGTCTGCTCGGCC
>SSGH01000025.1 GCA_008015835.1 Lysobacter sp.
CATCGCGGTAGCGCGGATCGTCGTATCCCATCCAATTCAAGGCGCCGTCCTCGGCGAACGCGGCCAAAAAATTGCGCGGGTCGGCGGCGTCGCCGATCCAACCGCCGCGGAAGGCCTGCGTCACCACGCGCTGTTTGCGGTTCTGCACGAAGACTTTCCATTCCTCGTTGCGCAGCCGCACGCGCACGCCCAGGGTGTCGCGCCACATCGCCGCCACCGCCAAGGCCATGCGCCGATGCGGCGTGGAGGTGTTGTAGCGCAATTCGAGGGTGAGCGGATTGGATTCGGAATAGCCCGCGGCGCGATACAGCCGACGCGCGCGCGCCTCGCGCTGCGCCTGCGTCCAACCGGCCCAATGCAGCGACGCGGGCGCATAGCCGGGCAAGCCGGGCGGCACGATGCCGTACGCGGGCGCTTCGCCGAAACCGGTGATGTAGCGCGTGAGCTTGTCGCGGTCCACCGCCAACGATAGCGCTTCGCGCAGACGGACATCCTCTTTCAGCGGCGGCTTGGTGATGTTCAAACCTAGCCAAAACGCACCGATGTACGGCGATACCCGCAACTGCGCGCCATAGCGCGCGCGCAGTTTCGTCAGCGGCTGCGGCGGCGCGGTTTCGGTGATGTGCAAATCGCCGGCCGCGTAACGCTGCGCCTCGGCGGCGGCGTCTTCGGTGACGTGGTAGCGCACGCGCGGGATGGCGACGCGCGCGGCGGCGTGAAAATACGGGTTCTTCTCCAGCGTCACGTTCGCCTGCGGCGTCCACGCGCGCAGACGATACGGTCCATTGCCGCGCAGCGTGCCGGGACGCGTGTGCTGCGCGCCGTAACGCGCGACTTCCGGCAACGACACCGGATACGCGATCGGCAGGGTCAGCAGCGCGGGCAAAAACGCGTGGCGCGTGGTGCGAAAACGCACGGTGCGCGCATCGGGGGCGTCGATGCCCAGCGCGCTCGGCGGCGCGCGCCCGGCCTGCACGTCCATCGCATGTTCGACCGCCGCGAATTGCTCGGCGAACGGCGCGGCGGTGTCCGGCGCGAACGCGCGGCGGAAGCTCGCGACGATCTGCGCCGCGTCCAAAGGCGCGCCGTCGCTCCAGCGCAAGCCCGGGCGCAGATGGAAGGTCCACACGCGGCCGTCGGCGGAAACGTCCCACCGCTCGGCCGTGCCGGGAATCAAGCGCCCGCTCGCGTCTTCGGTCACGAGGCCTTCGTACACGTCGCGCAGAATGTTGCCGCACGCGACTTCTTGGCAGCGATGCGCATCCAACGTCGCCGGTTCGGGGCCGTTGCCGCGCTCCAGTTGCGACGACTGCGCGCGCGCATCGGCGGCGGCACCGATGGAACACAGAGACAGCAGGAGGGCAACGATACGCCGGATCATCGGCCGTATAGTGCCCGACTTGCGCCGCCGCGGCATCGCCCCCATGACCGAAACCGCGCGGCGTCGCGCGCGCGGCGCACCGGTCCGGTGTCGGCCCGCCTCTTCGTCGCACGGCGTTCCGCGCCGCTCGTCGCTCGCTTCCCCTCGCCGCCTCGCATCACGCCGTCCTCGGAGTTCGCATGTCCAGTCCCAGCCGCGTCGCCGATACGCCGATCCAAGATCGGTCCGAATTGGTGGCGTACATCGCCTCGGGCGAGAAACCGGAGGCGGACTGGCGCATCGGCACCGAACACGAAAAGTTCGGCTTCCGCATGGACGACTTGCGTCCGCCGAGTTTCGATGGCGAGCGCGGCATCGAAGCGCTGCTCACCGGCTTGACGCGTTTCGGCTGGACGCCGGTGCGCGAATCGGTCGACGGCCTGCCCGAACGCACTATCGCGCTGCTGCGCGACGACGCCTCGGTGACGTTGGAACCCGCGGGCCAACTCGAATTGTCCGGCGCGCCGCTGGAGACGATCCACCAAACCTGCGTCGAAGTCGGCACCCATCTGCGCGAAGTGAAAACCGTCGCCGACGAACTGGAACTCGGCTTTCTCGGCATGGGCTTCCAGCCGAAATGGCGCCGCGACGAAATGCCGTGGATGCCGAAAGGCCGCTACCGCATCATGCGCGACTACATGCCGAAGGTCGGTTCGCTCGGCTTGGACATGATGACCCGCACCTGCACGGTGCAGGTCAATCTCGATTTCGCCAGCGAAGCGGATATGGTCAAGAAATTCCGCGTCTCGCTGGCGCTGCAGCCGATCGCCACCGCGCTGTTCGCCGACTCGCCGTTCGCCGAAGGCCAGCCTAACGGGTATTTGAGCTATCGCTCGCATATCTGGACCGACACCGACGCCGACCGCACCGGCATGCTCGACTTCGTGTTCGAGGACGGGTTCGGCTACGAGCGCTACGTCGATTATCTGCTCGATGTGCCGATGTATTTTTCGTATCGCGACGGGATTTATCACGACGCCAGCGGCCAGAGTTTCCGCGATTTCCTGCGCGGCGAATTGCCCGCCCTGCCCGGCGCGCTGCCGACGCTGCGCGACTGGTCGGATCATATGACCACCGCCTTCCCCGAAGTGCGGATGAAGAAATTCCTGGAAATGCGCGGCGCAGACGGCGGCCCGTGGAACCGCTTGTGCGCGCTGCCGGCGTTCTGGGTCGGTCTGTTGTACGACGACGCCGCGCTGGATGCGGCTTGGGATTTAGTGAAGGATTTCAGCCTGGCCGAGCGCAACGCGCTGCGCGACGGCGTGCCGAAACTCGCCCTGCACGTTCCGTTCCGCAACGGCACGCTGCGCGATCTGGCGCGCGAGGCGCTGAAGATTTCCGCCGCCGGCCTGCAGCGCCGCGCGCGGCTCAACGCCAAGGGCACCGACGAAAGCCGCTTCCTCGACCCGCTGATCGACGTGGTGGAGTCCGGCCAAACCGCGGCCGAACGCAAGCTCGAACTGTTCCGCGGCGAATGGGCCGGCGACATCGACCGGGTGTTCCGCGAGTTCGCGTACTGACGGATCTTTCGGAACTCGCTCGCCCGAGATCCACGCCCCCCTCATCCCGAGCCGCAGGCGAGGGATCTGCTTTACTTCGGCCCCTCCCAAAAACAGGTCCCTCGCTGGCGCTCGGGATGACATGGATTCGGCGGCACCTGGCGCTGGCGACGAATACATCGCCCATCCGCACCGGCTTTGTGTACTCTCGATGGTTCGCACCCCCACTGCGAGCCCATCATGCGACTGCGCGATACCCTCGAATTCGCCGAGCGCGACGCTTTACTGCGCGACGACGTGCGCCGTCTCGGCCGCATGGTCGGCGAGATGCTGGCCGAACAGGTCTCGGCCGAACTGCTGGAACAAGTGGAGTCCGTGCGCCGCGCGGCGATCGAACGCCGCGAGTGGGGCAAACCGGTGGACGAATTGGCCGAGCGCTTGGCCGCGGTGCCGCTGGCCGACGCCGACGCGCTGGTGCGCGCCTTCGCCACCTACTTCGGGGTGGTCAATCTGGCCGAACGCGTGCATCGCATTCGCCGCCGTCGCGATTACCAGCGCAGTTCCGACGCGCCGCAACCCGGCGGTTTGGCCGCGGTCTTGCGCGACCTGCGCGATGCCGGCGTCGGCCGCGAAGAACTCTTCGCGCTGTTGCCGCAACTGCGGATCGAACCGGTGTTCACCGCGCACCCGACCGAAGCGGTACGACGCGCGCTGCTGTTGAAAGAACACACGATCGTCGAGCGTTTGGTCGCCGATATCGACCGCCAACGCACGCCGGCCGAACGCGGCGCCGACACCGCGCGCATCCGACAAGCGCTGACGACGACGTGGCAAACCGCGGAAACGCCGCCGCAACAGCCGACGGTGGCCGACGAAGTGGAGCATCTGGGGTTCTATCTCAGCCACGTGCTGTTCCGCGCGCTGCCGGTGTTCTACGAAGCGTTCGCGCAAGCCGTCGAAGCGGTCTATCCCGATCCCGATGCCGCGCACGCCGTGAGCGACAACGGGATCGACGGCATTCCCTCCGTCGCCTTGCCGCCGATGTTGCGCTTCGGGACGTGGGTCGGCGGCGATATGGACGGCAATCCGAACGTCGGTGCCGACACGATCCGCGCCGCGCTCGCCGCGCAACGCACGCAGGTGCTGGCGAACTATCGCGCCGATCTGCACGCGCTCGGGGAAATCCTCACCCAGACGCGCGACCGCATCGCCGTGGACGCGGCGATCGAAGCGCGCATCGCCGACTACGCCGCGCGCATGCCGCAGGCCGCCGAGGCGCTGAATCCGCGTCTGTCGGATATGCCGTATCGGCGTCTGCTCGATCTGATCCGCGCGCGTTTGAGCGCGACCGATGCCGCGCACGCGCACGACGGCGACGCGACCCGCAGCGCCGCCTATCCCGATGCCGATGCCTTCATCGCCGACTTGCACGCGATCGACGCCAGTCTCGCTCGGCATCGCGGCGATCACGCCGGGCGTTTCGCGCTGCAGCGCGTGCTGTGGCGCGCTAAAACGTTCGGATTCCATCTGGCCACGCTCGATCTGCGCCAAGATTCGGCCACGCACGACGAGGCGATCGCCGCGCTTTCCGGCGATGCCGAGTGGTCCGCGCACAGCGTCGACATGCGTATCGCGCGGCTGCATGCGCTGATCGCGGGCGACGCATCGGTACGCGGCGACGCGCCGCAGGCGCAGGGCACGCTCGCGGTGCTGCGCACGGTGCATACGCTGCGCAAACACTTCGGCGCGCGCGCGTTCGGGCCCTACATCATCAGCATGAGCCGGAGCGCCGCCGACGCGCTGGCGGTGTTGGCGCTGGCGCGCGTCGCCGGTTGCGTCGAAGAGAGCGACGCCGTGCCGCTGGACATCGCGCCGCTGTTCGAAACCATCGACGATTTGCGCGCCGCGCCTGCGGTGATGCGCGCGCTGTTCGACGATCCGGTGTATCGCCGGCATCTGCGCGCACGCGGCGACCGGCAAGTGGTGATGCTGGGCTATTCCGACAGCGCGAAGGACGGCGGCATTCTCGCCTCGCGCTGGTCGCTGCAGCGCACGCAGGTGGAATTGCACGAACTGTCGCAGCGCTGCGGCGTGAAGATCGAGTTCTTCCACGGCCGCGGCGGCTCGGTCAGCCGCGGCGGTGGCAAAACCGAGCGCGCCATCATCGCCGCGCCGCGCGGCACCGTCGACGGCGTGCTGCGCGTGACCGAACAGGGCGAAGTGATCCATCGCAAATACGGCATCCGCGCGCTGGCGCTGCGCAATCTGGAACAAACCACCGGCGCTGTGCTGCGCGCGACCCTGCGCCCGCGCCCGCACGAGCCGCGCGAAACGCGATGGCGCGAGATCGCGAACGATCTGGCGCAGGTCTCGCGCGTGCACTACCGCGCGCTGGTCCACGAACGCGCCGATTTCCCGGCGTATTTCCGCGCGGCGACGCCGATCGACGTGATCGAACGCCTGCGTTTGGGCTCGCGGCCGTCGAAACGTCGCGAAGGCGGCATCGAAGCGCTGCGCGCGATTCCGTGGGTGTTCGCGTGGTCGCAGAATCGCTCAGGTCTGACCGGTTGGTACGGTGTCGGTACCGCGTTGGCGCACGGCATCGTCGTTTACGGCCGCGACACCATGGCCGAAATGGCGCGCGACTGGCCGTTCTTCGCCGCGATGCTCGACGATATCGAAATGCTGATGGCGAAGTCCGATATCGCGATTTTCGAGCGCTATTCCCGCCTCGCCGGCGATGCATTGCATGCCGCCTATTTCGACGGGATCGCCGACGAATTCGGGCGCACCGCCGAGACTTTGCTCGCGCTGCGCGATCGCGACGCCTTGCTCGAACACGACTACCGCCTGCGCCTGTCGATCCGATTGCGCAACCCGTACGTCGACCCGATCAGTCTGCTGCAGGTGGAACTGCTGCGCCGCTGGCGCGAGACGAGCCGCGAAGACGACGCCGCGTTCGTCGCCTTGGTGAGCACCGTCAACGGGATCGCGGCGGGGATTCAGAATACGGGGTGAGAGCGCGTACGAGCCGGCCTACGCCGGTTAGCGCGCCCGTACGCTCGGTCATAGATTACGTACTCTCTCGTTCACGACGCATCCCGGCATAGGAATAGACACGCCCGGGCAGCGCAACTCGACCGCAGCATCCTCGCCCACTCCGGCCGTAGGCTTCACTACACTAGAACCTCGGTGTTATTCTGACGGCACGATTCATGCAAAGACGCAACAGACTAGAAATCAGACAGCAGACCGCACGCGACTTCCGAAACACCTACGCGAAAAACATCACCACACAGGGAATGGGGGCGGTGTGGGCATCATCGACGAAATCCTGGGTACGCTCGCCAACGTATTGGAAATTTCCGCTGCGCTGAGCGCCGCAATCGTCTTCTTCACGAGCCGTGAAAAGACCGAGAAAGCATCCAAATCCATACTTGCCGTCGCCGAGTGGGCGGTCAAAAGCGGCTGGCTGGATTGGCTAAAGCGGGCGAGCACAACCGCTTATCGCAAGTTCGAGCGACTTTACGGCCCGAGAGCGACTCCGAAAAGGGGCAACCTCTTCGGCTACCTCACCGGCCAAAGCCTCAAGGTCAGTTTTCGCCTAGCAACCATCTACCTTGTTTTTGGCGCTCCTCTTCTGATGCTCGGCGGCACGATTTTTTGGGAATTCCTGAATTGGCGCTCGCGATACTTCGACATTCTTCTTAATTCGGCACTGATTTTTTCGGTGGCTTTTGCCATTGCTTTTGAGTTAAGAAAAGAAAGAAGAAATGAAAATTCTGAGGACAAGCTGCGGGATTTCATTATTTCTTTGCTTTTCGGATGCTTTTTACCGACTGCCTCGATCTTATGCGCACTGCTGCTATTCGATCAATTTGAAAACGATAGCGCGCGAAGAATTTTGGCCGGGATAACATTGTTTTTCATACTCCTATTTTGGCACAAAACCATACGCACTCTCTGTTTTTCATTTGGTGCTCTTACGCCGATCGGCTTGATTTTGTATATATGCGCCTCTTTTCCGTTGTACTTTCAGTCGTTGTATTTTGTCAGCGTTATCGCCGGGATTTTTGGCATGGATGTTGTTGGTACGGCACAAAACGCAAAAGAAATATATATGTCCACAATATTCTTCGCGGTTTTTATTTTTTCGTGCGCTCTTTACTTAACAAGCGGCAAAAAGCGGGCCTCTCATTATTGGCCGCTACTCGTTTCTTATGCGGCGATCTGGCTGGATTTGCTTTACGGATTCTACAGAGAAAGCGACCTGCATTACTTTTTTGCTATAGATGCCTCCGGATTTTCAATCTTTTCTACGTGCATAATGCCGGGCACCATTATCGCGATCCTCGCATCCGTTGTTTACGCAAACGCAATATGCGATTGGCTATCGGTTGGATTGACCCGCTATTTGACCCTTGTTACCGCCAACACGAAAAAAGCCACTGGATATGCATCGTTGATACTGCTTGATTTGTTTTTCGCGGTAGTCTTTTTCATGATGGCATTGGCGATTTTCACCTGGCTAATGCATCTGTATTTGACACTTTCTAAATTTCCCGCCGACTCGTTTCTTTCAGGGTTGGAATCGGCTATCACTTCCAGCAGGGCATTGATCACTCTTGAATTGCCTGTGGCGAAGCAGAGCCAAAGTGCTTCCGCATCGCTCGGCATGATATCCGGAAATTTCGTGCGGATATTCGCCTTTACCGCGATCATCCCCACTCTATTCCACATGGCGGTCATCGTGGTTTTCGCCTTGATCAAATTGATCGGCCGCCTCGCTTATGGTCCCGCCAGAGCGATTCTCCAACGAAAGGAGGAGGCACTATCGGGCGGCGAGCATTCGATTATCACTTTGCACAGAATCATCTATGGAGGTTCGATCTTCTTCGCGACCTCGGCCGTATTGATGGCGGGGTATTCCCTGACGGCTCTTTTCAATTGATGCCTTGCGACGCGGCAAAGCGATAGGCCGGGCCGGAAATGTCCGAGAGTACCTTGGCTCACCACGGCCGCAATACGCGCGATACCGCGCAGACCCTCGTACGCGGTCGAAGCCGCGTAGGGTGGAGTAAGCGCAGCGCAACTCCACCATGACAGAGTCGCATGACGATCGACGGTGGAGTTGCGCTGCGCTTACTCCACCCTACTGGGTTGAAAGCGACGTAGACACATGGAGCGAGGTATCGACATCCGCGCCCCTCCGTCGCATACTCCCCCCCACTATGCCCCACTCCCCCGCCGAGAAGAAAAAAGCGCTCACGCGGTTGCGCCGCATCCGCGGCCAAACCGACGCGCTGGAGCGGGCGCTGGAGGCCGGCGCGGATTGCGGCGCGGTGCTGCAGCAGCTCGCGGCGATTCGTGGGGCGGTGAACGGGTTGATGGCGGAAGTGTTGGAAAGCCATCTGCACGAAGAATTCGGCGCGACCGGCGGCGATGCGGCGAAAACCGCCAGCGTCGAGCAGGCGATCGCGCTCGTCCGCTCTTATCTGAAATGACCGCTCTCATCACCTTTGAGGAACGCTTATGAAATCGCGCGCCGCCGTCGCCTTCGGGCCGGGTCAACCGCTCAAGATCGTCGAAATCGATGTCGAACCGCCGCGCAAGGGCGAGGTGTTGGTGAAGATCACGCACACCGGCGTGTGCCACACCGACGCGTTCACGCTGAGCGGCGACGACCCGGAAGGCTTGTTCCCTTGCGTGCTGGGCCACGAAGGCGCGGGCGTCGTCGTCGAAGTGGGCGAAGGCGTGACCAGCGTGAAACCGGGCGATCACGTGATTCCGCTGTACACCGCCGAATGCGGCGAGTGCCTGTTCTGCAAGTCCGGCAAGACCAATCTGTGCGTCGCGGTGCGCGCGACCCAGGGCAAGGGCGTGATGCCCGACGGCACGTCGCGTTTTTCGTACGAAGGTCAACCGGTCTATCACTACATGGGCTGCAGCACGTTCAGCGAATACACCGTCGTCGCCGAAGTGTCGCTGGCGAAAATCAATCCCGAAGCGAATCACGAACACGTGTGCCTGCTGGGCTGCGGCGTCACCACCGGGATCGGCGCGGTGCACAACACTGCGAAAGTGCAGGCGGGCGATACGGTGGCGGTGTTCGGTTTGGGCGGAATCGGCCTGGCGGTGATTCAGGGCGCGCGTCAGGCGAAAGCCGGGCGCATCATCGCGATCGACACCAACCCGGGAAAGTTCGAGTTGGCGACGCAGATGGGCGCGACCGACTGCGTGAACCCGAAGGATCACGACAAACCCATCCAGCAGGTGATCGTGGAGATGACCGGCTGGGGCGTGGATCACAGCTTCGAGTGCATCGGCAACGTGAACGTCATGCGCGCGGCGTTGGAATGTGCGCATCGCGGCTGGGGCCAGAGCGTGATCATCGGCGTGGCCGGCGCGGGCCAGGAAATCAGCACGCGGCCGTTCCAACTGGTCACCGGCCGCAAGTGGATGGGCACCGCGTTCGGCGGCGTGAAAGGCCGTAGCCAGTTGCCCGGGATGGTGGAGGACGCGATGAAGGGCGAGATCGAACTCGCGCCGTTCGTGACCCACACGATGGGCCTGGACGAGATCAACGACGCCTTCGATTTGATGCATGAGGGCAAGTCGATCCGTTCCGTCGTGCGTTACTGACGTTTGCCTTTTCGCCGCTTCGACCACGACACGGACACGCACCATGGAACGCATCGAACAACGCGCCTGCTTCGGCGGTTGGCAGGATGTCTATCGGCACCGCTCTTCGGTGTTGAATTGCGAAATGAATGTGGCGGTGTACTTACCGCCACAAGCCCTAGAACGCGCATGCCCGGTGCTGTATTGGCTGTCGGGTCTGACCTGCACCGAGCAGAATTTCATCACGAAGGCCGGGGCGCAGCGTTACGCGTCGGAACACGGCATCATCCTGGTCGCGCCGGACACCAGCCCGCGCGGCGACGATGTCGCCGACGCCGAGGGCTACGATCTGGGCAAGGGCGCGGGTTTTTACGTGAACGCTACGCAGGCGCCGTGGTCGGCGCATTACCGCATGCACGATTATGTCGTGCAGGAATTGCCGGCGTTGATCGAGGCGAATTTTCCGACGACGCAGGCGCGCGCCATCAGCGGCCATTCGATGGGCGGCCACGGCGCCCTCGTGCTCGCGTTGCGCAACCCGGGGCGTTATCGCAGCGTGTCCGCGTTCTCGCCGATCGTCGCGCCGAGCGAAGCGCCTTGGGGCCGAAAGGCCCTGGGCGCTTATCTGGGCGACGATCGCGACGCCTGGCGCGCATGGGACGCGTGCGCGCTGGTCGCGAACGCGCAGGAGCGTTTGCCGCTGTTGGTCGATCAAGGCGATGCCGACGAATTTCTCGCGACGCAACTGCAGCCGGAACGTTTGCGCGCGGCCTGCGAGACCACCGGCCACCCGTTGGAATTGCGTCTGCATCCGGGTTACGACCACAGCTATTATTTCATCGCCAGTTTCATCGGCGAGCACATCGCGTACCACGCCGCGGCATTGAAGGGCTGAGCATCGACAATCCCTTCGTTCTCTGTCATCCCGAGCGCAGCGAGGGACCTGCTTTCCCTGTTCGCGAGTGTCCGACAACAGGTCCCTCGCTGCGCTCGGGATGACAAGCGTTGGTGTGCATCGCCGAATTCGATGAACCTCCGCGATGGCGTGGCCGTTGGGCCGCTGAATATTCAGGGTGACAGCAACAGCGGTCCGACGACCGCTCTATCGAGACGCGAGCGAGAAGTCGGTGTAAACGAAGCGATCGTCGCGGAGTACGCTCTCGCCGCGATGCAGCGAAAGCGGGGCCGCGAACATCGGGCCGGCGTAGGCCAAAGTGTGGAATTCGCCGTTTTCGCCGCAGGGGTCGCAATTCGGCGGCAAATCCGCGAGCAAGGCGTCGTCGAACGCGCGGCCGGAGAACCCGGCGTCGAGCTGCGCGTTATCCACGCACGTCAACGCCGCGCGTAGGCCGGCGTCGAGCATCGCGCGCGCCACGCGCGTCGTGTGCCCGGGCGCGGCATCGAAAATCGGAAAGTGCGGCGTCCATCCGTGACGCGCGCACAACGCCTCGCGATAGGCGCGGATATCGGCCAAAAACAAATCGCCGAACGCGATGTCGCGCAGACCCGGCCGATGGCGCTGCGCCTCGGCGAGCGCCGCGGCGTAACTCGCTTCGTAGGCGGCGTTGTCGGCGCGCTGCGGCATCCAGGCCTCGAACACCGGCAGTCCGCAGGCTTCGGCTTGCGCGTGCAGGATGTCGCGGCGAATGCCCTGCATCGCGATGCGCTCGTAGCCTTCGGTGAGCGTGGTGACGAGACCGACCACCTCGAAGTCGTCGCGTGCGCGCAGCGTCCGCAGGGCCCACGCGGCGTCTTTGCCGCCGCTCCACGACAACAGGCAGGGCGTTCGCGCGCCGCCGTCGATGGCGATTCCCGATGTCGCCGTCATCCAGCGGTCACGTCGCGCAATTGCCACACCTGTCCGGCCAGCAACCGTAGACGATGTTTCAGCACCGCGCTCGGCAGCGCGGTGGTCGCGATCAGTTCGATGTGCAAATCCTGCGCCTTGCCGACGACGGTCGCGGCCGCGTCGGTCGCGCCGAGCGCGGGATCGACGCCGTCGGGGTCGTCTTGCGCCGCACGCCAACGCCGGAACAAGCCATCGCCGCGCAGCGCGTCCTGCAGCTCGGCGGCGATCGCATCGGCGCCGTGGCCGCGAAAGGCGAATTCGCCCGCGGCGCGCGCGCGTTCGGGCTCGGGCAGACTCAAGTAATAGCGCGTGGGCATCGGCGGCTCGCTCCTGCGACGAAAGACGGGGCTCGCGGTCAGTCCGAGGCGGTCAGTCCGAGAATGCCGGGCCGTCGGCGGCGAACCCGATCATCAGCGCGCCTTTGCCGACGTTCACCATGCCGGTCAGGCTCATCACGCTTTCGTACAGATTCACGCCGTGGTCCGCGCAGACGCCGCGCAGCGAATTGTAGCCGGGCAGCGCGTGCATCTCGCTCAACGGCCCGCCGTAGCTCATGCACACGTTCGGACTGCCTAAACCGCTGCGCACGCGTTCGACGGTGTGCAGGAATAATTTGCGCGCCGCCGCTTCGAACCCGCGCACCTTCGCGACCGGCGCGGTTTCGCCGCGATTGCAGTGCAGGATCGGTTTGATATCGAGCGCCGACCCGAGCGAGGCGCTGAGCAGGCTGACGCTCTTGTCGCCCTTGGCGCGGGTTCTGGCGCGCAGGTAATGCAGGTCGCGCGGAATCATGTAGCCCTGGGTGATCTGCGCGATCTGTTCGACCCGCGCGCGGATTTTCGGCGGCGATTCCTCCAACGCGATCGCCGCCGCGGCTTCCAGCGCCGGCACGCCCTGGGCCGCGAACAGATTCTGCGTATCGATCACGCGCAGGGCGAACGGCGTGCTGTAGCCGGCGGCGGTACGGATCGGCTTGTAGTCGTTGAGGATGCCGAAACTCGCTTTCGTCGCGTTATCGAAGATCGGGCTGCGATTGCGGGTCAACGTCAAGCAGAACACGTAGTCGTAATCGATGACCAGCCGATCGAGGAAGAGTTCGCGAATCTGCTGCACCGTGAACGGCATGGTTTCCGCCTCGGCGCCGCGGGTCGCGATATGCGATTCGAGGAACTGCAGCGTCGCCTGTTCGTTGCGGTGATCGGCCAATACCGCGTCGCCGATCTTCACGGTGATGGGCAACACGACGACGCGATGCCGCTCGAAGAATTCCGCGGGCATATCGCAAGCCGAATCCACGACGAGACCGATGCGCATGGCTTTGCTCCCTGACGATTGAGTGGGACACCAGCGAAACGACGGACCGCATCGTTTCGATGCCGTCCGCAACGACCGTCCTGCGTTCGCGGATCGGACCGGTGCGGGCTCCGCATCCGCCGAAGCGAACGCATGCGCGCCCGCTCCGCGATGACGTCGTCCTTGGCGTCGACTCCTCCCGGCTCCTGCGAATCCAATCACGATTGCGACCACGACTACGGCGAAACCGGATCCGAACGCGCGAAAACGCGATCGACTCCGTCGACCAAAACGCGGCGGCCGCCTCGCGAAGGCCGCCTAAACCTCAACCGGCGCGGGCGATGCCGACGGGCAGGCTCGCGAGACGCCGCATTTCGGGGTCGCGCAACACGCCCGGATCGCGCAGCGCTTCCAGCGCGAAGGCGTGGGCGTCGTTGCCCCAGAACAATTGATCGCCCTCGCCGTCGTCGATCGCCAAGGTCGGCACGCCGAAGACGCCGGCGCGCAACGCCGCTTCGGTGTTCTCGCGCAGCGTCGTCTTCACGACAGGATGCGCGAGCAGGGCCGGATCGACGCCGAGGGCGTCGCACAAGGGGAGGACGGCGTCGGCGCTATCGGCCGCGCGGCCTTGCGCCCACACCCAATCGAAGATGGCGTCGATCGCCTTCGTCGACGGCCCGGACGCGATCGCCAGACGCAGCGTGGGCAACGGGTTGAACGGATGGGTGGGCGGGAAGCGCAGCCGCACGCCCGCCTGCTTCGCCTGCCACAGCACGTAGCGATAGGTGAATTCCCGTTTGCTGGGAATTTCGGCCGGACCTTTCTGGCCGCGAGTGTCGAGCACGGCGGCCAACAGGATCGGCACGGGCACGACCTCGCGCTCGCCCATCAGGGCCTTGATCTTCGGCCACTGCAAATAGGCGAACGGCGAAATGAAATCGAAATACCAACGCGGCGCGGCGTTCATCGGAATCCCCCCCGGGATGGCGTCAGTGTTACAGGGTCGCGACGCGGACTCAACACCCGAACTCAACAACCCACGGCGCGATGTTCGGACGTGCGTCGCAAAAATTGATCAGGACCGGCGGCGGACGACAGAAACAGCGTCGGCAACGAGAGGTTGTAATGATCCGAGGTGTCGAAAATCAAATCCAGACCGCCATCGCGATCGAGATCGCCCGCAAACAGCACACGCGGGGCGGCATCATGGCCCAGCACCCAGGGCCCGAGCGCGGCGCCCGCGCTGCGCGTCGCCTCCATTTCCAGCAGCGTCTGACGCGCGCCGCCGACGCTCAGGATCAAGCGACACACGGCATGCTGGACATCGCCGTTGTCCTCCGATGCCGGTGTCGGCCGCGGTTCGCATTGCGTATCCAAACGCGATTCGCGACCGTTCAGACGAAACGTGTACCCGGGCAAGCCGTCGGCACCGCGTTCTTCGATCGTCGCGACCCTCACCGGACCGGTCCGGATGCGTCCGCTGCGCAGCAGCATCAGCGGGGTTTCGCCGCCCGCGGCCGGTACCGGCACCGACACCTCTTCGCCGGTGTCCTCGCCCGTATTACCGTCGCCCGTATCGTCCACGATCGGGTCTTCCACCTGCGCCACCCGCACGCGCGAGCGCGCCAAACGCGCAGTGCCGGCGTTTTCGCTCACCCACAAGGTCAACCACGTTTGGCCGTCTCGCGCGACGGTCTCGCCACGATGGAAGACGCCCAGCGGCTGTATGGCCTCCGCAGGCGTCTGCGATGCGGCATGGGCGAAGCCGACGGCCAATGCGGACGCGCAGAGCATCGTGCGGAACCTCGAGCGAAACGTCGCGCGCCTCGTGGGCAAGGATGCTTTCGAAGACGATGCGATTGCGGTGGGCGTCATGGACGTTCTCCGGACGAGAGGCCCATCATCCACCACATGACCTGTGAGGGAAAGCGGCCATCGTGTCGCGAAGCGATGCGTCGCGAGCGACTTTTTGCCGGAACATCGCGTCGAAGCGTATGCGCGGCCGAAGCGCGGCCGCGCATCGCCTCTCGCTCATTGTCCGCCCGGCGGATAGGCGCGCGGCAGCGCGCCCGCGGGCCGCAAATAGCGGTCGCGCAAGTCGGTTTGGCGGCTGCGCATCGGAATCGCTTCGCCGTCGAACCACACCCGCTGCGCGACCGTGCTCACCTCCAACGGGTCGCCGGTCCATAGCACCAAATCGGCGCGCTTGCCGACCGCGATCGTGCCGATCTTGTCGGCCACGCCGAAGGTTTCCGCCGGCACGCGCGTCATCCCGGCCAGGCCGTCTTCCCACGGCAGCCCATTCGCCACCGCGTTGCCCGCCGCGTGACGCAGCTTACGCGCGTAATGCGACGCATCGTCGAACTGACTGAACGCGACCGGCACGCCCGCGGCGCGCAGCCGCGCGGCGTTCTCCAGCGTGGCGCCGATCTGATCGAAATTCCCCGGCAGATTCGCGAGCGGGTCGACGAACACCGGCACCTTCGCCGCGGCCAACTGCGGCGCGAGCATCCACGCTTCGGTGCCGCCGAGAATCGCGATGCGCACGTTGTGGCGCTGCGACCAGCGCAGCAGTTGGCGGATGTCGGCGGCGCGATGGATCTTCGCGACCACGCGGCCGCCGCCGTCGAGATAGCGCGCCAAGGTTTGGCGACCGGCCGGCGTCAGCAAGGCCATGCCCGAATCCGCGCCGATGCGCCCGCGCACTTCGTCGATCAATTGATCCAGCAGCATCCACTGCGCCGCGCGCGATTTGCCGGTGAGGTCGGCACCGTCGCTGCCCAGTTCCAGGAACAACGCGCGCGGGCCGATGGGGTCGGGGTTGCCGTCCAAGCGTACGATGCCGCCCTGGCCGCCGACGATCGAACCGCCGTTCACGCTGCTCGCGCCGAGCATGCTGAAACCGACGCCTTCCACGCGCGCGACCGGGATCAGCATCGACATCGGGTTGTAGGCCAAGGTCACGTCGAATTCGGGACGCACCACCATCTGCTTGTCGCCGCCGAGCGCCAACGATTGATCGCGGGTGTCGTCGCCGAGCGAAATTTCCTGGAGGCCGATCGAATTGATGCCGCCGAACAGCGCGGGCGTCAGCGGTTTGCCGTCGGCGTCGACGGTCTCGACGCCGCTCGCCGACAGATTCTTGCCGATCGCGGCGATCGTGCCGTTGCGCACCAGCACATCGGTATTCATCAACGTGCCCTGCGCGCTTGCGGTATGCACGGTGGCGTTGCGGATCAATACGTTTTGCGCCGCCGCATGGCCGGCGAGCAACAGCAGGCCGGACGCGAGCCACGCACGACGAAGACGACGGCTCATCGCACACCTCCTTCGAGACCTTGCGGCGCGGCACTTTGTCCCAGCATGAAATCCGACACCGGTTGACGCGCGCGGTCGTAACGGTCGTAGACGCGGGCGCCGTCGATGTAGACCTGCTCGGCCTTGGCGTACACGCTGAACGGCGTGCCGTTCCACACCACCACGTCGGCCATCTTGCCCGGCTCCAGCGTGCCGGTCTTGTCGAGAATGCCCAGCGACTTCGCGGCATTCGCGGTGATCCATTGGATCGCGCGTTCCGGCGGAACGTTCAAACCGATGCGCGTGCCCTGCGCCATCGCTTTCGCGGCTTCTTGGTTCAAGCGCTGAATGCCCTCGGACGAATCCGAATGCACGATCGCGCAACCGCCCGGCGCGCGATCCACCAACAGCAGGTTCTCCTGGATACCGTCCAGCGCTTCCATCTTGAAGCCCCACCAATCGGCCCACAGCGCGCCGCAGACTTTTTCCTGCGCCAAGCGGTCGGCCAGTTTGTAGGCTTCCACACCATGGTGGAACGCGGAAATCTTGAAACCGAATTCCTTCGCCAAGTCCAGCATGATCGCGATTTCGTCGGCGCGATAGCAGTGGATGTGCACCAGGATGTCGCCGTTGATGGCGCCGGCCAGCGTGTCCATCTTCAGGTCGCGCTTGCCGCCGCTGTCGTTGTTGCTGTCCTTCGCATCGGACGCGCTTTGCCACCAGCGGCGCTTCGGCGCGGCGGCGGGTTTCGGTTTGTTCTTCTTGAGATATTCGCTGGCGTCGATGAACGCCGCGCGATACCCGGCGACGTTCGCCATGCGCGTGGACGGGCCGCCGCGCTGGCCGTAGACGCGTTTGGGGTTTTCGCCGCAGGCCATCTTCAGGCCCCAGGGCGCACCGGGGAATTTCATCGCCTGATAGGTCGTGGCCGGCACGTTCTTCAACGTCACGCCGCGGCCGCCGATGAGATTCGCCGAACCCGGCAATATCTGCATCGAGGTCACGCCGCCCGCCAACGCGGTGGCGAAGCCCGGATCCTGCGGCCACACCGAATGCTCGGCCCAGACATTCGGCGTGGTGGGCGAGGTGGCTTCGTTGCCGTCCTGATGCGCGCTCATGCCCGGGCTGGGGTACACGCCGAGATGCGAATGCACATCGACGATCCCCGGCGTCACCCATTTGCCGCGGCCATCGACGCGCACGGCATCGGCCGGCGCCTCCAGGTTCGCGCCGACGGCCACGATCTTGCCGTCCTGCATCAGCACGTCCGCGCCGTCGATGCGGGTGCCGGTGCCGGTCAGCACGGTAGCGCCCTGGATCAGCACCGGCGGCGAGGCGATCGGCCGATACGTGCTGGGGTACGGGTCGAAGACGAAGCGGGAGGCCGGCTTGGCGGCGGGCTTGGCGTCGGCGGCGAAGGTGGGCGGCGCGGCCGCGAGCAACGCGGCGGGCAACAACGTCGCCGCGAGCGCGGCGCTGATCGTTCGGAACATTGAGGAATCCCCGTTCGAGCGGAACATCGGACAACTGGAGCGTCGGGCAGGTGCAGCATCGGACACGCAGGCACCCGCGCACCGTAGCCCGCGCCCCGCGGACCTGCCAAGCATGACCTTCGGCAGGGTGCATGACACAATTCGACGAATCGCAGGAGACCCGCATGAAACACAAAGAACAAATCGTCGAAAATTGGCTGCCCCGCTACACCGGCCTACCGCTGGACGCCTTCGGCCAGCACATTCTGCTGACCAACTTCGGCGGCTATCTCGACCACTTCGCGCGGATGACCGGCGCGCCCATCGTCGGCCTGGACCGCCCCATGCCCAGCGCCACCGCCGACGGCATCACCATGATCAACTTCGGCATGGGCAGCCCCAACGCCGCGACCATGATGGACCTGCTCTCGGCCATCATGCCGCAGGCCGTGCTGTTCCTCGGCAAATGCGGCGGCCTGAAGAAGAAAAACCAACTGGGCGATTTGATCCTGCCCATCGCCGCCATCCGCGGCGACGGCACCAGCAACGACTACCTGCCGCCGGAAGTGCCCGCGCTGCCCGCCTTCGCCCTGCAGCGCGCGGTGTCCACCATGATCCGCGACCTCGATCACGACTACTGGACCGGCACCGTCTACACCACCAACCGCCGCGTCTGGGAACACGACGACGCGTTCAAGGACCGCCTGCGCGCCATGCGCTGCATGGCCATCGACATGGAAACCGCCACCGTCTTCGCCGCCGGCTTCGCCAACCGCATCCCCGCCGGCGCCCTGCTGCTGGTCAGCGACCAACCGATGATCCCCGAAGGCGTGAAAACCGAAGCCAGCGACGCGAAAGTCAGCGCCGAATTCGTCGAACGCCACATCAACATCGGCATCGAAGCGTTACGACTGATCCGCCGGCACGGGAAGTCGGTGCGGCATTTGCGATTCGATGAGTAGGTCTTTCGAACGACGACGCAGCCTCTGCGGACGCATCCGAAACATAACGCGGTCTCCCATCTCGACCGCATCGCCCTGATGAACGCCGCGATGGGGACACGCAGGCTCGTTTTCCCGCATCCAACAGCGCCAATAACGCGAATGAGTGCGCCGCAAACAACCCGCGCTACGCTCTTCCCCCTCTCCCCGCATGCGGGGAGAGGGCCGGGGTGAGGGGCGAAGTCGGCACGAAACCGACATCCATTCGCGCCACTCGATCGCTCAGCTTCAGTACCCAAACGCAGCGTGCTTGAACGAACACGCGAACGGCAACGACACCGCTTCGCTCGCCCCTCACCCTGACCCTCTCTCCGCATGCGGGGAGAGGGAAGAGAGTCCGGCGCCCGAGGGAGCGCCGGAAGGGGCGATACGGCGCGCACGGATCGAACCGACGACCATGCTGTCACGCGATAGGGTGCGCTTCAGCGCACCGTTCCGGATCGTGCGATTGAGAAAGGTGCGC
The DNA here is from genome assembly GCA_008015835.1 of Lysobacter sp. Lineage (GTDB taxonomy): Bacteria > Pseudomonadota > Gammaproteobacteria > Xanthomonadales > Xanthomonadaceae > Lysobacter_I. Next base: position 18,916 of record SSGH01000025.1, read on the forward strand.
CTAGGCGCACCCTATGAAGGCTTGCGGGAACGGCAGCGATCTCGCTTCGCTCGCCTCTCACCCATCCCCTCTCCCCGGACGCGGGGAGAGGGGATGGAAGTGCGCTGCAGCAAGAGTATCGGAGCCGCAAGAGTTGTTCGGACGATGGCCGACGATGTACCGTTTCGAGTACGAACGCTGCATGTATCGCACCGGATGCGGTTGAACGTCGTTTCGATCGAACTCGTCGCACGCAAAGACGCCCGGATGTCCCGGGCGTCTTTCTTCATGGGCTTCGCGCGTCGCGGTTCGACGACGCGCCGCAAGCGCGATCAATGCTGAATATGATGGTGCTGCTGGTTCGGGTTCTGCGGCTGTTGTTGCTGCGGCGCCTGGATTTGGCCCAGGGCCTGGGTGTTCTGCTGGACGCTGCGCGAGATGCCTTCCTGCGGCGGCAACCACACGAATTTGCCGAGCATGGGATCGCCCTGTTCGGCGAAAATTTTGCCTTGTCCCATGCCGGTGCCCCAAGCCACGTTGTCGATGCCGGTCAAGCCGTTTTGCTTGGCCACGACCATCAGCGCCGAGGCCATGCGGTCGCGTTCGTCCTGGTTCTTGAAGTACTGGCCATTGGGGTCGAGTTGCGCGATCTTGCCGACGACGTTCTGGAACAGCGGGTTGTCGGGATGGCCCTGTTGATTGACCAGCGGCGCGTTTTGCTGCGGCTGTTGCTGCGGGGGCTGCTGTTGCGGCGGGGCGAAATAATCCCGAACTTTCTGCTTGTAGAACTCGTTGATCTCGCCGACGGCTTGGTGGACGGCGAGTCTTTCTTGCGGCTTGAGGTCGCCGTCGTCCTTGATGAAATTCTTGAATTCGCCTGGAATTTCCTTGACTTTCGAATCGCGGAAATGACCGTCGGGCATCAATTCCCATTCGTGCGAACTGTTCGCGCTGCGGCTGACCAAGCGCAGATTGCTCACGTCGTTGTAAGCGTCCAAGGCGTCGGCCTTGGTGAATCCGTTCGGGTACAGCTCGGTCATTTTCTTCAGCACTTGCTCCAGCGGAATCGCGTGGTCGATATCCATCGCGTCGCGGGTGCAGAGTTGGCCGGTGGCGGCGCAGCGGAACAGCGGCACTTGCTGCGTGCCGGTGCCGTCGGGGTTGGTCATATTGGCCGTGCCGACGAAATTCTTTTCCAGCTCCTTGTTGTACCAAACCTCCATCACGCGCTTGTCGAAGCGCAATTCGGACCGCGTACTTTCGTCGGTCCACATTTGACCGGTGGTGGTTTTCGTCCGGCGGGCGTTGTCTTTTTCGGGGTCGAATTCGCGATAGCTGATGGTGTGATCGAAGCCCATGTGCTCGTTCACCCACTTGCCCCACTGTTGCGATTGCGGGCCGTGGGTCTTCAGGATGTCGTCCGCGCTGTCGCGCGCGCGGTTGTAGACCGAGGGCAACAATCGCAGATTGTTGACGTCGTTGTAAGCCATCTGCCAGTCGGCCGTGCTGTTGGCGCCCAATTTCTGGCCGTGCTGTTTCCACTGCGTGGCGTGGTCGATGTCCAGCGCGTCGGCGGTGTGCCAGGTGCGGGTGTCCTTGCTGTAGAACAGCATGGCTTTCTGGCCGTTGGTGTCGTTGACGGTGCCGAGGCCCATATTGCTCGCGGCCCAGTCGTTGCGCATGTACTGGATCGTCGAATCGTAGAAGGCCAGGCCTTCGCGGCCTTTGTGCTGGTTCCAGGTGTTGTTCTTCAGCCGGTCGCTGTGCTCGGTCGGCTTGAGATCTTCCCAATACGCCAACGCGACTTTGCTTTTGTTCTGCAGCTCGTGCTCTTGGGTATAACCGCCCATGACTCTCTCTCCTTAAGAAATCCCGCGACGCCCGGCGGAAGCGCTCGGCGCGGCCGCGGGCGTACGGATGGTGGGTACCTGGAATGCGTGATCAAACGCGAAAAGACCCGATCGGAGGACACCGCGCTCCGCACGTCGGCGTATGGCGCGGGCCGCACCCCGGGCCGGGATTCGGGGTGCCGGTCATCGAAACGAGAACGGCGGGCCGCGGCCCGCCGTTCCTCTCGTCGCGCCGTCGCTCGGGCTCAGCGTTTGAGTTTTTCCCAGAGAAACGCATAGCCCAGCGCGCGGATATGCGCGTCTTGCGCGTTGTCCACGGCGCTCTCGTGACCGCCTTCGATGCTTTCGTAGTAGCGCACATCGGCGCCCATCGCCTGCATCTTCGCCATCATTTTGCGGGCGTGGCCCGGGTGTACGCGGTCGTCTTTGGTGCGCGTGGTGAAGAACACCGGCGGATATTTCGCCTCGGGTTTCAGCAAGTGATACGGCGAGAAGGTCTTGATGAACGCCCATTCGGCGGGCTTGTCCGGGTCGCCGTATTCGGCCATCCACGACGCGCCGGCCAGCAGCTTGGTGTAGCGCTTCATATCCAACAGCGGCACTTGGCAGACGACCGCGCCGAACAACTGCGGATACTGCACGATCATATTGCCCATCAGCAGGCCGCCGTTGCTGCCGCCCTGCGCGCCCAGGTGCGGCGGCGACGTGATCTTCTTCGCGATCAAATCCTGCGCCACCGCGGCGAAATCTTCGTAGGCCTTATGGCGATTGGCTTTCAACGCGGCCTGATGCCAACGCGGGCCGTATTCGCCGCCGCCGCGGATGTTCGCCAATACGTACACGCCGCCCTGCTGCAGCCAGCCGCGGCCGACGGTGGCGCTGTAGGTGGCGGTGTAGGACACCTCGAAGCCGCCGTAGCCCCACAGCAGCGTGGGATTGGCGCCGTCCAGCGGCATGTCTTTGCGATGCACGATGAAGTACGGCACGCGCGTGCCGTCCTTGGAGACGGCGAATTCCTGCTCGGCCACCAGACCCGCGGTCTCGAAGAACGGCGGCATGGTCTTGAGCGGCTCGGCCTTCTTGCCGATTTCCACCAGCGACAGCGTGCTGGGCGTGAGGAAATCCGAAGCGGTCATCCACAGCGCGTCGCTGGTGTCGTTATCGACCGCCGCCACCGACACGGTGCCCAGCGCGGGCGCGCCGGGCAAGCTGCTTTGATGCCAACCGTAGGTGCCTTCCATCGGCGTGATGATGCGCACTTTGCTCTTCACGTCGTCCAGCAAGTTGAGCACCAGATGGCGCTTAGTCCAGGTGTAACCGGCCAGCGACACGGTGTCGGTCGGCACGAACATCGCGTCGAAGCCGCGATCGCCGGCGAGGAATTTCTCGAAGTCGATCACCAGCAGCGAACCGGCGACGTAGGTGTTGCCCTTCACCGTCCAAGGCTCGCGCAATTCGACCGTCAGCCACTGGTTGTGCACCGACTTATTGGCCGAATTCGGCACGTCGATCTTGAGCAGTTTGCCGTCTTTGCGCAGGTACAGTTCGTCGTTGAAGAAGGCGATGGTGCGGCTGACGAAATCGCGTTCGAAGCCGGGCGTGAGGTCGCGGAACGCCGCGATGTACATATCGCCCGGTTTGCCTTCGTAGACCGTCTTCGCGTCCGACAGCGGCGTGCCGCGCTTCCATTCCTTGACGATGCGCGGATACCCCGCTGCGGTGAGCGAGCCCGGCCCGAAATCGGTGAACACGTACACCGTGTCCTGATCGATCCATTGCAGGCCGCCCTTGGCCACCGGCCGATAGAACCCGTCGTCGACGAAGCTCTGCGTTTCCAGGTCGAATTCGCGGGTCACGTCGGCGTCGGAACCGCCGGGCGAGAGCGAAATCAGACAGCGGCGATAGTCCGGCTTCAAGCAATCCGCGCCGTGCCAGACCCACTGCTTGCCTTCGGGAATCTCTTCCGCGGCGTTCAGCGCGTCGATATCGAGCACGATTTCCCACTGCGGCTCGGCCTTGCGATATTCCTCCAGCGTGGTGCGCCGCCACACGCCGCGCGGATGCTTCTTGTCGCGCCAGAAGTTGTAGTAGAGATTGCCGATCTTCTGCACCGCCGGGATGCGCGCGTCGGAATCGAGAATCGCGCGCAGATCCGATTCGAGCTTGGCGAACCCGGGCGCGGCGGAGATTTCGGCCTCGGCTTTGGCGTTCTGTTCGCGCACCCAAGCCAGGGCTTTGTCGTCGGTGACGCCTTCCAACCACAGGTACGGGTCGTCGGCGGGTTTCGCGGCGGCGGCGGCGGGGGCGGGCGTGGCGGCGGTGAGGGTGTCGGTCATGGCGGAGGCGGCGAAAGTCGAACCGGAAGTCGCATCCGCGGCGCGGGCGACATCGCACAACAACGAAGACGCGCCGAGGACGAGGCCGACGGCGAGGTGGACGTGCGTCAACTGGGGCATGGCGATACGAACGGAACGAAGGGGATCGTCACGCTAGCACAGCCGGGCCTTCGCGCGGACCCGAAACGCGGCTCGCCGCGACGACGCCCGCCGCGGCGAGCGCCGAACGGCGGGACGGGCGGGCGGTTGGGCGGCGGAGTGCGCGGAACGAGGCCGCATCGGGCCATGTTTCGGCGAAGTGCGACCGTCTGCGATCGGATGCGACCGCAGCGCCTAACCTGAGCGCCGCGCGCGATGCACGGAGGCGGCCGACTCAGGCCGCGCGACGCAGGGCCTGCGCGCCGCCGCGACGCGAGGCGGCGGCCCGAGCCGAGGCGATGGCATGTACGCTGGCGAGCGGCCGTTCGCTCTCGCGTTCGGACCGAACCCGACCGCGCCCCGCCCGAACCCGCATCGCCCGCGCCGTCGCCCAAGCGCTCAACGGCAACGCCAACAGCCAGAACGGCAACCAACCGAACGCCGCGCTCGCCTCGCGCGCGGTGGGGAAGGACGACAACGCGACGACCGCTAAGGCGGCGAGCGCGAGCAGCGCTTGTTCGAGGGTTGTTGGCGCGGAGGCGAGCGAGGGCGTGGACATGGCGGGGCTCCGGGGTGGATGCGAGCAGTCTCCCCGGCGCAGGTCTCAAAACCTGCGACCTACTCGGCGGTCGCCCGCGGATGGACAGCGCAACGCGCCCGAATCGCGTTAACAGGCCCTAGACTGCACGCCGAGATGCCGCATTCCTTGACGACGACAGCCGACGACGACCGCAGCCCTATGTTTTTTCGACGTTCGACCTACACGCCTACGCTGCGAGACATCCGGTTTCATCGGGACGATTGGCGTCTCGAAGAGCGCACCGCCGACAGTGCGCTGTGGATGACGCCGGACGGCGACGCGTCGAAACTCCAGCTCACCTTCCGCGTCGGCGTTTGGCCCTTCGATCTTCGCGATGAAGCCGCCGCGCATGCGTTTTACGCGCGCGAATGCGAAGCTTTATCGGGCGCGATGATCGAACTTTCCGTTCGCCGAATTCGCGGTTTCGAATCGCTAGTGGGCGTCTTCAAATATCGCTCGCCCGCGCCGGGCCATCTCGGCATGTACTACGTCGGTATCGTTTGGCTGCCGTTCGAAACGTGCACGTTTCAGATCAACTTCGAATCGCTGGAACGCGGCACCACCGGAGCGCGCGAGGCCGCTGTCGCCTTGATCGAACGCGTGCCGCCACCGCAAGAAGAGCCGGAACTGCTGACGTCGATGGAAGCGTTCTTCGAGCGGGCTCGCAACGCTAAGGTGCAAGCGCTGCCGTCCGATGCCCGAACCTACGACGACGCTTTTCCCGAACACCCGTTGAGCAAAGTCAGACGGATGTTGACGCAATTCGAAACCGAAGCGGTTTTCGATCGACGCATGTCGACGCTGAAGCCGTACAGAGTCGGCGGGCGATGAGCGCGCGGCCATCGCACCGAAGAGCGCGCCTTCGCTTCGCCATCGGCGGCGTCGCCGCGATCGCGGCGGCCTTCGCCGCGTCGACAGCGCGCGATCTGTGGTGGCGTGGCCACCCGGACCGCGCATTCGCGCATTACACCGGAACGCCTCTGCCCCCCGATATCGTCGCACTCCGATACGACTCGGTATCGGTCGATAATTTCTTCGATGTCGGTCACTACTGGCGGTTACGCGGCGCGCCCGAGCGAATCGACGCCTTTGCGCGCGCGAACGGCTTTACCGAATCGACGGAGGACGCGCGCTGGGCCATTGCGGATGCACCCGACGATCTCGATCCGGCGCGGCCGGCGGCGCGAATCCGGATCGGTTACGAACGCGAACAAGCCCGCGACGACTGGATCGTCGTTTACGACGACGGCCTCGCGATCTACCGCGAGAATTGATCAATGCCGTGACCACGGCGCGTCCGTGAAACGCAGACCTTGCCTGCGCCTGGAATTCGCGACATTGTTTTTCGAGCGACGAACGTACCTTGGAATCGTGACGGGGCGACGATGTCGCACCGATGCGCGATGGCGGACGCCGCTGCGCGGGGCCCGCCCTACTTGTCGTAGTTGCTCACCGCCAACTGCAGCATCGCTTTCATCTGTTCGCGCAGCGACGCCGGTTCGACGATTTCGGCGTCGGGGCCGTAGTGCAGGATGTCCATCAGCAGTTCGCGCGGGGCGCTGTAAGGCACCTTGCGTTCGAAGCGACCGTCGGGCAAATGGCGATCCTGCTGCGCGGAATGCCAATGTTCGTCGGCCACCCAGCGCGCGATTTTCTGGTTGAAAATAATCGTCGCCCAGCCTTTCGGCGCGCCGGAGAAAATGCCGTAGCTGCCGGCCAGATGCTCGTTGAGTTCGGTCTCGGGCACGTCGCGGGCGGCGGCGTCCTGCATGCGCGGGGCGGCGATGCGATCGACAGAGAAGCTGCGCAGCGCGTCGCGGTCGTGATCGAACACGTCGAGATACCAATTGCCGCGGTAATGCGTGATGCGCTGCGGCGACACGACGCGCCGGGTTTTTTCGTCGGTGGAACGGGCGCGGTATTCGAAGCTGAGCTGTTTGCGCTCCAGCACCGCCGAACACACGATGCGGAACACGGTCTCGTCCATCGTGCGGGTGCGATACGGCACCACGCGCACGCGCTCGACCGGCCAGCGTTTGCCCGGCGCGTGTTCTTCCAGCAGCTTTTCGATGCGCTGCTGCAGCGGCGCCAGCGCCGAGGACAGCACGCCGCCGCCGGTGCGGCTGAGCAATTGCTGCGCGGCCAGCAGCGCGTGCAGTTCTTCGGAATTGAGCCACAAGCCGGGCAGTTCGAAGCGCTCGCCCTCTTTCGGGTCGTAGCGGAAGCCGGCTTCGCCGTCGCCCATGATCGGCGCCATCAGCGCGTCGCGCAGGAAGGCGAGGTCGCGATAGGCCGTGGCGCGCGAACACTCCAGTTCGTCCTGCAGGCGTTTCACCGTCACCGGGTAACGCGCGCTTTTGAGAATGCGGTGCAGCGAGAGAATGCGTTCGTAGCGGTCCATATGCTCGATTCTGACGGTGGCGGAAGAGGGCGCGGCGGGGAGGCGGCGAAGCGGGCTCGGGCGGGCGGGATAAGGGCAGCGGTTCGACGGCGGCCGAGGCGGCGTTTCGAGCGCCTCTCGCCCCTCGTCGACACCGCGTTGCCGTCTCACCGACCGAGGCGACATCGTACCCTGCCGTCGCCTCACAGGATGAGACTGAGGGCGAATCTTGCTCCGGCGACTCCGCTACGCCGCCGGAAAGAGCCCAGCGAAATCAATCGGTTAACAACGTCCGCCCGGTGGATTCGGGCCGCCGCCACGGCGGATGCGCGATTTCGCTAAAACGCGCTAGACAAGCCACCGCCAACCGTGTTCGCCTATCGCGGCTCACGACAGGACTTCCCGATGCCCCCCACCGCTCGTCCCCGCATGCGCTCTCTCGGCCGGTTCGCGGCCGCCGCGCTGTTCTGCGCCGGCCTCGCCGCGCTCGGCCCCGCCGCCCAGGCCGCGAAGCCGCGGTCCGACGCCCGCGCCGCGTCCCGTGCGCCCGCGCCGCTGCCGGTGGCGCGCCCGACGCCCTTCTCGAACGGCCCGCTGGGCGCCACCGCGCCGGCCGGCTGGTCGGTGCAAGCGCCGCCGAAGGCCGAGCGCAAGACCCAGTACGACCTGATGGCGAACGAAGGCACCATCGTGCTGCGCGCGCGCGCCGACGGCACCGCGGCGACGCTGCGCCACAGCGTGTTCGTCGATCCCGCGCGCACGCCGATCATGCGCTGGCGTTGGCGCACCCAGCGCATGCTGCAGAGCGCGGACATCGGCCGCAAAGAGGTCGACGACGCGGTCGCGCGGGTGTGCGTGATGTTCGATCGCGACCCCGAAAAGTTGACGCTGAAGGAGCGCACGCGGCTGAAGGTCGACCGCGCCCGTTACGGCAAGGACATGCCGGCCGCGACCCTCTGCTACGTCTGGGACAACACCCGTCCGGTGGGCACGATGCTCGACAGCACCCGCACGCCGTTCGTGGTGTCGATCGTGGCCAGCAGCGGCCAAGCGGACGTGGGCAAGTGGGTGCAGCATCGCCGCGACATCGTCGAAGACTATCGGCAAGCGTTCCGCACCGATGCGCCGCAGGTCTCCGCGGTCTCGGTGGAAGTGGACACCGACGACACCGGCGAAACCGCCAGTAGCTTGTTCGGCGATCTCTTCTTCGTCGGGCGAAGCGCGCCCTGACCGCGCGCGCCCTGTCCGCGTCCCGCGCGCGCCAGGATGGCCGGCTTCGCGTCGTTTTTTCGCTTTGTGGGAAGGGCGCCCGCGCCCGCGTCTCGTCACCCCGTTTCGGAGCCCCGTATGATCTTCGCCCGTTCTCGCGCCGCCCTGCCTCGCCTGGTCTTCGCCGCCGCCCTGCTCGTCTCCGGCACCGCGCTCGCCGGGCCGAAAGAAGACATGCTGGCGTTGAGCAAGAAATTCCTGGCGCTGCGCAGCTATCACGTGACGATGATCAGCAGCGACAAGCGCGTGCCGAAAACCGAGATGGATTTCGTGGCGCCCGACCGCTACCGCATGGACAGCCCGCCGATGGGCGCGCAATACATGATCGGCGACACGATGTACATGACCGTCGACGGACGCACGATGCGCATTCCGATGCCCAAAGGCATGGTGTCGCAATGGCGCGAGCCGACCCGCGTGTTCCGCGAAGTGAACGCTCTGCAGATCGAAGCGCTGGGCACGGAAGCGGTGAACGGCAAACCGGCGAAGAAATACCGCTTCGCGCAATCCGGCGCGCAAGCCACCAGCACGCTGATGTGGGTGGGCGCCGACGGTTATCCGATCAAGATGGAAACCAGCGGCGGCGCCGGCAAGCGCGCCTACACGATGACGATGTTCTATTCGCGCTTCAACGACCCGTCGATCAAGATCGATATTCCGAAATAAGCCGCGCCCGCGCGCCGTCGACGCGCGTTTCGCGCACTGCGCGCGTTCGGACAGGCACAATGGCGGCATGTCGTCGCCGCGCTCGCACGCCCCCGCCACCGATCCCTCGCTCGTCCCAAGCGAGCACGCCGAGCGCGTCGAGGGCGTCGAGGGCGTCGAGCGCATCGAACGCACCACCTGTTACATGTGCGCCTGCCGCTGCGGCATTCGCGTGCGGATCCGCGACGGCCGCATTCGCTCGATCGAAGGCGATCCCGACCATCCGGTGAACCGCGGCGTGCTGTGCGCCAAGGGCTCCGCCGGCGCGATGCAGCACCTCTCGCCCGCGCGCTTGCGCAAACCGCTGCTGCGCACGGGCGAACGCGGCCGCGGCGAGTTTCGCGAAATCGAATGGGACGAGGCGCTGGCGATCGCGACCGCGTGGTTGAAGCCGATTCGCGCGCGCAATTCCGACGAATTGGCGTTCTTCACCGGCCGCGACCAGTCGCAAGCGCTCACCGGTTGGTGGGCGCAGCAATTCGGCACGGTCAACTACGCCGCGCACGGCGGGTTTTGTTCGGTGAACATGGCCGCGGGCGGGCTGTACACGCTCGGCGGCAGTTTTTGGGAATTCGGCGAACCCGATTGGGAACACACGCGATATTTGTTGCTGTGGGGCGTGGCCGAAGATCACGACTCCAACCCGATCAAACTCGGCCTCGGCGCGTTGAAAGCCCGCGGCGCGAAAATCGTCGCGATCAATCCGGTGCGCAGCGGTTACGGCGCGATCGCCGACGAATGGATCGGCATTCGCCCCGGCACCGACGGTCTGCTCGCGTTCGCGCTGATTCACGAACTGCTGCGCACAGATCGCATCGATTTCGATTATTTGGTGCGCTACACCGACGCGCACTGGTTGACGATTCGCGACCCCGGCAGCGCCGACGACGGCATGTTCGCGCGCGATGCGGACGGCAGGCCGTTGTGCTGGGATCGCGAGGCGGGCGCGCTCGCGCTGGCGGACGCCGTCGGCATTTCGCCGCGTATCGTCGGCGAAGTACGCTTGCCCGATGGCCGCACCGCCGTGCCCGTGTTCCAACCGCTCGCCGAGCGCTATCTCGATCCGCAGTATTCGCCCGAAGCCGTCGCCGAACGCTGCGGCGTTCCGGCGACGACGATCCGCCGTCTCGCGCGCGAACTCGCCGCCGCCGCATTCGACAGCAAGCTCGAACTGCCGATTCCGTGGACCGACGCCTGGGGGCGCGAACACGCGACGATGATCGGCCGTCCGGTGGCGATGCACGCGATGCGCGGCATCAGCGCGCATAGCAACGGCTTCCACACCTGCCGCGCGCTGCACGCGCTGCAACTGCTGCTGGGCGCGGTGGACACGCCGGGCGGTTTTCGCTATCAGCCGCCGTTTCCGAAACCCGCGCCGCCCGCGAATCGTCCCGGCAAAGCGCGTCGCGACAACGGCGCGCTCGACGCCGCGCCGCTGGGGTTCGTGCACGGCCCGGAGGATTTGCTGGTCGACGCCGAAGGCCGGCCGCGCCGGATCGATCATGCCTTCTCGTGGGCGTATCCGCTGGCGGCGCACGGCATGCTGCATACGGTGATCCGCAATGCGCACGCGGGCGACCCGTACAAGATCGATACGCTGATGCTGTTCATGGCCAACATGAGTTGGAACTCGGCGATGAACACGCAGGCGACGATGGATTGGCTCACCGACAAGGACGATAACGGCGACTACAAAATCCCGCGCATCATTTACAGCGACGCCTACGCCAGCGAAATGACGGCCTACGCCGACTTGGTGCTGCCCGATACCACGTATCTCGAGCGTTACGACGCGATGAGTCTGCTCGATCGCCCGATTTCCGACGCCGACGGCGCCGCGGATGCGATTCGCCGCCCGCTGTTCGATCCCGCGACGCAAACCGACGCCGACGGCGCGCCGCGCGACGTGCGTGCGTTCCAATCCGTGCTGTTGGATCTCGGCGCGAGGCTCGGTTTACCGGGCATGGTCGACGCGGCCGGCGCGCCGGCTTATCGCGACTACGCCGATTACCTCGTGCGCCACGAACGCGCGCCGGGCATCGGTTCGTTGGCGGGGTGGCGCGGCGCGAACGGCGATGCGCACGGCAAAGGCGAAGCGAACCCCGAGCAATTGCGGCGCTACATCGAACACGGCGGCGTTTGGCGCGCGCCGGTGCCCGAATCCGCGCGCTATTACAAAATGGCCAATCGCGATTATTTGCGCTGGGCGCAGGGGTTCGGTTTCGTCGCGAACGACGCGCCGATCGCGCTGCATCTGTACGCCGAGCCGCTGCAGCGTTTTCGCCTCGCCGCGCAGGGCCACGGCGCGCACCCGCCGCCCGAGGCGCATCGCGCGCGCGTGGCGACGTATTTCGATCCGCTGCCAATCTGGTACGAACCGTTCGAATCCGCGCAACTCGGCGAGAGCGGCGCCGCGGAGTTTCCGCTCTCGGCCGTAACTCAACGGCCGATGTTCATGTATCACGCCTGGGGCTCGCAGAACGCGTGGCTGCGGCAGATCGCCGCGCGCAATGCGCTGTACGTGCATCCCGACACCGGCGCGAAGTACGGCATCGCCGACGAGGACTGGGTCGAAGTGCGTTCGCACAACGGCACGATCGTGGCGCAGGCGAAATTCGCGCGCAACATGCAGCCCGACACGGTATGGACCTGGAACGCTATCGGCAAACGAAAAGGCGCGTGGCGGCTGTCGAACGACGCGCCGGAAGCCGAGAAAGGATTCCTGCTGAATCATTTGATTTCCGATCTCGACCCGCGCGGCGAATACGCCAATGCCGACCCGGTGACCGGGCAGGCCGCGTGGTTCGATTTGCGCGTCTCGATTCGCAAAGCCGACGCGCCGGGCGCGAGCGCGCCGCGGTTTCCTGCGTTGGCGTTCGCGATCGATCGTGCGGATGGCGCATCGTCATGAGCGTCGATCTGCTGCTGACCCTCTGCGTATTGACCGGCGCGGTGATTTTGTTCGTCAGCGAGAAACTGCCGGTCGACGTCGTCGCGATCCTCGTGCTCTCCAGTCTGCTGTTGTTCGGCGTGGTGACGCCCGGCGAAGCGCTCTCGGGATTCAGCAGCCCGGCGACGATCACGGTCGCGGCGATGTTCGTGCTCAGCGCCGGCCTGCAGCGCAGCGGCGTGCTGCGCGGGCTCGGCGAATGGCTGCGCAGAGTCGAATCGCCAGGGCTGATGACGCTCGTGATGATGGCCATCGTGGCGTTCTCGTCCGCGTTCATCAACAACACCGCGATCGTCGCGATCTTCCTGCCGCTGGTGCTGGCCGCGGCGGTCGCGCAAGGGCGCGCGCCGTCCAAATTCCTGATGCCGCTGTCGTTCGCCTCGCAATTCGGCGGCGTGTGCACGTTGGTCGGCACATCGACGAATCTGCTGGTCGACGCGCTGGCGCGCAAATCCGGACAACCGGGCTTCGATCTGTTCGAATTCGCGCCGTTGGGGCTGTGGTTCGTCGGCGCCGGAACGCTCTACATGCTGGCGGCGCAGCGATTCTTGCTGCCGGACCTCGGCATTCCCGATCGCGCCGGAGACGAGCATCGCGGGCGCTATCTGGCCGAGCTGCATGTGGAGGCCGGCTCGCCGACGATCGGTCGAACCGGCTCGACGGCGCTGCCGGTCGACACCGTCGACACGTTCTTGCTGGAGATCTTCCGCGATGGTCGCGCGCTGGAACAACCGCGCACCGGCATCGTCGCCGAAGGCGATATCGTGCTGGTCCGCGGCGATTGGAACGAAATCCAGCGCTTGCGCCGAACGCTGCGCCTGCGTCACGACCCCGTCGCGCCCGACCTGAGCGGCGACCCGGACGCGTCGCGCGTGCACGCCGAGGCGATGATCGCGCCGGGGTCGGCGTTGGCGGGTAAGACGCTCGCGCAGTTGCGGTTCGGGCACGTGTATCGCGCGCGCGTGCACGGACTGCAGCGCGCCGCCGCCGCGGTGCCGCGCGAACGGCTCGATCGCGTGCCGCTGGCGGTGGGCGATATTCTGCTGCTCGATGCCGCGTCCGCCGCGATCGAAGATCTGCGCGCGGACCCCGGCTTCGTCGTGCTCGGAGAACGCGAACAACCGCGCATCGATCGCCGACGCGCGCTGTTGGCCTTGTCGGTGATGGTCGCGGCGATCGGCATGTCCGCGCTGGGCTGGATGCCGATCGTGGTGTCGTCGCTGCTCGGCTGCGCGGCGCTGGTCGCGTTGCGCTGCCTGAAACCGGAAGAGGCCTACGCTGCGGTCGACTGGCGCGTGATCGTGTTGCTCGCGGGCGTGCTGCCGATGGGCATCGCGCTGCAGAACTCCGGCGGGGCGGATTGGGTGGCGCAGCACGCGATGGTCTGGGTCGGCGGCTTCGGCCCGGTGTTCGCGCTCGCCGCGATCTATCTGATGACCGCGTTGATGACCGAGGTGATGAGCAACAATGCCGCCGCGGTGCTGGTGGTGCCGATCGCGATCGCCACTGCGGAGGCGCTGGGCGTGGACTCCAAACCGTTCCTGGTCGCCGTCGCCTTCGCCGCATCCACCAGTTTCGCCACGCCCGTCGGTTATCAGACCAACACGATGGTCTATACCGCCGCCGGCTATCGCTTCTCGGACTTCCCGAAAATCGGCATTCCGCTCAATCTGCTGTTCTGGGCGATGGCCGTGATTCTGATCCCGCGCTATTTTCCGTTCGCCCCATGACCGCGCTGCCGCCTTCACCGAAGAGAAAACTCGGCCTGGTGATCGATCTCGACACCTGCGTGGGCTGCCACGCCTGCGCGGTGAGCTGCAAGCAATGGAACGCGGGTGCGGCGGGGCCGGATAGCGAGCCTTACGGCGCATCGCCGTCGGGCGTGTGGTTCAACCGTGTGCATAGTTACGACATCGCGCCGACCGCCGCCTGCGGCAGCACGCCCGCGCAGCCCGCGATGACGCTGCATTTTCCGCGTTCGTGCCTGCATTGCGAGACGCCCGCCTGCGTCACCGTCTGCCCGACCGGCGCCAGTTTCAAGCGCGCGGAAGACGGCATCGTGCTGATCGACGAAGCGAAGTGCATCGGCTGCAAGCTGTGCAGTTGGGCCTGCCCCTACGGCGCGCGCGAATACAGCGAGCCGCAGGGCGTGATGAAGAAATGCACGCTCTGCGTCGATCGCATCGACGACCGGACCTTACCCGAGCCGGACCGCAAGCCGGCCTGCGTGTTGGCTTGCCCGACGCGCGCGCGGCATTTCGGCGATTTGGGCGATCCGGAGTCGGAGGTGTCCAAACTCGTCGCCGAACGCGGCGGCGTCGCGCCGATGCCGGAGCTCGGCTATGCACCGGTCAATCGTTACTTACCGCCGCGCCCGCGCCGCGCGGGCGAAGCCGAAGACGCCAGCGTCGCGCGCGAAGAGGAAACTCTCGATCGCGCCGCGCTGCCGCCGCTGTTGCGGTGGCTGGACAAGGTACTGTCGCGATGAGCGCGCCGCGGCGACGACCGCCTGCGGGCCTTGCGCTACCCGCGCTGGGCTACCTGGCAATCGAAGCGTGGTGGCTATGGCCTCTCACAGAGGCGCCGAGTCAGGTTCGTTTGGCTCTGGTCGCGTTGCTGGTCGTCGGCGTGCTGTTCGAAAACGCGGTCGCGGTGCCGCTGTGGATGTTCTACAACCTGTTAGCCGCTTTGATGCTCATCTCGAAGTCTTTCGCGGTGGCGAAAGACTCCGGCATTGATGGTGCGTTGTTGGCGATGTTCGCCATCGCCGCACTCATCAATGCGGGCTATCTCTTTTTCGTCTACCGACCTCCGCTGTCGAAAACCCGCGAACGCTTTTGATGCGCCCGACGCTTTCCATCGTTTCGTTCACCACGCTCTCCGGCACCGGTTTCGGCCTGTGGTTCTGGATCGCGCTGCGCATCGCCCTGGGCGACCGCGCGCAGTGGTTCGATGGTTTGGGTTGGGCGCTCGGCTTGATCGCGGGCGCGGCGTTGGTCGTGATCGGCACCCTCGCGTCGTTGTGGCACTTGGGCAAGCCCACAAGGGTGTGGCGCGCGTTCTCGCAGTGGCGCAGCTCGTGGATGTCGCGCGAAGGCGTGTTCGCGTTGGCGGCGTTCGCCGTCGCGCTCGCGACACTCGCGATTCAATCCACATGGATCGAACTGCCGAACGAAGCGCTCGTTTTGCGCGCCGTCGCCGCGCTCTTGGCGATGCTGTGCGCGGCCGCGGTGTACAGCACGGCGATGATTTACGCCTCGCTGCCGCCGATACCCGCATGGCAGCATCGCTTCGTCGTCCCTGCGTATCTGCTGTTCGCCGCGCTGGGCGGCGGCATCCTCTTCGGCCCGTTCGCGGGCACGACGCTCGACGTTCCGAATCTCGCGAACGCAGGCGTGGCCGTCGGCGCGGCGGTCTTGTGGTGGATCAAACATCGCTATTGGCGCGACATCGACCGCACGCCGTTGCCGCACGACACCGGCGACGCCGTCGGCCTGCCCGGCCGCCGCGTCTCGACCTTCGAGCGCCCGCATACCGAAGCGAATTTCGTGGTGCGCGAAATGGTCTTCGTGTTCGCGCGCAAGCATGCCGAGCGGCTGCGGATCGTCGCAGGCGTCTTGTTCGCGGGCATACCGGCGCTGTGCGCGCTCGTCGCGTGGCTGCTGCCGAACGCGAACACGACGCTAGCGCTGTGGATCGCGGTGCTCGCCTTCCAACTCGGGGCGATGGTCGAACGTTGGCTGTTCTTCGCCGAAGCGAAGCATATCGTGTCGCTCTACTACTGATCGACGCGGCAGAACGACGACTCGCGCACGCTCGAACGACCGAATGCGTCGCATCGACGCAGCAGGCTCACGCCAAGAATTCGCCTGCGCCCGCATCCAACAACTGCCGCGCCACCCGCTGACCGAGCGCTTCGGGCGCGTCGCCGAACGCCGCGCTACGCACCGCGCGGCCGTCCGCAGCGGAGCCGACCAACCCGGACAAATGCATGCCGCCGCCGTCGCAGAGTTCCGCGAACGCGGCCACCGGCACCTGGCAACTGCCGTGCAGGGCGCGATTCATCGCGCGCTCGGCTTCCACGCAGACCCGCGTTTGCGCGTGATCCAATACGGCGAACAGCGCGCGCGTCTCGGCATCGTCGTCGCGGCATTCCACTGCGATCGCGCCCTGCGCGGGCGCGGGCAACCAGGTCGGCGCATCCAGGCGCGCGCGGATGCGCGCATCGAAACCCAGGCGCTGCAACCCCGCGCAGGCTAGGACGATAGCGTCGTAATCGCCGGCATCGAGTTTCGCTAAGCGCGTGTTGACGTTGCCGCGCAGATCGGCGAGCTGCAGATCGGGGCGCAGCGCGCGCAATTGCGCCTGCCGCCGCAGCGAAGACGTGCCCACGCGCGCGCCCTGCGGCAGCGCATCGATGCCGTCGTAGCGGTTGCTGACGAACGCGTCGGCTGGGTCGGCGCGTTTCAGGATCGCAGGCAGCGCGAACGGGCCGTCCAATTCCATCGGCACGTCCTTCAGCGAATGCACCGCGCAATCGGCCTCGCCGCGCAGCATCGCCTGCTCCAATTCCTTGAGAAACAGGCCCTTGCCGCCCACGGCGGCGAGCGAGCGATCCAGCACTTCGTCGCCGCGCGTGGACAGCGGCACGAATTCGATGGTCAGCGTCGGGTGGAACTCGCGCAACCGTGCGGCGACGTGTTCGGTCTGCCACAGCGCGAGCGGGCTTTTGCGGGTGGCGATGCGCAGGATGCGGGGCGTGTCGGGCATGCGCGCAGTATCTCACGCCACGGCGTCGCGTCGCCCTTGACCCTCGTCGACAGCGTCCATCCGACGAACGCCTTGCGCCTCGCGGCTGCTACCCTATGCGCATGCAGGCCACCCCACACGACCTGCTGCGCCGCGTCTTCGGCCACGACGACTTCCGCGGCCAGCAGCGCGCCATCATCGAACACCTCGCCGACGGCGGCGACGCGCTGGTGCTGATGCCCACCGGCGGCGGCAAGTCGCTGTGCTATCAGATTCCCGCCCTGCTGCGCGCGGGCGTGGGGGTGGTGATCTCGCCGCTGATCGCGTTGATGCAAGATCAAGTCGAAGCCCTGCGCCAATTCGGCGTGCGCGCCGAATTCCTCAATTCCACGCTCGATGCCGCCGCCGCTTCGCGGATAGAACGCGCCTTGCTCGCCGACGAACTCGACGTACTGTACGTCGCGCCGGAGCGTTTGCTCACGCCGCGCTTTCTCGCCCTGCTCGATGCGCTGTACGAACGCCGTCGGATCGCGCTGTTCGCCATCGACGAAGCGCATTGCGTCTCGCAGTGGGGTCACGATTTCCGCCCGGAATACCGCGAACTGACGGTGCTGCACGAACGCTGGCCGGACGTGCCGCGGATCGCGCTCACCGCCACCGCCGACCCGCCGACGCAGCGCGAAATCGCCGAGCGCTTGGCGCTGGAAGACGCGCGCTGGTTCGTCAGCTCGTTCGATCGCCCGAACATCCGCTACACCGTGGTGCAAAAAGACAACGGCCGGCGGCAGTTGCTTGAGTTTCTCGGTGCGCATCGCGACGAAGCCGGCATCGTCTACGCCATGTCGCGACGAAAAGTCGAGGAAACCGCGGAGTTTCTCGCCGATCACGGTTTCAAAGCGCTGCCGTATCACGCCGGCCTCGGCGCGGACGTACGCGCGACGAACCAACGCCGCTTCCTGCGCGAAGACGCGGTGGTGATGGTGGCGACCATCGCCTTCGGGATGGGCATCGACAAACCCGACGTGCGATTCGTCGCGCATATCGATTTGCCGAAATCGCTCGAAGGCTATTACCAAGAAACCGGCCGCGCGGGCCGCGACGGCGAACCCGCCGAGGCGTGGCTGTGCTTCGGCTTGGGCGATCTGGTGCTGTTGAAGCAGATGATCGAACAATCCGAAGCCGGCGAAGAACGCAAACGTCTGGAACGGCGCAAGCTCGACCAACTGCTCGGCTATTGCGAATCCTTGCGCTGCCGGCGGCAAGTGCTACTGGACGGCTTCGGCGAATCGTATCCAGAACCCTGCGGCAGTTGCGACAACTGCCTGACGCCCGCCGCCACCTGGGATGCGACGCTGGCCGCACGCAAGGCGCTGAGCTGCGTGTATCGCACCGGGCAACGCTTCGGCGCCGCGCATCTCATCGACGTGCTGCGCGGCGGCGACGGCGAAAAGATTCGCCAATTCGGCCACGACAAAGTCAGCACCTACGGCATCGGCGCCGACCTTGATGCGAAAACCTGGCGCGGCGTGTTCCGACAATTGGTCGCCGCAGGCTTGCTCGATGTCGATGCCGAAGGCTACGGCGGCCTGCGCCTCACCGACGCCAGTCGCGCGGTGCTGAGCGGCGGTCAATCCGTGCGGCTGCGCAAAGACGCAGTGGTCACGTCGCGGCGCGGCGCGCAAACCAGCGACCGCCCGCGCAGCGGCGTGCCGGTGCCGCCCGAAGCGCTGCCGCTGTTCCAAGCGCTACGCGAAATGCGCGCGCGTTTGGCGAAAGAACAGAACGTCCCGGCCTACGTCATTTTTCATGACAGCACGCTCCGCGAAATCGCCGAACATCGGCCGGAGACGCTGCAAGACCTCGCCCGCGTCGGCGGCATCGGCGGTGCGAAGTTGGAGCGGTATGGGGAGGCGGTGATGGAGGTGGTCAAGGCTCAAGCTTGATGATGTAGAGCTTGTAGGGCGGGCCTTGGGCCCGCCATTTCCGGAGACGCCATTTTGCACCCAGCGCCATGGCTCGGCGACATCAAGCTTCTTTAGAGAGGTCGGCTTTTGATGGTGCGGGCGCAAGACCTGCCCTACGAGCTTCAAAGTCAATTTATAACCACTTGGATTTTCTTAGTTTTCCATGTGGGTTCATTTGTCGCGACTTGAACCGTATACCGCCGTTGTTGCCCTAGCAGACCTTGTTGATATGGTTGAAGCACAGATTGCCCTGGTGCTATTGAGATTCCGTAAATGTTTCCGCCGAACAAAATTTGCCCCTTTCGACTAGGCAGCCCAGTAAAGCTACCGTAATTTGCAGAATCTGTAGCCAAGTACTGTAAGTTTATGGCGCTTCCTGGCGGGCCATTGAACCAGCGCTCCCACTCATAATTATAGGTTCTCTCCCACCAATTAATGCCTGTCTCCGAAACCCAAATGTTATAAGCTGAAGCACACTTTGTGCTAGACGCGTCCAATAGAATTGGATCCCCGTTGTTTAGCGACAAAGTAGGCACATTTGTGTCATCGCTAGCTGCAACTCCATTAATTGTAAAATTTGGTGTAGCTGCTTGCTTTCCCACATTGATTTTATTACTTGTCCATGTATTGACAACTTGCCACGGCTGCCCAAATTTGCATAGCCTTTTCTCAAATGTGGCAGTCGCTGAGTACTGTCCCGGTACGGCCAGTATATTGGTCAATCCTGGAGCCGGATAAAACCCACTAGTTCCATTAGCTGAACTCGTCGCTACGAGTTGTTGTCCATCTCGATAGAAATTGATCTTGAATCGAAAATTGTTTGGATTATTCGCATTGCACGTGCCGGAGATATGGCCTCCCGTGTATATAAATTGAATCCGAAAATTTTTCGGCTTGGCCAGGCACACATCAAAATTGTCACGGCACCAACCACCACCACAAAACCCTGGAGATCCAGGCAAGGGGTTGTAATGCTCCAATTGCACAACGCCGCTTTGAGCATGTGCGCTATTGGAAATAAGGAATAACCAAATAAAGGTTAAAATAGTCAATGGATTCCACATGATGCGCATCTCCTAAAATCAGTGTGTGGATATGTCACGGAATACGAGCTATCCCTTTGGTTAATGGGCGACAGGACGTAGCATGTAATAAATCAAGAAATTCGATTTTTATTTTTTAAATGATAACTTCTCCCTGTTTTTAAACTGGCATCTAGGATGATCTGCGCGCAGTAAACTCTCCATTTTTTCAAATCACCGCATCATTCAACACCAAAAAAGTTTTGTTTCACTCAACACCTAATGCCTTACTCGTCCGAATGGTGGGGTTCGCTCCGCTCACCGCCGCCCTACAAATGCTTGACGAACTCGCGCAGTTGCGGGACGCAGCGGCGGCTGACGTCGAGGGGTTTGTCGCCGTGTTTGAGGACGGCTTCGATGCGGCCGTCGCCGCTGCGGCGCAGTTCGGTGAGTTCTTCGCGGGCGACGAGGCAATTGCGGTGGATGCGGACGAAGATGTCGGCGAATTCGGTTTCGAGGGACTTGAGCGATTCTTCGATCAGGTCTTCGCCGCGGGCGTGATGCACCACGACGTATTTTTCCTCGGCCTGCAGGTAACGCACGTCTTCGATCGGGATCAGACGCAGGCTGCCGCGCAGGCGGGCGCACAAATGCGTGCGGCGTTTTTCGGCGCCGCTGCCGTTGACGGCCTCGCCGTCGGCGCGCGGGGCGCGGCCGGCGACGAAGGTGCGGGCGCGGTCGAGGGCGGCGGCCAGGCGTTCGCGACGGATCGGTTTGACCAAATAGTCAACCGCCGCGGCCTCGTAGGCCGAGAGCGCGTGTTCGTCGTAGGCGGTGCAGAACACCACGGCCGGGCGCGGACTGGCCTCGGCAAGGCGGCGCGCGGCTTCCAAGCCGTCCATGCCGGGCATGGCGATGTCCAGCAGCACCACGTCCGGGGCGTGTTCCTCGCAGGCGCGAAGCGCTTCTTCGCCGTCGCCGGCTTCGGCGACCAGGGTCATGTCCGCGTGCTCCGCGAGCAGCGCGCGCAGGCGTTCGCGGGCGATCGGTTCGTCGTCGGCGATGAGGACTTTCACGGCGGGCGGCGTCTCGGGTCGGCGGCGGGGTTCGAGCGGCGCTCGTGCGGCGTTCGAGCAGCGTTCGATACGGTGTCTAGCGGTCTGGCGAACGACGATCGTGTCGGTCGTCGTTCGAATCGCGAGTCCGGCGCAGCCTTGGACTCGCCGCCGACGAATCGGGCGCTTGCGCGCTCGCTTCGCCGTCGTCGCCCTCCCTGACTGCGCTAGCGGGCCGTTTTGCGACGGCCTGCTAGAACGTTAGACGCATACTAGCCCCGGTCCCGGCCGCGGTCATCCGGCGATGCAGCAGACGCGCGCCTCCGATGGGTTCAACCGGCGGCGAAGACCGTGCCCAGCCAGTCGCCGATGTCGCGCACTTCCGGGTCGCAGACGCTGTGCTGGATCGGATAGGTGCACCAGGCGACCGCGAACCCCAGGCGTTTGAGCAAGGCGGCGCTGGCCTCGCCGTAGCGATACGCGATCACCGGGTCGTACTGGCCGTGGGCCATGAACACCGGTTGCCGCGTCGCGCCCGCGCCCAGACGGGCTTCGGCGCTTTGCGGCGAGGACACGTACGTGGAGAGCGCCAGCAATCCCGCCAGCGGCGTTTCGCGACGCAGCCCCGTGGCGAGCGTGATCGCGCCGCCCTGCGAGAATCCGGCCAACACGATCCGCGACGCGGGTATGCCGCGCGCTTCTTCGCGGGCGATCAAGGCTTCGACCTGCGCGATCGAGACCTCCACGCCGTCTTCGTCGCCGCGGCGCGTGGGATCGAAGTCCAAATCGGAGATGTCGTACCAGGCGCGCATCGCCTGACCGTTGTTGATCGTGACCGGGCGTACAGGCGCGTGCGGGAACACGAAACGCACCGCGGGCCAATCGCGGCCATGGACCAACGCGGGGACGATCGGCGCGAAACCGTGACCGCTATCGCCCAATCCGTGCAACCAAATCACGGTCCATGCGGGATCGGGGCCGGTCGCGCGTTCGATGGCGTCGAGCGGAGGAAGCGAATCGATAGGCATCGTCATGCGCCTATTCTGAACGCGGGCGATGCGACTGACCAGCCGGGCGAAGCGCGCCGCGACGATGCGCGCTTCGACGCGAAAAAGCGCACGATGCGGGGCGAACGATCCCGCTATTTCTTACAGCTTCCATCCGGCCGCATCCGCCCTAGGCTAACGATTGCGCACGGCCTGCGGATGCCCGCCGACGAATCGCCCGACCTTCCGAGCGCGCTCGGAAGCCTCGACGCTTCGCGAACGGAGCCGCGCCCGCGCGAACGCTCGGCGCACGGGGGAACCGCCACGATGTCGTTATCGACCGATCATCTATCGCAATTGACCGGCGCCAAAACGCTGCTGGAGAACGGCGGCTTACCGGCGAAGATCGGCGGGCTGTTCGGCATTTCGGTCGGCAACGCCAACGAATTGCTGCCGGCCGACTGGTCGGCGCACGGCGCGGCGATCGCGCACGACACGGTGATGCTGGCCCTGCGCGGCATGCTGATGACGTTGGGCATCGGCGACGATATTTTCCCGCCGCTGACGCGATTCGCCGCCGCGATGCGCGCGCAGGATCGAGTCGCGGGCTTGCCCGGGCTGGCGCTGGAATTGCCGGTTTCGACGATGCTGCTGTGCCGCTCGATCGCCGACATCGCGCACGCGAACGGCGAACACGCCGACAACCTGCGCACGCGTCTCGCGTGCTTGGAGCCGCTCGCGCTCGGCGATGCGCACGGCGTGGACGGCGTCGGCTATTTCGCGGCGCGCGAAGGTCTCGCCGCGCCGACCGAACGCGCGGCGGACTATTTGAGCAACACGTTCATGGTGGACGACGAATCGCCGGAGTTGGCCGATTACGTCGGCGTGGTCGCGACGCGGTTCCGACATCAAATCGAGACCCATGTGGCCGCAGAAGCCGCACTGGACATCGGCGCGCATTACACCTCGGCGGTCAAACTGCTGTTGATCGATCATTTTCTCGATATCGCCCGCGGGCATTTCGTCGTGCGCCGATTGGAGCGCATCTACGGCGGGCGCGAGGTGCGAGCGACGTACGAGCGGATTCGTCCGACCAACGCGTAGGGCGGCGACGCGATCACGCCGAAGAGCGGCCGGCGAAGGTCAGCCCCGCCCCATCGCCCGAATCCGCTCCCAGTCCACATCGAAGCGCGCCAGGTACTTGCGCAGGCGGTCGGCATCGTTGACGCTGCTGCGCTGCGTGCGCGACATCGCGAACAAGGTGCGGCCGGCGTCGGACAGCGACGCGGCGCGCGCGCAGACCGCGACCACGTCTTCGAGCTGCACGCGATCGAAGCGATCGAGCTCGGCCGCGCGCGCGCCGAGCAAAGCCGTAAGCGGCGAGGCGTCTTCGGCGGGCCGCCACTGTCGGCGCAGACGCGCGATTTCCTCGTCCACCACGTCCAGCCCGATGCGGCCGGCGTGCGCCAACGTGGCCATGCGCATCACCGACGCGCCCAGATCGCGGAAATTGCCCGACCACGCCGCCTCGGGACTGGCCGCGAAGCGCAGATACCGTTCGCGGGCTTCGCGATTGAAGGCGACCCGCTGCCGCTGTTCGCGCGACCAGCGCTCCAGCTCGAACTCCAGATTCGGTTCGATGTCCTCGATGCGTTCGGCCAACCCCGGCAATCGATACGTCCACAGATTCAGCCGCGCCAGCAGATCGTCGCGAAAGCGACCGGCGCGCACCGCGTCGTGCAGGTCGCGATTGGTGCCGGCGATCAACTGAAAATCGCTTTCGACGTCTTTATCGCCGCCGACCGGCGGGAATCGCTTTTCTTCCAACGCGCGCAGCAGCAGCGCCTGTTCGTCCAGGCCCAATTCGCCGATTTCGTCGAGAAACAGCAGACCTTTGTCGGCCGAGCGCAGCAACCCCGCGCGATCGGCGGCGGCGCCGGTGTATGCGCCTTTGACGTGGCCGAACAGCGCGCTCATCGCGCCGTCGCCGCGCAAGGTCGCGCAATTCACTTCGACGAAGCGCCCGGGCAATTGGTGCTTCTGCCGCTTCAGCTCGAACACGCGTTTGGCGAGCTGACTCTTGCCCGCACCGGTCGGCCCCATCAATAGCATCGGCGCTTTCGAACGCGTGGCGACGGTCTCGATCTGTTCGATCATGCGATTGAACGCCGCATTGCGCGTCGCGATGCCGCTCTTGAGCAGATCGCGGTCCTCGATGCGCTGCTGCTCGAACCGCTGCGCGATGGCGTCGTAACGCGAGAGATCCAAATCGATGATGGTGTAGCTGCCGGGGTCGCTGCCGCTCTGTTTGCGCGGCGGCGAAGTCTGCAGCAAACGGCCGGGGAAATGCCGGCTTTCGGCGAGCAGAAACCAGCAGATCTGCGCGACGTGCGTGCCGGTGGTGATGTGGATGTAGTAATCCTCTTCGTCCGGCTTGAACGCGTAGCCGCGCACGAAGTCGTGCAGCGTCGCGTACACGCTCTCGAAGTCCCATGGGTCCGCGATGTACATGTCGTGATCGCGCACTTCGGTTTCCGGCGAAATCTGCGCCAGATCCTCGACGACCGTTTTCGCCACGCGCGCATAGCGGCGACGGTCGCTCAACAGTTCCAAGCGATCGAGCAGGAAGTCCTCGTGCATGCCCAGCGACACCGTGGGCCGCCATTTTTCCCATCGACCCGGCCCGGTGCCGGCGTCGAGCTGGGTTCCGAGCAAACCGAAGACGACTTGACGCTTGGCCATGATCCATTCCGATAATAAACGATATGAAAATATACATTATTGGAAAATCCGGCGATGAAGATTCCGACGAAAATCGCCATATATCTTTTTTAATCAATACGTTAGTCGAACCCGACGCGGGTTGGCACGGCCATTGCAATAGACAGGGCAAACCCGAACGGGCATTCCCGACAGGAGACACCGATGGCCAACAACGCTCTTTTCGCTTCCCACCGCGGCGCTCACGTGCCGGCGGCCGACGCCCGCAACGAGGCCGGCGGCCTGGCCTATGCGCGTCGCCCTGAAGCCGCACTCGCGCTGTACGCCGCCACCGGCTGCCTCAACGGCACCTTCTACGCCGACGCCGAGCAGCAGTTGGACGTGGTGTCGGGACTGTGCGCGAAGGTCGATCCGCGCTTCGTCGCGAAGACCGCGATCTACGCACGCCGCACCGCGTTCATGAAGGATATGCCGGCGCTGTTGCTGGCCAGCCTGTCGCTGCGCGATCCCGAGGCCTTCGCCGCCGCGTTTCCGCGCGTCGTCGACAACGGCCGCATGCTGCGCAACGTCGTGCAGATCCTGCGCAGCGGTCGCGTCGGCCGGAAATCGCTGGGATCGCTGCCGAAGCGCTTGATTCGCGAGTGGCTGGGGAACGCGTCGACCGATCAACTGATCAACGCCGCGATCGGCAACGATCCGTCGTTGGCGGATGTGATCAAGATGGTCCACCCGAAGCCGGCCGATGCCGAGCGCGAGGCGCTGTACGCATGGATCATCGGCAAGCCGTACGACGCGACCAGGCTGCCGGAGAAGGTGCGCGCCTACGAGACGTTCAAACGCGACCCGCAGCGCGCGATGCCGGACCTGCCGTTCCAGTACTACACCGCGCTGCCGTTGAACGCATCGCACTGGAAGGCGCTGGCGACCCACGCCTCGTGGCAGGCCTTGCGTCAGAACCTCAATGCGTTCGCGCGTCACGGCGTGTTCGCGGACAAGTACGTGCTGCGCAAGGTCGTGGCGAAGCTGGGCGATGCCGATGCGATCCGTCGCGCCCGCGCGTTTCCGTATCAGTTGTTGACCGCGTACCAGGCGACCGCGGCATTGCCGCGCGAAATCGCCGATGCGCTGCAGGACGCGATGGAAATCGCGACCGGCAACGTGCCGACGCTGGAAGGCGATGTGGTGGTGGCGGTGGACGTGTCGGGGTCGATGGCCTCGCCGGTGACCGGTTTCCGCAAGGGCGCGACCACCACGACCCGCTGCGTGGACGTGGCGGCGTTGATCGCGGCCTGCGTGCAGCGCAACAGCCCGCAGGCGCGCGTGATGCCGTTCGACACCGCCGTACGCGAAGTGCGGACGAATCCGCGCGACAGCGTGGTGACGCAGGCGCAGCGACTGGCGAAGTTGTGCGGCGGCGGCACCAGCGTCAGCGCGCCGTTGGCGCAGTTGAACGCCGAGCGCGCGAACGTCGATCTGCTGGTGCTGGTGTCGGACAACGAGAGCTGGCGCGACACGCGCGGTTCCGGCGCGACCGAGACCATGCGTCAGTGGGCGCAGATCAAGACGCGCTGCCCGCAGGCAAAGTTGGTCTGCATCGATCTGCAGCCGGTCGCGACCGCGCAGACGGTGGAGCGCGAGGATGTGCTGCACGTCGGCGGCTTCAGCGACGCGGTGTTCGACCTGCTCGCGAATTTCGCGGCGGAAGGCGCCGGCGCACGGCGCTGGGTGGAGAAGATCGCGAGTATGGAGTTGTAGGCGAAGGAAAAGTCCCGGCCGGGATGGGCCGGCCGGGCGCATCGAAGGTTTCGCCATCGATGATCGCGAATGCTGGGAAAACTACACCCTATGACGGTCCAGGTCGCGGGTTCGAGTCCCGCCCGCCGCGAATCTGTGCGGCGGTAGCTCAGTCGGATAGAGCAGGAACGTTTTCCCGAATTTTGTCGCGGTCCTCGATGGTTTCTATACAAAGCGCAGTCGATTCGTTGTTCTCGGCCGCGCGCGCGGCTTCGGAGTTACGGCACGCCCACTGCTCGTCTGGGCGGGAATGTTTTCCGGATTCTTGTCGCGGTTGTCGATGGTTTTGTTGAAAAGCGCCGCGGGTTCATTTCTATCGGCCGCGCGCGCGGCTTTGGAGTTACGGCACGCCCGATGTTCGTCTGGGCGGGAACGTTTTCCCGATTCTTGTCGCGATCGTCGATGGTTTTGTTCCTAAAGCGCTGCCGGTTCGCTGTTCTCGGTCGCGCTGACGAAGTTTCACCACATTTCCATCTCAAGAGGGGAGAGAAACTCATGACTTGCCAAACGCAAAACCCCGCGCCCCTGATCTGGGCCGCACTGATCGCGGCGATCTTCATCTGGGTGGTTTATGCGTTCGCTTCCGCGAAGCGCAATGCGCGCAAACAACGCGAAACGCGCCAGGAGCGCCTTCCCATCCTCAACGACGCGCCTCGCGTCGGGTCGCGCTACGATCTGCGTTTGTCCGACGGCCGCGTCTTCAACGATGTGGAATTGCTGGGCACGACCGATCCGGAACCGGGCGCCGCAGCGTTGGGCGATTGGGGCACATTGCTGGTCATCGGTTTGCCGAATGGGAAGAAAGCGTATCTGCGCCCGTACGCGGTTCGCATCATCCAGGAAACCTGATCCGCGAATTGGCCGTTTCGCATTCGCCGGCCGCGAATGCCGTTGGAACTACAGGATTTTGTGGTCGCGGGTTCGAATCCCGCCCGTCGCAGGACGGTAGCTCAGCCGGGTAGAGCGCAAAACATGTTCCATCACTTTCGTCGTGGCCGGCGAACCTCGTTTTCGCTTCGCAACCGAACAATTTCTTTCGCGGCGAATGCCGGCGGGAATACAGGTTCCTCCTTCGGGAGTTGGGTTCAAGTCCCACTGCGCCGAACCCCACGCGGGCGACGCGCAGAGTCCCGCCATCCTCGTCGCCGCACTTCTTTCACATGCGAGAATACGTTATGCAACCCTTGAATCACGATGTCATACAGGACCCCGGCGCTGCGCCGATCAAGCTGTGGACCCGCGGCGTGCCGCTGGAAGACGAGGCGCGCAAGCAACTGCAGAACATCGCGAAGTTGCCGTTCATCCATCGCTGGATCGCGGTGATGCCCGACGTGCATCTGGGCAAGGGCGCGACCGTGGGTTCGGTGGTGCCGACCATCGGCGCGATCGTGCCGGCGGCGGTGGGCGTGGACATCGGCTGCGGCATGATCGCCGCGCGCACCACGCTGACCGCGAGCGATTTGCCGGACAACCTGGCCGAGATCCGCAGCGCGATCGAGCGCGCCGTGCCGCACGGCCGCACCGCGGAGCGCCACGCGCGCGACAAGGGCGCGTGGGAAAACCCGCCCGCGCTCGCCATCGAAGGTTGGTCCGAGTTGGTCGCGGATTTCGAGAAAATCTGCGAGCGTCATCCGCGCTTGAAGAACACCAACAACCTGAAGCATCTCGGCACGCTCGGCACCGGCAATCACTTCATCGAGATTTGCCTCGACGAAGCGCAGCGTGTGTGGTTCATGCTGCACTCCGGCTCGCGCGGCGTGGGCAACGCCATCGGTTCGCACTTCATCGAGCTGGCGAAGCAGGAAATGCGCCGTTGGATGATCAATCTGCCGGATCAGGACCTCGCCTATCTGCCGGAAGGCAGCGAGCACTACGCCGATTACGTGTTCGCGGTGAACTGGGCGCAGCGCTATGCGCGCATGAACCGCGAAATCATGATGCGTCACGTGGTGGAGGCGGTGCGCAAGGCGATTCCGAAGCCGTTCGAGGCGCAGGCCGAGGCGGTGAACTGCCACCACAACTATGTGCAGATGGAGCACCACTTCGGCAAGAACGTGCACGTCACCCGCAAGGGCGCGGTCAGCGCGCGCAAGGGCGAGCTGGGCATCATCCCGGGCAGCATGGGCGCGAAGAGTTTCATCGTGCGCGGCCTCGGCAACGAGGACAGCTTCTGCAGTTGCAGCCACGGCGCCGGCCGCGTGATGAGCCGCACCCAGGCGAAGAAGCTGATCTCGCTCGACGACCATATCGCCGCGACCGCGCACGTGGAATGCCGCAAAGATGCGGACGTGGTGGACGAGTCGCCCGCGGCGTACAAGTCTATCGACGCGGTGATGGAGGCGCAGAAGGATCTGGTCGAGATCGTGCACACCTTGCGGCAGGTGGTGTGTGTGAAGGGGTGAGGGGCCGCAAGCCTGCGCGGCACTGCCGCGCAGCGGCCCCGAACGCCCGCACAGAGATGTGCGGGCCGGGCGATCCGAAGTCGGTCATCCGTCGCCAGGGACGGCATCGACAGATGCATCTCATCCCGCGCAACATCGGCATTTCCATCGGTAGAGCGGCCTTCAGGCCGCTGTTTCATGCACATAGCGAGCAGCGACCTGAAGGCCGCTCTACCGTTTATCCATTCTGATTCCGTAATCGAAACACATCGAGGTTTTCCCGTGGGCACACTTGGCCTTCTGGATACATTTTTCAACAAAGCTGTCGAAGCGAAGTTCGACGTGTCGTTTCATATATCCGACGAAAAGGGTTGCGTCGTTTTCGTAGACCCTACCGGGTATTTCGGCGACATCGAAGTTTATGCGGACGACGACGAACTGACGGTCGGCTTCGGCCGATTTACGCACGCTAATTTCGGATGTTATCGAGAAGGCGTCCCGAAAAATGACGTTCACGACGAGATCGCATCCGATGTGATCGATACTTTTCGCAAGGTTTTTGACGGCGATCTCCGCTTCTATGGCAGCCATGCGGGCGGCGGCGGTTATGAACCCGCCATCCTCGAACCTTCCTATACGCCTTGGTTCGCCGACCTCGAACGCTTCGCTTGGCCCAAGGCCGCACGCTAAGCGCATCACTTGGCGATCGAACCTATCAACCCTATTCTGATTTCATGACCACGATCGAACTCGACGGCTCCGCCGGCGGCGGCCAACTGCTCCGCACAGCGCTCAGCCTTAGCCTCTGCACCGGCACGGGCTTCGCGATGACGCGCATTCGCGCCAAGCGCGCGAAGCCGGGCTTGATGCGTCAGCATCTGACCGCGGTGAACGCCGCGGCGCGGATCGGTAACGCCTACACCGAAGGCGCGGAACTCGGCGCGACCACGCTGCGTTTCGAGCCCGGCCCGGTCGTGCCCGGCGAGTACGCGTTCGCGACCGGCAGCGCGGGCTCGGCGACGCTCGTGTTGCAGACGATTTTGCCGCCGCTGTGGCGCTGCGATGCGCCGTCGCGGCTGCGCTTGGAGGGCGGCACGCACAATCCGTTGGCGCCTAGCGCCGATTTCGTCGCCGACACCTTTTTGCCGGCCTTGGCGAAGATCGGCGTCGATGCTTCGATCGAGATCGAGCGCCCGGGATTTTTTCCAGCGGGCGGCGGCATTCTGCACGTGGGCGTCTCGCCCGCGCCGACGCTGCGGCATGTCGAATTCGTCGAACGCGGCGTGCTCGAATCCATCGAGGCGACCGCGATGCTGTCGGGCTTGGCGTCGAGCATCGGTCAGCGCGAACTGGACGTGTTGGGTCGCCGCTTCGATCTGGGTCAGAACGCGCTGCAGTTGCGGCAAACGCGGCCGAGCCTCGGACCGGGCAACGCCTTGCTCTTGCGCGTGCGCCACGCCGCGCACGTCGAAACCTTCACCGGTCACGGCGAGCGCGGAGTGTCGGCCGAGCGCGTCGCGGAGCGCTTGGCGGACGAAGCGCAGGCGTATCTGAACAGCTCCGCCTGCGTCGGCGAGCATTTGTCCGACCAATTGCTACTGCCGATGGCGCTGGCGGGCGGCGGCGCGTTCACCGTCGGCGCGATCAGCGAACATCTGCAGAGCAATGCGCGGCTGATCGAGAAATTCCTTCCGGTCGACATCGATTGGCGGCAAACGGCGGCGCAGGCGTGGCGCGTGGAGATTCAGGCTTAACGCGACGCGCGCGCGACGACGAGCGGCGCGCGCTCATGCGCCGCTTGCGTTCGCGAGTGCTACGCTTCGCGTGCTCCTTCCGCGACGAGCTTCGGTCACGCCGCGTTCGCCGCATCGATTTCGCCCAAGAGGACTCGCGCATGACCGACGCCACCGGAACCGTTCGCTTCCACCGCGTACTGCGCGCGCCGCCGGAGCGCGTCTATCGCGCCTTTCTCGAACCGAACGCCCTGGCGAAATGGTTGCCGCCGCACGGCTTCGTCTGCGCCGTCGAACGACTGGACGCGCGCGTCGGCGGCAGTTTCCGGATGACGTTCGTCAATTTCGGCGCCGGCGTCGGCCACAGCTTCGGCGGCACCTATCTCGAACTGGTTCCGAACGAACGCATCCGCTACAACGACGTTTTCGACGACCCGAACCTCCCGGGCGAAATGCAGACCCTCGTCGAACTGCGTCCGGTAAGCTGCGGCACCGAACTGCGCATCGAACAATCCGGGATACCGTCCGCGATTCCGACCGAGATGTGTTACCTCGGCTGGCAGGAGTCGCTGCAGTTGTTGGCGCTGCTGATCGAACCGGAGATCCCCGCCGGCGCTTGATCGCCGCATCGTTCACTCACCAGGAGAAAACGCATGGCCTACGTCGATGGTTTCGTTCTTCCGGTTCCGAAAGACAAGCTGGACGCGTATCGCAAGTTAGCGCGTAAAGCCGGAAAAATTTGGAAGGAATACGGCGCGTTGGAATACGTCGAGTGCGTCGCGGACGACGTGCAGCCCGGCAAGCTCACCTCGTTTCCGCAAGCGGTGAAGCTCAAGCCGGACGAAGTGGTGGTGTTTTCGTGGATCGTCTACGCCTCGCGCGCCCAGCGCGACAAGATCAACGCGAAGGTGATGGCCGACCCGCGCCTCGCGTCGATGGATCCGAAGAGCATGCCCTTCGACGGCAAACGCATGTTCTGGGGCGGCTTCAAGCCCATCGTGACGATGTAGCGCTGCCCGCACCCAAGCGACGCCCGCCGACATGCCGGCCGATGCGCCGGCTGGGCGTCGTGCTCGCTCGGGATTTGAACGCCGGTTCACATTCGTTTGGCAGACTCGCCGTTTCCCCCACAGGACTTCGTCCGCGCGCAGCCGCATCGGCACGGCCCGCGCGGCGCTCGCGAAACGCATCGGATATGACCCAGGAATCGCTCCGCATTCTGCTCGTCGAAGACAATCATGCGCTGCGCGAAGGCATCGCCGCGCTGTTCGAATCCCATGGGCACCGCACCGACTTCGCCATCGACGGCCGCGGCGGCCTACAGCTCGCGCTCGGCGACCCGCCGCCGGATGTGGTGGTGCTCGATCTGAACCTCCCCGGCATGGACGGCCTGCGCGTGTGCGAAGCGCTGCGCGAACGCGCCGACCGGCATATTCCGGTGCTGATGCTCACCGCGCGCGACACGCTGCACGACAAACTGCGCGGCTTCGATGTGGGCGCCGACGATTACTTGGTCAAGCCGTTCGCCGGGGAGGAATTGCTGGCGCGCTGTTTGGCGCTGTCCCGACGCCACCGCAGCGGCGAGAGCCATCAACTGCACGTGGGCTCGTTGACCATCGACCGCCGCACCGGTACCGTCGTGCGCCACGGGCAACGGCTCGAACTGCAACAGATGTCGTATCGCATCCTGCTCATCCTCGCCGAAGCCTGGCCGCGAACGCTGACGCGCTCGGAGTTGATCCAACGCCTCTGGGGCGACGAAGCGCCGCCGTCCGACCCGCTGCGTTCGCATCTGTATCTGCTGCGGCAAACCTTGGACCGGCCATTTCCCAAGCCCATGCTGCTGACCGTGCACGGCGTCGGTTTCAAGTTGGACGGCGAGGCGTGATCGCGACGCGGCGAGGGCTGCAGCGGCAGATCATGCTGGTCTTCGCCGGTTTCACGCTCGCCGTCACGCTGTTGTTCGCGCTGTACGCGGTGGCCTTCGTCTACACCGTCGAAGACCGCTTCTTGATGTCGCAGATGGACGAGGAAGCCGCGTACCTCGTTCAAGAACGCCTGCGAACCGGCGCATGGCCGTCCCCGCGCGCACCGTCGATGCGCGTCTACACCGACAGCAAGGGCATGCCCACCGCGGTGCGCGCCGGCTTGGAAGCCGACCCGCGACGGCGGAAATTTTCCGAGCGCAGCGGCCGGTCTTTCCGGCTGCTGCCGATCGCCGACGGCCGCAGCCAAGCGTGGTTGCTGTACGAAGTGAGCGAACGTTCGGTGGTGCGCCCGATTCGCGGCCAGATTTTCTTCTTCCTGGGCTGGTCGGCGTTCGTCGCCTTGGTGGTGTCGCTGGTGCTCGGCGGCTGGCTCGCGCAGCGCATCGGCGCGCCGCTGTCGCGATTGGCGCATGCGGTGGAGGCGATGCAGCCCAACGATCTGCCGGATCGTTTGGCCGCTGGCGCGAGCAACGACGAAGTGGGCGTCTTGGCGCGCGGTTTGGAGCAACTGATTCGCCGCATTCGCGCCTTCATCGCGCGCGAGCAGGATTTCACCCGTGACGCGAGCCACGAATTGCGCACGCCGCTGGCGGTGATCCGAATGGCCGGCGAGCGCTTAGCGGTCGAGTCGGGGCTCAGCGACGAGGGGCGCGCGCATCTGGAAAACGTGCTGCAGTCGGCCTCGCAGCTCGAACAAACGGTGGTGACCTTGCTCGCGCTCGCGCGCGAGCAGACGATCGACAGCGGCGCGGAGCGCACGTGCTTGCTGCCGATCGTCGAACGCGTGATCGTCGAACAATCGCCGCTGATCGGCGACCGGCCCATCGCTGTCGAGGTCGACGTGCCCGATGCGTTCGCGTTCGCAAAACCCGCCAGCGTGCTGCACATCTTGCTGTCGAATCTGATCGGCAACGCCTTCGCGCACACCGCGCGCGGCGAGGTGTGGATCGATGTCGACGGCGATCTGTTGCGCATCGCCAATCACGGCGTCGCGATCGACCCCCGCGTGCGCGCCGAGATGGGCAAACCGTTCCGCAAGCGCGAAGGCAGCGCGGGGTTCGGCCTCGGCTTGGCGATCGTGCAGCGCTTATGCGACCGCTACGCCATCGAGATGCGAATCGATCACGACGAAACCGGCACCGTGGCGAGCATTCGTTGCGAAACACCTGAGACGAAACGCGGCTGAGCACAGCGTTCGCGGGCGAATACGCGCGCCGCGAAGCGATTACGCCACACCATGCGCCGCCAAAAGGCCGCGCGCCAATTCGATCACCCGCCGCCGCAGCTCCGGCGGTTCCAGCACGCGGACCTGATCGCCGAACGACAGCCACTGCCGCGCGCCATGTTCGATCGATTCGATCGCGACCCAATACTCGCGCCAGCCCTCGGTCGCGGCCGCATCGGGAATGAGCACGGCCTTGATCCGAAGATTCTCCAGCCAGGTTTCGCCCCGCGCGGTCAGCGCCACGCGCGCGCGCGAACGCGCCAGATCGGCCTCGAATCGCGCCAACGATTCGCGCCAGTAGGCGCTCAAATCGAAATGCTTTGGACGTTTGAAGGTCTGCCCCAACGCTTCGAACTCGGCAATATTCGCGACCCGATAGGTCGCGATCTTCGACGCAACCTTATTCTGCGGGGTTTTATTGGGGATTTCCCGCTTGGCGGCGCCGCGCTTCGACGCCGCCGGTGTCGCCGCATCGACCGACCGCGCGACCAGATACCAGGCGCCGCCTTTCAACACGACGCCCAGCGGTTCGACCTCGCGCGAACGCGCGCGCTCCCAGCTACGATAGCGAATCGCGATGCGGCGGCCGCTCCACACCGCGTCGACCACCTCGCGCAGAAACCTCGGCGTTTCCTGCTGCCGATACCAGTCGTTCGGATCGATCAGCAAGCGCTCCAACACCCGCGACGCGCGATCGCGCCACTCCGCCGGCAAGCCCGCGACCACTTTGACCCGCGACGATAGCGCCGCCGCGCCGAGCCCGAGTTCCGCCGCGGGCCCGGGTAAGCCGGCGAGAAACAGCGCCTGCGTTTCGTCGGCGGTCAAACCGGTGAGCTGCGTGCTCCAACCTTCGCGCAAGCGATAGCCGCCGTTGCGCCCGCGTTCGCCCCACACCGGCACGCCGGCCGCGGACAACCGGTCTATGTCGCGCAGGATGGTGCGCTCGGACACTTCCAAGGTCTGCGCCAACGCGACCGAGGTCATGCCGTTGCGCGCCTGCAGCATCATCAGAATCGACAGCAGACGGCTCGAATTCATTGGGCGCGCTCAATCACGACAACGCATGTCGTGTTTCGATGCGCACCGTAGTGCCCGCCTCCGCGCGCGTCAACTCGGCGCGCGATCACGCGCTCCGCGGCGGCCCGATGCGCGTCCAATCCATGAACCAGTTGTACTCCCACGTCTTGCTCGCATCGCGCGACACCGATTGATGCCAGCGGCAGCGCCCATCCGCGATCCGATCCCATACGCCGCGCACCAGAATCGGTTTGCCCTCGTCGCTGTCTTCGGCGATGAAGATGCCCACGCCTTCGACGAAATGCCCGGTCAGCCCAGGCGGCGCCAACGCGCCGCTGCGCGCGTTCACCCAGAAGTCGTTCCACACTTTCTTGTCGACATCGAGCAAACGCAGCCCCATGCCGGCGAAATCGCGCGCCGGGATGCGCAGTTCCTCCACGCTGCCGACGCCGCCGAGAATCGTCCAACACGTCGCCTCGCCCTCGAACGTGTCCCACTCCGCATCCTTCGGCGATTTCAGGCGCCGATGCGCGATGCGCCATTCGCCGTGCAGGAAATCGAAATCGCCCGGCTTGCCCGGCGGCGGCGAAGCGGGCAGCGCCGGCACGACCGGATTCCACGGATCGTCGCCTCCCGCGCCGTTGCTGGCGCCTCGACTCGCACCGACGCCCGCACCGCTGCCCGCGCCACCGGAACTCGGACTCGCCGCCGCGATGCCGCCGGCCGCGATACCCGCCACCGCGGCGATACCGGACGCCATCCAATGACGGCGGGTAAGATCGATCGACAAAGACGACATGGCGCGGCTCCGAAGCGGGAAGGTGAATGCACCTTACGGCGGTAAACACGACATGGGCTGTCGTGATTTCTTCGGAGATTCTGTCGAGGCGGATTCGGGCGGTCGGCGTATGCCGGTACGAAGCGAGATCGCCCGAGAAACAGCCGTCGTACCGATGTTCACTTCGGATCGCGTGGCGAGAGGGTCATAGCCCCCTCGGATTCGAGCCGTATCCCAATAAGCTCGACGTGCCGAAATGCGAAGCACTCAACGGCAATGCTTGCGCGATATCTGTTGCCTGGGCACCTGAGATCCAGGTGCTCTCTCATTGAGGATCACAACGTAGTGAAATAGCGCGGAGAACAAACAAATTTTGAAGAATATCCATGTGCTGCTTCATTCGCTGTCTTCACAGCTTCACCGGCTGGTGGAAACGTTGAACGCGCCTCATGCGGGACCAATGTAGCCGGCGGCGACAAAAAAAGCTCTCTTCCCCGCCTTGAACGCTTGATTCGTCAGCGCTGTCGCCTATGACTCGCTTTTCCATGACGTAGCAAAATCAACAGCGCCTGCTTAGTCGCGGGCTCACTATCGCTCAACTGATTGATAATATCATCATCAATCGAGAATTTAACCTGGTCGGATTCTGGTGCTCTATATGGCAGCATCGGCACGCCTTGTCCGGTCAAGATATAGTGCAAGTTCGGCATCTGGCCCGTACGACGTCCTTGCTGGTCTGCAAAGGCTGCAACTCTTGAAAAATCAGGTAAAACAGAACCTCTTTTCACCTTATGTAACGTCGTAGCATTTGCATAGCCGAGAGCTCGCGCAGCGTCGGCCATCGATAGACTGAGTTGGCCTTCCAATACATCAATCAGGCGGCTAGAAATCGCCTGGATATCGTGTTCACGAGAGCGTTGCGTTCTTGGCATTTTATTGATATTATCAAATCATGGCATCTCGCATCAAGTACAACGACGCACTTGGCCAGCACATGACCCCGGCCCGTATTGCGCAGCTGCTATGCGAGGTGCTGCCTGTGCCATTCGGAATGGCCGTAGATTTGGCCGTTGGGCATGGCGATCTCCTGCTACCCCTGCGGGAACGCTGGCCAGACATAGCACTTTTTGGGGTTGATTGCGATGCGGCTCGTCTCGCAAGAGCCAGCGACGCGATTGGCAAGAAGAATACCCGGCTCAGCAACGGGCTAACGGCGAAATTACCGAATTCAACTCATGAGGGGCGCTTTCTCGCGATACTCAACCCACCCTTCCTCCCCACCGAGCCACTCCCCCTATACGATCGCTTGCTCGCACAGGCATTCCCTGGGGTCGAGTCAGGCGCTGGCCGTCGCCGCCTTGAAATGGTCTTCCTTGCTCGCGCTTTGCTTGAGGCGCGGGCGCGCGCAGGCTGGGTCGCGATTATCTTGCCGTCGATATTTGTTTCCGGCCTCCGTTACGCGCCATATCGACAGGCGCTGCTGAGTAGCTCTCGTGTCGTCAAGGCGATCGAGATTCGAGAGGGCCGCTTCCGCGATACAGAAGCCACAACAGTCCTACTCGTGATCGACACGTCGTCCCAGCCAACACACGTCATCGAAATCGACTCCTATGACCTCGAAGCGAACACGCTGACGCCCGTTTATCACGGGCCCATCGGGGCCTCTGAGCGACTCGATGCCACTTATTGGCAAGCGGCACACCTACATCACCAGACGGTGCCGACGCTACGCGATGTGGGCGTCGAGATCGCGCGTGGGCGTCGTTCTTTTGCCGAAGCCGGTCGCGTGCGGCACCGTCTGGTGCATACGACCGATCTCTCGCAGCTCAGCGGCTACCAGATCAGATTGCATCGTTATCACGGCACGCGCGACGATGTGTTTGCGGAAGCCGGAGATATTCTCCTGGCGAGAACGGGCACGCGTGTTCGCTGGGTGCCCGTTCGGGTTGCGGATGGCAGAGCTCCGATTACCGATCATGTTCTTCGAATTCGCGCCCCAAAAGGTTATCGCCGCGCATTAGAGCGCTCGTTTCGACATCCAGATTTCGATTTTTGGCTTCGCAGCATCTCGAAGGGTGTCTGCGCGACGGTGCTGACGAAGCATGAGCTGCTCAATATGCCACTTTTCGCATTGGAAGCACGTTAAGTGCTATAAGTTACACGATAAAGATGCCATCGCCTGACTTCTTCTGAACGCCCGGCGGAACGCTGCGGATGGTCCCAAATCAGCGTCGCTTGCTGATACTGACACTTCTCCACCAGAAATAACGCCGAGGCGATCGTATGCGGCTTAGTGCCGAGCGGCGCCACGACCGTGCAGTGCGTGCCCGGGCGCTCATGTACACGGGTAAGAAGCGCATAAGCGCCGCTGACCGACGACGCGCCACAATATTCGACGCACAGCGCACTCATTGGGTTGAGCGTTGCTGCGTTATTGGCAAGAGCATTGATCTCCCATCCAGGGGCATAGCCTGGAATTCCAAATACCGCTGTCTTCGCCCACCCCGAGATTTGCTCAACTTGTTCGACAGCCTGAGCAAGCCTGCCCCCCTCGTAGCCTAAAAACACAACCAAGTGGTTGCCCTTTATATCTGGCTGAGCAAGATCAGTGACGAATCCGGGTACACCCTCAAATCGACGCGCTTCGCTTAATGAAAACTCCCTTAGCCAAGGCGTCTCGACGGGGCGATACCGTTCAGGCTCGGCATAAAGCACATCAATCGTGCCTACACCGGCTAATCTTGCTGCACGAAGAAGCTCCAAGAGTTCAACCAGATCAAGCGTCGTCGCCTCGAACAGAACACGCGATTGGCTCTGAAAGTACTGCGATAGATCGCGTCCTGGCACGCGGACCTGATCCACAATCAAGGCACGTAAATTGTCAGTGTCATAGCGACACGTCAGCACGCGCTGCGCATGGCGTCCGGCCATAGCACAAGCCGCCTGACCGCGCGAGTCAATCGGCATGCCACAAAAGGCAAGCTGCCAGCCGGCATGCGCATCCAGTGTCCACTCCGATGCGAGCGATGAAAACGTCCGGATATCCATAAGCTATATCAACGGCAGTTGGTCACTTTCAGATAAGTTCCATCGGCTCTTGTAATCTTTCAAAATCGCATCAAGCCGATCACGGCTCCCAGTAAAAAGTTGTTCAAGTGTGTCCTGATCCAGCTCCAAGCGTCTGCCCTTATTGAACGAAATGCCGAAGTAAGGTGCAAAGATCGGATTAAAAACATATTCCTGTCCTTCGTATCGCGCATCTTTGACCTTGGTCTCTCGTGTCGCGAAAAATACCGACCACTTTTGGCACTCGCGCAAGAGTAACTTCGTACTCTCAGAAGGCTCGCCCTTGGTGATCGAAAAATGTGTTCGTTCGGGCTCGCTTTGCGCGGCACGTTGTTGGGACAGTCGGTAAATCTGACCCAGCGTGTTCACGATCTGATACAAGCGATAGCCATGATCGCCGGCACCGGCCGTCTCCTTCACGAAAATCGAGCTTGCTGACCGAGCCGCAGCAGCCTGTTTTTCAACAGGCACACGGATCTCTTGAGTGGCGTCGAGATCGGCCAGGGAGAGATGACAAAGCTCGATAAAGTGGCGGATGTTGCACCGGGACAGCTTGAGGAAGTTCGAGAACCCTGCATAAGCAATACAAGGCCGCTCCAGTGGCAGGTAAAGATAAAGGACCGTGCCCAGGAAGTAATGATGAATCCACTCGCCGTGCGTGAATTTTGAGGGTTGGCCCGCCTCGCATCTATCAAGCTCTGCGATTATCTCTTTCGGTTTTTTCCCTTGGTGCAGCAGGGCGAGCGTGCAAATCGACGCGGTGGGGATCGCTTCTCGCAAAAAATGTTCGGGCTGGCTGCTCCGATCGATGCGAACCAATGCCTCCTGGATCGCTTTCCTTGCACGCCCAATGAGCACGTCGTCGTTGAAAATATACTGCGCGATCTCTTTCGATTCCATCGAGGGAAGCGCTTTTTCGACGGCTTTTAGTAGGCGGTTCTTGTAATTTTCATCGGAATATCGCACTCGAATGCTATTCTCGTCACAAAGCTGTTCTTTGGAAACGGGCGGGTCCGACAGGGCAATCCCTTTTTCGATCAGCCGAAAGAAAAACAACTCCGCAGCGAATGTGGCAAAACGGGGCTCGAGCTTTTCCTCAATATCGATACGACGAAAATCGCTGGGCTCCTGGAGCTGCTCCGCCCCAATCGTTCCCCGCTCCGACATGGCACTGCGTTTTACGGCAACATGAAAAATAAGCGGCGGCTCAGAATGCTTGAGATAGGTATTGATAATCCGCATCTGATAGGGCAGTAGATTTTCGTACTCATCGACAAACACGAAGAAATCTATCGTATGGAGCGCACGCACCTGATCACGCAACGATTGAATCACTGCCAGCAACAGCGACCGAAGAGGAAGCAGTAGTGGCTTCGCGCAAGCGTCTGGATTATTGAGCCACATAGCGAGCTTGCGCTGCGTCGTTTGCACATAATGCCGCGCAGCATTCAGGTCGGTGCCGGCCATCGGATCATAGTCACGCAAGACAGATAGATCGAGGGTGCTGATGCCGCGAAAGAGCGCTTGTCGATGCTCGTTTTTGCTGAGAAGCGAAAAGGCTGACAACAGCTCTGACAACAGCATCAAGCACAAGGCATGATCGAATACACGCTCCCACTCCTGATCTGGGAGAGCGCTTCCACGAAATGTTCGCAGATACTGCGTATCTGCACGCAAATAAAGTCCAAGCTGCTTCGGTATATTCTCTGCTGTTAATTCACGCATTTCCGATAACTGCGTCCGATGAGACAGATATCGAAGTAAGGTGGTCTTACCGCATCCTCGGCCACCTTCGATCAGGAGAGGCTTTCGTACGGTATCCAGTGCAAGCTCATCGAAAAATGGCGGGACAATGAAACGCCCCCACAAGTCGTGGCCTAACTCTTCGGCTCGATTGTCTGCAAATGCATTCGATGGTGTGTTCATCATCGTTCCAATAGATTGAACCAACGCTCATGCTTTTGCCAGAAAATAGGAAGCGTGTTGTTTGGCGTCGTGTGCTCGAAAGCGTAGGTCAGAGCAAGCTCTCCGTACCCTTTTGGACCCACACCGCCGCCAAGCGGAACGGCTTGCAGAATACGCGCATACTGATCATTCAGGATGTCCCGCAACCCATTCATTTTGTACCGCTCCAGTACGCGTCCGTCGAAAAAATGATGGTCGCTGTTCAAGGTCTCACCGGGGAAAACTTGTAGCCCAGGATCAGCTGCCAGAATCGCATCGATTCCAGACTGATGCGCCGCTGCCGGCATGTAGATCAGTCGAAGCTCAGGCCGATCGCGGCGCAACTGGCGCACGGTATCAAGCCCAAGAAACCTGGTGACAAATTGCCGGCCGGTGCCACAGAAATCATCGATCGCGATCACTGTATGAACGGCTGCCGGAAGTTGGCCAAGGTTCTCGGCCAGGATCTGCCAACGCCCGTTCAAATTCAGGTCGCGATCCAACAGCCGCAGCATGTAGGCACCACTCTTCGTCGGCGGGCCCGGAATCACTGGCACAAGCCGGATGCGAGGATCACGAGTCCCTTGGAGGGTCTTGATGAACGCAAAGTCGCTGGCCGCCGACGGCGGCAGAAGATGAGGGCACGTCATGACCGCCCTGAACAACGCCAACGTCTGCGCCTTGCTGCGATAGATCAAGTTGTCGAGCAGGCAGGCACCCAGCAAGCCGCAGTCCAAGTCTTGAAACTGGCGGAGCCACGACTGGCACCCCGCACCCGTGACACCAGGCCAGACCTGTATCCGGCTGAGGTGATCGACGCGATCACGTACCCCATCGATGAAAAACTGCTGATCCCGAATCTCCATGCTCCCCCTGACGCATCCTTTGCACTGTTATCGGCTTGGTCAATGACCACGCCGAGGCGTTCTCGCGCGAAGATCGTAACCCTATTTACAGCTTGGCGGCACGACGGGATGCCTGCTGCAGCCTGCGCGTCTCGCGGAGCACACTCATCTGGGGACATTCGGCCGGACGGAGAAGAAAGTGGCTTTCCAGACAGTCGAAGGGGCCGGCGCACCCGGCAGGGAGAGCCCTCGGCTCTGGCCAAAGCGGACAAAATGTAGCCTCAAGGGCACACGGAGTCAGTTCGCATCCTAGTTGTGGAGCCTGAGCACCTAGAATCCAAATGCTCTCTCCTACCAAATCGTAGCCTGACGCAACCCACAGCACAGCTTCGGCCGACATTGCGCGGTCCTATTTCATAAGGCGACGGCAAACATCGAGTGCCGCATCAAGGAAGGAGGCCGCGCTCGGCGCGACCTCGTCCAGCCGTGACTGCTCTGCCTGAAAGACTTGTGAGGGTCGCAGTATTGTCTCGATCATGCTCGCAATCTGTCGCTCCGTGTCCGGCTGACCGAATTCGACATGGGTGCCACGCACAAGTCTGCTACTCAGTCGCAGAACGTTTGACAGCGCTTGGTCGAACGTCTGTCCGAGCATGACGCGTTGATTGGGGTTTTGATGCTGCAACCGCAGGTCGCATGTCTGCAGAAGATCAAGATCGCCGAGGCCCGTGAGGAAATTCTGGCGACTGCTAATCGTGTTCAATTCCGCCATCGTCTTGGAGTACTCGTCCGCCCCAAGCGGCTCCTCACCCAACTGCTCCCGAGACTGCTGAATGATCCTTTGTTCGATCTGACAACAGAGCGCGCGGCGCACATACCACGGATCGAAATACGACAAGGATAGCGTTTTTGGTGCCGCTTCATCCGCTAGCGCCGAAGGGATAAGACGCAGGTTGCCGCGACGAAGTTTCATCGCCCAGGATCGTGTATCCAGATCGCGAACCAACTGCGCCATCACGGCGGCATCGCCATGGATGGCCTTAATCAGCTCGCTGAGTTCCTTCGGTGACTGATAGCCGATGCCGTGTATCGGCAGATCGAGTTCACCGAAGTGATGAAACAAGCTCTCCATCGCCACACGGGCGCCAACCGGATTGGTCAACTGGCGTCCGATGTGCTCGTAAACGATGACCGGAGAAATGGCCAGCCGGCTCGCCCTCGGACTCCAGTGTTTCGCGAAGCGCGAGAACGCAAGATAGCTAAGCCGAAGGAGGTTTCGCTTCTCTTTGTCGCGATGCTTGAAGTCTTGAACAATATTGTTGTCGGGCACCAGGAAGATGTCGCCTTCCAATTGCGTGGCGTAGACATACCCGTTGACCAGCCATTCCGCCCGCGCGTACCAAGGCTGGAGTTCGTCTATGCCGTACCCGTCGAGTCGCTCGGCGAATTCCTCGACAAAGGCATCGTGCCGATTCCTACTGTAGTCCACCTGAAGCTCCTGTGTCGTCGCGCCACGGGTCGGCGCACGACGCACTTATAGCTTGATCGTTCTGAGTCGCCGATTGACCGCAGTCACACTGAATCGTTTGGGGTCGAACCGCTTTCCGTGCCAACGCATCATCTCCGCATGTTCTTCATGAGTTGGATCGGCCATCGCTTCGACGAAGTCCATATAGCCATTCGGCCCGCCGACATCCTCAGGCGGGCATGCGTTGGCACCGTCGACGCAGGTCGGCACGTTCAACGTGTCGGCCGGTGCCCATTCTTCGGCCGTGATCAAATGCTGCCAGCCATCGCCGAAGTCGTAGCTATAGAAAAATTGCCGGGAGCCACCTAGCGCGCGATTCAAGCGTACCTCGATCGTGGACAGGGTCTCGTCGTCAGGCAGTTCGGACGGCAGGCTGGGCGGCTCATAACGAGTCTTGCCAAATGTGAACTCGTGGAGGTGACAATCACCCCAGCCAAATGCCGTTTGGATGACTTGATGTAGTACCGTCAAGGTGATGTCGCCCGGCACGATGACCTGCCGGAAGATGACGGGCTGGATGTCGACCAGTTCGATGCGAAGCGTCAGGGCATTTAGAGTGTGCATTAGCCAATTGTAGGGCGGCTTGCTGCCCCTGGCATGTTAGCGGAGCTAGGCATCAAGCCCGCGACGAAGGGCCGTCTACTGCCGGCCGTTGATTTTGGCGACAATCCAATGTCGAGCCACTTCCAACACCATGATCCTAGCCTGGTGAATCTCCATCGGCTTCTTGGGCGGATCGAACTTACGCGCGCCATGCCTGGCTGTCGCTCCCGCCACTCGTGGGTTATTTGCGGTAGCACCGAAAGATTTGAGCGATTCGGAATCGGCCCATCCAGTCGCCAACAACTTCTCGCGGCCGCCAAGATCGTGTTCTATCGCCTCGATGATCCTGCCCAGATTACTCCAGTCGTTGAGTGCCCCCTGTAGGTACTCGAATACATCTCTGACTGTTTCATCCTGTCGGACGATCTCGCGCCATTGCTGCAAGCCTGGCCCATGATCCGGCTTCATGAAGATCGCTTCTTCATCCCCGAGTTTGAGCCCGACAATGGATGCTGATACACCGATATTCTCTACGACCGAAACGTAATGCACCTTTGGCTTGCCGGGATCGTGCCGACTGATGTGGCCCAGCGCGATTCTCATGCGGTTTGGCAAGAACACTTTCAAGTATCCGTTGAGCAAGTCAACTTCTTGTTTGGCGATCTTCTCAACCTCCTGGTACTCATCAACATCGGTGAAGAGCACTGGAGCGAGTCGGTACTTGTCGTCGGACGCGATCACGATTGCGTCCAACGGGAAGAATTCCTCAAGCGCGCGCAAGCTATGTTGGTCGCCACTGAGTTCAACAATCCAAGTCATCCTTACCTCCTGCTTCGCATCTGGCGGCGATTGTGCTGCTGATTAGGATTCAGCGATGTGATTGGCGACCAAGCACTGTCGCATGGCATCTCGCGCTTCTTGCTGTCCCCTCCACTTTTGGTGCCTGCGGCCGATTGTCTCCACCAATCCGATCCAGAGCTATTTTACCCGAGTGTCTGACGCTGCTCCTCCCAGAGCGCCGGCAGGTTGATCATGAGTGCGTGCAGCCGGACACCGTCCGGCAAATCCTCATCGAGGATCGCGGCGATGATATTCGGAGCGAGCAGGGGCAGGTTGATGTGTTGAACGATGTGGCTGCGGATCGCACCTTCGCAGCGCAAAGTCTCGCTCG
This sequence comes from Lysobacter sp., assembly GCA_008015835.1. GTDB lineage: Bacteria > Pseudomonadota > Gammaproteobacteria > Xanthomonadales > Xanthomonadaceae > Lysobacter_I. Next base: position 63,613 of record SSGH01000025.1, read on the forward strand.
TAGACGAGACTGCGCGAGCCTAAGCATCCGCAGCAAAAGGTGCCCCGGGCCAACGCCGGTTGCAGTGGCGCGGCGCCAGTTCGTTTCATCCTTCGGACTTGAATCGATGGAACGCCACCATCTGTCGTTCCCGACCGCGGCGGATTAGCTACTCCGCATTGAGCGAATCGCGCTGGACACCGCCTGCAAAGAAACTTTGCCGTTTGTGCCTATGACTGCAGACATCAAGGCAGCAAAAACGCAGACAAGCAGGAAATGGCTTGCGCCTGCCTTCCCTTCGTAGTGGAGCCAAAAGGCTGCGGCTAGGGAAAGTAGGCTCAGAAGGAATTGAGATAGAAAAGCGAATAGCGGATTTACGCGCACGGCTGCCCTCACCTTGACAGATGTTCGGCCTCCATGGCTCCCGGTTGACTGCCGCCCACAAGGAGCGGCTTGAGATTTCTACCCTATCGCGAGCTAACGTCACGAGGCAAAGTGGCTGCAGGAAATTAAACAGTCCACCTTCACAGGATCAGCAACTCTTGACGCTGGCGCTCCCATTGCGCCGGCGGATTGATTGAAATCTTGTGTAACCGTACACCATCCGGAAGCGTTTCGTCGAGGATCGCGGCGATGATGTCCGGGGCCAGCAGAGTCAGGTTGATGTGCCGGGCGACGTAACTGTGATCGGTCCCCTCGCGGCGGGCGATCTCGCTCATCGAGGCCGCTTCGCCGGCCTCCAGCATCCGGAGCCAGCGGTGGCCGCGGGCCAGCGCCAGTTGCAGCGGCGTGGCGCCTGTTCGAGTCCGCCTTTCGGACTCGAACCCAGAGCCTTGGGATACGACGACCCGCCGCCCGCTGCGCCGCCGGAGGGCGATCGGGATGTTCAGGGTCACACTGCCGTCGCTGGCGACCACCTCGGCCGCCGGCCCGGACACCTCCAGCGTCGGCCCTTTCATGCCGCCACCCCTGCCGACGGGCGGGCGTCGGCGGCGAGGGTGCCGATCCCGCCGGGTCGAAGCCGCAGTTCCAGGTTCGTTGGGGAGACGATGACCCGTTCGACCAGCAGCCGGACCAGCCGCTGCTGTTCAGCCGGGAAGAGCTGGTCCCACACCCGGTCGACCTGCGTCATGGCGACCGTGACCTGCGCTTCGTCCAGGCTCGGGTCGAGCGCCACCGCCTGCGGGATCATCGCCTCGATCATCTCGGGCGCCCGCAACACCCGCCGCAGTTGCGCGACGACAGCCCCTTCCAGTTCCCCGGCCGGCAGGCGCGGCAGGCCCGACGTGCCCGGCCCCTCGTGCGTGTCGCGCGTGCTCAGGTAGTAGCGGTAGGTGCGGCCGTTGGCCTTGGTCGTGTGCCACGGCGACAGGGCGCGGCCGTCGGGGCCGGTCAGCAGGCCCTTCAGGAGGAACTCCACCTTGCCCCGGCGCGAGGCGCCTGCCCGGACACGGCCGTTGACCTCCAGCAGGGCGTGCGCCTCGTCCCACAGGGCGCGCTCAATGATTGCCGCATGCGTGTTCTCGAAGTACTGGTCGCGGTGCTTCATTTCGCCGAGGTAGGTCCGGCAGTGCAGAATCTTGTGGACCGAACTCTTGTCGTGGAGCTGGCCCGCAAGCGTCCGCCCGGCCTTGGTCGTCCACGTCTTGTTGCACCAGCCGCGCGTGCGGATCTCCTGCACCACTTTCAGGATCGACCCCAACGCGACAAAGCGGCGGAAGATCGTGCGGACTTGTTCGGCCTCGGCTTCATTGATCGCGAGCCGCCGATCGACGACGTCGTACCCGAGCGGCGGGATGCCGTGCATCCACAGTCCTTTCTTCTTGCTGGCGACGAACTTGTCCCGAATACGCTCGGCCGTCAATTCGCGCTCGAATTGCGCGAAGGTCAAGAGGATGTTCAGCAGCATCCGGCCCATCGCGTCGGTGGTGTTGAACTGCTGGGTCACTGACACGAAGGTCACGCCGTGCTTGTCGAACACTTTGACGAGTTCGGCGAAGTCGAACAGCGAGCGGCTCAGGCGGTCGATCTTGTAAGCGACGACGATATCGATCTGGCCGGCTTCGATGTCAGCGATCAGTCGTCGCAGGGCCGGGCGCTCCAGGGTGCCGCCCGAGAAGCCGCCGTCGTCGTAATCGTCGGCGACTGGAATCCAGCCCTCGGCGCGGCGACTGGCGATGCAGGCTGCGCCAGCGTCGCGCTGCGCATCGATGGAGGTGTACTCCTGATCCAATCCCTCCTCCGTTGACTTGCGCGTGTAGACCGCACAGCGGAGGCGCTTGGGGGCAACGGCGCTCATCGACGGCCTCCCTTGCGCAAGCCGAAGAACAGAGGCCCCGACCACTGGGTGCCGGTGATCTTTCGGGCGATCATTGAGAGACTGCGGTAGCGCGCGCCTGCGTACTCGAACTCGCCATCTGCGAGCACTTGCACGCGATGCTCGATGCCTGCGTAGAGGCGCACCAGCTCCGTACCGGCGACCGGCACCGTGCCGACCCGGTGTCGCGTCAACGTACCGGTTGCGACCAACTCGTCGATGCGTCGACGGTTACGATCAAGGAGGGTGCGATTCGTTTTGGTGAACTCGATTTCCTGCCAGCGGTGTGCGATTCGCTTTTCGACGAAGCGCCGATTTGAGACGGGCGGGTCAACGCTGAATAGCCGATGCCATTCCTTCGCGAGGTCGCTCCACGGCCAGTCGGCCAAGCTCGCGATGCGAGCGGCCATCGGTGCGGCCGCCGCGGTGGGTGAAGATTCTTGCGTCATACCTGTGGACTCCGGTTGGTGGAGTCCACATGGACGCGCTGTGTCGCGCCAAAGCCAAGACCAACCGGAGAGGCTACGCCGACGGCGTCGCCGTGCGCGTTGCCGCCGCGTAGGCGGTACAGGCCCAAGGCCAAGAGGGCGGTGGCCTCTGTGCGTCGCTGTGGCGCTGTCATACGCGCCGGGTCGTGGAGGTTGGAAGGAGTCAAGGGTTGCTCCGCTGGAATGTCAAACCAGCGGGCAGTGTCCCAGCATAATTACGCTGCTGTATCGAAGCGCAGCGTACTCGGCTTAACCCCTACTCCATAGAGATTCGCTTACGTCCACTCAGACAAGGCATGTGAGACGATATCGGCAGGCAGGAACTCCTGCTCCAATCGCCCCTTGGCTTGCGCAAGAAGGTAACGGTAGAACGTCCGCTCCGAATCGTGCAGTCCATCCGGTGGCATAAAACCGGCAGTTATCGGCTCAGGTACTGCGAGTGTTCCAGAAAAGCGCTCGAACAAGGCCTGGTTCATCAGCAGCGGTGTCAGGTGAGGTTGTAGCGTGCGGGCGCACGCCAGCATGCGCAGACCCCATGTGTCCATGTCGCCCCAGTAGCCCACGTTGCGTTCGTACAACCAATCTGCACGTAACCAGGCAAGATCTAGGCCGGAGCCGAGCACGGCGATGGTGCCCGGCAATGTAGGCAAGAGATGAAGGCAGCGATCGTTCTCGATCAGAAGAATGCGGCTTGCCGGCAGCGGCGAATCACGCAATTCGCTCGCTCGCACCCGCTGCTGCGCGAAGGGCAACAGCCCAGGCGACAACGGTACGACGAGAAGCCAATGCTCGCCTTCATCGGCCGCATCGAGAAAGCTGTTAAGCCCGATCTGCGATGCCTGCCCATCGAATCGAATGTCGAGCAGGGCGGTGACGAGGGCGCGATGCCGCTCCATGAACTTGCTGTCGATACCGGCCAGAGCCAGCGCGCGCAGCGGTCGTCCGGCAGCGATGCCGGGTTCAAGGGCGAACGCCAGAGCAGTCGCCTGGACGATCTCGTCGTCGTTGCGATCGCGCCAAAGAGCACGCTGCCGGATCAGCAGCGAATGGAAACACGGATTCACACGCTCCAGCAGGTATCGAAGCCGTTGCAGTTCCAGTTGCACCTGGGCGTCACCCGAGGCCTCTGCCCATTCTTCCGGCGAGCCGAGCAACCACTGATGCGGCAATGAAACCGGCTCGGCCGCACTACGGAACGCGATGTCCTGCCACTGCACCTCGCCCACAGCGACGGCCCGCCAGCGCGCGATGTGCTCGCGCACCGCTGCCGTGTGCTGAGTGAACACCGAAGGCGATGGGCCACCGATGGCGACTCGTCGCGGCCACGCCTTTGGATCGAGCAGGAAATGCTCCCGCCGGTCCGCGCTATGCCACTGCCGGGCAAGCTGAATTGCGACGGCCTCAGGCGACTTCATCGCCGCGTCCCTGTCGCTCCATCCGATTGCGCGCATGGACTTCCAGTGCTTCCCAGCTCAGCGATGTCATTGTCGCCTGTGTGCCCCTGCGATGAATGACGATGGCCGAACGGGTGTGCTCGCGCAATAGGCGCAGTTCCTTGTTCGGCGTGACGAACAGCGGGTGCAGACCAAACTCTGCCAGCGCACGAATGATACGGCCGGCCACGGCCTGCGAGCTTTTCGAGAACGCCTCGTCGAGCACGATCGTGGCGAATAACGGCTGTTGACGACCGCGCGGACAGAGTGCGTAGCTCAGCGATGCGGTGAGCACGTAACTGGCGATGATCTCTTTCTCGCCGCCGCTTCCGCCTTGAGAGCTGGTGCGTTTTTCGATGACTTTCCCGGTGTCGCGTTCAATCACCCAGACCGCAAACTGCAATCGATAGCGTGGGTCCAGCAGCGCCTGTGCGCCCTGCGTCTTGCGACGCTCTACCGCGTCGCGGAGCAGACCCACCAGCTCGAACAGCGCGCGGTAATGGCTTTCGCCTTGATCGTCCTTGAGCTGGGCCGAGCGCAGCTGCTTCCGTGCCTGTTGCAGCGTGCGCAGGCTTTCGTGCTCGACCCGCTGCGGCTCCAGACGCAGGTAGCGGCTGGGTTGGAAGTCGACCCGTTCCAAGGTCGCATTGAGGTCGGCGATGCGGTCCTCGATCACCGCCACCTCGTTGTCGATCCCACTCAGTAACTGGGTAACACCCTGGTCCGACGACTGATTGAGATAGGTCAAGAACCGGCCGAGCTTCTCGGGCAGCGCTTCCTCGCTGAGTAGGCGAAGGCGTTCGCAATAGGCGGGCACATCTTGCAATTCCGTTCCGGCTTCGGACAAGGCGCCTGTGTCCTCCTTCTTTGCATCGCTCATGTCGCGGACGAGTTGGCGCTCGATCTTGTTTCGACGTTCGGACAGTGTCTTGATCTGCGACTGAATGCGGTCAGTTTCCCGACGCTCCAGATCATCGAACTCAGACACATTTTCAGCTTGCGGTTTTTTCAAGTGCTCGGCTGCCAGAGACTTCTGAGCCTCGTCCAGACCGTCGCCGATGCGTTTGCGGATGCGGTCGATTACGGAATTCGCTTGTTGGATGGCGTTGTCGAGGAGTGCAATCCGGGTCTTGAGCGTGACCTGATCGCTCTGAAGGGCTTGGGTCTGCCCTCTGGCGGCTTCCCACGCGCTTCGCGCCTGCTCGACGTCGGAGGTGGGTGCGGTCAGTTCTACCAGCTGTGCCTGCAGCCGATCGAATTCTTCCTGTGCGCCAGGAACATCGATGTGCTCGAACACGACCTCCTGCAATCTGCTCAACAATTCGAGACTTTTACGAGTACCCTCGGCTAGCGCTTCGGCATCTCGTTTTTCGTGCAGGCTGACCGCATGTCGTTCCATCGCGGCGGCAAGCGCCTGTGTAAGCCGCGCGAGTTGGTCCCGGTTGTCGAAACCGGTCATCCACTCGTCTTTGATGGACTTCTGGTCCTGTTTGTCGAAGTAACCGCTGCGGCCGGACATCAGGCCTTCGACGGTCACCGCATGCGGTGTCCGACGTAGCGTCTCGACATCGGCCACGCAATGTCGGTCGATGCCGGCGAGTAGGTGCTTCAATGCCTCACGATGCGGATGCGCCTTGAAATTGAGCTTGCGAGTGAATCCATCGCTGAAGAACTGCGCTTGTTCAGAGCGCGCCTCGGCGACGCGCAGGCGTACATGCAGCTTATTGTCGCGGGCATTGATCCAGGCCAGGGCCGCGGGCGCGTGGTCGGGTGCGATCAGCACACGCAGGCGCTCGCTGCCGATCGCGCGTTCGATCGCGCCGCGCCACTGCGACTGCTCCGCTTGAACCTCAATCAGTTCGGCAACGAAGGGCAATGCGTCTTCATCCAGGCCGAGATGCTGCGCGAGTAGTGCTCGAAATTCATGCTGATCACCGGGAATATTGGAATTCGGACGCTTTTTTGCCTCATCGAGTTTCTTTTGGATCTGGTCACGTTCAGCAAGCAGCCCCTGTTGCTTGGCGCCTGCCTCCCATGCTGCCTGCTGTTGTTCCGACCAGCGTTGGCTTTCTCCGCTATGACGTTGCTCGATCGCCGCTTGATTCTCCTGCCATGCCGTCAGCGTCAGCGTCTGATTCAGACCGAGACTGGCAGCCCAGGCTTGATAACGTGCTGCCTCACGCTGGCGTCCCTTGAGTTTGTCTTCCTGCAGGGAGAGATGTCGGCGCAATTCCTCGATCTGTTGCCCACCGGCCTGTAGGTAGCGTGTTTGCAGGGATTGTTCGGTGGCGATGGCGCGAGATAACTGCTCGGCCAGTGTGCCGGCCTGTTGCTGCTGCTTGAGTAATTCGGCTTTTTCGCTCTCCGCTTTGTACTGCCACAGGGCGATGGCGTGTTCGCCAAACCATGCCGGCAGCAGCGACAACAAGGTGCTGTGCTCGTCCAGCTTCGCGATCGCTTCCTGGTGATCGATCCATCCTTTTTCGATCGGCAGCAATGTGTCGCGTTGCTTGCGAGCGGTTTCGAGTTCCTGACGGATGCCGGCGAGCGTATCGAACTCCTCCGCAACTTTGCCCGCATCGCCAAAGGCCGATGCATCATCCAGCACCAACTCACGGAAAACCTTGTCGATGCTATCGAGCTGCTTGAGGCCGGCCGCACGATTCAGCAGGTCGAATGCATTGTCGCCGACATCGAAATGACTGCGTAGCCGCGACAGGAAAGCTTGTTTCGCCTCGTAAATCTTCAGGCCCGGAGAGGCTCGCTCCAATTCCTTCAGCCCACGCGCACCGGATTCCCGATGTGTCTCTAACCATTCGTCTAAGGTTGGCGTGTCACTCAGGCAAAAGAGCCAGCGACGCTTGAGATCGGCTAGTGCCGAGCTTGTACCGTCGAACCAGAATAGACCGCCAATACGCACCACGGCATCGCCATCGCTGAAACGCGCGGAGATCGCAGTCACGACCGGGCCGGTTCGGGCGATATGCTCGTTACCGCCGCCATCGTTGCCCGCACCGGAGACGCCACGGACGTAAGACACGAGGTCTCGGTCGCTCTCATGGCCGCCGGTCGAAGCCAAGTTGTAGCGGGGGCTGGCCACCAGCAGCGTCATCAGCGCATCGACCAGCGTGGTCTTGCCGCTGCCTGTCGGGCCGATAATCGCGGTACCGGCCAGATCGATCTCCGCGCTATGCCGACCGCCGAAGGCGCCCCAGTCATAGAGATCGAGATGGGTGAGGACGTAACTGCCCGACGACGTCTGTGAGTCTGCGGCAGCTAGTGGGGCCATGCTCATGCGTCGATCTCTTCGCCCGATGAGCTTTGCATACTCGAACTGCCTGCGGCGTCGCGCAACGCTTGAATCAGATTGGCGAGGTTCTCGGGATTGGCCAGATGCGCAATGATTGGGCGGATAGTGACGCGTTCCTGTTGATCGACATCAGACACGATGCCGTGCCCCTTGAGTTGCTCCAGCAAGGTCAACAGGCGTCGCTTCTCCTGAGCTTCGCTGCCCAGATCGCCCAGATAGGCTTGCAGATGCGGAATCAGATCCTCAAGCGCGACCCGGGCGTCGCTGGCACCGACGCCGGCTTCGACTTCATGGGCGACGAACTGCTGGCGCAGAATCGCAACAAGCAGCGACTGCTCCAGCGTCAGGCGCTGCTTGCGCACGAGGGGATGCGACCACTCATCATCCTCCTGATCGGGTGAGGCATTCACCGCGATGAACGCCAGGCCACGAATCTCGTCGATCCGCAATGCCAGCTCCAGCGAGCTGAGCACCTGATCCACCTGACTGCGATAGAGCAAGGCGTTGCGATACAGATTGGGTTTGCTCGACTCTTCCAGCAAACCGTACTTCATCAGTTCGAGAATTGTGGCACGCACGGCAGCGGTGATGTCGGAATTCTCAGTGGGTGCCGCGTTCCCGCTCGCTTGGCGCGACGCGATCGTGCGATCGTCGCTGTCAATCGCATTCTCGTTGATGTTGGTGTCGACGCCTTCCGCACCGGTGCTCATGTCAAGGTTCCCATTCGAAATGCTCGAAGGCGACGGGATCAAGTGAAATCAACGGCACCTGAAAGCGCAGGCCGCGCTCGTCTGCGGAGGCGAGATTCTGATCGGAGGAAGGCCGGATCGCGACCTCCAGCGTTTCGCGTTCGGCGCCGACGACGCAGGCTGCTTCCCGTGCCATCCCCAGCCAGAGCGCAAGGGTTTCCAGATCGTGGGTCGGCGGTAGCCGCTCGGCGAGATCGTTAAGGCTCAGGGGTGTTTCGCTGGCCCGGATGACCTCCACGGTATCGCGGACTAGCGCCTCCCGGTCGAGACTGTCCAACGACGACCAGAATTCGTCCTCGATCTGGTCGATGTCCCCCGCCATACGCTGCAAGTCCAGGTCTCGCAGGGCCTGTTGATCCAAGGATTTGAAGCGCAGCCGTTCGACCAACGGCAAACCGCCGCAGACAACGGCCAGTGGCGGCAGGCAACTGGGCTGTCGGCGGACGGAGGCTGCGCTCCAGTCCACCGCTTGAGCATACCGGAAGACTTCATTGAGCAGTTGTCCGACCCGATGATGCTCCGCCGCCAGACCGGTGCGCAGAAAACTGCGGACATCGCGCTCGCTGCGCGAGCGTGTGCGGATGACCGAGGCCGATTCCTTCACCAGCCGCATCACCAGCCAGCGCATATCCACCTGCTGGGCAGGGGTCAGCGCCGTTCTGGCCTTTGGGTGCTGCAGGATGATGCGCAGGCGGCGCTTCATCGCATCCAATTCGATTTCCTGCTGCAACTGCTGGTGAAAAGCCTGGAAGACCCGGCCCTCGGCGGTTTCAAGCAGGGTGTCGTGACCGTCGAGCAGCGTGTCAACGATCGCGCCGCGGTGGTAGCCCTCGTTGACGATGGCATGGCGCAGCTGCAGATCGGCATCGCGCCAGGAGTCTTCCACGCGGCGAAAGTCGGCACGCAGGCTGGTCGCCAGCGTGTACAACTCACGGATGCCTTCGGTCGCCTCCTGAGCGTTCGCGACCTCGATGCGCCCGGCTTCGGCTTCTTCGAGCTGGCGTTGCAGGTCGGCGATCTGCCGGCGTAGGTGCTCGGCACGGCTCTGCGGGTCGGGGTTGAGCCGCGCTTCCAGCCGCTCGATCTCGCGCTGCACCACAGCCAGACGCGAAGCGGTCGAGGTCATCATCCGGCTGTCCAGTGCGCCCGCGAACCGCAACGCGGTTTCCAGCGCATCCGTGGCGTACAGTCGCCCCTCGCGTTCGACGACCAATGCACGACGAATCCACGACCGCAGTTCCTTCCGGGCCAGCACCGTAGGATCGCCGTCGATGTCGAACTCGCTCAGTCCGGCGTGCCCGGCCAGAATTTCGGACAGTGCCTGCTGGGCATCATCGAAGTCGACGCCGTCCTGGCTGTCCTCGAACAGCGACTGCAGGCAACCCAATACCAGCGGCGCACGGCGCGAGGCCAGCAGCTGCCAGGCAGGATTCTGCTGGCGGGCCAGGACATAGGCTCGGCTGTGTTCGTGGCTGCTGCTATCCATGCCCTGTCTAAATTGAGCCCCGGTTGGCCTAAGGCGGAACTTTGCTGGAATGTAGAGTGCCTACAGTAGCGAAGACTGCAGTCTCACGCACTGCAGCGTTCTGCCGCTGAATCCGGGCAGGTGGTGCGAATGGCCTTTGATAGCTCCGCTACGAACTATAGAGTACTGACTGGTTTGCTCCACCTATCGCTGGGCTGGGCTCTACGACAGAAAAGCGACAATAATCCTGACACGGCGACGACTCCAGATCCGACCACTCCTCAAATCCGGGGGGGGGAGGGGGATGTCGGCCGCGATCATAGACCTGCTGGCGACCGCCAAGGCCAACGGCCGCTGTCCGCACGTTTGGTTGACCGATGTACTCACCCGACTGCCGACGACCATGGACAAGAACATCTGCGAGCTGTTGCCGCATCGGTGGAAACCAGCGGCGCTGGGGTGAGGTGGGCGGTCGCTTGCCCCCCCATGAACCAGAGTGCCGTCTCCAGCGCGGAAGTGGCGTACGGCCGCCCTTCGCCGATCAACTGCAGTCCTATTGGTTCCAGCCAAGCACCCTAATGGATTGCTCCCTCGCGATCCGTACACTTCTAGCGAGATTTGAGGGGTTCCGTGATTTCAATGGCTGCATAAGCGATTATCGCAGAAGCGCCAGCGAGCCTAATGGAAACTACGACTTCATCAAGCCCCCGAGGCTCGTCCAACAGCTCTTGTGCTGAAGCAACCTTGAGCATTGCGTCCGCCTCGGATGGTGATATTGAATCGCCTATCCGAGTGTCCGTGAAGCGGGGGCAGGATCGATCGGCGCATGCGTCCCCTCGAAGTACTGATGTCGTCTCTTCAATTCGTCGAGATATGTCCCGCAATGGAAGAACTCTTGCAGCGAACTGCGATCGTGCATCTTGCCGATTTGCTGCCGCCCGGACGTCGTCGTCCAGTCCTTATTGCGCCAACCGCGCGCACGCGCCTCTCGCACCACCTTCATCAGCGAGCCAACCTGGGCAAATCGCCGGAACAGCCTCCGTACCTGTTCGGCCTCGTTGAACAGCAGTCGCCAGAATGACGTACTGTGCCTCACATCGACTTTCCAAGAACACGAACGATGCGGGACAAGCGCCAGTAGCCCGGACATCTCCGTGCGACGCTGGGCGGTTGTCATGCGAGAGGGATCGCAGTCGTGGGGACGAGGCACAGGGCCTGCGGGGGTCGTCAAACCAGCCGCCAGTGTCACTGTGGCGGCCGGTCTCCGCAAGCACCCAACTTGGAGCGATGCAGTGTCACAACGACAATCTGCGATTTAGGCGATGATGGGGTTGGCCAACATCCAGTGGATCGGTCAATCGTCGGTTGTTGATCTGCGGAGTGCGCCAGCAATTTCCAACGCAAATTCGCACAGGTAGGCCAAGCTGCCGTCGATGCCGGTTTCCGTGCCAATCACCAGCAGGCGGCGCACGGCATCTTCAAGATCACCTGCTTCTCGCAGGGCGGTGGCAGTTTCGACGCCACTGGCGACCATCAGCAAGGGACGCTGTTCGGCAGGGATCTCACGGAACGGCATTTCGCGCGTGGTGTCGCTCATGGGCGCGCTCCTGGAGTGCCAGAAGCCGCCGAGCGAGGCGAACGATGTTCGACCCGAATCGGGCCTGATAGAGTATTTGCAGCCATTGTCGTTCTCCAGATGAACGGTGGTGGTCAGGGCGGCCGGGGTGTTACAGCACCTCGGCCGCCCGCATGTACGGTGTTTGTCGGCATTTGATTCTGATGGCGGCGCACCTGCCGGCTCCTACGCGCTATCGGCCAGTGACGCTTGATGTTTCCTCCTGATTCGGCGTGGACATATAGACGCGCTTTTTTGGATAAAAGCCAAGTCTATTGGCTGCTTTTCTAACGATTGGTCGAATGCCCGCGATGTCTTCATCCGTAGAGTCACTGGACGGATGCACCACGAGGAGCACTGCCACGCAGCGGATTAGCTCCAGCTACAATTCGGCATCTCAACCCACACTCGACTTCGACCCCTCAAGCCCCGCAAACAAGCATGGCCCCGACACGGGGTTCCGTGCCGAGGCGTATGCCAACTCCGAGTTGTCGCCGGCACTTGCAGTGCTGGCGAGCGATGCTAGATGCCGAACAGTTCCCCGGCCTTGGCGAACCCAACCCGGCGGCCGTCGCCGTTGAGCCCTCGATTCATCAGCTCTTCGCGCGCAAGTTTCACGACATCGACATCGCCGTGATGGATTGCCACCAGGAAGCGCGTATCAAAGGTCTGGAATGCTTCGGCCAGATCGCGGTCGACATCCTGCGAGATGCGCGCGGTCATGCGCGCACCGCCTTGGCCGCCGCCGACGCGGCGCCGGCCGCATAAGCCGCTTCGAGCGCGGCACGAATCGAGGCGACCGACAATTCCTGAAAATCCAGCCGATCCGCGCCTCGCTCTTCGAGGGTGGACAAGCCGAGATGCTTCTCTGCGATCTGGGCGATGACGCGGCGACAACGTTCCGATGGCTTGCTCATGATTGAATTCCCGTAGGTGTGGATTCGCGACGCGCCATGCGCTGCGTGACGGCATGAACGCGCTGTTCGGCGGTGAAGCCAAGCGCAGGACGTGTCGATGGAATGCCAGACAGGTTCGGTACGGCATCGCCGGTCGGCGCGTGTGCGCGCTACGGGGGGCGTGCCCCCCGCCGCGAGTGATCGGCCGACACCGCCCCGGTGCCGACCAGGACGCCACGGTGCGCGCCGTAGGACCTTCCGGGTGGCGTCAGGGACGGTCTTCGGCCTCGTCCGCGCCTTCGCCGTGCTATCGCCGCGCGAGGTCGCCGCGCACGGCGGCGAGCAGGTGCAGATCCGCGTTCTGCATCGGCAGTGGGAGGCGTGCGTCGAGTGCGCGGATCGCTTCGAGCGGATCGCGCGTGCTGCCCAAGGCCGTGCGAACCGCATTCATGCCTCTTCCGTCCGCTTGGCGATGGCGTTCAACTCGGCCTGCGCATCGGCGGCGAGGTCGATGCGCACGTTGCCGAGGACGCTGGTGCAGACGTGGTTGATCGCCCAGTTCAGCACCTTGGTGTTCTGCCCAAGATCCGCCGCCTCTCGATACTGTTCTTCGTAACGCGATATCGCCAGCGCTGCCGCTTCCAAGGCTTCGCGCATGTGCGCGAGCGCGCTGGCACCGTGGCGCAAGGCGTTGCGGGTTTCCAGATCGGGGCGTGAGGTGTCGGTGTTCATGCAAGGCGTCCTTGTGTGTGTGCATCCATGAGCGCGATGTGTGCGCGTGAAGCCAAGCGCACATTCTCCAGGATGGGCGCCGGGACAGGCGTCGTACAGATCACTGCCCTGAGTCCACCCCGACGTTCAGTCGCGTTGCTCGTGCAGCGGCGGCGCGAAGGCCACGAGCGGGTCGCTTCCGGTTCCGGCCCGGCGTGCGATCTCGGCAATGAAGTGGGCACGCAGATCGGCGTCGCCGCGATGGATCGCGAGCAGGAACGAGGTATCGAGCGTCGTGACGCACTCCTCCAGCGGCACATCGTTGCTGGTGACGTAGTGTTCGCCATCCTCGAAGCCGAGCTCGTAGGCTTCGGCGAGCGCATCGAGCAGGGTTTGGACGCGCGCGATTTCGGCAGGGTCGCCGGAGGTCGCGGCGGCTTCGACGTCGATGCCGAAACGCTGCCTTGCGATCCGCAGGTACAGGTCTTGCGCGTTGCGAAATGTGGAGATCGTCATGTCGTTCTCCTTCACCACACGAGTCCGGTCGGATTCGCGGCGATACGCGCGAGCAGATCATCGAGCGGCTCGACCTGCGCGCCGTCCGCAATCGGTGCCAGGAGCAGATCGCCGGCCTCGATCAGTTCGATCCGCACCACCTCGATCCCATTACTGGCGTAAGCGAAGTGCTTGCGACCGTCAATCTGGCGCAGGAGTGCGCGGGGTGTGCGTGCGCGCAGGACTTCGCGCCGCCATGCGTGGCGGCCACGTCGACCGGGGACGCGCACGAGCAGGGAGGCGAGATAGAACTCCTTGACGGGCTTGCGGGCCTTGCGGGAGGGGGCGAGTGTCATTGGTTCGAATTCCGTGTCGGGGGTCGCATGTACGCGCTGTTCGGGGAAGAAGCCAAGCCCTGCCCGGCTTCTTTTCGAGGCTGTTCGGTCACCCCAGACGCGCCACGTAGCGTGCGTAGTCGCCACCCGAGGGATCGACGTAGAGGTAGGGGCGGCCGGGCGCGTGAACTTCGATGCACAGGCAGCCGTCGGCGACGTCTCCGCCCTTGCCGGCGAGCCACGGCTGCGGCCGGGTCAAGTCCCCCGCAAAGGCATCGAACTCCGCGATGGTCAGTTCGACCGTTTCGGTGATGTAGATGCGATGTTCGCCGGTGGCGCACATCTCGCGCAGGCTGTCGGGTTTGCACGCGAAGGGGAGACGCACGCCGAGTTCTTCGACGTGCAGCGCTTTTCTCCGAAACTGGACGATGCGCGGTGTGCGTTCGATGGTGAGGGTCATGGTGAGCATGGGCGTTGCAGTGTGAGCGTCGTGGATCCGAAGACCGCATGAACGCGCTGTTTCACAGTAAAGCCAAGCATTGGGGAATGTCGTGCCGCGACGTCCTGACACCCGACGTACAGGCTTTGCGCAGGAGTTGAAATCGCCCCTGCGCAACGCCATCCGGCGCAGGCTGACGAGACTCTCAAGACACCCACTGAAGCCAACGGACCTCTGAGGACCGAGCCGCCACATGGGGCCGACCATCATTCGCCTCATTTCAGGTGAGTCGGGACGCGGGAATGCCGGACCTGATCTAGATCATGGATGCAAGCACATTCCCCGCCCCAAGATGTCGCCACCCGAGCGACTCAGGTAAGGCCATGCGAGACCCCGCCACATTGCCGCCCTCGAAGACCGTGCGTTGGCCCCCACTGTCCGCGGCACCGCATCGGTTGCTGTTCTTTATCGGAGCGGCCAATCTGCTTGCATCGATGCTGTGGTGGTGGATGCATCTGACCGGGCGCTCACTCGTGGCGCCTGCCGGAGTGCCTTCGCCCTGGCTGCACGGGTTCCTGATGCAGTACCAGGTGCTGCCGACCTTCATGTTCGGCTTCCTGTTGACCGTTTACCCACGCTGGATGGCGCAGCGCGAGGCCACGCGTTGGCATTACTTGCCGGTGGGGTTGGCACTGTTATCTGGACAGGCGTTGACACTGGTCGCGGCATGGTCCGGTTCGATGCTGGCTTTGTCGGTGGGGTGGTTCAACACCGCGGCCGGCTGGTTCGCGGGAATGGCGGTGCTCGGAACCTGGGTACTGCGTGCTCGCGCGCGCGATTGGCATGTGTGCTCGACGTATCTCGCGCTGTCGATCGGCTTATTCGGCGTGTTGGCTTTCGGATTCGGACTGCATGGCGGGCGGCCCGACTGGCAATACCTCGCAATCCGCATCGCCGCGTTCGGGTTGCTGATGCCGGTCTACGTGACCGTTGCGCATCGTGTGTTTCCGTTTTTCGCGGGTAATGCGGTGCCCGGCTATCGCCCCTATCGGCCCGATTGGGCGCTGCGAGCGATGTGGTTCGGCATCGCCGCGCATCTGGCGATCGAACTCGTGGGATTCCCCGCTTGGCGATGGCCGGTCGATCTCGCGCTGGCCGCGCTGTTCGCGCATCTTCTGTGGCGCTGGTGGCCGCGGGCGAAGGCGCCGCCGTTGCTGATCGCGCTGTTCGCGGGTTTTCTGTGGTTGCCGCTGGCGATGATGCTGTACGCGGTCGACAGCCTGTCGATCCTGATCGGCGCCGATCTGTCGCTCGGCCGCGCGCCGCTGCATGCGCTGGCCGTCGGCTTCTTCGGTACGCTGCTGGTCGCGATGGCCACGCGGGTGACCGCCGGCCATTCGGGCCGTCCGCTGCAATTGGGACGGATCGCGGGTTTCACGTTCGTCGGCATGCATCTGGTCGCGCTTGCGCGGGTGTTCGGCGAACTGATGCCGGACCCGTCGCGGTGGTGGCGCGCGAGCGCGGTCGCCTGGGTACTGGTATTCCTGCCGTGGGTGCTGCGCTCGACGTGGATCTACCTCACGCCGCGCCTCGACGGCAAGCCGGGTTGAGGTTTGGCCATGAACGATCCGACCCTGTATCCGTATTTCCTCGGCCCCTACGCCGAGAACGACGATCTGCTCGAATCGCTGGTAGTCGGTTTTCTCCGCGACCATGTGTATTGGCGGCGCAATCTGCATCCCGAGGACGCGCCGGCGATCCCGACCGGCGCCAACCGCCGTCCCGACTACATCGCATTCGAATCTCGGCTTCGCCAGGAGCTGCATCGATTGTCGGCGGCGCTCAAGCGCAGCGTGCCGTTCCATAGTCCGCGCTATATCGGGCACATGGTCAGCGATCTGCTGATCCCCGGGCTGGCCGCGCAGATCCTTGCGCTGCCCTACAACCCCAACAATGTCAGCGCCGAAGCCGCACCGGTGACGATCGACCTGGAGTTGAAGGCCGGTCTGCAACTGGCGGCGATGATCGGATACCCGAGCGATCCGATGCGCGCCGACTGCGCATTCGGTCATCTCACCTCCGGCGGCACGCTGGCCAACGTGCAGGGGCTACGTCTGGCGCTGGCCTTGAAATGCTTTCCGGTTGCGCTGTGCGTGGCGAAGGTGCCGCTGGACGAACTGCCCGGCGACGACTGGAACGCATTCAATCTGGCGCATGCGGATGCGATCGCGTTGCTGGATCGCTGGCGCGAGTTCCTGAAGACCTTGTCGCCGCACGAGCGCAGCCGCTGGCGCGCGCAGGTCGAACGCGCGCGGGTCGAATCGCTCGGTCTGCACGATTTTTTCGAGCAACACCCTGCGTTGGCGCCGCCGCTGGTGTTCGCGCCCGCGACCGCCCACTACTCGTGGAGCAAAGGCGCGAAGATGCTCGGTCTGGGCCGAGATCGCTTGCGGCTGATTCCTGGCCGCGCGATGCGTTTGGACATCGACGCGCTGGCCGACGCCTTGGACGATTGCCTGCGGCGACGTCAGCCGGTGCTGATGGCGGTGGGCGTGCTGGGCAGTACCGAGTTCGGCACGATCGACCCGCTGCATGCGCTCGCCGACCTGCGTGAACGGATGCAGGCGCAGGGGCTGGGCTTTGCGTTGCACGCCGATGCTGCCTGGGGCGGATATCTGTGCACACTGTTCCGTAAAGAGGATGGTCGCCTGCGCGGGGCCGACGAGGTCGGGCGGGAGTTCGCGCACTTCCCCTCGCCGTCGGTGCATGCCGCGATCGCCGCGCTGGCGCGGATGGATTCGGTGACCATAGACCCGCACAAGCTCGGCTACCTGCCTTACGGCTCGGGTGCGTTCGTCTGCCGCGATCAGCGTGCGATCGGGCTACTTGCGGAGTCCGCGGATTACGTATTTTCGGAGCGCGACGACGGCGATTTCTTCGCGCGCCATCGCCAGCTCGGGCGCTACATTCCGGAAGGCTCGAAACCCGGCGCGAACGCCGCTGCGGTATATGTCGTGCATCGCACCTTGCCGCTGGATCACGCGAATTTTGGTCGACTGCAGGCGCAGAGCATCCGTTCGACCGAGGCCTTCCTCGCCGAAGCGCAGGCGTTCGTCGAGCGCAACCGGCGGCAGTTCCTGGCGTTGGTGCCGTTCGCGCCGGACAGCAATTTGGTCTGCCTGGCCATCAACCCGTGCGGCAACACCGATCCGCGGGTGATGAACCGGTTCATGCGCCGCCTGCATGGTCGACTGAGTGCGGATCCGGACAAACCGCTGCAGCTGGGCGAATACTTCGGCTCGATTACTACACTCAAGCCGGACGCGATGGGCGCGGACGACAGCGGGCGAATTCTGGGGGCGCTGGGATTCGCTGGCGATGCGTTGATCGAGGGCGACGAGGAAGGCGACAGGCTCGTGGTGCTGCGCCATACCTTGATGCACCCCTTCCTGCTCGATGGCAGCCAAGGCGACAGTTATCTGGCCGGTTATTTCGCGTTCCTCGAACGCCAGATCGCGGAGTTGCTGGCCGAACCGGCAAACTGATCGCATACGGGGACGTCGTTCTGCTCGATCCGCCCGATTCAACCTGGGCTGGCGAGCGCCCGCGCTGCGGGCAGGACATGCCCGCGGTAGATCCGCTCGGTTTCGTCGGGGTCTGGATCGGTGCGCTTGGTCTTCTTGACCCCGAAGGCAGACAGCACCAGATGCGCGTCCGCGCGCACGCCGGCATTGGCGAGGCAGGCCGCGACGCAGGCCATCGGGCAGCCGTCCAGCGCCAGGATCGGCCGCCCCGCCCGGGCAGTCTTCACCAGACCCGGTACGCCGCCCCCGACACCGGCGATACAGGACATTTCCACGATGCCCTCGCGATCGAGACGCAAGGCGAGCCGGTTCGCCATCTGCGCCGCGCTGGAGCAACCGGAGCAGGAATAGACCAAGGGCCATGGGGACGTGTCGTTGGACATTCTTGCGGCTCTCTCGAGGGCGCGGCGGACATGACATTCTCCGCAGGAGGTGGGGAACCGCCCCTGATCCGGGTCAAGTGGGACCGAAGACAGTCGGGCGGGCTGGCGAGGCGATCCCCGCCCGTTTGACACGAATCAAGGCGCGCGTATCGGTGGCCCCCTAGCCTGTGCGTGTCGCTCGCGCTTCGGCGCGGCGACACTCCGAGGCGCCAGACCTTCGCCCACAGGGCATGGCTGGCGTCCGTGGTCCGAAGCGATTCTGGCCACCCGGTACGGTTGGAAACGGCCGCGCCGCCCGTTTTTGGAAAGGAGCGACCAACGATATGCGTGTGCTGGAGGACCGGTTCGGCCGGACGTTTCCCTATCTGCGGCTTTCGGTCATCGAAGCCTGCAATTTCCGCTGCAGCTACTGTCTGCCGGGCGGCTATCGCGCCATTCCCGGGCGGCCCGCGGCGCTTGAGCTCGACGAGATTGCGCGCCTGCTGCGCGCCTTCGCCGCAGTCGGCATGCGCAAACTGCGGATCACCGGCGGCGAACCTTCACTGCGCAAGGATCTGGCCGATATCATCGCTGCCGCCGCAGGCACCGTCGGCATCGACAAGATCGGACTCACCACCAACGGGTGTCTGTTGCATCGCCGCGTGGAGGGCTGGCGCGAGGCGGGCTTGACCCATCTCAACGTCAGCGTCGACGCGCTGGATCGCGAACGCTTCGCACGGATCACCGGGCACGATCGTCTGGATGATCTGCTCGCCGGGGTCGAACGCGCGTTGTCGCTGGACTTCGCTGCGATCAAGCTCAATGCGGTGCTGCTGCGCGATCTCAACGACGACCAACTGCCGGCGTGGTTCGACTATCTGCGCGAACGTCCGCTGACCTTGCGGTTCATCGAACTGATGCGCACCGGCGACAACGGCGAGTATTTCGCCCGGCATCATGTGCGCGCGGACACGTTGGAACGCACGCTGGAGGCGGACGGCTGGCGACTCATGCCGCGCGCGGCCGATGCCGGCCCGGCGCGCGAGTACGCGCATACGGACTACGCCGGACGGATCGGCGTGATCGCGCCCTATTCGAAGGATTTTTGCGCCGGTTGCAACCGCCTGCGAGTGACGTCGGCCGGCGATCTTCGCTTGTGCCTGTTCGGCAACGTCGGCATTCCGCTGCGTCCACTACTGCAATCGGACGACGATCACGACACCCTGGTCGCGCGATTGCTCGGGCAACTCGGGCTCAAGGCGCTCGGTCACGGCCTGCATGCGGGCGAGACCGGCACGACAACGAATCTATCGACAGTGGGAGGTTGAATGCACGCGATTCCGTCCGCGCAGCCGTCCGAGTCGTGCGCATCGGCACCGCTCGAATCGGCACCGCTCCAAACGGCACGATTCCGGATGGCCGATATCCGCCGCAAGCACCCGAGCGAACGGCGCGCGGCGGCGGTCGGCGAGCTGTCGGCCGGGCCGATCGGATTCGCCGCGATCGTCGAACGCACCCTGCCCAAGGGTGATGCGATCGCGATGGCCGAGATCGCCGGCATTCAGGGGGCGAAACAGGCCGCGACGCTGATGCCGTTGTGTCATCCGCTGGCACTGGAGTTTGTCGAAGTACGTTGCGTGCCGATTCCAGAACGCAACGCGATCCGCGTCTACTGCGAAACCGCGCTGCACGCGCGCACCGGCGTCGAGATGGAAGCGCTGGCCGGCGCCAGCGCCGCGTTGCTGACCCTATACGATCTGACCAAACCGGTCGAACCCGCGCTCGCCATCGGTGGCGTGCGCTTGTTGTTCAAAGAAGGCGGCAAATCGGGAATCTGGATACATCCCGACGGCATGGACGAGGGTGAACGTCGGCATTACCGGCCACGCGTCGCACCGCGCCTCGACGCCGTGCCGACGACCGTGATCACGCTGAGCGATCGTGCGGTCGGCGGCGTGTATCAGGATCGCAGCGGCCCGGTCGCCGAAGGGGCGCTGCGCGCGCTCGGCGCCGTGGTTCGCTACCGACTCTTACCCGACGGCATCGAACCGCTGGCGCAAGCCTTACGCGAAGAAGCCGAAGCCGGAACACGGCTGGTACTCTGCACGGGCGGGACTGGTTTCGGATCGCGCGACCTCACGCCCGAGGCGTTGGCGCAAGTCGCAACGCGCGGCGTACCGGGGTTGGGCGAGTTGTTCCGCAGCGCCAGCGCCGCGTATACGCAGTTGTCCTGGCTCAGTCGCGCAACGGCGGCCTTGGTCGGCGACCACATGTTGACGATCTGCCTACCGGGCAGCCCGAAGGCGGTAGCGCAGGGCATGGATATTCTTGCGCCGCTGCTGCCGCACGCACTGGCGATGATCGAGGACGTGCCGCACACATGCACGAAACATCCGTGAGCACTGCTCCCGTGAACGCAGCCGCCGCGTGCGCCTGCGCGACAGTCGAGCGTGGCGCGCACATGCTGGATGTCGCCACGGCGCAAGCGCTGATTCGCGAACGCTGCTCGATGCTGTCCGCCGAACGTCTGGCGCTGACGGACGCCGAAAGCCGCGTGACTGCATCCACGCAACGCAGCCTGCGCGATCTGCCGCCGTTCGCGAATTCGGCCATGGACGGCTTCGCGCTACGCTGGCGCGACACGCTGTCGCCCGGCGCGCTGATCGACGTGAGCGCCGAGCAAGCCGCAGGCGATGGCGCTCAAATCGCTGGCATCGATGCGATCGCGATCATGACCGGTGCCCGGCTGCCCGACGGCACCGACACCGTGGTGCCGGTCGAGGAGGCGACGGTGCTCGCGCACGACGGCGACGGCCGCGTACAGCGCATCCGCATCGAACGCATGCCCGCGCGCGGTCAACATGTCCGTCGCGCCGGTGAGGACATCGCCGCAGGTGAGGATGCGGTGTCCGCGGGCGTGCGCCTCGGGCCGTCCGAACTCATGTTGCTGCGGGGCGCGGGTGCGGCGGCGGTGGAGGTCGTGCGCCAGCCTCGCGTCGCGCTGGTTTGCACCGGGCGCGAATTGGTCGATACGGCGGGGGCACCCCTCGCGCCCGGGCAGATCTACAACACCAACCGAACGTTTCTTGAGTCGCGATTGATCGCTGCGGGCGCGGCTTTGCACGCGGCGACCACCATTGCCGACGATCCCGCGGTGTTCATCGCCTATCTGCGCGGGTGGATGGCGGAAGGCGCGGACATCGTGGTCTCGACCGGCGCGGTGTCGATGGGGCGCTACGACTTCGTGCCCGATGCCCTGACCGCGCTGGGCGCGCGCGTCGTCTTCCATACAGTGCGAATGCGCCCTGGCAAACCGCTATTGTTCGCGGTGCTGCCGAACGGCGCGCTGTTCTTCGGCCTGCCGGGTAATCCGGTGTCGAGCGCGGTCGGTCTGCGGTTCTTCGTCGAGAACGCACTGCGAAGCATGCTCGGCATGCCCCCTGAAGCGCCTTGGCGGCTACCGCTCGCCGAACCGCTGACGAAAAAGCCGGGGTTTCATCTGTTTCAGAAAGCCGAACTGCGCCTCGATGCCGACGGCGCGGTCCGCGTCGGCCTGCTCAAGGGTCAGGAATCGTTCAAGACTCGGCCGCTGTTGCGCGCGCGGGTCTGGGCCGGGCTGCCGGCGCAGGTCGAGGCATTGCCCGCAGGCGCGCTGATCGATGTCCATCCGCTCTGCCATTTCGACGATCACCTGTTCGCGAGGGAATGATCCATGCGTGTTTCGATCCGTTTGTTCGGCGCGTTCCGTCAGTTCCAAGACAGCGACCTGCTCGAACTCGAAATGCCCGACGCCCAACGCCCAGACGCGGCCACGGTCGCCGATGTACGCCTTGCGCTCGATGCCTACGCTCTCGCGCACTGGCGCGGATACGATGCCGGCCTACTGCGCAGTTCGGCGTTCGCCACCGAGGAGGCGGTGTTGCGCGCGAATAGTCCGATTCCCGTCGACGGACGACTTGCCGTCATTCCCCCAGTGAGCGGAGGTTGAAATGAACGACGACGTGCGCGTCGCATGCAAAGCGGTGGATATCACGGATGCTGCGCTCGATCCGGCCGAAGCGCTGGCCTTCGTGAACGATCCGGCCTTCGGCGGCATCGATGTGTTCATCGGCCGAGTCCGCAGTGCGAATCATGGCCGAATCGTGACCGGTATCCACTACGACATGTTCGATCCGCTGGCGCTGAAGGTCTTCGCGCGTAGCGCGCAATCCGCCGTCGACGCGCACGGACCGAATGCGAAGGTCTATGTCGCTCACGCCAAGGGGCGGTTGCGGGTGGGCGACACGGCGGTGATCGTCGCGTTCGCGACGCCGCATCGCGATGCCGCATTCCGCGGCTGTCGCGACGTCATCGAAGCGGTGAAGCACGAGGCCCCGATTTGGAAACAAGAGCACTACGTCGATGGCAGCAGCGAATGGAGCGAAGGCTGCGCGCTGTGCGTGGAAGCGGCTGACGCGCGAATCGAAATGAGCGCCCCGCCGCCGACACCGGTCGTCGCGTCGTCGCACGCCTGCGCCTGCGCCGGCCACGCGCATCGGGCTTCACAGGAACCTTCGACATGAAATTTCAACTCTGCGCGCAGCGCATGCGCCTGCGGATCGACGAAACCGAACTCGACCGGCTGCTGCACGAGGGTGTGGTCGAAGAAACGACAGTGTTCGCGCCGGAGCAGCGATACTCGCGGCGATTGCGACTCGATGAGATCGACGGGCCGGAGCTTCGGTCGGAGTTGCGACCCGCGGACGCTGCATTGACGGTCGTCTTGCCGAGGTCGCAGTTCGAGGCCTTCGCAGCAGCGCGTCCGCGTCGGGATGGCTTCGAATTCGAGTGGCAGGCGGTGGGTGCCGACCCGTTGCGGGTCGTGGTCGAGATCGACGTGCGCGACAGCCACCGCCAAGCCCGGTCGGGTGCCGGTCGGTCTGGATCGATTTGACCGAAGTCAAGGCAGCCTCCGTGCCCTCCCCGGAGACTGTCCCGCATCCGGCACATACGCCGACGACGATTTTGGGAGCGCCTGATGAACGTAGATACCAGCTCCGCCGCGCGCTTGCGCGAAGCGGACCCCAAGGCCGGACGCGCTGTCCGCACGCTCGAGACCTGGGATGTCGAGGATCCGGCGTTCTGGTCTGCCACCGGCAAGCGCATCGCCTACCGCAATCTATGGTTGTCGGTGCCGGCCCTGCTGTGCGGGTTCGCGGTGTGGGGCATGTGGGGGATCATCACGGTGCAGATGCTGAACCTGGGCTTTCCCTTCACCCAGGAACAACTGTTCACGTTGACCGCCATTGCCGGCATCTCCGGCGCCACGATGCGCATCCCGGCCTCGTTCCTGATCCGGCTGGCCGGCGGGCGCAATACCATCACCTTGACCACCGCGATGCTGCTGGCGCCGGCGATCGGCACAGGCATTGCCCTGCAACACCCCGAGTGGCCGCTGTGGGTTTTCCAGTTGATGGCGCTATGGTCGGGCGTGGGCGGCGGCAACTTCGCCTCGTCGATGTCCAACATCAGCACCTTCTTCCCGAAGCGCCTGCAGGGCACGGCGCTGGGCCTCAACGCGGGCCTCGGCAATTTCGGTGTGACCACGATGCAGATCGTGATCCCGTTGGTGATGACCATCGGCCTCTTCGGCGCACTCGGCGGCGAGCCGATGACGCTGCAGAAAGACAGCGGCTGGATCTTCGGCAAGATTGCCGCCGGCACGCCGACCTGGATCCAGAACGCGGGCTTCGCCTGGGTCTTATCGCTGGTGCCGCTGTCGATCGCCTGCTGGTGGGGCATGAACAATCTGAAGACGGTCTCGCCCTCTACCGGCAATCCACTCGTCGCCTTCGCCAAGATTACGTACCTCTACACGCTGGCGTTCGTACCCTCGATCGCCATCCTCTACATCTATCTGCCCAAGCCCACCGGGCTCGGCCTGATCAACATGTGGGTGGCGGTGCCGTTGGACATCATCGCGGCGTTGCTGATGATGAAGATGGCCGCGTTCGGCACGATGAAGGAGAACATCGCCAAACAATTCGCGATCTTCAAGAATAAGCACACGTGGTCGATGACCGCGCTGTACATCGTGACCTTCGGCTCCTTCATCGGCTTCTCGATGGCGCTGCCGCTGTCGATCACAGTGATCTTCGGCATCAGCCATGTGCCAGGCGCGGACGGCATCATGCAGCACACGCTGAAAAACCCCAATGCGCCGTCCGCGTTCACCTATGCGTGGATCGGCCCCTTCGTCGGCGCCGCGGTGCGCCCGATCGGCGGTTGGATCTCCGATCGCTGGGGCGGTTCGATCGTCACTCAGATCATCTCGGCGGTGATGGTTGCCGCCTCGGTCGCGGTCGGCTACGTCATGATGAAAGCCTATGCCTCGGCCACGCCGGAGGAATACTTCCCAGCCTTCCTTGCGCTCTTCCTTGCGCTTTTCTTCGCCAGCGGCATCGGCAACGGCAGCACCTTCCGCACCATCGGCGTGATCTTCGACCGTCAGCAGGCGGGTCCTGTCTTGGGTTGGACTTCCGCGGTCGCCGCCTACGGCGCATTCATCGCGCCAGTGGTCATCGGCGACCAGATCAAGGCGGGCACGCCGCAAGTCGCGATGTACGGCTTCGCGGTATTCTATGGCCTGTGCCTGCTGCTGAACTGGTGGTTCTATCTGCGCAAAAACGCATATGTGAAAAACCCCTAGAAAAATCAGCCGAAGTTAAAGCTCGCCAGGTCGTTGTCGCCACGCCATCCCACGAGAATCCGCCATGAGTTATTTCCTCGATCGATTGAATTTCCTGAAGCCGTCTCCCGAACCTTTCGCCGACGGCCATGGCATCGCCAAGGCGGACGACCGCAGTTGGGAAGACAGTTACCGGCAGCGCTGGCAGTACGACAAAATCGTGCGCTCCACCCACGGCGTGAACTGCACCGGCTCGTGTAGTTGGAAGGTCTACGTCAAGAACGGCCTGGTGACGTGGGAGACGCAGCAGACCGACTACCCGCGCACACGCCCGGATCTGCCCAATCATGAACCGCGCGGCTGTCCGCGCGGGGCCAGTTATTCCTGGTACCTCTACAGCGCCAACCGAGTGAAGTACCCGCTGATGCGTTCGGCCTTGCTCAAGCTCTGGCGCGAAGCGCGCAAGACCAAATCGCCGGTGGATGCCTGGGCCTCGATCGTCGAGGACAAGGCCAAAGCGCAGAGCTACAAGAGCAAGCGCGGCATGGGCGGCTTCGTCCGTGTCGAATGGGAGGAAGCGAACGAACTCATCGCCGCATCGAACCTGTACACGGTCAAGCAATACGGCCCGGATCGCGTGGTCGGCTTCTCGCCGATCCCAGCGATGTCGATGGTCAGCTATGCCGCCGGCGCGCGTTATCTCTCGTTGCTCGGAGGCGCCTGCCTGAGCTTCTACGACTGGTACTGCGACCTGCCGCCGGCCAGTCCGCAGATGTGGGGCGAGCAGACCGACGTTCCCGAGTCGGCCGATTGGTACAACAGCCGCTACATCATCGCCTGGGGCTCCAACGTCCCGCAGACGCGCACCCCGGACGCGCACTTCTTCACCGAGGCCCGCTATAACGGAACCAAGACGGTCGCGATTACCCCGGATTACTCGGAGGTGGCGAAACTCACCGACCACTGGCTACACCCCAAACAAGGCACCGACGCGGCGCTGGCCTTCGCGTTCGGCCACGTCATCCTGCGCGAGTTCCATGTCGACAATCCCTCGCAGTACTTCACCGATTACTGCCGCCAGTACAGCGACATGCCGCTGCTGGTGCGGCTGGAGAAGCGGGCGGATGGTCGTCTGGTGCCCGAACGCTTCCTGCGCGCGGCCGATCTCGGCGGTCTGGGCGAGGCCAACAACCCCGAGTGGAAAACGCTGGCCATCGACGAAATCACGGGCACGATCGTCGTGCCGAACGGTTCCGTCGGCTTCCGCTGGGGTGAAAAAGGCAAGTGGAACATCGAGGAGAAGGACAGCGCCGGCCGGCAGACGCGACTGCATCTGTCGTTGAAAGACCACGCCGACGGCATCGAGGCGGTGAGCTTCCCGTACTTCGGCGGCATCGAGAACGAATACTGGACCGAATCGAAGTTCGACGAGGTGCTGGAGCGCAATCTCCCCGTCAAACGCCTGCGGCTCGCCGACGGCAAAGAATGGCTGGTCGCCACCGTCTACGATCTTCTACTCGCGCAGTACGGCGTCGACCGCGGTTTCGGCGGCGGCAATGTCGCCAGCAGCTTCGACGACAACGTGCCCGGCACGCCCGCATGGCAGGAGAAGATCACCGGCGTGCCGCGCGCCGAGGTGATTCGCATCGCTCACGAATTTGCGCGGACAGCCGACAAGACCCGTGGCCGTTCGATGATCATCGTCGGCGCGGCGATGAACCACTGGTATCACAACGACATGAACTATCGCGGGCTGATCAACATGCTCGTGATGTGCGGTTGCGTCGGTCAGACCGGAGGCGGCTGGGCGCATTACGTCGGACAGGAGAAACTTCGCCCGCAGTCCGGTTGGGCGCCGATCGCCTTCGGTCTGGATTGGAGCAAGCCGCCGCGGCAGATGAACGGCACCAGCTTCTTCTACTTCAATAGCAGCCAATTCCGTTACGAGAAACTCGACGTCGACGAGATTCTCTCGCCGCTGGCCGACAAATCGAAGTACACCGGCTCGCTCGCCGACTTCAACCTGCGCGCGGTGCGCATGGGTTGGCTGCCGGCCATTCCGCAACTCAACACCAATCCGATCGCATTGGTGCGCGACGCCGAAAACGCCGGGATCGCGCCCGTGGACTATGCCGTCGGCAAGCTCAAGGACGGCAGTCTCGACTTCGCGTTCGCAGACCCCGACGCACCGGAAAACTATCCGCGCAACCTGTTCATCTGGCGCAGCAATCTGCTCGGCAGTTCGGGCAAGGGCCACGAGTACATGCTCAAGCATCTGCTCGGCACACGTCATGGCGTGCAGGGCAAGGATCTGGGAGAACGCGGCGCGACCAAGCCCGAGGAAGTTCGCTGGCGCGACGAAGCGCCGGAAGGCAAGCTCGATCTGCTGGTCACGCTCGATTTCCGGATGTGCACCACTGCGCTGTATTCGGACATCGTGCTGCCGACGGCGACCTGGTACGAGAAGGACGATCTCAACACCTCCGACATGCATCCGTTCATCCATCCGCTGTCGAAGGCGGTGGATCCGGCGTGGGAAGCGCGCAGCGACTGGGAGATCTTCAAAGGCATCGCGCGCACGGTGAGCGCACTGGCGCCGGGCGTGCTCGGGATCGAAAAGGATCTGGTGCTGGTGCCGACCCTGCACGACACCCCGAACGAGATCGCCATGCCCTATGGGGTGACCGACTGGAAAAAGATCAGTGCGAGCTGATTCCGGGCAAGACCGCGCCGAGCATGGTGGTGGTCGAGCGCGACTACCCCAACCTGTACAAGAAGTTCACCTCGCTCGGTCCGCTGCTCGACAAGCAGGGCAACGGCGGCAAGGGCATGAATTGGGATACGAAGCACGAGGTCGAATTCCTCGGCCGACTCAACCACGCAGTGACCGACACCGGCGTGAGTGAAGGCCGGCCGCGGTTGGAGACGGCGATCGATGCGGCCGAGGCGATCATGCATCTCGCGCCCGAGACCAATGGCCATGTCGCGGTGAAAGCATGGGAATCGCTCGGCACCTTCACCGGTCGCGAGCATACGCATCTGGCCGTCGGCAAGGAGCACGAAGCGATCCGTTTCCGCGACATCCAGGCCCAGCCTCGCAAGATCATCAGTTCGCCGATCTGGTCCGGGCTGGAGGACGAGAACGTTAGCTACAACGCCGGCTATACCAACGTCCACGAACTGATCCCGTGGCGCACACTTACCGGGCGCCAGCAGTTCTACCAAGATCACGAATGGATGCGCGATTTCGGCGAAGGCTTCATGGGCTATCGCCCGCCGGTCGATACCAAGACCATCAAGCCGATCATCGGCAAGAAGCCCAACGGGCAGAAGGAGATCGTGCTGAATTGGATCACGCCGCATCAGAAGTGGGGGATTCACAGCACCTACAGCGACAACCTCATCATGCAGACGCTCTCGCGCGGTGGGCCGATCGTTTGGCTGTCCGAGGACGACGCGAGGAGTGCGGGCATCGAGGACAACGACTGGATCGAGTTGTTCAACGTCAACGGGGCCATCGCCGCGCGCGCGGTGGTGAGTCAGCGGGTGATGAACGGCATCGCGATGATGTATCACGCACAGGAACGCATCATCAACACGCCGGGCAGCGAGATCACCGGCACCCGAGGCGGCATTCACAACTCCGTGACTCGCGTGGTCGTGAAGCCCACGCATATGATCGGCGGCTACGCGCAGCTCGCTTACGGTTTCAATTACTACGGCACGGTCGGCACCAACCGCGACGAACTGGTCGTGGTACGCAAGATGAACAAAGTCGACTGGCTCGACGGCGAAACGGTCCCGGCGGCCACGCAGGAGGTGGTGTGATGAAAGTCCGTGCCCAGATCGCGATGGTACTCAACCTCGACAAATGCATCGGCTGCCACACCTGCTCGATCACCTGCAAGAACGTCTGGACCAGCCGCGAAGGCGTCGAGTACGCCTGGTTCAACAACGTCGAGACCAAGCCCGGCATCGGCTATCCCAAGGAATGGGAGAACCAGCAGAAATGGAACGGCGGCTGGGTGCGCGGCCGCAACGGCAAGATTACGCTCAAGGCCGGCGGGCGCCTGCGGATGCTGGCGAAGATCTTCGCCAACCCCGACCTGCCGCAGATCGACGACTACTACGAGCCGTTCGATTTCGACTACCAGCATCTGCATCAGGCACCGGAAGGCCAGCACCAGCCGACCGCGCGTCCGCGGTCGCTGGTCAGCGGCGAGCGGATGCAGAAGATCCACTGGGGTCCGAATTGGGAGGAGATCCTCGGCACCGAGTTCGCCAAGCGCTCGAAGGACAGCAACTTCGACGGCGTGCAGCGCGAGATCTACGGTGCGTTCGAGAAGACGTTCATGATGTACCTGCCGCGGCTGTGCGAGCACTGCCTCAATCCGGCCTGCGTGGCCTCGTGCCCGAGCGGCGCGATCTACAAGCGCGAGGAGGACGGTATCGTCCTGATCGACCAGGACAAGTGCCGCGGCTGGCGCATGTGCGTCTCGGCCTGCCCGTACAAGAAGATCTACTACAACTGGAAGTCCGGTAAGTCCGAGAAATGCATCTTCTGCTACCCGCGCATCGAGATGGGCGAGCCGACGGTGTGCTCGGAAACCTGCGTGGGCCGCATCCGCTACCTCGGGGTGATGCTGTACGACGCCGACCGCATCCAGGAAGCCGCTTCGGTGCCGTCCGAGAAGGACCTGTACCAGGCCCACCTCGACATCTTCCTGGACCCCAACGACCCGAAGGTGATCGCGGCCGCGCGCGCGGAAGGCATCCCCGATAGCTGGCTGGACGCCGCCGTGGCATCGCCGGTGTACAAGCTGGCGATCGACTGGAAGCTGGCGCTGCCGCTGCACCCCGAATACCGCACGTTGCCGATGGTCTGGTACGTGCCGCCGC
>SSGH01000017.1 GCA_008015835.1 Lysobacter sp.
CCGTTTGACCCGCGGCCGTACAACCCGCCGGCAACGTGCCGATCGTCAGACCGGCCGGGATCGTGTCGGTGATCGTCGCCACCGCCGTCGTCGCCGCCGTGCCCGTGTTCGACACCTGCAGTGTGTAGCTCGCCGGCACGCCGACCGTGAAGCTCGCCGCGCTCGCCGTCTTCGTCAGCGTGAGCTGCGGGGCGTTCACGGTCGTCGTGATCGACGGCGTACAACGCGCCGCCGCCGGACACGTCGGATCGCCGCCGCCCGACACGCTCGCCGTATTCGTCACGCTCGGCGTCGCCGCAATCGTCGGGGTCACCGGAATCACGAAGCTCGTGCTGCCGCCGGCCGCGAGGCCCGCCGCAACCGTACAGGTCACCGTTTGACCCGCGGCCGTGCAGCCCGCCGGCAAGGTGCCGATGGTGAGGCCCGCCGGGATCGTGTCGGTGATGGTGGCGACCGCCGTCGTCGCCGCGGTGCCGGTGTTCGACAACTGCAGCGTGTACGAAGCGGCTTGACCCACCACGAACGGACTCGGCGTCGCCGTCTTCGTCAGCGTGAGCTGCGGACGGTTCACCGTGGTGCCGGCGCTGGCGGTGTTGCCGCCGGCGCAAGTCACCGGCGCGCCGGAACAATCCGGGTCGGTGGTGCCGGTGGGCGGAACGACGGTCGCGGTATTGGTGATGCTGGCCGCGGTCGCGGCGCTCACCGTACACGCGATGGTCAACGTGACGCTGCCGCCGGAAGGAATCGTGGCCCCGGTCCAGGTGCCGGTGCCGGTGGCGCCCGGCGCGATGGTGCCGACCGTCAAGGTGCCGGCGGAGGGCGTGAAGGTACAGCCGGTCAAACCGGCCGGAAGGGATTCGACGATCGAGAACGTGCTGCTGGACGCGATGGCGCTGGGGCCGGCATTGCTGACCGTGAGGGTGTAGGTCAGGAGGTTGCCGACGACGACCGGATCGGGAGTGTCGATCTTCGTCAGGCTGAGATTCGAGGTGCGACCGATCGGGTCGTTGTCCGTCGCGGTGTTATTCGCGTTGTTCGGATCGGTGACCGAAACCGGAGGCGTTACCGTCGCGGTGTTGATCGCGTTCTGGGAGAAAGCTACCGGACTGGCGAGCAACGCGCCGAACATCAAAATCGATGCGGCGAGCGAGCGGCGCAGTTGGACGGCGATGCTGTTCGTTTTGGCTAGCACTGAACTCTCCCCCGGCCGTGTCGAAGCGGTAGTGACACGGCCTGAATTCCCGGTTTCCGCATTCGGCTTCCCGAGGCCGAACGCGACTTGTCGTCACGCATGTTTGACGCTGTTACGCCGTCGCCGGCGCATCACACACAAAACGCCCGGCACCCGATGCTTATCGGGAGTCAGGCGACGGTGCATCCCTACGAAGACTTCGATCCTGCCCTGGCATATGGAGCGACACTAGCAAGCATCGCGCCATCGGCCACTTCCCCACACTACGTTTACAGCGCTATGTCTTTGATTCGCAATGAAAATCGCTTGAGACAAAGAGGATGCCCGATTGCCCGAAGCGTCTGTGCATGAAGTCACATTTTGACCGCAAGTGTCAATTTTCACCACCCCGCCCGTCTTCGGAGTGACGCCGCTGGGCGCGATCGACGGCTTCGGGATCGGCTCGATCGGCCCCGGAAAAAGCGCCCCCGCCGCCGCGGAGCGGGCGGGAAAGGGCGCCTCGGCGCAGCCCCCCTGGTAACATTTCGCATATTGATCCCCCCTCCATCGGAACCCGACCTGCGCCGATCGCGGGTCACGGAACCGTGCCCTCCCGCGACGCCAGGGACGCGCTATGCCCTCTTCGACCGACCTCCACATGCCGGCACCCGTCGATCTCGACTACACCCTGGACCACAAATTCACCCGGACCGAGGGGCGGATTTACCTCTCCGGCGTCCAAGCGCTCGTGCGCTTGCCGCTGATGCAGCGTTTGCGCGACCAAGCCGCGGGGCTGAACACCGCCGGCTTCGTCAGCGGGTATCGCGGCAGTCCGCTCGGCGGTTTCGATTTGGAACTGTGGCGCGCGAAAAAGCATCTCGCGGCGTCGGGCGTGAAGTTCACGCCGGGACTCAACGAAGATCTCGGCGCGACGATGGTCTGGGGCACGCAGCAGACCAATTTGTTCCCGGGCGCCAAGGTCGATGGCGTGTTCGGCATGTGGTACGGCAAGGGCCCCGGCGTAGATCGCTGCGGCGACGTGTTCAAACACGCCAACGCCGCCGGCACGTCGAAATTCGGCGGCGTGCTCGCGTTGGCGGCGGACGACCACGCCTGCCGCAGCTCGACGCTGCCGCACGGCAGCGAAGGAGAATTCCAATCGGCGTTGATGCCGGTGCTCAATCCCGCGGGCGTGAAAGACATTCTCGAAATGGGCCTGATCGGTTGGGCGATGTCGCGCTACACCGGGCGTTGGGTCGGCTTCAAAACCATCGCCGAAACGGTGGAATCGTCGGCGTCGGTGGACGTGAATCCGCTGGCGCTGCGGATCGCGATGCCGGACGATTTCGAGATGCCGCCGGGCGGTTTGAATATTCGCTGGCCGGATCCGCCGCTCGAACAGGAAATGCGTTTGCATCGCTACGCGGTGAAGGCGGCGCAAGCGTTCGCGCGCGCGAATCGCCTCGATCGCATCGTCATCGATTCGCCGAACGCGCGGCTGGGTATCGTCACCACCGGCAAAAGTTATCTCGACGTGCTGCAGGCGTTGGAATATCTCGGCCTGGATACGCGCGCCTGCGCCGATCTCGGCATTCGCGTCTACAAAGTCGGGATGACGTGGCCGCTGGAGCCGATGGGCATTCGCGCGTTCGCGCGCGGGCTGCAGGACATCCTCGTCGTCGAAGAAAAACTCAGCTTCATCGAAAGCCAGATGAAGGAGTTGTTCTACAACTTCGAGGGCATCAACCTCGATAACAGCCGGCCGTCGATCGTCGGCAAATACGACGAAAGCGGCGAGTGGATTCTGCCCAGCACCAACGAACTGACGCCCGCGCGCATCGCGGGCGTGATCGCGCGACGCATCCAACGCTTCCACGACTCGCAGCAAATCCGCGACGTGTTGGCATGGATGGAGCAGAAAGAAGGCGAATTGGCGCTGCCGCGCGCCAGTTTCCCGCGCGTACCGCATTACTGCAGCGGCTGCCCGCACAACACCTCGACGAAAGTGCCGGACGGTTCGCGCGCGCTCGGCGGCATCGGTTGTCACTACATGGTGACGTGGATGGACCGCAGCACCGACACCTTCACCCACATGGGCGGCGAAGGCGTGACCTGGTGCGGGCAAGCGGCGTTCACCGACACCGAACACGTGTTCCAGAATCTCGGCGACGGCACGTATTTCCACTCCGGCTCGTTGGCGATCCGCCAATCGATCGCCGCGGGCGTGAACATCACCTACAAGATTCTCTACAACGACGCGGTGGCGATGACCGGCGGCCAGCCGGTGGACGGCACGCTCACCGTGCCGCAGATCGCGCATCAGATGCGCAGCGAAGGCGTCTACACCATCGCGTTGGTGTCCGACGACATCGCGAAGTGGACGCGTCAACGCTATCTATTCCCCAGCGAAGTCGAATTCTTCGATCGTCGCGAACTCGACGACGTCCAGAAGAAACTGCGCAAGGTCAAAGGCACCAGCATCCTCATCTACGATCAGACTTGCGCGACCGAAAAACGCCGCCGCCGCAAGCGCGGCAAGATGGTCGATCCGCAGAAGCGGGTGATGGTGAATTCGCTGGTGTGCGAAGGCTGCGGCGATTGCGGCGTGAAGAGTTTCTGCGTGTCGGTGCTGCCGAAAGAAACCGAATACGGCCGTAAGCGCGAGATCGATCAGAGCAATTGCAATAAAGACTACAGTTGCGTCGAAGGCTTCTGCCCCAGCTTCGTCACCGTGCACGGCGGCGCGCTGAAAAAAGGCAAGAAAGCGAACGCCGCCGACCGTCTGAACGCGCTGCCGATGCCGAATTTCGCCAGCGCGCTCGATAAACCTTGGAACATTCTGATCACCGGCGTCGGCGGCACCGGCGTGGTCACCATCGGCGCGTTGCTCGGCATGGCCGGGCATTTGGAAGGCAAAGGCGCGACGGTGCTGGATCAAACCGGCCTCGCGCAGAAAGGCGGCGCGGTCACCACGCATATTCGTATCGCGAAAACGCCCGAGGACATCCACGCCGTGCGCATCGCCGCGGGCGAAGCCGATTTGGTGCTGGGCTGCGACATGGTGGTGGTGAACGATTACTGGGCGCTGTCGAAAATCCGCGAAGGCCGCAGCCACGTGGTGCTCAACAGCTACGAGGCGATGCCGGGCACGTTCACCACGCGCCCGGACATGCAGTTCCCCGCCGCCGACATCGTCGCCGCGGTGCGCAGCGCGTTGGGCGGCGACGCGCCGGCCGATGCGCTGCAGCTCGTCGACGCCACGCAACTGGCCACCGCGTTGATGGGCGATGCGATCGCCGCGAATCTCTTCATGCTCGGCTATGCGTGGCAACGCGGTTGGGTGCCGATTTCGCACGATGCGCTGATGCGCGCGGTGGAACTCAACGGCGCGGCGATCGAGATGAACAAAACCGCGTTCGCCTGGGGCCGTTTGGCTGCGGTGGATTTGCCCACGGTGATCGAAGCGGCCGGTATCGTCGTCAACGCACCCACCGCCGCCGAAGCCACGCCGCATGCGCTCAAGCCGCTGGCGCCGACTGCGTCGGAGGGCCGCGAATCCGGTCTCGACCCCGCCAGCGCCGACCTGCGTAGCGCCGACGAACTGCGCCATGTGCCGGCGAGCGCGCACGAGCGCGATTGGTTCCTGCCGATGGACGACACGCGCTTGTCGCGTTCGTTGGAGGAAATCGTCGCGCGCCGCATCGCCTTCCTCGGCGACTACCAAGATGCGGCGTACGGCAAGCGCTACGCCGATCTCGTCGCCCAGGTGCGCGCCGCCGAAGACAAAGCCGCGCCGGGCTCGACCGATCTCTCCGAAGCCGTCGCGCGTTACGCGTTCAAGCTGATGGCATACAAGGACGAATACGAAGTCGCGCGGCTCTACACCAGCGGCGCATTCCAACAGCGCCTGCAGGAACGTTTCGAGGGCGATTACGCCCTGAAATTCCATCTCGCCCCGCCGCTGTTGGCGAAGAAAGACGCGCAGGGCAGGCTGATCAAACAAGAATTCGGTCCGTGGGTGTTCACCGCGTTCAAGCTGATGGCGAAACTGCGCTTTCTGCGCGGCGGCGCGTTCGATATTTTCGGCAAAACCGACGAGCGCAAGATGGAGCGACGGTTGATCGAAGACTATTTCGCCGCCGTCCAGCGACTGCTCGCGGGCCTGACCGTCGACAACCTCGCCCTCGCCGCCGAGATCGCCGCCATCCCCGAACATATCCGCGGCTACGGCCACGTCAAGGAAGCGCACGTCCACAAGGCGAAAGCGCGCGAGGCGGAATTGTGGGCGAAGTGGGACGCGTGATTGCAATTACGCTTGAGCTTCGCAGCAAGCAATCTGCAGGAAAATTATTAGTTTCAATAAGTTAGATGTATTTGCCAAGAAATTACTAATTGCTTAGTATTTTAGTAGTTTAGTTAGAGGCAGCCCAATGAAAGTGCCCGTCTTACCGCCAGATATGGAAAAGATATATACCCAGGATAACTGGGAGCGGGTCATGGACTGGGGCCGAATATTGAAATCCGGCCCACCAAGAGCCGAGGTAGAGGGGGAATACCTGCACTGGGACAAACTTCGGCATCTGACCCCGCCCGATGGGCTCACGCATGAACAGTGGTGGCTCGCTATCAAACTGTCACGGCTCGCTTTGGCTCGCATACTTAGTTTGCATGACAAAGATGGTGCTCCTTTTACCGTCTCGCTAAGCGAGAGCATCGAGAGGAGGCTATTTTTCATCGGCCGCGATGCAGCCGGTTCACTTAAAGGTTTTGACGGTACTGAAGACGAATCGTCGAAGGACCGTTACCTTGTTCGTTCACTGATCGAAGAAGCAATGACGTCATCCCAACTGGAAGGCGCCGCGACTACTACTCAGGTCGCGAAGGATATGCTGCGGACGGGGCGCAAACCACGTGACTACGGTGAGCGCATGATCTACAACAACTTCAACACGATGCGCGAACTCAAGCGCTGGGTAGAAAAACCACTAACCCCCGATACAGTTTTCGAGATACACCGAATGCTCACATCGGGCACTCTTAAAGAAGAGTGTTGGGCAGGACGCTTTCGCACCGCCGAAGACAACATTGTGGTCGAAGATGAGACGGGATGCACTCTACATGTACCACCAAAAGCTGAAGAATTGCCGCAAAGGCTTCAGATGCTGTGCGATTTCGCCAACGCCGGCATGGATAGCGGCCCAAACTTCTTGAATCCAGTCGTACGTGCGATCCTGATCCACTTCCAGATCGGTTACGACCACCCGTTCTGCGACGGCAACGGCCGGACCGCACGAGCGCTATTCTACTGGGCGATGCTACGCTCTGGATTCTGGTTGATGGAATATGTCTCAATCTCCAGCATCCTCAGAAAGACACCTGGACAATATATGCGCGCTTATCTATATGCTGAAACGGACAAGAGCGACGCAACTTATTTTGTGGACCAGCAGCTCAATGTGATAGTCGCAGCGATTAACGGACTACATGATTATCTCGCCAGAAAGCGCAAAGCTCAACAACGCGCGGAAACGTTGCTGAAGCCCGGAAGCGCGTTGGCCAGGAAGCTCAATCACCGGCAACGCGCACTACTACTCGACGCCCTTCGACACCCAGAAAAGCCATATATCATCGAAGGCCATCGACGCAGTCATGATGTGACGTATCAGACTGCTCGGTCAGATCTGCTCGGCCTTGTCGAAGAACGTTTACTGACTCAGTACAAACAAGGACGGGCATTTGTCTTCATCCCCGCACCGGATCTACCGGAACGTATTAAGCGCTGAAGAGTATGCCTTGAACGCCCAAACCTAGCCCTTACCCGTTCCGGAACCGATCCAACGCACGTTCCGCCGCGCCGCGGGCTTCGTCGCTCATGTCGCGGGTGAGGTCGCGATAGGCGCGGATCAAGGCGGCGTCGTTCGGCATCTTCGCGGCCAGCGCATCGAGCACTTCGCTGCGTTCGAAGTCCGAGTCGACGCTACGCAGGCTGCGCAGGATCGCTTCGCTGCGTTCGCGGGTGGGCATACCGCTGCGGATCAGCGCGAGCAAGGCCTCGCGTTGCTCGAAATCCGATTCCATCGCGTCGACCACCTGCAGGTAGTCGGTGTCGCTCACCGCGATGCCGCTGTCGGCGGCTTTCTCCAGCAGACTGCGGCGCTCGAAATCGCTGCTCATCGCGCGCGCCGATTGCAGAGCGATGGCGGTCGCGAGCGGCTGCGGGCGCCCGGCTTCGATCATGCGCTCCAGGGTGCGGCGACGCTCGAAATCGCTGTCGAATGCGGCCAGCGTTTTCGTCCAGTGCGGTCGCTCCTGCTCGCCGATTTCAAAACGCGGCGTGGCCTGCGACAGCCATTCGGCGCGCTCGAAGTCGGAATCGAAACCCGCGGCGATCGTCAGCAATCGCGCCTGGTCGGTCGGCGCGAACAAATCGCGCTCCAAGGCGATACCTAATGCGCGCCGCTTCTCGAAATCGGATTCCATCGCTTCGATCGCCGCGACCGCGCGCTCGAATTGCGCGTCGTCCAATGTCGCCTGCGCGAACAATTGCCCGAGATACTCGGCGCGCACGCCGTCGCTTCGGATCGCGTCGATTTCGACGAGCAGCCGCGCCGCGCCGCCTTCGGCGAGCAAGCGCTTGGCGCGCCGCTGCGCGTCGAAACCGGTCAGCCGATACAAGTCGGGAACGGCCCCGGCCAACCAAGCGCGACCGTCGGCGTCGAGCGGACGCGCGACATCGTCCACGCGATAGTGACGCGCGATGCGGCCGTTCTCGCCGACGATGCGAATCGAACGCAGCAGCGCACCGCGCTTTTCCTCGATCTCGACCGACGCGCCCGGACCGAGGCGCACGACATCGGTTTCGCCCGCATCGAATTCCACATCGCCGCGCACGTCGATGCGATAGCGGTCGCCCGCGACCGGCATATCGG
Source organism: Lysobacter sp. (assembly GCA_008015835.1). Lineage (GTDB taxonomy): Bacteria > Pseudomonadota > Gammaproteobacteria > Xanthomonadales > Xanthomonadaceae > Lysobacter_I. The sequence continues at coordinate 8,101 of SSGH01000017.1, forward strand.
ACGTCATTCGATACGAGGTTCCGCCGTTGCGATACGTCACTTGCAAACTCTGATCGCGATCGCGCACGACGACCCAAACGCCGGGCAGCGCGAGCACGGCCAGCAGCGCGAGAGCGGCGGCGCCCCAACGCACGGATTTCGGAATGGACGATAACGACATGGGCGAAGCCTCCAAGAGATGACGGACGCGCGCGACGATGCCGTCCGAACGTTCGGCCATCGCCACCGCCCACATCGAGCGATACGGCGCGGAGGGATCGAATCGCGAGCGGGAGGACGCATCGGTTTGTCGCGCTAAACATTCGGCGAGGCATTCGGCCAACGCGCGTGCGCTGCCGCTGCGTTCGACCGCGGCGCGGTCGCACAGAGTTTCGGCCAACGCTTCCAAGCGGCGCACCGCGCGCCACGCCAAGGGATGAAAGAACAGCGGCACCAGCGCGAGGCGCTGCAACGGCCGCCACAGCGGATCGCGCCGCTGCAGATGCGCGATTTCGTGCGCGAGCAAGGCGATGCGCTGGGTCTCGTCCAAACCGTCGACCCAACGCGGCAGCAGAATCGCGCCGCGTCCGAAGACGCCGGAAAGCACCAGCGGGCCGGGAAGATCGGGAAGCGTGTGCACCACGGGCGTCGGCACGCCCATCTGCGACGATAACCGCGCGACCGAAGCCGCGACGGCTTCGCTCGGCGCTTCGCCGCGCCGCGCCACGCGACGTTTCAGTCGACGCAGCGCGAACGCTTGCCGCAGCGTGCCCCATGCGAAGACCAGCACGCCCGCCAACCAGATCGCCAGCGCGATCTCGATCGTGCGCGCATCGAGCTCCCACGGCCGCGACGGCGCGGCGTACGCGATCGGCGCGGATGTCGTTGCTTTCGCGGCTTTCGTGGGCGTCGCCGTCGCGCTTTCTTCGCCGAGCGGCGCAGCAGACGCAGCGGACGTTTTCGGTGGATTCGCGCGGTTCGCGTTCGGCGCATCTTGGATCGTCGCGCTCGCGAGCGTCGGCGATGTCGGCGACGCCGAAACGTCGACCGCCGGCTGCGCGCTCGCGGGCGTCTCCCAGACCGCGTTCCGCACCGACGCGATCTCGAAACCGACGGACGCGAACGCGCCGAACAGCGCCACGCGCCATGCGAGTTCGGCCCAACCCGGATGCTTCAATCCGCCGAGGCGCTCGATCGCCCACACCGCCGACAACAACAGCGTGGCATGCCATACAAACAACAGGAAAGCGCCGCCCAACACTTCGATCGCATCGCTCATCGCTCGCTCCCGCCGGCGCGACCGCCGGTTTTTTTCGTCGACGACGGCTTGCTCGCCGCATCGTCGCGCAGCAAGGCGCGGACGCGTTCGAGGTCGCCCGGCGCCACTTCGCGTTCGCTCACCAAATGCGCGAGCAGCGCTTTCGGATCGCCGCGGAACACTTGCGCGATCAAGCTCGACACCATGCTGCGCCGCACCTGCGCCTCGCTCACCGCCGCGCGGTACAGCAACTGGCGGCCGTCGCGACGCAGCTCCACCACGCCGCGCTTCTCCAAACGGGTCAGTAGCGTCGCCACCGTGGTGTGCGCCAAGGCGCGATCGGCCAGCGCTTCGGTGGCCTCGGCCACGCTCCACTCGCCCCCGCGCCACAGCACCCGCATCAAATCCATCTGCAGGTCGCTCAAAGCGATGTCGTCGCCCATGCCGTTCTCTTCTACAACTGTCGTACTACAGTTGTAGAATAACGCTTCGTCGCTGTCAACCGCCGCGGCGACGAACGGTCGAAGACGGGCGAGGCGTCGCGAATCCTTCGGCGCGGCGCGCGTTCGCCCGGCGACCTCGAGCGCACCGATGCTTCGCGAGATCGGCTCCCGCGCCACGATTCATGAACGTCTGCGCGCGACGGGAATGCGGACGCGGTCGCGGATTCGCGAAACCCGTCTCCGACGTTACGCGCGCTTTACGCAAAGCGCATGCGCTGTGTGCATACTCGGGCCTCCGCCAGGAGCGCCGCCATGACTAGGCTGTCGATGCCGATCGTTTTGCTCACGCTCGCCGCTTGCGCGCCGATGGCGCCGAACGCGTCGTCCAAGTCCGATGCGCCGCCAGAAGCCGGCGCGGTCGAAGGCAGCCCGGGATCGGGCGAGGTTCAGCCGGTACCCGAAGAACAGATCCGCGTCGGCCCCGGCCTGGGCGAAGAGACTTGCAACGCCGAGGCGGCGCAAAGTCTCGTCGGCCGCAGCGCCAGCGAGGCGGTGGTGAAACAAGCGGTGGCCGCCAGCGGCGCCAAGTCGGTGCGCGTGATTCCGCACGACGGCATGGTGACGATGGATTACCGCGGCGATCGTCTCAATATCCAGTTGGACGAACAGGGCAAGATCGTCGCGATCACCTGCGGATAACGGCGACGCGTCCGCCGATCGTTCTCGATCGTCTGCGAGGCGCGAACCGCGAGTCGCATGAAGCTTGCGCGAAGGCGAAACCGTCGCGCGCATTGACGACGATCAGCGCGCGGTCGCGGGCTCGGGCGTAGCGTTGGACGAAGATATCCGCTGTCGAACTCGACGGGAGACGAATATGCGTCGCAAGGTCTTCATCGCCGTCGCCGCGGTCGCGGTGATCGGCGCGTTCTTTTGGTCGCAGCAGCCGCAGCGCGCGCCCACGCATGAGCGCGCGCCCACCGTCGCGATCGACGATGCGTCGACGCGCGTCGACGCGCCGAATCCGCTGGAGACGCCGCCGCCGATGTCGGCGCCTTCCGATGGCGAGGAAGCGGCGGGAGCGGCGCCGGAATCGTCTGCGGATTCGGCGACGACATCCGATGCGCGCGAGACCCGACGCGTTGAGCGAACGAGATTTCCTCCGGCGTTCCTGCCGCCCGAAGCCGTGGTCACGCTGCGCACGATCGAACGCGGCGGTCCGTACCCGTATCGCCAAGACGGCGGCGTTTTCCAAAATCGCGAGCGCAAATTGCCGCCGCAGCCGCGCGGGTATTACCGCGAATACACGGTGAAGACGCCCGGTTCGCGCGACCGCGGCGCGCGACGCATCATCGCCGGCGGACAGCCGCCGACGGAATTCTTCTACACCGACGATCACTACCGCAGCTTCCGACGTTTCGCGCCGAACGACGAGGAGCCCACGCGATGAACGCGGCAGGCATGGAATTGAGCGCGCTGCTGACCGCAGCGGATCAGGCCGGCGCGTATTTCGCGGACGTGCGCGACCGCGAGGATTTGGTCGAGGCCGGCAACGCGCTGCATTTCGCGGTGGTGCCGGTGGATTTGCGCGGCTGCGACAGCGGCGGCGCGGCGCTGGCGCGAATCGCCGAAGCGCTGCGCTTCCCCGAGTGGTTCGGCGGCAATTGGGACGCGTTGGCCGACTGCGTCAACGACCTCTCGTGGTGGCCCAGCGAGGGCTACGTGCTGGTGCTCGAACACGCGAGCGATTGGCGCGCGCACGACCGCGAGAGCTTCGACACGGCGTTGGAGATCTTCGGCGAAGCCTCGGTGCGCTGGGCGGAGGATCGCGTGCCGTTCTGGGCGTTCTTTCCGGTGCCGGCGCGCGAATTGGACGCGATCGACGTTTGAATCGTTCGGGTTCGGCGTTCGGACGCTGGGTGTTCGAATCGGGCAATATTCGAATCGGACGACGCGCATCCGCGCCGACGATTCACAGATCGGGCGACGGCATCGCGTCGATCGGCACGGTCGGATTGTCTTCGTCGTTCTTGAGGTAATCCGGCAGCGCGTCTTCGCCCTCGCGCGGGCGGTCGGCTTGGATTTGATATTGGCGACGCTGCATCCACGCATCGCGCACGAGCGCGTAGTCGTCGGCGGCGCCCTCGCGGAAGCTGTCGGTCGACATCAACTGCGCGCGCAGATCGACCAACTGCAGGCCCTGCAGGAACACGCGCACGCGGTCCTCTTCGATCTGCCGGATCGGCGACAGCGGCGCATCGCCGGCCATGCCGACGATGTCGCGGAACGTGCGCGGACCGAACAACGGCAATTCGATGTAGCGCGATTTTTTCCAGCCCCACACGCCGAGCGTCTGTCCGAAATCTTCGCTCTTGTTCGGAATCTTGGCGGCCGTGGCGGGGTCGAAAATGCCGGCGATGCCGAGCGTGCTGTTGAGCAGGAAGCGGCCGATGCTCTGCCCGGCCTGTTTCGGTTTGCCCTGTAGCAGCGCGTTCACGGCGCTGACCGGCTGGCTGAGATTGTTGAAGAAGTTGCCGACGCCCAAACGCACCGGGCGCGGCACCACGTTGACGTAGGCGGTGGCCAGCGGTTTGGCGACGCGACGATCCACCGCGTTGTTGAAACGATGCACGCGCCGGTTGAATTTTTCCCACGGATCGTAGGAGGCGGCCTGCTGCGCGGGCGGCGGCAAGGTCGGATCGGCGACAGGGTCGTACGCGTCTTGGCCGTCGAGATCTTGCTGCCCGTACAGCGCCTCGAAATCGCGTTCGGCGTCGGTGCGGGGATCGCCCTCGGCGCGGCCGGCGACGGATGCGTCGGTCGTCGTGGCGTCGCGCGCACCGAGCGCCGCGGCGTTGAGCGCGGCTTCGGTCGCGGCTTCGGTCGCCGCCTCGGCGGCGCGTCTGGCGGCATCCTCGGCTTCGGCCGCCGCGATCGCCGCATCGACCTCCACCATAGTCTCGGCGACGGCTTGGGCGATTTCTTCGTCCGTCGCGCGCGCGGCCTCTGCGGGCGATGCCGCAGTCACGAGCGTGTCGTCGGTCTTGGGTTCGGCGACGGATGCGGCGCGATGCGCGCAGCCGCTGAGCAGCAAGAGTGCGACGAAAGCGGACGCGAGGAGGCGGATGCGAGTCATGCGCGAAGTGTAGCCGTCGGATGTTGGATGCGTCTCATCGCGCGCACGGCCGTATCGGCTCAAACGTGAGCGAAACGCAGGTCTTCGCCGAGCCGATACGCGGCGCGCAATTCGGCCAAACCCGTCGGCGCGCCGTCGATCGAAACGGCGCCGCAACGCTCGGCCAACAGCGACAACAGCGCCAAACCCGCGCTATCGACGCGTTCGACCGCGCGCAGATCGAAGCGACGCACGCCGTCGATGCGGTCCGCGGCGCCGGGCCAAAGGTCCGGCACCGCCGCGCGGATCAAGGCGCCGTCGAAACGCAGCGTTTCGCCCTCGCGGACGATCCGGGCGCCGCCGGCGGCGACGTTCATTGGCCCGCGCTCGGGCTGAGCTGGCCGCTGCGCAGCTCGGTCGCCACTTGTTTGATGGTCTTGCGCTGCAGTTCGGCGTCGAACTGACTGCGGAACGTCTGCACGTAAGACACGCCCTCGACCATCACGTCGAAGACTTTCCACGAGGTGCCGGTCTTGCGCATCAGGTACTCGACCGGAATCGGTTGGCCGCCCTGGCGCAGGAATTCGCTGGACACGCGGACGCCGCGGCCTTGCGTCAACGTCGTTTCGGATTTCACCCGCACCCGCAACTGGGTGTTGAAATCGAGCAGCGACGAACCGTAACGCTGCATCAAATTGTCCGCCAGCGCGTCGGCGAACAGTTTGACGTCGGCCTCGGACGCGCCTCGAGCGTGACGGCCGAGCACCAAGCGCGCGGCGTAGTCGCGGTCGAACATCGCGTTGAATTCGCTGTTGATGAATTCGCGCAGCGCGGCGCGATTCTTCTTGAATTCCGGACGGCGTTTTTCCAGGGTGCTGAGCACGCGCTGGCTGTTGTTCAGCACCAACTGGCTGGGGCTGCCTTCGGTCATCGCCGGCGGCGTGCGCACGGTCTGTTGCGCGAAGGCGGGGGCCGACAGCGCAAGCATCGAAGCCGCGGCGGCGAGTACGAGCGCCAAGGGGACGGCGCGAAGATTCGAGGTCATGGCGTGGGAGGTTCGCTAGAGGAAGTGGCGTCGGCCGCGGCGTCGGGTTTTCCGCCCGCGCCGGGGCCGCCGAAGATGTATTTGCCGGCCATCTGGATCAGATCGACCGCCGGCGTGGTGAATGCGATCTCGTCGCCCGGTTTCAAGACTTCGACATCGCCGCCGGGCTGCAAACCGACGTAGCTCTCGCCGAGCAAACCGCCGGTGAGCACGCTGGCCGAAGTATCGGCGGATAGGTCTTTGTAGCGCCCGTCGATCGACAGCATCACCACCGCGTCGAGCTTCTGCGGATCGAGTTCGATGCTTTCGACCTTGCCGATCGCCACGCCGCCGATCTTCACCGGCGCCATCGGGCGGAGCTGGCCGAGATTGGTGAAGCGGGCTTTCAGCAGATAGGTGTCTTCTCCGAAGCCGAAACGGCCGTTGGTGGACGCGATCGCCAGCACCAGCAGCGACGCCAGCGCAAGCAACAGAAACGCGCCGACGGCGAATTCGAGGCGGGGACCACGGGTGCTCATGGGGTTGCGCTCATACGACAGGAATCCTCGGAAGAACCCGGGCGCGAACGGCTAGAGACCGACCCAGGGCGAAAAGGTTCGGCGCGCGGCCGATCGAAACTGAATCCGCATTCACGTTGATGTTCATGGTCACCAACTCGCATCCATCGCCGCGGCGCTCACCGGAACAGAAACGCCGACAGAATGAAGTTGAACATCAGCACCAGCAGCGAGGCGTTGACCACGGCGCGCGTGGTGGCGACCGACGTGCCTTCGATGGTCGGCTCGGCATGGAAACCGACGTACGAGGCGACCAAGGCCGCGGTGCCGCCGAATACGGCCGACTTCAGGAACGCCGGCAGGAAATCGTCGCGGAAATCCACCGCGTCCTTCATCACCTGCCAGAAACTGCCGTTGTCGATCCCCAGCACTTGCACGGCTTGGAACCAACTCGCGGCGATCGCCAAGCTGCAGAAAAACGCGGTGAGCAGCGGCACCGTCAGCACTGCCGCCCAGAAGCGCGGGGCGACCGCTTTGCCGACCGGATCGATACCCATCAACCCGAGCGCGGTGATCTGGTCGGTGGCGCGCATCAAGCCCAGCTCCGCGGCGATCGAACTGCCGGCACGGCCGACGAACAGCAGCGCGGTCAGCACCGGCGCCAGTTCGCGATACATGCCCAGACCGATCAAGAAACTAATCTGCCCGCCCGCGCCGTAGGTCTGCAGCGAGCGATACCCCAACAGCGTGACGGACAGGCCCACGAACGCGCCGCCGACCGCGATGATCGGCAGCGAACGCGCGCCGATCTTGTAGATCTCGCGGATGAGCTCCTGCCAGAAATCCGCGGTCGGGCGGCTGGCGCGGAAGACGGAGACGGAGAACAGCCCGGCTCGGCCCAGGCTACGGACGGTGTCGGCGAAGGCCATTACGCGGCCTCCGTGCGGGTTTCGGCATCGAACCGGATCGGGCCGTCGGGCTCGCCTTTCAGGAACTGCCGCACCAGCGGGTCCTCGGTGCCTTCCAACTGGTCCGGCGTGCCGGTGAAGACGATGCCGCCGTTGGCGATGACCACGACGCGATCGGCCACCGGCAGGGTTTCGTGAACGTGGTGGGTGACGATGATGCTGGTCAGCCCCAGGCTGTCGTTGAGCCGCGAGATCAGACTCATGATCACGCCGCTGGCGATGGGGTCGAGGCCGGTCAGCGGCTCGTCGTAGATCATCAGCGGCGGGTCGAGCGCCAGCGCGCGCGCCAGCGCGACGCGGCGCGCCATGCCGCCGGAGAGTTCGCGCGGATACAGATCGGCCGCCGCGCGCAGGCCCACGGCGTGCAGCTTCATCTCGACCAAGCGGCGCAGCACCGGGGCCGGCAGCTTGGTATGCGTGCGCAGCGGCAGACCGACGTTCTCGGCGGCGGTGAGGTCGGTGAGCAACCCATTGCCCTGCAGCAGCACGCCGATGCTTTTGCGCAGTTCCAACAGATCGTGCCGGCGACGCGGCACCGGGCGACCCAGCACCTCCACCTCGCCCGCCGCCTGCACCAATTCGCCGGTCAACGCCGACAGCAGGGTGGATTTGCCGCAACCCGACGGCCCCAGCACGGCGGTGACGCTACCGCGCGGCACCACCAAGTCGATGTCGCGCAGGATCGTGCGCGCGCCGCGATCGAGGCGGACACCGGACAGTTGAACGGCGGTGGAAGAGTCGGACATCGAGGCGCTGCGGATTCGGGACGAAGGGACGGGAGGAGGCGGGGCGACAGGGAAGCACCGCGAAGCTGAACGGATCGGGAGCGAATCCGGCTGGAGACCGGCCCTGCCCCCGCGCTTCGAGCGACGGCGGCGGCGAGCCACGGACACTCGCCGGGAACGCGACCTGCGGCCTGTCTCGCCAAGGCGAGCCGGTCGACGCACGCTCGGCGATCGGATCGCGCCTTCGATCGGTCGGCTCGGCTAGCGAATTCGAGGAACCGACTCGGCACGCGCTTCGCTCACGGGCTGCGATCGCGAGCCTGGACCCACGACCGAAACCGACGAGCCGATCCCCCAGTATCGGCGCCTCATGACGACGGGCGCCGACGATCGGCGGCTATTGTCCCCTGCCCAACGCCGTCTTGTCTTCTGGGGCATGCGCGCGCGATCCGGGCGCACGGCGTTGCGAATGCAGCGAGGCTGTGCAGAGAGCACGGCGGGCTGGGCCCGACGAACCGGTGGGGGCGACCTTCGTGTGGCGTCGGGCGGAATAGGCGAAGCCTCCGGGCCGGCACAGAAACCGACCCGCAGCAGCGCGATCAACGCATGTCGGCACGGATCGCACCCGCGCACGCTCCGCACTCTTGTGCGAACACCGACGAACCGCGAGGATGGCCCACCGCCCGGACGCGACCGCTTCCGCCGCCCCTTCGCCCGCACCGCTCGAACCCGCATCGCCTGGAGACGCACATGGAGTTGTTGACGCTGGAACATTTCGCCGGCTGCGTGAACGAAACGTTCTCGGCCGCCCTCAGCGACATGGAAGTGCCCTTCGTGCTGGTCGAAGCCGCGCCGCTGCAAGTCAAAGCCAACAACCCGATGCGCGCCCCGTTCTCCCTGCTGTTCCGCAACACCTCGCCGTTCCTGTTCCCGCAGCAGATCTACACCATGCGCCACCCGCGCGTGGGCGAGATCGGAATTTTCCTGGTGCCGATCGCCCAGGAACGCCAAGGTTTTTTGTATCAGGCGGTGTTCAATTGATGGGGTTGATAGATCGTTGTTGTGAATCGCGCAAGCGTTTCGCTGATAGAAGTGGTGGTTAAAACAACGAACCCGCGCATGCGCGGGTTCGTTGTTTGGTCGGCTATAGAAATTCCACACTGGCCCCAGTTTTCACAGAAAGCCAATGGTCTTCCCTTCGGTAAACCGCTTCTTCATACCCAGCCTTCTCGCCTTGGGGAATTGGACTCCAGATTGGTGTGTTACTCAAAAACGGTGGCGCCGGGCTCTAAATTTTATACACCACCGGAAGCTGAACATCCTGGCCAAACATATCTTTCAGCGAAAAATTATTGTCTTTGAATGCAAGGCAAGCTTTATCAACTAATTCCGCAATTTCTTCTGGTAAATAAAAGAAAATGCCATCGATACGGTAGTTCGGTTCATACGGGAATTCTGATTGATCGTAAATATCAACAGAAAAATGGAAATCACTCTCATGCGATAAACTGTTGTAATGTTTTTCTGAAAGACCTCTTAGTGAATTTGTACTTTTTGAAAAATAAGCCTCCCTAAAATCGGAATTCATCACAAAATATTGACTGGCCATTACGAAAACTGCGACAAAATTCTTATAGCCATATCGATCCGCAGTTCGCAAAATTTCATCAGCCGCGCTCGAGTTCAAGGTAAGCATGAGGCCGCTCCAAAGTGCTAGTTAAATGAAGATCTCGGCATGAATTTGGGGCATACAGGAAGGTTGTAGCTTGTATGCCAACGGAATTTGATCTCGTTATAAGTTGTTGGGCACACGAAGTTACAATCGTATACGCACAAAACCGTAAATAGTTTTGTTCCAAACGTAATAAATGGTCCCCACCATAGCATCCCTACATTTCTGCAATCACCTGAACCATTTTGTCCGCCTCCGGGATATCCTCCTTTATCGCTATCAAGCCCAAAGGGATCACTCTTAAGTAAAGGGCTTGATAAGGCATAAGAGTAAGTTGCCATACCTCCTTTTAACCCAATCGGATCGCTCTCCGCATACCGTCCAATTGCGGCCTCATAGTCCCTGAAATAGTTGTAATTCAATCCACTCGCTGAGTCGTACCGCTGCCCCGGAAACCGCATATTGAACACGAAGCTGTTCGCATCGCCGTCCGGGTTCTGATTCGGCGCCGTGGTGCCGAAAGCTTCGCCTTCCAACGGCCAGTTCCATACCGCCGTACCGGCCGGGCCGCGGGTCGGGTCCACCACCACGCGCGGGGTGCCGAGGGCATCCGCTTCGATGTAGTGCAGCTTCTGGCTGGCGCCGCTGCCAACGAAGACGCCGACGGGCAGGTCGTCCATCCAGATCACTTGCTGCGTGGGGGCCGCGCCGCCTGCGTTGCCGTAGTCGCCGATCCAGTGACCGGCTTCGTCGTAGGCGCTGTAGGTGTTGGTGGTGCCCAGATACTTCCTGACCTGTTCGCCCTTGCCGTTGTAGACGTAGTTCATCACGACCGTGCTGCCGTTCTTGGCTTGCGTCATCCGGTTGTGGTCGCCGTAGACGAAGTTCTTGGTGGTCGTGCCTGGAGCCGAAGTGGTGTTGCCGTTGTTGTCGTACACGCGCGTCGCGAGTGCGCCGATCTGGCCGAGGCGGTGGTTCGTAGCCGGGTAGGTGTACGTGGTGGTCGTACCGCCGATCGTGGCGCTGGTGCGGTTGCCGGTCTTGTCGTAGGCGTACCCCTGCAACAGCGCATTCGTGCTGCCATCCCGGTTTTCGGTCAGGCGGTTCAACGCGTCGTAGCCGAACAGCCGCTTGGGCGGGTCGCTCTGATTCGCCGCACGCAGTTTCTTCAGATTGCCGACCTCGTCGAACTCGTAACCCACATCGATGCCACCGCTGGCGTTCACCTGCACGAATCCGGGCTGGTAGTTCTGATTCAGGCTGCGCTGCATCACGCGGCCGTTGCCGTAGTTCCACTGCTGCGCGGGGCCGAAGGGGTAATAGGTCGCGCCGGTCAACAACACTTGACGCGTCCCGGTGGCGGGTTTCGCGCCCACTTCGATGATGCGGCCGATGTTGTCGCGGATGTAATCGACGACCGCGCCATCCGGATAGGTCACGCTGCTGAGCGTGCCGTTCGCGGCATAGGCGTAGCGCAGTTCGACCGTCTGCGAGTTGGTGGTCTGTTTTTTGCGCACTAAATCGCCGAAGCGGTTGTAGCAGTAAATGGTGGTGCCGCTTTGATCCGCGATCTTGGTCAGACGGCCTTTGCCGAAGGTTTCGTCCGTGAGACAACCGGTCTGCGTGGTGTCGTAGGTGTAGGTGGTGTTAAGCGCAGCGGCGGTGGGGTATGTCACCGTCGTCAATCGGTTCAACGCGTCGTAGCCGTAGTTCGTCACTTTGCCGCGCGCATCCGTTTGCTTGGTGCGATTTCCGGCCGCGTCGTACTCGTAGGCGGTGCTGCCGGTATCCGGGCTCTGCAACGTCTTCAACTCGCTGAAACCGTTGTAGGTATAGTTGGTGTTCAAGCCTTTCGGATCGTTCACCTGGGTCAGGTTATCCAACACGTCGTACGTGAACTTGGTCTCCGCCGCGATGCCGTTCATATCCTGCAAGGTGCGACTGATGCGATCCAGCGGGTCGTAGTTGTTGTCGCTGACACGCGTCAAGGAATCGGTCGTTTGATCCAAATTGCCATTGGCGTCGTACGTGAAGCCGGTAACGCGGTTGTAGGCATCGGTCTGCGTTTGGACGCGGCCGAGGCTGTCGATGGTGCGGGTGAGGGTGCGGTAGGTGGTGGTCGCGAAAGCGTCCGTTATTTGCTCTCCGATGCGGTCCCCGGCAGCATTGAGCGTGAATCGTGTTTCGTAGCCTTGATTGTCTTTCAGGCGGGTAATGCGGTGTCCTGCGTCATAGATGTATCCGATGTCGGAAGCGCCAGTGTTGTAAACACGGGATACCGCTCCGTAAGGAAGATAATTGATTCGCGCAATACGATCATCCGCTTCTCCGGCGCTATCCGGGCCGCGAACTTTCTGCGCAACCAGCCAACCGCGGGCGTTGTATTCAAAGTCGGTTACAACGTCATTACCGTCCTTGATCGAAAGGACGCGTCCAGCGCCATCGTAGGATAGAACTTCGGTTATATGGCCGAGCGCGTTGGTCGTCTTCCACAAATCACCTTTTCGATAGGCGCATGTCGTCGGTGTCGTCGTGCATGCCGCATCGTCCGCTTGGCGATAGCTGTAAGTAGTCACATCGACGATAGGCGACGCGCGTGCTCCATCGACGCTTTTGAGCAACCCGACGAACGGACATGCGCCGGCCGTCACATCGGCTTGCTCGCAATAGGCATAAACCGTGGTGCGGGTGACATTGGGCGTGACGGTCGGGTCGGTCACGGTCATCGTCACTATTTGATCGCGGGAATTTCGGGTCCAGGCGATCTTCGCTTTCAGTACGCCAGACGCATCGAACGTGCGCTTCTCTATCACCGAATTCGACAAGGGGTCGCGGGTGATTTCGACGCGTCGTTGTTCCGGCGTACCCACCGCTTCAACGGTTGCGGAACGGTAGCTGGCGCTGTATTCGTAGTTCGTCACGATACCGCGTTTGTCGGTATGACTGGTGATGCGGCCCTGCGGATCGTAGGTACTGCTGGACGAACCGGCGCTGTCGGTCACGTTGGTAAGATGTCGATATAGCCCGGGTTGAATGCCATATTGCCGAGTCTCGCCATTGGCCGTGACGAGCGTCGCCTGAGTGTCGCTGGGGTAGGCCGCTGTCGTGACCTCATTCGGCGTGCCGTGAATTCGGCTCTCGATCACGCGTCCTTTGTTGTCGTACTTGAATGTGGCGTGACGCTGTCCGAACTCGTTGACGATGCCGGTCAAATGATTGACGAATTTGGCATCCCCGAAGGTAGCCTCATGGTATTTGTAGAAGCGAATTCCTACTCCAGCGCCGTAATTCGCTTGCGTCAAATTCAAATCGGCATCGTAGGCGTAGGTGACGCTCGTGCCATCCGGTTTCACGATTCGGTTCAACAACCGATTGGCGTATTCGAAACGCAACGTGCGGCCTTGCGCATCGGTGACGGCCGTCAACACGTCGTCCGTATAGGTCAGGGCGACATCGTTCGACGGGTTTTGCGGATGGCGAACGAACACAAGTCGCCCGAAGATATCGAACTCGCGCAGCTCTCCGTCGGGGTAACGCAGACGCCAGACGACATCGCCGTCGTTGACCTCGTCGAGCACGCGATCGACCGAATTGTCTCCACGATAGCGGCCGTTGCCGATCGAAACATACGACTGGAAATAGCCACGATCGTCTACGACCGCTACGGATGCCGCGCCGGCATAGCCGTCGATGCGATCGCTGTAGGTGTGCGTCCAACCGACGGCGAAGTCCGGGTTGTTACGGAATTGACCGAGCGAATGGTAATAACGCGTGAAGGTGCGCCCAGCGAATTCGAAATCCGGCTCCTGTCTCGCCTTCTCGCCGGTCGCCGGATAGATGGGGTTCGGGCTTCCGGCGCAACTGTCGCACTGCTGCAACGGGCCGGTGATGATCGCGACATTGGGTTGATTGGCGACGCAGTATGCGCCGTCGGCACGACCATAGGCGATGTCCGACTGAAACCCGCTTTGGCAAATAAAAGTCGTATGACGACGCAGGTACCACGCCCGGGTCCGAGGCACCGTGTCCCCAGGGCACTGCGCGGACGTCTGATATGTGCGGTATTGCGTGTCGTAGCCCGTCGTCAGACGGATGATGCCGCGCTGCGGGTTGTTGGGGTCCTGCTCGATAAAGGGAATCGCGTTAGCGCTGTTATCGTGAAGAATCGCGGTGGAGAGCAACGTGCATCCCACCAATTCTGTCGACAGCAATTGCTGCTCCGCCGCCGGCACGAGGTTCGCCTCGCTCGCGCACCAGCTCGCATAACTGGGGTCGGGGTCTCCTGCGGCGGGCGTACAACCGAAGCTGCCCGACCCTACGCTACCGAGGTCGGCGGAATACATCGTGTACGCGATCACCGGTGCGCGCTCTTTGACCCGATACGCGTAGATGGCGGTCGGGTTAGCCGGCGTAACGGCGAGCAATGTGCCCGGCGATTCGAAGCGCTCCAGGAGCGGCCCGATGACACCGAATGCGGGATCGTTACGCATCGCGACTTCGGCGTCCTGACGCGTATCGAAGCATGTCTGCGTCTGCGTCCCAGCCACTAAGTAGCAGAATTTGCTCGGATCGAAGCCTTGAGCCGCCGTCTCGCCGACAGGCAGTCCACCAAAACCGATAGCGAAAATCAGAAGTGCGAATACTGGCTTAAATGAGGCAAGAGACAGCCGCAGCGGGTATGAAGGCGACAGGCTCGATTCACGATCCGGAGCGAAGCGGCGCATTCCATTCTCCTTAGGCTTCTGATGCGAATTTCGGTCAGCTTAGGATGCGACGATCTCTATTCTCGAGACTGCGCGCATCGCGCCGAAATCGCTTTCGATCGTTACGCTACTCCTGCCGCAATACTTCGGTCAACCGATCGATTTTGTTCAGCTTCGTTGCCGAAACGACTCGCATCGTCGACGCAAACGCTTGCTTGAGATCGTTGCTTTCCAGATACCAATCGATCGACTCAACTTATCGTCTACGACGAAGCCGCGCCCCAGCGCATATGGTCGTACGACCCCGCCGCATGGGTCAGGACGAAACCGAGGCGTTCGTAGAGCCGTCTCGCGGCGCGGTTGTGCTGCAGCACATGCAAATGCATGCCGCGGCCGAGGGCGTGGGCGTCGCGCTGCGAGGCTTCGATCAATAGGCGGCCGACGCCTTGTCCCCGCAGTTCGGGCAGCAGCGCGATATCGACGATCAAATGATCCGGGGCGACGCGCTGCAGGTAATAGCGTCCGACGGGTTGCGCGCGCCCCCGCGCGTCGATGCGTTCGATCGCCAAAAAATCCGTGTCGGCGTAATGCTGCAGGTAGTGCGCGTGCTGCAGCGCGAATTGTTGGTCGAGGAACGCGCGCTTCGCGGCCGCCGGCCAGGGCACGGCGACCATTTCCTCCTGGCGCGTGGATGCGTAGACATCGCGCAACCACGGAAGATCGTCGTCGACCAATGCGCGCAAAGAAAACCCGCGCTCGGCGAGGAGCGCGGGTGTTCGCATGCGGTCGGCGCGTTCTTTCGGAAAAGACGCAAACGACTGCGGCATCTCCTTGTTCACGTCAGGGAAACATGGGGTACTGGCCCTGCAGCGCGATGCAGAAGTTCACGCCGAGATACGGCTGTTGGTTTTCGTGCGGGAAACCGCCGCCCTGGCTTGGGGACACCATGTTCGGAGCGAACTGGGTGTTCGGCGATCCACCCGGCAGGAACGAGGTGGCGGCGCCTTCGGACGACACCGACAACGCGTTATTCACCGACGGCGATCCAGCGCGTTTAGTGGTGTCGTTCTGCGCGTACAGCACGAACCCGTGATTGTGTTGGGGAATCTGCGTGCTGGTCAGCGTGACCGTATTGACGCCGAAGCTTTGGCCCAACGATCGCGGCGAAAGCCCAGGCCCGTTGCCCTGCTCGCAGCCGGCGCGACCGGCGAAATTCGGCAATTGAAAGGTGGTCTGGCCGTTGCCGCCGTAAATCGTGCCGAGCAGCGAGAACAACGCGGTATTTTGCGAGATCGGCAACGTGGCGCCGTTGGCGAACGCCCAACCCCGCGGGTTGAAGTTGAAACCGAACAACTGGATTTCGCCGATGAAAGGTGTGGTCATGCGTTGGTTCCTCCGATGAGGTGCCGCAGTCGGTTCGCGGCCGCGCCTGCGTGGCGCTGTGGAAGGTCGGTCTGCACCGAGACGGCAGTCAGCCTTGCGCCGGGTAGATGCCTTGCGTGGCGATGCAGTACTGCACCGTCAACGTAGGCATGCAGTTCTCGTGCGGCTGGCTGCCGCCGGCGTTGGTGACCGATTGCGCGGACAGCGTGAACGGCGTGCCGCCCGACGTATCGGTGACGTACATCGTTTGGTTGGCGACGGCGCCGGGAATCACGGTGGTGCCCGGGGTGCCCGTGGTGGCTGCCGCGGTCGTCGCGACGACCGTATGCGTGTGCGCCGGCATCTGCGTCGGCAGAACGGTGACGGTTTCGGTACCGGCGCGTTGACCGAGCACGTAGTTGCTCAATCCCGGCCCTTGGCCTTGATGGATCGGCACGCGGCCGCGCAAGTCGGGCACCGCGAAGGTGGTTTGTCCGTCGCCGCCGTAGGTGGTGCCGATCAACGCGAACAACGCGTCGTACTGCGAGATGGGTAGGAGGCTGCCGTCGCAAGCTTGCCAGCCGTTCGGCGCGCCGCGCGTGCCGAAACCGAACATGCGAATTTCGCCGATATAAGGTGTACTCATTTGGGTATGCTCCGAATTGATGGGACGCGCGCTGGTCGAGCGCGGTCGCCCGATATCCTTGTGCGAGTCCGCGCGATCAGTTGCGCGACGGGTAGATGCCGCTCAGCGCGATGCAGAAATTGATAACGCTGTACGGTTGTAGATTCGGATGCGGTTGGTTGCCGCCCGCGGGCGACAGCGTCGCCGGATTGAGCGGCACGAGCGCGGTGGGCGAGGCATGCAGCGCCACGGACGTGTTGGCGTAGATGGCGTTGTTGGGATTGCGGGTGCTGCCGTTCGCCGTGGTGGCGTTGATCTGATGCGTGTGCGACGGCAGATTGGTGCTCAGCAGCGTCACGTTCTCGATACCCGCCGATTGACCGATTTGCACCGCGGGCGGTTGCCAACTGGGATCGACGGAAGAGGCGTAACCGATCGGCGTTCGGCTGCGCAGATCCGGCAGCGCGAAATTCGTGGTGCCGTTGCCGCCGTACTGCGTCCCCAGCAGCGAGAACAGCGCTTGGTTTTGGTTGATCGGTAACAATTGGCCATTACTGAGTGCCCAGAACTTCGGCGCGAAGCCGAAGCCGGCCATCATGATTTGGCCGATGAAGAATTCGCTCATCGTGATCCTCCCCTTGGATGGTGTGCGCGACGCATCGGTGCGTCGGCGCGCTCACTCTGAACCAGCTTCGCAGGGAGGGCAAGGGCCGTCGATCGAATTCGCGCGCGCTATCGACGACCCTGCAAGATGTTGCAGTGCGGCGGGATCGGACGATGCCGAAGGCGCCTCGGGACTTCCAGGACACCCGTATTCCTGCTCCAATAGCCCGTTACGGCGAATCGCGGGCACGGTGGCCCGTTCGCCGCGCTCACGACGTTAGATATCGGTCCGCGTCATCATGACGGACCATGTGGATGCCATTCGGCCCCGTACGGGCCGAACTCAAGGGGGTTATGGAAATGTCGACTCGCTCTGTCGCGACGCGCGTCTCGCGCCTGGTCTCTTTCTTGAACGCTCGTGTGCGCGGTTTGTGCACGTCCGAATCGAGATTCGTCGAAACGCACGACCGCGGAGAGATCCGCCGCCTTCCCGAACGGCGGGGCGTCGGTGGGGTCGGCATCGCCCGAGTGGGCTTGGCCGCTTGGCTGCTCGCGCTCGGGTCGCTGTGGTCGTCGACGGCGTTCGCCGTCGGTTTGCCGTCGACCTACCCCGGCTGCGCCACTCGCAACGCGACAGTCGCCTGGGGCGGCACCGTCAACGTCAACCTGACGACATGTCATTTCTTCGGCCTAGGCGTCGTCTCCACCCCACCGACGCACGGCACGGCCTCCGCAGGCGATCCGGCCCCGATCGACACCTATAACTACCAACACAACGGCAGCACTCCCGCCGGCGGCGGTAGCGATACGTTCGTGGTGCTGGACGACAACAGCGACTTCATCACGGTCAACGTGACGATCCAGGCGCCCACCTCGTCGATCGTGGTCAGCCCCGCTTCGCTTCCCGCGATGAGCGCCGGCACGGCGTTCAGTCAGACCTTGACCTCGTCCGGCGGTCTCGCCCCGTACACCTACACGCTCAACGGCGGCACGCTCCCGCTCGGCCTGAGCTTGAGTCCGGCCGGCGTGATCAGCGGTACGCCGACGCAGCGCGGCAATTACGCGTTCACCGTGCGCTCCACCGATTCGACCACGCCCACCGCGCAGTTCGTCGATAAGGGCTACAGCGGCACCGTGAGCCCGGCGCCGCTGTCGATCAATCCGACCAGCGGTACGGCGATCCAGAACGTAGCGTTCTCGCAGACGGTGAGCGCGGTCGGCGGCGTCGCCCCGCACACGTTCGCGCTCGAAACCGGCACCTTCCCGGCAGGCATCGGTATCTCCACCGCCGGCGTGATCAGCGGCACCACGAATGCAGCGCCCGGCAACTACCCGGTCACGCTGCGCGTCACCGACGCCAGCACCGGCGTGGGTTCGCACTTCGAACTGGAAAGCTACACCCTCACCGTCAGCCCGCCGCCGAGCGTCAGCATCGCGGTGTCGCCGGCCTCGGTGAGCGAAGACGGCGCGACCAACCTGACCTACACGGTCACGCGTAGCCTCAATCTCTCGTCGCCGACCACGGTCAACATCACCACGTCCGGCACCGCGACATCCGGCGCGGACTACGCCGGCGGCGTCGCCACGGTCGTGATTCCGGCCGGCGCGACCACCGCCACGATCACCATCAATCCGAACGTCGACGGCACCGTCGAACCCAACGAAACCGTCATCCTCACCGTCGCGGCCGGCACCGGTTACACCGTCGGCGCTCCGGCCAGCGCCACCGGCACCATCCTCAACGACGACGTGCCGACCGCGACGATCAGCGTTTCCCCTGCTGCAGTCGCCGAAGACGGCGCGCCGAATCTGGTCTACACCGTGACACTGAACCAGGCGTCGTTCTCGGCGCTCTCGGTGAACTACACCATCGGCGGCACGGCGGCCAACGGCACCGACTACGCCACGATCGCCTCGCCGCTGGTCATCCCGGCGGGCAACACCACCGGCACGATCACGGTCAACCCGACCGCCGATACGAACATCGAAGCGGACGAAACCGTCACGCTCACGCTCGCCGCCGGCACCGGCTACACCGTCGGCGTGCCCAACAGCACGACCGGTACGATCCTCAACGACGACCTGCCGGTGCTGTCGATCAACGACGTCACCGTCACCGAAGGCAACAGCGGCATCACCAACGCCACGTTCACGGTGAGCTTGAACCAACCGGCCGGCCCGGGCGGCGTGACGTTCAACATCGCCACGGCCAACGGCACCGCGACGGCGGGCAGCGACTATGTCGCTCAGAACCTCACCGCCCAGACCATTCCCGCCGGCAGCAGCACGTACACGTTCACCGTGCAGGTCAACGGCGACACGCAGAACGAGGCGACGGAGACCTTCTTCGTCAACGTCACCGGCATTCTCAATGCCGATATCGCCGACGCGCAGGGCGTCGGCACGATCACCAACGACGATCCGTTGCCCAGTCTGTCGATCAACGACGTGACCGTGGTCGAAGGCAACAGCGGCACGGTCAACGCGGTGTTCACCGTGACCCTGAGCGCGGCCAGCGGGCAAACGGTCAGCGTGAATTACGCCACCGCCGACGGCACCGCCACGCAGCCGGCGGATTACACCAGCACCTCCGGCACGGCGATTATCACGTCGGGTCTGACCACGCAGACGATCAGCGTGCCGGTGATCGGCGAAATCGTGCCCGAGGCGAACGAGACCTTCTTCGTCAACCTCTCCGGCGCGAGCAACGCGACGATCGCCGACAACCAAGGCGTCGGCACAATCACCAACGACGATGTGCCGGTGACGGTCAATCCGGCGAGCTTGCCGAACGGTCAGGTCGGTCTGGCGTACAGCCAAACCGTCACCGCCAGCGGCGGCAACGCGCCGTACACCTTCGCCGTGACGGCGGGCGCTCTCCCCGCAGGGTTGACGCTGGCTCCGAGCGGCACGCTCAGCGGCACGCCCACTGCGGGCGGCACCTTCAACTTCACCGTCACCGCGACCGACAGCAGCCCGTTCCCGGGCCCGTTCTCGGGTAACCGCGCCTACGTGCTGACGATCACCGATGGCGAGGTGGTGCTGCCGCCGGATACGCTGCCGGACGGCACGCTCGGCGTGCCCTACACCGGCGCGACCGGCCCGGCCACCGGCGCGACCGCGCCCTACACCTACGCCGTGACGGCCGGCGCGCTGCCGGGCGGTCTGTCGATCAATCCTTCCACCGGCCAGATCACCGGTACGCCCAATGCGCTGGGCACGTTCAACTTCAGCGTCACCGCCACCGACAGCAGCACCGGCACGGGTCCGTACGACATCACCGAAAACTATACGGTGACGATCATCGACATCCCGCCGGTGGCGAACGCGTCGTCGCTGACCGTGGCCTACAACGCGGCGGCGACCAACGTGCCGCTGAACATCACCGGCGGTACGCCGGTGTCGCTGGCCATCGGCAGCGCACCGACGCACGGCACCGCCATCGTCAGCGGCACCACGATCACCTACCAACCGACCGTCGGTTACGCCGGCCCGGACAGCTTCACCTACACCGCGACCAACACCGGCGGCACCTCCGCGCCCGCGACGGTCACGATCACGGTGCAGGATCCGGTGATCACGATCACCCCGAGCGGCGGTTTCGCCGCGACGGTCGCTGCGCCTTACACGCAAACCTTCACCTTCAACGGTGGCGCGCAGCCGTGGAGCGGTTACCAAGTCACGAACCTGCCGACCGGGCTGTCGATCACCGGCAGCACGGCGAACACGGTGACGATCTCCGGTACGCCGACCCAGGCCGGTAGTTTCAATCTCAACGTCTCCGCCACCGACAGCAGCACCGGCAACGGCCCGTACACGGTCGGTCAAACGTTCCTGCTGACCGTCGCCGCGCCGACGCTGACGCTCAGTCCGGCGGCCGGCACGCTCAATGCGCCGTACGCCGTCGCGTATTCGCAGAGCTTCACCGCGGGCGGCGGCATCGGCCCGTACAGCTACGCCTTGAGCGGCGCCTTGCCGGCCGGCCTGACGTTCTCCGGCGGCACGATCTCGGGCACGCCGTCGGCCCCGGGCAGCTATCCGATCACCATCACCGCGACCGATACCGGCTCCAGCGGGACCGGCGCGCCGTTCACCATCGCGCAGAACTACACGATCGACGTCCCCGCGCCGACCATCGTGATCAATCCGGCGACGCTGCCGAATCCGACCGCCGGCGCGTTCTACGGGCAGACCGTCAGCGCCTCGGGCGGCTTCGGCATCCATACCTTGACCGTGAGCAGCGGCAGCTTGCCTTCGGGCATCGGCATCGTTCCGTTGAGCTCCGCGATCGGGTTGGTCGGTACGTCCTTCGAAGTGGGCACGTTCAACTTCACGATCACCGCGACCGACCAGTTCGGCCAGACCGGCAGCCGCGCCTACACGCTGACGATCGCCGCGCCGACGCTGACGATGACGCCCGCCGCCGGCACGTTGAACGCGCCGTACGCGACCGCGTTCTCGCAGACGTTCGCCGCATCGGGCGGTTCCAACAGCTTCAGCTACGCCCTCACCGGCACGCTGCCGGCCGGGTTGAGCTTCAGCGGCAACACGATCAGCGGCACGCCGACGGTGCCGGGCAGCTATCCGATCACCGTCACCGCCACGGACACCCTGCTCACCGGTACGGGTGCGCCGTTCTCGATCGCGCAGAACTACACGATCGATGTGCCCGCGCCGACCATCGCGATCAATCCGGCCACGCTGCCGAATCCGGTCGCCGCTCAGCCGTATAGCCAGATCCTCAGCGCGACCGGCGGCGCCCCGTCGTATACCTTCGCGGTGACCGCCGGCAGCCTGCCGCCGGGCATCACGCTCGCCAACAGCGGTGCGCTCTCGGGGACCTCGAACCAGGTCGGCAACTACAGCTTCACGATCACCGCGACCGACCAGTTCGGCCAGACCGGCAGCCGCGCCTATACGCTGACGATCGCCGCGCCGACGCTGACGATGACGCCCGCCGCCGGCACGTTGAACGCGCCGTACGCGACCGCGTTCTCGCAGACGTTCGCCGCATCGGGCGGTTCCAACAGCTTCGGCTACGTGCTGAGCGGCGTGCTGCCGTCGGGCCTGAGCTTCAGCGGCAACACGATCAGCGGCACGCCGACGGCGCCGGGCAGCTATCCGATCACCATCACCGCGACCGACACCGTGCTCACCGGCGTCGGCGCGCCGTTCTCGATCGCGCAGGACTACGTCATCAACGTGCCCGCGCCGACGATCGCGGTGAATCCGGCCACGCTGCCGAACACCACCGCCGGTCTGGCGTATAGCCAGACGCTGACCGCCGGCGGCGGCGTCTCGCCGTACGCCTTCACGGTCACGGCGGGCGCGTTGCCCACCGGTCTGAGCCTGTCCTCGAGCGGCGCGCTGTCGGGCACCACCACCGCCTCGGGCACGTTCAACTTCACCGTCACCGCCACCGATGCGAACGGTCAGGCCGGCAGCCGCGCGTACACCGTGGTGGTCGCCGTTCCGACCATCGCGCTGACCCCGGCCACCCTGCCGGGCGGTACGGCCGGCACGGCGTACAGCCAGACGCTGACGATCTCGGGCGGCATCGCGCCGTACATCGTGACGCAGGCCGGCGCGCTGCCAACCGGCATCGCGTTCAACGCCGCCACCCGCACCTTCAGCGGCACGCCGACGCAGTCGGGTTCGTTCCCGATCAGCGTCACCGTCACCGACAGCACCGGCGGCACCGCGGCCACGACGACCAACAACTACACGTTGACCATCGCCGTGCCGACGCTGACGCTGACCCCGGCGGCCGGCGCGCTGCCGGCCGGCACCGGCGGCACCGCGTACAGCCAGACCTTCGTGGCCAGCGGCGGTATCGCGCCGTACACCTACGCGCTCACCGCGGGCGCGCTGCCGACCGGGCTGACCTTCAACCCGGCGACCGGCGCGGTCACCGGCACGCCGACGGTGGCGGGCAACTTCAGCTTCAGCATCCGCGCCACCGACAGCACCACGGGTACGGCCGCGACGGTCACCAACGCCTACACGTTGGCCGTGGCGGCGCCGACCATCACCGTCAACCCGGCGACGCTGCCGGGCGCGATCTTCGGCATCACCTACGACGAAGACTTGACGGCGGTGGGCGGCACCGCGCCGTACGCGTTCGCGGTCACCGCGGGCGCGCTGCCGGCCGGCATCACGCTCAGCGGCAGCGGTCAATTCAGCGGTGCGGCAACGGCGACGGGCACGTTCAACTTCACCGTCACCGCCACCGACGCCCTGGGCTTCACCGGCACCCGCGCGTACACGATCTCGGCGGTGGAACGCCCGGATCCGACCCGCGACCCGGATGTCCGCGGCTTGCTCGACGCGCAGGTCCAGTCGACCCGCCGCTTCGCCACCACGCAGATCAACAACTTCCAGCAGCGTCTGGAAAACCTGCACGGCAGCGATGCGCGCGACGGCGGCATGGCCTACAACCTGAGCTTCGAGACCCACGATCGCTGCATCGAGCAGGTCGGCCGCATGCCCGGCCAGCCGTGTCAGCGCGGCGGTAACGGCGCGGGCGGCGCGGGCGGCGAAGTCGACTCGATGGCCGGCGCCCGTCGCGCCGCGGCCACCGGCAACGACGGCGGCACCGCCTTCGGCGCTTGGGCCGGCGGCGCGATCCGTTCGGGCAACATCGACGGCCGCGGCGGCAGCAGCGACGTGGACTTCGAAACCGACGGCGTCAGCGTCGGTCTCGACTACCGCTTCAGCCCGCGCTTCGCCTTCGGCGGCGGCTTGGGCTACGGTCGCGACAGCAGCGAAGTCGGCGACAACGGCGCGCGTTCGGACGGCACGTCGCTCACCGCCGCGCTGTACGGCAGCTTCCAGCCGGGCGGCGCGTTCTTCCTCGACGGTCTGTTCGGGTATCAGCGTCTCGACTTCGATCTGCGCCGCACGGTCGCCCTCACCGGCAACCGCGTCCGCGGCAGCCGCGACGGCAGCCAGTGGTTCGCCTCGCTGTCGGCCGGCGCCGATTTGGGCCGCGACGCCTGGGGCTTCACCCCGTACGGCCGCCTGGACGTGGCCCGCGCCACGCTCGACGCCTACGTGGAAAGCGGCGACCCGCTGTTCGCGCTGCGCTACGAAGCGATGGACGTGGACACCACGACCGGCACCTTGGGTCTGCGCATCGACTACCGCAAGCAAACGAGCTGGGGCAGCTTCTCGCCGCAGTTCCGCGCCGAGTACCAGCACGACTTCAAGAACGAGGCCGAAGCGGTGTTGCGCTACGCCGACCTGATCGGGCAGACCTACCGCACCGACATCGCCGGCTTCGACAACAACCGGTTCGTGATCGGTCTGGGCGCGCTGTTCGACACCGACAGCGACTGGTCCTTCCGGATCGAGTATCGCGGCCAAGTCGGCGGCGACGATACCGACCACGGCCTGCTGCTGAACGTCGAGAAGAAGTATTGATCCTCGCCTCGGCGAACCCGCACGAAAAAGAAGCGCCCCTCACGGGGCGCTTCTTTTTTGGATCCTTGGTGCGGGAAGAAAAGCGAAACGTCCGACCCGCAGTTCGCGGCGTCGACGCGAATTCGTCGGCGCCGCGCGCCGCCTTTCTCAGGCTTGGGACGTATCCTGCGCGTCTTCCTCGGCGCCGGCGTCTTGCATGCCGGCGTCTTGAATGTCGTCGTCTTGAATGTCGTCGCGCAACGCGATCTCGTCCGGTTCGTCTCGCCCCAGAAGCGAGCGATTCCGCCTATTCAGTTCTTTTTCGTGATCGATCCACACATGAATTTGGTCGTCGGCCAATTTAGCCAAACGCTCCTCATCGATGAGAGGCGAACGCGGCGGCGGGCGAACCACGCTCGCTTGGACCTTTTGCGCCTGATGCTTGAGCCCGCGTTTCGCGGGCGTTTCTTCGTCGTCCGAATCGAACCAATCCGACATACGGTGTCCCCTGCGTCCTGTCTGATGTCGTGAAGACGCCCGCTCGCCGAATCGCTCGGGTCGCGGCGTCCGCTGCATCGCGTCGGTTTCCCACGCGGCGCTCCCCGCCCGCGCACCGTCGCGAATCGTCAGCTTAAACGACGAGCGGGGCCGCGAACGGCCGAATGCGCGGTCGTACGAACGCATTCGGACGGGCGCGCGGATCGCGGCTCCGGCATCATGACGGGGATGTCGTCGTCGCCCCGTTTCCATCTCGTCTCCGGTAACCGCCTCGATCGCTTGGCGGCGCATCTGGGCGCGCGCCTGGCGGCGGCGCAGGATCTCGACAGCCTCGCGCCGGAAACGGTGCTGATTCCGCAGCCGAGTCTGCGCCACTGGCTGCTGCAGGCCTTGGCCGAGCGTTTCGGTATCGCCGCCAATCTCGACCTGTGCACGCCCTCGGAATTCGTGTGGCGGCTGCTGCGCGCGGCGCGCCCGGAACTGCCCGAGCACTCGCCGTGGGAGCGCGAACGTCTGCGCTGGCGGCTGTACGCGCTGCTGGACACGCTGCGGCCTTTGCCCGCGCCGGTGCGCGCGCATCTGCAGCGCGCGAGCGCCAGCGGCCGACGCGACGCGCTGCCGCTGGCGCGCTACGACTTGGCCGACGCCTTGGCCGATGCGTTCGACAAGTACCAAGCCTATCGCCGCGATTGGCTGGCCGCGTGGGAGGCGGGCGAGGAGCGCGACGATTGGCAGGCCGCGCTGTGGCGCGCGCTGCGCGCGGCGGCGCCCGACACCGTGCCGCGCGCGACGCTGATCGGCGAGTGGCTCGCGCGTCACGATCGTCAGCGCGACTCGCGCATCGCGACGACGCCGCCCGGTCTGCCCACGCGCCTGTTCGCCTTCGGCACCATGCACGTCTCGCCCGACGTGCTGTATCTGCTCTCGGTGGTGGCGCAGTGGATTCCGCTGGATTTCTATCTGCCCTCGCCCAGCGCCGAGTACTGGGGCGATGTGGAATCGCTGCGCGAGCGGCTGCGTCGCGACGGTGTGGCCGCGCTGCCCGCGGCGCTGGCCGACGCCGACCGCGACAATCCTCTGCTCAGCGCCTGGGGCGCGGGCGGACGCGAGATCGTCGCGCAGGTGTTCGCCTACGACGTGGTGCTGCCCGAGCGCGAAATCGAACGCTACGTGCGGCCTCGAAGCGATTCGCTGCTGCATCGCCTGCAGCGCGACGTGCTCGATCGCGCCGCCCCGCGGCCCGCGCCATGGCGCGCGGGCGACGAATCGCTGCGCATCCACGCCTGCCACTCGCGTTTGCGCGAAGTGGAAGTGCTGCACGACCGGCTGCGCGCGATGCTCGACGACGCGCTCCCCGAAGGCCCGCGCTTCGATCCGCCGTTGCAGCCGCGCGACATCGCGGTGTTGGCGCCGAACATCGCCGACTATCTGCCGCTGGCGCGCGCGGTGTTCGGCGGTTTGGACGCGGACGATCCGCGCTACATCCCGTTTTCGTTGGCGGACCGGCCGCAGGCGCAGAGCCATCCGCTGGTCGGGCTGCTGTTCTCGCTGCTGGACTTGGCAGACGCGCCGCTGCGCGCCAGTGCGTTCCACGATCTATTGGCGGTGCCGGCGGTGGCGCGCGCGCACGACTTGGACGCCGCCGCGTTGGAACGGCTGCACGCGTGGTTCGACGCCGCGGGCGTGCGTTGGGGCGAGGACGAGGACGCGCGCGAACGCGCCGGCGTGGGCCGTTGGCGCGAATACAGTTTCGCGTTCGGTTTCGACCGTCTGCTCGCGGGTTACGCCGCGGGCGACGATGCCGCGGTGCTGGGCGGCGACGGCGAGCGCCGCGACGGCGCGTTCGCGCCTTACGCCGAATTGGAAGGCGGCGACGCCGCCGCGCTCGACGCCGCGCTCACGGTGCACGCGCGGCTGCGCGCGCTGTCGCTGTGGATGCGCAACGCGCATCCGCCGGCCGCCTGGCAACAGCGCCTCGCCGCCGAATTCCTCGCTCTGCTCGCGCCGGAATCGGACGATCCCGACGAAGCCGCCGCGCGTCGCCGCGTGCTGGACGCCTTGGCCGACTTCGCCGAGGACGCCGGCGCGAACGCCCGCGACGCCGAACCGCCCGCGAATCCACCGTCGCTGCCCGCCGCGCTGGTGCGTCGCGCGCTGCAGGACACGCTGATGCAGCCCTCGCCGCATCAACCGTGGCTATCGGGCGGCGTCACGTTCGCCGGCATGGTGCCGCTGCGCACGGTGCCGTTCCGCGTGATTTGCTTGCTCGGCATGGACGCGGACGCTTACCCGCGGCGCGAACCGGCGAACGACGTGAACCGCTTGATCGACGCCGTGCAGGGCCGCGCGCCGCGCTATCCCGGCGACCGCTCGGTGCGCGACGACGACCGCTTTTTGTTCCTGCAATTGCTGTGCGCCGCGGGCGACGCGTTGCACATCAGCTACGGCGGCCGCGATGCGCGCGACGGCAGCGTGCGCGAACCCTCGTCGCTGATCGGCGAGTTGCTGGATGTCGTCGAGACGATGCACGGCGCCGAGGCGCGTCGCGCGCTGACGGTCGAACATCCGCTGCAGCCGTTCTCGCCGCGCGCGTTCGGCGCGTCCGACGACGGCCGCGGCGTCGACCCGCGGCGTTGGTCGTATCGCGACGAATGGCGACTGCCGCCGACCGACGAGCGTCGCCCGCCGAAGCCTTTCGCATTGACCGATTCGACGCTCGATTCGTCGACGACGCGCGCGAAGGACGGCGAATCGAAAACCGACGAAACGACGCTCGAACCGCCGGATCGCGAGGCGCTGCAGCGGTTTTTCCGCAATCCCGCGCAATGGTGGCTACAGCGCTGTCTCGGGCTGCGCTTGCCGGCCGCGGAAGACGCCGAACGCGATCGCGAACCGTTGGGCGACAACAAATTGGTGCGCTACCACGCCATCGCCGCGTTGATCGAGGATGCCGCGGCGCTCGAGCGCGACGACGACAACGACGCCGAACGGATCGTCGACGACGCCCGCACTCGGCTCGCCGCGCGCACGCTGCTGCCGCCGGGCCACGATGGCGACGATGTGAGCCGCACCGCGGCCGATGTCGCTCGGCATCTGCTCGCGGCCCGCGACGACGCGCGCGGCGATGAGGCGCCACGCGCGGTCGCGGCGCACGGCGACGACGCGCCGCACGGCATCGCGTTCGAGTTCGACGACGTGCGCGGCGCCACCCGCGCGATCGCCGTCGCCGGCAAATTGAACGCCAAGCGTCGCTTGCGCGCCGGCCTCGATCATTTGCTGCTCGCCAGCGTCCTGGGCGAAGCGGCGACCACCGTGCTGATCGGCGAAGGCGCGCGCGAGAAACCGAAAAAAGGCGAACGCGAGGTCGACGACGCGCACCCGATCGAACGCCGCGTGTGGCGCGGCATCGATCGCGAGGACGCGCGCGCGCGCTTGGCCGCGCTGCTCGCGCTGTGGCGCGAAGGCGGCGCCGCGCCGCTGCCGTTCGCGCCGACCACTTCATCCGCATACGCCGAAGCGCGCGCGAAGAAAAGCCCGCCGGACGAGCGCGCCGCCTGGGCCGCCGCGCAGACCGCATTCGACCCCTACGGCGATTTCGGCGGCGATGCCGACGATGCATGGATCGCGCTCGCGTTCCGCGGCGACGACTGGTTCGCGGACTTCGACGACGCCGTCGCGCGTCGTTTCCGCGCCATCGCGACGCAGGTGTTCGACGCGACGGAGTCGAACGGATGAGCGCCGAACACATCCACGCGCAGGTCGACGCGAAGCTCGGCGCGAACGACGACGACGGCGCCCTGCGCTGGCCGCTGACCGGGCTGCGTTTGATCGAAGCCAGCGCCGGCACCGGCAAAACCTTCGCGCTGGCGACGCTGGTGCTGCGTCGGGTGCTGGAATACGGGGATGCGCTGCCGAATCTGCTGGTGGTGACGTTCACCCGCGCCGCGACCGAGGAACTGCGCGAGCGCCTGCGTCGCCGTTTGCGCTTGGCGCAGCGGTTGCATGCGCAAGACGGCGGCAAGCGCAACGGCGACGACGATAGCGACGACAATCGCGATGACGACAGCGACGACGACAGCGACGACGGCGAAACCCGCGCGACGCGCGCGGTGCTGGCGCGCGCGGTCGCGCTGCACGGCGCGGAACGCGTGACCGCGCGCATCGCCGCGGCGGTGCTGCAGCTCGACGAAGCGGCGATTTCGACCATCCACGGCTTCTGCCACCGCGCGCTGCGCGAATTCGGGTTTCGCGCCGGTTTGTTGGCGTCGCGCGCGGTGATCGACGATGCCGGCGAGATCTGGAGCGATGTCGCCGCCGACGTGTGGCGCGCATCGGCCCACGGCGACCGCGAGGCGCATGCGTGGTTGGTCGCGCTGTGGTCGGAACCGGACGCGCTGGCCCGCGATTTGCCGAAACTCTGCGACAGCGCGCGCACGCTGCTGCCGGCCGCGGACGAATCCGAAAGCGCGCGCCGTCTGCATGCGCTGCGCGACGCGGCGCGCGCGCGCTACGACGCGGCGATGGCGGTGCGCGGATTGAGCGATCAGGACCGCGCGATCGAAGACGTGTGGCGCGCCAGCGCGCAGCCGACGTTCGCCGCGGCCCTCGGCACGCGTTGGCCGGCGCTGCTGATCGACGAATTCCAGGACACCGACGCGCGGCAGTGGGACATCTTCCGCCGCGTCTACGAACGCACCGATCCGAGCAAACGCTGGCTGTGCCTGATCGGCGACCCGAAACAAGCGATCTATCGGTTCCGCGGCGGCGACCCGGACACGTATCTGGACGCGAAGCGCTACGTCGCGCGCCACGCCGACGCTGCGGAAAGCGACGAAACGCCCGGCGTGTCCAGCCTCGACGCGAATTACCGCAGCGCGCCCGGCGTGTTGCGCGCGATCGAAACGGTGTTCCGGCGGCACGCCTTGCCGTTCGCGAAAGACGGCATCGAATTCCATTCGCTGCGCGCGGCGTCCGGCGCGCGCGACGACGATCTTCGCGTCGATGACGCCGCGACGCCGCCGATGACCGTGCACTGGTTGCCGGAACATCGCGACGGCGGCCCGCGCAGCAACGGCATGCGCAACAAGGATCTCGAGTACGCGCTGATGGCCGCGGCGGCGGTGGACGCCATCGTCGATCTGCTGGCGCGCGGCACGCTGCGCGACGGCGATGCGCGGCGCGCGGTGCGGCCGGCCGACATCGCGGTGCTCGTGCAAACGCACGATCAAGCCGCATCGATGCAGCGCGCGTTGACCGACGCCGGCGTGGCTGCGGCGGCGCTGTCGACCGCGAGCGTGTTCGCGGGCGATGCCGCGCACGATCTGGACGCGCTGTTGGCCGCGTTGGCCGAACCGAACGATGCCGGGCGGCTGCGCGCGGCGCTCGCGACGCGCTTGCTGGGGTTCGACGCCGCCGCGCTGCGCGCGCTGGACGACGACGGCGCGGCCTGGGACGCGCAGGCGGCGCGCTTCGAAAGCGCCGCCGAACTGTGGCGCGCGCGCGGGCCGCTGCCGGCGCTGCTGCCGTTCGTCTCCGATGCCGCGCAGCGCTGGCTCGGCGAATCCGGCGGCGCGCGCCGGCTGACCGACGCGCTGCATTTGATCGAATTGCTGCAGGCCGAATCCGCGCAACGGCACGGCGCGAACGAGCAGCGACTATGGTTCGCGCGGCAGCGCGC
Source organism: Lysobacter sp. (assembly GCA_008015835.1). Classification (GTDB taxonomy): domain Bacteria; phylum Pseudomonadota; class Gammaproteobacteria; order Xanthomonadales; family Xanthomonadaceae; genus Lysobacter_I. Next base: position 38,669 of record SSGH01000017.1, read on the forward strand.
CTCCGCCGCGCGCGCCGACGAAACGCGGCAGTTGCGCCTGGAATCCGATGCGGGCGCGGTGCAGATCGCCACCATCCATCGCAGCAAAGGCTTGGAGTACGGCGTGGTGGTGCTGCCGTTTCTAGCGTACGTCAGCGAGGGCCAGGCGCGCGGCCTCGTGTCCGACGACGTCCGCGTCGACGTAGCGACCGAGACCGGCTTGGAAAGCCGCACGGCCCGCGTCTGGCACCACAACACGCATCTGGTGCCGACGGCGCTCGACGCCTTGCTCGAGGCCGCGGCGCGCGAAGCGCGCGCGGAAGCGCAGCGACAGCTTTACGTCGCGCTGACCCGCGCCCGCCACGCCCTGCACATCGTTTGGAGCCGCAATCGCAGCACCGAACGCACCGCGCTGCATTATCTGCTGCACGACGGCGCGCCGACCGGGCGCAAAGACGACGCGCTCCAATACGCCGGCATGAGCGACGCCATTCGCGAACTGGCGGCGGCATCGGGCGGCAGCATCGTGGTGCGCGACTACGACCCGAATGCGCCGCGTCCCGCGCTGCGCGCGCGCGACGACGAAGCCGCGCCGATCGCCGCGACGCCGCCGACGCGCCGGCCGCAGCGTCGGTTCGGACCGGATCCGCGGCTGCACAGTTTTTCCGCGCTGCACGCGCGCGGGGCCGAGCCTTTCGTGCGCCCCGGCGCGGACGACGAAACCGCGCCGGAGGTCGACGACGATCCGACCACGCTCGGCGGCACCGCGTTCGGCAACGCGGTGCACGACGTGTTGGAATCCGCCGATGCCGCGGCTTGGCGCTTGGCGCTGCCGCCGGATCTGTTCGGCGAAGAGACCAGCCCGCCCTCGCAGCGCGCGCTGGTCGAACGCGCGCTGCGGCACCAAGGCATCGCCGCCACGCCCGCGCACGTCGCGCAAACCGCGCGCTTGGTCGCGCGCGCGCTCAACGCGTCGCTGCCCGGCGACGTGCGCTTGTGCGACTTGGCGCCGACGCAATGCGTGCGCGAACTGGCGTTCCACTTCCGTCTGCGCGATACGCGTCTGGACGCGCTGTCGCGATGCTTGACCGAACTCGGTTATCCCTGGGCGCAGCGCCATCTCGCGGGCGCGCTCGACGGTTTCATGCACGGCTATATCGATCTGGTGTATCGCGACGCGCAGGGTCGTCACTACGTGCTGGACTACAAAACCAATCGGCTGCCTGCGTACGACCCCGTCGCGCTGCGCCGCGCGGTGACGCAGCACGACTACGATCTGCAGTACTTGATCTATCTGGTCGCGCTGCGCCGCTGGCTGCGGTTGCGACGCGGCGCCGCCTACGACGACGCGCGCGATCTCGGCGGTGCGGCGTATGTGTTCCTGCGCGGCATCGATTTGAACGAAGCCGGCCCGAGCGTGCGCGGCGTGCATCTCGACCCCGTGCCCGCGGCGACGATCGCCGCGCTCGATGCCTTCTTCGACGGCGACGGCGACCTCGGTCGCGCGAAGACCGATGCGAAGACCGACGCGCGAGTCGCCGCGTCGCCGACGGAGCGCGGATCGTGAACACAACGAACGAACGCAGCCTCGACACGGTCGCCGCGCAGGCGCTGCGACGGCTCGCCGAAGACGGCGCGCTGCGCACGATCGATCTCGCGTTCGCGCGCCTGCTGCGCGAGCGCTTGCGCGCCGACGAGGCGACGGCGTTGGCCGGCGCATTGGCGATGCGCGCGATCGCGCTGGGCCACAGCGGTTTCGCTTTGGCGCAAGCCGACGCCTTGCTCGATGCCTTGGACGCGCGCGCGGATTTGCCCGACGCCGAGGCGTGGGCCCTGGCCTTAGCGGCCAGCCCGGTCGCGACCGTCGACCCCGAAGCGCCCGACGGCGCTTTGCTCTGCGTGCGCGACGGCCGCGTGGCGTTGCGGCGTTATGCGCGCTACGAACAACGCCTCGCCGCGCAACTGCGCGCGCGCGCGGCCAATATCGACATCGACATCGACATCGAACGCAGCGACGAGGACGCCGCGCGCGACGCACTGGATCGACTGTTTTCGAAGACGCCGCTTCCGACGACGACGTCCCCGACGACATCGTCCTCCGCGCCATCGACGCCGCACGAGGACATCGATCGACAAGCCTTGGCGGCGGCGATGGCGCTACGACGGCGTTTGCTGTTGCTCACTGGCGGCCCGGGCACCGGCAAAACGACCACGGTCGCGCGCCTGTTGGCGACGCGGATCGCGGTCGCGCACGCATCGGGCGACGCATCGCCGCGGATCGCGCTGGCCGCGCCCACCGGGCGCGCCGCGGTGCGATTGGCGGACGCCATCGACGCGGTGGTGCGCGCCGATCTGGAAGGCGGCCGTCTCGACGCCGACGTCGCCGGAGCGATTCCGCGCAGCGCGCAGACCCTGCATCGCCTGCTCGGCTGGCGGCCCGACAGCGTCGCGTTCCGCCACAGCGCCGCGCGCACGCTGCCGTTCGATCTGATCGTGGTCGACGAAGCCTCGATGGTGGACCTGCCGCTGATGGCGAAATTGGTCGATGCGGTGGCGCCGCGCGCGACGCTGGTGTTGATCGGCGACCCGGATCAGTTGCCGGCGGTGGAAGCCGGCGACGTGTTGGGCGCGCTGTGCGCGGCCGGCGGCGACGGGCGCACGCTGCCGCCTGCGGACGCCGCGTTCGCGTCGCGCGCACTGGGCGTCGCGCGCGCTGCGCTCGAAGCGCCGCACGCGCACGACGACGCGCCGTTGTTCGGCTGCCGCGTGCATCTGCTGCACGGGTGGCGTCAGGCGGGCGCGGCGGGGCTGCGCGCATTGACCGAGGCCGTGCAGCGCGGCGACGACGAAGCCGCCCTCGCGCTGCTGGAACGCGAGGACGATCCCGCGCTGCGTCGACGCCACGGCGACGGCGCGGCCTTAGCTGCGTGGTTGCGCGAGACCGCGCTGCCGGCGTTCGCCGCCGTGCGCGACGCCGAAGATCCCGCATCGGCCCTGCGCGCGGCCGAACGCATGCGCCTGCTCACGGCCGTGCGCCGCGGGCCGTTCGGCGCCGAGGTCTGGAACGCTTGGTGCGCGAACGAACTGGGCGCGCGCGAGGCGAATTTCCACGGCCGCTTGATCGCCATCGCCGAGAACAGCCCACGCCACGGCCTCTACAACGGCGACGTGGGCGTGCTCTGGCGCGACGACAGAAACGGCGGCTTGGCCGCATGGTTCCTCAGCGACGGCCGCTGGCGCGGCTGGCGCCCGGGGCAGCTTCCGGCGCACGCCAGCGCGTTCGCGACCACCGTGCATAAGGCGCAGGGCTCGGAATTCGACGCCGTGGCGCTGCTGCTGCCCGGCGCCGATTCGCGCGCGCTCAGCCGCGAGTTGCTCTACACCGCGCTGACCCGCGCGCGCCGGCAGGCCTGGTTGTGGGCCGACCCGACTGCGGTTCGCCGCGCCCTGGCGCGCAGAACCCAGCGCGATTCGGGCCTGTTGGCGCGCCTGCGCGCGCCGCCGTCCGCATCCGAGACGCGCCCCGCGCGAACGCCTGCATCCGAAACGCCTCCCGCAACGTAATGCAACGCTGCGACGCAGCGTTGACCCGGATCCGGGGTGCGCCGCTCGAGAAGCGAGCGCGCACTCGGTTCTGCCGCGTCACCCACGAACGAATCCCGGACGCGATCGACGCCGATCGCGTTACGATGCCCGCCCCCACGCTGTAGGAGATGCCGCATGTGTTCCGATGACGCTCACGATGAGAACCACCGCGCAGGAAGCGCCGACGACACGCGGCAAGGCGTGAGCCGCGCGCAGGCCGAGGACGCGATCCGCACCCTGCTGCGCTGGGCCGGCGACGACCCGACCCGCGAAGGTTTGATCGACACGCCCAAGCGCGTGGTCAAAGCCTATGGCGATTGGTTCAGCGGTTACGCCGTCGACCCCGAGGACTACCTCAAACGCACGTTCGAGGAAGTGGAGGGCTACGACGAAATGGTCGTGCTCCGCGATATCCCGTTCGAGAGCCACTGCGAGCACCACATGGCGCCGATCATCGGCAAGGCCCATGTCGGCTATCTGCCCGAAGGCCGCGTGGTCGGCATCAGCAAACTCGCGCGCGTCGTCGACGCCTACGCACGCCGCTTCCAAGTGCAAGAAAAAATGACCGCGCAGATCGCGCGCTCCATCGAACACGCCCTGCGCCCGCGCGGCGTCGGCGTGGTGATCGAAGCCCAGCACGAGTGCATGACCACCCGCGGCATCCACAAACGCGGCGTCAGCATGGTCACCTCCAAGATGCTCGGCACCTTCCGCCAAGACGCCCGCACCCGCAACGAATTCCTGCGCTTCATCGACGTGGGGCCGGGGCGCTGACCCAACCGCGCCGCCGTCGACAGCACGACGGCGATCAGGCGCTCAAACGACGAACACGGCCGGCGTCCGCCTCGTCTCGGGGGTTCGCGGATCCCACCGCACCACCGCTCATCGGTCCGCTCGTCGGTCCGCTCGATTCTGCTGGCCTGTCGGCGGCCGACGCCGCGTTTCTACTGACGCGGACGATCCCGGCCTGATCGACGCGACGTTCGTACGACCATTTCCCCCGCGACCCACGGACGGCCGAGGCGTCGCGACGGGACGCACCGACGTTGTTCTTTCGCGCGACGCGCCGACCGACGGTCGAGAAACGCATCGACAACGCGAAGGCGGCTGCGTTATGGTCCGACTCTGGCGTCCGAGCCGCGTCGCGGTATCGGAAATGCACGGCCGCAAGGCCCCACTACAGCGATAAAGGATCCGCGTCATGGCGAACGAGACTCCCAGCAGCCCCGCTGCGTCGGCCGATTCGGCCACCCCGGCCACCCCGAGCCCGGCCGCGACCCCCGCCCCGGCGACACCGCCTCCGCCGACCGAGATTCAAGGCACCGTCGTGCCCGCGGGCGCTCCGGCGGCCACCACGACGGCGCTGCCGAACGGCTTGTCCCGTTCGACTCAAGAGCTGTTCCGCAGCGGCGACGTCTCGATCACCCGCGAAACCACGACCGCCCCGGGCGGCCCGTTCGCCGGCACGCCGACCAATCAGATGCAGTACGGCGACATGGTGGTGGTCAACACCGGCGCCGGCAACGACCAAGTCAACGTCTCGCAGCGCGCCGACGGCACGCTCGACGTGGACGTGAACGGCCAGAAATATCACGTCACCCTCGCCCCCGGCCAACAACTGGGCGTGCGCAGCGGCGACGGTAACGACATGATCCACGCCGCCGACAACGTCACCGTGGGCATGGACGTGTACGGCGGCGCGGGCAACGACACGATCACCACCGCGCAAGGCCGCGACCGCATCGACGGCGGCGCGGGCGACGACATGATCCGCAGCGGCGCCGGGCGCGACGACGTGTTCGGCAACAGCGGCAACGACATCATCGAAGCCGGCGACGGCCACGATGTGGTCTACGGCGGCGACGGCGACGATATCGTCCGCGGCGGCGCAGGCCGCGATTACGTCGAAGGCGGCCGGGGCAACGACACCCTCGTCGGCGGCACCGGCGACGACGTGCTCTCCGGCGGCCTGGGCGACGACAACCTGCTCGGCGATCAGGGCAACGACCGCGTCTACACCGGCGCCGGTCGCGACACCGTCAACAACAGCGGCGGCAGCGATGTCGTGTACGGCCAAACCTCGGAGGACGCGGTCGTCTCCACTGGCGGCGCCAGCAACGTCGTCACCAACGTCGCGATGCCGACCACCGGCGCGGGCTCGAACCTCGGCAGCAGCATCACCGTCACCGGTTCGCCCGAATTCCAGCAGCGCATCAACGCCGACATCGAAATGCTGCGCTCTTCGCCCGACGGCCGGCAGATGCTGTCGCAGCTCGATGCCACCGGCAAGAGCCTGACCATCTCCGAATTGCCGAACGTTCGCAACGGTGGCGCGACACCGGCGGGCGGCGGCAACTTCCTGCAGACGGTGACCGCGCCCGACGGCACCACATCGGTCGTCCCCGGTACCGGTACCAATTCCAGCATCGCGTTCAACCCGTCGAACCACGACGACCGCTTCCCCAATTCGGTCGTGGTGCTGTACCACGAGATGTCGCATGCCTATAACCACATGACCGGCACGCGCCAGCAGGGCACCCACAACGCCCCCGGCACGATCGACCACGGCACGAACAATCGCGAGATGCAGGCGGTCGGCTTGAACAACACCGGCCTGAGCTTCAACTTCCCCGGCGGCACCGGCGCCACCACGACCAACCCCACCGCGCTGACCGAAAACGGCCTGCGCGGAGAAATGGGCCTGCCGCTGCGGCCGAGCTACAACTTCAACACGACCGGCCCCAGCGCCTGGAACGGCGGCCTCGGCCCCGACACCGCGACGCCCAACACCGGCGACCCCACGTTGGACCGCATGATCAACGCCGCGCAAACCGGCAACCGCGAGGCGCTGAACGCCGCGCAGACCGAATTGCGCACCAGCCCGGCCGGCCAGCAGTTCCAGCAAGAAGGCGCCGCGGCCGCGGAACGGGCCGAGCCCAAGCAGCCCACGCCCACGGCTCCGCAGCCCGAACCCGAAGCCGCGACCGCGGGCGGCCAGAGGCGATGAGATCGGCGATGCGCGGCGTTCCGCACTTCCGTCGCGCAGCCGCTTTCGGCCTGATGCTCTGCACGCTGAACGCGTGCGGAGAGGTCAAATCCACACATTCTTCGGAGTCTCGTATGACCTCGTCAGACACGGCGACCGTCGCCGCAAGCACCACGGCGAACGCGGCGCTGTCGCTCGAATTGTCCGCGCGATTCGACTACGCCCCCGCGAGTCGCATCGTCGCGGTCGAGTACACCCTTCGCAATCGCGGCGACGCGGCGCTGGCCGTGTTCGATCGCGGCGACGCCAATTCGCTCGCCGCCGATCTGCACAAACTGGGAGATGTCGGCCTGCCGCGGATGCGCGTCGAAGGCCAGGACGTCACGCTCGAACACCTCGTGCAGCCGCTGCCGACCGATATCGACATCGCGTCGCCGCCGACACCGGTGGCGTTGGAATTGGCGCCGGGCGCGTCGGTCGACGGCCGCTTCCGCTTCGTGCTGGAAGGCACCGTGATTCCGAAACGCCTGCGCATGTGCATCGGCGCGATGCGGGTCGGCGACGCTTACATGGAATCGCCGGAGCAAACGCCCGCCGGCAAGCTGTGGACCGCTTCGTTCGAGGTGGTCGGAAAACAGCAGCGCGTGTGCACGCAGTGGTACGACGTCGAGCGCGCCGCGTTCGAAGAATAATCGTCGGCGCCATCGCCGCGCATCGCAGACGACCGCAGCGGCTCTCGCTGTTCCGTCGCGACCCCAAGACGCCCGCAGCGATGCGGGCGTCGTCGTTTCAGGCGGCGGCGTTTACGCCTTCGCCGCGTCGAGATAACGCACGATGCTCGCCGCCGCGTCGCGACCTTCCTGCACCGCGGTGACCACTAAATCCGCGCCGCGCACGCCGTCGCCGCCGGCGAACAGTCGCGGGTTCGTGGTCTGGTACGGGTACAGCGGATTCGCGGGATCGACGCGCAAGACATGATGCGGCGGCGGCGCGGGCACGATCTTTACGCGACCGTCGTCGTGCAACGCGACGCCGTGCGCGGCGAGCCACGCCGGCGGATCGGGCTGGAAGCCGAACGCGATGATCGCGACGTCGGCCGGTAATTCGGTTTCGCTGCCGGGCACCGGTTCCGGACGCTGACGCCCGCGCGCATCGGGGGCGCCCAACCGCGTTTCGACCACGCGCACGGCGCGCACGCGGCCGTCGCCGTCGTCCAGCAATTCGAGCGGCGCGCGTTGGAACAGGAACTTCACGCCTTCCTCGCGCGCGTTCGCGACTTCGCGCGCCGAACCGGGCATGTTCGCTTCGTCGCGGCGATAGACGCAGCTCACCTCGGCCGCGCCCAGACGCACGGCGCTGCGCACGCAGTCCATGCCGGTATCGCCGCCGCCCAGCACGACCACGCGTTTGCCGCGCAGATCGGGCACCTCCACGCGATCCTCCCAACCGGCGATGGGCCGGCCTTCGACATCGTCCTCGCCCGTCACGAGGCGGCCGTTCTGCACGAGGAACGGCAGCGCCGGCAGCACGTTGCGCAGAGTCTGCCCCGGCAAACCGCCGTCGGTGTAGCGATAACTGCCGAGGCCGAGAAACACCGCGTCGTAGTCGGCGAGCAGCGTATCGATCGACAGGCCGCGACCGATCTCCACACCCAGGCGGAATTCGACGCCCATCTCTTCGAGCGCGCGCTTGCGCGTGTCCAACACGGATTTATCGAGCTTGAAATTCGGAATGCCGAACCAGAGCAAGCCGCCGATGCGTTCGTAACGGTCAAACACCGTCGCGCGCACGCCCGCGCGCGCTAAGCGATCCGCACACGCGAGACCCGCGGGCCCGGCGCCGACGATCGCCACGCGTTTGCCGGTGTCCGGCGCGTGCGACAGATCCGGCGTCCAGCCTTCGGCCAGCGCGCGATCGACGATGTATTTCTCGACCGCGCCGATGGTGACCGCACCGAAGCCGTCGTTGAGCGTGCAACTGCCTTCGCATAAGCGGTCCTGCGGACACACGCGGCCGCAGATTTCCGGCAGCGGATTGGTTTCGTGGCACAGCGCCGCGGCTTCGTGTACGCGACCTTCGCGCGCGAGTTCCAACCACTGCGGAATGTAGTTGTGCAGCGGACAACCCCAACTGCAATACGGGTTGCCGCAATCGAGACAACGCGCGGCCTGTTTCTTCGCCTCGGCTTCGTCGAAACGGCCGTAGAGCTCGGCGAAGTCGCCGTCCTTGCGGCGCTCCAACGGCACGCGCTCGGGCATCTGTCGCTGCGTCTGCAGAAACGCCTGCGGCGTTTTCTTGCTCATGCGCCTTGCCTCCGTAGGAGGGCCTTCAGGCCCGACCGCAGAACGGTGGCGTCTGTGATCGCCATCGGGGCTGAAGCCCCTCCTACGAGAACCCGATTTTTCGCTCCCGTAGAGCGGAGCGCAGCTCCGCTACAGCGTTTCCGAAGCCTTTGCAGCGGAGCTGCGCTCCGCTCTACGGGGGAAACGATCGATGCGAAGCGCGAAACCATCATGCCGCCCTCCTCAACGTCTCGCCCAGCGTTTCGATGCTCACCGCTTTCGGTTTCACCAGCCAGAACTTGCCGAGGTGATCGCGGAAATTATCGATGATCGCGCGCGCGTGCGCGCTGCCGGTGTAGCGGGCGTGCGTTTCCAGCAGATCGAGCAGATGCGAACGATGGTGCTCGAAGCCTTCGGAATTGATGCGCAGAATGTCGATCAACTCGTGGTTGTAGCGGTCGACGAAATCGCGGTCGCGATCGAGCACGTAGGCCATGCCGCCGGTGAAACCCGCACCGAAATTCAGGCCTGTGCGGCCGAGCACCACCACAATCCCGCCGGTCATGTATTCGCAGCAGTGATCGCCCGCGCCTTCGACGATGGCGAGTGCGCCGGAGTTGCGCACCGCGAAACGTTCGCCCGCGCGGCCCGCGGCGTAGAGTTCGCCGCCGGTCGCACCGTACAAGCAGGTGTTGCCGAGAATCGCCGACTCGTGGGCGACGTAACGCGCGCCCTGCGGCGGGCGAATCACGATACGACCGTCGGCCATGCCTTTGCCGACGTAATCGTTGGCCTCGCCGTCGAGTTCGAGATGCACGCCGCCGGCCAGGAACGCGCCGAAACTCTGCCCGGCGGTGCCGTCGAAGTGCAGGTCGATCGGCGCATCGCGCATGCCGTGATTACCGTGCGCGCGGGCGATGCGGCCGGACAGGCGCGCGCCGATGGTGCGGTCGGTATTGCGGATCGGATAGCGGAACGCGCCGCCGCGTTTGTGCGCGACGACATCGGCCAGATCGTTGTCCAGAATCGTCGCCAGACCCGACGGCACCGGCTGACGCTCGCGCGCGCCGCAATGGCCGCCGACCGCGAGCCCGTCGTTCGCGAGCAGCGGCGACAGATCGATGCGTTCGCGCACGCCGCTCGCATCGACGCCCGCTTCGATTTGCCGCAGCAGATCGGTGCGGCCGACGATCTCCTCCAGCGTGCGCGCACCGAGCGACGCCAGCAGTTCGCGCACGTCCTCGGCGATGCCGCGGAAGAAGTTCTCGACGCGTTCGGGCAAGCCGGTGAAGTGCTCGCCGCGCAGCGTATCGTCTTGGGTCGCGACGCCGGTCGCGCAATTGTTGAGATGGCAGATGCGCAGATATTTGCAGCCCAAAGCGATCATCGGCGCGGTACCGAAGCCGAACGACTCGGCGCCGAGCAGCGCGGCCTTGATCACGTCCAGGCCGGTCTTCAAACCGCCGTCGGCCTGCACGATCACGCGTTCGCGCAGTTCGTTCGCGACCAGCGCCTGTCGCGCTTCGCTCAAGCCCAATTCCCACGGCGTGCCGGCGTAGCGGATCGACGACAGCGGGCTGGCGCCGGTGCCGCCGTCGTGGCCGGAAATGGTGATCAAGTCGGCGCCGGCTTTCGCGACGCCGCTCGCGATGGTGCCGACGCCCGCGTGCGCGACCAATTTCACCGAAATCAACGCTTCGGGGTTCACTTGGCGCAGATCGAAAATCAATTGCGCGAGATCTTCGATCGAATAGATGTCGTGATGCGGCGGCGGCGAAATCAAACCGATGCCCGGGCGCGCATAGCGCAAGCGCGCGATCAAGGCGTTGACTTTATGGCCCGGCAACTGCCCGCCTTCGCCGGGCTTCGCGCCCTGCGCGACTTTGATCTGCAGCACTTCGGCGTTGACCAAGTATTCGGGCGTGACGCCGAAACGGCCCGACGCGACTTGTTTGATCTTCGAAACTTTGTCGGTGCCGTAGCGCACCGGATCCTCGCCGCCTTCGCCGGAATTGCTGCGGCCGCCGAGACGGTTCATCGCGATCGCCAAGGCTTCGTGCGCTTCGGGCGACAGCGCGCCCAGGCTCATCGCCGCGGTATCGAAGCGTTTAACGATGCTTTCGACCGGCTCCACGTCGTCCAGCGGAATCGGCGCGACGCGGTCGGTGTTCAGCGCGAGCAAATCGCGCAGCGCCGCCGCGGGCCGCGTGTTCACCGCGTCGGCGTACGCGTTCCAATCCGCACGCGACCCGCTGCGCACCGCGCGCTGCAGTCGCATGACCACATCCGGGTTGTATTGGTGATATTCGCCGGTCGGCGTGTACTGCAGCAGACCGCCGATCTCCGGCAGCGCGTTATTATCCCAGGCATGCGCGGCGATGCGCGCGGCGTCGGCCTGCAAATCCTCGAACGTCGCGCCGCCGATGCGCGAGGGCGTGCCGCCGAAGCACAGTTCGACCACCTCGCGATCCAACCCGACGATCTCGAACAACTGCGCGCCGCGATAGCTGCCGATGGTGCTGATGCCCATCTTCGACATGATCTTGAGCAGGCCCTTCTTGACCCCGCGTCGATAGCTGCGCCCGATCTGCGCCACCTCGCCGTGCTTGGTCTTGAGGATGCCGCGTTGACCCAAGTCGTGCAGCGTTTGGTACGCGAGATACGGATACACCGCGGTGGCGCCGTAGCCGATCAAACAGGCGATGTGATGCGGATCGCGCGCGGTGCCGGTTTCGACGATCAGATTCGACGCGCAGCGCAGACCGGTCTTCACCAGATGGCGATGCACCGCGCCGGTCGCGAGCAAAGCATGCACCAGCAGATGATCGCGCCGCGGCCGGCGGTCGCTGACGATCAGCAGTTCGATGCCGTCGCGCGCCGCGTTCTCGGCTTCGGCGCACAAGCGCAGCAGAGCGTTGCGCAGGCCTTCTTCGGCCGAGAAATTCAGGTCCAGATAGCGATGCGAATCGCGGAACTGCGGCAGCATCAGCAATTGCCGCTGTTTGCGCTGCGACAGCACCGGCGAGTTCAGCATCACGTGCCGCACCTGCCCCGGGCCGTCGGCGAACAGATTGCCTTCCTGGCCGATCTGCGTGCCCAACGACATCACGCAGTCTTCGCGCAGCGAATCGATCGGCGGATTGGTCACCTGCGCGAACGCTTGGCGGAACCGGTCGTACAGCGGGCGCACGCGCTGCGACAGCGTCGCCATCGGAATATCGTCGCCCATCGAACCGACCGCTTCCTGCTCGGTTTCGGCGAGCGGCCGCAGAATCTGTTCGCGCTCCTCGCGGGTGAGCTGAAAGAGCTTTTGGAACCCCGCCAGCGTGCTGGCGTCGAACGGCGTCGCGGTGAGATTGGGATCGACCAGTTCGGTGTGCAGGTAGGTCATGCCTTGCCGCAACCATTGCTTGTACGGCGCGCGCGCGCGGTTGATCTGATCGATCGCGTCGGAATCGAGCAAGCGCCCGGTGCGCATATCGGCGGCGATCATCTGCCCCGGGCCGAGCTTGCCCTTGGCGAGAATGCGCGCGATGTCGACGTCCCACACGCCCGCCTCGGAGGCGACCATGAACGTGCGGTCGTCGCTGAGCTGCCAGCGCGCGGGGCGCAGGCCGTTGCGATCGACCGTGCACGCGGCGTAGCGGCCGTCGAAGGCGACGATGCCCGCTGGGCCGTCCCACGGTTCGCTGTTGATCGCGTAGTACTCGTAGAACGCCAACAGATCGGCGTCTTTGTATTCCAGCGATTGCGTGGCCGGCGGAATCAGAATGCGCAGCGCCTTGAGCAGATCCATGCCCGCGGCCTGCAGCAGTTCCAGCATCGAATCGAGGCTTTGCGAATCCGAGCCGTCGAGCTCGATCACCGGCTGGAACTCGGCGGGGTTCAAGGTCTCGGTGCGCCACACGTGCGCGCGCGCTTGCGCCCAAATGCGATTGCCCGAGATGGTGTTGATCTCGCCGTTGTGCGCGAGCAGACGGAACGGCTGCGCGAGCGGCCAGCGCGGGCTGGTGTTGGTGGAGAAGCGTTGGTGGAACACCACTGCGCTGCTGGCCAGATCCGCGCGCTGCAGGTCGGGATACAACTGCGGCAAATACTGCGGCAGCACCATGCCCTTGTAGCCGATGCTGCTGGCCGACAGGCTGACCACGTACAGGCCCGGCACGTCGCGCAACGATTGCTCGGCGCGACGACGGCCGAGGTACAGCGCGTTATCGAACGCTTCGGGCGTCATCCGCGCGCCTTCGACGTCGAGCACCGGCACCACGAAGAGTTGTTCGATCGCCGGCATCGAGGCTTTCGCCTGCGCGCCGCACACCGAAGCGTCCACCGGCACGCGACGCCAACCGGACACCGCCAAGCCCAACGGCCGCAGCGCCTGCGCGAAACCGTCGCGCACGCGTTCGCGCGCGGCATCGTCGTCGGGCAGAAACACCAAGCCGGACGCGTAGCGCTGGCCGAGCGGAATGCCGGCTTCGGCGGCGAGTGCGCGCAGGAACGTGTCGGGACGTTTGAGCAACAGGCCGCAACCATCGCCGGAGAGGCCGTCGGCGGCGATTCCGCCGCGATGGGTCATGCGTTCGAGCGCGGTCAGCGCGCGATCGACCAGGGCCCGGCTGGGTTGGTCGTCGAGCTGCGCGATCAGGCCGAAGCCGCAACTGTCGTGTTCGTCGCGCGGGTCGTACAGCGCGTCGTGGTGCCTGTCGCTTCGCGGCGACAGGGGCGTGTGCGGACCGTTCGGTCGTTGATCGCTGTCCATTTCGGAGAGCTCTCCGCGCGTGTGCAGAAGTGGAGGTGGAGGACGATGGCTCGATAGCGGAATACGGTCGTGCGATAAGGCGACACTCGGGCGAAACCGGGGCGACACCCCGTCGGCGGTCGTCGGAACGCATCGCGTTTCCGAGTCCGCAGCCGACTTCACGCTCGATGACCCGACTTAAGCACAAATGTTGCGTTGCGGCAAATCGTCGGTCTTGCCGCGCCCGCGCATGCGTCGCAAGACGCTCCATTCGTCAACGATTTCAATCGGTTAGGTCTGAAATCGTATTCCTTACGCGCTGCCGAATCGACCCGCGGCGACGCTCTCTGCGAACGCGTCCGGGCGCGATGCGAGCCGAACGGACCCGCGCCCCCTCCGCCACGCGCCGCGTCGAGCGCCCTGCGGCGCAGGCCACGACGTTCCGATTTCGCCCGTCATCGCGCGCCGATGCCGCGCACGACGCCGACGCCCGATACACTGTGCCGCTCTGCCGCATCGCCCCCCACCGTGACCACATCCTCCGCACCGACCGCCGCCGGCCGACGCGCCGCGCTCGCGTTCATCTTCGTCACCATCCTGATCGACGTGCTGGCGTTCGGCGTGATCATTCCGGTGCTGCCGCATCTGGTGGAAGATTTCGTCGGCGGCGACACCTCCGTCGCGGCCTATTGGACCGGCATTTTCAGTTTCGCGTTCGCGGTGGTGCAGTTCTTCAGCGCGCCGGTGCAGGGCGCGTTATCCGACCGCTTCGGTCGCCGCCCTGTGATCCTGATCTCGTGCCTCGGCCTGGGCTTGGATTTCGTGTTCATGGCGTTGGCGCCGAATCTGGCCTGGCTGTTCGTCGGCCGCATTCTCTCGGCCATCACCTCGGCCAGTTTCACCACCGCGAACGCCTACATCGCCGACATCACCGCGCCGCAAGATCGCGCGAAAAGCTACGGCATGCTCGGTGCGGCGTTCGGCTTGGGCTTCATTCTCGGCCCGCTGCTCGGCGGCGTGCTCGGCGATATCGATCAGCGTCTGCCGTTCTGGTGTTCGGCGGCGCTGGCGCTGCTGAATTTCCTCTACGGCCTGTTCGTATTGCCGGAGTCGCTGCCGAAAGAACGCCGCTCGGCGACGTTCGATTGGGCGCACGCCAAGCCGCTCGGCGGGGTGAATCTGCTGCGCAATTACCCGCAAATCTGGGGTTTGGTGGCGGTGGTGTTCATCGCCAACTTCGCGCATTACGTGTACCCCAGCACCTTCGTGCTGTACGCCGACGCCAGCTTCGGCTGGAAAGAAAAACAGGCCGGCTATGTGCTGGCCGTGGTCGGCGTGTTCAGCGTGATCGTCAACGCGATCTTGGTCGGCAAATTGGTCAAGGCGATGGGCGAACGCCGCGCGGTGCTGTTCGGTTTGAGCTGCGGCGTGATCGGTTTCGTGATCTACGGCTTCGCGGGGGCAGGTTGGGTGTTCATGCTCGGTCTGCCGATCAGCGCGCTGTGGGCGATCGCCGCGCCCGCCTGCCAGGCGCTGATCACGCAGCAAGTGGGGCCGGAGATGCAGGGCCGCATCCAGGGCGCGATGAGCAGTCTGATTTCGCTGGCCGGCATCGTCGCGCCGTTGCTGTTCGCCAGTTCTTTCGGGTATTTCATCGGCCCGCACGCGCCGGTGCATTTGCCGGGGATCGCGTTCCTGATCGCCGCGGCGTTATTGGCGTGCGCGGTGCTGGTGGCATGGCGATTCGCGCGACCGGCGCCGACGGTCGAACACGCGCCCGCTCGATAACGAATCCCGTAAAACGATTTTGTAGAGCGGAGCGCAGCTCCGCTGAACATGCCGATGGCTTCGGATGGTTTTTCAGCGGAGCTGCGCTCCGCTCTACAGAGGCTCGGAGCGTCAGGCGTCTTCGTCCGGTTCGTCGGCCGTCGCTTCGCCCAGCAGTTTCTGCGCATCGAGCATCGGCAGCGATTCCACGTCGCGCAATTTGCGCGTCAACACGCGGCTGCGGCGGCTGGTCTCGTCGATCTTGCCGCTGGCTTCGTCCAGCTTCTTCTTCACCGCGTCCAACGCGTCGCCGAACTTGCCGAACTCGGTCTTCACCGCGCCGAGCGTGCGCCACACTTCGCTGGAACGTTCCTGGATCGCGAGCGTGCGGAAGCCCATCTGGAAACTCGTCATCAGCGCGAGCAGCGTCGTCGGCCCGGCCACGGCGATGCGTTGATCGCGCTGCAGCGCTTCGACCAAACCCGGGCGACGCAACACTTCCGCGTACAGGCCTTCGGTCGGCAAGAACAGAATCGCGAATTCGGTGGTGTGCGGCGGCGCGACGTACAGCTCGCGAATCTCTTTCGCCTGCTTGCGGACTTGCCGTTCCAACGCATCGCCTGCGGCGCGGGCGGATTCCAGATCCCCGCGCTCCTGCGCGTCGAGCAAGCGCTCGTAGTCTTCGCGCGGAAACTTCGCGTCGATCGGCAGCCACACCGGGCCTTCGCCGTCGTTACCGGGGAATTTCACCGCGAATTCCACATAGCCTTTCGATCCGGGCACGGTTTTGACGTTGGCCGCGTATTGATCCGGCGCGAACACCTGTTCGAGCAACGCCGCCAACTGCACTTCGCCGAATACGCCGCGGCTTTTCACGTTGGTCAGCACGCGCTGCAGGCCGCCGACGTCCGCCGCCAGCTTGTTCATGTCGCCCAGGCCCTGATGCACCTGCGCCAGCATCTGCGCGACGTTGCCGAAGCTCTCGGTCAAGCGCGTTTCCAGCGTCGTCTTCAATTTCTCGTCGACCGTCTCGCGCATGCGTTCGAGCTTTTCCTCGTTGCTGCGCTGCAGGTCGGCCAGTTTTTGTTCCAAGGTCGCGCGCAATTCGCCCAAGCGCTGCTCGTTGCGATCGGTCAATTCGCGCAGTTGCAGGCCGAGCCCGTCGGCGAATTGCTGCTGCCGCGTCGCCGATTCCGTGCGCGCCTTGTGCGCGTCGTCGTTGAGCGCGATGCGCAGTTCGTCCAGGCGCGAATCGGTGCGCGCGGTGAGATCGTCCAGACTGCGGCCGAAGGCGTCGATCCGCTGGCTTTGGCCGAGCGCGAGGCTGTCGAGCTGCGCGCGCAGCTCGCCGCGGCCGGCGCGCTGTTCCTCGCGCAGCGCGGCTTCGACGCGATCGCGCAGACGTTCCAATGCAGCGTCGGGCTTGCGCAGCAACAAGAGAATCAGCAGCACCAGCGCGACCGCGACGGCGATCAGCAGCAGGACCAGCAAGGTGGCGGTATCGGGCATGGCGGAAGTGTAGCCGGTCCGGCCGGGCCGGATGTCGTCTCGATGACAATCGTCATTAATTTGTCACCGTTTCGACATTAGACTACGCGCACTTCAAAGCCACTCGGAGCATCGGCACCATGAGGCCCATCGAAGTCGTCCCGTTAGCGATCGCCTTTTCCGCACTCGCCCTCGTCGTATGGAGCGTGCGCCAGAAAATCGTACGGATGCGGCATGTGCGCGAAGCGCCGCTGCCGCCCGGCATCTACGACAAACTCCGGCGCCGACGCCCGGACATCGATCCGAAAGAGTTTCCGTTCCTCGAACGCGCGCTGCGCGATTTCTTCGCGGCGTATCTGCGCAGCGGCCGCAAGCCGGTGTCGATGCCCTCGCAGGCCGCCGACGAACTCTGGCACGAGTTCATCCTCTACACCCGCCACTACCAAGCCTTCTGCGACAAAGCGTTCGGCCGCTTTCTGCATCACACGCCGGCGGTGGTGCTGTCGAAATCCTACGACCGCAACGTCGGTCTGCGCCGCGTGTGGTGGCACACCTGCAAGATGGAGGGCATCGATCCGCGCAAGGCGAATCGCTTGCCGCTGCTGTTCGCGCTCGACACGCGACTGGCGCTGCCGGACGGGTTCCACTATGCGCTGGACTGCGGCGGCATCCGCGACCGCAACGACGCCACCGGCGGCGGTTCGCAATGCGCCGCCGATATGAGCGATTCCTCTTTCGACGGCACCACCGACGGCTTGGGCGATAGCGACGGCGGCAGCGGGGACGGCGGGGGCGATAGCGGCTGCGGCGGAGGTTGCGGCGGCGATTGAGCGGAGGCGACCTCAGTCGCTGGCTTGCCGGTAGCAACCTTCGCCTGCGGTACCGATCAAGCAAATCCATTCGTTGTCGGCGACGAAACGGATCGCGTCGCCCGCGCGCGTCAAGATCAGCGCTTCCCAGATCGCGTCGCCGTTCCCGCCGAGCGGCGGCATCAACGATTTGGCGACGGATCGCGGTTGCAGCGTTCGCGTGCTGCCCAGCATGCGCCGGATATTGCCCAGATCGATGTCCGCTGTCGCGCTCGTAATCGCTCGCGTCAGCACGATGCGTTCGACCTCGGCGACGGGCAGCACGTCGGGCACCGTTTTCCCGACCCACGGATTACCGTCCATTCGATGCCGCTTCGCGAGATCGACATCCTGCGCGAAGGCCATCGCGGACAACAGCAGCATCGACATCGTCGTTCCCCAGCGCAACGGCGCGCGTCTGCGGATCGCGCTCACGCTCAATCCACCATGCGGCAGAACACGGCTTTCAGATAGCGGCTTTCCGGCACGTCGGTGAGCCACGGATGATCGGCGCCGGCGCCGGCCACTTTCAACACCTGCACGGTGCGGCCGGCGTAGAACGCGGCGCGACGCAGCATGTCGAGGAACTGCTCCTCGCTCACCAAACCAGTGCAGGAGAAGGTCGCGAACAAACCACCGGGTTTGGTCACGCCCATCGCCAGTTTGTTCATGTCGAGATATTTTTTCAGCGCCGGAATCACCTGTTCGCGGTCGCGGGTCATTTTCGCGGGGTCGAGGACGACCACGTCGAAACGCTCGCCGTTGTTCGCCGCATCCCGCAGCCACGGAAAAATATCCGCCTGCACGAAGCGCAATCGCGTGCCGTTCTCGAACGGCATATTGAGTTTGGCGTTGGCCTTGGCGATGTCGATCACCGCCTCGTCGATATCGATGCCGACCACTTCGGTCGCGCCGCGCGCCGCGGCGTAGACGCCGAAACCGCCGGTGTTGCAGCACAGATCCAGCACGCGCTTGCCGATGCATTGCTGCGACAGCCACTGCCGATTCTCTCGCTGATCGGCGAAGAAGCCGGTCTTGTGCGCGCCCGCGGGGTCGGCGCGGAACTTGATGCCGTATTCGGTGATGATCGCGGGCGCGGCCGGTTCGGTGCCGCGGAAATCGAAACTCTCCTGCTTCTGCACGTGTTCGTCGGCGAAGGCGTGGAAGCGACAGCCCGGAAATTGCTCGCGCAGCGCGGCGTAGATCCACTCGCGGTAGCGGAACATGCCGGCGCTGAAATACTCCACCACCAGCAGATCGCCGTACCGATCCACCACCAAGCCGCTCAGGCCGTCGCCCTCGCTGTGGACCACACGCCACGCGTCGCTGACGTCGTCCAGTTTCAGCGTCTCGCGGCGCAGGCGCACCGCTTCGCCGATCTTCTCGGCGAACCACGCCTGATCGACCGGGCGGTCGGGGTCGCGTTCGAGCAAACGGATCGCGATCCGCGAATGGCCGTTGTAGAAACCGCGACCGACCCAGACGCCGTCGTTGCCGACGACCTCGACCAAACTGCCGGGCTTGGGCTTTTGCGCGGGTTTTTCGACCAGTTTCTGGAAAATCCAGGGGTGCCGGGAGGTCCAAGCGTTCTTCAGATGGACGGTCGGCAGCGGGGTGTGCGAGGGATTCGGCAACGAAGCGTTCATCTTCGCATTGTATCGGGGTTGACCCCTCCGGACCTTTCGCGAACAATTCGCGTCGAAGGGGAGTAGCTCCCGAACGCTGCGGTCGTCAATACGAGCAGGCATCGCCCGCTCCGGCCGCACGGCAGTCGCAGGACCGTCCGATCGTTTCGATCGCGGCTCGGTCCTCATCCGGACTGCGAGCGAGACCTTCGCCGCATGGCGAAGGTCCGTCCCTTCTCGAAGCGCGCGCTGTTTAAGCGCATGCCCGAGCCGAACGCGACGCCCAGCCCTGCGGTTGGGCGTTTTTCGTTTCGGCATTCGGGAGCCATCATGCAAACCATCGGAAGTCCGTTGTTGTGGGGTACGTTCGGCGCGCTCGTGATCGTCGCGCTGTTGGTCGACCTGGTGCTGATGCGCCACGGCGGGGAACACAAAGTCACGTTCAAGGAAGCCCTGGGGTGGAGCGTCGGCTGGGTGGCGCTGGCGCTGGCGTTCAATGCCGGATTGTGGTGGTACGCGGTCGGTCAATTCGGCGAAGCCGACGGCAATCGCATCGGTTTGGAATTCCTCACCGGCTATCTGGTCGAGAAATCGCTGGCCGTCGACAACATCTTCGTGTTCCTGATGCTGTTCACGTACTTCGGCGTGCCGGAAATCCAGCGCCAGAAGGTGCTGATCATCGGCATTCTCGGCGCGATCATCCTGCGCGCGATCATGATCTTCGCCGGCGCGTTCCTCCTGGCGAAATTCCACTGGATTCTCTATGTGTTCGGCGCGTTCCTGGTGCTTACCGGGATCAAGATGCTGATCGCGGCGGGCAAGGCGCCGGATTTGGAGAAGAACCCGGTGCTCAAGTGGATGCGCGGGCACTTGCCGCTGACCAAGGACTATCACGGCAACGCCTTCACCGTGAATCTCGACGGCAAACGCTGGTACACGCCGCTGTTCGTCGTGATCGTGCTGATCGGCGTGACCGACCTGATTTTCGCGGTCGATTCCATTCCCGCGATCTTCGCCATCACCTCCGACCCGTTCATCGTGTTGACCTCGAATGTCTTCGCGGTGCTGGGCCTGCGCGCGATGTTCTTCCTGCTCGCCGGGATGGCCGATCGTTTCCATTTGCTGCCCTACGGCTTGGCGACGGTGCTGATCTTCATCGGCGCGAAGATGCTGCTGATCGACGTCTACAAGATTCCGATCCTGTGGTCGCTCGGCACGGTCGCGATGATCATCGGCATCACCGTCGTGCTCAGCCTATTGCGTCCGGCGAAACCCGCGCACGGCGGCTGACGCGGGGCGCGGATCGACCGCAAGCTGGAACCTCGTTCCGAGGATCCCTCCGAACGGAGCCTCCCCGAACGGAGCCCGCTTGGGCTCCGTTCGCGTTCCGGCGGCCGCACGCGAGTCCGCCGCGCGGGACGGGGCTTGATCGCGACGGTTCCGGCACCACTCACTTGCGATGCGATTACACACGCCCGAGGACGTCCCCGACACCCCCGAACAGCGCGCCTCGGACCGTCGCCGGTTTCTGCGCGCGCTGAACGCGAGTCTGGCGTTCGTGCTGCTGCTGGCGGCGATCTTTTTTCTGCAACAGGGCGAAGACGTGCGCCCGTTCGCGGTGGCGGCGCGGGAATCGGCGGGCCTGCTCGGGCTGTTGACCGCGCCCTTGCTGCACGGGTCGTTCGAGCATCTGGCCGCCAACGCCGGCGCGCTGCTGATGTTGGGCACCCTGGCCGGCACCGTGTACCCGCGGGCCACGGTCGCCGCGCTGCCGCTGCTGTGGCTGGGTTCGGGCCTGGGCGCTTGGGCGCTGGGCGATCCGGGCAGCTTCCATCTCGGCGCCAGCGGCGTCACCCACGGCCTGATGTTCCTGATCTTCGTGCTGGGCCTGCTGCGCCGCGACCGGCCGTCGATCGCCGCGGCGATGATCGCGTTCTTCCTCTACGGCGGCATGCTGCTGACGGTGCTGCCGCAGGAGCCGGGCGTGTCCTGGCAGTCGCATCTGGGCGGCGCGCTCGGCGGCGTCCTCGCGGCGTTTTGGTTGCGCGACCGCGACCCGCTGCCGCCGCGAAAGCGCTATAGCTGGGACGACGAGGACGAAGCCGCGCCCGCCTTCGACGAATTGGAAATGCCCAAACCCGAGGATGTGCCGGTGCTGTGGCATCGGCCCGAACCGAACGACGAGGAACGCGGCCGCGTGCTGCCGTTCCGCCGCCCGGGCAGCGACGGCGACGGCCGCGGGGAACCGCCCCCGCCGATCCGGCCGGATTGACCGCTCCTCGGCCCGGCGCCGCACCCCTAGCCCTCGCTGCTCGGCCCTGCCCGATATGAATCAATGAGATAGCCGGAGCCTCCGGGCGGGGTTCGGGATCGCGTGCACAAACCCGAAAAAATCTTCGGCCGGCGCTTGCGCAATCGCAGGAAAGTTGGGCTACTCTTTGCGCTGGGTCTCTGCCTGAACGGGTTCGGCGACGAAGGTCGTACCATCGAAGACGGGGACATCAGCAGTAAGGTCCAGCGAGGGGGTTGAGCGCGTTCGCCGTGGGGATCGGCCGACGCTTCGGTCTTGCAGTGTTTCTCTCGCTTACATAGCCCATGGTTTCGCAAGGAGACGATACGATGAAGAAACACCGCATTGCCCTGACGACGCTGGCCGCCGCGACCGCCCTGTGGGCTAGCTCCGCCAGCGCGCAAATGAACACCGACACCGGTAGCTACACCCAGCAGTTGGAAGGCGACACCGCGAGCGCGTGCGAAGCCGTCCTCTGCCTGGCCGGCGGCGGCGGCCCCAGCGAATGCGTCCCGTCGCTGACCAAGTACTTCAGCATTTGGGACAAGAAGCCGTGGAAGACGATCGAGAAGCGCATCAACTTCTTGAACCTCTGCCCGTCCTCGAACTCTTCGGCGCAGATGCAGACGCTGGTGAACGCGATCGGCCACGGCGCCGGTAAGTGCGACGCCGCCAGCCTCAACATCAGCAACACCGTGTACCTGGGCGAAGGCGAGAGCTACATCAGCGACCAGATGCCGAGCTACTGCAGCGCCTACATCAACCACGACTTCGTGGACGTCAAAGCGCTGACCCCGACCTACGTCGGCGAACCGATGAACGGCGGCCACTGGGTCGATCCGCAGGGCGGCGATTCGTTCGTCACGACGTTCCCGAGCGGTCCGGACATGAACAACCTGGACGGCAAGAACAACACCACCGCCGAAGCGCAGAGCTTCCAAGCGGCGGCGAACGAGCAGAGCGCCAACGCCAGCGGCTTCGAGAACAGCCTGAGCAGCTATCAGAACGCCAGCAACACCAGCGCTTACTCCGGCGACAGCACCGACTACCTCGGCCAGATGCAGAACGAGAACGTCGACGGCTCGCAGCACAACAGCACCACGGCCGACCAGAACCAGCAGGCGTACAACTCCGCGCAGACCGAAACGCAGAGCAGCGCCAACAGCTACGACAGCAGCCTGACCAACTTCAACAACTTGATGAACGCTTACGGCTCGCAAGGCAAGCCGTAATCGCTTCGCGGCGCCGACGCGTCGGCGCGGTGACTCGAGGGCGGGGGGAAACCCCCGCCCTTTTTCGTGCGCGTTCGTGAGCCGTGGCTCGTCGCGCTGGCCCCGAAGCGTGCTTTCGCGCACAATTCCCGCACTTATCCCCCACGCCCCGCATGCACGCCTACGTCTATAAGAGCCAGCGGAAGGCCGACACGTATCTGTACCTCGCCGCGCGCGACGATTTCGCCCGTGTGCCGTCGGCGCTGCTGTCGCATTTGGGCGCGCTGCGATTCGTCTTGGACGTGGCGCTGACGCCCGAACGCAAACTGGCCCAAGCCGACCCCGCCGTGGTGCGCGCGAATCTGGCGAGCCGCGGGTTTTTCGTGCAGATGCCGGCGACGGCGCTCGATCCGATGACCGAGGACTGGGGCACCGATGGTTGACCCGCAGCGCGAGGACGATGCGCGCGTGTCGGCCGACGCCGCGGAGGCCGAATCGGCCCGGCCCGCAGCGGAGGTGGCCGCGACGCAGATCGATGCGATCACCCCGGCCCCGAGCCTGAACACCGCGAGTCCGCGCGCGCGGGCGTGGGCCTGGTTCGCGGGCGGCGGCGCGATCGCGCTGACCTCCGGGTTCGGGCCTGTGTTCGCGGCCTTGGTGGGCGTGTTGGCGCAACCCGTTCTGGCCTTGGGCGTCCGCGCCTGGGGCGGCGAGCGGGTGCAGTGGAAGCGTCTGGACGTTCGCGCGCTGCTGGAGCTGGCCGCGCTGTGGGCTGCGGCGTTCGCGACCTGCGCGCTGCTGATCGCTTGGCCGCTCAGCGCGCTGTCGCAGAGCCGCAGCCTGGGCTCGGCCTTGGCCCTGAGCGCGGTGGTCGGCGGTCTGGCGCTGGGGTTTTGGCGGCTGTGGCCGCTGTGGCGAAGCATGGAAGGCGAAAGCGGGCGGTTGGCCGAGCACTGGCCGGCGCTCGCCGACACCGACACCCGCGCGTGGATCGGCTTGTTCGCCGCGCTGCTGCTGATGACGCCGGTGAGTCTGGTCCTGCTGCTGGCGTGGCCGGGCTTGATCGACGGCGGCGCGCGCTGGGCCTGGGCCGCCGCCGCTGCGCTGGCGTGGCCGCTGGCGCATCTGGGCCTGCAGCGCCTGCCCGCGCCGGAACGCTACAGCGCCGATGCGCTGCTGGACGAAGCCTCGGCCGAATCGGCCCAGGACGCGGCGGTCGCGGCCGAGGCCGAAGACTTTGACACCGCCCTCTACGACGCCGCGCGCAACGGCCGGGTCGAACGCGCGTTGGCGCTGCTGGATGCCGGCGCCGACCCGCACGCGCTGCCGCCGGCCGACGCCCGCGACCAACGCGATCTGGCGATGCTGGCCGCGGTGCTGCCCGATCTGCGCTTGCTGCGCGGCTTGATCGCGCGCGGGGTCGACCTCAACGCCGGCCACGGCGGGATGACCGCACTGATCGCGGCCACCCGCGACAGTTGGCACGGCCGGCCGGACGCGGTCATGACCCTACTGACCAACGGCGCCGATCCGCGTTTGGGCGACCACGACGGCAATACGCCGCTGCACCACGCCGCGCGCAGTTCCGATCCCGGCGTGGCCGCGCTGCTGCGCGATGCCGGCGCGGAGATCGATGTGCTGAACCGCGAAGGCGCCTCGCCGCTGGCGGTGGCCTGCACGGCCGGCAATTGGCGGCTCGCGCGGTTTTTGCTGGAACGCGGCGCGAAACCCGAACCCGTCGGCGGCGTGCCGACCCTGCACGCGGCGGCCGGCGGCGACGAAGACGACCCCGCGGGCGTGCAACTGCTGCTCAAACACAAGGCGAAGGCCGATGCGCGCGACCCGCGTGGGCGCAGCGCGCTGCACGAAGCCGCCTACGCCGGGCACGTCGAGATCGTCGGCATTCTGCTCGGGGCCGGGGCCGACGTGCAGGCGCGCGATCACGAACAACGCACGCCGTTCCTCGAAGCCGCGCGCGGCGCGCAAAGCGCCGCGGCCCGCGCCCTGGCCGAAGCCCGCGCCGATGTGCAGGCGGTCGACGCGCAGGGCCGCAACGCGCTGATGTTGGCCTGCCTCGCCGATGCCCCGTCGCCGGCATTGATCCGCACCCTGCTCGACCTCGGCGTCGACCCCGAACGCGCGGATGACGAGGGCCGCCGCGCGGCGGATGCGGCCGCCGCCGCGGGCCGGTGGGCGCTGGTGGCGGCGATCGACCCGGCCTCGCAATTGCCGGCCAGTCTGCGCAACGACGAGGCGATCGAAGACGACGCCCCCTTGCCCGACCGGCCGCCGTTCGAACTGCTGCGGGACGCGTTGGAGCGCGGCGATCTGGCCGGCGCGACGCGCTGGCGCGCGCTGGTGCCGACCGAGGCGCTGTCGGCCTTGTTCGACGACGGCGGCCACCCGGCGAGCGAAGCGCGGATCGACTGGCTGCTGCGCCAGGGCGCGGACCCCGACGCCCGCGTGGCGCAGGCCGACACCCCGATGTTCGCTTGGCTGGCGCAGGGGCCGGCCGCGGCCGGCGCGGTCGCAGTGCTGCTGCGACATGGCGTCTCGCCGGCCGGCGCGGGCGGTCTGGCGCGGTTTCTCGCCGCCTGCGCCGCCGCGGATCGCGCCGACCTCAGCCTGGAGCGCCTCGCGCTGGAGCTGTTGGACCGCGGCGCCGATCCCTTCGCGCCCTCGCGGGCCGGCGACCCGGCCCTGCCGCTCGCGGTACGGCTCGGCTGGAACCGCGTGATCGCGCGTTTGCTCGACATCGGCATCGCCTTGGACGCGCGCGATCAGCACGGCATGACCGCGCTGCATCTGGCCGCCGCGCTGCGCCGCGAGGCGGTGCTGAAGCAATTGATCCTGCGCGGCGCGTCGCCCGACGTGCGCGCCGCCGACGGGCAAACGCCGCTGGGCGTGGCGCTCGCCAGCGGCCGGCGCGATCTGGCCGATTGGCTGGATTGGCGGCAATGGCCGCTGCCCAAGCGCCCGCTGCGGCCCAGCGACCTGCCGCAGGCGGCCATCGCCGGCGACGCCGATGCCGTGCGCCGTCTGCTCGACCTGGGCCTGCCGATCGACACCGTCGACGCCCAGGGCTGCAGCGCGCTGCTGCGCGCGGCCGGCGGCGGTCATCGCGCCGTGGTCGAACTGCTGCTGGCGCGCGGCGCCGACCCCAAACTCGCCGCGCGCACCGGCGCCACGCCGCTGTCGGCGGCGGTGAGCATGCGTCAGCTCGCCATCGTCGATCGCCTGCTCGCCGCGGGCGCGACGCTGGAACAGCGCCTGCCCGGCGACGTGACCGTGCTGATGCTGGCGGCGGCGCTCGGCCTGCCCGACGTCTGCGCGCGCTTGCTCGCCGCGGGCGCGAATATCAACGCCGCCGACGCGCAGGGCCTCACGCCGCTGCACTGCGCCGGTTTGTACGGCTTCACCTCGCGCGACCGTCCGCGATTGCTGGCGCTGCTCGACGCGCTGCTGCTCGCCGGCGCGGATCCCGATGCGCAGGCCGCGGGCGGGGTCACGCCGCTGCTGTTGCTGCTGGGCGCGCGCGCCGAACCCGGCACCGCCTGCGACGAAGACGTGGTGCTGGCCGGCGCGCATCGTTTGCTCGACGAAGGCGCGAGCCTGCAGGTGCGCGACCCGCGCGGCTTCGGCCCGCTGCATCTCGCGGCGCTGCACGGCCTGCTGCGGGTGGCGAAAGATCTGCTGCGCGGCGGCGCCGCGCCCGAACCGCGCGACAACCTCAACCGCACCCCGCGCGAAATCGCGGTGATGCGCGGCTTCGTCGATGTCGCCGCCGAATTCGAACCGCGGCCGACCGATCTTTCGATGGCGCGGTTTTTGAAGGATCGGGATTCGTAAGCTCGCGCCCCGGTAGAGCGGCCTTCAGGCGTTGCGATCGTCCGTCGGCGTCTCCGCATCCGCCTCGAACAATTCCTCCAGCTCGCCGCGCGCCTTCCGCGCGCTGGCGAGCAGCGCGTCGTCGTCGTCGTAGAACAAGTGCTGTTGCAGCAGCAAGTCTTCGTCGTGCGCGCGGAAACGGCGCACGCGTTCGGCGGCGGTGTCGGGCGGAATGCCGAGCGCGATCAGCACGTCGCGCCCCATCTCCAAACCGGAGGCGAAGGTCTCGCGCGTGACCTTCGCGCCGAGATCCATCGACTGCCACGCATGGCGGCGGTCGTGCGCGCGCGCGAACACCGTGAGGTCCGGATACATCCGCCGCACCACACGAGTCACGCGCAGATTGGCTTCGATGTTGTCGATCGCGTTGATGAAGAGTTTGGCGTTGCCCGCGCCGGCCGCGCGCAGCAGATCCGGGCGCGAAGCGTCGCCGAAATAGACTTTGTTGCCGAAACGACGCATGAAGTCCAAATGCTGGGCGTCGGTTTCGAGCGCGATGAACGGAATTTTCTGCGCGACCAAGATGCGCGCGACGATCTGCCCGAAACGTCCGAAGCCGGCGAGGATCACCTGCGGTTGATGGTCGGGGATGGCGTCGAATTCGCGCGGCGCGGCTTTTTCGGGATACGCGCGCAGCACTTGGGCGATCGCGATCATCGACAGCGGCGTGAGCGCCATCGACAAGCCGACGATGGCGACCAGACGGTTCTGCAACGCGGCGTCGATCAAGCCGGCTTTCACCGCTTCGGCCAGCACCACGAACGCGAACTCGCCGCCCAGCGCCAGCACCACGCCCAATTGCAGCGCCTCGCGCCAGCGCATGCGCGCCGGGCGCAGCGCGATCACGAACAGCACCACCGACTTCGTCGCCAGCAGCGCGACCGTGCCCAGCACGATCGGCAGCGGTTCGGCGACGATCAGCGGCAGGTCGATGCTCATGCCCACGGCCATGAAGAACAGGCCGAGCAGCAACCCCTTGAACGGTTCGATCTGCGATTCGATCTCGTGCCGGAATTCCGAATCGGCCAGCAGCACGCCGGCCAAGAACGCGCCCAGGCCCATGCTCAAGCCGGCCAACGACATCACCCACGCGGCGCCGAGCACCGCGAACAGGGCGCTGGCGGTCAGCATTTCCGGCACGCCGATCCGCGCGGCGATGCGGAACAAATACCGCAGCAGGAAACGGCCGCCGATCGCCACCGCGACGATCGCCGCGACGGCTTTGACGATGCCGCCCCTGCCCGCATGCCCTTCGCTCGCGGCGACGCCGAGCAGCGGAATCACCGCGATCAGCGGGATCGCGGCGACGTCTTGGAACAACAGAATCGCGAACGCGTTGCGCCCGTACGGCGTGTTCATCGCCTTGCGCTCGGACAGCAACTGCAGACTGACCGCGGTGGACGACAGCGCCAACGCCAGCCCGACCACGAGCGCCGGTTTCCATTCCTGGCCCCACAGCAAACCGACCCCGCCCAGCGCCAAGCCCGACAACGCGACCTGCAGGCCGCCCAAACCGAACACCGGCTTGCGCATCACCCACAGCCGCGACGGCGACAGTTCCAAACCGATGACGAACAACATCATCACCACGCCGATCTCGCTGGCGGTGAGCACCGGCGCGGCGTCTTCGATCACCTTCAGCCCGAACGGCCCGAGCACGACGCCGGCCGCGAGATACCCCAACACCGCGCCCAAGCCGAAACGCTTGAACAGCGGCACCGCGATGACCGCCGCGCACAAGAACACCAACCCCAGTTGTAAGCCTTCGCCGTGCATACGCGCCCTCCGGCCGACACTCTACCGCGCTCGAGGCGCGCGCTCGCCTCGAAGACGCGAAACACTGCGGTCGTCCCGTGCGCGCAATCGCGTCCTCGCGCAGTCCGCGTCTCGTTCGGCGATGCGCTCCGCGGCCCGTTTCGCACGCGAAGGCCGTTATGCTCTTCGGAACTTCAACTGTCGAGGGGGACGTGCGATGACCGTCTTACGTTTCGCGCTCGCGTTGGCCTTGTGCGCGCTCTTCGCCACCGCGCAGGCCGCGGCGGACGACCGCGGCGGCGGGTTTTTCCGCAAGGGCGCGCTGCGGCTGGATCTCGGTTACGCCGTCGCCGTGCGCGAAGAGCCCACCGCGAACCCCGAAGACGATCGGATCCTGATTTTCCTCAGCGATCGTCCGCTGAACGGGGACGCCATGGCCGCGGCCTTCGATCCGCAGCAGGCCATGCTGCGCGACCGCGATCCCGAGCGCAGCGGCGGCTACGTGCGCATCTGCATCACCGCCGACGGCCACGAATGCGGCCTGTACTACGACCGCGAAGCGCCCAGCGATTCCTTCAATTCCTCCGGCTACGGCACGTTGACGCTCGACGCGCGCAGCGCGGAGCGCATCGCCGGGCGTTGGGCCTTGACCGAACCGGAAGATTTTTTCGGCGAGACCTACGAATTCGATTTGAAATTCGATGTCGCGGTGCGCACGCCGCCCGGGCGTGAACTGCCCGTGGGCGGCGGCGACGCTGGCGCGGCGTATCGCGCTTACGCTGCGGCGGTCGCGTCGGGCGATCTGCCCGCACTGCGCCGCTTTCTCGGCGAAGACGCGGAATGGCGACTCCCGCAAGACGACGCCGGCCGCATCAAGGACACGCTCAAGTCGCTGCGCGACGGTCAGCCGGTCGAACCGGAGATTCTGCGCGGCCACGCGAACGGCGACGAAGCGGTGCTGTGGGTCCGCGGCGCGGATCGCGACGACATCGTCCGCCAAGGCCGCGTGCGGATGCGGTTGACGCTCACTACTGATTGGGTACTCGCCGAACAATCGCTGCAGGACGCGGACGACTGAACGTTCCCATCGAATGCGCGGTCGCGTTCCCGTCGCGCGCATCGGCGAGGACCCGCGTCCCACGCCCTATCGCGAGTGCGAAGCCCATGTCCCTGGCGGCGCTGCGATCATTCCGTGGTCGAGTCGCGCGCCATTCGCCGACAGCGCCTCCGACGCGCTCGCACTCGGCGACTTCTGCGACACCGGTGGCGGCCTGCGTTTGCGCACGCCTCTCGGCGTTAGCCGAGTCGCGTTTCAACATTTCGCGCCCACCGGTCGCCAGCGGCCGAAGAATCCGTTGTTTCTCGATGGATCCGATGCGGATGGCGATGCGCATTCGAATGCGCGCCAGTCCTCAGCGCGAACTCCCGCAGCGACCCGACGCGCAACGTTGACTCCACACCTTCTGCCCAATAGGCTGGCCTGGAGGTGTCTGCCCGCGCCGCAGCCGTGGCCCGATCAACACCGCCTCTTGCGTACGACATGATTGCCGGCCGGACCCGATCAAGGAGAATTCCCCGTGAGAACCAGAGGTAGCGGAACGTCGATCGAACAGGACGAAACGTCTCAAGACAACCCCAACCTTCGGCCCGTCGTCATCCAGTCGGACGATACCGTCGAGTCCTTCATCAAGCGCCACGCGAATGAAATCGCGCTTGGAGAAGGTTTGGATGGGCCGGTCCGCGAGGCGTTCATCAAACGAATGGTGAGCCTCGGCATCTATCGCAACGAAAGCCCGAGCTCGGACTTCTCGCTCCTGTATCACGGGGACGAGGCGCTCGGGCGGATGAAGGAACGCTACCTTGTCGGCGCTAAGCAGGGCTGGGCCGAGATCGAGAACTACAACGTCGCCGAGGCGATGGACTTGATTCGACTCGCCAAGAAAGACCCGGAGGCGTTCGTCAAGCAGACGGGCGAATTCATCCGGCATGCGCAGGCGGATGCTTTGCTGCAGCCCGGCCGCACCGCCGAGTCCGATGTCTACGCGTTCGGCAACTCGCTGCGCCAGGGCGGGTTCCACAAGGTCGCCATCGACAATGCGAACGAGATGTTCGAGTCGTATCAGAAGATGTACGCCAATCTCGGCAGGAACCCGGAGTTCCACAAATACGCAGACACCTTAGCGGAAAAAGTGAAGATCGCCGCCGAGCAAGGCGTCGTCAGCGAACGCACCCGCGACGGCATTCTCAAGGAGGTCGAAGGCCTGAAAGAAAAGTATCGTATCTGGACGCCGGAAGAGACGGCCGCCTACGACCAGAAGCGCACGCAAGGCATGAAGCCGTACCAGGACTTGTTGACGGAAATGGAATACCTGCGGGATTCGTTCGCCAAGCGCGGCAACGTCTCGCTGGGCGCCGGCGCGCTTCCGTACCACATGACGATGGACACGATCCGCAAGGTCGACGCATTCGACAAGATCGTACGGGAAGGCACACCGGAAGACGCGGCGAGGTTCGTCCGCGAAAACGGCCTGCAGAAATATTTCGATAACCCGGGAAGCCTGCAAAAAAAGGCCGACGATTTGACGGCGCTCGATGCCTCGCACAACCGTTTTTTCAAGAACGCGCATGCGTTCATGGAGGCCACGGGCTTCGTGCCGGCGGTCGTCGCAGCCAAAATCATGCAAAACATCATGGACGGCCAACGCAAGGGGCTGAGCGAAGGTGTGATCACCAAGAACTTCGCCGTCGATATCGTGAGCGAGTTGGGGCTGAAGAAGCTAACCGGGGCCGCCAACACCATGGGTGGCAAAGCCGTGGGCGAGTTCATCCGAAACGTCGCCACCGAGTTCGCCAAAGATCCCTCCGTTGAGGGCATGAGCAAGGCGCTTGGCAATAGCTTCTACAAAGCGGTGACCAGCACGATCACAAAGGACGCGCTGAAGACGCTATCCCCGGAGCAAGCCAAGCAGTTGCGGGAATTCCTCGTGGATTTCGCTTCAAAGGTGGGTGCAAACGAGCTGATCAAGCCCTATCTTGAGCGTGTCTTTCCGTCGCCCGCCAAGGAGCAGAGCACGAACCTCTCGACCGACCGCATATCCACTCCGGCGACGGTCGAAACCAAACACTATGCGAGCTTGGTCGACAGTGCGAGAAAGCTGGACCTGCAGTCCGGCGTGACGGCCGAGAGCGTGGCGCTCATGGCGAGCGAAGTGGCGCGCCGCGAGAACGTGAACGCGACCGTCGTCGTACAAGGCAGCCGCAATCCGGAGGCGCTGGCGGCGGTGGATCCGGCATTGAATATCAGGACATCCGCATTCACTCAGGCCGAGGTGCGGCAAATGGACGTCGCCAGCACGCTCGCTGCGCTCGACCAGCGGCAGGCGACATCGCAACCCGATCCCGAAGCGCAGACTCAGCAAACGGGCAGGCGGGCATAACAATCGCGAACGCCCACCTGCCAGTGGGCAGCGTCCGTTTTAGCCTGTGGGTTCACAGCGCAAAGACAGGGCGATCGATTCAGGCGTAGAACGCTTCGAGCGCGCCCGCCCCGAGCGCGACGCTCTCGCCCGCCGCGCTCAGATGCAGCAACAAGCCCGACATCGAGACGACATCCTGCCGATTGTGGTCGACCACACGGCGCAGATCGCGCGCATCGCCGCCGCGCAGATAACGCAGCCAGGCGCCGGGCGCTTCGCTACCCGGCAGGTCGTCTTCGCGCGCGACGCCGAGCACGCGGCGTTCGAGCGTGGCGAGCCGGCAATTCTCCCAACGCCCGCGATAGCGGCGACGCGACGGGTACAGCAAATCGACGTGCGCCAAACCCGCCAGCGGATTCGGCATGCGCGCGAGACGATAACGCGCCGCGAGCAAGGGCGCGTCGTAGCTTTTGCCGTTGAAACTGACCAGCACGGCGGCGTCGTTTGCATCGCGCTTTTCGCCGCGCCCGGTTTCTTCGGCGAATGCGGCCAGCAGCTCGCGTTCGGCCGCGAGCGCGGTGATCCACCATTGCCGCACGCGCAAACCGGCATCGCACCAACGCGCCGCGCCGATCATGAAGGCGCGCGTGCCGGTGCCGCCGGCTAGTCCGGTGGTTTCGGTGTCGAAGAACAACAGGTCGCGCATCGACAGGGCATCGCGTCGATCGAATGCGCCGCAGAGCGTCGCGGGCCATGCGCGTTCGGGCACGAGAGTCTCGACGAAGCGTAGGCCCGGCGCGATTTCAACGCCCGGCAGCGCGCGATCGAGCGCGCGCGGCGCAGGCGCGACGGCGGGTGCGCGCACGCGCAGCAGTCGACGCAGATCTTCGATGGTGTGCGCCGCGGGTGGCGTCTCGATGCGCCGCGACGTATCGGGCGGCGCATCGGGCGCCACCGCGACCGCATTCGCGACCTCCGACGAAGACGCGCCGCCGGCCTGTCGCCGCAGCGCGCGCAAACGCTCGCGCGCCGCATCCGGCGCATCGAGGCGCGCATTCAATGGACGAGACTCTCGGCGGCGCTCGCGGCATCGTTCGCCGTCGAAAGCGCCCGCAGCGCGCGGCGCGCATGCGTCTTGAAGGTCGCGTCTTCTCGCGCCGATTCTCCTTCGTCCGAGACCAGCACCGGGCCGACGCAGGCCGGGCAACCGACGGCGCAGTCGCAGCCGTCGATCAAGTCGAGCGCGCGCCGCACGAGTTCCGCCTGCCGCGTCCACAGCGGCTCGGAGAGACCGACGCCGCCCGGGTAATTGTCGTAGAGATAGATCGTCGGCGAAAAACGGGGCGTCGCGTCGAGCGATTCCGATCCGCCCGCATCGTCGTGCCGCACACGCCCATGCCCATCGCTGCCGGCCGTCGCGAACCACGCGCCGTCGCCGCTGCCGACTGCCTTCTGCAGATCGGCGCCGTCGGCCATCACCGCGATCCGCGCGACGGTGTGCAGCGCGTACGCGGCGCCGAGCACGCCGTCGAGCGCGTCTTGCCGCGAACCGAACGTCCGCTCCAATACGGACTGCGGCAAGCGCCACCACACCGCGGTGGTGTGCATCTCCAAATCCGGCAACGTCACCGGGCCGTAGCCGATGTTCTCGTGCGTGTAATAGCGGATTTTCTTGTAGCCGGCGACGCGGCGCACCACATGCACTTCGCCGTGATCGCAAGCGCCCTCGCCCGCGGTCGCGGTGTCGAAAGCCTCCAACACTTTCAGTTTGGTGTAGTCGATCGCATCGGTGTAGTAATCGACATGAGTGCGCGTGACGTACGCCTTGCGGCCGTCCCAGTCCAGGCGCTCCACTTGGTACGGCACCGACTGCACCATGTGGATCGCGCCCTCGTACAACATCAACGGCGCGGAGGCGTAATCCACTTCGGCGATGATGGTTTGGCGGCCGTCGCTGCGATCCACCACCACGAAATTGCCGTCGGCCACCGAGCGCAGACTCACCGCATTCGCCGGGTAGCTGTCGGCGATCCATTCCCAGGCCGCACCCTCGGCGTGCAACACGCCGTCTTCCGTCAACAAATCGAGAAACGCGCGCGGATCCACCGGCCCGAACCCGTCGCCATCGCAGAACGGCAATTCGAACGCGGCGCAGCGGATGTGATCGAGCAAAATCACCGGTTGATTCGCGGCGATGCGCGCATGCTCCGGCGGCGCATCGCCGAAGAATTCGGGATGGCGCACGATGTATTGATCCAGCGGATCGGAACTCGCCACCAACACGCCGACCGACGGCCGCTGACGACGCCCCGCGCGCCCGAACCGCTGCCAGGTCGCGGCGATCGAACCGGGATAGCCGTTGAGCACCACCACATCCAAACTGCCGATGTCCACGCCCAGTTCCAACGCGGAGGTGGCGACGATGCCGTCGATGCGCCCGGCGCGCATCGCGCGTTCGGCCTCGCGACGCTCGCTCGGCAAATAGCCGCCGCGATACGCACGAATCCGCGGCGGTTTGCGCGGGTCGTGATCGAACACGTCTTTCAAATACTTCGTCAGCACTTCCACCATCGTGCGCGACGACGCGAAGATCAGCGTTTTCAACCCGGCCTTGATCGCCATGCGCGCGATGCGCGTGCTCTGCGAACGCGCCGAGGCGCGCAGGCCCAGATCGCGATTGACGACCGGCGGGTTCCACAGCAGCACATGCTTGTCGCCGGTGGGCGCGCCGGATTCGGTCAGCGCCGTCGTCGGCCGCTCGATCAAGGCCTCGGCGTGCGCTTTCGGATTGCCGATGGTGGCCGAGCAAAGAATGAACTGCGGCCGCGCGCCGTAAAACGCGCAGATACGCATCAACCGGCGCAGTACGTTCGCCAGATGCGAACCGAACACGCCGCGATAGGTATGGATTTCGTCGATCACCACATAGCGCAGATTCTCGAACAACTGCGCCCATTTCGTGTGATGCGGCAAAATACCCTGATGCAGCATGTCGGGATTGGTGACGACGATATCGCCGTTCAGACGAATCGCGCGGCGCTGATCGCCCGGCGTATCGCCGTCGAAGGTCGCCGCGCGCAAGCTCAAATCGCCGGCCGCGTTCAATTCCAACAACTCCGCGACTTGATCCTGCGCCAGCGCTTTGGTCGGAAACAGATACAGCGCTTTCGATCGATCGCGCATCGCCGCCGCGACCACCGGCAGCGTGTAGCACAGCGATTTGCCCGAAGCCGTCGGTGTCACCACCACCACGTCCTCGCCGCGCTGCGCCGCGTCCCAGGCTTCGGCCTGATGGCTGTAGAGCTGCGTCACTCCACGCGCACGCAGCGCGGCGGCCAGCGCTTCGGGCAGATCGTCGGGGAACGGCGCATAGCGTCCTTCGCGCCCCGGCCGCATGAACGCGCCGGTGACGCGATCGGCGTATTTGTGCTGCAGGCGCGAGGCCAGTTCGCCGCCGTTCGCCGAAGGCGGACGCATCGGCGGCGGGAACGGCGCATGCGATACGTCGGTTTGCGAAAGCGCGGTTGAGGGCCGCGAAGGCGCCGCAGGCAGCCGATCGGACAACGATGCGGAAGTTGCGTCGGCATGCGGGGCGCGAATCGACGTCGATGAGGGCATAGCGGGCTCCGGTCGGACCCCGCTGGATACCCTGTGCGCGTCTCAGGCGATGAGATCGACCGCGGCGTCGGCCCGCGGCTTCAGCGGCCTCTGCGTTCAGGGCATCGCCCAGAACGCCATTTCCCCATACTCCCAGCGCCAGGGCGCGCCGGTCTTGCCCAATACGAACTCGACCAATCGCGGAAATGCCGCTTCGGCGCGAACGTCGTTGGCGAGAATGACCACGCAGCGTTGCCGATGTTGTACGCACACCATCGTGTTGCCGGTGGAATCGTTATGACCGCCTTTCATGAAGCCCGCGCCTTGCGGGCCGTCGAAGACGACGACGCCCAGGCCGGCCGCGAGCGTTGGGTTGCGCTGATCGACGGGGAGCTCCGGCTGCAGCGATGGAAACTGCGTTGCGGCCGTCATCGCAAGCTGCGGCGCGATCAAGGCTTTGCGCGATGCGGCGGTCAGACCTTCGCCGCGCACGTAACCCGCCGCGAATTTCGCGATGTCGTCGATGCTGGTGTCCATCGAGCCGGCGGCGCGCACCTTGCTGCGTTCGTCGTGAGGTTCGACGCTGCCGTCGCTCTTCCAACCGTCGGCGAGATTCGCGGCGAAATCCGGGCGCCAGATCATGCTGGTGTTCGTCATGCCGAAACGGTCGAATACGCGACGCTGCATTTCGACGCCGACATCCAAGCCCAGGCCGCGTTCCAGCACGAACTGCAGCAGGATGAAGCCTTCGCCCGAATAGGCGTAGCGCGCGCCCGGATCGAAATGAAAGCGCAACTTGCCGTCGGGCTCGACGAACGCGAAGTTGGCGAAGCCGACGCTGTGCGTCAGCACATGGCGCGCGGTGATAGAACGCCAACGTTCGTCGCCGGCGAGATCGACCCAGGGCGCGTATTTGTCTTCGTTCGGATAGTCGGGCAAAGGGCGTTCGAGATACTGCGCGAGCGGCCGGTCGAGATCGAGACGCCCTTCGTCGACGAGCTGCATCACCATGTAGGCGAATGCGGATTTGGTGAGCGAAGCGCCGTACATGATCGTGTCCTTCTGCAGCGGCGCGGCGGCGGCGTTACGGTCGCCGTAGCGGCGCACGCGCACGACGCGACCGCGATCGATGATCGCGATCGCCAACCCGCGCGCCTGCGTCGCGGCCATGGCGCGGGCGACTTCGGCGTCGATTTCGGCGTCGGTCGGGAGGGCGGCTAGGCAGGGCATCGTCGCCGCCAGCACCCAACCGGCGGCGATCGAGGCAAGCCTAGCGGCCAGACGACCGGGCCGGGTGCGGTCGCGCGGCAGGTGGTCTGGGACGGGGGTTGCGTGCTGTAGGACGTGCGACATGGCGGTTTCTCCGAGGATTCGCATCCTTCGACGCACGGGAGGGCGCGAACTTACATCGCCGCGTACCGCCGCTCTCCGAGCGCTCGCATCGGCGGTTGTAAGATCGTGCGCCTTGGCGCGTCTTATCGGCATCCCATCCGCATCGAGCCGGTCGATGTCGTCCCTCAACACCCTGCACAGGAGCGTCTTCGTGACCGATCTCGGCGAGTCCGACGCGCCCGAAGCGCTCGCGCATCAATACGGGCGGGCGGTGTTCAAAGCCGCTTATCGGGTGTTGGGCGATGCCGCACTGGCCGAAGATGTGCAGCAGGAGGTGTTCCTGCGGCTGCTCGAAGCGCCGCCTACGGACGTGAAGTCCTGGCCGGCGTATCTCAGCGCGTCCGCCGTTCGCGGCGCGATCGACGTATTGCGTCGCCAGCGGCGCTGGTGGCGCGTGTTGCCGCTGTGGAGCGCGCAGGAACCCACCGCCGCGCCGTCGGCGGAGCACGCGAGCATCGAGCGCGAACACGCGCAGCGGCTACGCGCCGCGCTGGCCGCACTGCCGCGCCGCGAAGCGCAATGTTTCGGTCTGCGCTATTTGCAGGGCCTCGACATCGGCGACATCGCGCAGGCGCTCGAGATGAGCGAGAACAACGTCAATGTCACCCTGCATCGCGCACGCCGCCGACTCGAATCGCGGCTGGGCGACGCCGCCGCGGAGATCGCGCCATGAACCGTCGATTCGAAAACGAATTGTCGCCTTCCCTCAAATCCTCGCTGCGCAGCTTAGAGACTGCTGCGGACGGCGATGTCGTCGAAGCGGCCGCCGAGGCCGCGCAAGCGCGGTTGCCGGCACGGCTTGCGCGCGCGCAGGGTGCGACGCGTACGCGCGCGGCATCGCGCAGCGGCTGGGCGGTCGCGGTCGGCGCGACGATCGCGCTCGCGGTGGGCCTCGTCATTCCGATGCTGTCGAGCGATAGCGACGCGTTCGCGGCGGCGCAAGCGCGGTTTCGCGATTTCGACACCTTATGGATGACCGTCGCTCAGCGCTTCGGCGACGGCGCGACGACCACCTCGCGCACCGTGGTCGATGCGCGCGGCGTGGTGCGCACCGACGTGGGCACGCAACTGAGCGTCATCGTCGACGCGCCGCGCGGCCGCATTCTTACGCTGCAGCACGAGCCGCGACAGGCCATGATCGCACCGATCCCGAAAACGGCCGCCGCGCAAGGCGGCGCGTTGCCGTGGCTGGAAGAACTCCGCGCGTTCAAGGGCCACGCCATCGCCTTGAAGGAAACGCGCATCATCGACGGTCGCACCGCGCATGGCTGGCGATTGCGACTGCCGGGTGGGGCGATGACGCTGTGGGCCGACGAAAACGATCTGCCGCTGGCGATGCGCCAAGAAGGCGGCGGCGGATTGCAGATCGACTATCGCTTCGAATTCGACCGACCCATTCCGCCGGAGTTGCTGAGCAGCGATCCACCCGCCGGGTATACGCCGGTGGCGCCGGACGACGAGTGATGCGGCGTCGGCCGTCGATGCCCTCGCATCAGGCGCGGGGGCGCTCCCAACGACGGAGGCCTCACGCCTTGTCGCGGCACCGCCCGCTTGTCATCATCGGCGCATGCGCCACGACGACGACTTCGCCTACGACGCGCCCGCACACGACGGGCCGGCGCTGATCGGTCCGCACGATCCGCCGCCGTTCGTCGCGCTGTCCGGCGCGTCCACGCGCGCGCTGCTGCTGTGCGACCACGCCTCCGCTGCGGTGCCGGCGTCGTTGTCGCAGCTCGGCTTGCCGCCGTCCGAATTCGCGCGCCACATCGCCGTCGATCTGCATGCCGCCGACGTCACCCGCGCCCTCGCCGCGCGGCTGGGCCTGCCCGCGTTTCTGCACGGCTATTCGCGACTGGTGATCGACGCCAATCGCGAATACGACGACGCCACGCTGTGCCCCGCGGTCAGCGACGGCACGCTGGTGCCGGGCAACCGCGATCTCGGTGAAGCCGCGCGTCGGCAGCGCTGGCGGCAGATCCATCAGCCGTATCACCGCGCCGTGTCCGAATGGCTGCATGCGCGTATGGCCGCGGGCGAATGTCCGGCGCTGATTTCGATTCACAGTTTCGCGCCGGAACTGGGCGGCGTGCGTCGACGTTGGCCGATCGCGGTGCTGTGGAACGAAGACGGGCGCATGGCGCTACCGTTCATGCGCGCGCTGCGCGAACTCGACGGCCTCGACGTGGGCGATAACGAACCGTATTCGGGCCGCGTCGGTTTCGGCTACACCATCGCCGAACACGCCGAGAACTACGGCTTGCCGCATTTGCTGATCGAACTGCGGCAGGACGTGCTGGCCGACGAGGCGCAACGCGCGCAGTGGGTCGACGTGATCGTACGTCGGCTGTCGCCGCTGCTCGACAATCCGGCGCTGTATCGCCGTTTCGAACCCGCGATGGCGTAGCGCGCGCGGAGGCCGAACGATCAGGAGAGACGTTCATGCACGACGATCCGCCACCGCGAACCATGGCCGAAGATTCGAGCGACGACGCCGCCCAAGACGAGCTCCGCGCGCGTTTCCTCGCGCTGCAAACGCGGCTCGACCCGATGTTTCGCGAGGTCTACGCCGATCCGCTGGCCGAACGCACGGTGGTGGTGATTCCGGGCTTGAGCCTCGATCAAGACACGCTGTCCCATATCGTCGGCGTGTCGCATTACGAAGAACGGCAGTTGAGCATGCTGATGCTGCTGCGCCTGCCGCGCACGCGCGTGGTGTACGTCACCAGCACGCCGATCGACGGCACGGTGATCGACTATTACCTCAGCCTGCTCTCGGGCGTGCCCAGCGATCACGCGCGGCGGCGTTTGACCTTGCTGTCGGCCTACGACGCCAGCCCGCGCTCGCTCACCGCGAAAATTCTCGATCGCCCGCGCCTGCTGCAGCGCATTCGCGACGCGATCGCCGACCCCGCCACCGCGCATCTGAGCTGTTTCAACGCCACCGACGACGAAGTCGCGCTCGCGGTGAAGCTCGGCATTCCGCTGTACGCCTGCGACCCCGCGCTCGGTTGGCTGGGCAGCAAAAGCGGCGGTCGTCGCGCGTTCCGCGAAGCCGATATCGCGCTGCCCGACGGCGCCGAAGATCTACGCGATCTGCCCGCGCTGTGCGAGGCGCTCGCCGCGTTGAAACGTCGGCATCCCGCGCTGCGCCGCGCGGTGGTGAAACTGGAGGAAGGCTTTTCCGGCGAAGGCAATGCGGTGTTCGATTACGACAACGCCACCATCGACATCGATGCCGCGACGATCGAGGCGCAACTGCCGCTGCGCCTGAAACCCGAAGCGCAAGGCCTGTCGGCCGAACGCTATCTCGCGAAATTCGCCGAGATGGGCGGCATCGTCGAAGCCTGGATCGACGGCGACGACAAACGCTCGCCGTCGGTGCAGATGCGCATCAACGCCTTGGGCGCGCTCGAAATCATTTCCACGCACGACCAACTGCTCGGCGGGCCGAGCGGGCAAGTGTTTCTCGGCAGCACGTTTCCGGCCGACGCGCGCTATCGCGCCTCGCTGCAGGCCGCGGGCGCGCGCATCGGCGACGTGCTGCGCGGCTACGGCGTGCTCGGCCGTTTCAGCGTCGACTTCGTCACCGTGCGCGACGGCGACGATTGGACGCACTACGCCATCGAAATCAATCTGCGCAAAGGCGGCACCACGCTGCCGTTCCAAATGCTGCAATTCCTCACCGACGGCCGCTACGATCCCGACCGCTGCGTCTTCCTCACGCCCACCGGCCAGCAGCGCGTGTATCGCGCCACCGACAATCTATGCCGGTCCGAATACCGCCGCCTCACCCCCGACGACTTGGTCGACCTGATCGTCGAACACCGCCTGCACTTCGACCCCACGCGCCAACAAGGCGTCGTCTTCAACCTGATCGGCGCCCTCAGCGAACACGGCAAACTCAGCCTCGTCAGCATCGCCGACACGCCGGAGAACGCCGACGACCTGTATCGCCGCACGGTGGCGACGATCGACCGCGAAGTCGGCGTGCGTTAGCGCCGGGGAACGCCGCCATCGCGGCTCAATGCAGCGCCGTCACCGAGGCATGCAGATGCGCATCCTCCAGCGCGCGTCGCAGACGCATTTCCACGTCCTGCAGACCGCCCAGACTCTGCGGCGCGTACAGCG
Organism: Lysobacter sp.; assembly: GCA_008015835.1. Lineage (GTDB taxonomy): Bacteria > Pseudomonadota > Gammaproteobacteria > Xanthomonadales > Xanthomonadaceae > Lysobacter_I. Next base: position 79,644 of record SSGH01000017.1, read on the forward strand.
TGTAGACCGCGCGCTGGCTGCCGTAGGCGTCCTTGCGCCCCACGCTGACGTTGCCGATGCCGCACGCCTTCGCCCACAGCGCGCGCAGCGCCTGCGGGCCGATGCTCGCCGTGCCGCTGAGGGTGAACGTGAACAATGCGATGTGATGCGAGGACATGCGAACGATCCGCTCGGCGCCCGAGTATGCGCGCTTTCGACGCGAGGAAGGCCGTTGCGTTCGTCGCCGCGGGGCCGGAACGGCCCGAAACGGATAAATCCTCGCGTTATCCGGTAGGATGGGGCTGCACCGCATCGCCTCGCGCGTCCCGTCCGGCCGATTCCAACGTCCCTCGCTGCGCTCCCCTCCACGCGTCACCGCCCCTTCGCCGGGGTGACGTCTCCTCGGGAGCGTTCATGCCGGGTTACCGGGTCCGCGGAATCGAACACGCCATCGGCGGCCATCTGTATCGGCTGCGCGTCCTCAGCGACACCCAACAATTCGCCGATCCCGACGGCCACAGCGCGCGCGTCGGCATCTCGTCGGCGCAATGGAGTCTGTTCGGACAAGTGTGGCCCGCCGGTCGGCTGTTGGCGCAGGCGATGAATCGCTTCGATATCGCCGGCAAACGCATTCTGGAATTGGGTTGCGGCATCGGCCTGGCCAGTCTCGTGCTGCAGCGTCGCGGCGCGGACATCCTGGCGACCGACGCGCATCCGCTGGCCGAAGTGTTTCTCGCCTACAACGCCGCGCTGAACGGCCTGCCGGCGTTGCGCTATCGCCAACTGCGCTGGGACCAACCGCTGCCGGCGTTGGGGCGCTTCGATGTCGTCATCGCCAGCGACGTGCTGTACGAGCGCGATCACGCCGAACGCATCGCCGAACTGATCGAACGCCATGCCGCGCCGCAAAGCGAAGTGCTGATCACCGACCCCGGCCGCGGCAACAGCGCGCGCTTCGGTCGCCTGCTCGCCGCGCAAGGCTTCGAGGTGAACGCCGAGCGCTGTCCGATGAACGACGACGACCCGCCGCCGCATCGCGGGCGCATGCTGCATTTCCGACGCGAGGCCCGCGCATGAGGGCGCAGGCCGCCGCCGCCGCGAACGCGCCGCTGTGCGCGCGCTGCGATGCCGTGTGCTGTCGCCTGACCGTGGTGCTGCAACCGGAAGACCGCATTCCCGCGCACTACACCACCCACACCGCCGCCGGGCTTCACGTCATGGCGCGCGATGCAGAAGGCTGGTGCGTCGCGGTCGACGCCGCGCACATGCGTTGCTCGATCTACGACAGCCGTCCGGACGTCTGCCGCCGTTTCGCGATGTCCGGCCCGTATTGCCGCGAATTGCGCGCCGACTATCGCGACCGCAACGCACGCGGCATCCCACTGCTGCTGTATTGAACGCCGCTGTTTTGTAGACCGTTTTTTGCACGCCGCTGTTTTGTACGCCGCTCTTTTGTACGCCGCTGTTTTGAACCAGGAGACGCCCATGCCACGCGCAAGCAAATCGCCGCCCACCAACGCCGCGACGCCCGTCATTCCGCCGTCGAAAACCAGCCATCTGTTTTCGACCCGCAAAGCCAACGACCGCACGCCGATGACCCACGAGGCCATCGCCGCGGACATCGAAGCCTTTCGCAAAGCCGGCGGCACCATCGAAGTCCTCGGCGTCACCCGCGCCCTGCACCGCATCGGTCCCGACGCGATCGAAGCCGCATCGAAGGACGACGCCCCGGCCACGCCCGCGAAGAAACCCTGACGCAACGCCCAACGCAACGCCCCTACCGACCGCACCCGGAGCCCCCTCTTGGCCAAGCCCAACTACTCGTTCGAAAAACGCCAACGCGAACTGGCGAAGAAGAAAAAACAGGAAGAGAAAGACGCGAAAAAACGCGACGCCAAAGCCAGCGCGCAACCGGACGACGCGACACCGCCTGCGGACGAACCCGCATCGCCCGTAACGACGGACACGGACACCACCGTCGCACGACCGAAAGTGCATCTTCGCTCGACGAAGACCGCGGACGCCGGATCGTAGTGAATGCGAGCGAGCGGCGAGGACACACCCGCTGCTACGCCCAACGCAGCCTGCGCAGACGCAAGCGCAACATCACGCGCGGATGCACAAACCGCTGCGCGAACCGCACGAACCGCGCAACCGGCATTCGCCAGACCCAACAATCACCCGAGACCTCGTAGGGTGGGCCCTGGCCCACCATCGTCATTCACCCGTTGCAGGTGACGATCATCGACACCGCAATAACATGAGCTGGCAGTCCCCTAGGCCGGGTGCTCCGCACCCAGCTTGATCGTCTCGATCGCGATATCGAGCCGACGGCTCCTTCTACGAAACTCGTGAATGCAGCCGGTTCAGCGACACGACCGCGACGCCATCGGCACGGATTCGGGTAGGGAAAATCGCTTCGTGTTGGGATAAGGTGATCCCACGATGAGCAAGCGCGGCCGCCCCCCTTTCGAGGATGTACTGACGCCCGCCGAGTGGCGCGTATGCGAGGGCGTACGTCATGGCCTGACCAATCCGCAGATCGCCAAGCGCATGGCGATCAGCGTCGATGCCGTCAAGTATCACGTTGCGAATGCGACGCAAAAGCTCGGGTTTTCCAACCGCAAGCAATTGCGCCAGTGGGACGGGGTACGCAAATCCAGCGCGCTCTCCGGCGCATCCGCACATGCGAATCCGAGCGCCATGCCGGGCACGATCGGCCAGGTCTCGCGCAGCGTCGCCGATCTTCGCGCGGCCGAACAGTGGTATCGCGATGTCCTAGGACTGAAGCCTCTTTACGCCTTCGGCAACATGAGTTTCTTCGATTGCGACGGTGTCCGTCTGTTTCTGTGCGAAAGCGCGCGTCCGACGCCCGAATCGATTCTGTATTTTCGCGTCGACGATATTCACGCTCACTGCGAATCGCTCAAGAACAAGGGTGTCGAATTCATCAGCGCACCGCACCTGATTCATACCCATGCCGACGGCACCGAAGAATGGATGGCCTTTTTCAACGATCAGGAAGGCCGCCCTCTTGCCTTGATGTCGACCGTCGCCCCCGATCCCGCTTGACGTCTGCGCCCTTCGCGGCGAAGGAGAACCCGATCATGCATTTTCGTGCTGTCTTGCTGTGCGTTTTTCTGATGTTCGCGAGCTTCGCCTCGCGCGCGGCCGAACCCGGTTCGGATCTCTTCGCGGCCATCAAACAGAACGACATGCCGCGCCTGCGGGCGTTGGTGGCCGGCGATCCCACCGTGCTGGCGACGCGCAACGCGCAAGGCTTGTCGCCTTTGATGTTCGCCGCCTACTACGAACGCCCGGAGATGGTCGCGTTCCTGCACGGCAAGGACACCGATCTCGACTTCTACGAGGCCTGCGTCTCCGGCGACAAGACCGCGGTGAAGCGATTCCTCGCGCTCGGACAAGACATCGAACAACGCCATTCCGACGGCTTTACGGCCTTGGGTCTCAGCGTCTTCTTCAAACAACCCGAGATCGCGCGTTTGCTGATCGATGCCGGCGCGAACGTCGATGCGCAAGCGACCAACACCCTGCGCGTCGCGCCGATCCACGCCGCGGTGGCGCGCTCGGACTTGGCGACGCTGCAACTGCTGTTGTTGAAAGGCGCCGACCCGAACCTCGCGCAGCAACGCCTGATGCGCCCCCTGCACGAAGCCGCGGCCGCCGGCAATCTTCCGATCGTCGCGATGCTGCTGATGTTCGGCGCCGACCCGACGACGCGCAACGAAGAAGGCAAAACCGCAGCCGATTTCGCGCGCGAAAAAGGGAACAGCGAAATCGCCGATCGACTCGATGCGTTGTCGCGATCGAGCAGGTAAGCCGGGGTATGGTCGCGCCTGCGCTTTGATCGATTCTGGATTTCGCCGCAACGGAAAGCGCGCCATGCGGCACCAATTCATTTGACAGAGGCCGCGCGACCAAGCGAAAAGATCGCACAACCCGGCATTCCCCAGGCCCAAACAACCACGCGAGACCCCGTAGGGTGGGTCCGAGGCCCACTATTGCCATTCGTACGTTGCCGATGACAATTATCGAAGCCGCAATAACTCGAGTAAGCCGCTTCTCCTGAGTGTTCGGGCGTTTGGTTGGGGGCATAAAGACCCCATATGGCACTACGACAAATAGACTAGTTAACTCAAGTCTGAAAAATACCGTTCACAAAATTCCCGTAAGAAAGATGCGCTTGTATAAGCCGCATAAGATTGAGCAGAGTCATTCTTTTCGTCATCAGCAAAATCGCAAACAGACTTCAGCCCTAAGGCTACTGGCTTAGGACGAGCAGCTTGCTCTGCCGCAAGAAAAACACCATATAACTCCATCTCAATTGCAAGTAGCTTACGTTGCTGAGTTTTAATGCGATCAGTTACTGCTGGATCCGCCAAAACCGCTGAACCCGATGCGACTGGTCCGCGATGGAGCACAGGCGGCGCCAGCCGCCTCGGTTCCCACCTTCGCCATACGTCCAAAGCAAATTCCTCATCGCGCAAGAGCTGATCTATTCTAGCTGTTACAAAGGCATCCACCGGAATAAAATGCGGGTCCATCTGAAAACCTGAACGAGCATGCTCTTTAGTTACATGCTTCCCGCTTTGGTAGTCCCAAGATGTGTCCGCACAAATTATGTCGCCTAGATTGGTACGGTCACGTACGCCTGCACATATGCCCGGCATTGCTATCATCCGCGGCCTGAAGGTTCTGATAAGTTTTGATGCCAGTACAGAAGACGAAACCATTCCCATTCTACTTGCAACTGCAGCAACGACAGAAAATGTCTGCCCTCCAGATTTAAATGTGCCTTTAAGAAAAAATTGAGAGTCGTCAAGGGCTTCGTCTGGCGACCAGCTCCATGGAAGTTTACGTATTGCCTCCATTTCAAGTTGTAGCGCAGTGACGATAACAAGGTCGACTCCATACTCACGCGCTTCCTCTTTGCTCTGCTCTCGGATATAGGACACTGCATTCGCAATCGTACGCATCCAATCGTCGTTCATAGAATCTTGTCTTACCAAGACCCATGATCGACTACTAAAGTCAGCTGAAACAGACCTTTCTGCCGCTTCATATGCAGTAATTCCAATAATATGCCCAGGGCGGTGAAGGTTGCCGGTTTCGTAGAGCTCGACAAGCAGATCGACAGATGTCCCTTCTTCAGGCTTACTATCTGCACGAAAAGGAAGCATGACATCTAGAACCAACAAGTCATAAATTCGGGACTTCAAGGCTTCCCGCGCAGAAAGGGCGTCAGTTACTAAGTCGATATCGCTTGGACTACACATCACTTCATGAGTGAGATGCTCAGTGAGCTTTTCTGCACGCGGACTATTGTCGTCTACTAAAAGTATTCTCATTTTTCCAGGAACCTCGCTTCAGTTAGCGCTGTAGTGAGACGTCGGCGCCAGCCATCATCCGTAGCGCCGCCGTAATAAATCATGTCTCTGAACATGCCAGAATGCTCATTTCTGAGTCTCTCTGCTAGGCACGACAAGTCGACGTGCCCGTCTTTGTCGGGGAATGCCTCATATTGCGTAACGATGAATACTGGGCAGCAGACATCATAAAAATCCATGAAGCGTAAAAGCTCGATCCCCCCATAATTTTGTGGCCGGCCACCTTGCTCACCCGGCGCAACATCGAAAGTAGGTAAAGACATATCCAAAACAACAATATCTGTATTGCGAATGCGAAGATGATCATCGAGCGCTGCTCTCACCGATCGGGCAGTAGCAATTTCTGCAAATGGAAAAACGGAGTGAACAATCTCTACTAAATTTTCAAGCTTAGGTCCTTCATCATCAGCGACGAGTATGTACATGCTAGAAAGGCCTATCTCGCGAGTAAGGTAGTGTCACAGTTAGCTCAAAATATCCATCGACACAAGCAAATTCCATTGAATCACGGCCCCCTTGATCAACAATAGTAGCCAGCTTATGAAGCCCTGACCCTCCTTCTACGCGAGCTTTTGCTTTTCCTTTTGAAGCGACAAGCTCATTGCGGATGAGCTCTAGTTTTTGTTGCAAAATAGTCAGCTCCTCATCTCTGTAGTATCCAAGTTCATTTCTAACACGAAAAACGATACTGTTCTCCGCTTCGCTACTATTTACTTCCAGCCTGACTTTTGGATCAAACTTGGCCTTTGTGTGCGCGGCAACATTGCCTAATGCAATATAAAGAACGTCGCAAACCAAGGGCAATGTTAGCTCTGAAAATGAAAATTCGAAGTTACTGATAATTTCAAGATCAGGCACGAAGCTGGTTGTGGTTGCGCGAACCGATTCAAGAGCAATTGCAATCACCTCATCTAGTGTATACGAGCGGGGATTTGATTCGGCCGGCTCAAACCAGCTAGCTGCTGTCTGAAGCGCAGCCTGCATTCCAACTGATGCTCGGACTGCAGCAGCATCAAAAGCCGCACGCTCCTCAGCATTTGTGAGTATCTTTTGCGCCCTCACTCTTAGGGAATGAAATTGATCTGAAACAAAAGCAACTGAATCTCGTTTTAGCAAAATTTGAGCTTGAGCAAGCGATGGCGTCAACATAGCCCAAAGCGACTTAAGCAAGGTCTCGATAAAGCTATCTAATGAAGCATCAGAACTAGCGAATGAGCGGATCACTAAGTACATTGGAGGCGTAAGTGTGATGCTGAACAAGCCATGAGGTTTAAGCTCGCTTTTCACATGCAACAATGTATCTTTGAGCTTAAGGAGATGTTGATCAATGGCCTTGCTTGTATTTGCAATTGCAGATACAAGCGCAGCGCGTTGGTGTGTATCAGCAACAGAATCAGCTAAAATTCCTTCCGTGCGATAACTTCCATCTAGATTCCGACGAGCGGCCACACCTTCTCGTTCTGCAGGAGCACGGATTACTCCAACTATTGAGCCGTGACGTATTCGTTTGCTGATATAGCTATCTAGCCCATGAGGAATGTTGAACATAAATTGGTCCCTTGCACGCAAAAACATCGACACAAGTATCTCGTCCATCTCACTAGTGGGCATAGAAAGTAGATAATCAGGCTGCTGTTCCTTGCTCATGTCGCGTACAATAGTTGCAACTCCATCTGTAGTAGCTTCATTGGTCCTGCTGAGAGAAGAATAACGCTGAAAGCTCTCAGCAAGATCCACTTTAAGCCGCCGAGTCAAAGACTCTTTATCCACATGAACACGACTACCATCAATGGTTCTCAGACCATCTAGAACCGTAATTTCACGAGAAATCTCTAGTACCTCGTGCGTATGATAGTCGGAGCGAACCTTGTCTAATATTGCTAAATAACCAAATATATCTCGTCTTTCCTCTAGCACCGATCGAGAGCTTTTTATCGAAGGCAGCATATCTAGCATTGCCGAGGTGCAAACGTGCTCCATGAAAAATATCATGTAGTGCGTGGGCCAGTCTGTGACAGTTGACCTCAGTGCAGAAGGACGATCTTTGCCAACAGATTTCAAGAGTGTTTCCAGGGCGAATCGCCTGTATGTCCTCAGACGATCATCACCTTCTGTGCTCTGTATTAGGGATAGTGCAATAGACAACTCTGGGGCACTTGCTGCAGCTTTCATGTCTCGCCACTCAATCCCTTCATAGATTTCTCTAACAGGCATTGACTCAGGATCAACGCCGTACTCAACGTGCTCCCGAGCAATTAGCTTGGAGGCCTCATAGATAGCGCCTGTCCTTGCATAACAGTTCAATGCAAGAACTGCTGCGTGTGCCGCAATCACTCGACTAGTTGAAGATATGGCAACAGATGCGATCTCAGCTGCCCTTTGTGGCATGCCCGAAATTATCTTGTGGAGAGAGCGTCCTAGGCTTACTAGATCCGGCCGCAGCAAAATCTCGTTTTTATCCTGATCACTATTTGCTAAAAGATCAGCGAACCACTTTGTTCCTTTCGATGGAAATAGAGATGTTAGTAACTCGTGCTGTGGATGTGAGGCAAAGCCGATTAAGTCTAGTATTCCCCATGCTGGGCTATTCAACGCTGATATCTGTAAGCGCTTTAGTGCTTCGTCTGTGCGAGGGGAACTAGCCGCCCTGAGGAGCGATACCATTGCTCTCCCAAATGGCGTGGCCGAGTACACATGCGCAAGCTTTGTTAACTCTTCGTCCGGTCTTTCTCCGATAGCTGCTTGATATCCAACCCGTTGAAAGGCTTTTGCTAAACCTCGTACGGCGAGAAGCTTAAGAGATGAAGATTCGCCTTTTGATAAGCCATCTTTAGCAACAGCCAGCGCCAGAGAAATGATGCTCTCGACCGTCAGATGAGATCGATAATTCTTTCGGATAGTGTGCTGAATACGTTTAGTTGGCGCCGCAGTAAAAAGCAGGTCTGTTAACTCTAGATCTTGTATCGGCACATCGATGCTGAGCACCCCCTTAACTTTGAACTCAAGCTTGCGTACCCTTGTATCTTCGATAAGCTTAAGATTTTCAAGTGCCTGCTGAGTTGCTTTTTCTAATTCACTGCTGCAACTACGCGTTGACACTTCTTGCAAGAACGCGATAAAAGTCTCGTATATATCAACGACATGATGATTTTGTTCGACTCGCAAGACCTTGGAACAGCCTGCGTTAGTTTCGGGCCATACGCCGATGCTACGATACCTCAGATAATCTGTGTATGGACTATTCTTTTGCCGTTCGAGGCGCCTCCTATTTTCTTCTATAAACCATCCAATCGAAACTGAGGGTTCTGCACGCACACTGGCCGTATTCGTGATGTAGTGCCACATTCCTTTTCGTCGTACAGCTCGAACATCATTTAAAACGCTTTTTTGAGCGTCTAGTCCTTGACTAGTTTGCGCCAAGGCTATTCTTAACTCTGTTGCCCAGAGCGATATTCCCAATTTGTCTTCATATTCATTTAATTTCTGCAGTGCTTTCGAAGCGTCTCCTCGAAGGAATAGTTGCTCTATTTCTGATGCGTAACGTATATGCTCATTAATGACAGCCTGCTCATGCTGCAGCCTACTTGAGACCCACAAAACTTCAATATTTAGTGGCAACGGTTCGGCTGTTAAAAATTGTAATAAGAAATCATGCCCAACCGGCTGCCTGGCAAACCTAGTCGTTTCCAAGAACGTCATCTTGTCTAGTGCTTCAAAGAAACCTTTTGGCGATGCCTTGGTGTAACTTAAGCGCGCGTCTAAGAGAACCTTTTGTAAGCCTGTGCGATAAATAAATGCTCTTTTCCTGTCATCTACTTTGAACCCCTTAGCCCTGACGCGGCTGAGAAGCGCTCGTACGTCGCTCATAACGTCTTCTCGCGTAATTCTTTTCTTACCCTGTTGCGCCATTTAATTCCCTCCATCTTCTAATTTTGGCAAGACATATTTGAAGTTTTCAATCTGCGAATTTTGTCTTGATTAGGCTTCTTTGCCGCGTATGTTTACATATGTTCTCGGATTTTCCTTCAGTCGCATTTCGGTAATGCGGACGGATATTCGGTGCATGTCCATTGCGACGGCGACACGTCGTCGCGCATTTCGAAGCGCTGGCCGGTCCACACCAAAAACCCGAACGTCGCGTCTCCCACATCGGCGCGCACGCGAGGGTCGGATGGCGGCAAGGGCGGCGGCGTGTAGTCGCCGGTATTGGGCTGGATCAATGCCCAACGCAATGTCGGGACATACTGCAGCTTGTTGGCATCGAGCACGAGATCGAGCTCATCCGCTTCTCCTGTCTCGTGTAGATAAGGCCCATAACGACGGCGCTCGCGCGCGCTCAACTTGGGCATCTGCGGTATGGCTTCGCGGGTGATGTCCACCAGCGCTTCGCCGGTCTTTGCGCGAAAAACTCGATAGTGGCTGCGAGGCATAGGCACGGTGAAATCGTAGGCCGGGTGTTTACGCGGCTCGCAATCGAACGCGCACCCTGCGCCGTAAACAAGATAGAACGTCGTTGCCGTATCTTCGCCTTCGAAAGAGCGAATCCACAGCGCGTCGTTTTCGAGTTCGACGGTGTAATCCGGTCGCCGCCCTTCGCCAGGAATCGCCCGGAATTTTTGCTTCTCGGTCGTGTATGCGCGGATACGCTCCTCGTCCAAACCCGGAGCGATCTTGGCCAAATCGCGAAGAAACGCGACGATGTGCGGCGGCAGCATTTCGATGCACGCACGGCCGGTCAACAAAAACTGATATTCGGCGGCATCGTCGTATCCGACATTGAGATCGACTTCTTGCGCGCAGCCAGGCGTGTCGAGGGCTCGCTCGCTTTGGTCCGCGCCTTGGACCGGAACCGCCCCCGAGCGCGGAGGCATCGGCGCAGCACAGGCGGTGAGGGCGCATACGGCCCAAACAACTACGGTGAGCGAACGCACGATCATGGGCAGTCCTAAGCCTTGGCGCTTTCGATCTTAACGCCGCTCGATCGAGTGTTGCAAAATATCGACCGACGATCGATTCGGTCGCGTGTATTTCCCTTGCTTCACCCTGTCGAATCCGACAGGACGATCCTACTTAGGCACAAAGAAAAAGCGCCGGTCTCCCGGCGCTTTTCCGCTACGTCGCATCGCAAGCGCATTACTGCGCTTTGGCTTCCTCGTAGCCGTGGAAGACCATGCTGGCTTGCGCGCGGCCTTGCGTGAGCGAGCGCAACGCGGTGGCGTAGCCGGCGAGCGCGGCGAGCGGCGCGAACGCGTGGACATCGGCGCGTGCGCCTTTGTCTTCGATCGTCGCCACGCGGCCATTGCGGCGTTGCACGTCGCCGATCACGTCGCCCACATGCGCAGCAGGCGTGTCGACGACCAGCGTCATCACCGGTTCCAACAGCGTCGTGCCGCTGCGCGCGAGCGCGGCGTTCGTCGCTTCGGCGCCGGCGCGTTGGAACGCGAGATCGGACGAATCGACGGCGTGCGTTTCGCCGTCGACCAACGCCACCGCGATACCGACGACGGGATGACCGCGCGGGCCTTCCGTCAACGCCGCGCGCACGCCCTTTTCGGCCGCCGCCACGAACGCTTTCGGCACCGCGCCGCCGATCGTGCGGTCCTCGAACGTGACCTGCCCGTCGTCGCGAGGCGCGATATCGAGCGTCACGCGCGCGAACTGCCCAGGGCCGCCGCTGCGCTTCACCACACTGCCTTCGACGCCAGCGACGGCCGTGCGCGGCGTTTCCTGATACGCCACGCGCGGCGCGCCGGTGCGCACCTCGACGTTCCAATCGTTGCGCAAACGCTCGACCATCACGTCCAGGTGCAACTCGCCCATGCCCCACACCAGCGTTTCGCCGGTGTCGGGATCGGACGCGACGCGGAACGACGGATCTTCTTGCGCCAACGCCGCCAAGCCTTGCGCCAGACGCATCAGATCGTTCGCGTTCTGCGCCGCGAGCCGCCACGACAACACCGCCGGTTGCGCGCGGATGCTGTCGAGCGCGAGTCGCGCATCGTCGCCGCTGAGCGTTTCGCCGCTGACCGCGTCTTTCCAACCGAGAATGGCGACGATCTCGCCAGCGACGGCTTCGCGTACGTCGTGCGTGCGATCGGCTTGCACCACCGCGAGACGACCGACGCGGCGCGCGCGTTCCTGCCGCGAGCACCACACCGTATCGCCCACGCGCAACGTGCCGCTGTACATGCGCACGTACGTGACGGGCCCGTGCGCTTGATGCGCGATCTTGAACACCAATGCCGCGAGCGCGCCGTCGGGATCGGCCGACACACGCGTTTCCGCGCCGTCGCGTTCCGCCGAGACGGCGGGACGCTCCAGCGGCGACGGCAGGTAATGCACGATCGCATCGAGCAACGTATCGACGCCCTTGTTGCGGATCGCCGAACCCGCGAGCACCGGCACGCCGAGACCCGCGAGCGCGCCGCGACGAATCGCTTCGCGCAGTATCGCGTCGTCGATGGGCCGTTCGTCGAGCCAATGTTCGGCCAATACGTCGTCGTGCGCGGCCACGGCTTCGATCAAACGCGCGCGCGCATCGGTGTAGAGCGTCGCTTCGTCGTCGGACCACGCGCGCGCGATGCGCTCGCCGTCGTCGCGCCATTGCAGCACGCGACGACCGACCAGATCGACCCAACCTTCGAATTCGGCTTCGGCGCCCAAGGGAATGCCGAGCGGCCATGGATTCGCGTCGAGTTTCTCGCGCAGTTGCGCGACGACGCGCGCGAAGTCGGCGCCGGGCCGGTCCATCTTGTTGACGAAGGCGATGCGCGGCACGCCGTGCCGTTGCGCTTGCCGCCACACGGTTTCGGATTGCGGTTGCACGCCATCGACCGCGGAAAACACCGCGACGGCGCCGTCGAGTACGCGCAGCGCGCGTTCGACTTCGATCGCGAAATCGATGTGCCCGGGCGTGTCGATGAGCGTCAACCGATGCGACGCATCGTTCTCTGCGTCGTTTTGGGGCGTCCAATCGATGCGCACGGCCGCGGCACCGATGGTGATGCCGCGACGGCGTTCGATCTCGGAGAAGTCTGTGGTGGCCGCGCCGTCGTGCACTTCGCCGACGCGATGGATCGCGCCGGAGGCGTACAGCAGACGTTCGGTGAGCGTGGTCTTGCCGGCGTCGATGTGGGCGATGATGCCGAGGTTGCGCCAGCGGGATAGGTTCGTGCGGAGAGTGTTCATAAGAGTAAGAAATAAATCGCCAACATGCGGGGCCGCACACCCCGGTTGGCGACGGGACGGGCGGCTACGGTTCGGTTTCGGCGGCGATGCTCATGGCACGTTCTCCTCGGGCTGTATTGCGGTGTTTTCGGAACGGAATCGGTGGTGCGGGGGATTGCGGGAAATCGCAGACAACAAAAAAGCACCCTTGCGGGTGCTTTGCGGTTCGCGCGTCGCGGGCGTGGGATCAGTTCGATCCGGCACCGTCGATGGCGAAAGGCAGATGCACCCGGCCCGCGCTTGCGCGCTGGCGGTTCTGAAGAATCAGAAGCGGGTTCCGCATCATGACAGTGGCCGGGTGGGTGAACGAAGGCGCGCATTCTGCGCGCGGGGCTACGGTGGCGTCAACGCGGCACGGATGGAACGCTGCGTCGGGCTTCGTGCCGGCCTGCGAAACGTGGATGCCCCGCGCAGCGGTATCACCCCGCGACGATGTCCGTCATCAACTTGCCGCGGAGGACGAGACTAGGTTGTCCGCCGGGATGCAGGGCGTACGCGGCGAAGCCGTTCGAATAGATCACGCCACCATCGGCGGTGAGGTCGAAGGACGCGACATGCCGGGCGAGGATGCGTTCTTCGCCCTGTTCGCTGCGCAGCACCAGTTGCCAGCTTTCCGGCACCAGCACCGGTGCGCCGTCGACGCGCTTGCTGCTGCGCATCGCGGCCTCGGCATCGATGTAGCGGCCCTTGAGCAACAGGCCTTTGAGGTCGGCGTCTTGCTGCGGCCCACTCGCCGAGGTCAGCGGCTTGCGCGAATAGACCAACGACTGGAAGTTGAGGAAGTGGAAGAGCGTGCGCAGCAGCCGGAACGGGAACAGCAGCGCGTCCATGAGAATATCGCCGCCGCGATAGCGCTGGCCTTCGTACGGACGTCGAATGAACAGCAGGTCGCCGTTGGCGGTGACCCGCGGCTGCAGGTAGTCGAAGCGCACGTCCTCGAACACCGGACGCAGTTCGCCGGTGCGCGTGTCGAGCAGTTGGATCGACGCCGGGCCGATCATGACCACATGGCCTTCGGGCCCGCGCGCGAGGCCGGACGACTGGAACACCAGTTGCCCCGGCTTGCCGGGCACCCAACACGGCGCGCTGTCGATGGTGTCGCCGCCGGTCAATTCGCGATAGTCGCCGCCTTCCACGTGCATGCCGACGATGTTGGCCGCGCCGTTGCCGGCTTGATGGCTGCACAGCAGTTGTTGGCCGTCGGCGCTGAGTTGGAGATCGTCGAGCAGAAAATTCTGACGGTGGATCAGCCGACGTTCCTGTCCGCTGGCGAGGTCCAGCTCGAACAGCCCGCCCATCGAATGGTCGCGCAGAAAATAGACCAGCCGGCCTTCCGGCGCGAACCGCACCGAACTGGCGTACAGCGGCAATTCGCGGGCGACGCCGCCGCGCCATTCGCCGCCGGCGCGGACGGAGAAGGTCGTGCCCTCCTTCCAGGCGTTGCGTTCGCGCGAGCGTTCCAAGCGATCCATCGCGGCCTGCACGTGCGGGCTGTGGATTTCGCGCGGCGCCTGCCCCGGCTCGGCGCAGAAGATCTTGCCGTGCGCGATGAAGGCGATCCGCCGCTGGCTGGTTTCGGCGGCGCCCGCGGAGGCCGTCGTCCAACCATCGGCGGGCGTCGCGTCGCGTCCGCGCTGGCTGACGATCCAGTACAGCAGTGCGACCACGACGATCACGATCAGGATGTGCATGTTAGGCGGGCGTTCGAGGCGACGGTCGAGATTGTGGACCGACGCCGCCGGCAGCGTCCACCTTGCGCCCGTGCTGCACACATCCGGTCCGCGGGCCCGAAACGCGAACGCCCCGCACGGGGCGGGGCGTCGTTGGGCGAATCGAGGGCTCTGATCTCGCGCTGTTCGCCCTCGCCCGGTCGCGAGCGAGCTCGCGTCAGCGCCGCATCGACGCGAAGAACTCGTCGTTCGACTTGGTGTTCTTCATCTTGTCGAGCAGGAATTCCATCGCGGCGATTTCGTCCATGCCGTGCAGCAGTTTGCGCAGGATCCAAATCCTCTGCAGCAGGTCCGGTTCGATCAGCAGGTCCTCGCGGCGGGTGCCGCTGAGGTTGACCGCGATCGCCGGGTAGACGCGCTTCTCGGTGATGCGGCGATCCAAATGGATTTCCGAGTTGCCGGTGCCTTTGAATTCTTCGTAGATCACCTTATCCATCGCGCTGCCGGTGTCGACCAGCGCCGTGGCGATGATGGTCAGCGAACCGCCTTCTTCAACGTTGCGCGCGGCGCCGAAGAAGCGTTTCGGGCGATGCAGCGCGTTGGCGTCGACGCCGCCGGTCAGCACTTTGCCGGAGCTGGGCACGACGTTGTTGTACGCGCGCGCGAGACGGGTGATCGAGTCGAGCAGGATGACGACGTCTTTCTTGTGTTCGACCAGGCGCTTGGCGCGTTCGATCACCATTTCGGCGACCTGCACGTGGCGCGCGGCGGGTTCGTCGAAGGTGGAGCTGACCACTTCGCCGCGCACGGTGCGCTGCATTTCGGTCACTTCTTCCGGGCGCTCGTCGACGAGCAGCACGATCATGTGCACGTCGGGATGGTTGTACGTGATGGCGCTCGCGATCTGCTGCATCATCATCGTCTTACCGGCTTTCGGCGGCGAGACGATCAGCGCGCGCTGACCTTTGCCCTGCGGCGCCATCAGGTCGAGGATGCGGCCGGTGATGTCTTCGGTCGAGCCGTCGCCGCGTTCGAGCCTGAAGCGTTTGCGCGGGAACAGCGGGGTGAGGTTCTCGAACAGGATCTTGTTCTTCGACGCTTCCGGCGGTTCGGCGTTGATGGTGTCGACCACCGCCAACGCGAAATAGCGTTCGCCGTCCTTCGGCCAGCGGATCTTGCCGGCGATGTAGTCGCCGGTGCGCAGGTTGAAGCGGCGGATTTGGCTGGGCGAGATGTAGACGTCGTCCGGGCCGGCGAGATAGCTGGCTTCGGCCGCGCGCAGGAAGCCGTAGCCGTCGGGCAGGATTTCCAGCACGCCGTCGGCGGCGACGCCGTCGCCGTGGCGGGTCAGCACTTTGAGCAGGGCGAAGATCACGTCCTGCTTGCGCGCACGCGCCACGCCTTCGTGGATGTTGAGCTGCTCGGCGATGTCCAGCAGCTTGGGCATCGGCATGCGCTTGAGATCGCTCAGCGAATACTGCGGGAAGCCTTCCGGCACCGCGGGCCGCGGCACGTACTGCGGCTGCGGCGCTTGCTGTTGCGCGTAACCGCCGCCTTCGCCGGCGTTCTCGCCGTCGTTCTGCTGGCTGCGGAAGCGGTCGCGCTCGCGACGATTGCGGAAGCGATCGCGGCGATTGAAGCGTTGGAATTCGCCGCTGCCCTGGGCCTGTTCGTTGCGCTCGCCGCGATCGGCGCCTTCGCCGCCGGCCGGCGCGGTGTGCTGCGGATTCGGCGCGGAGGGCGCGACGTTTTGCGTGCGCGGCGTGGGGTCGTAGGGCGGGAAGTCGTCGTGCGACGGCGGCGCGGCGGCGGGCTGCGCGAGCTGCGGAGCGTGGAAGCTCCGCGTCGGCGCGGCCTGCGGTTTGGGCGGGGGCGGCGCGGCGGGCGGCTCGTTCAGCGGCAGCGAGCCGGTGGTCGGCAGCGGCGCGGGCGCTTCGGGGATCGCGCCGACGTGCAGCGGCGCATGGGCGGTTTTGCCGGGTTTGGGCCCGGGTTTCGCATGCGCGGTTTTCGCGGCGGCGGCCTTCGGGGCGGCGGGAGTCTTGGCGACGCGCGGTTTACGCGCGCGCTTCTCGGCGGAATCGCCGGATTCGGGAGTTTGGTCGGACAAGCGGAATTCCTCGCGGGCGCGAGCGTCCGCGGTGCGCGGACGGAGTCAGGTGTAGGGAGTGTGGAATCGAGATGGACGCGCTGGGCGTCGTGTCGAAGATCGCGGGTTAGCGCAAAAACTAGCACCGTGGGCGCGCCACGGCAAGCGTCGGCCGGGGAAAGGGTTCAGGCCGGCGCCGGCGAAGACCGATCTTGTCGTCGCCGGGCGTCGAACTCGGGTTCGATCCTGCCCGGGCCGGCCCCGAGCGAGACGCGGATCGGCCCGGGTCGCGCCCGGCGCTCAAGGCGCAGCGGGCGTGTCGTGCGGCGGCGCGCGGGTTACAGCGCCTTTTCGAGCAACTGCGCCAAGTGCGGCTTGCCGACGGCGCCGATCTGGGTGCCGTGGACTTGGCCGTTCTTGAAGGTCAGCAGCATCGGGATGCTGCGGGCGTTGTAGCGGCGGCCGAGGTTCGGGTGCGCTTCGATGTTGACCTTCACCACCTTCGCGCGGCCGTCGTATTCGTCGGCCAGTTGGTCGAGGAACGGGGCGATCATTTTGCAGGGAGTGCACCAGGGGGCCCAGAAATCCACCAGGACGGGCACGTCGGACTGCAGGACGAGCGCGTCGAAATCGGCGTCGGTGGCATGGGCAATTTTGTCGCTCACAGGGGGTCTCCGTGGGGGTGCCGGCGCGCCGCGGCGGCGGGCCTAGAATCTAACGAGAGGGCCGATGCGAGCGGCCCGGTGCGATGGGCGGGCGCGCGGACGAGTGCTGGGTCCGCATGCCGGGCTGTTACACTGCGGCCTCGCATCGCCGGCTTCAAGGGTTTTCGCCCCTCCGCCGGACGCGGCCGAAGACCTCCCTTTGCGGCCGTTTGCGATTTCACGTCCGTGCGCAGACCTCGGCAGTCTGCTGCCCCGCGACCTCCCGCGCAAGCGCGAATCCGACGTTTCGTCGTCGCGCCGCCTTCTTTTCGACGCGAGCACATGAGCGATAAGCCCTTAACCGACCTCACTTTTTCGTCGTTCGCCGGTTCCGACGGCGAGACCCAAGCCCTGCATCCGGCCCTGTTGGCCGGCCTGGACGCCGCCGGCTTCACCCGCTGCACACCGATCCAAGCCCTGACCCTGCCGGTCGCGCTGCGCGGCCGCGATGTGGCCGGTCAGGCGCAAACCGGCACCGGCAAGACCCTGGCTTTCCTGGTGGCGGTGATGAACCGCCTGCTGACCCGCCCGGCGCTCGCCGAGCGCAAGCCCGAAGACCCGCGCGCGCTGATCCTGGCCCCGACCCGCGAATTGGCGATCCAGATCCACAAGGACGCGATGAAATTCGGCGCCGATCTGGGCCTGAAGTTCGCCCTGGTCTACGGCGGCGTGGATTACGACAAACAGCGCGCCCTGCTCCAGGCCGGCGCGGACGTGATCATCGCCACCCCGGGGCGGCTGATCGATTACGTCAAACAGCACAAGGTGGTCTCGCTGCACGCCTGCGAAATCTGCGTGCTGGACGAAGCCGACCGCATGTTCGACCTGGGCTTCATCAAGGACATCCGCTTCCTGCTGCGGCGCATGCCCGAACGCACCACGCGCCAGACCTTGTTGTTCAGCGCCACCCTCAGCCACCGCGTGCTGGAGTTGGCCTACGAGCACATGAACGAGCCCGAGAAGCTGGTGGTCGAGGCCGAGTTCATCACCGCCGCGAAGGTGCGGCAGAAGATCTATTACCCGGCCGACGACGAGAAGATCCCGCTGTTGCTCGGCCTGCTTTCGCGCAGCGAAGGCGCGCGGACCATGGTGTTCGTCAACACCAAGGCCTTCGTCGAGCGCGTCGCGCGTTCGCTGGAACGCGCCGGCTACCGCGTCGGCGTGCTCAGCGGCGACGTGCCGCAGAAGAAGCGCGAATCGCTGCTCAAGAAATTCCAGGCCGGTCAGTTGGAGCTGCTGGTCGCCACCGACGTCGCCGCGCGCGGCCTGCACATCGACGGCGTCAGCCACGTCTACAACTACGACCTGCCGTTCGACGCCGAAGACTACGTGCATCGCATCGGCCGCACCGCGCGCCTGGGCGCCGAGGGCGATGCGATCAGCTTCGCCTGCGAGCGCTATGCGATGAGCCTGCCGGACATCGAGCGCTACATCGACCAGAAAATTCCGTCGGAGCCGGTGACGCGCGAGCTGTTGACCGCGCTGCCGCGTCCGGAACGTCCGAAACCGCCCCAAGGCGCGGAGATCGGCGAAGACGCGGGCGACGACGACAGCATCAGCACGATCTTCCGCGAAGCGCGCGAACAGCGCGCCGCGGACGACGCGAAGCGCGGAAAAAGCGGCAGCGGCGGCCGCAGCGGCGGTCCGGGCGGCCGCGGCCGCAGCGGCGAACGCTCCGGTCCGCGATCGGGCGGCCCACGCGGCAGCGACGCGCGCTCCGGCGACGAGCGTCGCGAACGCAGCCACGAACGCAGCCACGAGCGCGGCCCGCGCCCGCCGCGCGATGCGCAGGCCCACAACGGCAACGCGACGCCGGCGACCGATGCGCCCGCACCGGACGCGATACCGAACGCCGCGATCGCCCAAGCCGTCGACGGCGAACGCGCCCCGCGCAAACGCCGTCGCCGTCGCGGCGGCAAGCGCATCGACGGCGGCGACGGCTCTGCGCAGACCGTCGGCCAAGCCGTGCGCGCGCTGGAAACCCCGGCCGCAGTGCCGGTCGGCAACGCGGCGAAAGCCGGCGCAGACGCCAAGCCCTCGCAAGGCACACCGTCGCTGCTCTCGCGCATCGGCCGCAAGCTCAAATCGTTGGTGACTAAGCCGCCGCGTTCGCAGCATTGAGGGACGTGGAAGAGACTTCCGCCGACGGTCTTCCGATCTGCGGCCGCACCAGTCGGCTGCGATGGTTGCGACTCGAACTCGAAAAACAGGCAGGGCATCCGGGCGCTTCGCGCATCCAGCCGATCGAAATGATCGGCTGGTATCTGAGGTGCGGCTTCTCCATGGGGCTGTCCCGAGAAGAATTGACGTGCGCACTGCGAGACGAGACCGAATGGCTGAAATTAGCCGAAACCGCCTCAGACCAAGACATCGCCCAAGGAAAATCGCCCCCCGAATACTCGATCGGTCAACACGTCGAGGTCGTCGTGAATGCCCGCAACATCACGTACCGACAGGGCATCGTGTCCGACATGATGTGGCACCACCACGAAGGAATCTGGCACTACTTCATCGAAGAAAACGGGAAGAGAATCGGAAAGCGATACGAGACTCGCGACATCCGCCCTGTCGCGACATCCGCCTGAGATCCATCGACGGACGACGATGTCGAACAGCGAGCCTAGCTCCGAACATCCGGTGCGCCGCATCGCGATAAGGACGCCGCCCCTCCATCGAGCGGCGGACTGTCAACGCCATCGGCGTTTCCGCATAATCCGCGCATGACCCTTCTGCGCTTCGACAACGTCAGCAAGCAGTACCCGGGCGGGCAAGCGGCGCTGAGCGACGTGAGTTTCTCGGTCGCGCGCGGCGAGATGCTGTTCGTCACCGGGCATTCGGGGGCGGGCAAGAGCACGCTGCTGAAGTTGATTCAACTCGCCGAGCGGCCCAGCCGCGGCGCGGTGCTGATGCACGAGCGCAATCTGCGCAACGTCGACGGGCGCGGCGTGGCGATGCATCGGCGCGAGGTGGGCGTGGTGTACCAGGATCACCGTTTGCTGACCGACCGCAGCGTGTCCGAGAACGTCGGTTTGCCGCTGATCCTGCGCGGCGTGCGCCGCGACGAGATCCGCAAGCGCGTGCGCGCGATGCTCGACCGGTTGGGCATCGGCACCCGCGGCGATGCGCTGCCGGGGCAGTTGTCGGCGGGCGAACAGCAGCGCGTCGGCATCGCGCGCGCGCTGATCGGCGAACCGGCGCTGCTGGTGGCGGACGAACCCACCGGCAATCTTGATCCGACTTTGTCGGCCGAAATCATGGCCTTGTTCGCCGCGCTGCCCGAGCGCGGCACCAGCGTGCTGGTGGCCAGCCACGATCTGGCCCTGGTCAAGCGCATGAAGAAGCGCGTGCTGGTGCTGGATCACGGGACGCTGCTGGACGATATCCGCCCGGAGGAATTGGCCGATGGCTAAGCCCGCCGACCAACACCCCGGCGCGCGCGCCGCGCCGAAACGTTCGCGCATCGGCATTTGGTGGGAACACCATCTGCAGAGCCTGGTCTCCAGCCTCGGCCGCCTGCTGCGCCGGCCGTGGGCCACGCTGCTGACGGTCGGCGTGATGGCGGTCGCGCTGGCGCTGCCGCTCGGGCTGTGGCTGGTGCTGGAGAACGCCGCGCGTTTGGGCGGTACGATCGAACGCTCGCGCGAGATCGGCGTGTTTCTGAAACCCGAGATCGCGACGCCGCAGGCGCAGACGCTCACCGAACGCCTGCGCGCGCGCGGCGACGTGGCCGCGGTGGAGCTGCGCACGCCCGAACAGGGCTTGGACACGCTGCGCCGCAGCGGCGCGTACGCGGACGCGATCGCGGTGGTCGGCGAGAACCCGCTGCCGAATCTGTTGATCGTGCGCCCGCGCGGCGACGAAACCGCGCTCGCCGCCGCGCTCGCGGCGCTGCCCGAGACCGACCAAGTGCGGCGCGATGCGGTGTGGCGCGAACGCTTGGACCGCTGGCTCGCGTTCGGCGAGCGCGCGGTGTGGGTGCTGGGCGCGCTGCTCGGCCTCGGCGCGCTGCTGGTCGTGGGCAACACGGTGCGCTTGGACATCCAGAACCGGCGCGAGGAAATCGCGGTGCTGCATCTGCTGGGCGCGACGGACGGTTTCGTGCGCCGGCCGTTCCTGTATTTGGGCGCGTGGTACGGGTTGGCGGCGGGCGCATTGGCGCTCGGCGTGCTGACCGCCGCGGAATTCGCGCTGCGCCAACCGCTGAAGGCGCTCGCGGAAAGTTACGGCAGCGCATTCAGTTTCGCCGGATTGCCGCCGCTGCAAGCGTCGGCGGTGTTGGCCGGCGCGGCGGTGCTGGGATGGCTCGGGGCCGGCGTGGTCACCGGGCATTTTCTGCGGCAGACTAGAGCGGCTTAGCGCACCGACACGGGACTTCGGTCCCCGCCGCCCACTCGGGCTCGCCGTCGAAGAAGGCCGCGCGACGCACTTCACGCATTCACAGGGGATGCGCCGCGCTCTCGCGCGCGGTGCGTGTGGTCGGAGTTCCGCTCGGCGCAAGGTTGCGCCTCTTCGTCACCGCAACCGAGACACCACCCACCGATGCCCGCACACGATATTCGCCACCTGCACACCGACACCCCCCGGGTGATGGTGGTCGACGGCTCGAAATTGGTCCGCAAGCTCATCGCCGACGTCGTCAAACGCGACGTGCCGGGCGTAGAGGTCGTGGCCTGCGCCGACGTGGCCGAAGCCGAGGCCGCGTTGGCCGAAGCGCCGGTCGACCTGGTCACCACGGCGCTGGTGCTGCCCGACGGCGACGGCTTGGCGCTGGCGCATCGGGTCCGCGCTGCGGCCGGCCAGCGTTACGTGCCGATCGTGGTGGTGTCCGGCGATGCGCAAAGCCATTTGGAAGCGCGCAGCTTCACCGACGACATCACCGATTACTTCGATAAGGCCAACGGCTATCACGCGCTCGCGGCCTTCATCCACGGCTACATGCACCCCGAGCCGATTCCCGGCGCGCGCGTGCTGTACGTGGAGGACAGCATCACGGTCGCCGTCGCGACCCGACGCATGCTGCAGGCGCACGGGCTGACCGTCATCCACGTCACCCGCGCCGACACCGCACTGAACCTGCTGCGCGATCACGTGGTCGCCGACGACGAGGACATCGGCGCCGACATGCTGCTCACCGACGTCACGCTCGACGGCGCGATGAGCGGCTTGGACCTGCTGCGCGCCGTGCGCCACGAGCTGGGGCTGGGCAAACGCCGCCTGCCGGTGCTGGTGATGACCGGCGACGGCAGCGTGGATCGCCAATCCAACCTGCTGCGCGAAGGCGCGAACGATCTGGTGCTCAAGCCGATCGAAGAACGCATGCTGATCACCAAAACGCTGTTCCAGTTGCGTCTGTCGAAATTGCTCGACAAGGCCGCCGTCGCCGGCTGAACGCGACCGCTTCGCGCGTAGCTGTCGGTTCTATCAGGTGGGCACGACCGCCGTTCCGGCCTATCTTTGCCTGCCGGCGCGACCCGGCGCGCGCACTCACGCCCCGAGCACATGACCGACGACCGCATCAAACTCGAACCTTCCTGGAAGACCCGCATCGGCGATTACCTGCTGCGCGAGGACATGGCCGCGCTCGCGGCCTTCCTGCGCCAACGCAAGCAGCAGGGCGCGCGGATCTATCCGCCCGGCCCGCGGATCTTCGCCGCTTTCGACGCCACGCCGTTCGATGCGGTGAGCGCGGTGATCCTCGGGCAAGACCCGTATCACGGCCCGGGCCAAGCGCACGGGCTATGCTTTTCGGTGCCGGTGGGCGTTCCGGTGCCGCCGTCGCTGGACAACGTGTTCAAAGAAATCGGCCGCGACCTCGGCTTGCCGCGCCCGGATCACGGCTGCCTGTTGCCCTGGGCGCAGCGCGGCGTGCTGTTGCTCAATGCCGTGTTGACGGTGGAGGACGGCCGCGCCGGCGCACATCAGGGCAAGGGCTGGGAAGGGTTCACCGATCACGTCGTCGATACCCTCAACCACGAACGCGAGGGCCTGGTGTTCCTACTTTGGGGCAGCTACGCGCAGGCCAAGGGCAAGATGATCGACGACCGTCGGCATCGCGTGCTGCGAGCGCCGCACCCCTCCCCGTTGTCGGCGCATCGCGGCTTTTTGGGCTGCGGGCATTTCTCGGCCGCGAACGACTACCTGCGCCGCACCGGGCGGCCGCCGATCGACTGGTCGCTGCCGCCGCGCGCGCAGATGCCGGCCGTCGATTAGGGTTCGGATCGGGCGACCGAAACCGCCGCGTTTCGGTCGCCGGGTCCGACGAACGCGCGAATCAGGGCGCACATGGTTGACAACGCTGTCAGCTCCGACTAGAACGATTCCCGCTGTCGCGCATCGCAGAATGGCGTCGGGAATGCCTCTCGGGGAGTAGGTCTTGAGGCGGCCTTCGTCGTCCGCGCGTCGCGACCGCACGCTCGCTGGCCGTCCGGCGCCCCGATCGGCGCTCGTTCGGTGCAGGATCGCCGCAACCCACCGCGTTCCCCACGCGCGGCGCCTCATCGCAACCGCCCCGTCGCGCAGGCGACGACCGTTTCCGGAGAACGACGTGAGACTTTCGACCATCGACGCGATCATCGTGCTGACCTATCTGGTCGGCATCTTCGCGCTCGCGCAGTGGGTATCGCGCGAAAAGAGCGGCCACCAAAAAGACGCGCAGGATTACTTCCTCGCCGGCAAATCCCTGCCGTGGTGGGCCATCGGCGCTTCGCTGATCGCCGCCAACATTTCGGCCGAACAGATCATCGGCATGTCCGGCTCCGGCTACGCATTGGGCTTGGCGATCGCCTCCTACGAATGGATGGCCGCACTGACGCTGCTGATCGTCGGCAAGTTCTTCCTGCCGGTGTTCCTGCGCAACGGCATCTACACGATGCCGCAGTTCCTCGAAGAGCGTTACGGCCCGACCATCCGCACGATCATGGCGGTGTTCTGGTTGGGCCTGTACGTGTTCGTGAATCTGACCTCGATCCTCTGGCTCGGTTCGATCGCGGTGACCCAAGTCACCGGCATCGACCAAATCGCCGCGCTCGCGTTGCTCGGCGGGTTCGCGCTGCTGTATCAGTTGTACGGCGGCCTGAAAGCGGTGGCGCTGACCGATATCGTGCAAGTGGCGCTGTTGGTGCTGGGCGGCCTGTTGATCGTCGGCATTTCGCTGGACCGCATCGGCGGCGACGGCGGCATCGTCGGCGGATTCCAGGCGCTGATGGCCGCGCACCCGGAACACTTCCACATGATCCTCACGCCCGACAATCCGTTCTACAAGGATCTGCCGGGCCTGAGCGTGCTGATCGGCGGCATGTGGATCATGAACGTGAGCTACTGGGGCTTCAATCAATACATCATCCAACGCGCGCTGGCGGCGAAAGACATCGCCGAAGCGCAGAAAGGCGTGGTGTTCGCGGCGTTCCTGAAACTGCTGATGCCGGTGATCGTGGTGCTGCCGGGCATCGCCGCGCTGATGCTGGTGACCGACATCGAAAAACCCGATCAGGCCTATCCGAAGATGATGGCGCTGCTGCCGACCGGCGTGCTCGGTTTGGTGTTCGCGGCCTTGATCGCGGCGATCGTGGCCTCGCTGGCCTCGAAGATCAATTCGATCTCCACCATCTTCACCCTCGACTTCTACGCCAAGCGCGCGCCGAACCGCGAACAAGCGCATCTGGTGAAAGTCGGGCGGGTCGCGGCGACCGTCGCGATCGTGCTGGCGGTGTTGGCGGCGAAACCCTTGCTCGGCAGTTTCGATCAAGGCTTCCAATACATCCAGGAATACACCGGCTTCTTCACTCCGGGCATCGTGGTGATCTTCATGCTCGGCCTGTTCTGGAAGCGCGCCAACGAAGCCGGCGCGATCGCGGCCGCGGTCGGTTCGTTCGCGCTCTCGATCGCGCTGAAACTCGCGTGGCCGGAACTGCCGTTCATGGATCGCGTCGGTCTGGTGTTCCTGTTGGCGCTGGCCTTGGCGGTGGTGGTGTCGTTGATGACGCGCAGCCGCGGCGACGCCAACCGCATCCGCACCGACGATGTGAGCTACGGCACGCCCATGTCCTTCAACGCCGGCGCGGTGGGCGTGATCGGCATTCTGGTCGCGCTGTACGCCGCGTTCTGGTGACGACGCCGACGACCACGCGCATCGGAAGGCCATAGCGATATGGCCTTCCGATGGCGAAACAACTGTTGCGGAACGTCGCGAATCGAGGGGATGTCGCACCGCCCGGAATGCAGAACGCGCAGCGGATTCTAGAAGCTCTCTCGAAATCGAAATCCTCGCGATTTTCGGCCGTCATCCCGACGAAAGTCGGGATGACGCTCGAAAAACCGGGTCGAAAACGCTGGGTTCCGGCTTTCGCCGGAATGACGATATCGAGCGAATCCGTTTCTCCGCTGGTTTGAGATGAGGGCCTACTGAGGCTTCGAAGGGACCACGCTCCACGATCGCCCTTCGCACATCTCTTTTGCGCGCCGAACGCGAAACCCCCGAGCGTTCAGCGCTTTTTTTTCGCGCGCGATGCGTCCGGCTTCGGCTTCGATGGCGATGCGCTCGGCGCCGGCCCGGTGGAGTCGCGAAACACCAACTCGTACGGCACCTGCACCACGCCGCCGGCGCCCGGTTCGCGGATCGACAGCAGCAACTGTTCGGCGGCGATGCGGCCCATATCGCGGCTGGCTTGGCGCACCGTCGTCAGCGACGGCCACAACTGCCGGGCCATCGGCAAATCGTCGAACCCGAACACCGACAAGTCCTGCGGCACGCGCACGCCGCGCCGCGCCGCGGTATGCAGCACGCCGGCCGCGGTGTCGTCGTTCGCGGCGAAAATCGCAGTGGGCGGGTCGGGCATGGACAACAACGCTTCGGCGCCGGCGACGCCGGACTCGAACTGGAATTCGCCCGCGACCACCAGCGCCTTGTCGAAGGCGATGTCCGCCGCCGCCAAACCGTCGCGATAGCCCTGCAAACGCCATTCGGACGCGCCGTGATCGCGATGGCCTTTGATATGCGCGATTCGGCGATGCCCCAAACCGACGATGTGCGCCATCATCTCGCGCACCGCCCGGCGTTCGTCCAAGCGCGCGCCGATCCGCGCGTTCTGCTCGCGCGGCGAGATGCTGGCGTAGCGCACGCCCATCGCCTGCAGCTTCTCCAGCAACGCTTCGTCGTCGGTGAGCGGCGGCGTCAACACCAAGCCGTCCGGCGCGTACTGCGCCACGCTGTCCGCGATCACGTCCACATGGTCGCGGCTGGTGTAATCCACCGGCCGCATCATCATGCTGTAGTGCGCCGCCTCGCAGGCGTCCAGCACCCCGGACACCACCTGCATCACGTAATTGCTGGACGGATTGTCGTACAGCGTCGAGATCAAATACGACTTGCGTCCCGCCAAACTGCGCGCCGAGGGGTTCGGGCGAAAATTCAGCGCCTTCGCCGCCGCCTCCACCTTCGCCCGCGTTTCCGGACGCACGTTCGGTTCGTGATTGAACACCCGCGAGACCGTCTTCATCGACACGCCCGCGGCGCGCGCCACGTCGTCGATCCGGACCCCCGCTCCGCCTGCCTTACGCATTCGTTCCGCTCCCGAGCTCAGGGATCGATTATGCCGGGTCTCGGGGATGGGGGCACGAATCGACGATGCGCGGCGGCTGCGCGCCGAATTCGCGTATATCGCCCACCGTTGGGCGTGAGCGTCGCGATGGCGTATTAACGCCCGAATCGCGCGGTCGTCACCGTTCGCCGCAAGTTCGCGTCTGAGACGCCGGCAGGGTCGGTATCGCTTTCGAACGCGCATACGTCAACCCGTAGCCCGCCGCGAACTGCGGCGGCGTCGCGGCCAGAACCGCGGGCGCGAACGACGTCGCGCACGGATCGCCCGGCCATGGGAAGGACGAACGACCGCGGAAATCGAAACGCGGCTTGCCGTCCGCGCCCGCGAGCAACACGTCGGCGATGCCGGCGCCTTCGGAGCCGGGCAACCATGCCGCGACGAAGGCGTCGGAGGCATTCACCAGATCGTTGACGTAAGACGTACGCCCCGAGAGAAATATCGTGACGACCGGTTTGCCGTTCTGCGCCATGGTCCGCAGAAGCTGCAGGTCTTCCGGATGCCGCAGCGAGTGCGTGATCGCCGCGGGCGCGGACACGTCGCCCTTCATTTCCGCGTACGGCGGCTCGCCGATCACCGCGATTACGACGTCGTAATCGCCCAGCTTCGCGCCGACGCGCGTGCCGTCCATGATGGTGAAATCGTCGCCCGCCACGGCGCGAAGGCCGGCGAGAATGCTTTGCGCTTCGGGGTAATCCTCGTTGGTGGTGTCGTCGCCCTGCCACGTCAGCGACCAACCGCCGGCCTGCATCGGAATGTTGTGCGCCCCCTTGCCGACCACCAGCACGCGCGCGCCGGGTTTGATCGGCAACGCCGCGCGTTCGTTCTTGAGCAAGACCAGCGATTCGCGCACCGCGCGGCGCGCCAGCGCTTTATGCTGCAACGCACTCAGATCGCCCGCGCGAGGATGCGCGGAGGGCGCTCGACCGTCGAAAAGCCCCGCGCGCATTTTCACGCGGAGAATGCGGCGCACCGCGTCGTCGATGCGCGCCATCGGAATTTCGCCGGTCTCGACTTGGCGCATGGTGTTCTGGATGAACGCCTTCCAATCGTCGGGCACCATGAACATGTCGGTGCCAGCGTTGACCGCCTGCGCGCAATTGTCCTTGGTGCAGCCGGGGATCTGCTCGATCGCGTTCCAATCGGACACCAGAAAGCCGTCGAACCCGACTTTGTGCTTCAGCGCATCGGTCAACAGCATGCGGTTGCCGTGCATCTTGCCGTGATCGACGCCAGTGTTCGGGTCTTTCCAACTGTTGTACGACACCATGATGTTCTGCGCGCCCGCGCTGAGCGCCGAGAAATAGCCCTGAGCGTGGGTGCGCACCAACTCGCGCTGCGGCGCGATGGTCAAGCCTTGATCTTTACCGTTGTCGGTGCCGCCGTCGCCGAGGAAATGCTTCACGCTGGCGATCGCGCTGCCGTCGCCGAAGCGGCCTTGCAAGCCGCGCACATAGGCATCGGCGTAAGTCGCGACCAGCGTGGGATCGTTGGAATAGCTCTCGTACATGCGGCCCCAGCGCGCGTTCTGCACCACCGGCACCGCGGGCGCGAACACCCAGTCGATGCCGCTGGCGCGCACGCCGACCGCGGTCGCGGTCGCGATCTCGCGAATCAGCGCCGGGTCGCGCGCGGCGCCCAGGCCGATGTTGTGCGGGAACAGCGTGGCGCGATAGACGTTGCTATGACCGTGCACGGCATCGGTGCCCCACACGATCGGAATCTGCGTCGCCATATCGGTGGACATCGATGCGTTGTAGTACGCATCGGCCAGCGCCAGCCAATCGCCGACGGCCGCGTGTTTGTTCTTGCCTGGCCACGAACCGCCGCCGTTGAGCACCGAACCGATGTAATGCGCGCGCACTTCCTCCGGCGTGATCGATTTGATCTCGGCCTGCGTCATCTGCCCGACTTTCTGCGCGAGCGTCATCTTCGCCAGGATGTCGTCGATGCGCTTCTCCATCGCAGCATCGCGCCGGATGGGGCTGACGACTTTTCGCCATTCGGCGACGGGGCCGGGCTTGGGCTTGGATCCGGGTTCGGATTCGGCGGGCGAACGCGCGTCCGCGGCGAGAACGCCGCCGAGGCAGAGCGTCGCCGCCAAGGCGAGCGCGGTCGGGCGAGGCGACGGGGAGAAGGCACGCCGCGAGGCGTCGGCGTATCGATTCGAAGCGGGGGTTTTCAAAGCGCGAGTCTCCGAACATCCGAAGGCGATGTCGCCGCCGCGCATCGCGCGGCGGCGACGCGTCGGATCACATCTTGAAGTTCAAACCCAGCAGGAACTGCCGCCCGTACTCGTTGTATTCCAGCGGCGTGGTGTAGAAATCGCCGCCGTTGGCGAAGTCGGAACGCTGCACCGTGCGATACGGCGAGTCGGTGACGTTGTTCACCTGGAACAACACCGACCAACCGGCCATCTTCGTGCCCGGCTTGAACTCGTAGCCGAGCTGCAGGTCGGTTTGCCGATCCGCGAGCACTTGCGTGTAGCTACGCTGGGCGAACAATTCGGTGATTTCGCCTTGGAATTCAGAGCGATAGCGCTGACTCACCCGTGCCGAAAATCCGTGCTTTTCGTAGTAAGCGGTAAGATTTCCTACCACTTTCGACAGACCAGGCAATCCACGCCTCAACTTTTCGTTGTCGGTCGGATCGGGGTCGATCGATGTCTCGGTGTATGAGGCATTGAACAATACGCCGAACCCGTCCAGCGCCGATGCGAGGGCGCCGCCTTCCAGTGAAGTGCTGAATTCGACGCCTCGCATGTAGCCCCCCTTGCCGTTCTGAGGGGTGGTGAAATTGCCGAAATTGCTCAGGGCCGGAATATTGGTCGGATTCGTGAATCCGCTAAAATCGTAGTCTTTTATTGTCTGATTATAGACATAGCTTTCTAAGTCTTTATAAAACAGGGCCAAGGCGAAATAGCCGGCTTGCCCATAATATTTTTCAAGCGACAAATCGACTGATGTGGCACGCCAAGGCTCAAGCTTTGGATTACCGCCTCCGCCGCTCCACGTATGCCTTGTAGGATCCACGCCTGCCGAACGTGCAGCACGCAAGTCATCCACTCGCGGCCGCGCCAAAGTCTTGGCCGCGCCAAAACGCACCATCCACCCATCGCCGAAATCACCCACGAGATTCAAACTCGGCAATACGTCTGTGTATGTCGCGCCATCCTCGAATGTCCCTGTCGTTCTCCCGCTCTCGACATTGAATGCCATCGAAGATTGTTTCGTGCGCATGATTTGCACGCCCACATTGCCCCTCAGTCGCATCCAATCGCCGAATTCGGTGTCGATATCGAGCTTGCCGTAGGTCGTTTCGATGTTTTCTCGAACGGTAAAATCTTTCTTTAGATCATCGTCACTCATCACGCGAATGAGGTCGTAGTAGCGGCTCAATGCGCCATTGACGTCATAACTCAAGACTCCGCGAAAACCCGAAAAGCTCAGATCGACCGGACTATTGACCAGATCTGGGTCGACCGCCACAGATGTCGCGTTATTGCGCAGTTGCGCGAAGTACACCGCCGAGGTTTTGTCTTTCACACGCTCCGTGCCCGAGAACCCGATCTGGAAACCCGAGAACGGGCCATCGACGAAACTGCGCGACAATTCCATTCGGATGCCAGTGTGCTTGTCGCTTTGTTTCGTTTTCTCTAAACGGCCTTCGCGACCCCAGCCTGCCGGGTCGGTCAGCAATATCCTCGAACGATTCGTGTAATCGAGGCCCGGGCTAAAACGTACGAAATCAGAAGAATCCAAGGGCACATTAAAACCGATGCTATCGAGCGCCGCCGACCCGGCGTAGGTTTCGAGATAATCCTTGTCGCGATCGGCGCGCGAGTGGTACGCATCCACATCGACGGACCAGTTTTCATTCAACTGGAATTCGTTCTTCCAGCCGATCGAGTACATACTGTCGTCACGTGTGTTGCGATCATTTCGCACCACGGGCTCAAGGTTGTTCACCACGCCGCTGTTGACCACCGGATAGCCGCCGACGGAGCGCGTGGTCACGTTGCTCAACGTGACGCCATTGCCGGTCCACGGATCCTGCGACCACATGATGCCGCGCATGGCTTCTTTCTGTTCGAAGCGCGAGTAGTACACGTCGAGCGTGCTATGCATGATGTCGTTGGGTTTGTATTCCAACACGCCCATGATGCCGTCGCGTACCTGATCGCGCGAACGCGCCCACACTTCGGCGCCTTCCATCATCGCCGCATCGTTCGGTTTGCCGGGCACATTGCCGCCCCACGGCGTGGTGTTGCCCCACCACCATGCCTTGAAGTGCTGTTCCTGGAAGGGCGAATCCAGTTCCGCGACGCCGATCGCCACGCCGATGGTGTTGTCGGCGAATTGATCGATGTAGGACGCACTGATGCGATAGCCGGTGTCGCTGCCGTCCGGATTCTGTTTTCCGAGCGAGTTGTACTCGCCGCGCAGATTGGCGGCGAAGCGACGCTCGCCCACGCTCAAGGGCCGGATGGTGCGCAGATCGACCGTGCCCGAGAGGCCCTGACCAATCAGGCTGGCGTCGGGGTTCTTGTAGACGATCGCCGAATCGAGCAACTCGGACGGGTATTGGTCGAACTCGACGCCGCGGTTATCGCCGGTGCTGACCTGTTCGCGGCCGTTGAGCTGGGTGGCGGCGAAATCGGGCGACATGCCGCGGATCGCGATCACCTGCGCGCGGCCGTCGACGCGTTGCGCCGCCAAACCGGGCAGGCGCGCGAGCGATTCGGCGATGCTCACGTCGGGCAATTTGCCCAGATCTTCGGACGATACCGCTTCGACGATCGACGCCGATTGCTGTTTGGTCTCGCGCGAGGTTTCGATGCTTCGACGGATGCCGGTGACGACGATTGTGTCGAGCGTTTCGGAGTCTTCGGCGTCTTGTTTCGCCTGGTCGCCGGCCGCGTCTTGCGCGTGCGCCGAATAGGCGACGAGCGCCAGCGAACAAGCGGCCGCCAGCGCGCAAGTGCGCATCCCCATGCGCGCCTGTGCGCCGCGTTGCGGCCGGGTATGGGTACGGATCGTCATGGCTCTCCCCTCACGGATGCGGTTGTTGACAGCGCTGTCAAATACATGTATTTCCGTAACGTGTCAACACACCGTGCGTCGCGGCGCCCTGTCGCCGCGGCTATACCGCGTGTTTCGCGGCGTCGCGCGTCCGCGGCGCCGTTCGATTTGTTGCGCTGCAGTACGACCGTCGCGCGGACCGCCGACGGTTTTCGAGGAGACTTGCCGGATGAAATCGCAGCCCCTATTCGCGCGCTCGCGCGCTCGCCTGCTCGCATCCTGTCTGTGGGCGGGCGTCGCGACGTCCGCGTTCGCGGCGGACGCGCCGTCGCGCGAGCTGCGCGTGTGGGCCACCACCGCGGACCGCCGTTACGCGCTGACCGAATTGCCGGCCGATGCGGGCGAATCCGCTGTCGCGAATAAGGTGGCGGAGTCGGACATCGCGGAGGTCGCCGACATCGCGATCGCCGTCGATCCCGCGCAGCGCCGTCAGCGCATCGAAGGTTTCGGTGCGTCGATCACGGACAGTTCCGCCTGGTTGCTGCAGCGCAAGATGCGCCCCGCCGCGCGCAAGGCGCTGCTGCGCGAGTTGTTCGCTCCGCCGCCGCACGGGATCGGTTTGGGCATGGTGCGGTTGACCATCGGCGCTTCGGATTTCTCGCTGAATCATTACAGCCTCGACGATGCCCCCGCGGGTCGGACCGACCCGCAGCTCAAGCGCTTCGCGTTGCCCGCCCAGCAGCGCGACGTGTTGGCGACGACCCGCGCCGCCCGCGCCATCAACCCGAACCTGCGCGTCATGGCCTCGCCCTGGAGCGCGCCGGCGTGGATGAAGGACAGCGGCAGCCTGGTCAAAGGCACGCTGCGCGCGGAGCACTACGGCAGTTTCGCGCGATATCTGACGCGATACGCGGATGCGCTATCGGCGCGCGGGATTCCGCTGTTCGCGCTCACATTGCAGAACGAACCGTCGTTCGAACCCGAGAATTACCCCGGCATGCGCTTGAGCGCGGAACAGCGCATCGCCCTGATCGGGACGCATCTGGGGCCGATGCTGCGTACGGCGGGCCACGATATCCGGATTCTCGACTGGGACCACAATTGGGATAAGCCCGAAGAGCCGACGGCGGTGTTGTCCGATCCCGTCGCCTCGCGCTACGTGGACGGCGTGGCCTGGCATTGCTACGGCGGCCATGTGTCGGCGCAGTCGAAAGTGCGCGATCTGTTTCCGGACAAAAGCGTCTACCTCACCGAATGCTCCGGCGGCGATTGGGAACCGGTGCGCAGCGGCGGCATGACCCTGCTGGCGCGAGATTTGATCGTCGGCGGCACGCGCCATTGGGCCAGCGGCGTGCTGCTGTGGAATTTAGCGCTCGACGAGACCTCGGGGCCGCATGCGGGCGGCTGCGGCAATTGTCGCGGCGTGGTGACGATCGATCGCCGCAGCGGCGCGGTGACGCGCAACGACGAGTATTACGTGTTGGCGCACGTCAGCCGCTTCGTGCCGCCGGGCGCATATCGCGTGGCCTCCAGCGAGGGGCGCGACGGCGTGGACAATGTCGCGTTCGTCGACCCGGTCGGCGAGCGAACGATTCTGCTAGTGGTCAACTCGTCCGAACGCCCGCGTACGGTCGTATTGGAGGCCCCCGGCTTGCGCACGCGCTATGCCTTGGCCCCGAAAAGCCTGCACACCTTCGTCTGGCGCGACGGCGGCGGATCGGCCGAAATCGCGGGCGTCGCGAATCGCGGTACGAACGACGAGTTGTAAACGTTTACACTGTCGTCGTATCGACGGTAGCGCTTACGCTTGCGTGTTTCAGTAACGGATCCGGACGTGACCACTTCCACCGCTTCGCTGCTCACCATTTTCGGCGCCACGGGCGATCTGGCCCAGCGCATGCTGCTGCCTTCGCTGTACGGGCTGGAAAGCGACGGCCTGCTGTCGCCGACGCTGAAAATCCTCGGCACCGCGCGCAGCGGCCTGGACGACGCCGCGTTCCGCGAGTTCGTCGCCCGCTCGATCTCGACCTTCGTCCCCGCCGAGTTGCGAAAGGACGCGACGCTGCAAGCGCTGCTCGCTCGCGTGCATTACCAACCGGCCTCGCTCGATCAGCCGGATTCGATGCGCGCGCTGGCCGAACGCATCCGCTCGCTGCGCGACGGCGATGTGCTGTATCACATGAGCACCGCGCCGAAGTTCTACGAAAGCGCCTGCGCCGCATTGGCCGAGCACGGTCTCGCCGGCGCGGGCACGCGGGTGATGCTGGAGAAACCGATCGGCCACGATCTGCCCGGCGCGCTGGAGATCAACGACGGCGTGACCCGCAGCTTCGACGAAGACCGGGTGTATCGCGTCGATCATTATCTCGGCAAGGAGGGCGTGCAGAATCTGCTCGCCTTGCGCTTCGGCAACGTGCTGTTCGAGCCGCTGTGGAACGCGCGGCATATCCAGCAGGTGCAGATCACCGCGGCCGAAACCGTCGGCGTGGAAGGCCGCGGCGATTACTACGACGATTCCGGCGCGATGCGCGACATGGTGCAGAACCATCTGCTGCAACTGTTGTGCTTGACCGCGATGGAACCGCCCTCGCAATTCGAGCCCACCGCGGTGCGCAACGAAAAGATCAAAGTGCTGCGTTCGCTGCGCCCGATCGGCCGCAACGAAGTCGCTTCCGAAACCGTCGCCGGGCAATACGTCTCCGGCGCGATCGGCGGGCAGGCGGTGCCGGGCTATTTGGAAGAACTCGGCCGCGGCAGCCGTACCGAAACCTACGTCGCGCTGCGCGCGCATATCGACAACTGGCGTTGGTCGGGCGTGCCGTTCTATCTGCGCACCGGCAAACGCATGCCGCGGCGCTGCACCGAAATCTATCTGCAGTTCCGCGCGGTGCCGCATTCGATCTTCGCGCAAGGCGGCGCGGCGGCCGAACCGAACGCCTTGATCATTCGCCTGCAGCCGGAAGAGCGCATCGAATTGCAGTTGATGCACAAAACGCCGGGCCTGGATCGCAGCGGTCTGCGGTTGTCGCAAGTCTCGTTGGATCTGGATCTGGACGAGCAGTTCAAGCACGAGCGCCGCCGTCTGGCGTACGAGCGCCTGTATCTCGACGCGCTGGAAGGCAACGGCACGCTGTTCGTGCGCCGCGACGAAACCGAAGCGGCGTGGCAGTGGGTGGACGCGATCCGCGACGGCTGGGATCGCGCCGGGGTGATGCCGAAATCGTACGCCGCCGGCACCTGGGGCCCGAACGCGGCGATCGCGATGACCGAACGCCACGGCCACAGTTGGCGCGAGTGAGCATCGGCATGGCTTGGGTCGAACACCACTACCCCGATGCGACCGCGCTGGCCGATGCGCTGGCGCTGCGTTTGCGCGACGCCTGCGCGAACGCCATCGCCGCGCGCGGTGCGGCGCTGTTGTCGTTGGCCGGCGGACGCACGCCGTTTCCGGCGTATCGCGCGCTGGCCGCGAGCGAGGGCATCGATTGGTCCAAAGTCGTGGCGATGCCGGGCGACGATCGCTGCGTGCCGCACGATCATCCCGCCTGCAATGTCGCCGCATTGCGCGAAGCGTTCGCCACCGCGCACGGCGCGCGCATCGAAACCTTGACCGCGACCGACGGCGATACCAACGCCTCGTTGGCGCAGGCGCGCACGATGCTGTCGCGCCACGACGCACCGTTCGATGCGGTGGTGTTGGGCATGGGCGACGATGCGCACACCGCCTCGTTGTTTCCGAATGTCGCCGGTTTGCGCGAAGCGATGGCCGATGACGCGCGCGACGACGCTTTCGCATTGACCCCGGATCCG
The DNA here is from genome assembly GCA_008015835.1 of Lysobacter sp. Taxonomy (GTDB): domain Bacteria; phylum Pseudomonadota; class Gammaproteobacteria; order Xanthomonadales; family Xanthomonadaceae; genus Lysobacter_I. Next base: position 115,145 of record SSGH01000017.1, read on the forward strand.
CTGCCGCCGGAGGCGCCGTTCGCGCGCATCACGCTCGGATTCGCGCGCCTGTCGCGCGCGCGCGAATGGCATTTGGCGGTCGTGGGCGCGCGTAAACGCGCGGTCTTGCGCGAAGCGCAGGCGCGCCTCGATCCCATCGCCATGCCGATCTCCGCGTTCCTGCATGCGTCGGACGATTCGTCGCACGACCGCACGCTGCACATTCATTGGAGCCCCTAATGCCTTTGCATCCCGTCGTCGAACGCGTCACCGCGCGCATCGCCGAGCGCAGCCGCCACACGCGCAGCGCGTATCTCGACAAGATCGAGCGCGCGCGCACGCAAGGCCCAGCGCGCGGGCGCTTGGGCTGCGGCAATCTCGCGCACGGCTTCGCCGCGGCCGGCGGCGATAAACCGATGCTCAAAACCGGCGCGGGCGGCAATCTCGGCATCGTCACCGCGTACAACGACATGCTCTCGGCGCATCAGCCGATGGAGCACTACCCCACGTTGATCCGGATGGCCGCGCGCAACGCCGGCGGCAGCGCGCAGGTGGCCGGCGGCGTCCCGGCGATGTGCGACGGCGTGACCCAAGGCCGCACCGGCATGGAACTGTCGCTGTTCTCGCGCGACACCGTCGCGCTCGCCACCGCGGTGGCGCTCTCGCACGAGATGTACGACGCGGTGCTGATGTTGGGCGTGTGCGACAAGATCGTACCTGGCCTGTTGATCGGGGCGTTGAGTTTCGGCCATCTGCCGACGATTTTCGTGCCCGCCGGCCCGATGCCGTCGGGTTTGCCGAACAAGGAAAAAGCCGCGGTGCGTCAACGTTACGCCGACGGCAAGGCCACGCGCGAAGAATTGCTCGACGCCGAATCCGCGTCGTATCACGGCCCCGGCACTTGCACGTTCTACGGCACCGCCAATTCCAACCAAATGCTGATGGAAGCGATGGGCCTGCATCTGCCGGGCACCGCGTTCGTCAACCCGAACACGCCGCTGCGCGATGCGCTCACCGTGGCCTCCGCCGAGCAAGCGCTGCGCATCACCGCGCTGGGCGACGACTACCGGCCGATCGGCCGCACCGTCGACGAAAAAGCCATCGTCAACGCCATGGTGGGTTTGGCCGCGACCGGCGGCTCCACCAATCACGCGCTGCATCTGGTCGCCATTGCGCGCGCCGCCGGGCTGATCGTCGATTGGACCGATCTGGACGAGCTGTCGCAGGCCACGCCCCTGCTGGCGCGCGTGTATCCCAACGGCAGCGCCGACGTGAACGATTTCCATCGCGCCGGCGGCCTCGGCTTCGTGCTGCGCGAATTGATCGACGCCGGTTTGATGCACGGCGATCTGCTCTGCGTGCACGGCGGCGACCTGCGTCGGCAGACGCAAGTGCCGGAACTCGACGGCACGCGCTTGGTGTGGCGCGATGCGCCCGCGCAGTCGGGCGACACCGGTATCGTACGTCCGGTCTCCGAACCCTTCGATCGCGAAGGCGGCCTGCGTTGCGTCGACGGCAATCTCGGCCGCGCGATCGTGAAAATTTCCGCGGTGGCGCCGGAGCATCGCGCGATCGCCGCGCCGGCGCGCGTGTTCGACTCGCAGGACGCGCTGCTCGCGGCGTTCAAAGCCGGCGAGTTCGACCCGCGCGAAGGATTCGAAGGCCATTTCGTCGCCGTGATTCTGGGCCAAGGCCCGCGCGCGAACGGCATGCCGGAATTGCACAAGCTCACGCCCACGCTGGGCGTGCTGCAGGATCGCGGCCAACGCGTGGCGCTGCTGACCGACGGACGCATGTCCGGCGCATCGGGCAAAGTGCTGGCGGCGATTCACGTCACGCCCGAAGCCGCCTGCGGCGGCGCGATCGCGAAACTGCGCGACGGCGACATGATCTTGATCGACGCCGAAGCCGGCGCGATGCACGCCGATGTCGATCCCGCCGAATGGAACGCTCGCGCGCCACGCGCGCTCGATCTGAGCGGCAATCGCGAGGGCGTCGGCCGCGAACTGTTCGGGTTGATGCGCGCCCAAGTCGGCTCGGCCGAACAGGGCGCGTGCAGTCTTTTCGTCCACGAAGACGCCGGAGTCTGATCGATGGCCGCACCGCACGCCTCGCTCGCCATGATCGCCGACATCGGCGGCACCAATGCGCGCTTCGCGCTGACCGACCTGTCGTCGGCGACGCCGCAAGTGCTGGACCCGCGCAGTTTGGTCGCCGCCGAATTCGCGAGTCTGCAGCACGCCGCCGAGCACTACCTCGCCGAAGTCGGCGCGAAACCGCAGACCGCCGCGATCGCCGTCGCCAGCCCGGTCAACGGCGAAGAGATTCGACTGACGAATCGCGCGTGGTCGTTCACGCGAAGCGAACTGCAGCGTGCGCTCGATCTGGACAGCCTGCATCTCCTCAACGATTTCGGCGCGGTGGCCTGGTCGGTGCCGGGCTTAAGCGCGAACGAACAGATCGCGCTGCACGGCGAGGACAGCGGCCTGCGCGGCCCGGTCACGGTGATCGGGCCGGGCACGGGGCTCGGCGTGGCGCTGATGGTCGGTCACGACTCCGATTGGCAGGTCGTGGAAACCGAAGGCGGGCACGTGAGTTTCGCGCCGCTGGGCGACGAAGAATTGGCGATCGCGCGTTGGTTCACCGCACGCTTCGGTCGCGTCTCGAACGAACGCTTGCTGTGCGGTAGCGGGCTGTCGCACATCGACGCGGTGCTGCGCGGCGCGGTGGATCATGCCACCGGCCAACATCAAACCTTGCGCGAACCGGGCGAGATCGTCGCCGCGGCGCTGGAAGGCCACGATCTCGCCGCGCGCCGCACGCTCGCGCGCTTCTGCGCGGTGCTCGGTAGCGTGGCCGGCGACGCCGCGCTGATCCACGGCGCTCGCACGGTGATGATCGCCGGCGGCATCGTGCCGCGTTTCGTGCCGTTCCTGCGCAGCAGCGCCTTCCGCGAACGTTTTCTCGCCAAGGGCCGCTTCGCCGCGTATCTGGAATCGGTGAACATCCGCGTCATCACCCATAGCGGCCCGGGCCTGCTCGGCGCCGCCGTAGCGCTGCGTGCGCGGCATTGAACGATATCGTGAAGATTCGCGTTCGCGATTTCATTCGGGAGATACGCCATTCCCTTCGTCCGCGCGCAGTTTTCTTGTCATCCCGAGCGCAGCGAGGGACCTGCTTTTTCTTGCATGCGAGTTACAGCGAAAGCAGCTCCCTCGCTGCGCTCGGGATGACATCGCAATCTCACCAGCACCGCATCTTCACCCTTCGCCTCTCACGCACGGCCACCCCATGAACGACACCATCACCCAACGCATCGACGCCGTTCTCCGCCAAGCGCCCGTGGTGCCCGTGCTCGCCGTGAGCGACCTCGACGACGCGATCCCGCTGGCCGAAACCTTGGTCGCCGCCGGCTTGCCCGTGCTCGAAATCACCCTGCGTACGCCCGTCGCGCTCGACGTGATTCGCCGCATGCGCACGGTGCCCGGCGCGATCGTCGGCGCCGGCACCGTGCTCACCCGCGCCGATCTGTTCGCCGTGCAGGACGCCGGCGCCAGCTTCGCGATTTCGCCCGGAGGCACCGACGCGCTCTACGCCGCCGCGAAAGACGCCAGCATCCCGCTGCTGCCCGGCATCGCCACCGCCAGCGAACTCATGCGCGGCCTCGAACACGGCTATAACCGCTTCAAATTCTTCCCCGCCGAATCCAGCGGCGGCATCGCCGCCCTCAAAGCCTTCGCCGGCCCCTTCGCCCACGTGAAGTTCTGCCCCACCGGCGGCATCGATGCGGCGAAGGCGCCAAGCTATCTCGCGCTGCCGAATGTAATGACGGTGGGTGGGTCTTGGATGGTGCCTTCGGAGGCGTTGAGGAGGAGGGATTGGCGACAAGTCGAAGATATCTCGCGAAGAGCCGTCTCGGCGACTATTTAAGACAGTACGACAATAACCTGTCGCATCATCGCTTGATGCAGAGGGAACTCGAACACACCGCACAGATTGATTGTCTGCTGCGATAGAGCTGAAAGCGCGGTATCAAAGCACCCGATAAAATAGCGCTATTTATATGGCGCTGCTTCCAAAAATCGGGTGCTCCAACGACATCTTTAGTCGAAATTTTTATTATGGTCCGAACCTGGCTTTGAGTTCGAGAACAAGATTGTCGACATCGATAACGCCGTATCCATACTCGTAGTCGAAGCCAATCCCTTTTGAAGAACGCGCACTGTTACGAATCGCATCGCGTAAGGCGCCGGGAGACACCACGTGTGACGGATATATCCTGCGAATCGCAGCGATCACGCCGGTTAACACAGGCGTTGCGGCGGACGTTCCGCCATCGGCTGCATACACACCGGAGCCAGCGAAGTGGGTATAGCAGGCCACATCGGGTTTTTGCGTCGATAAACGCCCAGGGCCGACCGTGGAATAACCGATTCTATCGCGATCTATTTTGACACCAGCGACCGTAAGCACACACTCATGCGAGTTGGCGCCGTAGATACCTGCATCGACTACTCCCTGGCATCTGTTATCCGCGCATTGCGGCCCACAATTTCCGGCAGCGAAAAGAATATCTGCGCCAGCCGCTTCGAGTTGAGCGACGGCTATATTAAATACATGGCGCGGGTTATCACTATAGTTCATCGGGCTTCCGACCGGATAATCCCACGATGGATGGAACATACCCCAACTATTGTTGACTACAAGAGTTCTCGGAAAACCATCTCCTGCAAAATGGCTCGGTGCGCGCATCAAATAGCTATGAAGAATCGCGTACGAACGCACGGCATCGCTCAAAAGACCTTCCATAATCGATCCGCCTCGCGAATTCGAGGTCAGCAACGCATGGTCGATCAGCGTGCATCTCGGTGCCGCAATCAGCGTATCGTAAGCGCACATCGTGCCGTGTCCGACCGGCATCGCGCCGAGCGGCTGTCCGTGCGAAGGTGCCCAGCTGAGTGTTTCGTCGAAGGCTGGGGACACACCTTGTGCCCGGAGATAATTCAAATTCACGCCTGTGTCCACTATAACCGCTTTAACACCAGTACCGTCCATTCCATTTTGCTGAAGCATCGCAACGTTCAACAAAGAAGCAACATCGTGTTGAGTTCCGATAGGTCCTGAAGGACATTTTGCAGCAATGGGTTGCACCGCCACATCCGCGAATATGCCAACGACGTTCTCATCGTTGTGCGTTCGCTCCAGAAGTCGATCGATATACTCCTGTGCCACCGATGCGCGAACAACATAGGTTTCTTCGCCGTTATTGCCGAAACTCCCCATTGAAAACATGCTCGGTTCGCCATTCTGCGGCATGTAGAGCGGCACTGGCGAATAGCCGGTGTCGAAATCGACGCCAGGCATCTCTGAAAGAAACGACAGGGGCGCAGATGAAAATGGGCCGTATGCGGCGGCTGCCAGTGCTGGAGTTGATTTCATCTGTATCATCACGCGAATAGTATCTGACATGTCGTTTCTCCAAAAAAATCGAGATCAGCAACGCTGTGTATCAAAAATTTTCTGATCCAGAGAACCCAATAAACCGTGATCCTGTGAGTCATCTGGTTATGCTTATTTCTGTGATGACATGATCATGTGATGCGACTCGTTAGCCAGTTTCGTTTTGATTCCATTTGCGTATCACCTCCGCCTCGGCTCGCACCCAACCCCATCCCCATCGCGATCCAGATGCGGGCCGTAACCAGGATCGCCGCGTCTTAGCGGCGCTGCACCCGCCGCACGGGCTTCGGCGCAATTCGCGAACACGCCGCCTCGCACGCGACGCACGGGCGCGGCACGCGAAGGCGAGAAGTCGTATCGAGGCGATGAATTCGCGCGCGATCGCGATGCGGTCGCACCACCGCCATGGCAGTGATATCCGCCGCGTTTGCGGTCGTGGTGGCAGCCTTCGGCGTTGAGTCGTCCGCCGTGCGCTTCGGTATCGAGCGCTATGCACGCGAGAATAAAGACGGCCATCGCCGCGCATGCCGCGCGAGGAAGCGCGGGCGTCGATGCGATGGGTGCGCCTACCGTGGCCATGCGGCATTCCCCCTGTGGAATGCGCTTCGATGTCGTTCCGAAGCGTGGGGTGAATGTCGACCTGCGCGGGGCGATTGTCAATCGCCCGCGCAGGTTTCGATCTGTATCGAAGCGGAATCCGATCGGTATCTTCTATGCCGATTCGCGCATCGTTTTACTTTGTTTATCGCTTTACGCTGTTTATCGTTTCTTCTCGGGCTTACGAACGACGCGCGCTTTCTTCGCGGTCGATGCCTTGGCGCCCGATGTCTTCGTGCGTTCTTTCGCCGAGTACGTCTTTCTGGCGCGCTTCGCGGGGGCGCTCTTGCGCGATTTGCGCGTCGGTGCCGCTTTGGGCTGCGGCTCGTTCTCCGGCGCTTCCACCACCCGATTCGCATGCGCGAACGTCAGCTTCAACGTGAACGAGACCAGCGTGCCGGTGTCTTGCGCTTCGGCGTCGCGAATCTCCAGTGTCCACGCGCCCTTGCCGCTTTTACCGGCGAACGCGGCGAGGCCGGGCGTGGTGGCGGCGTCGTAGGTTTTCTTCAGCGTATTGACGGAGCCGCCGCCGCGGCTGTGCAACGTCACCGCGGCCATGTTCAGCGCGGGCGGCGGAATGAGTTTGACGATCAAGTCGCCGATGTAGGTGTGCTTGAGATCGATCGACGCGCTCAGCGTTTCGATGACGGCGGTTTCGGTCACATCGAGCGCGAAGCGCACGATTTGCAGGTCGGGAATCGGCGCGTCGAACACGCGGCGCACGCTCACCGCGTTCTGCGGCTGCGGTTTGGCGAGCTCCACCGCAGTGCGCGCGTTCAAACGCCCATAGCCGTATTGTTTGCTGTGGCCGTTGGCGTCGTACGCGCCGCCTTGCGGGTCGATGCGATCGCAGGCGCGCTTGAGCACGTCTTTCGCTTCGTGCCATTTCAACGCCGGATTCGCCGACAGCACCAAAGCGGCGACGCCCGCCGCGCCCGGGCATGCGCTGGAGGTGCCGCCGAAGTCGTTCGCGAAGTGACCGGCGCTGTCGCCGAACGCGGTATTCCCCGGGTTGTAGCCGTCGACGCCGCTTCGATCGACGGTCCAAATGCCCGGCGTGAGCGGTTCGGGGCGATTGAACGGCGCGTGGCCGAAATCGTTGCTCGGGAACGCGCACCACACCGCGCGTCCGAAATCGCTGTACACGCTGCGCTTGCCGCGATCGTTGCACGCGGCGACCGCGATGATGTTCGCGTAGCTCGCGTAGCCATCGTTGTCGACCGACTCGTTGCCGTTGCCGGCGGCGAACAGAATCACGCAGCCTTTGCCGCCGCGGCCGTTGGCGATGGCGTAGTCGATCGCGAGTTTGGTGCTGGCCGGCATCGGCACCACTTGGTTGTGGCGCGGATCGTTCGCTTGCCACCACTTGCCGTCGGTCGGCCCCCAACTGCAGGAAATCACGTCGGCGCCGTTGTCGGCGGCCCAGCGGAAGGCTTCGGCTTCGCGCACCGAACCCAGGCCCGAAGCCAATCGGATCGGCATGAGTTTCGCTTTCGGCGCCACGCCGCTGGCGCCGAGGCTGCCGTTGGCGCAGGCGACGCCCGCGCAGGCGGTGCCGTGGTTGTCGCCGTCGTCGCGCCCGGTGCCGAACTGATCTTTCGGACGCGGATCGGACGTGCGCAGCGTCGCGTCGCGCGGCGCGACGATCTTGCCGGCGCCGCCGAATTCGGGGTGATCGATATCGACGCCGTCGTCGATGATCGCGATGGTGATGCCTTCGCCTTGCGTCAGCGCATGCGCCGCTTCGACGTTCGCATGCGCATCGATCGACATACCGCCGACGGTGGTGCGTTTCAGATGCCACTGCTGCGGGAAAATCGCTTTACGTTTGCGTTCGCGCACCAATTCGGGATGGCAGTATTCGACATCCTTGCGGTCGAGCAGCGCCTTGGCGATATCGAACACCGCTTGGCCGGTGCCTTCCGGCGTTTCGACGAAATAGGCGTTCACGGCGAAATCGAGTTTGTCTTTGATCGCCAAGCCCGTTTTTTTCAGCACGTTTTCGCAGTCTTCCGCATCGGCGCGATCGACGAACTTGACGAAAATGTTTTCGGTGTACAGCACCGGATCCTTGGTCTTCGGGTCCATCAGCACGCCGCCGGCGAAACGCACATCGGGCGCCTGACGCAGCGCGGTCTTGCGCGCGGCGAGCGAACGCGCCCGCGGCCCCACGCTCACGCGATACACCTCCACGCCCGCATCGGGAAAGGCGACCACCAGGGTGCCGTCGTCGAGTTCGCCCGAAGCGGCGGCGGCCACCGGCGCGGCGCCGCGGCGCAGGGAGCGTTTGCTGCGCGTGCGCACGGCGATCATGTCGCCGCTTTCCTTCAGTTCGAACGCGGGCTGCTGCTTGGTGCCGAAATAGACGGTAGGCATGGCGGTTTCCCTCGGGTCCGTGCGTGGCGATCGCCGCAGCCGACGACGCGCATGCGCGCCGCACAGAGCGGTCATATGCCATTGAACGCGACGCGGCCGGGCCAGCGGTCATCGGATCGGGGGCTTTTCGGGCGCGGTTCGGTGTCTCTTGGCGCGACGCCCGAATCTCCGCGCGGATCGCCTACGCTCACCTGCGGCATCAACGCTCCGCGACTAGCCCCACCCAGAGCACCGCATAATGCGCTGACATCGCCACGCCCAATGCGCGCCATTCGATCTCGCGCCATTCGCGGCGATTCAGCAACACGTGCTGGTGCGCGCGGCTATCGCGCCAACAGCGCATCGCGATGTCCACCGTCATGCGCTCGCTGTGCCAGCACACGATCTCGAACCCGTCGCCAGGGTACGTGCCGCGCCCGATCTCGCGCGGCTTGTCCCACATGCAGCGCGCCTGCGCATGGTCGGCCGTGTAGCAGCATGGCGACCACGCGCCGTTCGGGGACCAACTGTGCAAATTGCACCGACTGTTGCGCGCGTGCCGCTCTAAATCGGCGGCGTGCGCGCGTGCGACGCGCTCCAGCGTCGGCGAGAGCGGAATCGCGGTCAACCCGTTCACGGCGCGAAGATCGTAGACCGCGTCGATCAACCGTTCGGCTTCGTCGCCCTCCCACTCCGCGCGCGCGACGTTTGCGGACAGACACAGCGTCGCGGCGAGACCGAACGCACGCAGGTGCGATGCGAGCGCCCCCGGCTGTGGGTCGGTCGGACAATCATCCGTGTTGTCGTGTATCGCCATACGACTCTCGATCTTGCGATTCTCATCGGCCGTCGCGCATGAGGCAACCAACCGTACAAGAAGGAAGACGATTTCGGGATTCGATTATTCCCGCCTGAAAGCACCAAAAATGAGTATGTAATGACCCAGCAGTTTCTGCACAGGTCAGGCCGCTAAAGCATAAACCTCAGCGGGTGTCTTCATGCCCAACGCCTGATGTGGACGCCGGTGGTTGTAGAACTGGACCCAGTCGGCGACGACCCGGCTGGCGTGTTGCAGAGTTTCGAACCGGTGTCGGTGCGCGCACTGCTCCTTTAACGTCCGGATCACACGTTCGACCATGCCGTTCTGCTGCGGACAATGCGGCGTGATGAACTCCTGTCGCAAGCCG